>NZ_JAVKCA010000021.1:0-399226 GCF_040222955.1 Marinoscillum sp. | reverse complement strand
GGCGTGCGATGGCCCCGATACTGATCGGATAGGGTCGGGAGTGATCATTCTGTCATGATTTTTGGTTACTTTTCATCAAGGAAAAGTAACAGCCTTCCCGGCTTGAGGGAATTAAATCAGGAACGACGAACAAAATTACACCCCCGCCCTTGCTCGAGCGGTCTATAACAAGCGAGACGCAGCAGGTTCTCATTAACTATCCGGCCAAAACATCTAGAGGCTACTCCGAATTAACTATGAGATTCCGGTATTCTTCGTGCCTCAGAAACCGGAATGACCTTTTTCCCCGTTAGTCATTCCGGTTTTGGACAAAGCACAGCGATGGATAAATACCGGAATCTTTAGTAACAGTGATTTGGGTTGATCAATTTTCCGCCATTGCAACCTTATGTATGGTCATCCCCACTTAAGGAATGACTCCAAGCGGATAGCGGTAGTTGGTATGTGAGCCATTGGAGTTCTTATGGTCGATCACATAGATGTGGACGTAGAGGTTCTCCCCACTTTTGATGTTCTTCCCCACTATATTGGTGCTGAAATGTGACGTGAGTGCAGGCTGTGGGGTATTACAGTTGTTGCAGTTTATTTCACTCATATAGCTGTAGTACTCGTGTTGCCCAAAGTTGTAAATAGCCCCGGCATTCACATCCACGGTGGTAAAGTTGAAAGACACGACTGAGCCCAGGTCTTTTGAGAAAGTGTGCACGTCGAATTCAATGCTGAGGTCTTCTGTCTTCGTGAATTGTGGGTTGGTAATGAAAGCATTATCCGGCACCATGGTAAAACTGAAAGTGTGATCGCTAAATGTGTTGCGGTCGCCCTTGTCCTCTACTTCCACATGCAGCTGGATCAGGTTGTCACCATTGGCGTAAATAATGGGGGAGAGGCCAAATAGCGTATCCGGCACCTCATCATAGTAGATGGGGTTATCATTGAGCTCCAGAGACACCGTGCCGATTCCCGTTACGGTTAATTGTTTCCCGTTTTTCTCAGGGTCTGAAAGCAGGAAAACCATGTAATCGGCGTACCCAACGGAGGTGATGTAGTTCACCGTATTGGCTTTAGGGTAGAGGATTTTTATTTTGGCTGGCGTGTTGTCAATTTCTTTGTTGAACAAACCATCATCCTTACATCCAAAGGCCAGGAGTAGGGAGGCCATCATTACCTTGTTGAGGCGGGCGTATGTTTTCATTATGCGATTTTTATTCCGCTAGAGACGCCTGATGGTCGAAAATGGTTGGGAGTAGCTGAGCAAGTAGGGCCGGATTTATTTGGGCGGTGATAAACCTGTGTCAGATGGGCGGACAGTTGTAGAAAGGAGAGGTGGTGGTATTATGAAACGGTTGGGTAAGTTTTTCTCAATTAATTTAGCAGTGAAAGTCACCACCCTATGTCTCAAAAGATAAAAATAAGCCCGGAGGAGCACCTCAGGCACCCATTGAGGGTTCATGATCTGTTGTCGGATTATGAACTGGAGGATGTGTGGCGTTTTCCGGTCATTCTCCAACCCGGGCACTCCCTCGATCAGTTTTTGAAGTTGTTTAAATCCGCTGGCGATCAACTGTCTGGTAAAGGACTTGCAGGCCTGCTGTTTCGGTTCAGGTTGTTTTTGGGAAAGCTGTTTCACTGGGATGATCAGCAGCGGGTAGATCACCTGATTCCGGGCACGCTTCGTCATCGGTATGCCGAGCGGGAGCAGCTGACCTTTGCCCAGCTGCCAGATCCGGGCACGGGTGATTTTATTCCTGTGTATCAGCTGGAGAATGAATTCCTCTCCGAAATAGCCAACAAAACGGTGGAAGCTGCCCTGCATATCAGCAGGGTGTCGGAAGGCAGCATATGGGTGGTTCACATGGCCGTCTATGTGAAGCCAAAAGGTGCGTTTGGACGATTTTATATGGCCCTGATCAAACCCTTCCGGCTGTGGATTGTGTATCCGGCCATGATGCAGGCGGCTAAGAAAAAGTGGGAACGCTTTACCAATGAATCAAAACATGATCAATAATCAATGAAGCAAATAAGTGTCATCAATTCAATAGAAGTGCCTGAAGGGCACGAAAATGAAGCCTTAAAAATCAGGGATGTCTATGTTGAATATTTTAAATCAAAACCTGGTTTTGTGAGCTCCACCTTTTATCGCGCGATTAGCCGCAACAATAAGTTCAACTTTGTGAATATAGTGGTGTGGGACTCCTATGAGTCATTTGAATCCGTGGTGAACAGTGGATTTGAAAACGAGGAGGGACTGAATGCGGATAGCATGAAGGTGCTGGGTAAAGGATTTCCACTGCCCATAGAGGTTTCCCCGGGGCAATTCGAAATCATTAGAAACGATTAAGTATTCTTATATAACCAGCCGAGCGCCTACAGGCGCTCGGCTGGTTATTTGCTTTTTGCAGCTTAGTTTCTTTTGATCAGTTTTCGTGTTTCTATTACCCTCTGATCGGGTGAGAGGATTTTCAGGAAATACAGTCCTTCCGGCAGGCCTGATATATCGAAGTGTTTGGGCACCCCGGCGGACTTTTTCATTAGTTCCATCCCGGACAGGTTGTACAGACTCACGGTTTGGTTATAGGCCTTTTCCACTGTAAAGGTGTCCGTAGCTGGGTTAGGGAAGACATTGTATTGCCCTTTGTCCCCAACGCCCAATATGACTTCATTCCCTTCGAATATTCGGAATTCAGTGACACTCACCCAGGCGCCGGTGTATCCTGAGGCGCCCGTGATGGTGATCCGCACATACCTGGCCTGTGTCTGTGTAAACTCATCAGTGACCGGGGCCTCTACACTCCCGGGTGTGGTATTGCCGGTGCGGTCCACCACCTGGGTGTAGTCATCCGCCGCAGATTTTTTCACCTCTATCAGGTATTTGTACGCCCGGTCTTCAAAGAAGATTACTTCCGTTTTGCCTACGACTTTCACTTCGCCCAGGTCCACTTCCAGCCACTGCGGATAGACCTGCGCAGACCAGCGGGTGAGTGTGTTGTTATCCACTGCACCAGCTGGTGGATTTTCTGGTTGCGGTACTTCAGAGGCGCTTGCTGTTTGGTTAAAGGCCAGGTTGCCGGGCACTTCTTCCTGTCCTTCGCTCACAGGCGCTTCACCAGCCTCTGCTTCTATGGCGTGTGTCGCACTCAGCCAACCTACAAAGTGGTCTTCACTACCGTCTTCCGGACGGTTTTGGGCAATGACATAGTATTGGACTACGGGTACCGGTAGCTCCAGCTCCGTATAGCGTTTGAGTAAAATTTCATATGGTGCACTGTGTCGGGCCCATTGCGAACTGCTGTGGTAGCTGGGTGAGGTTTGACCCAATACCGAAAGCGTATAAGTCTCTGCACCGGTACGCAACCGGGCATCCGAATGGGTAAAGAGGCCGTCGTTACCCTGCTGATAAGCTACCTCGGCACATTGCGCCAGACCGATCAGGACGTATTGTGAGTGTACAAAGTCCCGGGTCAGCTCCGGGATCTGACCGGTGGTGCTGATATCATCGATCTGGCTGGTCACGTGGTTATAACCCTCATTGTAGAGCGCAGCGTCATTCAGGAAAACACCCGCCGACATGAGCGAAAGGTCTTTGGAGATAAGCCAGTTGGCCGTTTGGTAGATAGGGCCGTTGACGTAGACCAGTACCTTTTGTACGAAAGTTTCAAAACTTGTGGAGGACCAGCCTGAAATCCCTTGGTCGTAGTATTTGAGTATTTCAGCTCCGGCTATCCAAATGGGCAAAGCCCAGGAAGCTTCCAGGGTAGGTTGGTTGGGCTTGTTCTCCTCGGGAATCAGGGACTCAAAGGTCTCTCCCCATGCATCTGCGATTTCAATGGCCTTATCGCGGTGGGCATCATCCCCGGTCACCACCCACTTGATGGCATGAATGTACAGGGCATGCGCATCCTGACGAAAGGCGCGCTCCTCATCGCCCACGCCGGAGGCGATCACATGTACGTTGGCATATGGAGTAGGGGTATAGTCCAGGTTTCCCAGTGCTTCGTCAGCCATTCGGGCATAACCAGCCACCTGCGGGCTGCCATTGCTGGTTTGGACAGCATCTTTCAAAGCATCCAGTTCTGCCTGACTGCTGAGCACTCCCGGATGGACAAAGGTGTCCGGTGCTTGTGCATAGGTGTATTGCGCTGCTGCGAAAAGAAGGGCGATGATGAGTAGTGATCGCTTCATTATTGATTTCTTTTATGATTTACGGTTTAGTGATAGATCCGGTCCGCGAAAATTGAGCATCTGGATTTGTATCTAAATGTACAGGGGATCAATTCCTCCGAGGGAGTCACCCCCTGGACAGACCAGAGGTTTGGATGATTGTAGACCTATAACTGTACTTCTCTTGCCATGGAGAGTTTCTGGCCTGATTGCTTGGGTATAGGAAGTGAAAAGGTATGATGCTTCGATGGAGTTCGGTATGACATTTTCATATGGGCTCGTGTTGTGATTGTCATTCGGAGTGTGCGTAGTTCTGGGTTTTGTAATTTGTTATGTACTGTAACTCTAAGCTTTGTCGAAGAGCAATATAATGCCAGGCTGAGCTTAAGCATTGTCATCCTGAGCTCCGTCGAAGGATAGGACAATGCTAACAAAGAGGATACAAATGACATCCAACCTCGCCACCTTGTCTGATGGTTCGACAGGCTCACCATGACAGATGGGAAGGCAATGCTTTTCCGACGGATTTTTCTGGAAGCCTTTTACTAGATGAGATTCCCGCCTGCGCGGGAATGACGGTTCTCACAACCATGACAGAATGGGGAGGTAATGCTCCTTAAAGGCGAGCTTAACTTTATTTGGATGCAAGTTCGAACGAGATGGTGCTATCTCGAGAAACCCTTGTAAGATTTAGATTTGAGGTTTTCAATGTCCGCTAAATCTTTATCCCGGCCCAACTTCTGTTTATCCAGAATAAGATCATTTTTGGAAATGATATTGATTTTTGTGCCCTCAATTATTCCTTCCTCTTTGTTGAGATAGCATTTTGCAAAGTCTTTGTGCTGAAAGGCTACCAGTTCCGGAAGGAAATCAAAATGGAATTGGTCAACACGAAATTTGATAAAGGTTTTCTTTGGATCAAATATCATTTTGGATAGATCACTTTCGAGTTCGGGAGAGATTTCTGAAATCGCGCGAATGAGCCTTGTGAAATTATGGTTAGTCGCCATGTACCAAACATCAACATCATATTCAATGCCTGGTGGCATGTTCACCGATGCTCTGGGTGTACCATAAAAGCTAATGGCTACACCCCCTATGAACATGTAATCAACTTTATTGCTATTGAGTGCCCGACCTAATTTTCTGATTCCCTGAGCCAGATCTTTTTCCATGAGCTGGACTTTTTAATCATTTTTTGACCTTGATTAGCCCTAATGATTGCGCGGCCTGATGCTGACGTTCTTTTTCCTTAGCTGAAAGTGGACGATCAGTTCTTTCGGACTTCAATTCCAAGAATGAGCTATATAGTTCTACAGAAGGCATGGGTTGTAAATTTAGCGATAAATACTGTGAATCAAACGTTTATCATGTTAAATGGTTATGGCCAAACCTATTGGTGTGCTCTGCATATTTGGCATGAAAACAGAAGAATTAACTCATGAAAGCGTACTATTAAAAAAGGTCGTTCCGAGCAGCTCAACGAGCAGTCCGAAACGACCTTTCCAGTCTCTTGGTGTTCAATCTTTATCAGATAGCGGCATTGCCTTTTTCGCCCGTGCGAATACGGATGCATTCCTCGAGCGGAACCACGAATATTTTACCGCTTCCTACCATCTCTCCATCATTGGATTCGGTGGCTCTTGTGATGGCCTCTATGGTTCTCTCTTTGAACTCATCGTTTACAGCGATCTCCAGCCGGATGTTGGAAACCATAGTGGGGATGACCTTCTGCCCCCGGTAAATCTCTTCGGTGATCCTCCTGCCATGCCCCGATACGTTACTAACCGTGATTCTGGCAATCCCGGCCTCTATAAGCGACTCCCGGACCTGATCGAGTTGATTTTCTCTGATGATTGCAATTATTAGTTTCATGTTCGTTTAGCTAGGGTTAATCATTCCATATCCTTTTTCTCCATGGTAGGAGCTGTCCAGTCCTTTCATTTCGGCTTCTTCTGTCGCTCTGAGCGGAACTATCTTATTCAGTACAAAGAGTATCAACAAAGTACCCACTCCGGCGTATGCCAGGGCAATAAGAATGGCCAAAGCCTGTACGCCCAGCTGATCTATGACGCCCCAGGTGCCACCGGCCAGTCCGGCAGCGTCTTCCATCCAGCTATCGCGGATGAAGAAAACAAGCAGCAATGCACCCACGATACCACCCACTCCGTGTATGCCAAACGCATCCAGTGTATCGTCATATCCGAGTTTGTTTTTGATCATAATGGCCAGGTAGCAGATGCCACTGGAGAAGATCCCCAGGGCAATGGCTCCCATGGGTTGTACCACACCAGCAGCCGGTGTGATGGCCACTAAACCTGCCAGAATACCTGACGCAAACCCAAGGGCCGTTGCCTTGCCCTGATGAAAACCTTCAATTAATATCCATGCAAGGGCACCCGCTGCCGCTGCTATTTGTGTGACCGTGAGGGCCTGAGCGGTGCTCAATCCACTCTCTATGCTACTGCCGGCATTGAAGCCAAACCAGCCCACCCAAAGTAAGCCCACCCCAATCATGGTCATGACGAGGTTGTTTGGCTGCATCGGCAGGTGTGGGTGTTGTTTCCTTGCGCCCAGATAGAGGGCTGCCACCAGCCCGCTGATTCCCGCGCTGATGTGTACCACAGTACCCCCTGCAAAATCGATGGCCCCGTCTGCCCCCAGGTTAAACAGGTACCCGTCTGACGCCCACACCCAGTGACAAAGAGGATTGTAGATCAGTATGCCCCAAACAGCAATGAAAATGCAGTAGCCCTTGAAAGAAATACGTTCCGCAAAAGCCCCGGCAATGATGGCAGGGGTGATGATCGCAAACTTCCCCTGGAACATGGCAAAAACATATTCAGGAATGCCGTCGGTGATGACATCATCAATGCCCTGCAGCAGGAAGTAGTCCGGGCTCCAGCCGAACCACCCGCCAAGTATATTAGGCCCAAAAGCCATGCTGTATCCGCAGATGACCCAGAGGAGGGTCATAATGCCCATGGCCGTGAAGCTGTGCATCATGGTGCCCAGTACATTTTTGGTTCGCACCAGGCCGCCATAGAACATGGCAAGTCCGGGGATCATGAGCAATACAAGGGTGGTGGATGTCAGCATCCAGGCGGTGGCTCCTGTATCGATGGCCGCTTCATCTCCCGCAAAAGACTGATAGCCAAAAAGAAGGAACATTAAGGAATAGATCTTCTTCACTTATTGTAAGGTTGATTTGATAAATGTTTATGCGAATTTGATAAAAATGAAATAATATTTCGTGAATTCTTTGAACAGATTTTCAATATTTTGATAAATCTGAGAGAATGGGGCTAAAAGTTTGGGGGACTGATCTGGACTGAGAAAGTGAAAATGTTTGATGCTTCGACGGAGCTCAGCATGACATTTTCAAACGCGCCCGCGTTGTGATTGTCATTGGGAGTGTACTGAAGACCTGAGCTTTGCATCTCCGAGCTTAGGCATTGTCACTCTGAGCTCCGTCGAAGAGTAAGACAATGCCAGGCTGAACTTAAGCATTGTCACGCTGAGCTCCGTCGAAGCGTAAGACAATGCTCGTCAAAGAGGATTACAAATGACATCCAACCTTGTCATCTGTATGATGGTTCGACAGGCTCACCATGACAGATGGGAAGACATGCCTACACAATCGATCTATCCCTGGGCCTCTTATCAGATGAGATTCCCGCCTGCGCGGGAATGATATTTCTCAATGACAATACCAGGGTTTTTGGATTCAATCCACGCACCAGTGGGTTCTGCCGTAAGGCCATATACCAGTCAAGCCAGGGGATGAAAATCCCCTGGCTGGTGTTTTGAAGCTAATTTCGAAGGTCTCAAACAAAAAGAAGCTGAACGCCTTCCTCCTGGGCACGACCATAGAAGTCACCAACAGTCAGTACTTCATCTACTCCTTCCCATAGGTCTTCCCGGTTAAGGTGAAACATCTCCATGGCGAGTTTGCAAGCAAAGACCTTTCCGCCGGAGGCTTTGTAGATCTCGAGAAATTCGCTCAGCGGTGGAATATCCAGCTTATCCATTTCCTTTTTCATCATATTGCTGGCCAGTGACTCTATGCCTGGCAGCCCACCCAGCATGGTGGGGATGTGAAGGCCCGGGTTGCCTACGGTAGCTACATGCAAATGATCCATCTTCTTCGGCTGGAGCATTTCTAATCCAAAAAAGGTACAGAACAGCTCAGACTCAATTCCCTCCATTCGGGCGCCATTGGCCAGGATCAAAGCCGCATAGACAGAATCGATCGTGGCTTTGGACTGGATGATCATGATCTTTTTGAGTGGCTTCACTGCTTTCTTTTTATCAAGTACTGGTTTTTCTAGCGTTTCCATGATTCGTTTTTTTAGGTGTGTTTATATACAACTGGCAGGCTTGGGAATACCCGCAATTCTGGAAGCCTTTTTGAGTGGGCCTTCAGGGAAGAGTTTGTAAAACTCCGCAATGCCCACCACCCCTGATTTACCAATTTTCCTGATGGAGAGGGCCGTGCCTTTGACTTGTTCGGCCCGTAGATACTCCAGTACTTCCCAGTGTCTGTTGGTCAGGTCTATCGCTTCTTCATCAGCTATTTGTTCGGCGATTTCCTTATTCCATTGGTTCATGTCCAGCAGATAGCCTTGCTCATTTACATTCACAGGCATATTGGCGATTATAGTTTCCATTTGTTTTTGATTTTAAGTGTTAAATAATTTCTACTTCCTTCTTTTCTGTTTTTTTACCTTTCATGCTCATCTGCGGAGTGATGAATGGGATACTCAGGCCTTTCATGAGCATATTCCAGTAGATCCATCTAAAGCCTAGTTTGCCCAGATGATTGAGCTTATTCTCTTCCAGTAGTTTGAGTGGCCCGAATCCGTCGATCGGAAATTTTCCCGGTAGGGGTTCTGTATCATAGTTAAAGTCGATCAGCATGGCCTTGCCGTTGCCTGTTTCCACAAAACAATTGGCGTGCCCGTCGAAATCTTCCACAAGAGGCGTCCCGTCGATGTAGCGCAGAATGTTCTTCAGGAGAATTTCGGACTCAAAGTGAGCCACAGACCCGGCTTTGGAGGTGGGTAAGTTGGTCGCATCTCCCAGGACAAAAATGTTCAAAAATGCTTCAGACTGCAGGGTGTGTTTGTTGGTGGGGACAAAGTTTAAGTCATCACCCAAGCCTGATCTGAGCATCAGATCATCACCCATATTGGTGGGTATTGTCACCAGTAGATCGAAGGGCACTTCCTTTTCATCCCAGGAAACAATTTTCTTGTTTTCATTGTCCACCCGGGCGATGGCAAAATCAGGCACAATATTGATCCCTTTTTCCTTGAGCAGGTAGCCCAGTTTGGAGGCGGCTTTTGGCTTGGTGAAAGCACCATCCAGTGGAGTCACATAGTCAATAGTGACCCGGTCGCGCATGCCTTTGCTTTTAAAGTAGCTATCTGCGAGAAATGCAAACTCAAGAGGAGCCACAGGACATTTGATGGGCATTTCGGTAATGTGAACTACCAGCTTCCCGCCATCCCAGTTGTCGAGTTTTTCTCGGAGATTATGGGCTCCCTCGAAGGTGTAAAAATCAAAAACTGACTGATGCCATTCCGGACCACTCATTCCTTCCACTTCTTCCGGCGCTATGCGGCTGCCGGTGGCGATGATCAGCAGGTCGTAGGCTATAGATGTTCCGTCATTCAGGACCACCTTGTTGTCCTTGCCTATGATTTGTTCAATGCCCTGTTGGATGTATTCGACTCCCTTGGGGATGTATTCTGTGATTGATTTGAAGCAATCCTCCGGTTCGTAGATGCGAAAAGGGAGGAAGAGAAACCCCGGCTGATAGTAGTGTTTCTCGCGTTGATCCACGATGGTGATTTTCCATTCCTGAGGTAATTTCCCAATGAGGTGGTTGGCCATCATGGTGCCGGCGGAGCCAGCTCCCAGTATCAGTAGATTTTTCATGACTCTTCATTTAAAATGTGATACAAAGGTGCGCCCTGCGGCGATGGGTAGAAATGACGGATGTCACGAGATGAAGTGATTATTGATAGGGTCAACTACGTGAGGAGAGTTGATTTCATTGAAAAGTGGATGCGGTAGCAGGAAGTGAAAATGATTGATGCTTCGACGGAGCTCAGGCATTGTCTCTGTGAGCACTGGCATTGTCACTCTGAGCTCCGTCGAAGGATAAGACAATGCTCGTCAAAGAGGAATACAATGACATCCATCCTCGCCATCTGTGTTCGACAGGCTCACCATGACAGATGGGAAGACGTGCCTACACAATCGATCTATCTCTGGGCCTCTTACCAGATGAGATTCCCGCCTGCGCGGGAATGACGGTTCTCACAACACAATCACCGAGCTCTTCGGGATTTGAAATCCCGGAAGAAAGAGAAAGAGGATTTATAATCCGGTTTTTTAATGCAAGCATAACCTCAAAAATCCATGGACAGCCCAAAGCAGGTTGCAAATCTGAGCTGAGACACAATCGGAATCCTCTTCATTAGTCAATAAAAACAAGATCAAGTAAACCTTTCTCTCCTGCATAATCCCTCGCTGAGCTATACCGGTAATGCTCTGGTTCTGATACTATTTCTGCTTTTACCGGGTTCATGTGGATGTAATCTAGTTTCTGATCAAGAAAGTGATTGGAGGTGATTTCCTTGGCGTCATTGCCATCCTGCCAAAATTTATAATTCTTGATTTTCGGATTGTACCTGCCACTAAATTCAAATCGATCAAGCACCCATTTTCGTCTGCTTTCTGGTTCTTCCTGAATTGAAGCAATGATTGTTTTATTGGTGAATTTTTTGAAGTCACGAAGAATATCAGAAAGGTTATGCTCTTCGTCAGCCGAGGCAATGAGGTGTAAATGGTTCGACATCAGGCACCATGCATATAATTCGAGACCTTTCTGTTGTTGGCAGTATTTGAGCGAGTTGACTATATGGTGTTTGTATACAGGACGTGTAAACACATCCACCCAGTCAACTACAGTTAAGGTTAGAAAGTAGAGATAACCTTGCGAGATTCGATTTTTGATTCCCATTGGATGAAAATAGTGATAATTAAGGGATTATAAATCCCTTAACCCGTAAGATTCGGATAGCATATCCGAATCAGCTGGTATTGCTGCCGGCCTGGGCGTGTTATCAGTTCACCATCCTCCCGAATTGCTCCACTTTACCACTTTCCCCCACCATCCCCACACAAATTTCTAATCGCTCCACTTTTCCCCACCGGGTGGGGTATTTGCTCCTGTTTTGTACAATTCCAGCTTAAAGTAGACCAATTCTACGTCCTGTCATCCAGTGAGTTAACCTGCATATTCACCGTATTGGTCGAAAAATCAACGATTATGGCTTAATTTCAAAGTTTTTATAAAAAGTGGAGTAAAGTGGGGGGTTGTGGTTGACTTTGTCATACTTTTTGATACATTTGTATTGGTGGTTTATATTTTTCTAGCTCTGTGAGAGCAGAGCAAACTCAGACATGGCTTTTTTTACAAGCGAGTATGAGTGCAAATTGGATACTAAGGGTAGGCTAGTCTTACCTGCGAAGATTAAGTCTAGTCTACCCGAGGTTTCCACGCACGAACTCATTATCCGAAAAGGATTTGAGCAAAATCTGATCCTGTATCCAATGTTAGAATACAAAAAGATACATGCCAAGATAGCTGCGCTCAGTGAGTTCAACGCAGAGCAGAGAAAGCTAAAACGCAACTTCTTCAGGAGCATCCAGCAGGTGGATTTGGATAGTGCAGGACGATTATTGATCCCCAGGCAGATGCTCGCTCATGCCGGACTAGACAAGGAATTGATCCTGATAGGGATGGGCAATTACATTGAAATGTGGAACCCTCAGCTTTTTGAGGAGCATCAGATAGATGATTCGGAAGAGTACTCGGCACTGGCCCAGAAATATCTGGACGAGTAAATGAGTACCTATCACACACCGGTCTTATTGGCACAGTGCATTGATGCACTCGATATCAAACCCGATGGAATCTATGTAGATGTCACCTTCGGTGGCGGGGGACATTCCAAAGAGATACTCAGCAGACTCGATACGGGGATGCTATATGCTTTTGATCAGGACGCTGACGCAAAGGCCAACGCTGAAGCATTTCGGCAAAATCGTTCTTTCACATTTGTAGAATCCAACTTCAGACACCTGAAAAGGCAGCTTCGCTTTTACGGGGTGAAGCAGGTAGATGGCATTCTGGCAGATCTGGGGGTTTCCTCTCATCAGTTGGACGAAGGGCAGCGGGGATTTTCTACCCGCTTTGACGGTGCACTGGACATGCGCATGGATCAGGGTGCGGCGGTCACTGCCCGCGACATAGTCAACGACTATGAGCAGGATGACCTCATTCACATCCTCAGTGCCTACGGGGAGATCAAAAATGCTCGCACACTGGCAGCAGCCATCATCCGGGCACGGGGCAGCAAGGCCATCACCCGAAATGAGGAACTCAGGGAAGTAGCCCTGAAAGTGGCGCCCAGAGGAAAGGAAATGAAGTACCTGGCACAGCTGTTTCAGGCCATCCGCATCGAGGTAAACGATGAGATGGGTGCCCTGCGGGAGTTTCTGGAGCAGACCGCCGAGGTGATCAGGCCTGGAGGAAAGCTGGTGGTGATGAGCTACCACTCCTTAGAGGATCGCCCGGTCAAAAACTTTGTGAATTCAGGGAATATGAAAGGACAGGTGGAGCAGGATTTTTATGGCAATGTGATCAGACCCTTCACCCCGGTGACGCGCAAGCCAATCATACCGGATGAGGAGGAGATAGAAAGAAACAAAAGAGCACGCAGTGCAAAATTGCGAATAGCAGTGCGCAGTGAAGATAAAAAATAGAAAATACCAGAGGGTCTGTGCGAGCAGACCAAAAGATTAAAAAAAATGGCAACCAATACGTACAAAATACCAGGCAAATCTTCAGGCAAACAGGGGAGCTTCTTCACCCTGCTGGAGCGGTATTTACCAATGGACGAATCATTGGCAGAGGTGATCCACGTACGTTTCCTCCCACAAATCCTTTTCATCTGTGGGCTGTGCATCGTCTACATAGGCAGCAGGCACTACGCAGAGAAGAAAATCAGATCTATCAGCCGACTGGAAACCCAGGTGGAGGACCTGCGTGCAGATTTCACCACACTCAAGGCCGATTACAAATACGCCAGCAAACAGTCAGAAGTGGCCAAGCAAGCCCGGTCACTGGGTCTGGTGGAAAGTGATGTTTCACCCTACAAAATCATTGTCGCTGAGGAATGAGTATCAAAAAAGCCATATTGCTCCGAGTCAGGATCGCATTTATGCTGGTATTCTTGTTTTCTGCAGGGATACTTTTTCGCATTATCACCGTGCAGTATGCAGAGGGTGATAAGTGGAGAGGGTATGCCGAGACCATGGGTTTGCAGGTAATGAAGGTAAATGCCACGCGTGGCAATATCTATGCCGATGATGGCAGCCTGTTGGCGACCTCTTTGCCCTTCTATCAGGTGGCTTTCGATCCTTACCTTCCGGGAAAAGAGCTTTACAATGCGCACATAGATTCCTTGTGTTACCTGCTCGCCGATTTTTACGGAGATCAGTCGCCCGCTCAGTATCGCCGCAAAATAGATGCGGCACGCAAAGAGCGGAGGCGGTACATGGTGCTCAACCGGCAGGAGGTCGGGTACCAGGAGAAAAAAATGATTGAGCGCTGGCCCATCTTCAGGGAAGGGCGGTTGACAGGCGGGATTATCTTCGAGAAGGTGGAAAAAAGATTTCTGCCTTTTTCGCATTTGGGATACCGAACAATTGGGACGGTCAATTCCGACAACCGCGGCGTAGTGGGGCTGGAGTACAGCTTCAACAGAGAGCTGGGAGGCCAGAATGGAGAGGCACTGTTTCAGAAGATGGCTGGCGGGGGCTGGAAGCCTGTGTATGACGGGTCGGAGATTCGCCCCAAAGACGGCTATGACATCCAGACCACCCTCAATGTCAACCTGCAGGATGTTACCGAATCGGCACTCTACAAAGCACTACAACGCCACCAGGCGGACTATGGTGCGGTGATCCTCATGGAAGTGAAAACCGGCGAGATCAAGGCCATCTCCAACCTGAGCAGAAACAGCAAAGGAGAGTATTATGAGCGCTACAACTATGCTGTGGGCAGCCAGGGTGCCCGTGAGCCAGGGTCTACTTTTAAGCTGGCCAGTATGATTGCGCTGTTGGAAGATAGCGACATCAAGCTGACAGACACCATCGATACTGGCAATGGTGCTATGAAGTTTTTCAATGAGACCATGAAGGACCACAAGCCGGGAGGTTATGGCATCCTCACTGTGAAGGAAGTGTTTGAGAAAAGCTCCAACATCGGTACAGCCAAGCTGATCACCAGGCATTTTGGAGACAATCCATCCAGGTATACGGATTACATCAAAAATATTGGACTCGATCAGCCGTTGGGCTTCCAGATGGTGGGTGAGGGGATTCCTTACATCAAGGATCCTTCGGACAGTACGTGGAGTGGGATCTCGTTGCCATGGATCTCCCATGGCTATGAGCTTAAGATGACCCCTCTGCAAACGCTGACTTTGTACAATGCGGTGGCCAACAATGGAAAAATGATTCAGCCTATCATCGTGAAAGCGGTGAAAAAAGCCAACAGGAACATAGAAAAATACGAGCCCAAGGTGCTCAATCCGAAGATCTGCTCCAAAAGCACGCTGCGGGATGTGAAACTGATGCTGGAAGGCGTGGTAGAGCGGGGTACCGCTTCCAATATCTACAATGAGAAATACAAAATCGCTGGTAAAACCGGTACCGCCAAGAAGGTGGTGAACGGGCGCTATACCAATGCCTACTATACGTCGTTTGCCGGATATTTCCCGGCGGATGATCCAAAATACAGCTGCATTGTGGTGATCGATGATCCTAAGGGCTATCAGATCTATGGTAGCGATGTGGCGGCTCCGGTATTCAAGGAGATCGCTGACAATATCTATGCCCTGGAGACCGAGCTGCATCAGGAGCTGCCGGATCAGCGTACACAGTTTGCGGGTATTTTCCCGGTGATCAGGTCTGGCAAGCAGGACGAGCTGAAAATGATCGCTAACGAATTTGGAATTTCTAACCATTCCCAAACGGAAGCCAGCTGGGTGACTACCGACGTGGTGAATCATTCCGTGTTTTGGGAAGACAATACGCCCAAGGCGGAGCGGATTCCGGATGTGCGGGGCATGACCCTCCGGGATGCCATTTACGTGCTGGAAAATGCCGGACTGAAGGTGAGCGTACAGGGCAGAGGCCGGGTAGCGAAGCAGTCCATTGTGCCGGGTACGAAATTTTCAAGAGGAACGAACATAAAGCTGGAGTTGAGTTGATGAAGACGCTGAAAGACATATTATACGGAGTATCCCTTACTGAACTGCACGGTGATCGTGAGCGGGAGATCTCGTCTTTGGCGTTTGATTCCAGACGGGTGAAAAAGGGAGGTCTGTTTATCGCCATTAAAGGGCTGAATGTAGACGGACACGATTACATCGGGACCGCTGTGGATATGGGGGCAGTGGCCATCCTTTGCGAAAACTTACCAGAGAAGAGAAAGCAGTCAATAACGTACATACAGGTGGATAATAGTGCTGCTGCGATGGGAATCGTGGCAGCCAATTTCCATGACAATCCTTCCAGAAAGTTGAGCCTGGTAGGAGTAACTGGCACCAATGGTAAAACCACCACTGCGACATTGTTATTCCAGCTCTTTCAGCAGCTGGGCTACAAGGTGGGTTTGTTATCCACTGTGGAGAACAAGATTGACCACAAAGTATTAGATGCTAAGTTCACCACGCCAGACAGTCTGCAGCTCAATGAGCTGCTGGGGGAGATGGTGAGTCAGGGATGTACCCACTGTTTCATGGAAGTAAGCTCTCATGCCCTGGTACAGCATCGCACCAGTGGTCTACAGTTTGCGGGGGGCATTTTCACCAATATTTCCCATGATCACCTGGACTATCACGAAACCTTTGAGGCCTATATCAAAGCCAAGAAGATGCTTTTCGATAAGCTCCCCAAGGAGGCTTTTGCACTCGTGAATGCAGATGATAAGCGCGGGATGGTGATGTTGCAAAATACCAGGGCGGAGAAAAATACCTATTCCCTGAAATCGATGGCGGACTTCCGGGCGAAGATCCTGCACAATACCCTGCAGGGTTTGGAGCTGGATGTGGACGGAATCAGCGCCTGGTTCAAACTGATTGGTGACTTTAATGCTTATAACCTGCTGGCGGTTTATGCGGCGGGTGTACTGCTGGACGAAGAGAAAGAAGAAGTACTCACGGCCCTGTCGCAGATAGATGGAGCCCGTGGACGATTTGAGCAGGTCTACAATCCCAATAACATTTTGGCCATTGTGGATTATGCGCATACGCCGGATGCATTGGACAATGTACTGCGGACGATAGATAAACTACGCACGAGGCAGGAGACGGTCATTACAGTGGTGGGTTGTGGTGGAAACCGTGACAAAGCCAAGCGTCCTGAGATGGCTCGTATCGCGGCGGAGTTTAGCAATAAGGTGATTCTTACCTCGGATAATCCAAGGGATGAAGACCCGGCGGTAATCCTGGAGGAGATGATGAAAGGGGTACCCAAGGTGGCTCAGAAGAATACCATGATCATTCAGGACCGGAAAGAGGCCATCCGCACGGCATGTAACCTGGCGGGGAAGATGGATATCATCCTGGTGGCTGGCAAAGGACATGAAACTTATCAGGAAATAAAAGGAGTGAGAAATCACTTTGACGATAAAGAAATATTAAACGAAATGCTGAATGGCCAATAAGACTATGGACTCTTTCAACCATTGACCATTGACCATCTTAAACTAATGACTGAGTAAAATGCTGTACTACCTGTTTGACTTTTTAGATAAACAATTTGACCTGATGGGGGCTAGCGTATTTCGCTACATCTCCTTTCGGGCGGGTATGGCTGCGGTGATTTCTTTGCTCATCACCATCGTATTTGGTAAGCGGTTTATCAATGCTCTCAGGAACTTTCAGATGGGCGAATCTATCCGTGACCTTGGGCTGAAAGGCCAAATGGAAAAGCAAGGCACACCCACCATGGGCGGAATCATGATCATCTCTGCGATCATCATTCCTACACTGCTTTTTGCTCAGATCGGCAATGTATACGTGCAGCTCCTGCTGATCACGGCCTTGTGGATGGGGATCATAGGTTTTACAGACGATTACCTCAAGATCAAGAAGAAAAACAAGGATGGTCTGAAAGGCAATTTTAAGGTGATTGGGCAGGTAGGACTGGGCTTACTGGTAGGCCTGGTGATGGTGATGCACCCCGATGTGATCATCCCCGAGCTGGGCGGCATGGGCCTTGAGGACAGCAGCTCCATTGTGACCACTATTCCTTTTTTCAAAGACAATGAATTTCAATACGACTGGTTGTTACCTTATTTCTTAGAGGATTATACCTGGTTGATTTACGTGTTGGTGGTGATTTTCATCATCACAGCAGTATCCAATGGCGCCAATATCACTGACGGACTCGACGGACTGGCGGCCGGTACATCAGCGATCATCGGCCTCACGCTGGCCATCCTGGCATACCTGTCAGGTAATGCGGTTTTTGCGGAATACCTGAACATTGCCTTCATCCCCAATTCAGGAGAGCTGGTGATTTTCAGTGCGGCTTTTGTGGGAGCCTGCATTGGTTTCCTTTGGTACAATTCATACCCCGCGCAGGTGTTTATGGGCGATACGGGGAGCCTTTCACTGGGTGCCATCATTGCCGTATTGGCTTTGGTCATCAGAAAGGAGCTTCTTATCCCGGTGCTGTGCGGCATTTTCCTGATCGAAAACCTGTCGGTGATCATTCAGGTGTCTTATTTCAAATATACGCGGAAGAAATACGGAGAGGGGCGAAGGGTTTTTCTGATGTCTCCGCTGCATCACCATTACCAGAAAAAAGGATGGCATGAAGCCAGAATCGTGACCCGCTTCTGGACCGTGGGCATCCTGCTGGCTATTCTCACTTTGGCAACGCTTAAACTTAGATAAACCGATATGACTCTGGAACAACTCTCTCGTCTCAATGAAAAATTTCAGCAGAAAGCCTCAGGTCTGGCCGAACTGCTGCCGGGCAGCAATTTGCTGACCTTCTCTACCACCATCATCAGAACCACCAAAAAGCTGGATGTGGTACTGAAAAAGGTTTTAGGGGCAAAATCAGAAGGAAGTTTCTATACCCAGATAGAGGCCATGGAAGAGGAGATGGATGAGTTGATCTTCATGATGGATAGGCTGGATGAGGCCAACCGAAAAAGAAACATTGGTACCATCACAGATGTGGTAAAGGCAGGATACGAGCTGGTATCTCTTTATTCACTGTGTTGTGATCAGATTTTAGAAAGAAAGACTAAAAAACAAGACGAAATTGAATGAGTAAATCTATTGCCATATTGGGAGCAGGCGAAAGCGGAATTGGTGCGGCCATACTAGGGTTGAAGCACGGATATCGCGTCTTTCTGTCAGATGCAGGAGCCATTTCTGCGGACAGAAAGCTCGTGTTGCAATCCTATGGGATAGATTTTGAAGAAGGCGGACACACTGAGGACATCATATTGGCCTCAGATGAGGTGATCAAAAGCCCGGGTATTCCTGATAAGGTACCCATGATTAAGGCGCTGGCGGCAAAGGGAATTCCAGTCATATCGGAGATCGAGTTTGCTTACAGATACATTCCTCAGCATGCCAAAGTGATCGCCATTACCGGCACCAATGGAAAAACCACGACCACACTCCTCACTTATCACATCCTGAAGTCTGCAGGTTTGAAAGTGGCACTTGGTGGCAATGTGGGGGTGAGCCTGGCCAAGCTGGTGGCCGAGGGGGATTATGATTATTTCGTGGTGGAGGTGAGCAGCTTCCAGCTGGATGGTATTGTGAAGTTTAAACCGAATGTGGCAGTGCTGCTCAATATCACACCTGATCACCTGGACAGGTATGATTACGACTTTCAAAAGTACGTGGCATCCAAGTTCAGAATCACCGAGAACCTCAGTCATGAGGAGTCTTTCATCTACTGCGCAGACAGTGAGCCGGTAACAGAGGAAGTGGCCAAGCGCAAAATAGAGGCTTGTCTCTTTGCTATTTCGGCCACTAAAAACCCGAAATGGGAGGCCTATATGGATGATGAGCACCTCATTTTCAATTACCGATTTAAAGAAAAGGATAAGAAACATACCATTCCGGTATCGGAAATCTCCCTGATCGGTAAACACAACATGATCAATTCCATGTCGGCGGTGCTGAGCGCCCTCACCATGGAGGTGTCCATAGAACAGATATTGAAAGGCCTCAAAACCTTTGTGAATGCACCTCACCGGCTGGAGTTCTGTGGAGAGATCGATGGAGTGGGCTTTATCAATGATTCCAAGGCCACCAATGTGGATGCTGTCTATTATGCCTTGGAAGGCATTCGTCAGCGAATCATCTGGATTGCCGGCGGGATAGACAAAGGAAATGAATATGATCAAATCGCTGCGCTCGTGGCTGACAAGGTCAAAGGGCTGATTTGTCTGGGGGTGGATAACAGTAAGCTGACCGACCGGTTCAGTACCACGGTGGAGACCAGAGAAACCCGCAGCATAGAGGAGGCGGTGAGTTTGGGGTATGAAATGGCTGCCAGTGGAGAGGTGGTGTTGCTGTCGCCTGCCTGTGCCAGTTTTGATTTGTTCAAAAACTATGAGGACAGAGGTGATCAGTTTCGCGTGGCGGTGAAAAATTTGAAAGAGACTAAAAGAGCAAAAGTATGAACGTGATCAAAGATTGGGCATACAAGAACTTAAAAGGCGATCCGGTGATTTGGTTCATCGTATTTCTGCTGTCTATGCTGAGTATTTTGGTGGTGTACAGCTCCACAGGTAGCTTGGCTTACAAAATGATGGAGGGTGATACGGAGTATTACCTGTTCAAGCATTCTGCGTTGGTGATGTTGAGTTTGCTGGCCATGTGGGTGGCACATAAGATAGACTATCGCTATTATGCGAAGCTGTCCCGGCTGGCACTTTGGTTGTCCTTGCCGCTGCTGTTATTTACCTGGCAGTTTGGAACCAACATCAACGAGGCCTCCAGATGGATCACCATTCCCCTGATCAACCAGGCCTTTCAGCCTTCGGATTTGGCCAAACTCGCGCTGGTCATCACTTTGGCCAGTATGTTATCCAGACGTCAGAAGAGCATTGATGATTTTCAGAAAGCCATCATACCCATTTTGGTATGGATTGGGCTGATTTGTGCACTGATTGCCATGACCAACGTGTCAACGGCCATTTTGCTTTTTGGTACTTGTATGCTGATGCTTTTTATCGGACGGGTACCCATGAAATACCTGGCCATCCTCATGATTATCGGGGTGATTGCGGGTGGAGTGGCGCTTACATTCGGACAAAGAACAGGTACAGCGGTGAGCAGGGTGCAGAGCTTTTTCAGCGAAGATGAGACACCATTCCAGGCCAAGCAGGCATACATTGCCATTGCCACCGGAGGACTTACCGGAAAAGGCCCGGGACAGAGTGACCAGAGAAATTATTTACCCCATCCATATTCAGATTTTGTGTTTGCCATCGTGCTGGAAGAGTACGGGCTTATTGGGGGGATCACGGTATTGTTCCTTTATTTGGGACTGCTCTACCGGGGCATGAAGGCGGCCGCTGAGAGCCATAGGGCTTATGGAGGGTTACTGTCCGCCGGGTTGTCCTTTGCGCTGGTCATGCAGGCCATGGTCAATATGGGTGTGGCGGTTGGTTTGGGGCCCATCACCGGATTGCCCTTGCCACTGATCAGTATGGGAGGTACCTCGCAGCTCTTCACCGGGCTGGCACTGGGGATCATTTTGAGTGTGAGCCGTGGTGAGATAGATGACATTGGTTCGCCACTGGCGAATAATTTCAAGTCAAAAGAACGAATTAAAGAAGCAGCATAATCGAAAAGCAAGAGACATATCGTCCATTACCATTGCGGATCATGATAAGTGGGGGCGGCACAGGCGGCCACATTTATCCTGCTATTTCCATTGCTCAGGCCCTTCAGGACATGGTGCAGGATGTAGAGATTCTGTTTGTGGGGGCACAGGGTAAAATGGAGATGAAGAAGGTGCCTGAAGCGGGATTTCAGATCGTAGGCCTTTGGATCAGTGGCATTCAGCGGAGTTTGTCTGCGCAGAATCTGATGTTCCCATTCAAAGTGATGTCCAGCCTGTTCAAAGCTTTTGGTTTGATTCGTTCATTCAAACCCCATGCGGTGATCGGTGTGGGTGGGTACGCCAGCGGGCCATTGCTTTATGCGGCTTCCGCCAAAAAGGTGCCTACACTCATTCAGGAACAAAACTCCTACGCCGGCCTCACCAACAAATGGCTGGCTGGCAGGGTGGATAAGATTTGTGTGGCCCACGGAGGCATGGAAAAATACTTTCCGGCCGAAAAGCTGGTAGTGACCGGAAACCCGGTTCGCAAGACCATTTTGCTCAAACCTGATCTGAAACCTTCTGCTTATGAGTTTTTCGGATTGGATTCATCCAAAAAGACAATCCTGATCGTGGGTGGCAGCCTTGGGGCGCGATCCATCAACGAATTTATCCTGGCCGGGTATGATCGCCTGGCAGCTTCAGGTTATCAGGTGATCTGGCAGACGGGGGGATATTATTTTGAAGAGATGAAGCGTAGGGTAACCAATCCCACAACGAATATTCTATTGAAGGACTTTGTACGGGAGATGCAATATGCCTACGCCGTGGCGGACGTGGTGATTTCACGGGCCGGAGCTTTGTCCATTGCCGAGCTGATGCTCACGGGCAAGCCTAGCATACTGGTACCCAGCCCCAATGTGGCAGAAGATCATCAAACCATCAATGCTATGGCACTGGTGGAGCGTGATGCTGCCGTGCTGGTAAAAGATAATGAAGCAGCTGAAAAGCTGATTGACACGGCGTTCGAACTCATCGAGGATGAGGACCGAAAGCGCATATTGAGTGAAAATATTAAGCGTATGTCTCACCCGAACTCGGCCAAAGACATAGCCAACGAAATATTGAAATTGATCGCATGAAGCTGAAAGACATACAAAGCGTATATTTTATTGGGATCGGCGGCATAGGCATGAGCGCCATCGCGCGTTGGTTCAATCAGCGCGGCGTGAAAGTGGGCGGCTATGACCGGGTAGATACCAATCTCACCACACGCCTGTCTTTGGAGGGCATGTGGGTGCACTATGAGGACAACCCGCGTAATATCCCGGCAGACTTCATGGACAGGGAGAAAACCCTGATCATTTACACGCCAGCCGTTCCGAAAAAGCATGAGGAACTGAGATACTTCCAGAAAAAGAAGTTTATTGTGATGAAGCGCTCCGAAGCACTGGGAATCATTTCTAAAAAGCATTATACGGTAGCTGTGGGTGGCACCCACGGAAAGACTACCACTTCTTCTATGGTGGCGCACCTGCTCAACCAGTCGGAGAAGGGCTGCTCGGCCTTTATTGGGGGTATCATGACCAACTATGACTCCAACCTGATTGTGGGCGGGGAGGATGCCCCTGTGGTAGTGGAGGCCGATGAGTTCGACCGGTCATTTCTGTGGCTGTCTCCCAACTACACGGTAGTTACGTCGGTAGATCCTGATCACCTGGATATTTACGGCGATGAGGAGCAGATGAAAGACGCATTTGGTGAATTTGTGAAGCTCTCAGGTGAGGATGGTAATACGTTGATTCACCATGCGGCAGCAGAGAAGATCAACATGCACCTGGAGAACCTCTACTACACCTACGGTATTGATAAGGGTGATATTCAGGCCAAGGCACTCAGAGCTGTCAATGGCATGTTTGTGTTCAACTATCATGGCAATGAGGTGATCAAAGACCTGACACTCTCCGTGCCTGGTTTTCACAATGTGGAGAACGCTGTGGCAGCCGTGAGGGTGGCGCTGGATATGGGCATGGATCCCGAGACGATCAAAGCGGGCATAGCCAGCTACAGAGGGGTGAAGCGTAGGTTTGAATACATTATCAAGGATGAGAAGTTCACCTTTATAGATGATTATGCGCATCATCCTACGGAAATCACTGCATTTCTCAAGTCTGTCAAGGCACTATTTCCCAGAAAGAAACTGACCATCATCTTTCAGCCGCATTTGTTCAGCAGAACGAGAGATTTTCAGACGGGCTTTGCAGAAAGTTTGTCTCTGGCCGATGAAATAATCCTGTTGGATATCTATCCGGCTAGGGAAGAACCTATCCCCGGTATAACTTCGCAGATCATTTTCGATAACATCACCAGGGAGCAGAAAGTCCTGTGTGAAAAGTCAGAATTGATGGAGGTGATGGCCACCAGGAATGTGGAGCTGTTGTGTACCATTGGAGCAGGAAATATTGATCAGGAAGTACCAAAACTGAAGAATTACTACCTAAAAAAATACGAGATTGAATCGTGAGCTAAAAACCATATTGTTCCTTTCTGTTTCAGCAGTTATCATGCTGGTGATCATTGGATTCACCGGGGTGAAAAATGGGGCGAAACCCGTGAATGATGTGCTGGTGAATATCCAGGATCAGAATGGCGATTTCTTTACCGACAAGCTGGAGATTATGAACTTGATCAATGCCGGTAATACTGATTATGTAATGGGGCAGTCTATCAGTATGCTGGACCTGAAGGCTCTCGAGCATAGGGTGGAGGCCAACCCTTTCGTGAAAGAAGCACAGGTCTATAGAGATGTAAAAGGGAACCTGGTAGTGAATGTGGAACAGGCCCAGCCGATTGCCAGGATTTTCAATCGCAATGGCCCGGATCAGTACATTGACATGGACGGCACGCTGCTGCCTACCAATGCACGGCATACGGCGCGGGTACCAATTCTGGAACTGGAACGCTCATTTAGCTGGGCCAAAAACATTACAGAGACCGACTATGGAAAAGATATATTGAATATGCTGAAGTACGTGGAGGAGGATGAATTTTGGAGGGCACAGATTGCCCAGATAGTGATCGCCAAAGATGGAGAGCTGACGTTGCTCCCACAGGTGACCAAGCAGGAAATTAAATTCGGAAAGCCAGATGACCTGGAAGGGAAGTTTAGAAAACTTAAGATTTTTTACAAAGAGATCTTGCCAAACAAGGGGTGGAATACCTACAGTTTGGTAAACCTCAAGTTTAAGGATCAAATCGTCTGTGAATAAAAATATGAGTCTTCGGACTGAAACTGAAAATTGCTAAAGAAATGGAAGATAAAATCATCGTCGGACTGGACATAGGTACCACCAAGATATGCGTCATCGTAGGGCGTAAAAATGAATTTGGTAAACTGGAAGTGTTAGGTATGGGAAAGGCAGTATCCGACGGAGTGATCCGCGGGATTGTCACCAACATTGACAAGACAGTAAATGCCATTGAGAAAGCTGTGGTTGAGGCCAGCGAGCAATCCGGTATTGATATCCGGGTGGTCAACGTGGGCATAGCCGGTCAGCACATCAAGAGCGCAGTACATCACGGGTCCATCACCCGCGACAGTGATGATGAGATCACCGTGGAAGATGTTAATCGACTGACTAATGACATGTACCGCATCGTGATTCCTCCAGGGAGTGAGATCATCCACGTGATGCCCCAGGATTATATCATCGACTATGAAGATGGCATCAAAGACCCTGTGGGAATGTCAGGAGTGAAAATGGAAGCTGACTTCCATATCATCACGGCACAGACCAACGCCATCAATAACATCAATAAGTGCGTACGCAGAGCGGGCCTCGATATTGAAAATCTGATCCTGGAACCTTTAGCATCCAGTTTGGCGGTTTTGAGTGATGAAGAAAAAGAAGCCGGCGTTTGTCTGGTAGACATTGGTGGTGGTACCACCGATATTGCGGTATTCTATGACAACATCATCCGACATACGGCAGTCATTCCTTTTGGTGGTAACATCATTACGTCAGACATCAAGCAGGGCTGCATGGTGATGGAGCATCAGGCGGAGCAGCTGAAGACCAAATTTGGACGGGCCATTTCCGAGGAGGCCAATCCAAATGAGATTGTGTCTATCCCCGGATTGAGAAACAGAGCACCCAAGGAGATTTCATTAAAGAACCTGGCCCATGTGATCGAAGCCCGTATGGAGGAGATCATAGAGATGGTGCACACCGAGATCATTACCTCTGGTTTTCATAAGAAACTGGCGGCTGGTATCGTAGTGACCGGTGGTGGCTCGCAGCTGACCAATTTACAGCAGTTGTTTGAGTACATGACCGGACTGGATACACGCATTGGCTATCCAAATGAGCATTTGGGTAAGAGCAAAGTAGATGCCGTGAAGAGCCCGATGTATGCTACTTCAGTAGGTTTGGTGCTGTCCGGCTTCAGGGCCATCGACATCAGGGAAGACCGATACAATGAGAAAATAGCTAAAGGCAAGGCTTTGAAGCCTCGCAACAAGCAAGGCGCTAAGTTTTTTCAGAATATTCTGGAAAAGACCAAGGGACTTTTGATCGATGATATCGACGATGAAAAGGATTATTAATAAGATAGAGTATTTGAAAATTGATAGAAGGACTGTTCGTCATTCAGCCTTCGAATATTAAACGATAACGTCATGGCAGAAAATATGTATCAATTTGATTTACCCACACACCACAAATCCATCATTAAAGTGATCGGAGTAGGTGGAGGAGGAAGTAACGCCGTAAATCACATGTATAACCTTGGGATCAAGGATGTAGAGTTTGTGGTTTGCAACACAGATATTCAGGCGCTGGAGAGTAGTCCGGTGCCTAATAAGCTTCAGCTGGGAGTGAACCTTACAGCAGGTCTGGGAGCAGGAGCAAATCCTGAAAAAGGAAAGCATGCAGCCCTCGAGTCTACTGAAGACATTCGTGAGATGTTGTCTGAAGATACCAAAATGGTCTTTATCACTGCCGGAATGGGTGGCGGCACAGGTACAGGAGCCGCTCCGGTGATCGCACAGATTGCCAAGGAGATGGATATCCTTACTGTGGGCATTGTCACAGCGCCCTTTATGTTTGAAGGTCGTAAGAAAATTCAGGCTGCTAATGATGGTATTGCTGAGCTAAAAGCCAACTGTGATACCGTTCTTGTCATCCTCAATGACAAGCTGCGGGAGATTTTTGGTAACCTGCCGATCAGGGAAGCCTTTGGGCAGGCAGATAATGTATTGACCACTGCGGCCAAAGGCATTGCTGAAATCATCACAGTCCCTGGTTATGTGAATGTGGATTTTGAAGATGTGAAGACCGTCATGAAAAATGCAGGAGCTGCTGTGATGGGCTCTGCACAGACACATGGTGAAAACAGAGGCCGACGTGCCGCTGAAGAAGCCCTCAATTCGCCGCTGCTCAACAATCAGAATGTGAACGGAGCGGATAAAATCCTGCTCTCCATCATGTCTGGTGAGGACGCTGAGCTGCAGATGGATGAGCTGGCGGATATCACCGATTACATGCAGGAGTTTGCTGGTGAGGATGCTGAAGTGATCTTCGGTCACGGTGTGGATGCTGACCTGGGTATGAACATTCGGGTGACGGTCATTGCCACTGGCTTTGGTGGGGTACAGGAGATTCAGCCTGTGGCCAGAAAACAAAATACAACACCAGCACCTGACTCCAAGCGAGTATACGACCTGGAGTCTTCTCGTCAAATCAGACTTTTTGATAGCTCTAAGGACGAGGAAGAAGAAGATGAGGAAGATTTTGAAGAGAAGAAAGAAACGCCCAGGAAGGATACCTTCACCTACGATTTCCTCAAAGACGAAATCAAGAAGGCTGTAGAGGAAGAGGATGAGCTGGACGACAATGATTTTGAGTTTGACCTGGGAGGCGGCTATGAAGTGTTTGATGAAAGCGACGAGGAGGAAGAAGATGAGAAGGAAGCAGAGGATGATTTTTTCTCGATAGAGAGCCTGGAGCGGGGCCACAGCCCTTCTAAAAAGCTGGAGCTGATGGAGCAGCGCAGAAAGCGCGAGCAGATGCTGGAGGGAACCAGCAAGGAGGATCTTTCTACTCAGAACTTTAAAGAGAAATTTGATGTGCCGGCTTACGAGCGCAAAAAAGTGACTTTTGCGAAAGTGCCACACAGTTCCGAACGTAACATTTCAAAGTTCAATCTCACAGACGATAATCAGATACTTGGAAACAATAAGTATCTCCATGACAATGTAGATTAAGGCAGTTTTCTGCACATGACGAGGGTTGCCCAATTTATTGGGTGACCTTATTTTGAATAAAACGCAGGAATGCTTGATTAAAATATTTCAATTGAGCCTACGTTTTATTAAACTTGGACTTAAGTACCTTAATATCTTAGAAAATGAAAAAAGCGTGGGCCAACTTTGTTAAGACTTTTCAGCCAAAATACAGCGTGGTGGTGAATATGTATCATGTCGTGCCGGGCACACCTGTGAAGAAACATGCTCATAAGCATGAGTTTGGAAAAGGCGAGCTGGATGAAGCTTCTATTTTCTTCCACAAAGTGGTAAAGAAGCACTCTCAGTTGGGATTTCCCAACACGGAAGTACAGTTGATCAAAGGTAAGAAAACGGTCGTTCAGGCTAAAAACTATGGTCCTGTGGAACTGGTGAAAGGCCTCAATGTACAGAGCGCTTAACACCTTCAGGGTAATATAAAACATTCAGAGAGCTCCCACCGGGAGCTTTTTTTGTTGCTTACTTACGAGGTACCTTGGATCAATCCATATTTCTGGGGTAAGTCCATAAGATTATATTTTTACCAATCGCATTAATGTACTCGTAATTCAGAAGACTATTGGCCGCTAAGGCGGGCGGAGCATCCAAGCCTTGCCCGGCCGGGACAAGTGTGAATCATTTTGACTTGGAGATTTCCAAAAAAGACCTCAGCACTTATAAGTCAAAATGATTTTTTGCGTTGGTGCCCTTTCTTTTGCTTCGTTTTCTTTGGGCAAGCAAAGAAAATGAAGGGTTAGCGGCTCAGCCGTTAGCTGGACTATACAGTGAATCAGATCACTAGTGCCAACATCCAACTTCAATGCAATTCCCCCATAGGTTTTCAGATTGATCCCTTTTCTATTTCAGTGAAACATCAACTCATCTTTCCCCCAACTTTCCAAATTGATCCGGTACCTTCAGGTGTTCCATCACCATATGGTAGCCATTCAGAATAAGGACACCCCCAATGAGGACAATACTCCGGAGAAACCTAATGGTTTAGGGTTTGAGAGACGTCCCACATAGGTCTGACGAAGCATTTGCCTATTCCAGAATATCCCTAAACTCCGTAAGTGCTGTACTGTTGCCGATGACCGTGAGCGTGTCACCGAGGAGAAGGTGCGTGTTCCCATGAGGAATGAAGACTTCATCTGCCCTTCGCAGGACCACGAGTGAACCAGAAGGGGGAAATGCCACTTCCATGACCATTTTTCGATGAAGATCCTTTTTGGTGAGGTGTATTTCCTCGATCCGGTACATGCCAAAACTTTCAGACAATGAGGCAAGTGTTTCAGGTCTCATGATCATGTCTTCTACATGGCTGGCCAGGAGCTCATCTATGTCTATCAGTTTCAGGTCCGATTCAGTCTCAACCAATTCATGCGAAGCGGACTGTTTCCTGAGAATGATCTTACTATGATTCAACACGTTTTTGACATGCAGAGCCAGTTCCTGATTGAGTTTTTTGGACTCCGTGAGCATAATGATCAGGTCCGGAGTGCGGATGTCCAATTTCTCAAAAACTGAGGTGTTCAACTCATCCACAGCCCATATTTTGAGGTTTTTTTGTTCGAAATCAGGAATGATTGCTTTATTCTGAACAATTGTCACGCAAGGGATGTCGTGCATCTTGATGCGTTCGGCCAGCAATAAACTAGCCTTACTGCCCCCAAAAATATAAATGCTATAGTAGAGGTCTTCTTCGCGGCTGAAGATCTTATAAGCCAAAGGCGAGAGCAGACTTGTGAAAATGGCTGCCGCCACTATGGCTGCATTGTCCGCGGCTGTAATCACTTGCAGCGATAGGCCTATTTGGGCAGCTGCGATGGTCAATCCCATGCGGGCGGTGAGTAGTACCCCGCCGGCAAGTGCTTTTTTGAGCCCAAAGACTTTAATTAGAATGAGGGCGGGTAATACCTGGGTCACAAAAAAGCCCAGAACCAAAGTGAGTACAAATGGAATGGATTCCCCAAACTGGCTGAGTGCCGATACGTCCAGCTGCACGCCCACCATGATAAAGAATATGGGGATGAAAAAACCATAACTCATGCCATCCAGTTTGAAAATCAGGGCCGAACGTTCTTTGTTGATAAACAGGCTGAGGAGCACTCCGGCGAAAAAGGCACCCATGGCCAGCTCCGTGTCTATGAGGTAGGCAATGAGTACAAAAAAAAGAAGCAAAGCCACTGTGCCTCTCACCCGTATCTGACTGGCAGCATGCTCCAGGGTGTAGAGTACTTTCTGGAAGGTTCGCACTTTGATGAGTCGGCTACCTACCACGTACGTAAGTATGAACACTGCGAAAATGACTGTGAACAGTAAGAGCTCTACCTGAAAACCGTTTTTCAACACGCCTGAATACACGGAAATAAGGATAATACTCATGATGGTGGCAATAGCGCCCTCCATGAGCATAATCTGACCAAATTTGCGGGTGAGTTCCCCTTCGGACTTCAGAATGGGAACTGTAATACTCAATGCAACAGTAGGGAAGAGCAGGATGTAAAACATCAGATCTATGTCCGCAAACTGGCTAATCAACCAGGCCATCGGGATGGATAGAAGCAAGGAGCCGAAGTAAATGAATAGAGCCACAAGCAGTGAATTACTCAGGATATCGATCATCTTGATTCGCCCTTGTGGTAGAGAGGAGATCATCTTTGGGACATCAATCTCCAGTCCCGAAAGGAAGATCAGAAACAGAAAGCCCGTACCTGCCAGGAAATCCATCAATGGGGAGGGTTCGATCAGGCCAAGGACATAGGGACCAACAATGACCCCCATCACAATTTCTACAATCACAGAGGGTACCTTGCTCACTTCCAGCCAGGAGAGTGTCAGGGGGACGATCCAGGCAATTATGAAAATGACAAATAAAGGCCAGTAGTTGAAGGTTTCCATGTGGTATGATTGCTATTTTTTTGAAAAATAAGCAAAAAAATGCCACCGAGGTATTCAAGCCAGCAAGTTTATGACTTGCCTCGTGATACCCCTAATCGATCAATCGATTAAAGTGCCCGGATTAAGCAGTGGCTAATTTTTTGTCATAGGATCCGGTACCCAGCTGATGTAGCAATGAGAAGTGGCTCCTAAGGGCATCCAGAAAGGTTCTGTGTTGATGATAAGGTACATCATACTCCTCGGCTGTTTGCTTCACAATGGCAGAAATATGCCTGTAGTGTACATGACAGATGTGTGGGAACAGATGATGCTCTATCTGAAAATTGAGTCCTCCAACAAACCAGGAGAAGAAAACGCTTTTGTTGGCAAAATTAGCCGTAGTTCTCAGCTGATGAACAGCCCAGTTATTTTCTATGCTTCCATTTTCATCGGGCACATAGAAGTTGGTTTCGTGGATAACATGAGCCGGCTGAAAAATAAGGGCCAGGAACAATCCACTGATGAAGTGCATCAGCAAAAAGCCCAAAAGCACCTGCCACCATGGGAGTGCAATAACAATGATTGGTAGCACCAAAAAGATGGCCAGGTACCAAACCTTATTGAAAATTACTTCAGCAAGGGCTGAAGCGAATGTGTAACCTTGTGGGGCCAGTAGGTCTCTCTTGTTATAGCGAATGACCTGTTCAAAGTCTTTGCTCAAAAACCAATAAATGGTCATGATCCCATAAAGAAATGGCGCATAGAATACCTGAAACCGATAGATGCTTTTACGCTCCTGAGTGGGGGAAAAACGCATCACACCTTCTTTTGCAATGTCCTCATCATGTCCATCTACATTGGTGAATGAATGATGCAATACATTGTGCTGAATCTTCCAGTTGGTGTGGTAGGCGCCAAGAAAATTCAGGAGATAGCCCAATACATTATTCACGTGCTTATTTTGTGAATAAGCACCGTGATTCGCATCATGCATGATGGAGAGTCCTATGCCGGACATACCAATACCCATCAGTGTCCACATGCCGATAACGCCCCAAAGTGAGGTTACTACGCCAGTGATCATGAGGATCATCGGAGTGAAATATAAAGCAATCATGAAAGCAGTCTTGAATTTCATTTCAAGATTGGCATGACGAGAGATGTTATTCTCCTTGAAGTGGGCGTTAACGCGCTTTCTTAGTTCTTTGAAGAATTCAGGACGGTCCTGAGCGTTAAACTTAACCGAAGGTTGACTCATATTGATGGGTTTAAGTCCCCAAGATAACTCTAAAAGCCAGCATTTAAATGAATTATGTGTTTTGTTATTAAAAACCTTGCTGCATTTATACAATCGATTACCCCATTTGTGGGGTCAATAATCTTCGGTGATAGTTGACCTGGCCGAGGTGATAATTCAGGTGTCCCTCCAAATGCATTAGAAAATGCAGGGTGGACATCGGTTTCCCGAAAACTTCTATGGGGTATACACCATGGAATTCCGGGTCCGTTAGCTTGGCAAGCGTAGCAGATACAACTACAGTCGTTTCCCGAATGTCCTCAAGGATTTTAGCTTTCGCTACACCCTTGTCGGAAAACTCTGCCTCGCGGTTCCTCACATACCCGGTCTCACCCAATACCGCTCCAATGAAGTGCTGCAGGTTGCCAATCAGGTGCAAAGCCAGATTACCCGCGGAGTTATTAATACCGGGAGCGGTTTTCCAAAGATCTGATTCTTCAGAGTAGCTTTCCACCTCCACAATTAATCTGTTGAGGTCTTTTTCAAACAGGGTAATGAGTATTTCTTTCATGGGATCAGCCGATGGCCTGTTTAAGGTCTTCAATCAAGTCTTCAATGTCTTCTATCCCGACAGAAAGTCGGATAAGCGAGTCTGTCAACCCGGCTTCCAACCTTTGGTCTCGTGGGATACTCGCATGGGTCATGCTGGCAGGGTGGCCGGCCAGAGATTCCACACCTCCCAGAGACTCTGCCAGTGTGAAAACTTTAAGGTTCTCCAATACTTTGAAAGCTGCGGCCTGACTATCATCCGCTAACACAAAAGAGATCATGCCGCCAAAATTTTTCATTTGCTTTTTGGCCACTTCGTGGTTGGCATGGTTTTCAAATCCAGGCCAGTACACATGCTTCACTTTTGGGTGTGCTTGCAGGTACCTGGCCACTTGTTCTCCATTGTCGCAGTGCCTGTCCATTCGTACGTGCAGGGTCTTGATGCCTCGCAATACCAAAAAGCAGTCCTGAGGGCCCGGTACCGCGCCGGAGGAATTTTGAACAAAGGCAATTTGCTCATCAATTTTCGGATCGTTAGATCCTACAAAACCCATGACCACATCTGAGTGACCAGCTATGTACTTGGTGACCGAGTGCATCACCATATCTGCTCCCATGTCCATGGGATTTTGCAGGTATGGACTGGCAAAGGTGTTGTCCACCACGGTTTTTGCACCCACAGATTTGGCCAGATTCACTACCGCCTCTATATCCACAATGCTCATCATCGGATTGGTGGGAGTTTCTATCCATACCAGCCTCGTTTTTGGGCTCAGTGCCTTTTTCACCGCTTCAAGATCCTGCATGTTCACAAAGGTGAACTTGAGGCCGTACCGCTCATAGATTTTTGTGAAAATCCTGTAAGTACCGCCATAGAGGTCGTTGGTGCTTACAATTTCGTCGCCAGGTTCCAGTGTTTTCAGTATGGCATCGGTAGCACCCATTCCTGAGCTAAAGCACCTGCCAAACCTGGCGTTTTCAAGGGCCGCCAGATTAGCCTCCAGGGCAGTCCTTGTCGGATTTTGTGTGCGGGCATATTCATAACCCTTGTGCTGACCGGGAGAGGCCTGTGCATAGGTAGAAGTCTGGTAGATGGGTGTCATGATGGCACCTGTGGTAGGATCGGGCTCCTGACCAGCGTGTATTGCTTTGGTTCCGAATTTCATAGGTTAACTATTAGGGTCTTTTTGGGGTACGAGTTGTGAGGGAGCAAAGTTAGAAGAATACCTGACTTCCCGAAGTGAATGTCGTGAGGTGGACTGGAAAGTTTTTCCGGAATTTTGACGCCAAAGGGCAACGAATGCAATGATTATTTCGTAAAGTGTTTAAGTTGCAAAACAAAAGACTCACTATCTTCTAAAATACTTAAATATTGTAATGTCATAATGAATTAGGTTAATGTTGGTTTACAATATTGAGTACACCCCCGGTTTCCGGGGGTGTTTTTTTTGATTCATTTTTATTTTATACAAAACATGAAAAAATAAAACCCGGGAAATGTAAACTGCGTAAAAGTTTTTTATACATTTAGTGAATTAATAAAATTACAGGGGATGAAAGGAACCAATTTGGGCGAATTTGAGGAGGTAGTACTGCTGACCATTGCCTCACTGATGGATGAAGCCTACAGTGTGAATATTGTAGATGAAATAGAAAAGGTGACGGGTAGAGCCACCAAGTTGGGGGTGGTGCACGCAGTGCTGAGGAGGCTGGAGGATAAAGGCTATATCAGTTCGGACCTGGGAGAACCTACCAGGGAAAGAGGAGGAAGGCGTAAGCGTTTTTTCAAGATTTCCCATGCCGGTAAAGTGTCCTTGCTGAAGGCCAGAGAACAGCGGGATCAGCTGTGGAGCACCATTCCGGATGTAGTATTTGAAGGACTGATATGAAGAGGCCAGGCACCCCACCCAAATGGCTCGACAGGCTCCTGAGCTGGTACTGCCGGCCCGAGCTGCTAGAGGACCTGCAGGGAGACTTGCACGAGTATTATCATCGAAACCTCCACAGAGGCAGGTTCAGGGCGAATATCATCTACCTGTTGGATGTCATTAAGTTTTTCAGGCCATACACCATCAGAAAACACAAAGCACTGCAAAACCTAAATCCATTTTTTATGCTTGGAAGCTACTTCAAAACCTCAGTGCGCAGCCTGGCCAGAAATAAAGTGTTTTCGGCGATCAACATAGTGGGCTTGGCCATATCAATGTCTGTAGGCATACTGATGATCACTTATCTCAGTGAATTGTTCAGTTTCGATCGATTTCATCAGAATGGAAACCGGATCTACAGAGTCCTCACTACCTATAAGGGCATCACGAATGATGAGCCGATCGACCTGGCGTCTACTTCCATCTTTATAGGCAAGAGACTCCAGCAGGACTATACCGGGATAGAGCGGCTTACCATTTTGAGGAGGAATTTCACAGCTGATCTGAAGGAAGGAGAGCGGATCATTAGTGGGGAAGGGCTTTGGGCTTCCGAAAATTTCTTTGATGTATTTGATTTTGAGTTGGTATCGGGCAATCCTGCCACAGTACTGCGCGACCCCAAATCAATTGTCATCACCGAGTCACTAGCCAAAAAGTTGTTTAAAGATGAACAACCAGTAGGGCGAACCATAGCGCTCATGGGGCAGGAGCGCTATGGGTTTCAAAGTGGAATGATCACAGGAGTGGTAAAGGATCCGCCGGCCAATTCTCATATGGAGTTTGATATGTTGGGTTCTCTGAGTACGCTGGACCATTACGCCGCAGGACAGGAGGAAGAAACTTTTATGACCCAGTATAGCAGTGTCTGGATGAATTATGTATACCTGCTTTTGCCGGAAAATCAGCGCGTGGATGTGGTACAGAAGCATCTGGATCAGATCGCCGCAGAGGAGGGAGAAAAGTATGACCGGTTTTTTATTACCTATGCGCTCCAAAACCTTCAGGAAATTGTACCGGGAAGGGACCTGTCTAACCAGATAGGGCCAACGGTTCAGTGGAAAATGATCTATTTGCTTGTGGGGCTTACTCTGATTGTTATTTTATCTGCCTGTTTCAATTATACCAATTTGTCTATTGCGAGATCACTTAGGAGAGCCAAAGAGGTGGGAATCCGAAAAGTGATTGGGGCTGGACGTGGGCACATATTTACACAGTTTGTCTTTGAAGCTGTTATGGTAGCCATGATAGCCCTGTCGCTGGCTTATGGTCTGTTCCTGTTACTTAAGCCGGAGTTTATTCACCTGTTTTTCCAAAATCAGGTGGTGACACTTGATTTTCAGTGGATTTACTTGCTGTATTTTGTCATTTTCGCCTTTATCATTGGTCTGGCGGCCGGTATTTTACCATCCATATTCCTTTCAGGTCTTAGAGCGTTAAGGGTGCTTAAGGATCCTTCCGGAATGAAGCTTTTTGGCGGCATGAGCCTCCGAAGAATGTTGATTGTGTTTCAGTTTACCCTCTCCATTGGCTTCATCATAGCCGCCACTATTTCCTATCAGCAGTATCAGTTTGCGGTCAATTTTGATTTGGGTTTTGAGACAGAGAATATTCTGAATGTAAGACTTCAGGGCAATGATGCAGAAGTATTGAGGAGCGAATTTTTGAAAATCCCTGAGGTGGAAGGCATCTCCATGTCCGGGATGCTCCCTGCTACTGGCGAAGTATGGGGTGATGATGCCAAGTATAATGACCCTCTGGACTCTGTGAGCATCCATGTCAACTATGTGAATAAAGACTATTTGGAGCTTCACCAATTTGAATTTTTGGCAGGCGGAACCTTCCCGTATGACCTCAAAAAGGATGAAGACCCCAGGTTTACCATTATCAATGAGCGCCTGATGCGTCGATTCGGTATGGAGGACCCACATAAGGCGCTCGGAGAAGTGCTGACAGTGGACAGGAGTAAGAATGTGCAAATTGTGGGTGTGGTGAAGGATTTTCAGCACCAGCGAATTTCTGAAGGTCATGAGCCATTTGCTTTTTTGCAAGGTTACGAGGATTACCATCTACTCAATCTGAAGGTAGCGAGTGACGACATGGTAGAGCTCATGAGCAAGTTGGAGGCGGTATGGAAGGAAGTAGACCGGGTGCATCCCTTTCAGGCAGAGTTTTATGAAGATAAGATTCAAAAGGCCTATACCCAGTTTCAGACCTACTTCAAAGTGATCGGGTTTCTGGCCTTCCTGGCTATATCCATCGCTGCGCTGGGGCTGCTGGGCATGGCTATTTTTACTACCGAGACACGTATGAAGGAGATTAGCATCAGAAAGGTACTGGGTGCCACCGAACAGCACCTGATCTATATTTTGTCCCGTGGTTTCGTGATGATGTTGCTGGCAGCTTCTCTCATTGCTGTGCCGGTGACTTATCTGCTCTTCGAACACCTGGTACTGAATGATCTGGCCAATCGCGTTGTGATTGGCCCGGTAGAGCTCCTTTCAGGGGTGGTAGTGATTTTTTCCGTGAGTATGCTCACAATCGGGTGGCAAACAACCCGCGCAGCCCGCACCAATCCGGCAGATATGCTTCGGGATGAGTGATTTTTTGATGAACCTTAGAAGTTAAAATCCGCTTGAGCGGATTTTTTTGTTTGAGGTGGTTATCTTTATCATCCCTTCCTGTGCTCAATCACCGAACGTCATATGAGAATATACCTTTGTGCGTTATTGCTCGCACTGATCATTTTACCACTTAAGAGTCAGAACATTGACAGCCTCACACAGGCACTCAATCACAGTTCCGGATCTGAACGAATCGATGTGCTCTTTCAGCTTGCTGAGGCTTATATGTATCAGGATTGGGAAATGTCTTTGCAATATGCACGTGAGGTTGAAAACCTTGTGGGTAATGAAAAGAATACTCCATGGGCATTTGAGGCGGCCTATGTTTTGTCCAAAGCCCTGGAGGGGCTTGGAAACTATGACGAAGCCCTGACTTATGCCAAAGAGGCTGTGGAACTGGCCCAAAATGACGCTGACAAGGCAGATATTTTCCACCACCTGGGGCATACTTATGAATCGCTCTCCGAATTTCAGAGTGCTTTGGATTACCATCTTAAAGCCATAGCGTTGAGAAAGAAGAGCGGGGATTTGAAAAAGCTGGCCAACGCCTACAATTCCCTCGCTTTTGTCTATAAAGGGATGTCACTCTACGACAGGGCCATAGTGACCCTGGAGGAAAGCCTGTCCATTAGCCAGGAACTTGGCGATGCATCGGGTGTTTCAAAGGCCACCTTCAATATTGGTCTGATGACCATGGAAATGAACAAGCATGCCGAAGCAATACCCTACTTCAAGGAGGCGATGGTGGGGCTCAATGAAGAGGACTTTCCGCATCAGTTCAGTTACTATTATAACAATATGGCCAATTGCTTTGAGAAGCAACTGCACATCAATGCTGCTTTTTATGATTCAGCCCTCATCTATGGTAAGAAGAGTCTGGTCATCAAAATGCGACTGAATAACCTCCGTGGTATTGCCAACTCTCACAATACCCTGGCAGCTACCTATGAGCGCGCCAGTGATTACAAAAACTCCTTCTATCATGCCACCGAGGCGCTCAGGTTATCAGATAGTCTGGATTTCAAGCCGATAAAGAGGAATGCCCTCAGTTACCTCATTACCGCAGAGCTTGGTCTGGGCAAAACAGAATCCACCAATGACCACTTTGAAGAATACATAGATGTGGTGGAGGAGATCAACGAAGCTTCGTATTCACGAACCCTTTCAGACATGGCTTTCAAATATGAAACAGAAAAAAAGGAAGCAGAGAATTTATTGCTGAGAACGGAAGCAGAGCAGCAGAAATTGATTAATCTGTTACTTCTCAGCTTGGCGGTGGTATTGGTGGCAGGATTGGTCTTACTGATCTACTTCTTCAGACTGAAACAGCGTACTAATGAGAAATTATCAACAGATAAGAAACTGATCGAAGAGCAGGCCAGGCGATTGACAGAACTCAATGACCTGAAGTCACAATTTTTTGCCAATGTAAGTCACGAGCTCCGGACCCCACTCACTCTGATACAAGGGCACGCTGAGGATGCCATGAGTATCAAAAAGTTGCCTGCGCAGGCTTCCGAGCCACTCAAAAAGATTAAGAGAAATGTGCATCAGCTGGCAGTTATGGTCAATGACTTGCTGGACCTCTCCAAGATTGAGCTAAAGCAAAAACTGGTGACAGTGAAACCAGTGGATGTGGATGGTCTGTTGAAGCGGATCTGTGGCGCATTTTCTTCTCTGGCGGAGAGCCGACAAATAGGGCTCTCCTATACCAGCAATCAGCATGAGGTCACGGCGGCAATGCTGGATGAAAATCAGTTTGAAAAAGTAATCAATAACCTCATATACAATGCGTTCAAGTTCACACCTCAGGGTGGTACTGTGAAAGTGACAATGAGCAGGGTCCTGGAAGGGATTGAGGTGCTGGTGACAGACAATGGCACAGGCATCAGGCCAGAGGAAGTTCCCTACATCTTCGATCGTTTTTATCAGGCTAAAGATCAGATGTCCACTTCATTTGGGTCAGGGATGGGCCTTGCCATCTCCAAGGAACTGATCGACATGATGGGTGGTGAGCTTTCTGTAACCAGTGAGCTGGGAAAGGGCAGTACGTTTAGGATGATCCTTCAGCCTACTGACGAAACACCCGAAGCCCTGGTGGGTGACAGTTACCAGCTGGAGGCGGTGACCCCCGCGGACCTGCGAATGGATACGCTGGAAATACCGTCAGATACTTCCGTGATGATTGTGGAAGATAATCCTGACATCAGGTCTTATCTCGGGACTATTCTGCGGGATCACTTTCAGCTGATCATGGCTGAGCACGGGCAGGATGCTTTGGATCAGCTGGAGCGTGAGAGCCCGGACCTGATTCTCACCGATGTGATGATGCCTGTGATGAATGGCTGGGAGTTCATAGAGGCCTTGCAAGGGAAACCTTCCAAGGCCAAAATCCCCGTCATTGTGCTCACGGCTGTGGCTGAAAATCAGGAGCGTATCAAAGGGTTGAGAATGGGAGTAGATGATTACATTCTCAAACCATTTGAAGCTGAAGAGCTGCTGATAAGAATCTCCAACGTGGTGAAAAACCTTCGGGAGCGTATCAGATGGGCCAAAGAATTTGAAGAGGAAGATGAAAAAGTCCAGCTAGGAGATCAGCATGACCTGGTGCTCAATATCAGAGAATATGTCAAAGAACATGTTGCTGAAAAGTCCCTCAATGTACTTCAGGTGGCTATGCACCTCGGTTTGAGTGAGCGTCAGCTTTACAGAAAAACAGCAGAAGCAGTTGGCATGTCGCCCTCCAAATTGATTCAGGAGATTAAGCTGCAACATGCCAGGGAGCTGCTGATCAGCAATCGATTTGATAAACTTTCGCAGATAGCCGGAGCAGTAGGTTTTGATTCTACCTCGCACTTTTCTAAACTTTATTTGGAAAGGTTTGGGAAAAAACCAATCGATTATTTCTCTTAGTGCTCTTTAACCCGGAGGGATGAATATCAAGCCAGCAGACAGACTTGCGCAATTTTCAGAGTATTACTTTTCAGCAAAGCTGAGGGCTATTCGTCAGCTGATGGGTGAAGGAAGGCCCATCATCAACCTGGGAATAGGCAGTCCGGATCAGATGCCTCATGCGGAGGTGATCGGAGCACTTTCGGGCGCTGCTCAGTCTGATGATGCTCATGGTTATCAGCCTTATCAGGGATTACCTGCGCTGGGAGAGGCCATTCGAGGGTTTTATGCCCGAGAATACCATGTGAATACCGGGGATAAGGCAGTATTGCCCCTTTTGGGTTCCAAAGAAGGGATCATGCATACATCCCTGGCCTACCTGAATCCCGGCGATCAGGTGTTGATTCCGGCCTTAGGTTATCCCACCTATACTTCTGTGACCCGTATTGTTGGGGCGGAGCCAGTCTACTTTCCGCTGCTTGAGTTATCCGGCTGGGCACCGGATTGGGAGTTTTTGGAGCAGCTGGATTGTTCCAAAGTGAAAATACTGTGGATTAATTATCCCCACATGCCTACAGGCACCAGGGCGGATAGGGACTTACTGGCCAGGTATGTAGATTTTGCCAGATCGAGAAACATACTCCTCTGCCACGACAATCCTTACAGCTTTATTTTGAACGACACTCCACTGAGTATTTTCAATATAAAAGGTGCAGAAGAGGTGGCCATCGAACTCAATTCGCTGTCCAAGTCCTATAACATGGCCGGATGGCGGGTGGGATGGGCCCTCGGGAGTGAGCAACTCATTCAGCCCGTGCTCCAGATCAAAAGTAATATGGATTCCGGGATGTTCAAACCAGTGCAGTTGGCCGCTATTAAAGCGCTGAACCTCGATCACAGTTGGTTTGAAGGGTTGAATGATCAATACCGGCAGCGCCAGCTTCTTGGTTTCAAAATCATGGACCTGCTCCAGTGTGAATATGCTGATAATCAGTCAGGTATGTTTGTGTGGGCCAAAGCACCCAACGGGGACGGTGAGGCATTTGTGGAGGAGCTACTGGAGCGATATGATGTGTTTATGGCTCCTGGATTTATCTTCGGAGAAGCTGGTAAATCCTATATTCGCCTGTCGCTTTGTGCTTCGGTAGAGGTTTTGGAGGAGGTTTATAAACGCATGTCATGAAAGTATTATTTGTGGGTACCGGATTAATTGGAGGTTCTTTTTCATTGGCCATGAGGGCGGGTGGCTTCTTGTCTGAGGCTGGTGGCTATAGTCGCAACCCTGCCAATCTGGACCGATCCATTGTGCTGGGTATCATCGACCAAAAGTTTGACACCCTTGAATCGGGGATCCTATGGGCGGATTGGATTATCCTTTCTATTCCTGTGGACGTCATCTGCAAGCAGCTTCCCGGAATATTGGATCAGCTGCGGCCAGGACAGGTGGTGATCGATTTTGGATCTACCAAAGGCAAGATATGTGAGGGAGTCGCTACTCATCCCCGGAGGGCTCAGTTTATTGCGGCGCACCCGATCGCCGGCACTGAGTACAGTGGTCCTGATGCCGCGTTTGCCAGTCTTTTCGAGGAAAAACTCATGATTATATGTGAATTTGCGAAAACCGAAGAGAAGGCCCTCACTTCTTTTAAAGAAGTCTGCCAGGGGCTGAAAATGCGTTTGGAGCTGATGGAAGCGAGGGCCCATGATCGCCATCTGGCTTATATTTCACACCTCAGCCACATCACATCGTTTGCACTTAGCAATGCCGTCCTTGATAAAGAAAAAGATGGCGACATCATTCTGGAGCTGGCTGGATCCGGATTTGCTTCCACTGTCCGTTTGGCCAAGAGTTCACCAGAGATGTGGGCGCCTATTTTTATGGAAAACAAAGAAATGGTATTAGAAGCATTGAGCAACTTCCTGCACAAAGCTGAGGATTTCAAAAAAATGCTGGAAGAAAACGATGATTCAGGGCTTCAGAAGTTTTTGGAGTCAGGAAGGAATATCCGCAGAGTGATCAACTGAAAATTCCACATTTTGGGCATTTAAATATCCCATAAATAGGGTATTTATTGGTCAATTTATTCCCGTAATGGGTTTTATTGAGGGTTTCTGTTTTATATTTCGTTTTCACCGCTGGACGAAAGATGAAGTTACTCTGTAAAGTAGTTATTGTGGTAAGCCTCTGTGCTCTATCCACGTACTTTTCATGGGCAGGCGTTTCCCAGAATGCCTTTTCTGGTCTGGACATGGCCAGAGACTCTTTACGTATAGCGGGGGTAATTGTGAAGGTGGAAAGCGGCCTGAAGGCAGGCACTTTATCCGCCGACAGTGCCAGCAGCTTCTTTCACCACCTGGCCAAACAATATCAGCTTACACACGATTTTCAGCAGGCACGCACTCATATCAAAAAATCCCTGGAGTTGTTGGATGATTTGGAAAATAAGGAGCTTGTTGCGGCTAATCATCTTTTACTGGGAGATATGGCGATGGAGGAAGATGACAATGCGATAGCCCTTGAGCTCCTGTCAGCCGCCCTGAAGATTTACGAAAACCTTGGCGACTCGGTGAATTATTTACTTACTCTGCGAAAAATCGGAGTAAACTACGATTACATCAATGATCACCCTACGGCCCTCCAATATTATGAAGAGTGTATAGAGTTGGCTCAGAAATTGGGCCGACAAGATGTGGTAGGTGCATGCTATAACACCATAGGCAGCATTTATTGTATCGAGGGTGAAGAGAAAAAGGGAATTCAGATGTATGAAAAGGCCGTACGGATAGCTCAGGAAACCAACGACAGGGTGCTACTGCATAAACTCTATCATAACATGGCCCTGACCTACAAAGACCTGGAGCTGTTTGGAGAAGCTTCGGCGTTTCTGAATAAAACACTGGTAATCGCAGCTGAGTTAGAGGACCCCAAGTGGTTTGGCTTTAGCTATCAGGCAATGGGGCACTATTACTATGCCTATGGGAAGTTGGATTCAGCTGAGTATTTCATGAAGAAGGCCCTGGGGATAGCGGAAAAAATTAACAATGCTCAACTCCGGGTGAATGCCTGGGAGGTACTGGAACAGGTTTACAGCAGGACCGGACGTTATAAGGAGGCTTATGATGTTTTCAAGCTCATCAAGGTGGAGGATGATTCTATTTTCAATTTGCAAAATACCCAGCTTATTGAATCCATTAAAGCCAAGTACCAGGCTGAAAAGCATGATAGGGAGTTGGCCGAGAAGAACCTTCAGCTACAGGAGGCCGGTTATAACATGGACAGGCAGCAGAATATGCAGACTGCTCTGGTAGTGGTGGTGGCTCTGCTTGTGATTATTTTGTTTCTGATATACAGAGGTTATACACTTCGTAAAAAAGCGAATGACATGCTGCGCCTCAAAAACAGTGAAATAGAATCGCACATGGCTCAGGTGGAAACCCTCAATCAGACAAAAAGCCGGTGGTTTGTAAATGTTGCGCATGAGTTGAGGACTCCGCTAACATTGATTAAAGGTCCTGTGAATCGCGTTATTGCCGAGTATGATCTCCCGGATGAGGTGCGGCAGGATTTAATGATGGTGGAAAAGAATGCCAACAGCCTGGCCAATCTCGTGAACGAAATCCTTGACCTCTCGCGTCTGGAGGAAGGTGAAATAAGCCTGAATGAAAGTACTTTCGGGTTGTGTGAGCAGGTTTCAATGATCGTTAGTTCTTTTACTTCAAGGGCGGAGCAGCTGGGAGTAGCGCTGCATAACCGATGCCCAATGGACGTGTACATCAAAGCTGACAAAGAGAAGATCAATAAGCTCATGGTCAACCTGATCAGCAATGCGCTCAAGTTTACCCCCAGAGGTGGAGCTGTAGAGGTGTTGGTGCACGCGGATAAAGGATTGGAAATATTGGTGAAGGACACCGGATCGGGAATCAGCCCCAAAGACCTACCTTATGTTTTTGATCGGTTTTTTCAATCGACAGACCCCGAGCATCAGATGCAGGGAGGAACGGGTATAGGCCTGGCACTTTCCAAGGAAATAGCGGAGATGCACGGTGGGGAGCTTAAAGTGAGCAGTCAGTTGGGCGTGGGCAGTGTATTTACCCTATCGCTTCCTGCGCACATGATTACTACGGCAGTTGAGGAGGAGGTCGATTCCAGTGAAGATACATCTCAGGTAGGCGCGGCGGAAGCATTATTGTCGCTCGATAATCGACCAAGCTTGTTACTGGTGGAGGACAACAAGGATATGAGCAGTTATGTGGCCTCACTGCTGGTGCCGCATTTTGAAGTAGTGGAAGTAGCCAGTGCCGAAGAAGGTTTACAGGTGCTGAGAACCCAGAACATTCGCTTCATTGTTTCTGATGTGATGATGTCAGGAATGGATGGTTTTGCTTTTCTTCGCGAGGTGAAGGCGGATCCGCTCTGGAGACACCTGCCGTTTATCCACCTGTCGGCTTTGGCGGATGATAACCTTCGCAAGGAAGCGTTGCGGATTGGAATCGACGACTTTCTTACCAAACCATTTGACCCTGAAGAGCTGATCATCCGGGTTAAAAATCTCTATGACAATTTCCTGAGCCGTATCTCTATCAATGTACAGTCGGATGAAGATTCGTATGATGAACGCATCATGAAACGGCTAAAGAAAGAAGTGCTGACCAATATAGAGGATGCCAACTTCAATGTGCTTCGCCTGGCGGATGGAGCAGCGATGAGCGAGCGTCAGCTTTATCGCTACCTAAAGGGAGCTACTGGCCTTACACCACTGCAATTTATTCAGGAGATCAAGCTCACCAAAGCCATTGAGCTGGCACGAAAAAAAGTGTATTCCAGTACCAACGAGCTGGCGTCTGCTGTCGGCTTCAGACAGGCTTCCTACTTCTCCACACTTTTTGAAAGGCGGTATGGGAAAAAGCCGGGTACTTTCCTCAAGTCATGACCCTGAGTTGTTCAGCAACGGCTTTTCGATAGGTGCGACTGATGGGAATTTTCACCTCACCGATTAGTAGCTCCTCTTTTCCAAATTCAGAAATTTGGAGTTGGTTGACCAGGAAGGACCTGTGGGTGCGTATAAATCGCTCGGGTAGTTTATCATGAAGCTCACTGATCTTTTCTTTGGTTATGATTAGCTCAGCAGTGGTATGAATTTTCACATAATCGGCCAGACTTTCGATGTAAAGAATCTCCTCCAATGCCAGCGCCCGATTCTTGCGATCCACCCGGACGATGAGCTGCTCCCTTTCATTTTTCTTTTTAGAGTCCTCCATCTTAGCCAGGAGGTGCTCATTGCGCTGGTAGCGTTTGATCAGCAGGATGAAGGCATTGAGGAAAACGATAAAGTACAGCGTGGAGGTGAGCAGGAATAAATTGGTGGAGTAAGGATTGAGGTTGGCATAGGTATAATTGGCCAGCACAATGAGCGCAATGGTCAGGACGATCAGCTCCAGGTAGATAGAAAAGATAAGCGTGTAGATAAAGTATAGCCCAAAGTGGGTGTATCTTCTGGTGAGGAGGTAGGCCGGAACCAGATAGTAGTTGAAGAAATAGGAAGTAGCGAGTGCCACCGGCAGCAGGAAAGTAACGAAGTAAAAAGCTTCTATAAAGTCACCGTTGGCCTGACCAAAAGTGAGCACCAAAAAGAGGGAAACGGTACTCCAGAAAAGGAGGTGATGGATGATTCGCATGCTTTCAATTTGGCTCCAAATTCGTCAATTTTGATGAAGGGAGCACTTTTTGTCGATGAAATACCGGTTTCGATAGGGATTCTGCATTGGATGAACGTGGAGCAGGCAGCTAGCTTTGAAGCATGATTTTGTTTCATTTAAACACGAAAAATTATGTTTGAATTATTTATGATGGGAGGTCCGCTTTTTATGGGGATCATCACAATTATTTTTATCGCGGCGCTGGTGGTGTCGGTGAGGTTAGCGTTGCTCATCTTCGGAGGAGCGTCGGTAACATCGGATCAGCTTTTCAGGCAGCTGGGTTATATCAAGTCCATTGGACTCTTTGCGCTTGTGATGGGTGTACTCGGGCAGATGGTCGGGCTGTATAGTGCATTTGCTGCAATGGAGCAAATGGAAGGGGGCGTAGCACCGCAGTTGCTGGCTGGAGGATTGAAGGTGTCTTCTATAACCACACTGTGGGGATTGCTGAGCTACGGGATCACTTTACTTATTTACCTGATCTTATCAGCAGTAGCCAAATCAAAACAGGCTTGATTTAAAAAAAACAATCCAGGGTGGTCAGCGACCACCCTGGATTTTTATGGTGCTTGTTCTTAGTTTCCTGAAAGTTTCACACTTTCATATCCCACTGAACTGAGTATTACCTCACTGGCAGGATTGATCAGTTTTAATTTGAAAGTTCCGTCTCTGTCAGAGACTGTGCCGGAGGTGGTATTCTTCTCTACAATGTTCACACCTGCCAGAGGCTTGCCTTTTGGGTCATATACAGTGCCTATCCATACACCTTCCTGAAGGTTTGCACTGATTTTCATGCGGTCATTGTCATTCTCCACTTCATTGATAACGATGATGCCTTTCGAATTTCCGTCGTTGGCTAACTCGTCTTTATTGAGCTTGAAGGTGACAGGCAGCACCATGCGCACGCGTACATTCTTACCACGTTGCATACCGGGGATCCATCCGGCAGAGTTGGTCATCACTCTTTCTGCTTCGGCATCACACCCGCCTCCGATTCCTTTCACCGTGGTGACTTCTGAGATGGTGCCATCTGGCTCCACAATGAACTGCACATACACCCGCCCTTCTATGCCTTTTGCCCGGGCCTCAGCCGGATAGGTCATCTCTTGCCCCAGGTAATTGTAAAAACTGGTCATTCCGCCGGGATATCGGGGCTGGCTTTCTACCATTGTAAAGACCTCACCTTCCATCTTGGATTTCTCGGCTACATAGTCAAAATTGGCTCCATCTTTCATGAGGGCTATGTAGATGACATTGTTGGCTTTGTCAATATTCATGGTATGAATGAGTTCCTCATCGATATCCTGAAGTCCTTCAATATCAGACAGCTGGTCTCCTTCCCTCACTTCCAGTTTGATAAAAGCCAGCTGATCCTTCATTTGCCCCAGATCCGTCTGCATACCCGGAGGTAGCTGATCAAAGGAGATGGCATTGCTTTGCTCGCCCATCTTTTTGATTTCGCCATCCAGTTGTTCATTGCAGGCAAAGGCGATAGCGAGAATGGCGCATAAGGCCGTGAGTGCGCCCACTTTCCAGGGCTTGAGTTGTGTTACTTTACGTTTCATTGCTTTGAGTCGTTTTAAGATTAAACCATCATGGAAGGAGCTGGCCAGGCTCAAACCATTGGATTTTAGAATAGAACTGATCAGTATAGATGAGTACTGGTCCATGCTGTATGACTTTAATGCATAGGCATCGGCCTGGTACTCATGTATTTTTTTAATTTCATTTTGAATCCACCAGGCACTGGGCAACCACCAGAAGCAGGCCCTGAAGAGCTGGAAGAACAGGATGTCGTAGCTATGCCCCAGTTTGGCATGGGCAGATTCGTGGTTGAGCATTGGCGTAAATTCTTCCTGATCCATGGAAATGTTTTTATCCATAAAAATCCAGTTGAAAAAAGTGAAACTGCCGCGCACGTTGGCAGCCCTGCGAACATATATCCCATTGACCAACTCTGGTGTGCTGACATTTCTCAAACGAAGGAGGTAGGCGACGCCTCTGACCACCTGAGATAAGAACCAGAAGCTGATGAGGGCATAGAGCCAAATGATGAAGGAGAAATCGTAGCCGGCATTGGATTTGGCGTTGATCATTGCCGGGTTTAGCAGGTAAGTGACCACCTCTCCAGACGGTGTGCCTTGCTTCGGCGTAAGGAAGGCCACTACCGCGGGGAAATGCAAAAGCGGAACGACAATCGAAAGGAGGGTAGCGCCCAGGAGGTAAATCCGCAGCTTGTTGTAATCAGACTCCTGACGCAGAAAGACAAGATAGCCCACCATGAGTATGCTGTGGATGGCAAAAAGTTCGATGAGGTAATTGATCATGATGATTTCTTTTTGAGTTGGTTGAGGAGTTGCTCCAGTTCACTCACACTCAGGTTTTCCTCCTCTGTGAAGAATGAAACCATCTGCTTATAGGAGCCACTGAAATACTTTTTCACAAAACCCTTCATGAAAGTCTTGGTATAGGTGTCCTTGGAAATAAGGGGGGCATACTTATGTGATTTGCCGTGAGCCTCATGGCCAACAAACCCTTTTTGCTGCAAAATCCGCACAATGGTGGAAACCGTGTTGTAGGCGGGTTTGGGTTCTGGAAGGTGTTCTATGATCTCTTTGACAAAGCCAGATTCCAGCTGCCAGAGCACCTGCATGATCTCTTCTTCGGCTCGGGTAAGTTCTTTGATGGGTTCCTTCATATCACTTCAAACTAAGATTATAGTTCAAAACTATATTTTTAGTTTTAAAAAAGCAATGAGTTTGAACTAATTATTTAGTTAATTCTCCATTTCATCCTTTAAATACCTCTGAGCTTATTTTTTTGAGAATAGAATTGAATTGATAAGGCTCTTCCAGACTGGCATAATGGCCACACTTGTTGATTTCAAAAATTTTAGTGATCCCTTTAAGCCCGCGGATATAATTGACATTCACTGTAGGGTCCTGCACACCCTGGATGACATAGACAGGTCTGGGGTCACTGGCCACTATGGCGGTTTCGTCCAGCAGGTGACCCTCCACCATGGCTCCGTGGTAAAAGGCCGATCGGAAGGTGGGGTCAGTCTGGATAAAGTCATCGCGGAGAAGCTCCCGGCCATTCGGGCCATAGGTAGCTACAGCCATGGTCGTGTCCAGCTCTTCCTCTGAATAGTCTGCTTTGAAATAGGTGTTCAGGGCCTCACAGGGGAGAAAAGCTTCTTCCGCATTGATTGGTTTCTTAAGAGGTGGAGTTCCAAAAATGACCAGGCCCTTGCAGTCAGGAAGCTCCGGTAGTATTTCTATGGCCAAATGACCACCGAGAGAGTTACCGATGAGGAGGAAGGGTTCATGGGCCTTCTCCTTGATGAAATCGATCACTATTGATCTGAGTGAGTGGATGTCGTAGGTTTGAGGATCTCTTGGGGATCCTCCGTGCCCGGGAAAATCCAACCGGATCAGCGTATGATCAATACTGGAGGCGAAGGTATCATTGAATACTTTGCATGAACTGGAGTTACCATGCAGAAAGACAAGTGTACCTTCTCTTGACCCTTTCTTGATTTCAAAGTGTAAATTCATTTACGGAATTTTTGGCCTAACCGAGTTAATTTAATAAATTCAATATAAACCCCGAAATTCAGTATCACTTCGCTCTAAAATTAGACCGAATGGCCTACACCACTGAAACTGAGTCTTTCCACTACAACCGGCTTCAAGTACACCAGTTGCAGGATCTGTACGTCACGGATCGGAACCGGTTCATGGAGGTCATTGATTTCTTTCCACTAATGGTGTCCAGCAATGATGTGGATGGATGGAGTTTCAGAATGTTGAATAAGGCCTTTGCAGATTATTTTGAACGGGACCAGTATTTTTTGTTGAAGGTGGATAATGCATACTCCACCAAACTGGTGCATCCCGAAAGTCTGAAATACATTGCTCATTTCCTGAAAAGCCATCCGTTCCAGGAGTGTGCAGATCAGGTGATCACCTATTTTCAGAATGTCAGGAAACCAAGCCAAAGAGAATACGCCTGGTTTTTAACCTATAAAAAATTTCTGGATAAGGATCACTACTTCAGCCTCTACCACAGGCTACCGGAGTTGGGTCGAACCGGACGAATCCTCCGGGATTTTTTGGGAGAGGTGCCAGTTTCCATTACCAACTATCTTAAGTTCCAATCGCTGACCTATCGTGAAAAAGAGGTGCTGGGGTATGTGGCGCGGGGGCACACCAATCAGGAAATCGCCGAAAAACTGATAGTATCCAAAGATACCATCCGTACCCATAGAAATTCCATCTGGAAAAAACTGGGAATCAAGCGTGTGCAGGATTGCCTGATCTACGACATGTTCTTTGGGGAGTAATCTTTTACCATTTCCGGGCTGTTATCACCTGTTTCAGCTACTACCTTTTTTGTAATCCTTGAGTGTTTCCATCCGGAATTCTCCCTTCTAAAAATACGCTCTTGAGCGTATTGACTGAAAGATATGGGTGAGTCACCTTTGAAAGAGCCTTAGCAAATTCTAAAAAGCATTTACCGATTTATAGGTATTGATCTGGTTATGAGGCTGTTGTAATTTTATTATCATATGGAAGATGGATAAGTCATTCATCCCAACCAATTGTGTGCCTAAACCAACCGCCTTATGAAACTAATTATTTACATCCTGAAAATGACCATCATCTCTATTGCCCTGCTGAGCATTAGAGAAGCGAAATCGCAAACCAATGCCGGGGATTCCCTGGCTCTCGTCGCCCTTTATAACAGTACCGATGGGCCCAACTGGACCAATAATACAAACTGGTTATCTGGCTCGGTCGAAACCTGGCATGGTGTGACTGTAGGTGGGGGTAATGTGGTGTCTCTCGATCTTTCCGACGATGGCACTTTTTCCTATAACGGCAATAACCTGGTGGGCTCGATTCCTGAAGAAATCGGAAATCTGGCAGAACTCACCTTTTTGAGCCTGGCGGAAAACGGCCTGACAGGTACCATCCCAACCACCCTGGGTAACCTGGCTAATGTCCAATACTTATACCTAAGCGCAAATAGCTTATCAGGGGGTATTCCCGGCGAATTGGGAAACATGACTGCCTTGACGGGCTTAACCCTATTTGATAATCAACTGACAGGATCTGTCCCGGCTGAATTGGCCAATGCGACTGCATTGAATCTGTTGTACATTGGGGACAATAGTCTCTCAGGGACTCTTCCAACAGTGCTTGGAAACCTTGATATGGTCAAATTTGATGTGCGCAATAACCTGCTGTCTGGAACCATCCCTTCTTCTTTTTCAAACTGGATCAATGTAGAGGAATTCGGACTGTTTGGAAATGATTTTGAGGGATCGATACCTTCTGGTATTGGATCGAGCCTGGTTTTCTTCGACATTAGCAGTAATGCCTTCAGCGGGCTTCCGACCATTTCAGCTCCCCTGGCGACAACTTTCAATGTCTCCAATAACTCCTTCACCTTTGAGGACCTGGAGCCTAATGTATCAGTCATCACCTCAAATACCGGGCAAAAGTCTTTTGGCAGCCCACAGAACCCACACGTTGAGATTGGAGCAGATACATTGCTCAATGCCCCCCTTCCGGGGGCCGGGGTTAATGATTCTTACTACTGGGAAAAGGATGGGGTGGTTGTTTCAGGGGCGACTGAATCTACCCTTGCTCTCACTAATCTACAGGTAGCTGATGGTGGTGAGTACATTTTGTATGTGACCAATACGTCATTCCCTGGCCTCACACTCAATAGTCAGCCGATCAACCTTTCTGTCGGCCCCACAGGGGACAGTTGTGAGAATGCGATTGAAGCGGTGTTGGGTACCAACTCCACCGTCTCAGCGCCGCGTTGGTTTTACTATTCACCTTCTGTTCCGTTCGAGAAGGTGACCATCTCATCTCTTGGCTCAGGAATGGATACCTATCTTCGGGCCTACTCATCATGTGGTGGCGAAATCATTGCTGAGCATGATGACGTTGACTACCCCACTTATCCTGAATCCGAGGTACAACTTATCCTCACCGATGAAGATACTGTTTGGATAGAGTGGGCAGATCAATGGTCAAGTAATGGTTTTGAGTGGACTGTTACTTCGGAAACGTTTTCAACCACTAATGCAAGCGATTCCCTTGCGCTGGTGGCATTCTACAATGCCACCGACGGTCCGAACTGGCACCACAATGACCATTGGTTGTCTGGTCCGGTGGAAATATGGTATGGAGTACAAACAGAGTCAGGGCGCGTTACTGAGCTGCAACTATCGGGAAACAATCTGGGAGGAAGTCTTCCGGATGAGGTGGGTAATTTGGATCAGCTGCAACATCTCAATTTGAACAATAATAACATTTCTGGAGCAGTACCGGAGAGCATAGGTAACCTCGTCAATCTTGAGGTGCTCGGGTTAACCAATCCAATCAGCTCTTTGCCTGCGTCTTTAGGGGAATTAAGCAATATGTGGAGTTTTAACATGGCCAATTCTCTGGTGACATCCATACCTGAGGGTTTATGGAGCCTGCCTAATCTCTACGACGTGAGGTTAGTAGGCAACTCGGAGCTGGAAATCACACTGCCCGATACACTCGGGAAAAATAGTGTGCTTGACTTTTTCTGGCTGGATGGTTCTTCCCTGTCTGGACCGTTGCCGTTCGGCCCTGACAACACCAGTTTGCGTGTGTTGAGAATCCAAAACATGGAAATGGGTGTTGACTTTCCTCTGGAGATTACCCAGATCCCCAGTTTGCAGGAGTTGAGTCTGGTGGGAAATGGGCATACCGGATTGATACCAGAGGAGCTGGGTGCTCTTACAGGACTTGTTTATTTAGATCTGGGTTTGAATCAATTTTCTGGACCAATCCCCTTGGCGCTAACGGAACTCACCAGCCTCAACTACCTCAGTCTTTTCAGTAACCAATTGTCAGAAGGCATTCCTCCTGAACTCGGCGAAATGACCTCACTGACTGACTTAATATTATCCCATAATCCATTGGGAGGAACGATCCCTCCTGAACTGGGGAACTTGACCAATCTGACCTTTTTAACTCTAAGAACGAATGAGCTAACCGGTACCATTCCACCTGAATTAGGAGCCCTCATCAACCTGGATGTATTCAGTGTCAGGTTTAACCAATTGGAAGGCGAGGTACCTCCTGAATTGGCCAATCTTACCCAGTTGAATGAGTTCCATCTTCAAAACAATTTGCTTACCGGATTACCTGACTTCTCAGCGCTCAGCCCTTCCATTTTTACAGTTTCTAATAACCTGCTGACCTTCGAGGATTTGGCGCCTAATGTTGGTGTCGTGACTGTATATTCCCCTCAGCAATTGGAGGTGCCGGCATACGATACCATCGTGGCAGGAGGATCGGATCTGATGATCTATTACCCGATTGCCGGAGAAGGCAACACTTACCAATGGTCCAAAAATGGAGCAATCATAGAGGATGCGCTGGCTGATAGCCTGGTTCTCACAAACGTATCGGTGGACCATAATGGTATTTATACTATGGAGGCCAAAAATGAGAGTGTACCGAATCTTACCCTGACTACTGATCCATTCTATGTGACTATTTCGGGTACCGGAAACGAACTCACGGAAGGCCCGGAATGGACATACGCCTATGCCTTTGGAGAGACTGCTACCAGGAGCAATACTGCCGGAATGGAAGTAGATGCAGAGGAAAACCTACTGGTTTATGGAAGTGTTGAAGGTACGGTTTTCGGACAAACCATCGCGGGAGATGGGGCTTTTTTGGCCAAGATGGACGCCAACTATAACATCTTATGGCTCACACACTTGAAAGGTGCCGATGCCCGCTCAGGTATTGGCGATAAGCTTGTGCACGACCAATCGTCCGGGGCAAATTATGTCATCGGGCAGCGCGGATTGGATGATCTGATTATTCAGGATTCGGTGATTACCTCTTCCGAAGGGCCTTATAATTATTTCATTGCAAAATTTTCTGCTTCGGGTAGTTTCTTGTGGATTGAAGAGTTTCCTGCACAAATTACCCTGGATGACCTGACCATTCTATCAGACGGGGTGTTGCTGTCTGGTGTGTTTACGGCAGGATCTCTTATTGTGAATGGAGAAACCATGACTAATCAAGGTTCAGGAGACTGTTTCATGATGAAGTATGATGCCGATGGATCCAGGGTCTTTGTGAGGACGGTTGGCGGATCGGAGATAGAGTATTTATGTATTACCGCTGCAGATCAGCAAGGAAATATTTACCTGGCCACAGAGGCCACGTCCCCGGGAGTCACTATGGAGGATGGGGCTGTTTTTCCCATGGAGGATGGCGATGGAAATGTACTCGTAGTGAAGTATGATAACAGTGGGACACGTATCTGGCAGGATTCTTATTCTGGAAGTCCTACTACAGACTATTCCAGCTGGCCTACAGCGCTCACCATAGACCCCGTTGGTAACCCTGTACTCAAGGGCTGGTTTGGAAAAAAGCATGGCTTTGGCTCAGATACCCTGATCAGTCCTTTCAATTACAATAAGTTCTTATTTCAGCTATCGCCTGATGGGTCAGTCAATTGGGCAAAAGGCATTATGGAAAAGGAGTATGGATTTGGTTACAATGAATTGGAAACCGACGAGGAAGGAAATATCTATGTCATCTCTGATCAACGCGGTGATCTTTATATTGAGAACACTAAGTATCCTTTGGTTGGGAACCAGGATGTATACATCCTTAAGTATACCAGTGAAGGTCAGGTAGATTGGATCAAAAGCGCCACTACCACTACTGGAGTGGCCAATTTGGGTGTAATGGCTGTGGTAGACGAGGATAACCTGTATTTGGGTGGTTCTTTTTCTGATCCAGCCTTTGTACTAGATGATTATACACTGTCTTCTTCTGATATTTCTCATGGCTTCATGGCTTCTATTGGAGCAGCGAGTTTATCAAAGGATTCTGTTACCCTGGCAAGCATTTACCAGGCTACCGATGGAGACAATTGGTTGAATAATGAAAACTGGCTTTCGGGAGCTGTGGATGCGTGGTACGGTGTGGAGGTTCAAAATAATAAGGTGATAGGTCTTGCTCTGGCTGGCAATCAACTGAACGGAGAGATCCCTGCTGAAATCGGTCAGTTGACAAACCTCCAAGCTATAAACTTTGCCAACAACCAGCTGATTGATGTGCATGACAGCATCACTACTTTGCCAAATCTAAGAGAGCTTGATCTCTCAGGTAATGAATTAGGACAATTGCCAGTTGGTCTGGAGACTATGTCTCTGGATTCGCTATTTGTCAGTCATAACCAACTGGATTTTGGAGATCTCGAAGCACTGAATGGGGTGCTTTATCACTGGTCGTATGCCCCGCAGGATTCTATCGGTGTGGGGTTGGATACTGTCTTGAGTGTAGGTGAGGATCTGATCCTTATGGCCGATGGAGGTGGAACTGTCGATAGCTACACCTGGAAAAAGGATGGGGAGGTCTTGGTTGATCAACTCACCGAGTCGCTCAAACTATTGAATCTGACCATCGGTGATAAGGGAGTCTATACTTATGAGGTGAATAACTCCTTGCTTCCGGACCTTACATTGTACGGTCGGGAGGTACGATTGGTAGTATCCTCGCTGGAGGATGATTCTCTGGCCTTATTGCAAATTTATGATGCCCTGGATGGAGCCAATTGGGCACGATCGAATAACTGGCGGTCAGGGGCACCTATAGCGGAATGGACAGACGTAACAGTGAAAGACTCCCGTGTCATTGCAGTGGATCTCTCTGAAAATAATTTATCGGGTGATTTTCCGGAAATTTCAAATGGTTTAGTGGGGGCAGACACCCTTGACATTAGTGGAAACCATATAGTTTCTCTGCCTGATCTTTCCGGTCTCGCTTCACTTCGGTTGTTGGATGCTTCTCACAACCGGCTCGGTTTTGCTTCCCTGGAGCTTAACCAGGAACTGACCAACCTGCTTTATATTCCGCAGGACAGCATCGGCGTGCGCATCGATACACTGGGGCAGCAGGGAAGCGAGTACCTCCTTACCAGAGAAGTCTCAGGGTCTGCCAATACCTATACCTGGTTCAAACAGTCGCTCTCAGGTGGAGGGGTCATCGAGTTGGAAAATAGTGGCCCCACGCTGACCATTAACGTGAATGGATTTGGTGATGAGGGCGCCTATTATGCAGAGGTGACCAGTACGGTAGTGACTGACATTACCCTTGTGACTGAGCCGATTATCTTCAAAGTGTCTTCGCTGGAAAGGGACTCTACCGCGCTGGCCAACATGTACGCACAGATGAATGGAGCTAATTGGACTGGAGAAGCGGCTAATTGGCCCAATGAATCATCTATTCACGAGTGGTTTGGAGTAACCATAGAAAATGAACGGGTTACCGAACTTGAGCTTCCGGAGACCGGATTGACCGGTGCTTTGGGTAGAGACATTCTCGATGTGGCGGGACTGGTGTTGGTAGATTTGAAAGACAACAGGATTTCAGCTTTGCCTGATTTCTCAGCTCTGAAAAACCTCACTTCTCTGGATGTTACTGGCAATCATCTGGAATTTGATGACCTGGAGAAAAATATGGACGTATCGGGAATCATCTATGCTTCTCAAAGGCCCGTCGGAGGTTCCGCACAGGAGACCATTCCTCAAGGGGAGGATTATGAGGTAATTATTTCTGTAGGCGGAACTGCGAATAGTTACCAATGGACACTGACCAATCACCTGGGAGCGAACCCTACTGCCGATGTTACCGGTACTTTGGTGGTGAGTGGTATCACCTATGAAACCATGGGTGAATACTACCTGGAAGTCACAAGCAGTTTGGTGCCGGACCTCACTTTGACCAGCGGTGTGTATGAAATACTGGCAAGTGCCGACCTCACGTTCAAGGCACTCGACCTGAATGGAGATCCTTTTGTGGAAGGTGTTGGTTATGCGTTGCGGGTCAATGCACCGGGAATACCCTATGATACATTTGGGATTGTCAATGGAGCAGAAGCGGGGTTTGTGTTTGATGACCTGCTTTTGGGTGATTACCTGATCTCAGTAGAGCCGGAGGACCTTGAAGAATTTCTTCCTACCTATTACCCGGGGACGGATTTGTGGGTGGAGGCAGAGGTATTCAAATTGAGAAATGACAGCACTGAAGAGCTTAATATGGGACAAATCCCACCGGAGCTGCCCCCATTGCCAGACGGAGGGGTGGTGACCGGAGACGTGGGTACCACGCTGGGTGATGAAGAAGGAGGGCGTGTAGAGGCCCGGAGAAAGGTGAAGCGTGCCGGATGTTCTATTCGCAGGTTTGTGAGGAGCGGACGCATAGATCAGGATGGTACTTACGTTTTGATAGCCTATGTACAGTCCGACGATGAGGGCCGGTTTACCTTCACAGACCTGGAGAGCGGCTTGTACCGATTCAATGTGGAATATCCGGGGATACCTATGGATCCAAATTCATTCGTGGAATTTGAAATTGGCGCAGATGGAGTGGAGAGAAACACTTTTGTATTGGCGGTTACAATCACTGAAAACGGGATCGTAGTAGAGAGAACGAACGTTCTGGGCTTTCGCAGGAAATACTTCAAAGACCTGGAAATATACCCCAACCCGGTTGAGGATGTACTGACCATTAATTATCGGAAACTTGTTTCGCCGAATGTAGTGGCGAGGCTCGTGGATATGAATGGAAACCTGCTGGAAGAGCTCATCCTGAAAAACGGATTGGAGCATCAGTTCCAGCTCCAGATGAATCAACTGCCTGCGGGCGTGTATCTCCTCAACTTTGTGGACAGGAGTTCAACAAAAGGTCATATTGTGTCTTACAGGATTATAAAACAATAGGTTGTGGTTTGTGATAATAGGGCAGCTATAGGCGAATTTTCACCGTCGTAGCGCAGCAGCCGGCTCCCAGGGAGCCGGTTTTTTTCTGGGTTACCACTTCACAGCCACTTTGCCAATCGATTTTCTGCTTTCCAGGTAGGTATGAGCATCCGGTAGTTCAGCGTATGGGTACTCTTTGCCTACTGTCGGTTGGATGGCACCAGATTCTGCCAGGTCAATCACCGCCCGCAGTGAACGCTGAAAGGCCTCAGGCTTGTGGTCAGCAATGCGAAGCATATTGATGCCAATAAGGGCAGTGGATTTGGTGACAAATCCGATAGGACTCCACCATCCAAACCCAAAAACCAGTTTGAGCATTTTTATGATGTTGCCACGCGCTTCGGTCATTTTGGAGGCTCCGTAAAGAACAAGTCGCCCACCCGGCCCTAGCAGTTTAAAGTCCTTTTTTACATAGTCTCCACCAATGGGATTGAAGGTAGCGTCTAATTTTCGCCCGAAACCAAGTTTTTCTATTTCTACCTGATAGTCCACTTCCCGGTAGTTAATGGGGTAGTCCACTCCAAGTCCACGGAGATACTCCATTTTTTCCTCAGAACCTGCCGTGCCAAAGATCACACAGCCCTTTCTTTTCAGAAGCTGGATAAGTGCCGTGCCCACTCCACCGGCAGCGGCATGTATGAGCACATGGTCACCTTTGTAAAGGCTCACCGTTTCTTCAGCAGCAAAGTAAGCAGTGATGTATTGTGTGGCCAGGGCCGTGGCTTCCCCCACACTGAAACGTTCGGATATTTTGGCTACAGCCATCGCAGGAGAGATCACATGATCTGCGTATCCCCCAAACCTGGTGAATGCTAACACCCGCTCGCCAACTTCAAATCCCTCTACTCCAGCACCGATTGCTTTTATTCTACCCACATTTTCATAGCCCAGGACAGCTGGGAGCGGTGGGCAGTCCCGGTAAATACCCAGTCGGGCCATCACATCAGCGAAGTTGAGCCCGAACCCTTCAGATTCGATAAGCAATTCCCCACTCCGGGGAGTGGGCGTGGCCTGTTCGCGGAGTTCAAAAGCTTCATTGGCTGCTCCGTTTTTTACAAGGGCAAATACTCTCATGAGCGGTTAGTTTTTAGGTGTATTGAAGTGATCGTTCATTCGGGATTCGAGTTCTGCCTGCCCCAGGTAAGAGGGAGACAGTGACTGTTGCCCCGGAAATTTCTCCATTTGCAGGGTTTGTGTAGGGAAGGCGAAATTGACCCCTAGTTTTTTGCCCAGCTTAATGATCTCAATGAGCACTTCATGCCGGGCCTTTAGCTCGGCCGGCCAGTCTGGCACCTCAAAGAAGATATAAAACATGATATTGAGGGAGAAAGTCGCCATATCGTTGAAATAGATGTTGTAGTAGTCCTTACGCGTGTCCGGATGGTTTTCCACAATCTTTCTCAGGCCTTTTACGAAGGTTTCTATCAGTTCGGGAGGAGTGTCGTAAGTCACTGCTATCTGGGTGTAGAAGCGGCGATACTGGCGCATGCCGTGGTTATCAATGGTACTGTCGGCCAGTTTGCCATTAGGCACATACATCAGGGAGTTTCGGAATGTACGGATTCTGGAAGACCTGAAACCAACTTCTTCTACGCTACCGTCTATTTCGCCGGAGGTGATCCAGTCACCGATCTGGAAGGGCCGGTCGATAAAGATCATCAGCGACCCAAAGAAATTTTTGATGGTATCCTGGGCAGCCAGCGCAAAGGCTAATCCACCAATGGAGAGTCCGGTTAATAGCGGGATGATTGGAATGTCCAGGTTTTGAAGGATAAAGAGGGTACCAACCCCCACTACGAAGGTTTTGAGTGTCTTTCTCAGCAATGGAACAAGTTGATCGTCCAGAGTGCTTTCGGTCTTACGCGCCAGGTTTTCCAAATACATGGCCAGAATATCCACCAGCCTGTAAAAGACAATGGTGCCAAAAAGTGGAAGCAATGCTCTAAGGATAAGCATTGACCAATGAGCCACGTTCGGAGGAAACTGCAACACCGGCAAGAACACCCGAAGGAGCAGGATCACCACAAAAATACTGATCGGTCGGGCCACAGGGAGTAAGAAACGATCGGCCAGACGCTCATACCCGGCATTTAGCAGCATTCGGGTGATGAGTTGCTCAAAGAAGAAAGTGAATATTTTGTGAATGACCACACAAAGCATAGCCAGGATCAACATGCCCAGGTATTGGTAGAGGTAAAGCCCCATAATCTTCCTGGTACCCATTTTGGGAAGCAGTTCTAGCAGTTTATCTGTGCCAAATGGGAACACTTCATCGTGAATTTCATCAATCGAGGTGATCGTGGATTTGGAGTACATCCATTCGTTACCCCGCTTTTCCAGGAAAATCTCTGGCCGGTCTTTGCTGATCACATACTGTGCCCGGTTCCGGGTACTGTCCCGATAGTTGGGGTTTCTCGGCAGCTCATCCATATTGATGTAAGTACCTTCCCCATCCCAGATTTGCTTTAGCTTGATGGCACTCAACATGGCATCTTCTTTTTCGATGCCCGGTAGTCCAAATGGGACAGCCGCCAGATTTTCATTGTAATGATCCTCCTGAAGGTAATAAAGGTGTGTCCTCACCGCGGCATATGGAGAGGATAAATCCACAAACAGCGAGTCCTGAGAAAAACCCCAAAAGGAGATGAAACAAAGTCCAACGAAAAGCAGTTGCTTGCTCATATTAATCTCTTTTTTTGGGGCAAAGGTAACCGTAAAATCCTTTTACCTTTGGAGCCCTTTGTAAAAGCAAACTGAATTTATGAGTAATCCTTTTTTAACTGTATACAACACCCCTTTTGAAGTCCCACCTTTTCATTTAATTAAGAATGAGCACTATATGCCGGCTCTCAATCAGGCCATAGTTGAAGCGCGTGAGGAAATCGAAAATATTGCTAGCTCTGCAGCGCCAACTACCTTTGAGAACACCATAGAGGCACTGGAAAAATCAGGAGCGCTGATGGAGCGGGTTACATCGGTATTATTCAATCTAAACTCAGCAGAAACCAATGACGAGCTACAAGGAGTGGCTCGTGAGGCCTCTCCTTTATTGTCAGAGTTTGATAATGAAGTGAAACAAAACACCCGGTTGTGGGAACGGATAAAAGCGGTTTACGAAAATCGGGCGCAACTGTCTCTGAATGGTGAACAATTGATGCTGCTGGACAAGACCTATAAAGGTTTTGTGAGGAGCGGTGCAGACCTTGACGGAGCCAAAAAGGAACGTTACAAGGAGATTTCTATTGAGCTTTCCAGACTTTCACTTCAGTTTGGTGAAAACCTGCTGGCTGAGACCAATGATTTTCTGTACCTGGTAGAAAGCAAGGAGGACCTGGTTGGTTTGCCAAAGGATGTCATCAGCAGGGCAGCCGGCACCGCTAAGCAGAAGGGTCACGAGGGAAAATGGGCATTCACGCTTCAGGCACCTAGTTACATGCCGGTGATGGAGTATGCCGATAACCGTTCGCTCAGAGAGAGACTTTACAAAGCCTATATGTGTAAGGCGCTGAAGGGAAATGAACGTGACAACCAGGAGATAGTATTGCAGCTATCGAGGTTGAGAGCTGAGAAAGCCGAGCTACTCGGATACGAAACCTATGCGGAGTACGTACTGGAGGAGCGCATGGCCGAAGCACCTGCTAGGGTCGAGGATTTCTTAACCGACCTGATGACACGGGCCCTGCCCAAAGCAAAAGAAGAGGTGGAAGAGCTGCGTGCTTTTATGAAGGAGCTTGGAGCCGAGCACGAGCTTCAGCGATGGGATTGGGCTTATTATTCAGAAAAGCTCAGGAAGAAGAAATATGATCTGGACGATGAACTTACCAAGCCATATTTCAAGTTGGAAAATGTTATTTCAGGAGTGTTTCAAACTGCCGAGCGCCTTTTTGATATTTCTTTCCGAAGAAACGAAGGAATTCCTGTTTATCACCCGGATGTTCAGGCTTATGAAGTGTTAGATAGCAAGGGGGAAGTCACGGCTATCTTTTTTGCTGATTTTTTCCCGAGGGACGGTAAGCGTGGTGGGGCCTGGATGACCTCTTACCGCGATCAGAAAAAGGAGGGAGGCCAGAAAGTCATTCCACATGTATCTATTGTTTGTAATTTCACCCCTTCCTCTGAGGATGTGCCGTCATTGCTCAAATTCGATGAAGTTACCACCCTCTTTCATGAGTTTGGACATGCCCTGCATGGTATGCTGGCGGATACACGCTATGCCAGCCTTTCCGGTACGCATGTATACTGGGATTTTGTGGAGCTACCTTCTCAGATTTTAGAAAACTGGTGTTACGAAAAAGAGTGCCTGGACCTGTTTGCCAAACATTTTGAAAATGGAGAGTTGATTCCCGCCGAATACGTAAAAAGGCTAAAGAAGAGTGCCACTTATCATGAGGCATATGCCACTGTAAGGCAGTTGAGTTTTGCTGCTCTGGATATGAGCTGGCACAACATTCCGTTCGAAAAGGCTGGCAGCCTGGCCGATGTTATGGCTGTGGAGCAGGAGGCGTTTGCCTCTACTGATTTGTTTCCACCTGTGCCGGGTACCAACATGAGTGTACAGTTTGGGCATATTTTCGCAGGCGGATATGCTGCCGGATACTACAGCTACAAATGGGCCGAAGTGTTAGATGCTGATGCTTTTTCTGTTTTTCTGGAAAAGGGAGTTTTTGACAAGGCTACGGCACTTTCTTTCAAAGAAAATATTCTGAGCAAAGGAGGTACTGAACACCCAATGACACTTTATAAAAAATTTAGGGGGAAAGCTCCGGCACCTGATGCTTTGCTGAAGCGTGCAGGACTGAGTTAATATTTGATCTCAGAGTAGAGGGTTTTACCTTCTGCTCTGAGTGTCTCTTGTATGTCCGCTACGAGGCTGTCTAATTCGTTTTTGAGCTTTTGTATTTCCTCTTTCATCAGCGGAGAAGGACCAAAAACCAACTCTTTTTCACTTGGTGAAACTAATTTTTCCCTGTAATTCCTGTCCGTAATGATGCGGTTCAACTGAGCAGACACCACGCCGATCAGGCTCAGGGAATACTCGGGGTTAAACTTGAGCTGCTTTTCCGGGATGGCATAAAGCATGGATCCAATCTGGTAGTTATTGAGGCCGATGGGCTCATGGGCATCCCGCTGGAGTGTGCAAAGTAGCCTGATCATCTTTTTCAACCCACCATTGCACCGTGTGTCTTTAGAGTTGATTCGTGCAATGTTCAGAAAGGGAAGATACTTTCTTCGGGTTTTCTTGGCCAGGTTGTATTCGCTGATACCCCGGTCTATTTCTCTTTTGGAAGCCGTGTATTCAGGGTTTTGTAGCCAGATGGCCGGCAGAATTTTCACTTCACATGTCGGTTTGAGCGTTCTTAGCCGGATGTCCAGCTTACTGCTATAATCCACTTCTTTGAATGACAGATCGCCTGAGAGCACTTCCAGAATTTCCCTGGCCATTCTCGAAACCGTAACCCATGGTTTGTTGTCGCCGGGCTTGGCCAGCACCAAAAGCTCCACTCCACCATAGAGTACCACGTGGGTTTCCGTCTGGATGGCTCCCTGATACCGAAAATCTACATTCAGGTTGATGGCTGCAAAAGCCTTTTCAATTTTTTCCTGAATTCTCTTAGTGATGTGAAAAGTTTTATAGGCATAAGAAGGGTCTATCTCCTGCATTCCTTCCAGCGCATATTTAAGGCATTCGGCATATTCACTTTCCTCAAAGGCTTCGGAGATTATTGATTCCCGGAGTGCTTCGTCATACCTTCTTCCGAGAAGATTTTCCAATAAAACACTATAATCTTTATTCATAGGAGGCCGTGATTCCAAGCAAAATAAGTATTAAGGGTGAAAATATGAATTTTAACTTAATAAAGTAGCATGAAAGACTGTCTTTGGCTCAAATCGGAGCGCCGGGAAGGGGATGCCATTTGGAAGATTCTACCATCAATCTGATAATTTTTTGTGGTCAAAGATGAGGGTGGGGAGTTGTGAGTTGTTTTTTAAGAAAAAAAATGTTTTCCTTTGCATTATTATGAAGCTGATAGCCGTCATATCTCGCACACGATTCTGCTAATTCCTTAGCAGTGCTTAGGGGTTTCCCCTGATTAGTAATTTTCCATTTTTTACATCATAATATCATGTCTGGAGCTATCAGTAAATTTCTGAGAATATTCAAATTATTTATCGCTGCCTTAAGGGGAACAGAAAGTGAGTTCACCTCCGGGAGTATTAACAGGGCTATTTTTCTATTGTCCATACCTATGATCGCTGAGATGGTCATGGAATCACTTTTTGCCGTGGCAGATGTCTTTTTCGTATCGCGGGTGAGTGTCAATGCAGTGGCAACGGTAGGCCTTACAGAGTCTGTACTGATGATCATTTATTCAGTGGCCATTGGGCTGAGCATGGCCACCACGGCCATTGTGGCACGCAGGGTGGGCGAAAAGAAGTTTAAAAAAGCGAGTGATGCCGGGTTTCAATCTATTTTTCTGGCGGTCATCATCGGTGCCCTTCTCGGGGGTGTAGGGTATATTTTCGCTGAGGATATACTGATACTGATGGGAGGGAAGCCGGACCTGATCGCTGAGGGTTTGGGTTTTACGCAGATTATGCTTGCGGGTAACCTGAGTATTTTTCTGCTTTTTTTGAATAATGCCATTTTTCGTGGCGCCGGCGATGCTGCCATTGCCATGAGGGCACTTTGGCTGGCCAATGGTCTAAACCTGATCCTGGATCCACTCCTGATATTCGGTTGGGGTCCAGTGCCGGCATATGGCGTGGAGGGAGCGGCCATAGCGACCACCTTAGGAAGGTCAATAGGGGTGCTTTATCAGGTGTATCACCTGATGAATAAGCGCGGGATTATCAAGATTGGCTGGGCCAATGTGGTGATCAGGTTTAAAACCGTGGTGGAGCTCCTGAAGATTTCATTGGGTGGAATGGGCCAGTTTCTGATTGAGTCGGCTAGTTGGATTTTTCTGGTGAAGGTGATGTCTTTATTTGGTGCCGAAGCGTTGGCGGGGTACACCATTGCCTTTAGGGTGATTGTATTTACCATACTTCCCTCCTGGGGAATGTCCAATGCTGCGGCAACCCTTGTAGGGCAAAACCTGGGCGCATCGGCTCCCGACAGGGCTGAAGAGTCTGTATGGAAGACGGCTTTTTACAACATGATTTTCCTGGGTCTCGTATCAGTGGTGTTTTATCTGGCCGCAGAACCCATTATAGGCATTTTTACGGTTGAGCCGGGAGTGGTGGTCATTGCTGTATCTGCCCTCCAGATCATCTGCTTTGGGTACGTTTTTTTTGCTTACGGTATGGTGATAAGCCAGGCTTTCAACGGTGCAGGTGATACCCGCACTCCCTTGATTGTGAACTTCTTTGTCTTTTGGGTGATACAAATCCCACTGGCTTACTGGCTATCCGTGTACCTTGACTGGCAGGCGAATGGTGTCTTTTTTACCATCGCATTTTGTCATTCGTTGCAAGCGGTTATCAGTATCCTGCTCTTTCGCAGGGGCAGGTGGAAAACGATGATGGTTTAAAAGGACACGGAGATGAGTTCCAGGTTTCTGTCTACAGCACGGTAGATCTGGAACTCATTTTCATATTGCATGACCGAGATGGGCTGGGTGGCTGCAAGAGGCCTTCCGGTTAGCAATTGACCCTCACGGTCATAGAGGTAAAGGTAAGACCCACCCGGATCCACGAAAACGATGAATTCTGTACCAGCCCCCAACTGATAATACTGATGATGAAGCGGTGTGCTGGAGAAGTAATTTTTCTCAAATAAGACCAGACCATTCTCATCAAGTACCTCGTAGCTATTTTCCGTTTGACGCAAAATCAGGTAAGAATCTCCAGTCACATCTTCTATGATCTGAAAATTCGTTTTTGCACCGGGTTTGTACAACTGCTCCCTTCGTGCAAGTCTGCCTTTCAGATTGATTTCTATTAGCTCACCACCGGTGGTCAGGAGGGTAATGGTGGACTTTTCGAGGCTATTGGCACTACTCACAAACAGCTCGTCAGATATTTCTGAGTTGGTTTCCAATGGAAAGCCCGGATAATTATCACCTTTTCTGGTAAGGACGAAGAGCTTGCCATCTTTCCTGATCGCAATGATCACGTCTTTTCCATCTATTCTTCGGTGCAATGGTGCCTGCACGAGGGGTTTTCCGAAATTCTTAGGACTCCAGCCTTGCAGGGGTTTCAGGTCTTTATCGGTGAGGTACATCAAGCCCGTGTCGTCGGTAATGGCATACCTGTAGTTTTTTGTGTTGTCATAATCAATGATCCCGAAATGGCTGATTTCTTTGATTTGAGCAAGTTTTTTGGGAAACTCAGGGAGATAAGCTCCGGTTCGGTCCAGTATATGCACTTCATCTTTGGTAGCGAAGATGTATTGCAGTTTCCCATTCTTATAATAGTCAATTTGTTTCACATCACCGATGATGGGCGCCGTGATACGGTGATCCCAGATCACGGAGAAGTCGGTACCAATCAGGTAGACATTATTGGCCGTATCCTGTACAAATACCTCTTTGAGTTTATTGTTGTGATTCGTGACCAGCCACGGCTTGGTTTTAATGAAATCAGGAAGGATGATGGACCTCAGTGTTTTGATGCGCTCAGGGATACTTCTGTTGGGCAGGTTAGGCTGATAGACAGTTACATTGGTGTAAAATTTATCATCCACGGTGCTAAACTGGAAAGCGAGAAACTCCAGATTCTTAAAGGAGAACTGATTTTCAGCAAAATGATCCTTCCAGGAAGGCTTTAAGGTGTTGAGTAGCTGATTCCAAACCCTGGGCGTGTTCACGAACAAGCTGAAGCTGGCCTCTTTATTGGTTTGATCCAGAAAGTGACTGATGCGAAGTGATTTGGTCCAGGTGCCCTCATTTTCTATTGAAATGGTGAAGTTTTTGAGTTGCTGGAGATTGTTGCTGAAGATCAGGTTATTTCGATACTGGAGATAGTAGGAATCCTCAAAGCCTTTTGCGAGGTGGCCCAATAGTGCATATGGAAAGTTGGCCACAGGTAGTTTTCGGATTTCATAATCCCCATACTGCTCATGATAGAGGGTGTCACCGGTAGTAAGCATATGGCGCTCACCGGCTGAGTTGAAAAACTTGAGGGCTTCACCCATGTCATTGACTTCCAGAATCAACAGTTGATGGTGGTCGCCGGTAGCCGCTGATTCCATGGTCACCAACCCTATTTCTTCATCGATGAGATTAAAGGTATAGTTCACATCAAAGTCTGCTTCCTTCAGCAGCTTTGTTTGGTATTTCAGTACATCCGGGGCAGTCGTCTGAAAGTACTGATGGAGGGATGTGCCCAGTGCGGCCGGATCACGGGTGCTAAAGTGGTAAAACCATGAAGCTTCTGTGGGAATGATATTGGCTATGTCAAATTCTGCTCCGGAGGAGGATTTGAAATTACTAAGAAACTGAGCCGGATGGTCTACAAAAGAGAATCCGGTAAAGTTTGCGGTTTTATCGCTGACTTTCAGGTCAAGAAAGGAGGATTTTGCCAGATCCAGGTTGGTCGGGTCTTGTGTGAATATGTTGATCAGGGCCGTAATCCGGTCCATGTTCAGGTAAAGATTACCATGATCTCTTTCGAGTTTCGTGAGGCCTTTCAGTTCGGGATTTTTCTGATCAAACCCGATCGTTTCATCGTAGGCCACCGTACGGATGGCATCTTCTACCAGGAAGGCGGAGAAACTGCCGATGAAGTAATTCTTGTAAAAAATATAGGTAAAACTATTGTCGGGGCCATCACCTACCAGTTCTGTGATGGTAAAGCCTTCATATTCTCTAGTACGTTTGACATAGCTGGCCTCCCGAAAGTAGGCCTGAGCTTTACTGATGTAGGTTTGCTGGGAAAGGTTCTGAATCTCTACAACGAAGAGAAAATCAAAGGACTTACTGGAAGTAATGTTGAGGGAGATCAGCAATGGATTCTCTCCAAAGAAATTGCGGAAATTTCCCTTGCCTGCCAGGCTGTCCAGCAGATCGATGTGATTGTCGATGTTTTTAACTTCCTGAAGATAGTTGAGATTTTTCCAGATGCTGGTTTGCTTGATTTCCTCAAGGGAAGCCAGAGGTGTGGAAGACTCATAGACCAGCACGGAAGTGCCCGGTACAAAAGACCACAAGGTCAGGTCAGCATTTTTCACCCATTTGTCATAAGTGAAATATCCGGCACCCAGGAGTAATACAATGGATAAGAAAAGGAGAAATCGCTTCAACAGATCGCTGATTTTAGCACGAAGATACTAAGGAATCATTTGAATTTAAACGCAATAAAAAACCCCGAGGGTATCGGGGTTTGAATTTTTAATTTTAGGTGAAACTGGAGGAGAGAAATTCCCGGTTCAGCCTGGCTATGTTCGTCAGGCTGATCTCCTTGGGACATTCCGCTTCACAGGCACCAGTATTGGTGCAGGCTCCGAAGCCCTCTTCATCCATTTGGGCGACCATCTTCTCAGCTCTCATCTTACGCTCCACCTGCCCCTGAGGGAGTAAGGCAAATTGCGAGACTTTGGCGGATACAAAGAGCATAGCAGATGCATTCTTGCAGGCTGCTACACAGGCACCACAGCCAATACAGGTAGCCGCATCAAATGCTTTGTCAGCATCGTCTTTATTGATCGGAATGGCGTTGGCATCCTGAGTATTTCCGGATGTATTCACCGAAACATACCCACCCGCATGCTGTATTCTGTCAAAGGAACTCCTGTCCACGATCAGGTCCTTGATGACCGGAAAAGCCTTCGCCCTGAATGGCTCAATGTAGACCGTATCTCCATCTTTGAATTTTCTCATATGGAGCTGGCAGGTGGTGATGGCTGTGTCCGGACCATGAGGTTTTCCATTGATCTGAAGTGAGCAGGCGCCACAGATACCCTCCCTGCAATCATGATCAAAGGCTACAGGATCGTCTCCCTTGCCGATGAGCTCATCGTTGAGAACATCAAGCATTTCAAGAAATGACATATCAGGGGACACATCCTTGATGTCATAGTTGACAATCTTCCCTTTATCGTCGGCGTTTTTCTGACGCCAAATTTTTAGTTTAAGGTCCATAATTCGGTATTTATTTTCCGTAAAGTGCCTTGCGGCTATTACTTGTAACTTCTTTCTTTTACTTCGATGTTTTCGTATTTCAGCTCCTCCTTGTGGAGTACAGCCTCACCTGGCTCACCCTTATATTCCCAGGCCGCAGCATACTGAAACGCCGGGTTTCTTTTGGCTTCTCCCTCAGGGGTTTGATGCTCTTCCCGGAAGTGTCCGCCGCAGGATTCCTCACGATGTAAGGCGTCTTTGGCAAACAATTCACCCAATTCGAGGAAATCAGCCACTCGTCCGGCTTTTGCCAGCTCTTCGTTGTATTCGTTAAGCGTTCCCGGGATTTTTACGTCCTTCCAGAAGGCTTCCCGGATTTCCTTGATTTCAGTCATGGCTTCTTTCAATCCCTGAGCATTTCTGGCCATCCCTACTTTATCCCACATCACTTTGCCCAACTTTTTGTGGAAGTAATCCACTGATTTGGTGCCCTTATTATTGATGAGCCTTTCCAGTTGATCCCTTACACTTTTCTCTGCCTCGTCAAACTCTGGCGTATCAGTTGGGATCTTTCCGGTCCTGATGTCATTGGACAAGTAGTCTCCGATGGTATAGGGCAATACAAAATATCCATCTGCCAGCCCCTGCATCAGGGCGGAAGCCCCGAGTCTGTTAGCTCCGTGATCGGAGAAGTTCGCTTCGCCAATTACATAGCAGCCCGGTATGGTCGACATCAGATTGTAATCCACCCAGGTGCCACCCATGGTGTAGTGTACCGCAGGGTAGATCATCATGGGCATCTCATATGGATTGTCATCTACGATCTTCTCATACATCTGGAAAAGGTTGCCGTATTTGGATTTGATTACTTCTTTGCCCAGGTCGGTGACCACTTTTTTGTCATTTTCATCCAGTCCCTTCAGGTGTGCCTGCTCTTTTCCATACCTTTCTATAGCAGACGCAAAGTCCAGATATACCGCTTCTCCGGTGACATTCACACCGAAACCTGCATCACATCTTTCTTTGGCGGCTCTGGAAGCCACATCACGAGGCACCAGGTTGCCAAAAGCAGGGTATCTCCTTTCCAGGTAATAATCCCGGTCTTCTTCCGGGAGGTCTGTGGCTTTCAGCTTTCCGGCCCGAATAGCTTCCACATCTTCCATCTTTTTAGGCACCCATATTCTGCCATCATTCCGCAATGATTCAGACATGAGGGTCAGTTTGGACTGGTGATCGCCGGATACCGGGATACAGGTAGGGTGAATTTGGGTGTAGCAGGGATTGGCAAACCAGGCCCCTTTCTTATGTATTTTCCAGGTAGCTGACACGTTACTCCCCATAGCATTCGTGGAAAGAAAAAATACGTTGCCATATCCTCCGGAAGCAATCACTACTGCATGAGCGGAGTGTCTTTCAATTTCGCCAGTCACCAGGTCGCGGGCAATGATGCCCCGTGCTTTGCCATCCACCATGACCAGTTCCAACATCTCATGGCGGTTGTACATTTTGATTTTTCCGCGGGCTATCTGCCTGTTCATGGCTGAGTACGCTCCCAGCAGAAGCTGCTGACCAGTCTGTCCTTTCGCGTAGAAGGTTCTGGATACCAGTACCCCTCCAAACGATCGGTTATCCAGAAGCCCACCATAATCACGGGCAAAGGGCACACCCTGTGCTACACATTGGTCGATAATGTTGGCTGAAACTTCAGCCAGTCTGTAAACATTGGCTTCACGAGAACGATAATCTCCACCCTTTACAGTATCGTAAAACAGTCTGTAGGTAGAATCTCCGTCTCCCTGGTAATTCTTGGCTGCGTTGATCCCGCCCTGAGCCGCGATGGAGTGAGCTCTTCTGGGAGAATCCTGAAAGCAAAATGTTTTTACGTTATAACCAAGCTCTGCAAGGGTGGCTGAGGCAGAACCTCCTGCCAGTCCGCTTCCTACTACGATAACATCAATAAGTCGCTTATTGGCCGGGTTGACCAGGTTGATGTGATTTTTATAATTTGTCCACTTATCTGCAAGCGGGCCTTCTGGTAATTGTGAGGGGAAATTAGAACCTATCTGCATGACTTGATTAATGATTGATGAAGTGATAAAGAGCGATCAAAACGAAACCCAACGGAACAACGATGGCATACGCCTCGGTGAATTTTTTGATGCCTGGGGTAAATTTATTGTTGATCCCCATGGATTGTAGTGACGACTGAAAACCGTGCAATAAGTGCAGGGCAAGCAGTACGAAGGAAATCACATATGCGCCAACCCTTAGCGGATTCTGGAACTTGTGCACCAGCTCATCATAATAGCGGTCGGTTACTTCAGGTAGCTGAGCTACATATTTATAGTTCATCTCCGGAATCCAGAAATCGATGAAATGGAGCCCCAGGAATGCGAGAATGACCAGGCCACTGTAGATCATGTTTTGAGACATCCATGAGGCATTTCCAGTGTCCTTTTTAGCATATTTCATGGGCCGGGAAGCTCTGTTTTTTGCTTCCAGTATAAATCCCATCACAAAGTGAAACAGCACTGCAAAAATTAAAACCGGCTGAAGTAGAAACTGCACCACCGGATTGGTACCCATGAAATGGGAGGCCTCGTTAAAGGCATCTGCACTGATAACCGAAAGCATGTTGGTCGTAAGGTGCATTAGTAGGAATAAGACCAGAAATATTGCCGAAAGGGCCATGGCAAACTTTCTGCCGATGGAACTCGAAAAGGTATTGGAAAACCAACTCATATGATTATCTGAATTTTCAAATTTATGTCGGATTCAAAGGTAGTCCCCAAGTTCCACCCAAACAATCTAAGATCTTATTTTGAATCTGTCTAAATAAGTTTATTTAAGTTCAGTTAGGGGTTATTCTTTAATTTAACTGTTTTGGAATTGCGAACCGAGTGTTTATCTGAGATGTTTAAAGAATTAGGGAAATTTTTCATTGGCTTCATGCTGTCTGTGATCGGGTTTGGAGCATGCGCAACGCATATTTCCGGCGGCTATATCAGCATAAAAAAGGTAGAGGGCACTACTGTTACACTGCGTGTCATTGGTTTTAGTGAAGCGGCTTCTTCTGTCCACTTCGGGCATGGCGTTTTATCTTTCGGTGACGGTACAGTCAACAGTGCAGAGGTGGTGGTGACTCGCAAGTCGATATCAGATCACCATGATTTGGTCAGCTTTGAAGTGGTGCATGCCTATGCAGGACCCGGGGCGTATACAGTAAGTTATTCAAAGGATATGAGGACGGACGGGATTTTGAATGTTACTAACTCAGTCAGCGAAAGTTTTTACATAGAGACGAGTTTTGTGATTGATCCTTTTTTTCAAAATTCCTTTCCTCAGTTTGATGCATCTCACTTACTACTGGCTGCTAACATGAATAGGTTCACACAGGCTGTACAGGCAAGCGATTCGGATGGGGATCTCCTGGTCTTTAGTCTGGTCACACCGAGGAAAGCCCGGGATATGAGCGTTTCTGGTTATCATTTTGCCGGAGCTGAGGTGGATCCTTTTACCGGCAATATGTCCTGGGATGTAGGGAATCATGCGTCTGGGCAAGAGTCATTGTATACGTTTGCTGTTCAGGTGCAGGAGATGAGGAAGCAGGAAGATAATTGGTTGACGTTGAGCCGTACTATTTTGGATTTTAATGTGGAGATTGTTCCTTCTGTAGAGAATCATCCCACTATAGAAAGCGTCCTTTCAGTTTGTGAGGCGGAAGCGTTTTACCTGGAGTTGCAGCAGGCAGGTCAGTGTTCTTTGGAAGTGGACTTACCTTTTTATCAGTTAGCGGATGGTAGTCAGTCCACATCTCTGAATGGCCTATCTGTTCAGGGAGACACTGTTTTTCACTTTGACCTGATTGCCTCCGCAAAAAACTACGATTATGGGCACGTCAGGGTGTATTCTGAAGATTATGTACAGAGCAGAAATGTCTTTTACAGCCACGCGTGTGAATCACTTACAGCTATCAGGGAGCTGGTGACTGGTGTGCCACTCGATTCGCAAGAGATTTCTTTGTATCCCAACCCCTCGGATGGAGATTTTAAAATAAACGACAAATCCGGCAACCTTTCCCGTTATAAAATAATTACCCTATCGGGCAAACAGATTTATACAGGAATGGTCCAAAATCCTTTAGTATCTTTAAGCCATCTAGGTAATTTGCAGCCCGGGACTTATGTGATCCAATTTTTCGATGGTTTTGATCGTTTGATTGGGGTGGAAAAGTTGCTAATTGTTGAATGATTGAATGAAGAACAGCACGGTTAATCCTTTCGTTATTAAAATAGCTTGTTGGCTCATCCTGTTTGGTTTGGGCATCGGCAGTGTTCATGCCACTCACATTCGCGCTGGTGAAATCACCGCCAGGCGGATCAATAATCTTACCCTTACCTACGAGTTTACTTTCACCGGATATCGGGATTCCGGATCGGTCATTCATTTCGGAGATGGCATTTTCCGGTTTGGCGATAGCGAAATCCAGGAGCGGGGATTCAATATCGTGGAAACACCCATTGATAATGAAATAGAAATGGTGCAGTTCAAAGTGGTGCATACCTACCAGGCTGCCAACTCCTACGTGGTGAGCTACGAAGAGAAGTTTCGCAATGAAGGGATCATTAATATGGATAATTCAGTGAATACCACGTTTTATGTGGAGTCCATGATTGTGATTGACCCTTTTTTCGGTCTCAATAACACCCCAGTGCTTTTAGTGCCCCCAATAGACTTTGCGGCCGTAGGTGCCAGGTTTATTCATAACCCCGGGGCCTTTGATCCGGATGGGGACAGCCTTTCATACAAGTTTGTGACACCCAAGCAGGCACGGGGTGCCGAGGTAAATAATTATCGGGTGATGAATGCACCTGAATTTTACAGCATCCCTAACCAGGGAAATGAAGAACAAAATCGTTTTGCCAGTTTGACCATGGATCCTGTGCGCGGCGATCTGGAGTGGGATGCCCCTGGTGACCTTTTGAATCAGGGTGATGTGGCAGAATATAATGTTGCCTTTGTCATTGAAGAATGGCGCCAGGTGGCCGGACAGTGGTTTAAGCTTGGGTATGTCACTCGGGATATGCAGATCATTGTGAAGAAAACGGACAATGAGCGCCCGGAACTGGAAGTTCCCGAGGACTTGTGTGTGGAAGCCGGGGAGACCGTCAGCGAGATTATTCAGGGTACAGATCCTGATGGTCAGCAAGTGAAACTTGAGGCCTACGGAGGCCCTTTTGAGGTCAATGGTACATCAGCAACTTACCAGCCAGATCCAGCTACCTTTCAGGGCCCGCCAGGCTTTTTATCCTTTGAGTGGGAAACAGAATGCGGACACGTGCGTGTGCGGCCTTATGAGGTGCAGTTTAAGGTTACGGATAAGCCGGATGTAGGGCCCAGACTGGTGAATTTTGAAACCCTGTTGATCACTGTGGTAGGCCCTTCTCCGAAAGGTCTTGAATCCAGCATTCAAACTGGAAAATCTATCAGGCTCAAGTGGGATAAGTATAATTGTGTGAATGCCGAATCTATGCAGATATGGAGGCGGGTAGGAGAGTTTGAAATAGAAGCAGATGATTGTAATGTGGGGATGCCTGCTAATTCGGGGTACCGATTGATTGATGAAATACCGATGCTGGACCCTGTCAGTCAGGATCCGATCACTGAATATTTGGACAATAATGAAGGGAAGGGTCTGGCTCCCGGAGCGAAATATTGCTACAGATTAGTTGCTACTTTCCCCTTGCCGGGTGGCGGTGAGAGCTATGTGTCCGAAGAAGTCTGTGACAGCATTGTCATAGATGCACCAGCTATCACCAATGTAGATGTGCTCACCACCAGTGAAACAGAGGGAAGAATTTTGGTCCGCTGGGCTCCACCTTATCAGATAGATCAGGTACTCTATCCTCCGGACTATAAATATGATGTTTTCAGAGCAGAAGGATTGAATCCTGCTGCGACCAAGCCTTATCAGCTGATTGCTTCCGGAATTACAGATACCGTGTTTACAGATATCGGTCTCAATACTTTCGCCAATGCCTATCATTATTTTGTGCGTTTTTATGATGCCGGCGGGGTGCTGGTGGATTCATCGGCCACAGCCAGCAGTGTTCGCTTGGCTCTGAGGCCTTTGTTGAAGTCCATCGAACTCAACTGGGCTGCATCTGTGCCATGGTCCAATACCGTTCAGGATTATCCATACCATTATATATACAGAGATCAGGTACTGAGTGGTGACCTGGATCAAATGGTGCTGATAGATTCTGTAGATGTCACATCTGCAGGTTTTTACTATTTGGACAATGGTAATTTTAACGATGAGGTGCTGGATGAAGACATAGAATACTGCTATGCCGTGACTGCTCAGGGCTCTTACTTCAATCCTCTGCTGCCGGAGCCCCTGATCAATCGCTCGCAGATAGGATGTGGACAGCCCAATGATACCATACCACCCTGTGCTCCTCCCGTAGTGACCATTGCAGATCAGCTGGATTGTGCGAGTATATTGGCCAGTCAGCCCTGCGGATCCAATAATTATACCCAGAAGTTGAGTTGGACATCCGACGAAGATCCGGATTGTGATGATGATATTTCCTTCTATAATGTGTATTTCACGTCTAGCGGTCGAGAGGAAGATTATGCTATCATAGCCACCCCATCTGACACACGGTATGATCATATGGACCTTTCATCTTTGAAAGGTTGCTATAGGATATCGGCCGTGGATCGGTCTGGCAATGAGAGTGAGCTGACGGAAGAAATCTGTAATGACAACTGTCCGGTCTATAAACTGCCGAATGTATTCACACCGAATAATGATGGCATCAATGATGTATTTAGTCCACTTTATAAAAAAGGACTCAACATTGCCAACTTCAATGATGCGGACTGCCCCAGATTTGTTCTTCAGGTGGATTTTAGGGTTTTTGACCGATCTGGATCGGAACTATACGCCTACAACTCATTTGAAAACCCCGAAGGGATCTACATCAATTGGGACGGAAAAAATAAATGGGGTCAGGAACTACCTGCGGGGGTTTATTATTATGTAGCTGAAGTCACCGTGGATGTGCTGAACCCGAAAGACACCAAATGGACGCTGAACGGTTGGTTACAAATTCTGAAGTAGTAGAGAGTCCCGTTATCTTTTTTGATGGGGTGTGCAATCTCTGTAATTCTGCGGTGAATTTTGTGATAGACCGGGATACGGACAGACAATTTCTGTTTGCTTCCCTGCAGTCTGATTTTGCGCACGATAAGTTGGCCCGATATGAGGTGAATCCATCACTCCTTCAGAGCATACTCCTATTGAAGAATGGTCACCTATACCATAAAAGCGATGCAGCACTGGAGGTAGCGAGCCTTTTGGGTGGTCCCTGGCGGTTGCTGTCGGTTTTTAAAATTGTTCCTAAGTTTATTCGGGATTTTTTCTATGACTGGATTGCCAAAAACCGCTATCGGTGGTTTGGGAGGCAGGAAACGTGCCGGGTGCCTACACCTGATTTGAAGGAAAGATTTCTCGATTCTTATTGATGTTTCGTAGCTTTGCACGCTTAAAATAACCAATCAACTCAAAACGTAACATATGAAGTCATTTGTATTTCCTGGACAGGGAGCACAGTTTCCTGGTATGGGGAAGGATTTGTACGATAGCAGCACTAAGGCCAGGCAACTCTTTGATCAGGCTGATGATGTTTTAGGTTTCAAACTTTCAACCATCATGTTTGAAGGTACGGCCGATGAGCTCAAGCAGACCAAAGTGACACAACCAGCCATCTTTTTACATAGTGTGGTTACCGCCCTGATCTCCGATACCTATCAACCAGACATGGTCGCCGGGCATTCCCTGGGAGAGTTTTCTGCACTTGTGGCCAATGGTGCACTGAGTTTTGAGGATGGCCTCACGTTGGTGTCTAAGCGCGCGATGGCCATGCAAAAGGCCTGTGAGCAGCAGGAGTCCACGATGGCTGCAGTTTTGGGCCTTGCAGATGAGGTAGTAGAGGATATTTGTGCAGGCATCGATGAGGTGGTGGTTGCAGCCAATTATAATTGCCCGGGTCAGCTGGTGATCTCCGGCTCCATCAAGGGTGTCGAGATCGCCTGTGAGCAACTCAAAGCTGCGGGAGCGAAAAGAGCTTTAATTTTACCAGTAGGGGGTGCTTTCCACTCTCCATTAATGGAACCTGCACGTGAAGAACTGGCGGCGGCCATAGAGGCCACAGCTTTTGGTGCACCCAAGTGTCCTGTTTATCAGAATGTGGATGCCAAAGGACATGTCGATATCATGGAAATCAAATCAAATCTGGTTTCTCAACTCACCGCTCCTGTGCGGTGGACACAAAGTGTCAATGCCATGATAGCAGATGGAGCCACGTCATTTGTGGAGTGTGGCCCGGGTAAGGTATTACAGGGGTTGATCAGAAAGATAGATTCGGGAGTAGAGACGGCCAGCATCTGATGCGTAACCTCCGAACCATATCGATGATGATCTCCATTTGTCTGCTCATGATCATGGGGGGCTGCCGAAAAGGCCCCTCAAACTCTATAGATAAGAGCAGACAGATCAAAAAAGGAAAGCCCATACCTTGCCCAATTAAAGACTGCTAATGCATAAAATTACCATTGCCATAGATGGCTTTTCGGGTACGGGAAAAAGCTCTACCGCTAAAAATGTAGCGGACGAGTTGGGTTACACCTATATAGATAGCGGCGCTATGTATAGGGCCACGACGCTGTATTTTCTGAGGCAAGACGTTTCCTTAGATGATGCCAGCCAGGTTGAGCATGCCCTGGATACCCTGGATATTCGCTTTGAGGAGGGACATGTGGTGTTAAATGGTGAGGATGTAACGGATGAGATTCGCACAATGCGGGTCAATGAGCATGTGAGTGCTGTCAGTACCATTGCCATGGTGAGACATGCCATGGTGGCTCAGCAGCAGAAAATAGGGAAGGGCAAAGGAATTGTAATGGATGGTAGAGATATAGGTACTGTGGTTTTTCCTCATGCGGAGCTCAAGGTGTTTATGACCGCCAATACAAGAATTCGCGCCGAGCGGCGCCAGACTGAATTAGCAGAAAAGGGCATCATGGAGGAACTTAATGTGATTGAAAATAATTTATCACAGCGAGATGAGATTGACTCCACAAGGTCTGAATCACCGCTTCGTAAAGCAGAGGATGCCGTGGAAATAGACACCTCAAATTTGACTTTTGCCGATCAGGTTCATAAAATTGTATCCTTAGCCAAAGAGAAAATCCATGCAAGTTGAGATAGATCCACATTCAGGGTATTGTTTTGGAGTTGAGTTTGCCATACAAATGGCAGAAGATGAGATGGAAGGCGGGCAGGAACTGTATTGCCTGGGGGACATCGTACACAATGCCATGGAAGTGGAGCGCCTGTATGCCAAGGGGCTACGGACGATCACACGTGAGGAACTGGAGCAGTTGCATGATTGCAAGGTGCTCATTCGGGCGCATGGCGAACCGCCCGAGACGTATGAAACGGCCCTGAAAAATAACATTGAACTGATAGATGCTTCCTGTCCGGTAGTATTAAAACTTCAAAACAGAATTAAACACTCCTATGACAAAGCCGTGGCCAGCAATGGTCAGGTGGTGATCTATGGCAAAACGGGACATGCCGAAGTGGTCGGATTGACGGGACAGACCAATGACGAGGCGATTATCATCAGCTCAGAAGAGGACCTGGATCAGATTGACTTCACCAGACCGGTGACACTATACAGTCAGACCACCAAGAGCACCAAAGGCTTTTACCACATCAAGGCGCTTATAGAGGAGCGGATCAGCAAGGAGAAAGGAGAATTTACCGTAGAGGACTTTAATGCCAATGACAGCATCTGCCGTCAGGTGTCCAACCGGGAGCCCAAAATGGTGGAGTTTTCCAATAAACATGATGTAGTCCTTTTTGTGTCCGGTAAGAAGAGTTCTAATGGGCGGGCGCTATACAATGTGTGTCTGGAAAATAATTCCCGGAGCTACTTCATCGAAAACGAGACCGAAATTGAGCTCGACTGGATTCACTCGGAGGATCGTGTGGGTATTTGCGGAGCTACTTCCACTCCTCGTTGGCTGATGGAAAAAGTAGCTGAATTCCTACAGGCTCAGGAGCCTCAGTTGGCTGGAGTCTGACACTTTTCCTGATGTGGAAAAACAGTTTCCTATTGATGCTGCCAAACATTTCATTTGAACATTTTTTTTGTATTTTTGCTCAGATTTTCAAGTAGATCGCAACTATACAAAATGTCGAAAACGATAAAGCTAAAAAGAGGTTTTGATATCAACCTGGCCGGAAAACCGGAAAAGAAAATCTCAGAGTCTTCTCATTCAGAAACTTACGCTTTAAAACCTACCGATTTCATCAACATGTCCAGACCAAAACTTTTGGTCAAAGAAGGAGATACTGTGAAAGCAGGTACTGCCATGCTGTACGACAAAATGTCGGAAGGTGTGAAGTACTGTGCTCCGGTGAGTGGTGAAGTGGTGGAAATTAAGCGTGGAGAAAAGAGAAAACTACTGGAGATAAAGATACTGGCGGATAAAGAAGTGGTTTTTGAGAAGTTTAAGACTTTCTCTACCTCTGATTTGGCCAATTTGTCTAAAGAGGAGGCCCTCCAGCAAATGCAGGCCGGCGGTGTGTGGCCAAACATCATCCAGAGACCATTCGGAATCGTAGCCAATGCTGAGGATACTCCTAAGGCGATCTTCATTTCGGCATTTGATACCAATCCACTGGCACCGGATGTGGCCTTCCAGTTGGGTGACAAAGAAAAATTCTTCCAGGCAGGGCTGGATATCCTCAGAAAATTGACGCCTGGCAAGGTGCATCTCAATATCAATGGGCAGGCTGAGGTTCCTCAGGTTTTTGCTCAGGCCAATGGGGTAGAGCTGAATAAGTTTTCTGGACCTCACCCGGCAGGGAATGTTGGTGTGCAGATCCATCACCTGGATCCAATCAGTAAAAAAGACATTGTGTGGGCAGTAACTCCTTATGGGGTGGCTCAGATAGGTCAGCTGTTCATAGAAGGCAAGTATGATGCATCCAAGCTTGTGGCCATTACAGGCTCAGAAGTGAAAAACCCGGGTTACGTAAAGACTTACTCAGGTGTGATGCTTGAAAAGCTTTTCGGTAGCGAGGTGCCTACAGGTCATTTGCGATTTATTGCCGGAAATCCTCTTACCGGAGAAAACTGTGGCAAGGCTGGTTATTTGGGTTTTTACCATAATCAAGTCACGGTCATCCCTGAGGGCGACTATGAGGAGTTTTTGGGCTGGATCAAGCCATCAACTAAGAAACTAAGCTTTCACAGAGCATTGGGATTGCTTTCATTCCTGAACAGAGGAAAAGAATATGCAGTAGACACCAATACACACGGAGAAGATCGTCCATTTGTGGTTTCCGGGGAGTTCGAGAAAGTCCTCCCGATGGACATCTTACCAACTTATCTTTTCAAGGCGATTATCTCTGAGGATTATGATGACATGGAGGCACTTGGAATCTTCGAACTGGTAGAAGAGGATGTAGCCCTGTGTGAGTTCATAGATCCTTCTAAGAATGAGATACAGAAGATTTTGAGGGAGGGTATAGAAATGATAAAAAATAGCTAATCATAAACATGAAGCCATTACAAAACCTGTTTGATAAACTAAAGCCGAATTTTGAGAAGGGCGGTAAGTGGGAGAAATTCTACACACTGTACGAAGGGCATCGTACCATTGTATTTGCTCCTGATCTCACTACTGGCAACAAAGGCGCGCAGATTAAGGATGCGGTGGATTTGAAACGGATCATGATCACTGTGGTGATTGCCATGATTCCGGCACTCCTGTTTGGGATGTGGAATGTTGGACATCAGCATTTTATTTCTATAGGTGAAGACGCTGTATTGCTTGACAAAATATTGATTGGTGCCCTGGCAGTGGTTCCAATCCTCATCGTTTCCTACTCAGTGGGTTTGCTCACTGAGTTTACCTTTTGTGTGATCAGAAATCACCCCATTAGTGAGGGCTTTCTGGTTACAGGTATGCTGATTGCACTGATTATGCCTCCGACCATTCCGCTATGGCAGGTGGGATTGGCTACTATTTTTGCGGTCGTTATTGGTAAAGAAGCTTTTGGTGGCACAGGGATGAATATCCTGAATGTGGCACTTACAGCAAGAGCTTTTCTTTACTTTGCATACCCTTCGAATATTTCAGGAGACGTTTGGACCTATTTTGGTGATAAACAACCTGTAGATGCCTTCAGTGGCGCTACGGTATTGTCTTATGGAGCTACTGCCGTTTCTAACGGTACCGATATGATGGCCGATATGTCTGCACATTGGTACGATGGAATGTACTCCTTTTGGAATTTATTTATAGGAATCATTCCCGGATCGATTGGAGAAACTTCTACGCTAATGTGTCTGATAGGAGCAGTTATACTGGTAGGGACTGGTGTAGGTAGCTGGAAAATCATTGCCAGTGTATTTGGTGGGGCCTATTTTATGGGCGTGGTATTCAATCTTGTAGGTTCCAATTCTTATATGGACCTTCCTGCTCACTACCATCTGGTGGTTGGGGGTATGGCTTTTGGTGCAGTATTCATGGCTACTGACCCTGTATCAGCGGCACAGACAGAAGTTGGAAAATGGATTTATGGCTTTCTGATTGGGTTACTTACAGTGCTTATCAGGGTGGTAAATCCGGCTTATCCTGAGGGAATCATGCTGGCGATTCTGTTTATGAACGTTTTCGCTCCACTTATTGATTATTACGTAGTAGATGCTAACAAAAAACGAAGATTAAAACGTGCAACGGTCTAATACATACATTATCTTATTTTCAGTTGTCCTTACAGTAGTTTTGGGCGGTTTGCTATCACTTGCTTCAGTGGGTCTTAAGCCTGCTCAGGACAAACAGGTAGAACTTGACACCAAGAAGAAAATTCTGGGTGCGGTGATGGATATTTCTTCTATTGAGGAGCCAAATGAACTTCTTGCCCTTTATGATAAGAAGGTGAAGTCGCTTGTAGTGGACTACAATGGTGCGGTGGTTACCACTGACACCAAAGGAAACACGATCGTAGCAGAGAAAGTGAATATTCAGAAGAACTATCGCTTTGCTCCGGAGGATCGTTTGTATCCTGTTTTTAAGTTCATGAATGAAAAGGATTCATCCAAAGTGGAGGCTTATGTTTTTCCAATGTTCGGGTCAGGACTGTGGGATTGGATCTCAGGATACCTGGCAGTTGGCAATGATCTGAATACCATCCTTGGAGTGGCCTTTGACCATAAGCAGGAAACTCCAGGGCTTGGAGCAAGAATCACTAGTGATGTGGTGCAAAAACGTTTTGAAGGCAAGGAGATTTATAACGAGAAAAACGAACTGGTTTCCGTAAAAATGGTGAAAGGCGAAGGCAATGCTAACCTGACCTCACATGAAGTGGACGGCATGTCCGGAGCCACGCTGACCGGAAAAGGAGTCAACGAGATGATGGTTAATTACCTTACTTGTTATCAGGGATATATTAAAAAAGTAAAGGCTAGCAGAAGTAGCGTAGCAGTCAATTAATTTTCAAATAACTCAAATTATGAGTACTGAAGCATTAGAAGCACCAGAAGTAAAAGAGGAAGTAAAGCAACCAGCTGAAGCGCTTTTTTCCAAGCGGAGAAGGCGCATTGTGGCTGATCCGTTGAACGAGGATAACCCGATCACCATTCAGGTATTGGGGATTTGCTCGGCTTTGGCGATTACCATCAAAATGGAACCCACATTGGTGATGTCTATCGCGGTGGTATCTGTTATTGTTTTTTCAAACCTGATCATCTCACTAATCAGAAACCTGATTCCGGGACGGGTCCGGATCATCGTTCAGCTAGCCATCATTGCTACGCTCGTAACTTTGGTGAGTGAGGTACTGAAGGCTTATTACTTTGACATGTATAAGGTGCTCGGAGCTTTCGTGGGGCTGATTATTACCAACTGTATCGTTATGGGTAGGCTGGAAGCATTTGCCATGGCCAATAAGCCTTATGATTCTATACTCGATGGTTTGGGAAGTGGATTCGGATATGCCTGGATCATTCTGGTTGTAGCCTTTTTCAGAGAGCTCTTTGGATCAGGTTCTGTATTTGATTTCAAAGTGTTTGAAGCCATAGGCCTTTCAAATTTCCCAACAAATGGTCTGATGGTGGATTCGATAGGGGCCTTCATGGTATTGGGAATTCTTATTTGGGTCCAGCGATCAAAAACAGGTTACGTAGAACACTAAGCTAAAGACATCATGGATATTTTTAATATAGCACTTAAAGCCACTTTCATTGACAATATGATCTTTGCCTATTTTTTAGGCATGTGTTCATTCCTGGCCGTTTCTAAGAAAGTTTCTACGGCCTTTGGTCTTGGATTGGCGGTTATTTTTGTTTTGACTATTACCGTGCCGGTTAACTGGCTCTTGCAGGAGTATGTACTCAAAGAGGGCGCTTTGGCCTGGTTGGGTTCTGATTTTGCTACTGTGGATTTGACGTTCCTTCAGTTTATCATGTTCATAGCAGTAATCGCTTCTATGGTGCAGTTGGTGGAGATGATCATTGAAAAGTTTTCGCCATCACTTTACGGATCTTTGGGTATTTTTCTTCCCCTGATTGCTGTGAACTGCGCCATTCTTGGAGCTTCATTGTTTATGGTACAAAGGGATTATAGCATAGCTCAGGCCACTGCCTACGGGTTTGGTTCTGGTCTTGGATGGTTTCTGGCCATCATTGCACTGGCAGCCATTCGTGAGAAGTTGAAATACTCAAGTGTACCAGACGGATTGAAAGGCTTAGGGATCACCATGCTCATCACAGGTTTGATGGGATTGGCGTTCAAGTCCTTCATAGGTATTGCACTTTAAACTATTCACCTAAGAAATTCAAAGGGCTTTGTCGAATGCGACAAAGCCTTTTTTGTTTTAACTTCATCCCTAAAAAGCAGCTATGTATATTCAATCATTACTGAGGTATTTCCTGAGAGGCTTGTTGCTGGTGACGCCAGTTAGTTTGACGATTTACATCATTGTGGAGATGGTGAAGTGGACGGACAGTTTACTGCCCATCAGCATTCCCGGACTGGGGATGATCACAGTACTGTTTGTTACGGCATTCATTGGCTACCTCGCCAATACCCTCTTTGCCAAACCTTTTTTCGATCTTTTTAGCGACATACTTAAGAAAATTCCGATTGTGAGCTTTCTCTATACGGCCATCAACGACCTGGTGACCGCTTTTGTCGGGGATAAAAAGAAGTTTGACACCCCGGTACTGGTGCCCTTTGATGAGCACGGCATGCTCTACAAGCCCGGTTTTATCACCCAGAAAGATTTATCGGAAATCGGCCTGCCCGGAATGGTAACCGTATATCTCCCTCATTCGTATAACTTCTCCGGCAATGTCTTCATAGTGGATAAGTCACGTCTTATGACGCTAGAAGGCAGCAATACTGAGCTGATGAAGTACATTGTGTCAGGTGGAGTATCTGGTGCAATTAAAAGAAAGCCATAAAATATTTGGTGATTAAAATAAAAATAACTCCTTTTAAGCTTGCTATTGGTTATTAATAGTTGATAATTTTGTCTTAAGAATTAGATACGAGTTGAAAACTTATATACACATATCGTCTTACTCTACCCCGAGGCTAATGTCTCCCAGGCGCTCTGCCTGATATGTTTATATAGGACACTTACGCAGTGACCTGCCCCTCGCTAAAATTCTTTATTCACCTATTCTTTATTAAAATGGACAAATTTGTTGTATCGGTTGCCGATGCATCACATATACATTACGCTGAGCAAATCTGCGATATGATTGCTGACAGTGCCGAAAAAAGAGGCACTGGCATAGCCAGAAGATCTACTGAGTATGTTCAGGGAAAGCTGGCTGACGGAAAGTCGGTGATTGCCCTGACCAAATCAGGTAAGCTTGCCGGTTTTTGCTACATTGAAACATGGGGTCATGGAAAATATGTGGCCAATTCGGGACTCATTGTAAACCCCGATTATCGAAATAATGGTTTGGCCCAGGCCATCAAAGCAAGGGCTTTCAAGCTTTCCAGAGAAAAGTACCCGGAGGCCAAGCTTTTCGGTCTGACCACCAGCATGGCTGTCATGAAAATCAATTCAGATTTGGGTTACCGACCGGTTGCTTTTTCTGAGCTCACGGATGACGAGGCCTTCTGGAAGGGCTGTAGCAGCTGCGTAAACTATGATATTCTCACCCGCAAGAACCATCAGCACTGCCTGTGTACGGGCATGCTCTATGATCCTGAGGAGAAGAAGCGTAAATGGAAGCAGCGCAGCAAAAAGGTGCAGGAGAAATTAATGATGTGGAAACAAAAAGTACAGATTAAATGAGTGATCAGAAAAAGGTATTGCTGGCTTTCAGTGGTGGATTGGACACCACTTATTGCTCACTTTACCTCAAGGAACTGGGATACAAAGTATACACTGTCACCGTCAATACCGGTGGATTTACAAAGGAGGAACTGGACAAACTGGAGGAGCGCTCCCGATCATTGGGGAGCGAGTCTCATTCCAATGTAGACGTTACCGAAGAGTTTTATCAAAAGGCCATCAAATACCTCATTGCGGGCAATGTGCTAAAGAATAACACATATCCACTTTCAGTGAGTGCTGAGCGGGTTTTTCAGGCTACGGCCATTGCCAAGGAAGCCATTAAACTTGGCGTAGATGCCATTGCCCATGGGAGTACCGGTGCTGGCAACGATCAGGTACGTTTTGATATGATCTTCAATATCCTGTGTCCTGAAAAAGAGATCATTACGCCCATTCGGGATAAACGTCTTTCCAGAGAAGAAGAAATACAATACCTGATTGATCACGGAGTGAGTGGTAACTGGGAAAAGTCCTTGTATTCGGTGAACCAGGGTCTTTGGGGCACCTCGGTAGGGGGAAAGGAGACTTTAACTTCAGATCAGTTTCTAGCGGAAGCGGCTTTCCCAAGTCAGTTAAAAGAGACGGGTGAAGAAGTGGTGGAGATCTCCTTTGAAGGAGGCGAGCCTGTTGGTTTGAATGGCAAGACCCTCACACCAGTGCAATGCATAGAGCAACTCAATACCCTAGCCAGTGGCTATGCGCTGGGGAGAGATGTCCATGTGGGGGATACCATTATCGGCATTAAAGGGAGAGTAGGCTTTGAAGCCGCCGCCCCGGTCATCCTCATTAAGGCGCACCATACGCTTGAGAAACATGTGCTCACCAAGAACCAGTTGTTGATGAAGGATCAGTTGTCACTGACTTACGGCAATCTACTTCATGAAGGACACTATCTCGATCCTGTCATGCGTGATATTGAGTCATTCTATGACAGTACTCAGAAGTATGTGTCCGGAACGGTAAAAGTACATCTGGCACCTTATCGATTTTATGTGATCGGTATTACCTCGGAGCATGACCTGATGCAATCCAGCTTTGGTAAATATGGCGAAATGAACAATTCATGGTCAGGCGAGGATGTAAAGGGCTTTTCTAAGATCTTCGGAAACCAAAATATGATTTATCACAAAGTCCACCAGACGGATGAGTAAAATCAGAGTAGGAATATATGGAGCAGCCGGCTATACGGCCGGTGAGCTGATGAGATTATTAATTCATCACCCAAAAACGGAAGTGGTCTGTGCCCAAAGCGAGAGTCAGGTGGGGAAGAAGGTCACCGAAATACATACGGATCTGATTGGAGACACCAGTCTGGTTTTCAGCGCCGATTTGGATCAAAATATTGATGTACTGTTTCTGTGCAAAGGTCACGGAGAATCGCGGGTATTTCTCGAGCGTCACCCGATTCCTGATTCAGTTAAAGTGATCGACCTGAGCAATGATTTCAGGCTAAAGGCTGACGCAGACGGTTTTGTTTATGGTCTTCCTGAACTCAATGGGTCAGCAATACAAAAGGCAACTAAGATTGCCAATCCGGGCTGTTTTGCTACCTGCATTCAGGTGGGACTGCTGCCAGCTGCTCAAGCTGGGATTATCCAGTCGGAAATTCACACCACAGGCATCACGGGGTCTACAGGAGCTGGACAGTCCTTATCACCCACGTCTCATTTCTCCTGGAGAAACGAGAACATGAGCGTTTATAAAGCTTTCACCCATCAGCATTTGGATGAAATTGGAGAAAGTATATCGCAGCTGGCAGGGAAGGCCCATGTGGTGAACTTTATTCCTTTTAGGGGCAATTTCACCCGAGGAATCATTGCCACCTCATATTTTGAGACGGAGGCCTCAGAGGCTGAAGCTTACGCACTTTATGAAGCGTTTTATAAGGACCAGCCTTTCACTCATGTCACCAACAAGAATCCTGACTTGAAAATGGTGGTGAATACCAACAAAGCAGTCGTCTATTTGAAAAAAGAAGGCAACAAGCTTTTGGCTATTTCGATGATCGACAATCTGCTCAAAGGAGCTTCGGGTCAGGCTGTTCAAAATATGAACCTGATCTTTGGACTGGAAGAATCAATGGGCCTCAATCTTAAACCAACCGGATTTTAGAAATGGAGTTAACGGATAGCAATATTGCCATACTGGGGGCAGGTAATCTGGGGATTGCCATTGCCCAGGGAATAGTAGAGGAGAAACTTAAGGATGCCGGACAGATTTGTCTTACACGTAGAAACCTCGACCATGTGGGGCATTTGAAGGCTAAGGGATTTCAGGTGTCCAGCAACAACCTGGAAGCAGTCACACAGGCCAAAATGGTTTTGCTGTGTGTCCAGCCCAAGCAGTTGCCCAAGCTTCTGGAACAGATCAATCCGGGTCTGACCAGAGACCATCTTTTGGTATCGGTCATCACCGGAGTTTCCATTGCTGAGATCAAGAGTCATTTGAAAGTGGAGGTACCGGTGGTTCGGGCCATGCCCAATACAGCCATTGCCATTGGAGAGTCCATGACGTGTATCTGCTCTGAGGATAGTAAGGAAGATGCTTTGGCAGTGCAGAGGATTTTTAATGCACTTGGGAAGACCCTCATCATAGAAGAGAAGCTGATGCAGGCGGCCACGGTACTTGGCGCAAGTGGGATTGCTTTTTTTATGCGCTACCTTCGTGCTGCTACCCAGGGAGGCGTGCAGATGGGTTTTCATTCTGAAGATGCACAGATGATCGCTGTGCAGACCGCCAAAGGCGCTGCCTCGTTGATTTTGGAAAACGGTCAGCATCCTGAAGTGGAGATAGATAAGGTTACAACCCCTGAGGGCTGTACCATCGCCGGACTGAACGAAATGGAGCACCGGGGACTGAGCTCGGCTTTGATAAAGGGCTTGATGGTGTCTTACGACAAAATAAAAAATATAAAATAGCATGCGACATTTTACTTCTGTAAATGATGTAAAAGATCTCGATGGGTTTGTGCAAAAGGCACTTGCTTTGAAGGAATCCCCCTTTGCCCATAAACACCTGGGAGAAACCAGAACGCTCGGACTCTTGTTTTTCAACTCCAGTCTGAGAACCAGAATGAGTACTCAAAAGGCTGCGGCTAACCTGGGTATGAATACCATGGTCATGAATGTGACTCAGGATTCTTGGCAGATAGAAATAGAGGATGGAGTGGTTATGGACGGGGGTAAAGCTGAGCACATTCGTGAGGCAGCTGCGGTGTTGGGACAGTATTGTGACATTTTGGGTGTGCGGTCTTTCCCGGCCCTGCAGGATAGGAAAGCAGACTACAGCGAGAAAATTATCAAGGCATTTATCAAGCATTCCGGGGTGCCCGTTGTAAGCCTGGAGTCAGCCACTCTGCATCCGTTGCAGTCTTTTGCTGATTTGGTGACCATCTCCGAGTTCAAAAAGACACCCAAACCAAAAGTGGTTTTATCCTGGGCTCCGCATATCAATGCCCTGCCGCAGGCCGTCTCTAATTCATTTTCGCAGTGGATGACCCATGCTGATGTTGACTTTTCCATTGTACAACCAAAAGGCTTTGAGTTGTCAGATCAGTTTACAAAGGGAGCCAAAATTTATTACGATCAGGAAGAGGCTTTTGAGGGGGCTGATTTTGTGTACGTCAAGAACTGGTCGTCCTATAAAAACTATGGTGAGGTAGGCAACTATCCCAAATGGATGATTGACCAGTCCAAATTGGTCAATACCAATCAGGCCAAAGTGATGCACTGCCTGCCCGTACGTAGAAATGTGGTGATCGCTGATGAAGTACTCGATTCAGAAAGCGCCATCGTGATCCACCAGGCAGCCAACCGGGTGTTTAGCGCACAGACTGTGCTTAAAGAAATGTTGGAAAACCTTTAGTATATGAAACAACCACTCAATGTCATCAAAATAGGAGGGGCGGTGATCGAAGATCCTGAAAAGCAGCGAGCCTTTTTGGATGGATTCGTGGCCCTCAAAGGTCCCAAAATTCTCGTGCATGGAGGTGGACGCATTGCAACAGAAATAGGGGAACGACTGGGTATGGAAGCCAAAATGGTGGAAGGCCGCCGTGTTACGGACGATGCCACTGTAGATTTGGTTACCATGGTATACGGGGGGCTTGTGAATAAACAAATGACCGCTAAGCTCCAGAGCCTGGGAGTGAATGCTATTGGACTCACAGGTGCAGATGGTTCTATTATCAGGTCGGTAAAGCGTCCGATCACCAACGGAGTAGATTATGGATGGGTGGGTGATCCTGTAGAAGTGAATGCAGACTTTCTAAGTAAAATGATTGAAGCCGGTGGAGTGCCAGTGATTGCCCCACTAACGCATGATGGCGCCGGACACATCCTCAATACGAATGCAGATACCATTGCCGGAACCATTGCTTTGGCGATGGTTGACTTTTTTGAGGTCAATCTGGCACTCACTTTTGAACTGGACGGAGTGCTGGCGGACGTAAACGACCCTGAGTCTTTGATCAATCCATTTAAAGAATCTTTTTTTATCGAAATGAAAGAATCAGGCGCTATTCATAGCGGGATGATTCCTAAATTAGAGAATTCATTCAAAGCTCTGCACAGCGGAGTGAAGGGTGTGAGAATCTGTAAATACGATCAAATCAACTCAAACCATGGCAGCCTCCTTCAAATATAACACGGATCAGCTCCATAGTGAGGCTGTGGATTTGCTAAAGCAACTCATTTCTACCCAGAGCATTAGCCGGGAGGAGGATAAAACAGCCGATCTTATTCAGCGATATTTTGAGGAGCAGGAAGTTCCTGCTGAGCGAAAGGGCAATAACGTATGGGTGAAAAATCAGGATTTTGATGAATCCAAACCCACCGTATTACTCAACTCCCATCACGACACAGTAAAACCGAATGCAGGATATACGAGAGATCCTTTTGATCCCACAGAAGAGGATGGAAAGCTCTTTGGGCTGGGGAGTAATGATGCGGGTGGGGCCTTAGTGTCACTCATCATGACCTTCATGTATTTTTATACCCAGAAGGATCTGAAATACAATTTGATTCTGGCCGCTACTGCAGAAGAAGAAATTTCCGGACCAGGCGGAATTAAGAGTATTCTGAGAGAACTCGGGGAAATCAGCTTTGGAATAGTGGGGGAGCCTACCGAAATGGACATGGCGATTCATGAGAAGGGGCTGATGGTGCTGGACTGCTATGCCAAAGGTGTGGCCGGACATGCGGCACGTGATGAGGGTGAAAATGCTATTTATTTAGCGATGAAAGACATTGAGTGGTTTCGCACCTACCAATTTCCCAGGACTTCTGAGACTTTGGGGCCGATTAAAATGTCGGTGACGATGATTACCGCAGGTACCCAGCACAATGTGGTGCCCGACACCTGCCACTATGTGGTGGATGTACGGACCACTGATGCGTATAGCAATGAAGAAACACTGGAGCTGATCAGGGCACAGGTACAGAGCGATGTACAGGAGCGATCCACCCGATTGCAGCCTTCCGGGATCACCAAAGATCATGAAATTGTAAAGGCTGCTGAGGCATTGGATACGAGGTTTTTTGGCTCACCCACCATGTCAGATCAGGCACTGATGCCTTTCCCAACGGTGAAAATAGGCCCTGGAGATTCCAACCGTTCACATATGGCAGACGAATATATTTTCGTAGAGGAGATCAAAGAAGGCATCATGGGATACCTCATGCTGCTCAATAAGCTTTTTAAATCAAATTAATATTCATGAAACTTTGGCAGAAGTCTACAGACGTCAACAAAAAAGTTGAAGCATTTACTATTGGAAATGATCAGGAGTTGGATTTGCTTCTGGCGCCCTATGATATTTTGGGATCATTGGCACACATAGAGATGTTAGAGAGCATTGGTCTGCTGACAAAGGATGAGTTGGAGGTGCTCAGCACCGAATTAAAGGAGCTTTATCAACTAGCCAAAACCGGTGAGCTCACCATTGATCCGGGGATGGAGGATATACACTCACAGGTGGAGTTTTTACTTACCAAGAAGCTGGGAGAAGTAGGAAAGAAGATTCATAGCGGCCGATCCAGAAACGATCAGGTGCTGGTGGATCTGAAAATGTATTTTCGGGGTGAAATAGAAGAGATTGTAGGTCTTGTAAAATCACTTTCAGATACCCTGCTGAGTCAGAGTGACCGCTATAGGGAAGTGCTTATTCCCGGATACACACACATGCAGGTAGCCATGCCTTCTTCTATTGGGCTATGGCTGGGGGCTTATGCTGAGAGCCTTTCAGATGACCTCATTGCTTTGAGGGCGGCGTTTGATATTGCCAATAAAAATCCACTGGGTTCTGCTGCTGGTTACGGCTCATCATTTCCACTGGATAGAATGAAAACCACAACACTTCTGGGTTTTGAAGAGCCTAATTATAACGTGGTGTATGCACAAATGACCAGGGGTAAATCGGAAGTGGCTCTGGCTACCGCGATGGCCTCTGTAGCCGCAACACTTAGTAAGCTGTCCATGGATGTTTGTATGTATGCCGGTCAGAATTTTGGTTTTCTATCATTTCCTGATGAGTTGACCACTGGTTCCAGCATCATGCCGCATAAGAAAAATCCGGATGTTTTTGAGTTGGTGAGAGGACGGTGCAATCAGCTCATGAGCTTGCCCAATGAATTAAACCTTATCCTCAGCAATCTGCCAAGCGGCTACCACCGCGATTTACAGCAGCTTAAGGAGCATTTGTTTCCGGGTATACAGACCCTGAAGCAATGTTTGGATATTGTGGATTTCGCCCTGGGCCAGGTGAAAGTAAATCCCGATGTGATCAACGACAGTAGGTATGACTACCTGTTTACGGTGGAGTTGGTGAATCAGTTGGTATTGGAAGGAATGCCCTTCAGGGATGCCTATAAGGAGGTGGGCAAGCGAGTGGAGGAAGGCACCTATCGACCGGATCGGGAGATAAAGCACACTCACCTGGGTAGTGTCGGTAATCTGGCCAATGATCAGGTGGCTGCAAAAATAAAAAGGGAACTGAGTAAGTTCCCTTTCATCCACATAGGTGGGTGTTTTAGCAGTCTGACTGCTTAGTCTATCTTTAGTTCAAAGTCGAATGGAATCCTCAAGGCACTGGCAACAGCCTCGCCTTCAGCATTTTTTGCTGGTTCGAATTTGAGATCATTGAGCGCTAGCTCAACAGTTTCTTTTAGTTTACTACATGGATATGCGAGTGCAGTGGTGCTGGAGATATTCCCTTCCGCATCAATTTCCAGGTACATAATCACTTTTCCTTCGACACCACTTTGGTTACTTACCGTTGGGTATTTGATGCTTTCCGCAACTTCTTCCAGATTAATGGCTCGTGCCTGGGTAAGAAGGCCGGGATCCGAAGCAGCAAAGGCAAGTGTGGTAAGGGATACTAAAGCGAGGGAAAATATGTATTTCTTCATTTGATATTTTTAATCTTGTGTTACTCAATCAATACGGTAATGTTAACCAAATATTAATTAATTAACAATTAGATAATATTAAGTTTTCTGAAAATAATGCTTCCTCATTTGCGCTTATTATTAACGAGCTAATTCTTGTTTTCAGGAGCGAGGAAGACCGGCCCTTTGCTATCTTTAATGCCCATGTCTAAACCATTCCATATTTACAGGTCGGGAGCCGGATCAGGCAAGACTTTTACCCTGGCCAGGTCCTACCTGACCATTGCACTTGGCCGCCCAGCCGCTTTCCGGCATATTCTGGGTGTGACTTTTACCAACAAGGCCACAGAGGAGATGAAAAACAGGATTGTGGCCATCCTCAAGACCCTTGCGGCGGGAGAAACTCACCCCATGGAGGCTGACCTGTGTGCTGACCTGGGGATTAACAACAACGAACTAAAAAAACGGGCCTCAGCTACCCTCAGCGATATTCTCCATCAATACGGTCGCTTCAGCATTGTTACGATTGATAGTTTTTTCAATCAGGTCATTCGGTCTTTTGCCAAAGAAATGGGCCTGCAGGGCACCTTTACCATAGACCTGGATCAGAAGACAGTACTGGAGCGAGTGATAGATAAAATGCTCCAGGAGATAGGGGAAGCCGACAAAAAACAACTCAGGAACTGGCTCACAGAGTTTGCTGAATTGAAAGTGGAAGACGGCAAATCGTGGGATTTCCGAAAGGACATTACCGCACTTTCTGGGGAAATCCTGAAAGATGAATTTAAAAAGCACTCACAGGAGGTGCTAAAACTGAGTGAGACACCGGGATATTTTGAGCGAATCAAAAAGGAACTAAATGAGATCAGGTTCGGATTTGAAAACCAGGTCAAAAGGTTTTGCAGGGAATTCTCAGAGTATCTGGAGCAAGAGGGACTCACGATTAAGGATTTCAGTGGGGGAGGGAATGGGCCTGCGGGACTTTTTAAAAAGCTGGAAGGGCTGGTTTTTGAGATTAGCCAGCCCAGGCGGGCCGCAATGGATAACATAGAAGCCTGGCTGACCAAGCCAAACCTTAAAAAAGGACACCTGAATCACTACCTGGAGTCCTTCATATTACCAAGGTACAGTCAGTTGATCCATTATGTCGATCAACATATGGTTCGCTATGCTTCCAGCCTTGAAGTGCAGCGCTACCTCTTTACCTTTGGTATCCTGGCACAGGTGAATAAGTACATCCAAAACTACCGTGACGAGAATGATGTGATGTTAATTGCCGATTTACCGGATTTCCTTCATCAGATCATAAGCGATAGTGATACGCCTTACATCTACGAAAAGGTCGGCTCCAATTACAATCATTACCTTATCGATGAGTTTCAGGACACGTCGGCTTTTCAGTGGGAAAACTTTATGCCATTGGTGAAGAACACCACCGATGAGGGCAATTTCAGTATGGTGGTGGGGGATGTGAAGCAATCTATTTACCGTTTCAGAGGTGGCGAATGGGAACTGCTTCAAAATCGACTCAAGGAGGATATTGGTGATTATCATGTTGAAGCGCACAATTTGGATACCAATTGGCGCAGCGATCAGCGGATTATTGATTTCAATAACTCCTTTTTTGAATCCGCCAGGGATTTTTCAAAGGATCATTTTTTTAATCAGGCAGAGCGTGTGCTGGATCCGGTACTGAAGCAGAAGGTTTCTGACCGTGTGAGTGAGGTGTTTGATACCTTCTCTGACGTGACCCAAAAGGGCGCTAAACCAGACGGAGCGCCGATAGGCAGTGTAAGTATTGAGTTTATCTCTGATGACGATACCGAGGATGATGAGAAATGGGCGGATGAGGCCATCACCAGGACCATTCGCTATGTGGAAGATCTGCAGAGAAAGGGGTATGAGCTTAGAGATATCGCCATCCTCACACGATATAGCAGCGAAGGCAGAAAGGTAGCGGATGCATTTCTGGCTTACAGAAACTCAGAAGAGGCCGATCCGGAGCTGAAATATGACGTGGTAAGCAGCGAGGCCCTGTACCTCACATCCAGCCATCTGGTCAGGTTTATTGTTTCGCTCATCAAATGGCTGAACGACGAGAAAAACACCATTGTACTCAACGAATGGCTTTATGAGTACCGCAGGTACATTTCCCGGGAAGAGACCGTGGAGAGTGACATATTCTCCACTTATCAGGATTGGAAAGCTTTTGTACCCAAGGAGTTTGTCAAGCATAAAGAATACATGAAGACACTACCGCTTTATGAGCTGGTAGAGGGCATTGTGCGAATATTCAGTTTGAATAAGTTCAAGCAGGAGTTTACTTACTTGCAGGGATTTCAGGATGCCATCCTTGACTATTCCAAAAATGAGCGTGGAGACATTCCATCATTTCTGGAGTGGTGGGAGGAAGTACGAAAGGAGCGTGCTATTCAAATTTCGAATGACAACAATGCCATCAAAATACTGACCATCCATAAAGCCAAGGGACTGGAGTTCCCGGTGGTTCTGCTGCCATTTTTGGGGTGGAGCTTTGATCATGATGGCACCAAAGACAACATTCTATGGTGTGAGGGAGCCCTGGCGGATGCTCCGTTTAACAGGCTTCCTGTCATACCGCTGAAATATAACAACAAGCTGGCCAACACTTACTGGGCAGAGGCCTACTACCAGGAAAAGTTAAAAGCATACCTGGATAACCTGAACCTTCTCTATGTGGCATTCACCCGGCCTGTGGAAGTACTCATTGGCTTTGGGAAGTTGCCAAAGCCCAAGGCGAAGTTTGGCAGCACCTATGACTTGATGTTTGCGTTGCTGAGTACCACTGAGTACTGGCAGGAGTCTGCAAGTACTTACCGGGTGGGAGAAATCCCTGGTAAAGAAAATGTCCGTGCATCCACCCTTGAGTTTGGTTTGGACGAGTACCTTTCTACCCCATGGCGCGGAAAGGTGAGTGTGCAAATCAAGGGCTCAGCCGAGCTCAGTGAGGCGGTTTTTGTAGATGCCACCCTGCAAGGGATAAGAATGCACGAAGTGCTCAGTAAGATCCACTATGCTGCCGATCTGGACCAGTATGCAGGGCATGCCGATTTTGATCAATTGAAGGCCATCATCTCGCATCAGGATTTGGCGGACTGGTTTGATCCTAAATGGACGGTGGCCAATGAGGTGCCGATCCTCCTTCCTGGTGGTGATTTTAAGCGAATAGACCGGATCAACAGATCAGAGAAAGAGACCATCGTGATAGATTTTAAAACAGGATCTAAGAGGAGTAAGGACAAGAGTCAGGTGGCAGAATACATTCGTATTTTGAAGGAAATGGAATACCCGGGCGTACGGGGTTATTTGGTTTATTTGAGTGATTTAACTGTGGAGGAAGTATGAAGACAGATCAAGGGAAGCATTCATCACCCACGTTCATCACGGAACTTGCCGAGCGAATTCTGAAGGAAAATGATGGAAAACTGGACCAGGTCACTGTAGTCTTTCCCAACAGACGAGCGGGATTGTTCTTTCGCCAGTCACTGTCCGCATTCATCACCAGGCCTATTTGGATGCCTGAAGTGGCCAGTATGCAGGATTTTGTGGGACGGTTCAGCACGGCCAGACCTATAGAGACCCTGGAAGCCATTTTTGTGTTGTTTGAGGTCTATAAGGCCCATCAGAAAAACGAGGAGACTTTCGATCAGTTCTTTTTTTGGGGTGAGATGATCCTCAGGGATTTTGAGGAGATTGATCAGTATTTGGTCAATCCGGAGCAGCTTTTTACCAGCATTAAATCTCAGAAAGAACTGGATGAGGAGTTTTACTTTCTGGATGAAGAGGATAAGCGTATCATTCAAAGTTTTTGGTCTAGCTTTTTGCCCAAAACCACCAGGAGCCAGGAGGCTTTTTTGGAGACCTGGAAGATTCTCCTGCCCATCTACACGGAGTTCAAAGCGACTTTGCGCAGACGTGGTGAAGCTTATGGGGGGATGATCTACCGGGAAATTGTCGAGCATTTGTCTGAGACCCATTTACGCACGGGACGTAAGGTGTACTTTGCAGGGTTCAACGCCCTCACCTTTACCGAAGAGAAGATCATCAAACATTTTGTGCAGGAGGAAAATGCACAGGTGATATGGGACCTGGACGACTATTACTTCAGTAATCCGAGACAGGAAGCTGGTTTTTTTCTGAGAGACTATGCCCGTGATAGCATTTTGGGAAAGACTTTCCCCACGGAACGGCCTCAGCGATTTGAAACTGAAAAACAAATGGATGCCACAGGGGTATCGCTGGAGGTGGGGCAAACGAAGGCGCTGGCCGAAATTTTAAAAGAACTGTCTTCCAATGAGTCGTTTGATCCGCAAAGGGCAGTGGTGGTACTCCCCAAGGAACACATGCTATTTCCCACCCTGCATGCTATTCCGGATGAGATTGATAAGGTGAACATCACTATGGGTTATCCACTGAAGGACACCCCTGTTTATAGCCTGCTGGAGAGTGTACTGCTGCTTCAAAATATGCGGAAGGACAATCTGATCAATGGTACTTCATTTTACTACAAGCCTCTGATAGAGCTGCTGGAGCATCCACTTCTTTATGTATTGGAGGAGGAACCCATTAAAAAACTTGTACGTGAGATCAGAACCCGAAACAGGATTACCTTGTATCAGGAAGAGATTGTATTGGAGCACCCCATCTTCACCTTGATTTTTCAAAAACCAGAGAATGCTTTCGAATACCTTCTATCCATTCTGAAGGAGCTTTATGCAACCTGGAAAGATAAGAGTCATGACCTGGAGTTAGAGTTTATCAGCAGGTTTTACCTGCATGTCAGCCAGCTGCATGAAATGATGGGGGAACGCTCTCAGGGACTGAGCTATGACTTCCTGATCAAGCTGTTTCGAAGGCTGGCCCGAACCCTGAAAATTCCATTTACAGGTGAGCCTTTGAATGGTCTGCAGGTGATGGGAATCCTCGAAACCAGAAACCTTGACTTTGACCATGTATTCATTCTGAATATGAACGAGGACAGCTGGCCTGCCGCTCCCCGACGTGGATCTTTTATTCCGTATAATATTCGAAAGGCCTTTGATCTCCCGGTGTTTGATCATCAGGATGCTATATACGCTTATCTCTTTTATCGGCTGCTGCAGCGGGCCAGGCATGTTCACTTCTTTTACAACACGGTGGCCGAATTCAACGTGAATGGAGAACTGAGCCGACTGGTGCAGCAGCTTGAAGTAGAATCGAAATTCACCATCCACAAGCGAATACTGGCAAGTCCTATTAAGACGGAGGCCCCCAGGCCTATTGTGATTCAGAAAAATGAACCCATTCTGAGGAAAATGGAGCGCTATCTTGAGGGTTTTGAAGGCGACCGTGAAACCAGGCCTTCCGCATTCACACCCAGTGCCATCAATACCTATCTGGATTGCAGGCTGAAGTTTTATTTTAAATACGTAGAACGACTCTACGAACCCGATGTGGTGCAGGAGGAGATGGATCCCATGGTGTTTGGAAATATCCTCCACGACAGCATGGAGCTGCTTTATAAGGAGTTTATCAAACGCGAGAAACGTGATGTCGTGTACCCCGAGGACCTGTTTTGGATTAGGGAAGGGGTACGGGGAGCCATCAATAAAGCGTTTATCAAGCACTATGGCATTAAGAATGAAAAGAAGTTTCAGCTGGAGGGACGGTCGGTCATCGCCGCGGACATTCTCACCAAATTCATTCATAAGATACTTGAATATGACAAGCAGTATGCGCCTTACCGCATTCTGGGATTGGAGGCAGATAGCAGAGATGGCTACTCCATTGATTTTCCGATAGCGGCAGATGGCAAGGCCAGACGTGTAAGACTTAAGGGAATCATTGATCGGCTGGATATCAAAGAGGGCAAAGTGCGGGTGATAGACTACAAGACGGGTCGTGATGAGAAGGTGTTTACCACGGTGGAGTCTTTGGTGGACAGGGAGGATAAAAACCGGAAGAAAGCCGTTTTTCAGGTGCTTTTTTACAGCTACTTATTTAAGAAGAAATTTGTTGGCGACTATGAAGTAATAGAGCCCGGTATTTTCAACAGTCGGGACCTGTTTAGTAAGGACTTTGAATGGAAGGTTTTTGATAACCAGCAAAAGACAGGAGTGTCTAATTTTGATCAATACGAAGCTGGGTTTGAGCAGGTATTGGAGGATGTGCTCACAGAAATGTACAGTGTGAATCAGCCCTTTGATCAGACCACAGACCATAAGAAATGCGGATTTTGTCCATATCGGGAAATTTGCGGAAGGTAAGGAACGGTTTGCCTGGGGAGGTGGTTGTGTACTTTGTGATTTACGATTAACTTAACCATAATTGCACATTTTTTAAATTCCCAGGGCGAATCGAATGAATAAAATCAATGATTTAGGATCCCGATCAGATCGCAATGCAGCATTTAGTCGTGAGCTACTGGCGGAGGCGGATGACGAGAAGCTCAAGATGATAGTGGAGGAGGCTGCCCGCGACCTGAACACCCCCATCGCACTTGTTACCCTGGTCATGGAGCACGTTCAGTTTTTCAAGGCCCATTATGGGTTGCCACAGGATCTGGCAGACATGAGGGGAACGGATCGGGACATCTCCTTTTGTCAGTTTGTGGTGGATAGTGGAGAGTCATTTGAGGTAGAGAATGCCCTCACGGACGACCGGGTCCCGAAAGAATTGGTAGAGCAATATGATATTCGGGCCTACATGGGTATGCCAGTCACCTTCAATGATACGGTGGTAGGCTCACTTTGCGTGCTGGATACCAAGCCCCGGAAATTCACAGAAACTGAGCGTGATGATTTAAGAAAATTATCAATGCTGGTGAATGGCAGACTCTCGGCACTGGCCAGCCACAGAAATCAATCCAATACGGCGCTCCTGGAGCATGCGGCCTTTCCGGCGCTGGTAGAACTGAGGGGATTGCTAAGGCCAATCAGGTCCGGGATCGATGTGGGACATGCCACCATTCTGGAATTGAGTACTTTTTTGCGGATAGCCGAGCGCTCATTGTATGGCCGCACGTTTTCAAAGGAGGAGATGTTAAAAACACTATCACGCGCCAAGGAAGCGTTGGATAAATACCAGAATGGCTTATACGACATCACCGTGAGTGTGGATGACGCAGAGGATTCCATTGATGCATTGGAGCATGTTTTCCATTCATCCACCACCACTTTACTGTCGGAGATTGCCATCTCCGGGCGGGAGCTGGCCAGGCATAGTACGGTCCAGAGCGGAGGCGTGCTCTTGCCGGAAATTGAAGAGGATATATTTGTTTCCACACCCCGGCCATTCGGAGTGTCGCTTCTGGCGATGACACTCTCTATGTTCGCCTCCAGAATGGTCAATCTTGGTCTAAAGGAAAAGATCAGGATCACAATGGAATCTACAGTCGCTAATGCCGCCCTGGTGTTGGAAGCCAAGGGAATGCCCGAAGCGAACCTATTGGAGATAGTCAAAGAGCTTAAAATACACACTGACGAGAATCCTACCGTATCAGTACGAATGGAAGAAGGTCGGGTTAAACTCCTTTTCTCAGTAGTAAAAACCCGACTATAGTCGCAGGTTTAACCCTCCTTTCCCCAGGAGTCAAAAATCTTCACGTCAGTCCATTTGTCCTTGTTTTCCGCTATATATTTCAAATGAGCCTGATGTTTTTGATATACATCCTGATCTTCTTTACTGGCAAAGGTCACCACCAGACTTACTGAATAAGTGTTGTTGACCACCTCGCGGGGAGTGCCGGCAGGTTCTCCCAGGTGATAGTTGACGATTTCAGGCACCTGACGCAGAAAGTCTTCAGTGGCTTGCTGAAAGGCTGCAATATCCGTCTCTGGCTTCAGCCAAAAGAAGACCATATGAATAAAACGACCATCTATTACTTTGTCTTTTTGTGTGGCTTTCAACATGGTGGGCATAAGGCTTAAACCGGCTAGGGATAGTAGTGATTTATTGAAAAATGTTCTTCTCTTGTTCATGGAATTGGATTTTGAAACCAATTTATAAAAAAATGATCAGTCGCGGATTTCCTTTTTCAGGCGATCTGAAAATTGCTTCTTCACTTTATCAATTTTTGGCCTGGAGACGTTCATAATGTATGGGTTGAAGGGGTGATTTTTTTCATAATCCTGATGATAGGCCTCAGCTTCATAGAAGATGGTGTAGGGAGTTAGTTCAGTGACAATTCTGAAAGAAAACCTCGCCTGAAGATCTGCAATCTTTTCTTCTGCAAGGTCTTTTTGCTCCTGATTGTGGTAGAAAATTGCACTCCTGTACTGAGGGCCTACATCCGGGCCTTGCCTGTTGAGCTGGGTAGGGTCGTGTGCAGTGAAGAAGATGTCGAGAAGTGTGCCGTAATCAATGACCTCCGGGTTGAAGTAAATTTGAACCGTTTCGGCATGTTTGGTGCGACCGGAACTGACCAGGTCATATTTGGCATTGGATTGTGCTCCGCCGGCATATCCGGATACCGCTTCTGTCACTCCATTAATCTGTTCGAAAGACGCTTCTATGCACCAAAAACATCCGCCGGCAAAGGTGGCAGTGTCGAGGGTAGAAAAATTCTGATCGCTTAGTTTGTTGACGGTTTGGGTAGTACTGCTGTTGCCATTGCAGCTCATGGTGAAAGACAGCACCAGGATTAAAAATAAATTTTTCATATTAATATCGTTTGTCATACAACATTGCAACGCAAAAACAGTTTATACCGATGAAAGCAAGCTGCTTTTTGGACGGAAAATGTAGTCGCGAATACATTTGAAAAAAAAGTTGAAACGTTGTGAACCAAAAGGCTAAAACCAGGGTTTAGGTATTGAATTCGATAAAAATATTAAGGTTAGGTTAGGCGGTGATAGATGGCGCGGCTCCCGAGAGGGGGTCGCGCTTTTCTTTTTTATTCATCGGTGAGCTGCAGCCATCGGTTTCTCCTCTTGACTACCGCTTTTTTGAGCTGATTGTTGGGGAGATATGAAAGTGTAATTCTGGGATCCTGGACAGTGGTGAATGTCGCGGTTTTTTCATCTCCAAATTGCTTATAAGTGACTGGGTATTTTTTCCCAATTTCCAGAGAATTGATCACTCTGTTGAGGTCGCTGGTAGTGCTGACTTCTCTTCCGTTCATTAAGAGTATCTGATCTCCTTTTTCTATACCAGCTTCGTAGAAAGCCGTGCCACGAAGGATGGTACTTTGTACATATCCGTCATCATCCAGCTTGGGGTTGCCAAAGTAAGCGGATCCTGGATTTTGAAGAGACATTTTGATACCAAACTCAGCGAATAGTGCTTCAAAGTCAGGGAGGTCACTCCCATAAATTTGATCCCTGAAGAATGCGGCGGCAAATTCCTTGTCTTTGGTTAGTTCACCCAATACGTTTTGCAGGTCCGTCATGGTGTATGGAATCTCTGGTTGCCCGTGTGCTAGCCACACTGCCTTCATGTACGCATCCAGCGTTTTATCATATTTTGTGCGCAGAGTAAGGTCAAGTCCCAGCCCGAGTATGGCACCGTAACTATAGTAACTAATGAAGTTGTTGGCGTAGTTGGTTTCATCATTGGCCGTCCCTGCATCCGTGAATGGCGCATTCTGACTCATTTCTATCGGGTTTCTGAACGAACGTCCCGGGCTGTTGAGGACATAATTCAGCCCACTTACCAGTCCTTTGATGTATTGCTCAGGCTCGAGTATCTTGGCTCTGGTGATTACCAGCTTGTCAAAGTAGGAGGTGAATCCCTCACCAAACCACAGCGCTTCAGACAGATTGGGCACATCAAAATCAAATGGCTCTAATGAGGCTGGTCTGATGCGTTCTATGTTCCAGGCATGGAAGAATTCATGAGCCACGGTACTGATGTAGTAGTTGCCAAAGCCCTTAATGTCACCTGTTCCGGTGCATACGGTAGAGTTTCTGTGTTCCATACCGTCTCCATCCACCCAGGGGTTATAGGCCATTAAAAAAGTATACCTGCCAAAGTCAAATTTTGGGAGAGCGCCGTAAATCTCCTGTTCTTTTAGTACCACGGCCTTTACCCATTCGGTATAGCCATCCAGCTCAGCCTCTGTGCCTTCATGCATCATGGCGATCTCTATGGTTTGACCACCTACGTCCCATCTCCGCCAGGAGATTTCACCCACCAGGGTAGGACTGTCATAGAAGTAGTAATAATCCGGAGCACTAAAAGTGGAATCATTTTTTTTGATCAACTGGGTGGCCACATCCCATTTGGGATTATCAGCCGGGATGATGAGCTGGATTTCCCGATTCTGAAGGGCCGGGGCGTATACAAACGTCGCGGGCATGTTCATATGCAGCTTTTTGGCGTCCACACCCATATATGTGCCATCAGCATGATTTCCATACAAGGTGTAAGTAAAGTTCACATTACCTCCAGTCACAGGTACTTCCCATGAAAAAGGAGTAATTCTTTTTAGAACCAACGGATTACCCGCTCCATCAGTAGCCACTTCTTCGTACACATTCTTCACGAAATTATGGGCGGCATACCTACCTGGAGAAGTATTGGGCATACGGATTTCCAGGGTTTCTCCTGTCAGGTCTGAGAACATGACATTGATGCGCAGTTCATGATGATGTATGTTTCCCAGCTCCAGACTATAGCGGACAGGGGATTGAGCGTTTGTTTGAATGAATGCGGTAAGAATTGAAAGTGCAAAGAGTATTCTGAGCATATGATGATTGAAGTTTTTTTAAGGTTCGAATATACTAAAATGATAAAAGGAGAAGCCCCAATCGATTGGTGTTTTGATGAGTAAATCACAATCTCTTTAGATACTTATCGTCATGGAGAAGGTAAACTCAAATACCTTTGCGGCATGAATAATCTATCTGTGGAGAATCTGGCCAAAAATTACGATGAGCGCCAGCTATTTGAGAATCTCACTTTTGGACTGGAGCAGGGCCAGAAGGCTGCTTTGGTGGGGGTGAATGGTTGCGGGAAGTCCACCCTATTGAAGATTATTGCGGGAATAGAACCTCCGGATCGTGGGGAGGTATCTTTTAGAAAAGGCGTACGCGTGGCCATGGTGCCCCAGAGCCCGGAGTTTGATGACAATGACAACATTGTTCAGGCGGTTTTTGCAGAAGACATTGAAGAGCTTAATGTGATCCGCGATTATGAAATAGCCATTCATAAGGCTACCGTTGATCCGGAAAATGCACCGGATCTTACGGATGTGTTGGAGCGGATGGATCAGCTGAATGCCTGGGATTATGAAAGTCAGGTTAAGCAGTTACTGGGTGAATTAGGGCTACATGACCTGGAGCAAAAGATGGGCGAACTGTCCGGAGGACAACGTAAGCGCGTGGCTTTGGCTCGTGCACTGGTGGTTAAGCCGGATTTTTTGATTTTGGATGAGCCCACCAACCACCTGGATCTGGATGTGATCGAGTGGCTGGAGAGTTACCTGGCCACGGCCAACCTTACTTTACTTATGGTGACTCACGACAGGTACTTTCTGGATAGGGTTACTAATGAGATCATGGAGATCGATCAGGGTGAGCTTTTCAGGTACAAAGGCAATTATCAGAACTTTTTGGAAAAAAAGGCGGAGCGCGAAGCACAGGATGCAGCCACAGTAGATAAAGCCAAGAACCTGCTGCGAAAAGAGCTGGAATGGATGCGAAGGCAGCCAAAGGCCAGAGGTACCAAGGCCAAATATCGGGTGGATGCTTTCTACGAAACCAAAGACAAGGCCTCCAAAGGAATACAGCGTGCAGAAATGGAGGTAAACCTGAAAGGTGAGCGCCAGGGCAAAAAGATTCTCGTGATGGAGCATGTTTCCAAGCGATTTGATAAAATCAAAATCCTCGAAAATTTTGAGCATACCTTCCAGCGGAAAGAACGTGTGGGAATAGTGGGACCCAATGGCGTGGGTAAATCCACTTTCCTGAATCTCCTGATTGGTAATATATTACCAGATAGTGGCAATATGGAATTGGGACAAACGACCAAATTTGGCTACTATACTCAGGAAGAGCAGATTTTCAACCCCAACAGCCGGGTGATAGATGTCATCAAAGAGGTGGCTGAAGTGATTAAGATGGCGGATGGTTCGGTCATTACCGCTTCCCAACTGCTGAATCAGTTCTTGTTTCCGCCGAAAATGCAGTTTAACATGGTGGGTAAGCTGAGTGGAGGTGAGCGAAGAAGACTTCAGCTACTGCGTGTGCTGATGAACAACCCCAATTTCCTGATACTGGATGAGCCTACCAATGATCTTGACCTGATGACTTTGAACGTGCTGGAGGATTATCTCGACAACTTTGAGGGTTGCCTGATGATTGTTTCCCACGATCGTTACTTCATGGATAAGCTTACTGACCACCTGTTCATATTTGAGGGGGAAGGGCAAGTGCGTGACTTCCCGGGTAACTATACAGACTTCAGAGAGCAGGGCGGAAAGCTGGCCAAAAAAGAGGAGGCCCCTAAGAAATCTGCCGATAAGAGTGCCCCGCCTGTAGAGCCGGTAAAGACAGAGAAAAAGAAACTATCCTATAACGAGCAGCGGGAATACGACAAGCTGGAAGGAGAAATAGCTAAACTGGAAAAGGAAAGGGATGTGAAGACCGAAGAGATGAATCAGAAGACCGATTTTGAAGAATTGCAGAAGCTAGCTAAAGAGCTGGAGACCATCAAGGACACCATAGAAGAGAAAGAAATGCGCTGGCTGGAACTGTCAGATAAGGCAGGAGTGTAAAATCATCTTACGGTTAATAAAAAAGGCCCATTCCGACAGGAATGGGCCTTTTTTGTACCAGGTATTGTGCCCGCTTATGATTGGGCCAAAGAGGTTCGCCTTTGGAAATACACGTAAGAGACTATCAGAATGCCCAAAAATACAATGGAGCCTACAGAAGCTGCCAGTGGGTCACCACTGGAGAGGTGTGCGTAAAATGCCGACACAAAAGTGAGGGCAAAGCCAAAGTAAGCAAACTCTTTGAGCCGGGTAGGTACCATAGGTAGAATCAGGGCAAGAGCACCTAGTACTTTCGCGATGCCTAATTCCACTCTGAAATAATCTGGAAAACCCAGGTGCGTACCCATTGCATTTTTCACGTCCTCGTCGGTGAAATATGAAAAGGCTGCAAAAAGCATCATCAATGAAACGATTCCGGTGGTGGCCCAGTAGATAATTTTGTCTTTTTTCATCTTTTTGTTGAATTTGAATCAGTTATGAAGAGAATTGATCAGGTAACTGTACCTGAATCTCAATTTTTCTCGTTTGTATCAGTTTAATACGGCGAAAATAAATAGTTGGCTATACATTAGTAACCAATATCTTAAAGTATATCACTATACTTTTGTATAGTAACCTGATAATCAATTATATGAGTATAGTTTCAGAATTGGAGGAAGTAAGGAGTTGTTCCACGCATTTCGTGCTGGCGATCAACGATACGCTCAATGTCATCAGTGGTAAATGGAAGCTACCCATCATAGGATCACTGATGTATGGTAAAAAGCGCTTTAAGGAACTGGAGCGGGATATTGCTAAAATTACTCCCAGGATGCTTTCCAAGGAGCTAAAGGAGTTGGAGATGAACGGGATAGTGAGCAGAACAGTACATCCTACCACCCCTGTTACGGTTGAGTATGAATTGACTACTTCGGGCGAGTCACTCAAGCAAGTTCTGGAGCCAATGGTAGAGTGGGGGGTGCAGCACCGCAAGCGTGTTTTTGGTAAGTAATTTCATTGCTGGTCCTCCTGGAAGGGGTACGGGGCCTTGATGAGTCATAAAAAAAGGTAGCACCAGATACTCATCTTTTAAAATACCAGTAAAGCGGGAGGGCTTTAGTCAAAGGACTGATGGTTAAATTTAGTGCACAGGGCCTGATAGCACCCTTGCGATGCCCTGACCAGCAGGGATAAATAGCCAGGGAAGGAGGGGTATCAGAAAGCGACCGTCCCAGTTTTCTGTGGTCAGACTCACCATCAGGATTTGGCTAACTATGAACAAGCTGGTAAAGAGTTTTAGCTGATTCCATCTGACCAATCGCAACTCGCGAATACCGAAGTAGTAAATTGGGTAGAGGAAAAGCACAATCAGCAGGTTATGCAAGAGGGAAAAATAGGGCTTTATATGCCCCAGATAGAGTAGGCCTTTCATCAGGGACAGCTTGATAAAATAGAGGGGGTTATACACCACAAATAAAATCAACCGGGATATGGGTGAATGCCTGGGATCGGGTATTTGTAAATTCCCGGGAGGGTCGATCAGCATGCTAATATTTGGATATATGATTTCGGCCTTTGCATAGCTCTCGATAAAAGAATTTGCATAATCTGTCATGACAAAATTCAGGAAAAAAAGAAGTGCGGAGAACACTGCGATCCCGACGGTGGCACGACAAATTCCCGACAGTTTTTTGACCTGGGTATGGAACCAGAGAGAGCCTAAAATGGACATTAGAAAAAGCATTCCAGGTGGCCGGATGAAGGTGGTAATGATGATCAAAATGAACGATCCTAAATATTGTGCCTTGCTGTGTGATGAGCGTAGAGAATAGACCGAAATAATGACCATGCTGGTAAACAAGGAATCCGTGTAAAGAATCATTGTCCATTGATGAATCTCGGGCCATAGGATATAGAAAAGCGTAGCGATCATGGCTGATGGGTAACCACCCCAGGTAACCGCCAGACGATATAGTGCCACTGCGGCAAGTCCGGATGCCAGCACCTGTACCAGGACGATCATTTCGAAGGGAGCTCCTATTCGGTGTATTAATGCGAGCAAGCACGAGTAGCTGCTGTACCAAAAGGTGTAATCTGAAGACCATACCCCTTGATTAATAGAAAGGGCATCGCTGATGTAGAAGGCTGTGTCTACCGGTGACTTGATACCAAAATGAAAGTAGGTGGCTAGCTGAGCTAAAACCCAAAGTACCAGCAAAAGGTACCTGGATGCATTCCTTTCGGTGAAAGTTTTGAAAGCGGTGAATGCTTGTTGAGGGATCATCAGGTCTCCGGAAAGGGTGGTATCGGCAGGTTGTGCTGTCTCAGAAAAGAGAGCTTATCCCAATAACCTCGTTGAAGCTGTATTTTCCCCTCAATCACCTGAAAAAAGCCACAGCCCCGCAGGCCAAGAGGATCTTTCCATTCAAGAATAGCCCACTCACCGTCCTCGAGTATTTGCTCTACTATGCAGGTCATTTCGGCTTGTGCAAACTCCGACTTAAACATTTGATAAATGGCTGTCTTACCTACTATGGGCTCATTGGCCACCTGATGATTGATGGCATCGTCATGGTAAAGGCTGGCAAGGCCCTGGGCATCGCCGGCATTGAATAAATCCACCCATTGCTGAACGAGTGCTTTAGGTTTGATCATATCGGTCAATTTAATTGTGAAATGGCATCTTCATAGAGATGCTCCAGCAAATACTCCTGGCCTACCAACTCCCCAAAGTACAGCTCAAACTGGATCAGGACGGGGCCCAGGTTTTCCATTTTGTGAGTTTCCATGTCAAAGTATAGGTCCAGAATATTGCTGATGGTTCTATCCGTTATTACCTCTTGCATCAGGTATACGTAAGTGAGTTTTTCTGTCGTTTTGAAATCAAATTCAGAAATAATTCCAGTTGTTTTTGAGGTCTCCCAGGCGGTATTGATCATAATTTCGTTGATCAGGCTTTGGCCATCGGTAAGCACCCCAAAGTTGAAAAACGGATATTGCTGTAACTGCTGCTTCAAGGTGTCAGTTTTACCCTCATTCAGGTCACTTAGTCTGTTCCTGATGGACGAATGTCTTTCTTTCCAGGTTTGAACAATGGTGAGGTTTTGTTCGAGCTCCTGTTTGATACTTTTGAGTGCAAACTCTTTCTTCTGATTGGTTTGGTAATCCGTGTACAGCTTATTGATGAGGAGTGCAAACAACACACTGAATACTATAAGAAGGCCATCGGCAAAGTACTTTTTCATATCAGAATTGGTTGCGTCCTAAACTAGCCCTACAATAAAGCAGCACCGAATACTCCCGCACTGTCGCCTAGCTTAGGTTTGATAATGGGTGTATTGAACGATGGATTAAAAACGTGCTTTTTCAGGGAGTCCACCCCTTCATTGTACAACACGTCCAGGTTAGAAACCCCTCCACCTATCACAATCACATCCGGGTCCAGCACATTCACCACGTTGGATAGCCCCAACCCAAAAAAGTGAATTAACCGGTCAATGGTTTTTTGGGCTACCGGATCGGTTCCAGCTTTATAGTCGGCATAGATATCTTTCAAAGATCTTTTTGTGCCTGATTGCTCGAAATAATAGCGCTCCAGTGAAGGACCCGCCAGGATTCTTTCTGCACACCCCTTATCCCCACAGTAGCAATCGCCACCGCTCAGATCCAGAAAAGTGTGACCCCATTCGCCACCGATTCCCTGGCGTCCATTGAGTACTTTACCATTGATGACAATGCCACCCCCGGTGCCAGTGCCCATGATTACGCCAAAGATGACCTTAGCCTCAGGAAACTGCTCATGCACCGCGCCCATTTCAGCTTCTGCCAGAGCAAAACAGTTCGCATCATTGGCAATATTGATGGGAATGTTCAGTGCTTCTTGCAGGAGTTGAGCAAATGGCTGGTTATTGAGCGCCAGGGTATTGCTGTTTTTAAGAAGGCCTGTCTGAGGATCTACAGAGCCGGGCGTGCCAATTCCTATTTGAGTTGGTCGTTCTCCTACCTGCTCCACCAGAATGTCCAGAAGTTTTGTGATCTGACCGACGATGTGCTCCAACCCTTTTACAGCCTCTGTGGGCACCCGTTCCCTTGCCAGTACTTTATGTGATTCATTCAACACAACACCTTCTATTTTGGTGCCTCCCAGATCAATTCCCCAAAGCATATATTGCGAATTTTTTAATGTTAGTATCTAAATGTGCCTAAATTAACCGAAAAATATCATTCATGAATAGACGAATTCTTTATTATTCAATAGTGGTGGCCATGGCTGGCTTTTTATTTGGCTTTGATACGGTCGTGATTTCCGGGGCCAACCTGCCCATCAAACAACTTTGGAATACCTCAGACTGGTTTCATGGTACTTTTATCATGTCTATGGCGCTGTGGGGAACGGTGATAGGTGCCCTGGCAGGAGGTATACCCACAGATAGATACGGGCGTAAGACCACACTCTTTTGGATCGGAGTTCTCTATTTTATTTCAGCCCTGGGTTCAGCCCTGGCTACCGACCCCTATTTATTTTCCTTTTTTAGATTTATCGGCGGGTTGGGAGTAGGCGCTTCCTCGGTCACGGCACCCACTTATACCTCCGAGATAGCCCCGGCCAAGAGCAGGGGGCAGATGGTGGCTTTGTATCAGTTCAATATTGTGTTTGGGATTCTCATAGCCTTTATTTCCAATTATTTGCTCAAAGGGTTCGATGGAATCAATGACTGGCGATGGATGATGGGGGTAGAAGCCATTCCGGCACTGGCTTACACCCTGTTAATATTGGGTGTACCCAAAAGCCCAAGGTGGTTGATTTTGCATCAGAAAGATCACGATGCGGCCCTGGAGGTGCTCAGGAAGACCAACACTGAGGAGGAGGCATTGGCGGTAATAGCGGAAATCGAAAAGGATGGTAAGGCCTCAGAAGCCATTAAGGGAGGGGTGTTTTCCAAGCGCTATAGTATCCCGCTGATGCTGGCTTTCCTGATTGCCTTTTTTAACCAACTCTCCGGGATCAATTTCATTCTTTATTACGCGCCAGAAATCCTGGAGAAGGCGGGTTTTGCTTCTTCTGACTCCCTGCTTAGCTCCATTTCTATTGGTGGTATCAATTTGATATTTACCATTTTGGGAATGTACCTCATAGACAGAGCGGGGCGTAAACAGCTCATGTACATAGGTTCCGTCGGGTACATTGTCAGCTTGCTGATGGTGGCATACGGCTTCTACACGGAGGCCAGTGCCAATTTCAAGTTAGGCTTTATCCTCATGTTTATTGCTTCCCATGCGATTGGTCAGGGTGCAGTGATCTGGGTATTTATCTCCGAGATTTTCCCCAATAGAGTCAGAGCATTTGGTCAGGCGTGGGGTTGTGGTACGCATTGGGTGTTTGCGGCACTGATCACGCTCTTTGGTGCGGTGCTGATCAATACTTTTGACCCCTGGATGGTTTTCGTTTTCTTCGCGGGATTTATGGTGTTACAGCTTTTATTCGTGATGTTCCTGATGCCGGAGACCAAAGGTGTCTCACTGGAGGAACTCCAGAAGCGGTTGGTCAAGGAGTAATGGATTGACCAAAAGGTCAGAACGACTTTAACCTTTCTTCAGTCTCATTCATCGAGTTATTCGGGTTAGTCACCGAGTAATTATTTGATGGGTGACCGTAACGGGCAATATTTGCTTACGTTTTGAATTTAGGTTGGATGTCCTTTATACCCTGGGTTAGTTAATAGCTGAGTAGTTATAGAAGATATTCCAAAAAAACGCCCCTGAGGAGGGGCGTTTTTTTTGTTTTATTCATCCTTAAGGCATTCCACAGGATTGATAAGTGAAGCTTTGAGTGTCTGATAACTAATGGTGAGCAGTGTAAGTACCAGTGTGGCTACCGCGGGTAAGATGACCAAAAGCAACCCAATGTTAATGTGATAGACAAATCCATTCAGCCATCCTGAAATAAAGAAGTAAGAGACAGGAAGCGCCACCAGGCAGCCTATTCCGATCAGGAGGAGAAACCGCTGACCTATCATGGAAATGATGCTGAATATGGAGGCTCCAAGTACTTTTCTGATTCCGATTTCTTTATAGCGGGTTTCTATAATAAAACCAACCATACCGATGAGCCCGAGACATCCTATTAGCACAGCAATGACTGTGAACACCTTGATCATGGAGCTCAGCCGCTCCTCGGCCTGGTACTGCTGGTCAAAGAGATCATCCATAAACTGGTACTGAGGACTATTCAGCGGATCAAATTTGGTCCATATTTCTTCTACATGAGTCAAAGCACTCTGCAGATCTCCGGGAGAGATTTGCATACAGATCGTGCGCATATTCCAGTCACCCTTAAGGATGACCATGGGAGTGATTTCACTGTGTAACGATTCGAAATGAAAATCTTCGGTGACACCCAGGATTCTGCCTGCCCTGTAGATATGATCGTTATATTGACCGTAGGAGAGCTTGCGACCCACGATATCTTCAGGATTATCAAATCCGAGTGCTTTGGCTGCAGCTCTATTCACAAGATAATACCCCACAGAGTCGGTACTCATTTCCATAGCTGAGGTGAAGTTCTTGCCCGCCACCAGTTCTATTTCGAAGGTTTCCAGAAAATCTTCATCCGCCAGAATAAAGGGTAGCCTGAAGGTGGTTTGCACTGCGGTTTCATCTTTGAAAAAACCAGAATCCCAACTGTCTGCCAAACGGCCTGTAGGGACGCGTGAGGCGTAGGTGCCTTTGTGAATGGCAGGGTGACTCAGAAGTTCATTTTTGAAAACATCGAGGTTCCGGATGTTTCTGGTCATGGACAAGTGTAAGATCTGATCTTTGCGGTAGCCGGGGTCTGAGTTTTGAATGAATTTCATCTGGCCCTCGATCACCGCCAAAGTAAAGAGCAAGCCAATGGTGACGGCATACTGAAATGTGATGAGCCAGCTTCTGAAATTCCATTTGTTGCTGTTGATAGCCGCCTCACCTTTAAGGGCCTGTATCAGGTTGATCCTGGAAAGGAAAAGGGCCGGGTATGATCCCGAAATGATGGCGACCAGTATGAGCAGTAGGACAAGACCCAGGAGGAGTTCTCCATTTTCCAGCACATTGAGCGTCAGCTGTTTCCCCATGAAATCGTTGAGATAGGGCAAAGCAAGCCAGGTGAGAAGGATGGCCACGGGAAAAGACAGTAGGTTGACCATCAACGACTCGGTAAGAAACTGCTGAACGAGGGACGATTTCTGTGCACCGATGGCCTTGCGTACTCCTACTTCTTTGGTTCTTCTGGAAAAATGTGAGGTAGCCAGGTTCATATAATTGATACAGGCCACTACCAGTAGCAGGACGCCTATGGTGCCAAAGATGTACACCTGCTGTAAGCTTCCGTTGCTTTCTATTTCACCCTCCAGGTGCGAATTGAGGTGGATACTGAGCAGGGGCTGCAGCTCAAAATCGTAGGCTTTTTTGGCAGGAATTCCATTTTCGAAAAGTCCCACATACTTGTCAAAAAAGTCGTCTTTGTATTCTTCTATGCGTCTGGGATCGGTGCCGTCCTGCAGCCTCAGGTAGGTGAGCCAGTTGTAGTTTCCGGTCACATTGTTCATACTCTCTCCAAACACCGGAACTAAAAACTCCATAGGAGCAAGGTATTCAAAGTGAAAATGTTGGTTTTGCGGCATATCCTCCATCACTGCGGATACCACAAAGGAAGCCTTCATTCCATCCCTGATTATCTGTACAGTTTTGCCCAGAATGTCCTGATTGCGCCAGTCATTGCCAAAGAGTCTGATGGCACTTTGCTCTGTTAATGCGATGGATTTGATCTCCTTGAAAGCTGATTCCGCATTGCCCAGGATAAACCGGAATGAGAAAATATCAAAGACATCATCATCAGCGAAAACTACCTGCTCCGAAGGAAAGACCTTATCTCCAACCTGAATGTCCGGGAAGGCCCAGGCATAGAACCGGGCAGCATGGGTGATTTCGGGGTAATCTGCCTTGAGCCGCTGGGCGTGCCCTGCAGAAGCGAAGGCCCAGTGTCTGTTCACCTCTCCGTCCTGGTTGAAGTTTTTAACCGTCAGCCGATAGATATTGTCAGCATGGACGTGATGCTTGTCATAGCTGAGCTCATCTTTGATGAACAAGGCAATAAGAATGAAAGCGCAAATTCCGGTAGAGAGCCCGATGACATTAATGACGGTGCCGGCCTTGTATTTCCAAAGGTTTCGAAGGGCGACAATTAAGTGATTTTTAAACATGGATCCGTTGGTTGGTATAAGGTGATTGATTTTTGATGATTTGGTGAGTCCGGGACGAAAAAGCCTGATGACCTGCCAGTAGTACCAGAGGAGCGCTTTTAAGGGGCCCTTTGCATGCTTCAGGATGTATTCCTCTTCCAGGTCACCCTGTATATCCTCCAGGTATTCTGTTTTGCAGAAAAAGGCCAGCAGCCGGTTGGCACCCTTTGGTGGTTGGATATTCAGGTCTTCCATCAGGCAATTTTAAAGGCCATATCAGGGATGGCATCCCATAGCTGATTGCGTGTTTCCCGGCTGAGGGCCAGGGCTTTTTTTCCCAGATCAGTGACAGTAAAGAAGCGCTTGCGTTTGCCCCCTCTCATGGCGGTCGCTTCCCCAAATTCCGAATTCAAATAGCCTTTCTGCTCCATTCTGCGCAAGGCACTCTGGAGAGCACCGATGCTCACTTTTCTGTTCAGTCTGGATTCTATTTCGGCTTTCAGTGTCACACCGTAGGCATCCCCAAAGAGGATGGCCACTGTGAGTAGTACAATTTCCTCAAATTCACCGAGTTGAAAGTCTTTCATGCTTTTTATTCCTATCTGTATATAAAATATTAAATTCCTATACGTAGTTTATATAGAAAGGTTAAACCCCAAAGAGTATTTTGGAGTTTCTTGGGGGTAAGCACCGAAAAGCTTTACTTTATACAAACAATAAAACACATTTGACCATGAGAAAGATTTTTTTATCAGCTATCCTCGTACTGGCCACCATAGTGGGTTACGGACAAGCCAAAGTGGAATTAGGACTAAAGGGAGGCCTGAATCTGGCGAACATTAACAGGGAAGATGCTCAGGCTACCTACGAAAGTGCTACCGGGTATCATGGAGGGGCTTACGCCTTAGTGAAGGTGGCTAATATTGGTATTCAACCGGAGCTGCTTTATTCTACCCGAGGTACTCAGGTTTCTTTTAATGACATTTCAGGTGACTTCAAACAGGAGTACACTTATCTGGATATCCCGGTGATGTTGAAACTGTACGCCGTTGCAGGTCTGAACATACAGGTAGGGCCTCAGTTCGGAGTGCTATTGTCTACTGATGGCAAGATCTCCGATGGAAATGGCGGTACCACCTCCATCAGCAAGGATAGTTATAAAAATGCGGATATTAGTGCAGCTTTTGGGGCTGGCTGGGATGCTCCATTCGGAGTGAATTTCACTGCAAGGTACATTTTGGGTCTGACTGATATTGACAGTGGGAGTGAAGAAGCTAAAAACAGAACCTTTCAGCTTTCCCTGGGATTCAGGTTATTCAAAGTAGGGAGCTGATCCCTGACTTTTTGAAGGAAAACCACTCCAGTAGCTACTGGAGTGGTTTTTTTTATTTATCGAATGATTATCAGAATTCAGCGGAAATGAAAAACGATCACTACTGATTGTAAATAGCAGCGTAATGGCCAGTAAAATGCCAATCAGGATCAGTAAGGTTTTGGTACGATTTGTCAACGGTGCGTCTTGTTAGGTAACTCTAAAACGGTTGAAGATGAGTAAACCCTTATCTTCATTTCCATCGACACCTGATCTTCCGGATTGGTGGGAAAGGTCTAAGAAAAAAAGGCCTGCTCAAAATTTCTGAGCAGGCCTTTTTGATTTTTTTGGGAAGGAGGGGATTAACAGAACTCCTTGAAAACCTCCACCAGGTGGTTGGCGATCATTTCTGCAGATCTTCCTTCTATGTGATGTCTTTCCACAAAGTGCACGAGCTCACCATCTTTGAAAAGGGCAACTGCCGGTGAAGATGGAGGGAAAGGCATGGTATATTCTCTTACTTTGGCGGTGGCTTCCATGTCCACACCAGCAAAGACCGTAGCCAGGTGATCAGGCTTCTTGGCGCTCAGGTTGAGGGCGGTGGTCACTCCCGGTCTGGCTGTACCAGCGGCACATCCACACACCGAGTTGATCACGATCAGGGAAGTTCCTTTGTGATCTTTCATGAGGCTGTCTACTGCCTCTGCAGTTTTCAACTCCTCGAACCCTACATGTGTGAGTTCGGTACGCATTGGAGCTACAAGTTGTTCAGGATACATATCGTTTTTGTTTTATAATCAGTTTTTAAAATTTCTAGTCAGAATTACATGAAGCCGAGCTCCAATTTGGCAGTCTCAGACATCATTTCTGTAGTGTATGGAGGATCAAAGGTGACTTCCACGGTCACGTCGTTCACCTCCGGGACGGCCCTGATTTGTCTTTCTATCTCACCAGGTATTTCCTCAGCAGAGGGACATGCCGGTGAGGTCAGGGTCATGAGGACATGGATGTTGTTGATCGGGAAAATATTGATTTCGTAGATCAACCCCAACTCATATACGTCCACTGGTATTTCCGGATCATATACCTCCTTAATGGCTCTCACCACTGATTCCTTCAGGCTCAGATCGTCGGCTATTTGTGTTTTATTTTCTTCTTCCATCGCTATGCGTCGGTTTGAGTTTTAGAACTTAATGCAAGGGCATAAAGTTTCATTTGTTTGATCATTGCCCCAAAGCCATTGGACCTTTGTGTTCCTATAAATCTGTTCATCCCAATTTGCTGGGGGAAAGTAATTTCGGTATTCAGGATAGCTTCGGGAGCCTCTTTAGAGAGTACCCTTACGAGCAGGCTTACCAGCCCTTTGGTGACTGCCGTATTGCTATCGGCCTGAAAGATGACCTGCCCTGCCTCATTCGCAGAGGCCGCCATCCACACCTTGCTTTGGCAACCTTTCACAATGTGGTCATCATTTTTTTTATCCACAGGCATATCAGGTAGTTGCTCGCCCAGCTCCATGATGTAGTTGATGGTCATTTCCATGTCTCCATCGAGCATGGAAAATTCCTCCACTATTTCCTGTTCTTTTTCGGCTATGCTCATGACCTGAATTTCTTTACAATCTCACTGAGGGCCTCAGCAAAGGTGTCAATCTCTTCTACGGTGTTGTAAACAGCAAAGGAAGCACGTACAGTTCCGTCTATCTGAAAATGGTCCATGAGGGGCTGGGTACAGTGGTGTCCCGTTCTCACGGCGATTCCGCGTGCATCCAGCAGCATTCCCAGGTCAAAAGGGTGTACTCCATCTATCAGAAAGGAGATCACACTGGTTTTGTTGGCGGCAGTGCCGATAGGCCTGAAGCCGTCAATGCCATACAATCGCTCCTTACCTCTTTGCAAGAGGGCCATTTCCTGCTGATGCAGGAATTCAAATCCGATGCCCTCAATGAATTCTATAGCAGCTTTGAAGGCCACCACATCTGCGATATTGGGTGTGCCTGCTTCAAACTTATAAGGGATATCATTGTAGGTAGTTTTCTCAAAGGAGACGTCACGGATCATCTCTCCACCACCCTGGTAGGGGTCCATGCTTTCTAATAGTGCGCGTTTGCCATAAAGCACTCCCACACCTGTCGGGCCGTACATTTTGTGGCCGGAAAAGGCCAGAAAATCGCAGTCCAGCTCCTGCACGTCAATCTGATGGTGTGGAGCGGCTTGTGCGCCATCTACCATCGCCACAGCACCTGCTGCGTGAGCTCTGGAGATGATTTCAGCCACCGGGTTGACAGTGCCCAGTGAGTTGCTGATGTAGACCACTGAGACAAGCCTGGTCTTGTCTGTCAGGAGTTGATCGAAATCCTCCAGCAGAATTTCACCATTGGGCTGTACGGGTACCACTTTCAGTAGGGCACCTGTTTGCTCACAAACGAGCTGCCAGGGTACAATATTGGAGTGATGCTCCATGCCTGAGATGATGATTTCGTCTTCGGCTTTCAAAAATTTTCTGGCGTAGGCCTGCGCCACCAGGTTGATGCCCTCAGTGGTGCCTTTGGTGAAGATGATTTCTTCAGCTTCACCGGCATTAATAAATCGCTGAGCGGCTTTTCTGGTATCCTCAAAAGCGGTAGTGGCTCTTTCTGCTAAGGTGTGAATCCCCCGGTGAATGTTGGCATTGTCATTTTGATAATAATGAACCAGCGCATTGGTGACACACTCGGGCGTTTGAGAAGTAGCTGCATTGTCAAAATAGATCAGGGGTTTGCCATTGACCTGCTGATGCAGGACAGGAAACTCTTTTCTGATTTGTTCGACAGATATGCTGGTAGCAACGTTCATTTTATCCAAGCTTGTTGGTGATAATGTCTTCTATTTCGGCCGTTACCAGGTCATTTTTCACTTCCTGGAGGGTCTCATTGGCAAATGCATTGAGCATGAGTGCTTTTGCACGCTTCTTATTGATCCCTCTGGATCTAAGATAAAAGATCGCCTCTTCGTCCAACTGACCAGTGGTACATCCGTGTGAGCATTTCACATCGTCTGCCCATATCTCCAGCTGTGGTTTGGTATTTACAGTGGCTGTGTCGGACAGCAGAATATTATTATTGGACTGAAACGCGTTGGTCTTTTGCGCTTCGGGTCGCACATAGATTTTACCATTGAAGACCCCACGGGAGTTTTCATCCAAAATACCTTTGTAGAGCTCATTGCTGAAGCAATTGGGCTTCAGGTGATCCACCGAAGTGTTGTTGTCTACATGGCTCTTGCCTCCAAGCTGATAAAGGCCATTCATGTGTGCTTCACAGTTTTCCGCATCCACGTTGATGTAGATGTTATTTCTGATCAGTGCTGCTTTGAAGCTGAAGGTATTGGTGTAAAACCTTGAGTCTTTTCCCTGAGTGGCATAAATGCCCTCTACCGCATAGGTACTGGTGAGGAAGTTCTGAATTTTGGTATACCTCAGTTCAGCATTGGGCTGCACGTCCGCTTCAAAAATGGAAACACTCAGGGTGTTTTGCTCTCCACGAATAATGGTTTTTTCAAAGATATTCAGTCGCGAACCCGTTTCGCTGCTTACCAGTATTCTTGGGTAGACAATAGAAGCATCTGCCGTACCATCCACAAAATGGTAGATGAACGTATCCTTATTGTCCTTGTTTTTTGAAGCCTTCAGGTAAAGCCCCTGATTGAAATAAGCAAGGTTCAGCAAAGCGAAAGCATCAGATTCGATGTGTGATGTTTTCCCAAGTAGCCGTTGAATGTCGCTATGCTCAGTGAGGGCCTGATCGTCTAATACCCGGATGGTAAGGTCACTTGAAGGACTGACTATGCTGGAGTACTCTTCTGTGAAGAGGCCGTTGATGAATACAAGGTGGTTAGCATCCTCTGCCTGATAGAAGTGAGATTGACAGTCCGCCTTAGAGAAGTTGGCGGGAGTCATCTCCGCAGCAAAGTTAAATTGCTTGCCAAGTATCCTGCTGATGGGAGTATACTTATAGGCTTCACTTTTTGGTGCCGGCAGCCCCATGGCAGAAAATTGCTCCAAAGCACCTGTCTTAAGTGCTTTTAGTGGGCTCTCGTCTGCAAAATGCTGTCCTATCCATTGCTGGAATTGCTCCGAAATGGTCTGCTCTATACTCAAAACTTCACTCATGATTTAATAGACTTTATATTGCGGCTACTTCTTCTTTGATCCAATCGTATCCTTTCTCTTCCAACTCGTAGGCCAGGGTTTTGTCGCCTGACTTCACAATGCGCCCCTGATACAATACATGAACAAAATCCGGCACGATATAGTCCAGAAGTCGCTGGTAGTGAGTTACCACGATGCTTGCCGTATCAGCAGACCTGAGTTTATTGACCCCATCGGCCACTATTTTCAGGGCGTCTATGTCCAGCCCGGAGTCTGTTTCATCCAAAATGGAAAGCTTAGGCTCCAGCATGGCCATTTGGAAAATTTCATTTCTTTTTTTCTCACCTCCCGAGAAACCTTCATTGAGCGATCTGCTCAACAGGGCCTGATCGATATCTACCAGTTTCATTTTTTCCTTCATTTCCTTCAGGAATGAAACAGCGTCCATTGCTTTGAGGCCACGGGCCTCGCGCACCTGGTTGACGGCAGTTTTGAGGAAGTTGGTGGTGGATACACCGGGGATTTCTACCGGGTACTGAAAGGCCAAAAAGATGCCTTCTCTGGCACGCTCTTCAGGGGCCAGGTCAAACAGGTTTTTGCCCAGGTAGTCTACCGTGCCACCATCTACTTCATATTCTTCTCTCCCTGCCAGCACTGAGGCGAGGGTACTTTTGCCAGATCCATTCGGACCCATGATGGCATGTATTTCTCCGGCTTTTACTTCCAGGTTGATTCCTTTGAGAATCTGCTTGCCTTCTATGGAGGCGTGTAGGTTGTTAATTTTAAGCATTTATAAATGGTATTTTCTTATCCGACACTTCCCTCAAGTGTGAGGGCCAACAATTTTTGAGCTTCCACGGCAAATTCCATGGGTAGCTTGTTCATTACTTCTTTGGCAAACCCATTGACAATCAGGGCCACAGCGCTTTCTTCATCAATCCCCCGCTGCTGGCAGTAGAAGATCTGGTCTTCCCCGATCTTGGAGGTGGTGGCTTCATGCTCTACATGAGCTGAGCTGTTTTCCACATCTATGTATGGGAAGGTGTGTGCACCACACTGATCACCCATGAGCAGGGAATCACACTGTGAGAAATTTCGCGCACCTTCAGCACGTTTCATGATGTGCACCTGCCCGCGGTAGCTATTTTGTGATTTACCGGCAGAGATACCTTTAGACACGATCCTCGACTTGGTGTTTTTACCAATGTGGATCATTTTGGTGCCCGTATCCGCCTGCTGGTGATTGTTGGTGACTGCCACGGAATAGAACTCTCCCTGAGAGTTGTCTCCTTTTAGGATACATGAAGGGTATTTCCAGGTGACCGCAGAACCGGTTTCCACCTGGGTCCAGCTAATTTTGGAATTGTCACCGGCACAAATGCCACGTTTGGTTACAAAGTTGTAAATCCCGCCCTTACCGTTTTTGTCACCAGGGTACCAGTTTTGTACGGTGGAGTACTTTACTTCGGCATCTTTGGCAGCGTATATTTCTACTACAGCTGCATGAAGCTGGTTTTCATCGCGCTGAGGGGCCGTACAGCCTTCCAGGTAAGAGACATAGGAGCCTTCTTCTGCCACGATGAGCGTCCGCTCAAACTGGCCAGTATTGGCCGCATTGATCCGGAAGTAGGTGGAAAGTTCCATAGGACATCTTACGCCCTGTGGGATATAGCAAAAGGATCCGTCAGAAAAGACGGCAGAGTTCAGGGCAGCGAAATAATTATCAGCTGCAGGGACTACAGATCCCAAATATTTTTTGATGAGCTCGGGATGCTCTTGTACAGCTTCGCTGAAGGAGCAGAATATAATACCACGCTCAGAAAGGGTTTCTTTAAAGGTGGTAGCCACGGATACAGAGTCGATGACCGCATCTACCGCTACGCCGGTAAGTCTTTTTTGCTCGTTGAGGGAAATCCCCAATCGCTCGAAGGTTTTGAGCAACTCAGGGTCGATCTCATCCAGGCTTTTGGCTTTCTTATCTTGCTTGGGAGCTGAGTAATATTTGATGTCCTGGTACCCAATGGCCGGGTATTTGACGTTGGGCCATCGCGGTTCTTCCATTTCTGTCCACCGCTTATAGGCTTTTAATCTCCAGTCCAGGAGCCACTGCGGCTCTGATTTCTTGGCTGAAATAAATCTTACAATATCCTCATTGATACCCAGAGGCGCCTCGTCTGCCTCAAAGTCCACATGCCATCCATGCTCATACTCTCTTGAGGTAAATTCTTCTAAGATTTGGTCGTCTTTACTCATAAAGATTATTCGATTCCTTGTATTACTTGGTTAACTCCCAAAAGCCTCGGAAGTTTTACAAAGTAAACACTTATTTATATTTATTCTAAATAAGAACCGAACTTAAAGACCTACAGCACTTGGGAATGTTTGTTCTTTATCAGAACAACAGGTGTCTGTTAAGACTTTCTTCCAGGGAAATGAACGTTTCGGTACGCTCAATACCATCTACCTTTTGGATTTTATCGTGAAGAACATCCTTGAGGTGTTTAGTGTCCCGGCAGTGGATCTTAATGAAGATGTTATAATTACCCGTGGTGTAGTGAACTTTCACTATTTCAGGAATGTCCTTGAGTTGTTCTACCACGCTATCATATAAAGATGATTTTTGCAGGTAGATACCCATGAAGCATGTGACGTCATATCCCAGCTTTGAGTAATCCATCTGAAGAGTGGTTCCTTTTACGACTCCCATCTCTTCGAGTTTCTTCATGCGGACATGCACGGTGCCACCTGAAACAAAGACCTTTTTAGCTACCTCAGTATAGGGTATTTTCGCGTCCTCCATCAATAGATTGAGGATTTTGAGGTCGACATTGTCAATTTCGTAATTCTTGCTCATCGTAACTGTGCTCGTTTCTAATTATTCAATAATAGATATGCAATTTTAAACAGTATCTAAATATAGAGCAAATTTATTAAAATATTTTTAATATTATATCTGTTCTATTACTTTTGAACTATCAAACTGGTTTTGGAAATGCCAAAGCTTATACTGTAGGAAATAATTATTAAGGAACAAAGCCTTGTGTTTTTAGAAATAGTCAAACGATTATTATAAAACAGGCCTTGTGGAGGTTCGAATCCTTCTCCTATAGCCATCATTTTTGGGTTAATGTTGTTTATTGAATTTGGTCGTGGTAGGGGTGCCGCGGCCATTTTCTTTTTAAAGCCCATGGGTTTTAGGCTCCGGTCTTAGCATCTGCTCTTCTCAATTTCATTTTTTTCTAACTCAGGTCTGGGGTCAAGTCCTCTGCCGAAACCACTGTTTTTGCCCGTTAGGGTGTCAACTGAATTTGGTTTTACGATCATTCATTAAAATTTTATAGAATATCATTGGGGTTTTGCCAAATAATGAATTGGAAAAATCTAAATTTGATTAGATGAAACATAATTTTAGCGCTTAAAACGCACTTAAATTATCATATTGTTAATATTATAGTGCTCATTTGATTTGATGTGTAAATTTTAACTAAAAGAGTTGAAATTATTTTAATAAATCAATGGATGTACTAATTTTGAAAAATCAAAACGCATCGGAGACGCCGATGCAACTCACTGTAGGGTGATGAAATTGGCAGACATGCCCTCCTGTCTCGGGGGTGGAGATAAGGGATAAATTCCGGTTTCTTTCACGATAACCTATTTAGGTAAGTTATCGTGAATAGTCGGAGCTAACCGCTCTGTGGAGGTTCGAATCCTTCTCCTACAGCCATTTTTGGGTTAATGTTGTTTATTTGAATCTGGTCGTGGTAGGGGTGCCACGACCTTTTTCTTTTTATACCCAATATTTTTCGCCAAGCTTTTATACATCCCCAGTATCCTTACGGAGAATTCCCTTTAATTGTATTTACTTCTTTCAGTGTTCGCAGCGTTCACTTCGTGCAACGTTGTTTATTTGAATGCGGACGGCCAGTCCTGGTCGTGGCAGGGTGCCAGGCTACGCGCCCCGCAACTTTTTTCTTTTTATACCCATTCGTATGTGGCCGTGGCAGGATGCCAGGCTACGCGCCCCGGGCTACGCGTCCCGGACTACGCGTCCCGGACTATGTGCCCCATGATTTTCTCTTTCTATACCCTTTATGTGTCGTTGTGGTAGGTGCCATCGTATAGCCAAAAATGGGTTGTTCAGGATTTAAAAACTGCTAGATTTGACTGTATTAACATCAACAGCAGAAATATTTGACAGAAAAAAATGCTTGCAGAAACTTTAAAAAAATCGTTTGACAAATACTTTATAGCACCAATTGAAGCGTGGAAAGAATTTGCTGAATTTTGCGAACCTATCATATTTAAAAAAGGTCAAATAATTAAACCACAAGGGACTACTGAAAAATATTTTTACTTCATAATAAAAGGTAGTGCAGGAATATTTTTGTGGAAAGAAAATAATTTCGTTTGTCTTGATTTTGCATTTGAAAATAGTGCTTGTTGTGATTATATGTCATTGCTAACAAAGCAACCAACGGAATTAGAGGTTGTAGCCCTTGAAAAATCTGAAATGATAAGAATTTCAAGTAACAATTTTCATAATTTAAGTCGTAAATCAGTAGGACAAGTGATTATGCAAATGACAGCAGAAGCCTCATTTGTAGAAAAACAGCAACAACAAATTGAACTCTTGACGAAAACAGCGGAGAAACGTTATAGAATTTTACAAGCAAAATTTCCTAATATTCATCAACGAGTTGCTCAAAAACACATTGCTTCATATCTTGGTATTACGCCACAAAGTTTAAGCAGAATTAGAAATACTACGAATTGATTTTTTACCATTTGGTAACGACTTTCAATGAGGCAATATTGACTTTTGCATCTTAATAAAAAAAAGAGAAGATGCGAAAAATTCTAATTCTTAGTTTGACAATTATGTCAAACTATGTATTTGCACAAACAAATTTAGACAAGCAACCTGTTCTACGAAAAGGTTTTGTTATTGGGTTTGGGCTTGGGGCAGGTGCGTTAACGCTGAACACCAATGACACCACCCAAACCTCCTTTTCCACAACATTGCCAAACATAAAAGTTGGGTATATGCTAAATGAAAGACTTGCCTTACTTGCCTTATTACCAGGTGCAAATTACAAGTATGATGGAAAAGACAGAGGCTTTGAAGCGGTAATGGTCGCAGGGCAATATTGGATTAAAGATAATTGGTGGGTTTTAGGTGGTACAGGTTTGACTTTTGATGCACCAGCATTTTATGATGTAAAAGACCCAAAAACGGCAGTTTTCCACACAGGTGTTCCTGCTTTTATCTTTGCAACAGGATATGAGGTTTGGCACAAGGGTCGTTTTGCGTTAGACTTACAGTATAGAATATTTCTTGGAAAATCGAATCTCCCAAACAGCGGGCATAGGGAAGGTGTTTCAAATATGTTTATAGTTGGATTCAACTGGTATTAAATATGGTAAATTTTGCTCAATACGGACTTTTAGTTATTCTAAACCTTCTTTTAGTTCTACACATTTGTATTTTGCTAAAAATCATTCCTTACCGCATAATTTGGGGCGGACGATTAAAAACAGACACTGAAATGTACCGTTTTGAAGCGGTATCCATTTTAATAAACCTAATTTTTCTATTTGTCATATTAGTGCAATCACAAGTTTTGACAATAGACATACCGAAACAAGTAATGACATTTTTGTTTTGGACTATGACCACTTTGTTTTTATTCAACACATTGGGAAATGTAATTTCAAAGAATGCATTAGAGCAAAGGCTATTTGCACCAATCACAATTATTTTGACAATGCTTTCCTTAATTTTAGCCCTGACAAACTGATCTGATTATAAAGTAAATACGCCTAACAATGTATAAAAAACATAAGTGGCTCTGTGGTTTTCGGAACTTTTAGAGCATTTAATCAGCTCCGCCAAATCTGCGATTTGGCTATTTTCAATCCGAAACATTATCTTCATCAAAGCGCATGATTCATGCAGTGGCGTCAATAATGCAAAGTGAAAAAACATCTTTGGGTACTTATAATTTTTACGGTTTGCAGCAGTTCTTGTCTAATTAGAATGTAATCTGATTAGATTTTGCTCTTGCTGGAGTTGTCTCCAGCGAGCAAGACAAGGCTGGCGGGTCACGCACCTTCCTTGTAGAGGCTTTCTTTCAACCCGAACGCTCGACAGGTATGAACCTGAAACCTCTGCGCAAAGGAGGGATGGCCCGACAGAATTCCGGGCGTGCGATGGCCCCGATCATGATCGGATAGGGTCGGAAGTGATAATTCTGTCATGATTTTTGGTTACTTTTCATCAAGGAAAAGTAACAGCCTACCCGGCTTGAGGGCATCTCTATAGCCAACAATGGTTTGTTCAGGATTTAAAAACTACTACATTTGATAGCGTTACAAGCGAGTAAGAGCCATTGGGGTTGATATTCGGTTGTTGTGGGTAATTGGCCGCTCGGAAATGAAGATCAAGCAAATAAATTTCTCATCGATTCAGCAGTATCTGAATTACACGGATCAACATTCCAACGATCATAAAATCCGACTCTACAGAGGACAAGAAGAAAGCTCCTGGAATTTAGACTCTAACCTCTACCGACTTGTAAATGATCACAAGAAGGTAGATGATTTCTATGAGATTGAGAGTAACATCTTTTCGGACTTTAAAAATTCATTAGCATCCCGTGAACCTAGCACAACTGAACGAACAGACTGGGAAATATTGGCGATAGGTCAACACTAAGGATTGCCAACTCGATTGATAGATTGGACTTCCGACCCATTGATTGCACTATGGTTCTCATTTGAACGAATGAAATCCAACCTGAACGATCGTGCAGTTTGGCGATTGGTGGTTGACGAGATGAACTTAGTTGATTTCAATAGAGATAAACTATTTCATGGACGGTTTGTAAAAGTATTTGAACCTCCTAAAAAAGACCCTAGAATTATTGCTCAGAAAGCATGGTTTTCCATTCAGAACATGAGATTATTTGGAAATCGAGGGGGTGATGGGCTTCCTAAATTCAACGAATATAACACAATGAATCAGATGGAAGAATTTGAATATCACTTGATCAAGATGGTCTTTCCAAACTCTTCAAGAACAGAAATACTTAACGAACTCGACAACAAGGGCATTAACCACAGCAGCGTTTTTCCAGATTTAACAGGTGATTGTAGAAAAATCAAATGGAAAAACCTTGAATAAACTACCCACAACAATATGTATAGGGCATGTGCTTGCGTGCTTTCTACATGCTGTATCTGGACTTGACCGTGAAGTCTGCCGCCGAGAAAGTTTTGTGGTATTTGGAAACTTTAGTCTGCGGGATTTTTTCACTTCAGAACGCTGTGCTTTTCACAACTTTGGAAGCACCGACAGACTTCACTACTTTAGTGCTATCCATAAAATGAGAGCACACGCCTCATACATGGGCGTCATAGCCAATAAGAGATAACCGTAATCTTGAAATTCATCAATATCATATTAGCAGCTTTTATTTTTTCTTGCCAACATACGAACGAGCAACAAAAATCGAAAGTTGATTTTTTTGAGAATGAGTTGTTGTCTAACTCCAATGAACCTTTACTGAATATTTATTACCAATCTGACGAATGTGGCGAATGGGGTGGTCATGAAGAAACAATGGTTATTTCAAGGAACGATGGCAAAACATCATACGAACTAACTTATCAGGAATATAGTGTGAACTGCGATAGCATGATAACCGAATATAGCAAGTATGGATATTATGCAAGACCATTGAAAGAATTAGTTCGAACGACAAAAGTGGTAATTGACGAACAGAGGAAACAATCAATACTGAACTTCTCAACCGACATGGTTAAATCAAAATTCAATGAACCATTTACGGGACATTCAGGCGTTATTCTAACGATCTCGAACTCGGATTCAACTTTTATTATCAGCACTTGGGGAGGAACTGACAAACATTACCTGAAGCTGGTTAGCAACCTGGAACTGGATGAATAAACTGGCTAATATGTATGAGGCATGTGCTTGTGTGCTTTCTACAAACTGCATCAGAACTCGACCGTTTCGTCTTCAACCGAGATAGATTTGCGCTATTTGGAAACTCCAGATTGCGGGATTTTTTAACTTCAGAACGCACTGCCATCTACAAACTTTGGATGCACCGGCAGACTTCACTAATTTAGTGCTGTCCACTAAGTGAGAGCACACGATTCATACAGTGGGGTTATGGGTAATTATCAGAACGCAGATGGAAGAGAACAACTACTCAGCAACATTAACGATAAAACCGGCTGACCGTAGTAAAAAAGCATAAAAAAAGGGGCTAAGCCCCTTTGAAGTTTTTCAGTCCTGACCACCATCGTCACTGACGCTCCACGGCGGGGTGATGCCATTGCTGCGGCAGTAGGCGATCAACTGGCCCATGTGCTCACTGGAGTGGGTCACCGCAATGAGCGCCGCTGACATGGAAGTGAACTCTCCGGGAAAGGGGAACTCTACCTTCTTAGCCAGGTCAGCCTCAGAGCTGCTTTTCACAATGTCAATGACGAATTTGTAGGAGTCCTGCAGCCCGGCTGTCAGTTGCTCTTTGGTTTTGAGGTTTTTCTCTATGTTCATCATATCCACCGTCTCAGGGATCACAGCGCCCATTTTCATGGCAAAGAAATAATTGGCCGAAACAACGTGCGCCAGCACTTCTCCGAAAGTGCGAACACCTTCTTCGGGTGACCAGCTGTACTGGTCAGCGGGTACGGCATCCGCCAGCTGCATTACCCTGTCGGAGTAAAAGGACAGCGTGCCGGAAGCTTCATTTTGGAATTGATCCTGGGCCTGCAGCGTTGTGCAGATCACCATAGCGGACAAAAGGAGTAGATTTTTCATCATCAATAGAGTTAAGTAAGGTTAAAAGTCTATCCTGAATTTAAACTTTTTGATTCACTTTTCAGCGTGATTTATGCAAATACATGAAAGTCCTTTATCCGGGTACGGGCTCCAGTTGTCCTTTTTTGATTTTAAAGGAAAAATAAAGGATGCTTACCCCCGTGACCGCCAGGATGGCAATGGTGGCCCAGCTGGTCCAGTTAGCGATCCCGTTCTGATTCAGCACCAGGATGAGGGCTATGGCCATAAAGGCAGTTCGGAACACCTCTAAAGGTATGGACCACGTGCGGGCCTGCAGCAGTCCACCCCAGCTGATGATGGCCATGAAAACACCGCCGGACAGGATGAGCCGATCGAGGGCTGAAAGGGGTGAAGACAAATTGATGACCACCATGAGGTATGCCAATGTGATGGCCACATGCGCGATCAGGTAAGGTTTCAGGTTTTTGTATTGAGCACTGCGGTACTTCACCTGTTCGGCTTTGGTGTAGCCTATCCGGTCTTTTTTTTCTGTTTCCAGTCCTCTGGGTCGCCAGCCCAGCGGCATAAACCACAGCCTGATCTTATCCCACCAGTAGGGAGCGGCCACAGCATCGTCCCAGAGCTGCTTCCAGTACTGAAAGTTGACAAAAATAGGATCCCACGTCCTTGGCGGGTGCGTCACCCCATAGCAGATCTCTTCATCCTCTTCCTCAAAGGTGCCAAAGAGCTTGTCCCAGATGATGAGAAACTCTGAGTAGTTCTTATCGATGTACTGCGGGTTTACCCCATGATGGACCCGGTGATGGGAGGGGGTCACGAATAATTTTTCGAACCACCCCAATCGCTTAATTACCTGGGTATGATGCCAGTAGGCCAGCAGCAGGTGTATGGCCGCCATGGCATAAACGGCTTCAGGAGAAAAACCAATGAGGACGAGTATCCAGTCGAAAAAGACAAACTGAAAGAGGCGCTGCGTAAAGCTGGCGCGGATGCCTACGGAGAGGTTGAGTTCTTCAGAGGAGTGGTGGGGCATGTGGGCCGCCCAGAAGACGTTGATGGTATGTCCGGTACGATGAAACCAGTAGAACACAAAGTCCTGTAGCAGGAGGAGGAGCAGCAGGAAGTACCAGGTATTGGGAATCTGCCAGGGGGCAAACTGGTAGAGCCAGCCGTACCATTTGAAGACAAAAAATGCGACGGCCAGGTTGACACATTGGTTGCCAATGCCGGTGGCCAGATTGGTGATGGTATCCTGAAAGTTGTAGTAAGGCTTTTTGGTCCTTACGCTGTAGATGATTTCGGCCAGGAGCAATACCAGTACAATGGGGGTGATGAAGGTATAAACATTCATAGCGGTTTTAGGTAGTGTCTGACCAAAACAAAATCCACCAAAAATCTGTTCGCTTGTGTGGAACTTTTTTAGGAGTCCTGGCCGGTCATAAAGGTCAACTCCAAGGCTGGCGGGGGATGTTAGGTCTACTTTTTTGAGAGATAATGGATTTTTCTAAGCACAGGTACAGTGAATACAAAACTCAGTAGTATGACGAAGAGTCCTGAGTGCAGGATCGAAGTGGATTCCGGTTCCAGGTAGTATTGGGTCAGCACAAGACTGACCGTATACGGGAGCAGGAGCGTCAGCGAGATCACCAGAACCCAAACAACCACCTTGGGAAACCGCATAAGAAGGTTCACGCCGATCTTTTGCATGAAGTACCAGGTACTCAGAGAAAATATCAGAAAAATGATGATAGTGATCAACGATGTTTTCATTTTGTTTCTTCAATTAAGCAGGTTGTTGGGCTACAGCTAAATGGCACTCAAATTTTGAGTCAAAATGAGTCAAGAAGTTATAAAATTGAGAGGTTAATTGCAATTACCTCATTGATAGCTGAGCATAGCATCTTTATTGCCCGAATTTCTGGTGGTAATTTTAATATTATCTTGATTGGTTCACGATCGTTCTGAAGGTAAGGTTCACCCTGGGGGTGTTGACTTTTTTGGTGGGTGGTAACCGATGTAGCCAGTGTGTCTGTGTGGTGCCAGTCATCACCAGCAGGCTGCCATGCTCCAGTCTCACGTCCACCCGCTGTTTGGTGGTTTTGTGTTTGAAAGAGAATTTGCGCTCAGCACCAAGGCTCACCGACCCTATGGCCCCATTTCTTTTCAGGTCTTTTTCGCCATCGCTGTGCCAGGCCATGCCTTCCTCACCACTGTGGTAGAGGTTCAGCAGGCAGGAGTTGAAGGTTTCTCCTGTGGCATTTTCGATCACTTGTTTCAGTGACAGGAGGTCTTCTGTCCACGGCAGGGCCTGTTTGGTGGTGTTGGAGTAAGTGTAATCGAACGGGCGGTCGCCGTACCAGGCCACCTTCCTTTTGGTGGTAATGTGCTTACCAAAAATGACGGCTTCATCCGGGCGCCATTCAATGAGGTGCAGCAGTTGGTGCAGGTAATGATCAGCTTCAGGGATCACCTTCCCATAGTAGTTGACCTTGCCGTCATGAGGCAGCAGGTTGTGTGTAGGGTCTGTCAGGTCATTAAATAACTCCATGTTTCCATTTTTTGAAATCCGCGTGCATACAGCTGCCACAGGGGCGATAGCCAAGAACAAGTGCTTCCGATTCACTCTCGAAAAAGATACGGTTTTCCCGGTGCATGCGTTGGCCGGATCTGCATCTGAGTTTTCCATAAGTCTTCGACTGGCGATGCCCCGCGAGGACCAGTTGCCCCCTTCTGATTTCCTGGCGAAGCTCCACGTCTGTTAACTCTGTATGTAATACCATTAGCTCTGTGCATCATGAAAAATGATTCCCAGTGTACACCGACTTCCCGAATGTACTTCACTCACACCATGCTTCATCGTGGCCCGGTAGTAGTCCTTACTTCCTTTCACAGGCCGAAAATTGGTGGTGAAGATCAATGCGTCTCCTTTTGCGGGCCGCAGCACATGTGCCTTACTCTGAGCCCTTGGGATTTGCTCGGTCAGCACAAACTCACCGCCGGTATAGTCTGCACCCGGCTCGCTCAGGAAAAGCACCAGTTGGAGGGGAAAGTACACTTCTCCGTAGAGGTCCTGATGCAGGGTGTTGAATCCTCCGGTTCCATAGTTCAGGATGAGCACGGTGGGCTGCATCTGGTTTTGATCCCGGCAGCGCTGGTGCAGTTCCTCCAATGAGCCCGGATACCGGATGGGAATATTCAGGGCCTGCATCCATTGGTTGGCGATAGGTGCCAGATGTGGGTACATGGTTTTTCGAATCGACTGAAGGAGGTGCGGTAGTGGATAGTTAAAGTACTTATATTCCCCAAGGCCAAAGCGATGGCGTTCCATGACGACCGTTTTGCGGTACAGTGCCGACTCTGGATACAGTGCTTTTAGTGCATTAGCCTCGTCTGTGGAGAGCAGTCCCTTCACCTGAGCGTAGCCCTTCACGTGCATGGTTTCTGTGATGTCCGCCCAATTGAGCTGCTGGATGTCCTGTTTCATCCTGCTGTGGTTTGCGCCACTTCCCATCCGATCATGGCTGTCTTGCGGCTGCTTCCCCAGTGGTACTGCCCAAACTTGCCCGTCGACTGGATCACCCGGTGACAGGGGATGAGGTAGGCCACGGGATTGTCTCCAATGGCTGTGCCTACGGCTCGTGAGGCGGTAGGTTTGTTGATCTCGCTGGCGATCTGTCCATACGTGGAGAGCCGTCCTGCGGGGATTTTGATCAGAGATTCCCAAACCTTCAGCTGAAAATCCGTGCCTTTCAGGTGGAGTTTGATTTGATCCAGCCGGGTCCAGTCATGCGTGAAAATGAAAAGCGCATTTTGCTGAATCAAATCCAGTCGTTGGTGGTATGTGGCGTTTGGAAACTTACTTTCCAGCTCTGAGAAAGCCAAAGCGGGATCATCGGCAAAGGCCAGATAGCAAATGCCTTTGGGCGTGCTGGCCACCAGGATATTCCCAAATAAGCTGTCGGCGTAGCTGTAGTTGATCGTCAGGTTTTTGCCACCATTTTTATACTCAGCGGGGGTCATCCCTTCTATGTTGACAAAGAGGTCGTGTAACCGCCCGGTGCCGGACAGACCGGTTTGATAAGTGGCTTCCGAAAGAGTGGCCTGACCATCTTTGAGGAGATCCCGGGCATGTGCGATACTGATGTATTGCAAAAATTTCTTGGGACTTACTCCGGCCCATTCGGTAAAAAGACGCTGAAAATGAAAAGGACTAAGGTGTACTTGCTCCGCTACTTCATCCAGATTGGGTTGGTCCCGGAAGTTGGCCTGTATGTAATCGATCGCTTCGGCTATGCGACGAAAGTTGATGTGTTCCTGAGTGTTCATCTTTCTTTGGTTGAGTAAATATGAGGTAAAAGTAGGAGAGTGGAGCCGGCCGGAACACCCGAAAATTGCGGAGTTTCCGCAGTGACCAAACTGAAAATGGTCTGAGGGTTGGCAGGTTCACCAAGATATTTCCAGCTCTCCATGATAGTTTCGGCTAATATGACATTTTCACATGGCTGGCTCCAAAGGCATAGTCACCTGCTTGTAGATGGTCACTTTGAACCTGGCATTGTCACACTGAGCTCCGTCGAAGTGTAGACAATGCCTTCCATTAAATTGGTTCGACAAGCCGTGGCAGCACGGAGACATTTCAAAAACATTTAAATTTGATCCCGAATGCGAAAGGAACCTGTCAAAAAATCATGAAGAAGTCTGAGCTGTCTGTCTCCGGGCAAGTAACCAGTGAGCGGCTTTCTCATTTAAAGAGACAGATCGACACGCTCCGGCAGGCACTGGAAGAGGTAAGACAAAAGACCAGTGCTTTTGAGGCTCAACTGCGGGCTCACCTGATCAATGAGCTTATAGAAGAGCAGGAGCTCACCGTGCTGTATAAGCAGCAGAAGCTGGCCAAAAAGGAACAGCGACAAGCGCAAAAGAGAAAGGGTAAAAACTACGTGCCTCCTGATGGGCTGAAAAGTATCCGCAACACCTCAAAAACCATAAGCAGCGAGTCTGACCAAAAGGAGATGAAGCGAATCTACCGGGAAGCCATGATGTATGTGCATCCGGATAAGTTTTCTATGGATGACCAGAAAATAGATGTGGCCACGGATGTTACTGCGCGTTTGATCAGCATCTATCAATCTGGTGATCTGGCGGCGCTTCGTGCCTATCATGCGCATATCTTCAGTGATCAGGAGCTGGTGTCTATGATGGCGCCAGCCGCGGCTACCGTAGCACCTACGGTTTCTGCTTATGATTACCTGGAGCAGGAAAAGCTCAACCTGGACCAAGCACTGGCACAGGCCAAAAACAGACAGACCTATCGGGTGCTCACCACATACAATGACCCGATGACTTTTCTGGAAGAACTGAAAGCCTATTATGAAGACCGAATCGCCAAACTGAGAAGGCGAACCAGGACCTAGCACTCGTCATTCTTCGATCTCCATCGTCCATACGTTTTGCCTTGGCAGCCCCTGTTCGAGACGGGCCCTATCCACCACCTGCTGAATGAAGCCTGTTTTCGCACGGGTGTAATCTTCCAGAGTAGCCAGTGGTATGGAAGCCAGATGTTTTTTGAGGTTATTGTATTCCACCACCAAATCGGGAGCCTTTCGGAGATAATCCCGGAAAAGAATTTCATTGCGTAGCATAAAGTGCTCATTCCAGGGCAAGACATGGAGGTTGTGTGTCCACACACCTTCTGAAGTGTATTTTGAAAAAAGGTATCTTTCGTTCATTCCGGTGTGAACATATTTGAAGACCATTGGCTGGAGTTTTTCTTCATAATATGGAAATGAATGAAAGGGGGATACGGCTAAGAAGATATCGATAACGGGCTTGGCCATGAGTCCGCGGACAGCGGTACTCCCTACATGTTCAATGGCTTGGGTATCCCCCTTAAAAAGCCGCATCAGGGTTTGCTTCATCGTTTCGAAACGGGTCGGCCAGGCTTCTGAGTAGGGTGAAAGATGAATGATCATTTGTTTCAAAAGGGTGATGATTCCCATTATTCGAAAATTCAGGTGTTTGGGTTGTAGTTTGACTGAACCAGAAAATGCATAGACTCAACGAGTATCCTGAAATGACAATGTGGATGACCATATGTTTGAAGCTTAAACAGCAAGAATATGTTCGGAAAGTTATTTGGCAAGAAAAGCGGAACATCTCTGAAAATGAGATATAGTAGTTCGGAAAAACAATGGCAGGTCTATGCAGATGGGAATCTTGTCTATGTAGGAGATAGGTTGGGGTGTCAAAATTTCATCACTAATTCAAGTTTCGCCTATCAGCGCAGCTAATTATCCAGGGGTGTTTTCTTCCTGATATAACCCCTGGTCGTTCTTATAGTCGTGCCTTTTTACTAATTTCATCCGGTGAAAGGATGGCTATTTTTGGCACTATGGACGATCTGCTCCCTTGTAAAAGGACAGCAGAGCATTGATTTATTCACCCTCTCTTTCAAACATGGCTTTGGCCAGCCTGTCTCTGGTCAGCCGGTAAACGCCGCAGAGAATGTGGCGCTGCTCAATCTCAAAGTACCCGTTGTTTTTTCTGAATCCACTATTTGGTACAGCGACCTTACCTATCAGGGGTTTGTCGTGAACTATGGAGAAGGGGCTACAGGTGTGATTGACCCCACCAGGCTCCATGGTGTGATTTTACAAACGGGTCTGGTGCGAAAGCTCAGTGAAACCACAGGTTTTCAGCTACTGCTGGCACCCCGATTCATGTCTGATTTTCAGGAAATTGACCAACGACATTTTCAACTTGGCGGCATTGGCTTGTTTGAGAAAAAGTACAGCGAGCGGTTACTCATGCGCTATGGACTCATGTACAATCGGGAGCTTTTCGGGCACATGTTTGTGCCGCTGGTTTTTGTGAATTGGAAGCTTTCTGAGCGATGGTCTTTGAATGGTCTCCTGCCGGTTTTTGGCAAACTCAACTACCAGGCGTCTCCTCGGCTTGGCATGGGGCTTAGCCTGTTTGGCTTGATTACCTCATTTCAGCTGGGTGATCCGGCGTACGATGGAGACTATATCGAGCGAAAAAGCGTGGATTTGAGTGTTTATGGGCGCTATCAGATGGTTGGAAATCTACACCTCGAAGCGCGCTTTGGCTATGCCCTGGGCAGGAGCTACAGACAGTTTGAGGAAGGTGATGAAGTGGACTTTCGCATCACCATTGCCAGTTTTGGAGATGATCGCGTGCAGCAAAATGTAGACTTTTCTCCAGGCCCCATTGTAGACGTTCGCCTGGTTTATAATTTGCCTTTGGATTAAGAAGGTGTTCATTTTCCAGGTGGTGACAAATTTTTAAGTCCCATGCCTGCCATCGGCCCGCTCATAGTGCTTTTTGGCCATTCAAAACAGACCTTGGGTTGCCTCCGATTATTTCTGTTAATTTTAGAAAAAAAAACCATTAACCATGAGAAATTATTTAGTGGCCTGTATGGCTGTCTTGCTTTTGGCTGTAGGGTGTACCCCACAGCCTGACACCCCAAAGGAGGAGGGAGTATTCCCTTATCCCATCCAGCAAACCCAACTGGACAATGGACTGAATGTGGTCACAGTGCCATATAACAGCCCCGGACTTGCTTCTTTTTTCATTGTGGTGCGAGTAGGCAGCCGCGATGAGGTAGAGGAAGGAAAGACCGGTTTTGCTCATTTCTTCGAGCATATGATGTTTCGCGGAACTGACAAGTATTCCAAAGCGGAATACAGTGAAGCCCTGAAAGCCATAGGCGCCGCAGCCAACGCCAATACCTGGTGGGACCGCACCGTCTACCACATGACTGGAAACGCTGAGATGCTCGACAAAATGTTTGAGTTGGAAGCGGACCGATTCATGAACTTGAAATACTCAGAGGAGGACTTTAAAGTAGAAGCCGGAGCGGTAAAAGGTGAATACACCAAGAGCTATACCAGCCCCTACATGAAGTTGTACGAGAAGACTTATAACACAGCTTTTACTACTCATACCTATTCTCACACCACCATTGGGTATTGGGAAGACGTGGTGGACATGCCCAATCAGTATGATTATTCACTTGAATTCTTTGATCGCTATTACCGTCCTGAATACTGCACGGTACTGGTGGTAGGAGATGTGACCAGCGACAAGGTGAATGACCTGGCGCGCAAGTACTTCGGTGAGTGGCAGCGTGGCACCTTTACCCAGGAGATCACGCAGGAGCCCGAGCAGACCGAAACCAGGTTTGCGCATGTGCAGGAAGCCAATTTTCCTCCCATCCTGAATTTGAATTACAAAGGCCCCGGGTTTTCAGTAGAAAATAAGGACATGGCCATCCTGGACATCATCAGCAGTCTGGCCTTTTCACAGAAGTCTGACATTTATAAGAAACTGGTAGTAGAAGAGCAAAAGGTACGGGAGCTTTCGGCCGGAGGCCTGAACACCGTGGATCCGGGTTTATGGTCAGTAGATGCTATGCTCGTGGACAAGGCGGATATGGCTTATGTGAAATCGGAGATCGACAAGGTGCTACAAGACCTTAAGACCAACCCGGTTGATTCCATTCAGCTGACACAAACCAAGAGTTTTATCAAGTACAGCTATGCCATGGGTATTGATAACCCCAGTGACATAGCCAATTCCTTGTCGTGGTACATCTGGCTGACAGGTAATCCTGCAGATGTGAATAAGGCCTATGCCAACTACGAAGCAGTGACCGCTGAGGACATCATGCGTGTAGCCAATAAGTACTTTGTAGATGAGCATCTCACCGTGGCTACCATTTCTCCTGATGAGGAATTGCAGGTGTCAGAAGAATTGAACATCAAACTTTAACCCGATCAAAATGAAGAATCTAGTATATATGTTTTTGAGCCTGTTGAGTTTGACTACAGTAGCTCAGAAGGTGGTGGAACTGCCCATGGCTTCTACCAAAATTGTTGTAAAAATTGCCTTTGAAAACGGATCCATGAGTGACCCTGTTGGCAAGGAGGGACTCACCAACCTCACGGCTGCCGTGCTCACAGAGACAGGTAGTGATCAGTACACCAAATCAGAAATTGATGACCTGCTGTACCCAATGGCCGCTCAGTACAGGGCTTTCACTGACAAGGAGATGACCACATTTACCTTTGAGGTTCATAAAGATTTTCTGAATGAATTTTATACCATTTTTAGGAGCCTGCTGCTGAATCCCAGTTTTGCTGAGCGTGATTTTAGTCGGGTGAAGTCCAATACTGAGGTTTACGTGAAGGAAGTGATCAAAGCCAGTTCGGATGAGGATTTTAGTAAAATGGCACTGGAGTCCAGACTTTTTGCTGGTACCAGATATGCCCACATGAAGCGTGGATCCATCAATGGACTCGCCAATATCACCAGGGAAGATGTGGTGAATCATTATAAGGCGTTCTTTACCAGAAACAATGTGACCATCGGAATTGCCGGAGATTATCCTGCCACTTTTTTGGAAACCCTGAAGGCCGACATCAATAGCCTTCCGGATACTCAGCCTGAGGTTCCCGAGTTGGGAGAAGTACCGATGCCTGATGGTATTCAGGTGCAGTTGGTGACCAAGCCCGACAATCTGGGTACTGCCATTTTCACGGGCTATCCCATCAGCATCAACAGAGCCTCTGCCGACTGGCCGGCCATGTTGGTAGTGAATTCTTACCTGGGTGAGCACCGCAAATCCTACTCCAAGCTCTATCAGCTGATCAGAGAGACCAGGTCTATGAATTATGGTGACTATACCTACATAGAATGGTATGAGGCCGGAGGTAGCAATCAGCTTCCGCTTACGGGCTTCCCCAGAAGTCAGAATTATTTGGCCATTTGGATTCGACCTGTCCAGACTGCTTACAGTCTGAAAAGCCAGTATCCAGAGCTGGGCGATATCAAAATCGGTCACGCACACTTTGCCATGCGTATGGCACTGAATGAAATTGATCGTGTGAAAAGCGAGGGGCTAACTTCTGAGGAATTTGAGCTGACCAGACAGTTTCTCAGAAGCTATATGAAGCTGTACATCCAGTCGCCCGAGCGTCAGCTGGGTTTCCTGATGGATTCGCAGTTTTATGGCATGGAGAACTACATCGCTGAGATGGATGCCAAACTAGCCAGCCTGACTTTGGAGGAGGTGAATGCAGCGGCTGCCAAATATCTGCAGACCGAAAATATGTACATCACCATGATCACGGATACCAATGAGGCAGAGCCACTCAAAAAGAGTCTGATGACCAACGCTCCGTCTCCAATGTCCTATTCAAACATTATCAGGGAGAGTCTTCCTGAGAGTGTGTTTGAAGCCGACAAAAAAGTGGAAGCCTATCCTATGAATGTGAAGAAGGTTGCTATAGAGGCACCAGCGTCGCTTTTCGTGGATTGATTTAGCTTGTTCTTAAATGTTGTGAACAAAAAACGCGGGCATAAGCCCGCGTTTTTTGTTTGAGTACAGTATGCAGCAAGTTTGGTTTATTTGATCAAGACCTTCTTTTTGGTGTCTCCAATGGACAGCACATACAAGCCAGCCGGCAGGTCTTTGAGCATTTCTGGCTCATCCGCAGGAGCAGCAGTACCTTTTCGTGCAAGTTGATTGGTGAGAAGGTTATGCACCTGATATTCCAGTTGTTCCTCACCATCATATTGCATGGCATACCCACCGTAAGCACAGAAAGTGAAGGTGAGGTTACACGATGCATTGTAGGCGTTGAAGGTGACACAGCCACTTGAGAGAGAGAAATACATGTATTTCCCACCTGATCCGGTGTACCAGTAGCTGGGACTTCCTGAGGTTTTTACCCAGGTCCAGCTGGACATATTCATGGCCACAGTATTAGAAGCGCCGCTGCTCACATTGTTATAGGTATAGAGCGCTCCTCCGTTGAGCGTACCTGTGCAGTCTGCTATCACACTGACTGTTTTTTGTTTGCTGGGCTTAAACTCACCCGAACTCATACATGAGGTTCGTAGATACACTTTCACATATCCAGAGCCCGCCGAGGATTTAGCCTTGACAGTTACTGAGGTGCTGTTGGACGAGAGGATATCAAAATAGGAAGTGTTCACCCCCCAGTGATCTGCCGATATATTGGAAGGTGCAGAAAGGGTATAGGTGGCTGTGGCTCCTATGGATACAGAGGAGGGGCCCGATATGCTGACATCCGAGGTGGTAGAATAAAACTTATGACTGCAGGCGTTGGTAAATGACCGGGCGTGACCGTGGGTGTAAACTTGTGATCCGAAGCCCGGTGTGCTGGCCAAATTGCCATAATCATAGGAGTACATCCCACCATTGAGTACCACCGCCGAGTGGTCAGCATTGTTCTGACTGATGTTCATGGAGATGGCTTTCGCTTCATAATTATTACAGACTCGAATGAAATCATTGTCGGTCTCTATGGTGGCCGAGCTAAGATTTGAGATGCTGCTTTGGTTGCTGGGATAGCCACTGTTCATGTTTACCCAGCCTTTCACCAGGGCTGCTTTCACATATTGGTGACAGTTGTAGTTGGTGTAGGTGCCGCTGATCACCGAGCCCGTCGGATTGGTGCAACTCTGTGAGTACCCCGCAAGGGTATAAAACAGGAATAAAAGAATCATGGTATACTTCTTCATTTTTTCTAACATTTTGATTTTGAATTATAGGTATTGCTCATACTGTATTCGTTGACAAAATGATAAGAAAATCTGGTAAAAGGAAATTTCTGATGCCCTCCTTTATTTAGATAATCTCAGAGTTTTTTATGGCTTCTTCTGTGCACCACAGGATTATATTTTGCCAAAAGGAAGGATACATATCGAATGTTTTATCTTTTTAAAATGATAATGATTCTTTGTAAATTGCAATTTTACCTAATTCAAAACGTATGTATAAGTTAACACACAAATGTGTAATCCTGTCAGCTGTAGTTTGCTGGCTGGGGTTACAGGCGCTCTATGCGCAGACGTCCGCACAGGACATTTCGAACAACCTCATGAATGATCAGCGGGTGGCTGAGTTTACCATGGAGCCGTCCAGGGGTACACCATCACTGATCAAAATGAACCCTACGGGGACGACACTTTCATTGAGTGAAACCCCGGATTTTTTGCAAACTGTCCTCGGTCTGGGGCAGGAAACATCTCTGATCAATGAATCCACCACACAGACCAATGGTGTGCAGGTAGATAAATATCAGCAGTACATCAATGGGATTAAAGTGGAGCATGGCGTGTTCAAAGCTGTCTCCAAAAAGGGGATAGTGCTGGGCTTCACAGCTGAATACTACAGCTTACCGCCCGCCATTCCATCTTCGCCGGTATTGAGTGAGTCAGGTGCACTGGAGAAGGCCCTGGATCATGTGGGTGCGGTCACCTATGCGTGGGATTATATCCTGAGTCTGGGTAACTCGCCGGAAATCACAGCCGCATACAATGCAGCTTATCCCACTGGTGAGTTGGTTTTTGTAGACAATTACCTCACAGAGGTGGTGGATCTGTCATTGGCTTACAAGTTCAATATATATGCCGCAGAGCCTTTGTCCAGAGCAGATGTGTATGTGGATGCCAGCACAGGGGATGTACTGTTGCTGGATGCCATCATCAAGCATGCAGATGCCGGACATACAGCGGCTGACATAGCCGAAGAGATGATGCCTGCCACAACGGCCGTGGGAGACACGCGATATGCAGGCACCCGGAATTTCGATACTTCCATGGATACCGATGGAAACTGGGTACTCAACGGGGTGACACCTACAGGCATTGAGAACGAAACCCGCTCCTATGAAGGGATCGGAGGGGTGCCACTGAATATTCCTGCTTTGGCCCTGCTGTCAGTGCCGATAGCCGATGGAGACGGTGATCTCCTGCACAGTGAGACCCCGGATAACAACTGGACAGCCGCTGAGCACAGAAAGGATATTTTTTCAACCACGAATCCTTATCCCATTGCTAATGAATCAAACAATGATGATGTGGCACTGGACGCGCATTGGGGAGCTGAGGTGGTGCTCAACTACTGGAAGGAAGTACACAACCGCTCCAGTTATGATGACCTGGGTACCAAAGTGACCAATTATGTCCACTACGGCGATGCTTATGACAATGCCTTCTGGAACGGAACCGCCATGACTTATGGCGATGGCAGTTATCAGGGGGGTACCAACCCCGATGGGTCTTTTGCGCCACTTACGTCGATGGACGTATGTGCTCATGAAATAGGTCATGGGGTGTGTGAGTACACTGCCGATCTGGTATATCAGCGAGAATCCGGGGCCATGAATGAAGGCTTTTCAGACATCTGGGCAGCTTCGGTAGAAGCTTACGTGCTTTCTCAAATCGACGGATCCCTGAACTACGATACCTGGGGTATTGGAGAACAGATCGATGAACGCGATGGCGGGATTCAGCCCGGAGAAGGGATCGTGAGTGCACTCCGGTGGATGGATGACCCCAAAGCTGCCGGAGATCCGGATTCATATGGTGGTGCCAACTGGATAGATCCGGAATGTGGTACACCCACTCTTGCCAATGATCAGTGTGGTGTGCACACCAATAGCGGTGTACTCAATAAGTGGTATTATCTGCTTGTGGAAGGAAGCGGCCAACCGCTCTCGCTTGGTCAGGGCAAGCAATCAGCAGATGATGAAATAACCGATGCGGGGAACGTCTATTCAGTACAGGGTCTTGGCTTTGAGAAAGCTGCCAAAATCACTTACCTGGCTGAAACGATGCTTTCCCCGAATGCAAAATATGCAGAAATGAGGGCCGCTTCAATATTTGCAGCTCAGACACTCTATGGTATTGCTTCGAACGAAGAAGAACAGACCACCAATGCCTGGCATGGTGTAGACATAGGGGCTGCCTACGATCCGGGAGAGCCCAATACCATTACTTTTAGCGATAGCAACATCCGGATTTTATCAGAAGACAATGAACTCAGTGGATGTAATGATTTCAGGACCTATACCATTGTGCTTACAGGTGTGGAAATCTCTCCGGCTGCTACCATCAGCCTGAATACTTCTGGGAGCTCGGCTACCATGGGTCAGGATTTTGATCTTTCTTCAGAATCACTGACCTTCTCAGGCTCGGAGACCAAGTCACTTGAGATCGTGATATACGATGATGGGGTGATTGAGGGAAGTGAAACTATTTCACTGTCTTTCATTTATAATGGAGCCTTTCATAAGCAGGAATTTGCCATATCTGACAATGATTTTGCGCCCCGCACAGGCACGGAGCCTATGGACTTAATCTCAGAAGCGTTCACCAATGATGGAATACCCTCAGGATGGAGTGTATTGTCCTTTTCCGATGGAGTTAATGGTTGGGATTTTAATGGTCAGCTTTCAGCTGAGGGTCGTGCCTATGTCACAGACGGCCTCACGGAGATACCTTTTTATGATCAGAACTCTCCATCGAATAGTATACTGAGGTCTCCACTGATCAATGCTGCAGCCACTAGTGATGTGATGGTAAGCTTTGACTGGGAAGCAGGTGGAGAAACGGATGCAATAGATCCGGGTGTGATTTTTGACTATGGTGAATTCGTTTATTCTTTGGATGGCTCCGATTACGTGTCTGTACAGCAGTTTGTGGGCAGTGGTCCACTGGCGGTGATTACCGAAAACGGCACCTTCAGTACCGTCATCAATGCCCTGGATGGCCAAGCCTTTTTCCTTGGGTGGAGATGGTACAATGACACCAATGCGGGTTCGCAGTTTAGTTTTGCGATAGACAATGTGAGCGTAACAGCCACTCCCGCAGGCATAGAAACAGAAGAAGGAGCGCTGGCAACGGCCACGGTGCATGCCGGTCAGTCAGTCTATTTTATGAGCGATTCAGATCAGGCTTTGATCGCTAAAGTGGAAAATGCCTCTGCAGACCTTGGGTGTGTTACCCTGTCGGTTACCGATGCAGGATCCAGCTTTGAAGTGTTCTCAAACATCTCTACTGCCAGGCCCTCCAAGGCATTTGGCATCAGTGTAGGGAATGAAAGTGCCACGTATGACCTGACGCTTTATTTCACAGATGGAGAGCTTAATGCCTTTGATGAAACCGTGGAGCTGATTCCTATGAAGGTCAATTCAGCGGACATGGATGATGCCGATGACAGGTTGGGGAATTTTCAGTTAAATGGCGTTTTGACAGATGTGAACAGTGCCGATCAGTACCGTGCCTACACCGGAACTTTTAGCGGCTCTGGTTCAGTAAGCATTGTTCAGGATTTTGCCTATTGTACAGCGGCTCCATCACCCTGGTCGTCCGATGATGTCGGCAGTGTGAGTCAGGCGGGAAGCTTATGCTTTATCGATGGCATGTTTGAGCTGAGTGCCAGTGGCAGTGGAATCGACGATAAATCAGATGAGTTCTACTTCACCTATCAGCCAATAGATGGTGACGGTGAGATCATAGCTCGGGTGGATGGCCTTGACAATACAAACACTGAGGCCAAAGCGGCTGTCATGATCAGAGAGTCTCTGGCGGCCAATTCTAAATTTGCTATGACCACCCTGGTGGCAAATCCGCTATTGCTTGGTCCGGCCGTGAGAATGGAATACAGAAAGACGACGGGCGGAAAGGCCAAGACCACCGGATATGAGGCCGGCGGTGCACCGAAGTACATCCGCATTGTGAGAACTGGCAATAGCATTTCCTCCTATGTGTCTGCGACCAATGGCAACTGGTCATTGGTGGGTAGTACTACGGTAAATTTCGGCCAGGTCGTTTATGTTGGGCTGGCAGCTACTTCCAATCTGGACGGCGCAACGGCTGTGGCATCCTTCAGTGATGTGTCGGTGCAAGGATCCGCAGGAGCCAGAAAAGCGCAGACTGTTGCTGCCACTGGGCCCAAGGTACTGCCTCAGTTTACTTTGTTCCCTAACCCTGTAGTGGATGTAGTGAATGTGGAGATGCCTGATACTGAGATTAGCCACATAGCGATCTACAACCTGTCTGGCAAAGCGATGAAAATGTCGGATTTCAGCAACCCTGAGGGTCGTGCGGTGCTGGATATCTCAGGCTTGAACAAGGGTTTGTTTTTGATGAAGGTATTGACGACCGATGGGCAGATACTTCATCAGCGATTCTTCAAACAATAAGACAGCGCTGAGTAGCTAAGAGTATAAAGGGTGGAAGCGATTCCACCCTTTTTTTGTTTTTACGCTGTGATCTTCATCACAATTTTACCGAATTGGTCGCTGTTGTCCATCCTGTCGAATGCTTCGTTGATCTGTTCCAACGGATATACCGCATCAATGACCGGGTGTATTTTCCGATCGGAAAATAGTTTCAGCATTTGCTCAAATTCCTGGCTGGTACCCATGGAAGTACCATGGATGGATAATTGTTTCCAGAAGATCACCCGTGGACTAATGTCCTGTATCATGCCGGCTGTGCGTCCAAAAAGGACAATTCTTGCTCCGGGATTGGCGATCTCTGTCAGGTATTTGAAGCCCGGTCCACCGGCGCTATCAATGATTACATCAAACCCACCAGACAACGCCTGCAATTGTTCATGCCAATTGGGTGCTTTGTAGTTCACTCCTCCTTTTGCTCCCAAAGCAACGGCTTTTGTGATTTTGTGATCGCTACCCGAAGTGACATACACTGAGGCTCCGGCCGCTACTGCAAAACTAAGGGCCATCAGCGCAGCGCCGCCACCTATCCCCGTGATGAGCACCGATTGCCCTGGTTCGAATTCGCCCCGGGTGAAAAGTGCTCTGTAGGCTGTGAGGCCCGCCAGGGGTATGGCAGCGGCTTCCTCAAACGATAGGTGAGCAGGTTTGGTCAACACGTACTCTTCGGGAATGCTGACGCGTTCGGCAAAGGTGCCATTGGTTGGAAATCCGAGAATTTCATAGTCTGCGTGCTGCACCCGGTGATCAGGGCCCCAATTCATCGAAGGGTTAATGATCACTTCGTCACCAGGAGAAAATCGGGTAACTCCGGAGCCTACCTGTTCTACTACTCCGGCTCCATCTGATCCCATGATGATGCGTGTATCGCTTTGTAATTTTTTTTCTTTCAATGACCAGAGTTCGTGGTGATTGAGGGACGCTGCTTTTAATCTGATGAGTACATCTGATTTGGAGATTGCGGGCTCGGCTGTTTCCTGATACTCCAGTTGGTTGTTTTTTGGGTTGAGAACTACTGCTTTCATGTAGATTAAAAAATAAGGGGTTATCGTAAATAAGCGAGTAAACCCCAAGAGAGCCTTACTTAGTTCCCCGAAAGCTGTGGCCAGCGTTAAAAGTTCTCATTCATGAGTGCTTAGGCTTAGTTCTGGGATTTTAAAGGATTCCAGAAAAGCAGGGCTCCAAAGGCTACAGCGAAAGCGGCGTAAACTATTGCAACCACCCAAATCACCGTGGGTAAGTCCGAGACGGAAGTCAGTGATTTCATCAGTGCCAGGCCGGCAATGGCATAGTGACTGAAATTGGCCACAGCCACAGGTCGGTTATAGATTCCTCCAATTCTGCCGGTTTTCGTCATCCAGTTGAGCATACCAAATCCAAAATAGAGCGCACCCAATAGTTGCAGAATGAGGATAAGGGCGGGGGTACCTTCCGCACTGATGGTCAGGAGGATTTCCTCAGGAGCGAATGTAAGGGCGATCCCTGCCAGTGCCAGAGTGACGGCACTAAGTGTCATAAGTATTTTTGTATTCATCATTTTGAGTCTGGATAGTCTTGTATAATTATCATACCTCGTTCGTGCTTAATTTGCTTTTGAGTTGAGGTAGGATCATAGTTATGGAATAATAAAGGGCTGTTGCGATTAGCGCAACAGCCCTTTATTTGATGATATCAATGGACTATTTCTGAGTGTCTATTTTGCCATCCTCTATTACATCGCCTTTCTCATTGAGATCAATGATGTCGTATCCCAATTTGGCAAGCTTGGCTCTGTTGGTGGCTGCATCACCCACCACCAGTATGTAGAAGTTCTCGTCCTTCAGGTATTTGTCCGCCAGGGTGTTCAGCTCTTTTCTGGAAATGGTTCTGATGATTTGGTTTTGCTCGTCCACAAAGGTTTTGTCCAGATTGTAATGATTGATTCTACGTAGAAATCTGGCTTTCTGACCCGGAGTTTCGTAATCCAGTGCATCTCTCTGCCCGATGGCACTGCGCATGAAAGCAAGCTCACTCTCGGTCATTCCGTTCGTACGATAGTTGGAGATTTCCTTCATAAACTCGACCACTGCACTGTCTGTGGTATTGGCTTTTACACCAGCCGAGGCAGTGTATGGTCCCGGATCATCGTCCGAGGAAAAGTAGCCTCTGGCGCCATAGGTCCAGCCTTTGTCCTCTCTCAGGTTCAGGTTGATTCGACTGTTGAAGGCACCTCCCAGCGGGAAGTTCATCAGGTAGGTCTTGAAATAATCTCCCGTAGCATCATAGGGCATATCGGTCACATAACCAATCCTGATCTCAGACTGAGGGGCATCCACCTTGTCCACCATGTAGATCGTGGTTTTCCCAGAGGGTTTTGCCTTTGGCAGTTCCGGGATTTTTACTTCCTTGGCTTCCCAGTTTTTCAGAAACTCCATCTTATCAAGTACCGTTTGACGGTCTATGTCACCGATGATGGCCAGTTCGGAAATTGATGGGGAGTAGTAGTTGTTGTAAAAATTCTTAACATCCTCAAGGGTTATGGCGGCTACAGTTTCTTCGATTCCGCTATTGGGTACGGAGTAGATGTGCTCATCACCGTAAAGGAGTCGGTCAAAAACCAGGTTAGCAATAGCGCCGGGATTTTTCTGTCCGGCTTTGATGCCCTCAAGTTGCTGGTTTTTTAGTCTGTCAAAGTCCTCCTGATTGAACGCAGGTCTTTTCAGTACTTCGTCCATCAGCTCCAGGGTACGATCCAGGTTTTTCACCAAAGTACTGGCAGAGATGGTGGTTTGTGAGGTGCCGGCATATACACTGATGTCACTGCCTATTTTCCTGAGTTCTTCCTGAATCTGCTCTGAGGTATAGTTTTGGGTAGCTTCGTTCATCAGGCCGGCTGTGAGTGAGGCCAGACCGGACTTCTTGGGGTCGTAGGCATCCATTTTATGGCCACCATTTATGGTCAGTTGGACCTCTACTACGGGAATTTCATCTGTTTGAGTACCAATCACCTTGATGCCATTTTCAAATTCTTCTTCCCAGAAGTCAGGCACCTTGATGGTAGGGTTAGGGCCTAGTTCAGGTCTTTTGCTTCGGTCAAATTTGTCTCCCTGAGGTCGGGAATAGCTCAGTCCTGAATAATCTGTGGTCGGGAATGTGCTTTCTCCGGATGTGGGGATCACGTAATTATCCGGTTGTGCCGGAGCAGTATCAGCATCGGGGATTACACTTTGGATCACCCCTTTTTTATTGTAGATGTATTGGTTGAATACCCGCATGACATCTTCCTTGGTGATATTGAGGTACCTGTCCAGATCGTATTTGATGGCGTTGGCATCTCCATAGATGGTTTGATAGTTGGCCAACTGAGATACCTTACCACTCACGCTTGCCAGGCCATTGATGAGGTCCGACTCACGGCTGGCCTTGAACTTGGTGATGTCATCGTCACTCACCCCGTTTTTTGCAAATTCGTCCAGGATGGCACGCATTTCCTGCTCAAATGCAGATAAGGTCTGCCCGGGAAAGGGGAGCACGAACATGGTGAACTCACCAGATAGCTCACTGGCTGGGTGGAATGTGGAGGCCTGAATGGCCTTTTGTGTCAGTACAAATTTCTTATAAAAATAGGAGCTTTTGCCCGTGCCCAGGATTTCTGCCAGACAATCCAGCGGAGCTTCGTCGGGGTGAAAAGCCGGTACTGTAGGGAATGTGAACATGATGGCCGGAAAGCGGATGTTTGAGTCTACATAGGAGACATACCGGTCAGATTTTAACACAGGGGGTTCCAGCTTCATAGGGTCTACCGCAGGTCCGGCCGGGATCACCCCAAAGTATTTTTCCACCATGGCTATTACCTGATCAGGCTCAACGTCTCCACCCACCGTGAGGGTGGCATTGTTAGGGCCATACCAGCGCATGAAGAATTTTTTAAGGTCATTTACATCTACCCGGTCCAGGTCTTCCAGTTTGCCTATGGTCAGCCATGAGTAGGGGTGTCCGTAGGGATACAGGGCTCCGGCAGTCACTTCACTCCATCGGCCATAGGGCCTGTTGTCATAGTTCTGGCCTTTTTCGTTTTTTACCGTAGCTCGTTGCACTTCAAATTTCTTCTGGGTCACGGAGTCCAGAAAGAACCCCATGCGATCCGCTTCCAGCCACAGCATGGTGGCCAGCTGATTACTGGGTACGGTTTCGTAGTAGTTCGTTCGGTCGCGGTTGGTAGAGCCGTTGAGCCGGCCACCGGATTCTGTCACTATTTTGAAGTGCTCTTCGTCGGCCACATTTTCTGAACCCTGAAACATCATGTGTTCAAAGAAGTGAGCAAAACCTGATTTTTGGAGTTCTTCCCGGGCTGATCCCACGTGGTAGGTCACGTCCACATGTACCAGGGGGTCGGAGTGGTCTTCGTGGATGATCAGGGTAAGCCCGTTATCGAGCTGGTATTTTTTATATGGGATGACAATCTCATCGCCTGTTTTGGTGACTTCCTCTATCAGCTTTGTCTGGGCAAAGACCGACCAGCTGGCTAGAGAGATGAGCATTAAGAGCAGTGATTTCTTCATAGTGAGGTTCTGTTTTATTGATTTGGTCATGTAGCATTTGGGGTTAAACGCTGAATAAAATGTGTTATTTGAAATTTTTAAGTTTCAGAAATGATATCCTCAGACCTTCTGGAAAAGAGGATCCTTTTCTGGCAAGGTTAATATTAGAGAAAATAGTACGGTATTCAAATCCTAAAAGTGAGGTTTGGGGGATATGTGGGGATGAATGGACAACAGACGGATCAGTGGTCTTTTTCTGTAGTGAAAATGGACCTATGGAACCACTATTAAAGTAGCTTTTGATTGGCAATGATTTGCTGCTGCACTATTTCTGTATCAGGAGTTTTCCGTGTTGCACACCGTGCTGCGTGGTGATTTCGATCAGATACACCCCATTCTCTATGGCCGGTACTTTCCATTCGTAATTCACCAATCCCGTTTGCTCCAGGTGGATGGACTCCCTTATGAGTGCTCTTCCTGATAAATCCAGTATGCTTAGCGTGATCATTTGCTGATGCGAACTAAAGCTAAAAAAGACATGGTCACTGGCCGGATTGGGATAGCAAATGACTGGAATGGAGGGTGCGGTTACACCCAGAGTCACTTCCTTGTTAGCATAACCGGGAGTACCCCCATCGGGGTGTTCGTACCAGCTTTCGGACAGGCTGTTGTCCAGGGAAGGGTCATCCAGTGCCAGAGAAGAGCCGCCACCTGCCGATGCTGTGGGCCAGGGGGCAGATGGAAGATAGCATACTTCATCAATGGTTTCCCCATTAGGATCGAACAAGCGGAGGCATTCGCCATCACCTGAGAAGCCAAATTCCAGTTCTCCCAGCACATTATGCGCCGTGCTGTGAAAGCTACTGTAGGCACCCAGATCCTTTGCGATTACCAGGTAGCCTCCAGCATCTATGACCGTACCGTCGGGAATTGTAAAGCTGTTTTCATCATCCCCATCTTTGAACACCCAGCCGGAGAGATCCATTGCTGCATTGTTAGGATTATGCAGCTCCACCCAATCTTCGGTATCCAGATTTTCTCCCGACTTATAGTTGATTTCATTGATGACAATGTCATTTCCTGAACCCGTTTCAAAGACGGCTGTGACTGTCATGTTTTTAGTGAGATCGAGAAATATTTCGGGCTGTGTGCCGGTCACATCACCTTCCCACCTCACAAATTTCCCGCCGTGGGAAAAGGCCGACAAACGCACGGGAACTCCCTGAAAATAGATTCCTTTCCAATCGGACTTGTCCGTCACCAGTGAATTGACCTGTACAGCGCCGTGGTTCGGGTTACTGCTTTTCACTGTGAGTGTATGTTCTCCAGAGAGTCCAAATTGACTTCTGAGGTGCTGCCTCACATATTGTGGTCTGTTTTCCGCAAACGTCTTCATCACTGAGACTTGATACAACCAGTTATTGTAGTCACCACCCCATCGACTCATGTGCTGGGCTATTTCAGGAGCGATTTCATCACTTAGGACATTTATTTTAGCCAGTGTCTCCGCCGAAGAGAGGGCTGTGTTGAGCTGGTCAGCAAATGAATTGATAAACAGGTTTTTAAAGTTCTCGTTTTTCAGGAGGTTTCTTAGCAGAAACGTAGACCATGCCGGATTTGGCCAGCCGGGACCATTGGGATCCAGGGCGAAGCTGAGGGTATTGTTATAGTAATTTTCACCACCATATACCCCAAATCCAAAATCTGTATCATAGGTTATCCACCTCCATTTGGCACCGGGCTTATTTTCTTTCCAAAACTTGATGTTATTGCCTGGCCAGTCGGTGTTGTCAATGAAGATGTTGCCAATCTGATATTGAGCAAAGTTGAAGACATCCACGTGATTTTGCACGTACTCATAGTGCTCGTCTTCAGCAAGGTCGTGATCGGCTATGTAGGCAATAAGATCGTGATAGCTGGAAGGGTCTCCTTCTACAGAGGCTCCGTTGGCCTCCAGGATGATGATGTTATCCGGATCCAGGTTGTGGTGATTAGCGAGAAAATCCTCATTCACCTTCTCCCTAATGTTTTGGATGCCCCAGTATTCACCGTTCAGATAGAGCACTGCCGGGCGAAATGCCTGACGATCTACGGTTTCGTGAAACAGGGAGGTCATGAAGCCGTCCCTAAACATGGATGAGTTCCAGTCGTTGCCTGAATTACGCAGAACCAGGCTATTGAAGTGATTCATCGCAAGGTCAGGAAATACCTGATAATTAATAGCCTCAGCTCCATATGATTTTCTTGCAAAAATGGCCAGCGACTTTTGGGCACTAGCCCTGGACCAGGCACCGAAAATTTTTGTTCCTGCTGCCAGACTAAAGGCCTGGGTACCGTCCGGTTCGTAAAGTTCAATGTGAATAGGTTTTTCCCAGTCCTGCCAGAAGTTGGCTCCATAGTGGGGGATGTTCGATTCGGCGTTTGGCCCCATTACATAGATGCCTTCATGCTCATCCCACAGATGATGGGGATCAGTGGATACAGAGACCACTGGAAGTGAGTGATTGGCATTGAGAAGGTAGGTGTTGGCTGATACATTTACCGGGATGCTGTTTTCTTTGATGACCACTGCTTTCACTACAGTGGTTTTGTCAATGGTTATGGGGCCGGTGTACAGGGCGGCATTGCTTAGGTCGGGATCAGCGCCACTGGTGGTGTAATAGATGCTTTCTGCGCTCCCACCGGAAGAGAGCGAGAGTTGAAAACTACCAGAGAATGAACCTCCTTTCCTGGAAAAACTCACCTCTTCAGAGAAGTATTGATAGCCCTGGCTGCTATTGGCGGTACCAGGGGTTGGTTCGGTGAAATAGAGCAGGTTTTCCAGATCGTCAACCGGGTGTCCTATCGAGATATTGGCTCGCATGGGGCCGGTGAACAGCGAGTCTGTAACCACTCCATCTGACCCAAACAAGTAGATGGTCTCCCCATCCGCTGAGATCTTAAAATCCGTGTGAAGGCTATTGGAGGGAGCGGTGAGAAAGGAAGATAATCCTACCTCTGAGGGGCTTTTTTTACCCACTGACAGGAATGGAATAGCAGATAGATCGGACGATGTGGCATTTACATTATGCACCTGCACGCAAAGGACATTTTCACCAGAGGTCAAAATGGAGCTAAAATCGGCAATTTCAAATGCTTCAGGGCTACCACCAGAATAGAGCTGTGCTTCATGATCAGGTGAAGCGAAGGCATCAAAATCCGCTGAAGTCAGGTTGCTACGAGCAATCTCTGAGCCGTTGAGGTAAGCGATAAATCCATCATCGTAATCCATGTGTAAAACCACTTGCTGGAGATCTGCCAGATTATTTATCTGAAAAGTCTTGCGCAGGAAGACCGAACCTGCCTGAGAGAGTTCGGTGTTGTCATCATTATCGCCATAACCAAACCCACTAGGGCCACTTGACCAATTGGAATCATCAAACGAAGGGGAGGTCCAGTCAGCAATGGGCGCTTGCGGAACGATGTATTTCCAGGTGTCACCCAGGTCAATAAGTGTTTCCCAATAAAGAGGTGGATTTTTACGGTCTTTATCCGATGCGAATATGAGTTGATAGCCACCGGGTGCGATGACTACATTCTCAAAAATCCATGCGCTTTCCTTTTCATCTGACAAACCGAAACCGGAGAGATCCACTGCTGTGCTTCCGGTATTGAAGAGTTCCAGCCAGTCGGGAGTGTCACCATCCTCGTCCCTGAAGGTGGTATTGGAGGCCATCACTTCATTGATGATGATTTGCTGGGCCGGGAGGATTTCGGGGAAAAAGAGCAGGACGGATAGGAAGCAGATAATGGTTGATTGACCAAAAGGGAGGTGTGAAATCATCAAGGATTAAATATGAATTTCGAAATTTTGTGAAGATTATTTTATAAATCTAACGAAATGCGTTCGTGTTTTATGTGTACATCTTACGCATTTGAAAAAAAATAGTATCTATCAGTATCATATTTTCACCAACTAATCAATGGATATAATACAGTAAATCCGAAGAAAATTTCATAACAAACAGGCTTTAAGAAGAGGATTACCCCTAAAGTATAATTTACCGATTTCCGAATATGGTTCATCACCGGTGTGGGGTATTTTATCGAAATTAGCTTTCAGTTGTGTATAAGGAGAGTTAGATTAGTTTCGTGATCAACCAGACTATGAGACTTTTACTTGCTACATTGGTTTTCCTTTCCTCCATAGGAAGCTACGCTGCTTGTCCCAGCCCAACCACTACGGGTAATTTTCTAAACCCATCTGGTCGAATAGATGACCACACAGATCTTGTTTCGGATGACTGTACCCTGGATCCTAATGATTATTCAAATTTGCGAATTAACAATAATCGAACCCTTACCGTGAATGGGAATCTCCTGATCACAGGAGATTTCACCATTTATGGCACGTTGGTGGTGAATGGCACGGTGACCATTGAGGGCGATCTGACGATTGACGGAGATGGTCAGTTGATATTGAATGGTGGGTCTCAAATGGAGGTGCAGGGGGATGTGGATAATGGTGGATTTTTTTCAGCAATATTTGCCCCGGCAGGCCAGGGTGGGGATGTAGATGGCACCCTTATCGTCGGTAATGATTTTAATAACAACAATGGCGGGGTGATGAGCGTGGGAGACGGGGGAGTGATGGACATAGGTGGCGCATTAAATGCGAACCCCGGAAGTTCAATGACTGTGGCAGATGGAGGCACTATGTCGGCCGGCTCGGTGAATGACCCTGGCGCGACTGTGAGTGGGCCGGATGACTGTAGTGATGGCTGCTGCGGGGTAGGGTGTAGTGCTTTGCCTGTTACACTTATTTCTTTTAGTGGTGCGTTTGAGGGAAATACCATATCCCTCTCATGGTCCACAGCATCTGAAGTCAACAATGATTATTTCGAAGTAGAAAGGTCTCAAGATGGTCATGATTTTGAAATGGTGGCCAGAGTGAGTGGCAATGGTAACTCCAAGAGCCTTATCAAATATGAATACAGTGATGAGCAGGTATCAGCAAATGTTTATTATTACCGGCTGCTGCAAGTGGATTTTGATGGGGAGTTTGAGTATTTCCCGGCCATCGCTATAGCTGCTTCTCCAACACCAGGTGAGCGGTTCTCAGTATTCCCAAATCCCATCACCACGGGTGATTTGACTATAGTCTGCCCAGATATACCTTACAGTGGGGTTCCCGAAGCTTATATATATGACGCCAACGGATCTGTGGTTCTACACGAAATCCTGAACACAGCGGGGAGCCGATGGGTAATTGAGCATCCGGATGAGTCGCTCACTCCCGGAGTGTATCTGCTCAGAGTGATTGCAGGTGCTCAGGCATACACCAGGCGGTTGGTCGTCAAGTGATGGGCTAGCTGTTCTTTAGAATCATCGCACTTCCCTGCCAGTCAGGTATTTCTACTAATGTTTCCGGGATGGTCGGCATAAATTTATCGAGTGCTTTTCGGATGCCTTCCCAGTTGTGGTTATAGTCATGAATGATGATTACCCCACCCGGTGATAGTTTGGGATAGAAGTATTCCAAAGCAGCCAGGGTAGGTTTGTAGAGGTCCGCATCCAGGTGTACAAAGGCGTACTGTGATTCCTGAATACCTGTGGCCGATTGAGGAAAGAGCCCCGGATGAAACTCCACATTTTCATTACCATTGATATAGTCTTTGACCATTTCGAGTGAGGTGTTCGAAAAGGTGGTGGTACTGTACTTTTCTTCGTCACGGTTTTCTGAGCCCAGATCGCTTTCATGGAACCCTTCAAAAGTGTCAAAAAGGTGTAGCCTCCTCTCAGGATCCATTTCATGCAAGATGTTGGCGGTTTCCCCCTGATAAACGCCCAGTTCGGCAAAAGCACCAGATACTCCTTGTTTACGGAGGCGCTCTACCTGAAGCCAGAAGGTGTAGAACCTCACCTTATCCCGGTAGGTTCTTTCCAATGTTCGCAGGTTTGCAGAGATCTGGTGCCGACGGAGAGCCTCTTCCCACTGGTAGGGCTTGCTGATCTTGTAAGACCACTTGAGCGTAAGCAGATTGTAGCCAAGAAACAGGAGGATCAGGACAAGTAAAATGCTGATAAGGTCTATGAGCTCAAGGGTAATGGCGGTGTGCATATATCTGACTTTGATGCACTGCGAAACTAAGGATTTTGATGGTCAAATGAGTAAGTAGGCTAGCTTTACGATCGAAAGCGATCCGCCAAAGGTGTTCACTTCCTTTATTCCGGGCTTAGAGGATGATTGTGATATTTATATTCTTTTGATTAGAAGCTTTTCTAAAAACTCATCAAGATTAGAGTCACTTGGTCGATGTACATTATTCATTATCAAATTGGCAGATGAGTCGAACAAGCCCTGATAAGGATACGCGAAAATTTGATCACTTAGCTGGTTATCAATATCAAAGTAATGTGTTCCTGTTTCTCCGTACTTGTCAATATATCTATCGAATCTTTCTCCGGGACTACTAGTGCAAATATTTAAAAACTGTATATCCTTTCCATATTTCTTAACGAAGTATTCCTGATGCTCAAAATCCAAAGCACAACCACGACATCCAACAAACCACATATTGAGGTATGTATATGGAAATTTGCTGATTTGTTCGCTGAGGTTGATTGCATCTCCTGCTCTGGAGTAGACCACAGTATTTTTATCAATTGTAAATTCAAGCGACCTTAAGGAATCACTCAGATATGCATAGTAATCGAGAATCTTGTTGTCATATCCCTTTGAAGCCAATAGATACCTTAAAGAATCAAAAGAGTCCAAATCACATTTTGCGTAATTATCAATAAATTTGGTTTCAAAAATCTCCTTTACCCGTCCTGTTAAATTGGTCTCTGAAAACTTAAACAGAACTCTGAGGAAGGCATCTAATCTGGGTACACCAACCTGCTCCGGAATATATTCGTCAATATTGGATTCAGCAGCAACCTTTAGAAAATCATACAATAAATGGCTGTTTTGAAAGGACGAATCTTTGTAATCAACCATATCTAGAAAAGTGTAATACCCCACTGGCAACTCGGTGGTATCAAATCTCAGATATTTTCTGTTTACTGGTTCGCTGATCTTTCCTCGTAGATACTGATATCTTAAATGATTTAACTCATAATGGACAAAATCTGCACTAAGTCCGAGTCCGTTTGTATCCTGATCAAACTGGTGTAACTCTAAATTGTAAGCCGAATCCATCAATTTCAGAAAATCTTCATAGGGCTGATCCCTTGCTTGGAACTGAATGAGTTCTATTTCAGAGGAAAGGGGGTTCAGCGCCTTGTTTTGAAAGTACCTATACCGATTGGCTCTTTTCCCCTCAAAATGTATCTGTCTGATAAAGTCATCATTGTCAGATTTGATTTGAGCAGTGAGGTAGACCGAATCTCCCGGATAAACCCATACCTTGAATCTGTTAGGCCCTACAGAGAGCCAGAGTTCACTTGGTGTTGATTTCTTAAATCTAAAACAAAAATACTCTGTTGAATCTGGTTTGAATTCGAATTGTTGGTATTGACTTGAAACATCCTGAACTGTTCGTATTTTGACTTCTCTCCAAAATGAGCCTTTGATATTTCCACTAATGACTACTTCATCATCACCGACCGGTAAGTATCTTGTGGTTTGTTCACAGGAAAGAAAATTGAGAATAACGAAAAAAGAAATGATCAATTTTTTCATGGACTTAAAACATCCAGGTAGGTGAAGAAACCACAGCGTACCCACGAAGCTTCACCTAAGCTACCACAATAACCAGTGCAAGTCAAATATTATCCTTAGCAGCTTTTACTTCAAGCGGGTTTCGTAGGACTGTATCCATTCATCTGCGGTCACTTTGCTTACGAGATCACCGATGAGCTCAAGGGGAATTTCGTTGATCTTCTTAAACCGGATGCAGCTTTTGCCCATATCCAGTCTGGTTTTACAATGCAGGGGATAGGCTGTTGTAAACCAATGCATGAGGTCCGGATCTGCATAGATGCCCATGTGGTAGAGCGCAATGAAGTTTTTCTGAGCGGCGATATTGATAAAGGGGAGCGGCAATTTAGGGTCGCAATGATAACCCGTCGGGTAGCGCTCATGAGGTACCACATACCCGATCATTCCGTAGCTCATTTTTTCTTCAAATCCGTCTGGGAGGTGGTCTAAGATGGTCTGTCGGAGTTTTTGAAAAGGCTTTTGTCTCTCTTCGGGCAACTGGCTGATGTACTCTTCGGGGCTGTTAGCGTTGATCTTCATGGTGTTTGATCCTTATGGTTTAAAGCTGGTTCTTATTCGGTGCGTCAGGGTTAACAATCATAGGTCGAGGAGCGTGGGATTGGGGTTTTTGAATGAATCTTTAAAAGTATAAACAATGGGAGTGAAATGGTATCTGCTTTGAACAAAGTTGAACAGAAAGAGAATGAAGCATCACGACACGGTATGGGCGACCCTCTGGAAACGTGCTTCCCAGTTAAGTGGGCAGAGTTGGCAATAAAGTGTGTATGTTTCACTTATTGTTGCACAACAGGTCGAATTTCATGTTATTCACGTTTTCTATCATGCTAGCGCAAAGGTTTGAGATTTTACCTTACATGTATTTACCTGCTGATTGCCAGCTGGTCGCTCACCGCCCAGGTGCTTAGTGACGAGGTGAGATCTATCTACAATTTCAATAGTGCAGGTCGGTTTATTGAGGTGTGGGACAGCCTGGAGCAGTCTGGTAATGGTGTTTTTCAAAACCCTGTGGGCGAGTGGCTGGCTCCCGTCGAATACTTTTATGAAAAAGCAACGCTCGATCAGGATACGGTGACTCTTCAAAAACTGACTTATCCTTTGGCCCTGGTCTACCATACCCTGGCTTTGTATCAAAAGTGCATTCCTCTGCTGGCGGAGTTGGTGAAGCGGAAGGAGTCTCTGACTGGCCATCGCTATGAATATGCAATACTGAAGCTGGAGGAAGCTTACCGACGTACGGGAAACCTCAAGGAGGCCATTCCCCTGAGAAAGCAAAGAATAGATGCCGGATTTGAGGATAGCTTTTGGGAAATCTACGCCGAGGCAGACCTGTTTACAGAAGCCATCAAGGATTTCAGGCTTTCTGAAGATTTGCCACCTCAAGGCTGGAACAGGATGGTTTATTTCATGGACCTGGCCTCACTTTTCAAAGAAAATGCCGACTATGACAGTGCGATCTACTATTATGAGAAAGCACATGAAGATGGACGGCACATTATGACTCACACCGAGTACGATGGGAAGTCTCCGTATACAGAATCCAATAAACACTACTGGACAGCCTACTCTGGCGGCATGATTGGTCAGGTGCTGGTGGCACAAGGCAATTATGAGGAGGCGATACCTCTTTTGATGACGGACATAGCAATGAGCAAAACGATCCATGAGGTGGATAATACCCTCAATAAGCGTCTGGATCTGGCTGAGTGTTTCATTCACCTTGAGGATTTACCACGTGCAGCGAGCTATATTGATACAGTCAAAAACCTATTGGGCAACAGAGGTTGGCTGGTAACCCGGCGGAGGCTTTTGGAAGTGGAGGCAGAGTATTTTTATGAAACCAGGCAGTTTGGAAATGCCGCCAAATACCTCAAGGAATTTAATAAACTCAATGATTCGCTCAATGAAATGAGTAACCGAAACAACCTCATTGCCATGACCACTCTCCTTGATTCAGATCAGCAGCGAGCTGTCCTGGCAGAACAGAAGCTTGAAATAGAGAAGGTCAATTCAATCAAAAAAAACCAAAGCAATCAGGTGAATCTGCTGATATCAGGGATGGTGATACTTACCCTGGTGATTGTCGTTTTGTTTCTCAACTATAAGCAAAAGCTGAATAGCAAATTGGAAGCCGAGCGCAAGCTTGAAGAAAAAGATATTTTCCTGAGAGAGTTGCACCATCGAATCAAAAATAACCTCCAGATCACCTCGGGACTATTGCAGCTGCAAGCTGATAAATCCAATGATGATTTTGTGAATTCTGCGCTGAAGGAAAGCAAGGGAAGAATCAAGTCCATGGCCCTGATTCATAATTTATTGATAGGAGACAATAGCGTTTCGTCGGTTTCACTAAAGAAGTATATTGAGGAGCTGGTCAGGTTGGTGGAGCAGAGCCTGGGTCGGGCAAAGGATATCCGGGTGGTTACCTACATAGAGGATCTCGAAGTGGATGATGAACTGGCTGTTCCGCTGGGGTTGATTATCAATGAGATTCTGACCAATAGCTACAAATATGCCTTTGATTCTTCTGCTGGTGAGATTTCCATTCGGTTTTGTAGAAACGAACAAGGGGGTGAAATCCTTGAAATCCGCGACAATGGAAAAGGTTTTCCAGCGCATTTCTCGATAGAAGAGTCCGATTCGCTCGGCATGCAGCTGATCACGATGCTCTGTGGGCAGATAAGAGCTAATCTGAATATTTTTTCAGATGGTGGTGCCGTCTATCGGATTCAATTTAATACAGATTAAACGATGAGTGAGAAAATCAAAATATATGTAGTGGAGGATGAGGCCATCACTGCGGCCACAATCAAGAGCTATTTGCATCAGGTGGGTTATGAAGTATGTGGAATGGCCGATGAGGCCACTACAGCCTGGAAGGAGATTCAGTCTGTTAAAGTGGATTTGGCCATTTTGGACATCAACCTGATTGGCGAGAAGGATGGCATCTGGCTGGCGCAAAAAATTCACGAGCTTGGCACCATTCCCTTTATTTTTCTCACGGCCTATGGCGACCGAAAAACGGTGGAGAGTGCCCTCACCTTTAAACCCGATGGTTATCTGATCAAGCCATTTGAAGAGATGGATTTGTACACTGCCATCAAAATTGCCCTGGAAGCGTTTTCCAATAGGGCGACCACCAAGCCACTTGCCGAGACCGACAATGTAGTGGTAAATGACAGCCTTTTCATTAAGGACGAGCATATTTTGGTCAAGCTGACCATTGACGATATTCAGTTTGTGAAGTCAGATGGCAATTATCTGGAGTTGCACCTGACTTCCAAAAAACACCTGGTCAGGAGTAAGCTCACGGATTTCGCTGAGAGGTTGCCTGGAAACTTCATTCAGGTGCATCAGCGCTATCTGGTCAATTTATCAAAGGTGGAAATGATCGGCAATGGTTATCTGACAGTTGCAGGTAAAGAAGTCCCCATTTCAAAATCGTTCAAAGACAACCTCTTTGGCAGTATTAAGACCATTTAAATGCGGTTTTTGGAGAGATTATCATCTTAAGAAAATTCGCTGGTCATACTTCACAGCATTCGAGCCATACTTCACTTTTTTTCAGCAATCATGTCCTTTGAAGACTAACTATGGTGATTGATAATCTTAGTTAATATTCAAAATTCACCGACATGAGAAAACTTTTCGCCTTAGTATTATTCTTTTTACTAACCCACTGGTCGTGGGCCCAGACAACTTACACAGTTGCCAATACCAACGATGAGGGTGCCGGTTCTCTTCGCGAAGCGATGACGCTTGCAGAGACTACTGCCGGGGCAGACATCATTGACATGTCAGGAATTTCCGGAACGATTACTCTGGGGAGTGCACTTCCTGACATCACCCAGAACCTGACCATCAATGGACCAGGATCAGCTGATCTGGCTATAGATGGTGCAGATACTTATCGCATCTTTTTTATTGTGAATGAAACTGCTCCAACGGTTGTGATTAACGATCTGACGCTGCAAAATGGATTAGCCAAAGGGGAAGACACACGATATGGTGGAGCAGGCGCTGGAATGGGAGGAGCCATCTATGCTGATAATGCCAATCTGAGTTTAGAAAATGTAGTCCTTGACGGAAACACAGCGCAGGGTGGAAATGGGGGTGTCACTGGATCCGATAGTGGCGGTGCCGGACCCTTTGATACTGGCGGGGCTCAAGGCTCTTCAGGAGCCAATGGAAACCCCGGAGGTACTGGAGGATTTGGTTCTGGTGGCGGTGTTGGTGGTGCGGCCACTGTCTATGGTGGCGGAGCCAACGGCAGAGGCGGAACAGGTGGATATGGTGCCGGAGCAGGAGCTCCTGGGGTTGCCAATTTTCAAGCGCCAGGTACATCACCAGGCGGAACAGGCGGAACGTTCGGTGGAAGTACAAATTCATTCAATGGAAGCTCAAGCTCTAGTGCAAGATCCGGTGGTGGAGGCGGAGGCCTTGGCGGTGCACTGTTCGTCAGAACTGGATCTGCTGAATTCACAAATGTGACATTTTCAAATAACCAGGCCACCAAAGGCCTTGGTGGAGCCTACTCAAATGATGGTCAGGGAAAAGGCGGAGCGCTCTTCCTAATGGATGGCGTGACGGCAGAGGGAGTAGGAGTTTCTTTCAGTAACAACACTGCTTCAAACGCTGGAGAGGATGATTCTGATAACAATAACAACTACGGAGCACTCAGTATTATTACCAATATTGTGATTGAATCCAATCCGGAAGATGATGAAATATCGGAAGGTGAAGATGTTGTCTTTTCTGTTTCTGCTACCGGAAGTGGAACCACTTATCAGTGGCAGGTAAACGAGGGCGGTGATTGGTCTGACATGGAAGACGATGATCAGATCAGCGGGTCGGATACCGAGGAACTAAGCCTTACTTGTCTCGATATTAACTGGGATCAGTACCAATTTCGATGCGTTGTGGACGGAACACTGAATACGGAGACTTCCGAGGCAGCTACCCTTACCGTGAATCCTGCACCTGCACTAGAGGTCACCATTACCGGACAGGATTTTGTATTGTGCGGCGCTCAGTTGAATACCTATACGGCAGTGGCCGAAAATGTGGAAACCACACCCGAATACCAGTGGTTGGTCAACGGCGAGGAAATAGCCGAAGAGACCGAGGAAACCTTCACTTATGAAGTTTCTGACGGAGACGAAATAAGTGTCATTTTGAGTGAGCCAGGCGCTTGTTATACAAGAGCTGCTGCCACCTCTGAGATTATAACGATAGAAGAAAGTGATACTATAGCGGTCACTACCGATGCTTCTTCAGGTGAAGGCAGTTTCGCATGGGCCATTGAATTAGCCAATGATGCAGCTTGCGATCAAACGATCATAGTGGATCTGACTGGCTTGCCTGACAATTCCACCATCAACATCAGCGGGATACTGATAACTGCCAGCAGATTGAAGATCCTGGGGCCAGGCCGGGATCTGCTTAAGTTTGAAGACACGACCCCTTCAGGTTACTCCATAAGTTCTCAAGGCATGGAATACCTTGAAATGTCAGGATTTGAACTCTTCCACGATCAGGAAAATACCAATGATGGGTTGAAGCTTGAGTCAAGTATGACAGTTCTTTCAGAAATAGCAGTGTCAGGTTATACACAAAACGGGATAAGCACCGTATCCATGGACAATGATTTCGATCAGTTACTCTTATCTGATAACAGGAACGGTATTTTATTCTATAGCTCTGAGCTAGGTGCCGAGACTTCCTCGGAAGTACCTGCAAGTGTCTCATTGACAAACTCTGAGTTTGATAATAATGAAACATCCGTATTTATTAATGATTTTCAGTCCTTCACAACCTCAACCATTGAGAATGTAGTGATCAAAAATAACCAGGATGAATACGACGGAGGATTGCAAATCAATCTTTACAACTCATCAGGAAGTTTCACCACCACGCATTACATCACTAATGTGTCCTTTATCAATGCATATGGAAGTGGAGCCAACCTAAAGGCATCTGACGGGAATGATCAAATCATTGCTCATTTTACCAATTGTACCTTCTCTGGAAATGGTATTCGATCGTATGACGACAATCTGGATGCTGAAACTACCTATATTTCGGCACTGGCCAACAAGAATTCTGAGGCGATACTTACCAATTGTACCTTCGCACAAAACGCAATTGCCATTAGCTATGATGAGGTTTCGGGAGGAAGCGCCCTGGCAACCATTAAGAACTCCATTTTTGTGGGGAACACGATTAGCAATGTATATACTTCAACAGGCGAGGCAACAGTAACAGAAGCTAATAATATTGGCTACCCGACCTTTTCAGGAGAAGCCTCTGACGTGATCAATACAACCCTTACCGATCCAGGCGGGACTGGCCTTTTGGTTCATGAATTAGTCGTTTGTACTTCTTCTGCCCTGGATGCCGGTGATGACTCAGTGGCACCTGAGACAGACCAATTGGGCAATGACCGACAAGGGATTTCTGATATTGGTGCGGTGGAATCACAAGGTTTTATTAACACACAACCACAAGACCAGACCGAATTACTTGGAAATGAAGCAACTTTCTCTGTGACGGCAAGTGCTGAAGCACCCACCTATCAATGGCAGGTGAGCAGTGGCGGTGAATATACAGACCTGGCTGATGATGCCACTTATTCAGGGACTCAGACCAGTGAGCTTACGATCGCCGAACTATCAGATGACCTGGATGGAAACAGCTATCGCGTGGTGATTAATGGACTCTGCGAAAATATTTCGAGCGGTGCGCTTTTGGAGGTCATTCATTATCCTACTTCCGAGGATGGTTCGGTTACGATGCTTGAGGACGCTACTTACACCTTTCAGGAATCAGACGTTGCATTTTCGGATAGTGATGAAGACCTCTTTGCCGGGATACAAATCATCACAGACGTATCTTCGGGAGACCTGTTGTATGACGGAGATGCGGTCAATACGGAGGTTATCTATTCTGACCTTACACTCCTGACTTTTACGCCAGAGGCCAATGACAATGGGGATGATTACACTTCTTTCACATTCAGAGTAGCGGATGATTCTGGTGGGGATGTGCTTAGTGAGCTGATCTATACCATGACCATCAATGTATCGTCGGTTGGTGATGCGCCCACGGACATTTCACTTTCCAAAAGTGATATAGATGAAGACGCAGCGGTTGGTTCGGCGATCGGCACGCTGACGACCACAGATGCGGATACAGATGACGCCTTTAGCTATGAAGTGCTTACGTCCATTCAGATCGAGGGACAAACCATTTTCCCGATTGTCGCCAGCGGTGACCAACTGATCACTACCGTGCCACTGGATTTTGAGCAGGTTCCTCAGTATTTGATACAGGTGAAGGCGACAGATGCTTATGATTTGACCTTTACGAAATCATTTTTACTATCGACCAATGATGTGAATGAAGCGCCCACCAATCTGACACTTAGCGCGAGCACTGTCGATGAAAACTCTATGGTGGGGAGTAAGGTAGGTGACTTTAGTTCGGATGATCAGGATACCGACGCTGCAGAGGCCACTTTTACTCTGAAAGATGGCGTTACTGATCATGCAGCTTTCACCATTACAGACAATGCGCTTTATGTGGCCGAGCTTTTGGATTTTGAAACCAGGTCAAGTTATGAAGTGACCGTGTTGGCCAATGATGGTAACGGTGGCGAAACAGAAGAAACGTTCACCATCACGGTAAATGACCTCAATGAGGCACCCACCGCTATCGCGCTTTCTGTAGCTTCCATCAATGAAAATGAGGCTTCGGGTACTTTAATAGGTGTACTGACTGCTACGGATTTGGACGCAGACGATACGCACACCTTTTCGCTGGCTTCCGGTGTAGATGACAATGATTCGTTCACAGTGTCTGGAAATGAGCTGTTCGCTGCTGAGTCATTTGATTTTGAGACGAAAGACACCTACACTGTCACAGTCACTGCGCAGGATGCAGACGGACTAACTTATGAGGAATCCCTGACTGTCTCTGTGATCGATGTGTTTGAGAAATTGGATCAGGTAATCACTTTTGGTGTTTTACCTACCAAAGCCTTCGGAGATGCTGATTTTACACTTTCAGGCTCATCCACCAGTGGTTTGGCTCTGACTTATGCTTCATCGGATCCCACCATAGCTGCCCTAAGTGGCACCACCGTGAGTATTCTCAAGGTGGGTTCCGTGAGCATCACTGCTTCTCAGGCAGGGGATGATACGTACAATCCTGCCACCGAGGTAGTGCAAACTTTGACCATCGGAAAGGCTAGTCAGGCCATCACTTTTGGTGCTTTGGAGGATAAAACTTTCGGAGATGCTGCCTTTGACCTCACGGCTACAGCTAGCAGCGGTTTGTCGGTAAGTTACCTGTCGTCAAATGAGTCCATTGCGACTGTCTCTGGCGCTACAGTGACCATTCATGCTACGGGCACAGTGGAGATCACAGCCATACAAGCAGGGGATGACAACTACGCAGCGGCGAGTGACGTTGTTCAAACTTTGACCATCGGAAAAGCTGGCCAGGCCATCACTTTTGGCACTTTGGAGGATAAGACTTTCGGAGATGCCGATTTCGACCTGGTGGCTTCCGCCAGTAGTGGACTGGCTCTGACTTTTGTCTCATCTGATCCGGCTGTTGCCAGCGTGAGCGGCAGTACCATCACCATTCATGCCGCCGGTTCTGTGACCATCACTGCCTCTCAGCCTGGTGATGACAGCTTTGCTGCAGCCACGGCAGTGGAGCAGGAGCTCACCATTCACAAGGCCGCTCAGTCTATTACTTTTAACGAATTGGAAGATGTACCGGAAGGAAGTGCACCGATCGCCCTCACCGCGGTAGCATCATCAGGTCTGGAGATCACTTATACAGTCATCGGGCCGGTTACCCTATCGGGCAACGAGCTTACGGTTACAGGAGCAGGTTTGGTCACTGTTACGGCCAGTCAGGCAGGTAATGGCAACTATCTGGCAGCAACTCCTGTAGGGGTTTCCTTTGAGGTAACAGCGGACCAGTCGATCGTACTCAGTACGCTGCAGGAGGGGTTGAGGGTTTATCCCAATCCGTATGCGGAGCAGTTTACCCTGGACGTAACCAACTTATATAGAGGTACGGTGAACCTCAGTTTGACTGATCTGAGCGGAAGGGTGGTATTTTCAACTGGTTATGAGAAACAAGCGGAGCGGTTGGTGATGCAGGAAACTGTGGAGGTGGCTCCAGGAATATACACTCTGATCCTTACGGTGGGCAACGAGCGGGTGCTCCGGAGGGTAATCAAGAAATAGGAGGTTTAGGCACTAAGGCGGATAGACTTTCAGGTCTATCAAAGGCAGCTCCAAGGGAGCTGCCTTTTCAAGAATTCACCGCTGGTTAAAGCTCACTTCTTTGGAAGTGGGCTTTTTTTGGATTAGTTCAATGAAGGAGCAATGGTGAGGTTGGCGAGATTCACATGAAAGTCAAAGTCGCACAGTCCCTGGAGATCCATTCCCATTTCGTAGATCTCAGTGTTATATTTCTCGGCCATCCAGTTGATGGTAATGTGTTTGCCCTGCGCTGCAGCAGCGTTGAGCATCTTGATGGCCTGAAAGAGGAATCGGGTGGTAAAGGCATTGAATATCTTGTATTCAAAGTTGATCGTAATGCCTTCGTTGGCAGCCAGGTGATCCTCTATTTCTTCAAGTATCACGCTGTAGCAGATTCTCAGTTCTGGCTTAAGTGACCAGCCTTTAATGATCAGTAAACTCCTATTTTCAAGAAAGTTGATGCTGAGTGGCCCGTCTACCTTGAGGTTTCTGTTTTCTATTTCGTGGAGCAATGGATAGTGTAGTGAGTAAGCGTTCATGGTTCTTTGTTTTTAGCTGTGTGAGTAGTAAAGGTTCTTATGAAAATTTGCCGATTTTAATGGTAACACCTGCCTGCAGTGTAGGCCTAAGCATTCGGGTGCCCATCCCCATTGTTAACTTCACCGGTGGAATAGGATTAAAGTAGCCGAGGAGTGAAGGTGTAATGGCGAAGTTTTCACCGTTGGTCACGCCTGTACGGACGTTAAGGTCAAAACCTATGAAGTCATAATGCTTCAGGGGAAGGTTGAGGTACATGCCAGTGAATTTCTTTTCGTAAAATCTGTAAGGCAATTCCTGGTTGTCAAGGAATTTGTTTGGTTCCTGATGAAATGCACCTACCTCTACTTTGCAAGGAAAAACATATCCGACGGCTGTGCCCAGTTTAATGCCTACCTGAGTTTGCTCTATGTAGGATTTGGCTGTGATGCCCTGAGCATGGGATAACTGTGCCAGGAGAATGATAATAGTGAGTGTAAAGAATTTTTTCATGTGAGTACGTTTTGAGTTCTTAATAATGATGTAAAGTTGGGACGATTCACACCGCTGTGTTAGAGTGAGTCACTGAATGTGATTTTTGGGTTATTCACACAACCGAATGCGTGTTTCGCGCAGGATGGTTTACCTATAGTGGAGTGAGGTAGGCGAAATAGCGGGTTGTATCTAAAGAATAGTGCCTTGGAGAGTGATAGGCAATAGAAGGTAGGGGCTACCGGGCAGTCACGCCTGGGGATGGGGCTTCATATAAAAAGGCAGCCCGGGAGCTGCCTTTTCAAATCACCGCTGATTAGGGCCCCGTTTCCAGGACACTATTTTTAGTTAGTTGAATGAGGGGAAGATGGTATGATGCTCCAGACTTACCCGAAAGTCAAAGTCGCACAGACCCTGTAAGTCCATTCCCATCTCATAGAGCTCTATGTTATTTTCTTTGGTGATCCAGTTGATGGCAACGTGCTTGCCCTGAGCGGCAGCAGTATTCAGGTTCTTGATGGCTTTGAAGAGAAACTGTGTGGTCCAGGTGTTGAATACTTCATAGCCCAGGTTGATGGTGATGCCTTCCCGGGTAGCCAGATGCTCCTGGATTTCTTCAAGAAGCACTGAATACACTATCTGAAGTTCTGGTGTCACGGACCATCCTTTGATGCTCAGGAAATTTTTCTTTTCAAGGAAGTTGATGCTTAATAACTTCTGATTGTCAGTGGTTGATGAAATGTTGGCTGGGGTGAGTTGTGCGAGTGTGTTCATGGCGTTTGCAGTGAGTGATGTAATGGTTCTTAATTGATATAAAATGCGGTTATTTTAATTTTCCCAGTTTGATGGATACCGCCGCTTGTAGCGTAGGCCGAAACATCCTGGTGCCTACTCCCAGCCCCAATTTGATGGCGTTGACAGGACTGTAAGATCCGAGCAGTGAAGGAGTAATGGCAAAGTTTTGACCATTGACTGCTCCGGTACGGACGTTCAGGTCGAAGGTTAGTTTGCTATAGTGTTTCAGTGGCAGGTTGATGTACATGCCTGTAAATTCTTTTTCATAAAATCGTTCAGTGATTTCCTGAGCATTCATGAAGTCCGCAGTTTTCTGATAGAAACCACCTACTTCCACTTTGCATGGGAATGTATAGCCAATGGCAGTGCCAAGTTTGTTACCGATTTTGGTTTGTTCCATGTAGGACCTGGCAGTGATGCCTTGCGAATAGATAGCTTGTGCGAGTAACAGTGCGATAGAGAATGTAAATAGTTTTTTCATTACGGTGACGTTTTTGATTACTTGATGATAAAGCAAAGTTGCGGTGATCCGCCTCCCTGTGTAAGAGTGAGTCACTGATTGTGATTTTTAGGTCTTATACACAACCGGGTGTGTGTTTCGCGTAAGATGGTTTACCTATACTGTTTTGATTATTTCGCAGGATTGTCGGGAGGAGCTAAAAAACATATGATTTCCTCGACGGGAAATCATATGATCGCACAGATATGAATGTTATTGAATACGTCAGCACGCAGAGCGCTTAGTCCAGGAGCGAGGAAAGGGTAGGATCTGGGAGTGACAGGTTAAAACTGAAATGACAAAGTGCTTTCAGTTCCGCCCCCAGTTGAATGAGATGGTCATCGTGTTGATTGATGATCCAATGGATGTTAATACGTTTTCCAAGGGTATGAAATTGGTTGAGGGTTTGGACTGTTTCATACAGAAACCGTGTGGTGACAGAATGCAATAGTTCGTAGGAGAAGTAGATGGTGAGCCCTTCTTTTAAGGAGAGGTGCCGTTCTATTCTTTCACGGGTAGACTGATAGCAGATGTTGAGTTCGGGTGTAATGGACCACCCTTTGATAATAAGCAGATTGTGGTTTTCTACAAATTTGATCTTGAGCAGTTTCTCATCTTTTTGGCACTTTTCATCTTCTTTGTACTCGGGGTTGGTAGGGCCTTTCATGTTTTTTGCTGGTTAAGTTTATATGATTTTTTGGGTGGTGAAATGATGGAGCCGCTCAGTAGAGCTTGTTAAGCCTGATAGCTAAGGAAGCTTGTAACGTAGGACGAAACATTCTCGCACCTACGCCTACACCCATTTTGATGGCTTTGACCGGGTTGTATGATCCAAGCAGGGAAGGAGTGATTGCAAAATTTTGACCATTGACCACCCCGGTTCGTACGTTCAGGTCAAAGTTGATTTTCCGGTAATATTTGAGTGGCAGGTTCAGGTACATTCCCGTGAATTCTTTTTCATAGAACCTTTCGGTGATCTCCTGAGCGTTCATGAATTCCGCATTTTTTTGATAGAATCCACCTACCTCTACCTTACAGGGGAAGATGTAGCCTACGGCAGTTCCTAACTTGTTACCAATGGCGGTTTTTTCCACATATGACCGTGCAGTGAGGTCCTGGGCACTTAGGGTGTGGGTGAAGAGAATTGTGAGCGCGATTACGGTTAGCTTTTTCATTTTCTGTTGAGTTGGTTCTTAATGATGAAACAAAGCTCAGAAAATCAAGCGTCCCTGGTTAGAGCGTGTCACGCAAAGAAATCTTTGGGTTATTTACGCAATAATCTGCGTGTTTCTCGCAGGTCTAAATAGTATATAGCGGTCAATTTGAAGGAGCACATATTATGAAGGATACCCCGTGCGGGAAGTATTGTTAAACGATGTTTCGCTCTACGGCGTACATCACCAGGCCCGCCACATTTTTGCACCCCGTTTTTTCCAGGAGATTTCGCTTGTGTGACTCCACAGTCCGTGTGCTGATGAAGAGTTTGTCGGCGATTTCCTGGTTGGTATATTCATTGACGATCAGCAGGAGGATCTCCCGCTCTCGTTCTGAAAGAGGTACATCGATGGTAAGCCTTTGCTTGGGGGCTTTGCGGGCGATGCTGTTCACTATGGTCTTATACACCGCGTCAGCGTAGTAGTCTTCACCCTTCATGATCTTATTGAGGGCTTCACGCATTTCCGCTTTAGACGTGTTTTTCAATACGTATCCGGAGGCGCCCAGTGCAATCATCTTGTTGATATAGCTGGCTTCATTGATCATGGAAAGCACGAGTACTTTCAAATCTTTGTGATTTTGGCGGACACTTTCCATCAGCTCTATGCCATTCATTTCCGGCATATTGATGTCAGTTAGCAAAATATCCACTTTTTCAGATTTGAGGATTTCCAGTGCTTCGAGCCCATTCTGGGCCTCATAACATATTTCATAATCGGGATCATCCTTAAAGTAGAACTTTATGGCGTCACGGATCATGTCATGGTCATCTACGAGAAGTATGGTTGTTTTCATTATACGTTATTTGATAGGCAGTTTTATGTCAATGAAGGTTCCCTCATTGATTTTTGAATCTATATGGATCAGTCCGTTACATTTTTTTACTCTTTGCTCCATGTTGCGCAGGCCATTTCCCCTTACTCCTTTGTTCATATCGAAACCCTTGCCATTGTCCCTGATTTTGAGTGTGATCACACTCTGGGCCTGCGCCAGGTCGATCTCTATTTTTTTGGCCGCACTGTGTTTTTGAATGTTATTGATGGCTTCCTGGACGATGCGGAAGGTCTGTGTGCTAACAAACTCAGAGATCGTGCTTTCATCCAGGGAGTAGTGGAGGTCAAATTCAATCGAGAGCGGGATTTGATCCTGAAGCTGCCTGAGCGAATTTTCAAGACCGAGCTGTTTGATTCCACTCAGCGACAGTGTGTTGGAGAGTGACCTGATTTCCGTAAGGGAACTGTTGATCATATTGGCCACTTTGGTCAGCTCAGTATCTTCAGGGTACTTGGTGACCAGGCCGTCCAGAAAGAGTGCCGAGGCACTCATTTTCTGACCTAGATTATCATGCAGCTCCTTCGAGATGTTGCTTCTTTCCTGCTCCTGTATATTGAGGAGGGCCATGTCGTTCTCATAGTCGGAGGTGGTGTCTACAATGGTGCCATAGAAGATGTTATCATCACCGCCGCTATAGTCCGGACTGATGGTGGTGCGGCCGTACCTTATTTGCTTGGAGCCGTTGGGGATGTACCGGTGGTCAATGGTCACAGTCACTTTCTTATCCAGTACCTTGTCTATTTCATCATTAAAGATCTTATGGTCATCTTTATAGATGAGGCCCAGAAACTTCATCAGCGAGATCCTGTTGATATTGCCGGATATGCCCATCATCTTCACAAAATGTGGCGAGCAGTTGAGAATATCCACTTCAGCGTCGTACTGAAAACTTCCTGAATAGGTGAGCTGCTCTGCCTGATTAAGGATGTACTGGTTTTTGGCGTTTTTCTCCTCGAGCATTTTGCGCTCCGTGATGTCTCTGGATGAGCCGACCACACCGGTCACCACATCTCCGTCCATCACGGGGTATTTCACCACTTCCAGAATTCGTCCTACGCCATCTATCCCCATGAAGGAAATTTCGTAGGTAGCTGAACGCTTATTTTTGTGAACGTATTCGTCGGTTTCGTCAGCTTTACGGGCTATATCATGATCGAAGAGATCCCCGTCTTTCATCCCGAGAATTGCTTTTTCAGTGAAGCCAAAAAAACGGGAGAAGGCTTTGTTGACTTTCAGATAGGCGCCGTTGTTATCCTTCAGGAAGACCATGTCCTCAAAGCTGTGAAAGAGGGAGTCGAGAATCAGGTTTTTATTAATGAGCTCCTTTTGAAAGTTTCGACGCTCATCATCGATCATTTTATTTCTGAAAGCCCTTTCGATAATGATGGGTAGTTTCCTCACATTTTTCTTAAGTAGGAAATCACTTGCCCCGTAATGAAGCAAAGAGACCGCCTGCTCTTCACCCACTGTGCCTGAAATCACCACAAAAGGAATCGACTGATCTTTTTCCCGCAGCATTTTCAGGGCGTCGGTACCCGTGAAACCCTGTAGATTGTAATCGGAAATGATAATGTCGTAGGGCAATTCCAGCGCTTTTTGAAACTGTGCCTTGTTTTCGGCGCGATCCAGTGTGAAGTCCAGGCTACTTTTGTCAAGCGAGAGCTTGAGCAACTCAAAGTCACTGATATTATCTTCTAAATAAAGGATCTTCATGCCAACTGATTTTCTTAGTGAGTACATTAGTCCGGTGTCTGGTTGACGAGAAGCCAATAAAGGCTTACGTTTTTGGTGACTTCTATAAATTCTTTATAGTTGATGGGTTTGGTAACAAAACTATTCGCTCCCAGTTCATAGCAGGTTTTGAGGTCTATGGGCTCTTTGGAAGAGGACATGACTACTACCGGTATTGTTTTCAGCTCCTGGTCAGACTTGATTCTTCTGAGCACTTCTATCCCATCCACTTTCGGGAGCTTCAGGTCCAGAAGGATGAGCTTTGGCTTATCGTTTTTTTTGTGGTTTTCAGAGGGTAGCTCACCGAACAGGTATTGAAGGGCAGAGGCCCCATCTTTCAGCCAGACCAGTTCATTCTTCAACTGGAATGAGTTGAGAGACCTCATGGCTAGCTCAGCATCGTCAGGATTATCCTCGATCAGTACTATTGTAATATCCTGGTGTTCATTTTGGCTCATGCGAATGCCTTTGTATTTAAATATAGCTGATAATCATTGACTTCTCTTTGGAAGAGATACATAAAAGGTAGCTCCGTCCCCAATTTTACTTTCTGCCCAAATCTTTCCCTGGTGGCGGCTTACTATTTTTTGACAGATGGCCAGTCCTATACCAGTTCCTTCAAATTCCTGCTCTGAATGCAGCCGTTGGAAAATTTCAAACAATTTGTCGTGATAGGCCATGTCAAACCCTGCGCCATTATCGGATAGGATGATTTCATCAGTATTCTGATGGGAAATTTGCCTGATGTGAATTTTGGGAACACTTTCACGGGATGAATATTTGATGGCATTGGAGATCAGGTTTTGAAGCAGCTGTTCCAGTAGCATTCTGTCTCCATAGATTTCGCTTAACCCTTCAGTGGTGATCTGGTAGTGCTCCGGGGGATTTATTTCCCTCAGCACTGAGGCAATTCTATCCCCCAGATCGAGGGACTGAAAATGCACTTCGGATCGGGAGAGTCTGCTGAAACTCAGCAAAGAATCGATCAACTCACCCATGCGCGTACTGTTGTTGGTGATTCTGGTCAGATAGTGTTGTGCGGTCTCCGGAAGTTCGTTCAGATAGTCCTCCATCAGTGCGTTGGAGAAACCATCAATGGCCCTTAATGGAGCCCTCAGGTCATGCGAAATGGAGTAAGCAAAAGCCTCCAGTTCGGTAATCACCTTTTCTAATTGCTCCGTACGATCCTTCACAGTCTGCTCCAGATTGGCGTTGTACGTGGCCAGTTTGATGTTGGCCTCCTTCAGTTCTTGCTTAGCTTTTTCCTGCTGGGAAATGTCCTCAATCATCACAAGACTGTGCCAGTTTTCATCTTTTTGTCCTTCTATCCGGGTCAGGTTCAATTTCAGATAGCAAGTCTTTCCAGCTTTGGAAATAAATCTTTTCTCTATGGCGTATTGGTCAATGTCATTTTTTGTGAGCTGCTCATACAAATCTGAGTCCTTATCCACGTCCTTAGGATGAGTACACTGATCAAGTGTCGTAGTGGCCAACTCTTCCTCTGAGAAGCCCAGGATCTGGCAGAGCCTTGTATTCACCAGAAGTGGCCGGCCGGAATCCTCCACCAGTGCGATACCCAGCGGGGAGTGATCAAAAATACTCCTGAGGTATCTGAGGGTGTTTTTTTTGGCAAGACGAATCAATTCTGTGTTGGAGTATTCCATATTGACCGTTAGCAGTTAATGCTCGTTGCAGGTGAATGAAACGATAATGAAAGAGTTTGATGTAATAAATTACGAAAAATGAACGTGATTATGTCCTATTGAGTTTTTTAATTTATGAGAGTCGGCTGTCCGTTCCAACCACCCTGACTCAGTCTGTTATTCATGGAGGCCCATTTTCAAGAAAGGTGATGACAATGGTGAGAATGATCATGGCCCCAATCAGGAAGTCGATGACCCTGACGGCCGTGGTTTTGTTAAATCGATTCATCGGCGAATGAATTTTTTGGTGATCCATAAATTTAGATCATTGTGTTATCTGTTATAAGGGGGATATACGCATTGTGAAAAATGCGTGATTCACGTAGTGTAGGTACATTGTCTAAACTCATAGGGCAAATCTTTATGACTGAACAGGGTATTTTCGGATTTTCCATGTTGCAAATAGCAACTTATCTGCACTGTGTGTGTTGGAAAGTCGTTGAGTGCAGGAGAATAAGCGTTGAAAATACTGCTTTGGTCTTTGGGTGCAAAATGGAGAGCCGAGCGCCATCCCGATTGTTCATCCTGTGGCGCTGTTAAATAAACTGTCTTGTCTCTCCAGGGGATGAGATTGGAGGCGGAAAGAAATTGAAATTATTATTAATACTTGTTGATTTTCAGTGGGTTATAGCGGATATTACTTGATTTTAGAAAGAATTGACACTTGTGGACCCTAACAATCATGTAACACTCTCCATGAATTATGTAAACCTCTGTTTCCAGCTTTCCGTATATTTGCTTTGTTGAAAAGTATCATTTCCATATCGCTTATCTTCATTCTGCTGCTGGGGAATCTGGGCATCACCTTTGGTACTCACTTCTGTGGTGGGCATGCAGTAATTAGTGAATTCATGCTCGGAGAGAAGCACCTGGATTGTGGAATGGGTATGATGGATATGCCCGAAAAAAAGGAAGAAAAGGAAGAAAAATTCGATTACCCTCAGTTCTCCGAACTTCCATGCTGTGAAAATAACTACGTGTCAGTGGAGGCAGACGAGCTTTTCAAAAAGGAAATCTCCAATGAAGCAGCTCAGTTTTTTGTAGCAGCAACCATCGCAACTATCCTCTATTCTATAGAATTTGAGGAGCCTTTGGATCACCCTATACCAGTAGACACCTCACCCCGATTTGAGAGGCAGGATTACCAGGTTCTGCATCAGGTATTCCAGATATGATTTGATGATTTGATTCATGTTCCCGGCGCTCGTGGAGTGCTGAGGTAGTCATGTTTATTCAGATCAATCAAATCATAGTATGTTAAATCGAATTATAAAATATTTCCTCGAGAACCGTCTGGTGACGGTGCTCTTGCTGATCATGCTGATAGCATGGGGAATGGTTACCTCGCCATTCAATTGGAATACAGGGTTTCTCCCGAAAGACCCTGTTCCTGTAGATGCTATTCCGGATATCGGTGAAAATCAGCAGATTGTATTTACCCAATGGCCGGGACGTTCCCCTCAGGACATTGAAGATCAGATTTCCTACCCTATGACTACCTACTTGCTAGGTATCCCGGGAGTGAAATCGATCCGAAGTTCGTCTATTTTCGGCTTTTCCATGATCAATATCATCTTTGATGAAGCCATCGAATTTTATTGGTCGCGTTCCAGAATTCTTGAAAAGTTAAATTCAATCCCTTCCGGGTTACTTCCGGACGGTGTCCAACCTACATTAGGGCCAGACGCAACGGCCTTGGGTCAGGTGTACTGGTACACAATCGAAGGTCGGGACAGAGAAGGTAACGTGACCGGGGGTTGGGATCTTCACGAAATCAGAACGGTTCAGGATTTTTATGTGAAGTATGGACTGAATGCGGCCGAGGGTGTTTCTGAAGTAGCTTCCATTGGCGGATTCGTGCAGGAATACCAGATTGATGTAAATCCTGACGCCCTCAAGGCCTACAACATTCCATTAATGAAAGTGATGGATGCTGTTCGCAAATCCAATCGCGATGTGGGCGCCAAGACCATAGAGGTCAATCAGGCTGAGTACCTGGTCAGAGGACTTGGCTACATCAAAAGTGTGGAAGACATTGAAAAGGCCGTGGTGGCGGTTCAGGACAATGTCCCTATCCGGATAAAGGATGTGGCTGTTGTTGCTTTAGGGCCAGCAAGCCGAAGAGGAGCTCTGGACAAAGAAGGTGCAGAGGTGGTTGGTGGGGTTGTGGTAGCCCGATATGGCTCTAACCCCTTAGAGGTCATCGATAATGTGAAAGCCAAGATCGCTGAGATTGCTCCCGGCTTACCAAAGAAAACACTTGCCGATGGTACCGAATCTCAACTGACCATAGTCCCCTTCTACGACCGTACCCAGCTGATACATGAGACCATAGGCACACTCGAGACCGCTTTATCGCATGAGGTACTTATCAGCATCATTGTGGTGTTGGTACTACTGCTCAATCTTCGTGCGTCAATTATAATTTCAAGCCTGCTACCGGTTGGGGTGTTGATGACCTTCATAGTGATGCGCTATACCGGCGTGGATGCCAACGTAGTGGCCCTCTCGGGAATAGCCATTGCCATTGGCGTGATGGTGGATGTGGGAATTGTTTTCGTCGAGAACATCATTCGCCATCTGGAAATGCCTGATAATCACGGGGCGACAGGTAAAGGCTTGCTGAAGGTTATTTATGTAGCCACTAAGGAAGTAGCTTCTGCCATCACTACCGCCCTGGCCACTACAGTGGTCAGCTTCGTTCCTGTCTTTGCCATGGAATCGGCAGAAGGAAAGCTTTTCAAACCTTTGGCATTCACGAAGACCTACGCCCTGTTGGGGTCATTTGTGCTGGGATTGGTAGTGCTTCCCACCCTGGCGTATTTCGTTTTCGGCATTCGGTATGATAAAAAGAGTGTAAGAAACATCTGGAATTTCACCTTCATTTCCGGAGGGATTTTGCTTGCCGTTTACACACAAATGTGGCTTCCGGCAGTCTTGTGCCTTGTTGGTGTCAACAACATGCTGGAAAACAGGTGGTCGAGCCGATTCAGGAAATTCCCTGAGTACATCAATATGGCACTGGCATTATTCATTGCCAGTTTCTTTCTGGCTGAAGAATGGATGCCTTTGGGAGCTCAGACCTCACTGATAGTGAACTATCTATTCGTATTGGCACTCATTGGACTCATTTTGGGCGCACTGTTATCTGTCGTTTATTTTTATGAGCCAATACTCAAATGGTGCCTGGTCAACAAAGGCAAGTTTCTATTGCTTCCGCTTTTCACCATTCTGCTAGGTGTGGTCATCTGGATTGGGTTCGATCAATCCTTCAGCTTTTTGGGAAATGGGATAAAGGAGACGAAGACCTGGAAATCTCTCGATAAAACCTTCCCTGGGATAGGATCGGAATTTATGCCTTCATTGAATGAAGGAAGCTTTCTGCTCATGCCAACCTCTATGCCGCATGCCGGGGTAGCGCACAATCGCACCGTGGTAAGTCAGCTGGACATGTTAGTGGCTCAGATACCGGAAGTAGACGTGGTGGTAGGTAAGCTGGGTCGGGTGGAATCAGCACTTGATCCGGCGCCAGTTTCCATGTACGAAAATGTCATCAACTACAAACCGGAATATGTCATTGATGAGGAAGGTCACAGGGTGCGGTTTAAGGTGGATCGATCCGGGAATTATCTGTTAGAAGCCAGGGATGGGAAGTTAGCAGCGAGTGAGGTTGTGGACAGGGACAAGAAGTGGTATTATAATGGCCAGGACACTCTGGAGATCGCTAATGATTTTCTCCTCCTGTCCTCATTGGAGCAAAGACTCATTGAGGACAAAAGCGGCCAATATTATCGCAACTGGAGAGCGCACGTCAAATCACCTGATGACATATGGGATGAGATCGTGCGGGTGACTAAAATTCCGGGGGTCACTTCAGCGCCAAAATTGCAGCCCATTGAAACCCGTTTGGTCATGCTCCAAACCGGGATGCGGGCACCGATGGGTGTCAAAGTGTATGGGGGCGACCTGAAAACCATTCAGGATTTCGGCTTTCAATTGGAAAACATCCTTAAGGAAGTACCATCGGTGAAATCAGAAGCCGTTTTTGCCGATCGAATAGTGGGTAAACCATACCTGCATCTCAACATCAATCGGGATGAAATTGCCCGGTATGGACTTAGCATTGAGGACGTACAGCAGACCATCGAAACAGCTATTGGTGGAATGAAAATCACCTCTACGGTGGAGGGAAGAGAGCGATTCCCAGTCCGGGTGAGGTACCCGAGAGAATTGCGTGACGATCCGGAGGCATTGGGTAACATATTGGTTCCAACGCCTACTGGCGCTCAAATCCCTATGAAGCAATTGGTGGATTTCGAGTATGTGCAGGGACCACAAATGATCCGCAGTGAAGAAACATTCCTGGTGGGTTATGTGCTGTTCGATAAAAGAGCAGGCTTTGCCGAGGTGGACGTGGTGAATGCCGCTCAGCAAGCCATCAGAGATAAAATTGATACCGGCGAACTGATTGTTCCGGCGGGAATCAGCTATAAGTTCTCAGGATCTTATGAGAATCAGGTACGGGCCATTCAGCGCCTCTCGATTGTGATCCCGATTAGTTTACTGGTGATCTTCCTGCTACTCTATTTTCAGTTCAAAACGGTTATCGCATCATCTATTCACTTCTCAGGGGTGTTTGTGGCCTTTGCGGGTGGGTTCATCATGCTTTGGCTGTATGGACAGGACTGGTTTCTGAATTTCTCCATCTCAGATACCAATATGCGAGACCTTTTCCAGATGCACCCGATCAACCTGAGTGTAGCCGTGTGGGTAGGTTTTATTGCGCTATTCGGAATTGCCACAGATGATGGTGTGATCATGGGCACCTACATTCATCAGGTGTTTGAAGAGCGCAAGCCTGGAACCATAGCAGAAGTAAGATCGGCCGTGTTGGAGGCAGGAAAGAAACGTGTGCGTCCGGCCATGATGACTGCTGCCGTGGCGATAATCGCTTTGCTTCCGGTACTTTCTTCCACAGGCAAAGGTTCGGACATCATGGTTCCTATGGCCATCCCGACATTCGGAGGAATGGCGATTCAGATCATGACCATGTTCGTCGTACCAGTGCTACAAGCATTTTGGCGTGAGACAGTGATTACCAATCAAAACAAGAAACTGCAATGAGGAATTTTATTATACCATTTCTGATACTCGCAGTAGCTGCATGTCAGGTAAAGAAAACTCAAGAAGTGGAAGTGAAAGTCACGGGTGCATTAATGGAAATAATGCATCAGGGCAAAATAGGAGCAACCATTGATACCGATACCCTGTCACATGAAAATCTGTTTGGGTTGGGAGCCGCCGAAGCGCTTTCCGGCGAAATTTTGATCCTTAATGGTGTTGTTTATCATGCTTTCGTCTCTGATTCAATTGCCATGGTAAATCGAATGGAAGCAAAAGCCAGCCTTCTGGTCTATGCACATGTTCAGAAGTGGGACACCTTGAAGGTCAGCGAATTTGAAGATGTTTCGGAATTGATCAAAGAAAAACTGCCAGACGGATCGTTTCCTTTCCTATTGATTGGTAGTCCTGCTTCGGTGAAATACCATGTGATCAATTACGATTCCAAGACCACTGATATCTCAAACCATAAAGAAGGCGCGTTCAGGGGGGAGTTCAACAATGAAGCGGTTACGATCCTTGGCTTCTACTCCACAGAGGCAAAGGGCATTTATACTCACCACGATAGTGATGTGCACATGCATGTGATCACTGCGGAAGGATCGATGATGGGCCATGTGGATGAGTTGGAGACTGGAGATGGCGAGTTTAATCTTTTAATTCCTAGGCAGTAGAGCTGGAGGTTAGAGGATTAGAGGTTAGAAGATTAGAGGATAGAAGATTATAAGGATTAAAGAAAATATCGAAATGATAAAGTCATATAAAGATTTAGAAGTTTATAGCCGTTCGTTTAAGCTGGCAATGGACATTTTTTGGATGTCAAAAGACTTTCCGAAGGAGGAAATTTATTCACTCACTTCTCAGATTGTCAGGTCATCCAGATCGGTTAGTTCAAATATTGTTGAGGGATGGGCCAAGCGGAATTATGAGGCAATTTTTAAGCAACACCTGATCACCTCTTTAGGCTCTAATGCCGAAACGGAGAACTGGTTAACGTTTGCATTGAAATGTCAATATATCAGTCAAGAGGCCTTTGATGCCATGGCCAAAGAAATCGATGAGATAGGAAAAATGTTGACCACACTTCATCAAAACTGGAAGAGTCATGGAAAATAGAGAATTAGAGGTTAGATGGTTGGAGGTTGGAGGATTAGAGGCTAGAGGGCTAGAGGTTAGAAGTTGGAAGTTGAAGATTAGAATTTTTTTGATATTTCTAGTCTCTACCTTCTACCTTCTAACATCTACCACCTTAGAAGCACAGACGCTGGAAGAATATCAGCAATATGCGTTGGAAAACAACCCAGCTCTCCAGGCCAAATACAAGGAATTCGAGGCTGCCATGCAGCGCGTGACTCAGGTGAAAGGCCTTCCCGATCCTACACTTTCGATCAGTGCCTTTGGGCGAATGACAGAAACCAGGGTGGGGCCGCAAGTGGCAAGATTTTCACTCTCTCAGATGTTTCCATGGTTCGGGACCTTGAAGGTGCAAGGTGAAGCCACCACGCTCATGGCGGAGGCTGCTTTCGAACGGTTCATTGACGAGCAAAATAAGCTACGGTTTCAGGTCGCCAGGGCTTACTATCCATTGGTGGAGCTGGAGGAGATTTTGTCGATACAGCGCGAGAACCTGGACATCCTGAAATCATGGAAAACGCTGGCCACCTCGAAATATGAGCATGGTAAAACCAGTCTGGCAGATGTTCTTAGAATTGAACTCATGATTCAGGACATGGAAACGGAGATTTTGCTTCTGGAAGAAATGAAGCGGCCATTGGCATCTTCCTTCAATCAGTTGCTTAATCGACCTGATTCAATGGAGGTTCACATTTCTCCCTTTGATGCTGTGAATGTGCCCGTCTATGCTGAAGAGGTAAGCTGGGATGATCACCCACTTTTGAAGGAGCTGACCCTGAAAAAGCAGTCAAACGAAAAGCAGTTTACAATGATCGAAAAGCAGTCCATGCCCAAGCTTGGTGTCGGGTTGGATTACATCATCGTGGCAGAAAGAAGTGATATGAACGTCCCTGGAAATGGACAGGATGCCATTATGCCCATGGTTTCCATTACTCTCCCGGTTTTCCGCAAGAAGTACCAAGCGGCTTTAAGGGAGAATGAACTTCAGACAGAACGAATCGACCTCATGGCTCAAGGCACAAGAAACGATTTGAATGTTTCCTTCGAAAATGTGAAATATGAGGTGAGGCGTGAAATTGAATTGCTGAATCTATATGAGAGACAAATCGAAGAGACGAAGCGAATTCAGTCGCTACTGGTTGTGGAGTTTGGTAATTCAGGAAAGGATTTGGTGGAGCTGCTGCGCATTCAGCTGCAGCTGCTCAACTACCAGAAACAAGAAATCAAGTCAAAAACGAAGCTATTCACTGCCCTTGCCCAAATGGATTACATCCAGGGCCGGGCTCAATAAAATATACCTGCAATGAAAAAGTTACTTCAAAACAAATATGCACTGATAGGCCTTACATTGGTCATTGGTGCGCTCATCGGGTGGGTGCTGAAGCCATCCGCACCTGCGTCAGAAATGAGTGAAAATCACGAGCATGTGGCTGATGAAAACGGTATATGGACTTGCTCCATGCATCCGCAGATTCGCCAAAACGAGCCTGGCTCATGCCCTATCTGTGGCATGGATTTGATTCCCCTTGAGGCTGATATGGGAATGGAAGATCCCTTGGCCATCACCATGTCCCCAACTGCCCTCAAACTGGCCAATGTGGTTACCCAAAAAGTGGCATCAGGTGAAATCACCAGGACGATTCGGTTAAACGGGAAGGTCATGGAAAATGAGAAGCTGGTGTATACGCAGGCATCACACATTCCCGGACGGGTGGAAACACTGAACGTGAATTTCTCCGGGGAGTTTGTTCAAAAAGGTCAGGTGATAGCCGCCATCTACTCGCCGGAGCTGGTCACTGCCCAGCAGGAATTATTCGAGGCTCAAAAGATCAAAGACAGGCAGCCTGAACTCTTTGCTGCAGCCAAAAGGAAGCTTTACAACTGGAAGCTTACAGAGGCACAAATTAACCAGATTTTGGCCAATGGCACACCCTTAGAGACGCTACCTATCCGGTCTGAGCGATCAGGATATGTAAAGGAAAAACTGGTCATGCTTGGAGATTACATCAAGCAGGGAGCCCCTATCTACATGATCGCCGATCTGTCCAATGTGTGGGTGCTGTTTGATGCCTATGAATCAGATATGGCCTGGGTGAGGGAAGGCGCCCCGGTTTCATTTACCATCAGTTCACTTCCGGGTGAAGAATTTACCGGCAATATCACCTACATCGATCCCACCATCGATCCTAAGACCAGGGTATCCAAACTGCGGGTGGAGGTGAACAACCCTGATTACCAACTAAAGCCGGAAATGTTTGCTTCCGGTGTGCTGAGTGTCGCTGGTCAAGCCAGGAAGGAAGGGCTTATCGTCCCTAAAACCGCTGTGATGTGGACTGGTAAAAGATCTGTGGTCTACGTGAAAACAGCGAGCGATCAGGGTATATCCTTCCGAATGCGCATGGTAACACTGGGCCCATCCCTGGGAGATAGCTATGTGGTGAAGGAAGGTTTGGAAGCTGGAGAAGAGATAGTGGTAAATGGCACCTTCAGTGTGGATGCAGCAGCTCAGTTGGCGGGAAAGCCCAGCATGATGAGTCCCCGGATGGCTAATTCGGAGGGTGGCGTGACAAGTCATAACCATGGCGGTGAGACACACATAGCATCCGGTCAGCAAACCGATCATCCTGAAATCAACACCTCAGGTAGAGTATATGATGCCGACAAAACTTTTCAAAACCAGATCAGGTCGGCTTTTGAGAGCTACCTGCCTGTAAAAGACGCACTTGTCGCCTCAGATCCAGCCCAGGCTTCAGTCACTGCCAGCGCATTACTACAATCACTCGAGAAAGTGGACATGAAGCTGGTCAAAGGAGAAGCCCACACCGAATGGATGAAGGACCTGGCCGTCTTAAAATCAGTGACAAGTGCCATTCAGAAAGGAAACAATCTGGAAACCATGCGCATGATGCTTTCTCCGCTGAGTGATCAGCTTTATCACACGATCAGGAAATTCAACGTTGAAACGAGCGGATTCAGACTGTTTTGCCCCATGGTAATGAACAACAAAGGAGCTTTTTGGTTGAGCGGTTCAGATAAAATCGGGAATCCTTACTTTGGGGATGCCATGCTCACCTGTGGGAATGTAGAAGAAAAACTTAAATGATTTAAACCTCATAAACTTTAGAAAAATGAAAACAACACTTTTAACACTCGGATTTGCATTGGCGATTGCCTCATGTAGCTCTGCAAAAAAGGAAGAACAACCAGCTGACAACACCACAGAGATCGCTGCCAAAGGAGAGCAGACAGCTATCAGTGATCAACAGCCGGAAAATGCATTAACACCAGTTCTTGATGCCTATCTGATGGTGAAAGATGCCCTTGTAAATGACCATCAAGAGGGAGCAGCCAACGCCGGAGCAGCACTGGCAGCAGCTTTGGGGAGTCTGGATCTGACGCAATTTGCATCGGACAAGCAAGCTGAATTGGAGGAGATCGTGGAGGTAGCCAAAAATCACGGTGAGCATATCTCTGAAAGTGAAATTTCTGATCAAAGAGCGCATTTTGAAGCCATGAGCAGTGACATAAAAGATCTGGTGACGATCATAGGCACTGATCGAACCCTTTACCATCAGTATTGCCCAATGTACAGCGGAGGCAAAGGTGGTATGTGGCTAAGCGTCAATCAGGAAATTAGAAACCCTCTTTTTGGAGCCAGGATGCTCAAGTGTGGCAAAGTAGAGGATGTGATCAGCCTGTAGAGCGGTCATGAAAAAGGCCATTGTAATTATTTTGATTTTGGGCATGGGGATACAATTCATTCCTGTGCCCAAAAATCAGAGTGATGAAGTACCAAAAACGGGCTTTTTACAAACCATTGAGGCACCTGTTGCCATTCAGAAGATGATAAACGTGTCTTGCTATGATTAAGACGGCTGTACTAACATGAACTCGGGGAATGATATAAGAGAATCTTAAAATTGTGTAACACGAGCGATAATTTATTTGAGATTTTAGCCTACTAAATACAATCAATATGGAACACACATATAAGATCGCAGGAATGACGTGCTCCGGGTGCAAAAACCATGTACATCAGACGTTGAGCAAAGTATCGGGTGTCACTTCCGTTGCTGTTGATTTGGAGCAAGGTGAAGCCATTATTAAAATGGATCATCACGTTCCATTGGATCAACTCAAACAGGCACTGAAAGAAGACGGAGGTCGCTATGACATTCACCTTCCAGGGTCTCACGAGCATCATCACCATCCCATGCCGGAAATAAAAAAGAAGGACACTGGAGGATCTGGCAAATACTATTGTCCAATGCTATGCGAAGGAGATAAGAAATATGACAAACCAGGTGATTGTCCCAAGTGTGGAATGGATTTAGAAAGGGAAGAAAGTTCGAAAACCATTTACACCTGCCCGATGCACCCGGAAGTAGCGCAGGATCATCCGGGCTCATGCCCTAAATGCGGAATGGACTTGGAACCGATAAAAGCTTCTGCTGATGATGGTTCGGAAGAACATCAAGCCTATAAGAAAATGCTGACCAGGTTCTGGATTTCGGTGGCTTTTACTGTACCTGTCTTCTTCATCGCCATGAGTGAGATGATAGGTGTTTCCTTATCCGGAATCGCAAGCGAAAAGACCTGGGGTTGGGTGCAGTTTGCGTTAAGTACACCGGTGATCTTTTACTCTTGTTGGAATTTCTTTGTGAGAGGGTACAAATCCATCATCAATCGCTCGCCAAACATGTGGACACTCATCACACTGGGAGCCGGCGCAGCTTACCTGTTTAGCATTTTTGCCTTGCTGTTTCCTGATATTTTCCCTGATCAGTTTAAATCTGAGGGAGGGGCTGTTCACTTATATTTTGAAGCTGCGGTTGTCATTCTTACCCTAATATTATTGGGTCAATTATTGGAAGCCAAAGCAAGAAGTCAGACCAATTCTGCCATCAAGGAGCTGCTCAACCTTGTGCCACCTGAAGCAACGGTAATTAGAGATGGCGAGGAGATGACGATTCCGTTAGAGCATGTGAAGCTGGATGACATCATTAAGATCAAACCAGGTGAAAAGATCCCTGTGGATGGAGAGATAACCGAAGGAAAAAGCAGCATCGATGAGTCGATGATCACAGGTGAACCTGTTCCGGTTGAGAAAACGGAAGGAGACCATGTGATTGCCGGTACAATCAATGGTACCAGCTCCTTTCAAATAAAAGCACAGAAAGTGGGGAGTGACACGTTGCTGTCACAAATCATCGAGATGGTCAACAAGGCCAGCCGAACGAAAGCACCTATTCAGAATCTGGCTGATAAAGTGTCGAGCTATTTTGTACCCATCGTGGTAACAATTGCCCTCATTTCCTTTGCCGTTTGGGCCGTTTGGGGGCCTGATCCTAAGTTGGTTTATGCCTTTACCAGTGCCGTAACGGTGCTAATCATTGCCTGTCCATGTGCATTAGGCCTGGCTACTCCCATGTCGATCATGGTTGGAACAGGAAAAGGGGCAAAGCAGGGAATTTTGGTAAAGGATGCTAGTGCCATTGAGGAAATGCACAAAGTGACCACACTGGTCATTGATAAAACAGGAACCATCACACAGGGCAAGCCATCACTTCAGGATGTACAGTCCATCAATGAAAAGTATAGTACGGATGCCATTCTGAAAAATGCTGCTTCACTGGAGTCAAGTAGTGAACATCCATTGGCTCATGCCATTGTGGAAGGTGCTGAAAAGAAAGGATTGAAACCTCAGAAGGTAGACGATTTTAACTCCATTACTGGCAAAGGAATTACCGGCAAAGTGGATGGGCTCCAGATAGCCATTGGCAATAAAAAACTCCTGGAGGAATTTGATTTAACACTGGAGCAAGAGCATGATAAAGAGGTGAAGCAACGACAGCTGGAAGGGCAAACGGTCATGTTTGTTGTGATTGATAAGGAAGTGGCTGGGTTCATCAGCGTAGCTGACCCCATCAAAGAATCATCGGCTGATGCTATCAAGGATTTACAAGACCAGGGACTTGAGGTAATTATGCTCACAGGTGACAATAAGCATACAGCCAAAGCGGTTGCAGATAAGCTTGGATTAGATGGATATGAAGCGGACCTCTTGCCGGAAAACAAATACGAGAAAGTCAAAGCGCTCCAGAAAAAGGGGAAAATTGTAGCTATGGCAGGAGATGGAATCAATGATGCCCCGGCACTTGCCCAGGCCAATGTAGGAATTGCCATGGGAACAGGTACTGATGTAGCTATTGAGAGTGCAAGTCTTACGTTGGTTAAAGGGGAGCTGGATGGAATTGTGAGAGCTCGGAAGTTGAGTACAGATGTGATGAGAAACATTAAGCAGAACCTGTTCTTTGCTTTCGTTTACAATATGCTCGGTGTGCCGATTGCCGCAGGAGTACTGTTCCCGGTTTTTGGCCTTTTGTTGAGCCCGATGCTTGCGGCATTGGCCATGAGCCTCAGCTCCGTTTCTGTCATTGGGAATAGTTTGAGGTTGAGGTGATAGGGACTTTCAGGCATTCTAGTTGAGAAGCCAAATGATCAATAGCATGGAGAAAGGAATAGCGTTAGAATCCACCATTACCTGTCCTAACTGCGGACATCGGAAGGAAGAAACCATGCCTATGGATGCATGCCAGTACTTCTATGAATGTGAAAATTGCCACCAGGTGCTGAAGCCCAAATCAGGTGATTGCTGCGTGTATTGCAGTTATGGAACTAAGAAGTGTCCACCGGTACAAAATGGAAGTTGTAACTGTTAGTCGTCTTAGGTGCTCATTACAGCAATTGTCGCTATCCTAATCACTTCCTCAACGGTTGTAACTTTAATCTATGGAAGTCAATGAAGGTTCCGATTCCGGAAATCCGTCAATACACACCCTCTTCAAACTTTCTAAATTTTTATTCGTTATTCAAATCAAATGTCATTCAAAGCCTCATTACATAATTCCCCATTCTACGTATTAGGCTTAAGCTTACTTTTATTAATAGCCCCATGCCAGGTACGAAATTTCATTCAAGCCCAACTTGATGTACCTCAAACGGAGGTGGTTAATAAGAGTAAAGCAACAATTTCTAGTTTTAGCTGCCACGAAATTGAGGAAAGTGTTCTCAGTGAAGCAAAAATTGGATCGTCTGAAAATGTGAATCATCACTTGCCTTTTGATGGCAGCAATTTAGTTCTGTCTCTGTCCATCAAAACCCCGACAAAGTATGACACATTCACTTCGTCATCTGCTAATGCGGCATCGGTCGCTTTATATATTTTGTACTCAAGGTTGAAAATTTGTTTTTAGCTGATTGAATCAGGAACAGTGATGTAAAAGTCCATTCAGGACTGATATTCAATCAATTAAAACAAATTCAAAATGAAATTTCAAGATTCAAAACTTGAAGTGAACTATCTGTCTGTAGTCACACTTCGCATAATGCTTAGCCTCATATTTATCGTGGCGAGCGCAAATCATTTTCTCAACACGGATAAGGTAATCGCTCGTATAGAAAGTGCCAATTTTGGGACTATCGGTTATCTATTGGGATCTCCCCAGGTTTCAGTGATTCTATCAGGCATTATAATGTTGGTAGCCGGAGGAGCTTTATTATTTGGCTATAAAACCCGGTATTCAGCTTTAGTATTGGTGACAGTTTTGATTCCAATTACTCTCACAATTCAGGTTGGGCAATTGGCCACATTAGGTCCTCTTTTTAAGAACATAGCGATCATGGGAGGGCTTCTTTTCTTCAGTATCAATGATAATTTCAAAAAACTAGAGCAATGAGAAATTTAATAATAGCAACAGCAATACTATTCATGGCAGGTGCAGAAATAGTAAATGCGCAAAGTATCCAAGAGGGCAAAGACAACTACCTGGTAATTTCTAAGAATATTCAGCAGCTAAAACCCATTATCCTTACTGCCCGGGATTTGGGAAAAAGTGAGGAGCAGTCACTCGGAGAATTTCATGTTTTAATCTGCGGTAAAACGGTAAAGGACATAAGCGGAAATGAGGCATTTAAGGAGTTGCTGGAAGAAGCGCGCAAGCAAAGGATACAAGTGCTGGTCTGCGGTCTGTCTCTTTCAAAGTTTGATATTGGCATTGATCAGCTACCGGATGATCTTACCATTGTTGACAATGGAATACTCCATGCTTTACAGCTTAAAAAGAAAGGATTTATAACGTTGACTATATAAGTGTGCTACTGTTGAAATTAGAACTTTCGTTCTGCTCAGTAGGATAAAAAGTCATAGTCAGGTTAAACTGCTTAACCTGACTATTTTAAAACCTTTACTTTTAATGATGCTCCACAAAACCTTGAAGATAGAGATACCAAAAAAAGAGCCAGGATACTTATTCTGGCCCTTTTTTTTGCTTAACTAAACTGAATAGCAATTAATCACTTACAATAAGCCTACTGCCTTCTGTAATTCCAGTTGTGCAACATTCACCTCGTATGCGGATCGAAGAACGCTGAGTTTGGCTTGAGACAACGCCAGCTCAGCATCAGTAAATTCCAATCGACTGCTTAGTCCCTCTTGATACCTCTGCATCACCATAGTGTAATGAAGTTCGGCGGCATGAAGTGTTCGCTTGTGCATATCCATTCGATCCTTAGCTCCTTGTAACCGAACCTGGATACTTTGTACTTCGATAGCTACTTTCTCCTCCAGGTCCTGCAAGGCCGTTTTAGCTTGTTGCAATTTCAATTTAGCCTGGGCTGTCTGCTGGTTCGTTCTGCCTCCAGTGAATACCGGCACATTTAATTGCATTCCAACATAGCTAGTCGTTGGCCAGGCATATTTCGAGAATGACAAATCATCAGCCTGAGCCTGCAACTGATAACTTCCTACCAATGAAAGCACTGGTAATCGTTGGGCCTGGGACTTTTCCAGACCGTTCTTGCTCAATTCAACAAACCAGTATTGCTGCCTTAAATCTGGTCTGTAATTCACCTGCTCTTCGATCGGGAAATTGACTTCACTTTCTGAAACCAATCGATCAGTAAGTACCAGATCATATTGATCGGAAAAGCCCAGTTTATATTTAAACTGAATCAATGCAATTTGATAGAGGTTTTCCAGGTACGCGATATCGGCGATCAGATTATCTATAGCTATAGCACTGCGCACGGTATCAATCTTTAGTCCCTTGCCTTGCTCATAAAGTTGCTTAGCATCTTTCAGCGCATAGATATTTCGCTCAAGGCTCTGACGATTCAGGAGTATGGTCTCCTCAATCAAAAGAACTTCATAGTACGTTTTGGCAACGTCCAATACCAGGATGGTTTCCATATCTTTTGATTGTTCTTGCTCTACCAGGGCATTCAATTTGGCTGATTTAATCTGCCTTCTTGCTACCTCAGAAAGGATCGGTTGATTCAGGTTGATAGCGGCATTCCATGCATTCCTACCACCAACCGCCACGTCCACTACAGGCGACTCACTGCCCACAAATGATCCGGGCATGAAAATGACTGCACGGTCGATAAAATGGGTATATGATCCACCGGCAGAAATTGTTGGCAGCAAGTGACCCTTGCTTTCCTTTATTGCCTGTTCAGCCAGGTCATTTTCCAGCTTCTGCACCATGAATGCCTTGTTGTTTTTCTTGGCCAGGTCAATGGCCTCATTCAGGTTCAATTCGAGCCTTTGGGCCTTACCGGAATAACACAGCCCAAGCAGGAGCAGTCCGGTTAATATGTTATGTATATTTTTCATGAAATATGTCGTTAATGGTTCACGGATTCCGATTCATCCACCACTTCAGTAGCGAATTTTGAAGAAGACAAATAGGAATAAATAGCAGGTATAATAAATAGGGTCAGAATACCTGCGAAGATCAATCCCCCAACGATTACGATCCCCAGTGACTGACGGCTATTGGTGGTCAGTGCAATCGGAAGCGCACCGAAAATCATAGCCAGAGAAGTCATTAAAATAGGTCTGAATCGTTGCTCAGCGGCTACTTTAGCTGCTTCAAATTTGGAAAGCCCCGTGCTCTTTAAATGATTGGCAAACTCGACGATCAGAATACCATTTTTGGTGATCAATCCAATCAGGGTAATAATTCCTATCTGACTAAAAACGTTTAAGCTTTGGTCAAACCATTCCAGGCTCAGCAATGCACCAGCAATGGCCATAGGTACGGTGAGCATGATGATGAGTGGATCTCTTAAACTTTCAAATTGAGCTGCGAGGATCATATAGATCATCACCAGAGCCAATATCAATGTAAAAGCAAGACTACCCTTACTTTCCATATAGTCGCGTGATTGTCCTGCCAATGAGCTTGTGAAATTCTTCCCCAATACTTCAGCTTTAATGCGCTCCATTTCCTGAATCCCTTCATCCAGGCTCACCCCAGGGGCCAGACCGGCGGAGATTGTCGCAGAGGTATACTGATCATAGCGGTAGATAGCTGCAGGGCTGATTCCTTCCTCGATGGTCACGAGATTGTCTATGGGTATCATCTGACCACTGCTAGATCTGACATTGATGGCCCGGATGTCACTGATGTCATTTCTGTTGACGTGCTCCACCTGACCTATTACTTCATACTGTCGGTCATTCATCAGGAAATAGCCATATCGCTGACCTGAAAATGCCAACTGAAGAGCCCGTGCTACTTCCTGAATGGAAACCCCCATCATTGCAGCCTTGTCCCGATCAATATTGATCATTAGTTCGGGCTTATTGATCTTGAGATCACTGTCCACAAACATAAGTTTGTTGCTCTGCCTTGCTGCAGCCAAAAATTTGGGAAGTACACTCGAAATACTGTCAAGATTTGATGCTTGAAGCACATACTGGATCGGTTGACCACCGCCATATTTCGTTCCGATAGTTGGAGGCATGTAAGGGAACAAAAGGATGTTTCTGAATTGACCTGAAGCTGCTCCGTACTGATAATACAATTCCTGAGCTGACATCTTTCGCTCCTTTGGATCCTTAAGGTAGATACTTTGCACAGCCACATTTACAGGAGCAGGAGCCGGAATAAAGGAGATGGCCACCATAGAATAGGTCTGATACAATCCGTCTGTGTTGTCATTGACATAATGTCCTACTTCCTCCATGTTCTTTTTCATGAAATCATAGGAAACTCCCTCAGGCGCTATGGCTATGAGCATCATGTTAGACCGGTCTTCAAGTGGTGCTAATTCTGAAGGCAGTTTACCTCCCAAAAAGTAGATCAGGGCCCCGGTAAGGGGCAGGAAGATCCAGGCCAAAAATCGGTATCGCATAAATGAATGGAGTAATTTTCCATACCCATTATTTAGGCCTACAAAGAATGGCTCAGTCACTCGATACAACCAGGTTGGCTTATTGTGCTTTTTTAATAAATAAGCGCTCAGCATGGGAGATAATGAAAGCGCTACAAAGGCAGAGACCAGTACAGATCCGGATACTACGATAGCAAATTCCTTAAAGAGTTGCCCACTGATGCCTCCCATGAATATGATGGGCAAGAACACCGCAGCAAGTGTTATGGTAGTAGAGATTACGGCAAAGTAAATTTCTTTAGACCCTGCAAATGCGGCCTGAACCGGATTCATCCCGTCCTCTACTTTTTTATAGATATTCTCCAGAACCACAATCGCATCGTCAACGACCAGACCAATGGCCAGTACTAATCCAAGCAGTGTTAACACATTGATGGAGAATCCGGCGACGTACATGATAAAGAAGGCAGACAGGATAGATACAGGAATGGCAAGGACTGGAATAATGGTAGAGCGCCAATCTCTGAGAAACAGGAAGATGATAATTACTACCAATCCAAAAGCAATGAGCAACGTCTCTTCCACTTCTTTCACAGATTCACGTACGGGCTTTGTGAAGTCAAATCCAACGATCAGTTTGTATTCTGAAGAAACTTCTGTTCTTAGTTGATCCAGCCGTCTGTAGAATTCGTCCACTACTTCAATCGCATTGGCTCCCCTTTGAATTTGAATGGCCACACCCACGCCTATACGGTCTGCTTTATCTGTTCCATTAATGATGGCGTTTCTTTCATTCACCTCACCCAGCTCAGCAAAACCAATGTCCTTCAATTTGATGGCGGTAGTGGGCGTTTGCTTGATAATCATTTCATTGAAATCTTCAGCGGTCGTAAGGCGACCCAGCGTACGAACACTCAGTTCATTGCTTTGGCCTTCAATCCTTCCGGCAGGCAAGTCAATATTTTCTCGCATCAAAGCCACTCTGATATCCTCAGGAGTCAGCTGATAGGCAGTGAGTTTGATTGGATCGAAACGCAATCGCATCGCATATTTGTGCTCACCTACAATACTGACTCGTTGAATACCCGGGATGGATTGAATTCGCTCCTTGATGGTTGTTGAGGCCAAATGACTTACTTCCTTGATGTCTTTGGTTTCACTTTCCACTTCCAGAAAAGCCACCAGGTTATCAGGTGAACTGGATTTCTCCACAATCGGAGGATCCAGGTCTGACGGCAATTGGTTTTTTGCCTTAGCAACTTTGTCGCGCACATCGTTAAGTGCATCTTCCAGATCAATATTTCGATTGAATTCGATGGAGATAATGCCAACCTGCTCTCTGGACTCAGATGATATGGTTCGGACTCCATTTGCTTCTGCAATGGATTCTTCCAACGGTTTGGTAATTTTGGATGCGATTACATCGGGGCTTGCGCCCGGATAGAATGATATGACAGAAATCACCGGAGGCTCAGTAAGTGGAAATTCTCTGATTCCCAAATACTTCCATCCAACCAAACCCATGATGACAATTACGGCGGAAAATACGCCTGCCAGTACTGGTTTTCTTATACTTAATGAAGGTAAACTCATGACCGTATTATTTTGAAGTAACTATTTGTACAGGTGTACCTTCACCAGTTCGTAAGAGATTGGAAATCATTACTGTGTCGCCATGGGCAAGTCCCTGAGAAATCAATGCCTCAGACTCGCTTCGGTTGCTTAGTTTGACGGAGGTAGATTTAGCCACACCGCCCTTAACCACAAACACAGAATATCCACCAGCACCAGGTATAAGTGCTTCAGTGGGCAACTTGATCCCCAGTTGGTTGGCAGAAGAAGTTGGGTAATAAACGCGTACTGACATGCCCGGCTTCAGGTTTCCGGCCTTATTATCGGTGGTTGCATGAACTGTGAGCGCTCTTGTTTGAGCATTGATTTCTGATTCAATAGCTGAAACTTTTGCGTCGATTTTCTCCTCTGAATCAGGCAGGGTAAATGAAATCTTCATGCCTGTATTAATCGCAGACAAATATTTTTCAGGAACCGAAAACTCGATCTTGAGCGGATTAACTTCCTGCAATTTCACAAGGATCATCCCAGGGTTGGCCAGCGCGCCGGTAAATGCTTTGGTCATACCTGCAACACCCGAAAAAGGAGCAGTGATCTGCGTCTTCTGAAGTTCAACTTGCAGAAGGTCTTTTGATGACTGGAGAGCAATCAATCGAGCAGTTGCTATGTCAAACTCCTCCTGGCTTACTGCGTCGTTTTTCAATAAAGCGGAGATCCTGTTTTTGTTGACGATGGCCAACTGAAGATCAGCTTCAACCTGCTTAAGGCGAGCCATAAGGTCAGCATCATCAAGCTTATATAGAAGTTGGCCTTTGGTGACATAGCTGCCATCATTAAAAGCCACAGCCACTATTTTTCGAGATACTTCACTGACTACTGATATTTCCCTGTTGGAAACAACAGAGCCGGAAACTACTTCGAATTGGTTAATCGATGTGGTAGAAACTACCTTCACGTCTACAGGTAGCTTAAAAGGCTCAGGCGCAGCAGCATTGCTTGCTTCGTCACCTGCACTTGAACAACTCTGAATAGCCATGACGATCACTGCCAGCAGTAGGTTCAAATAGATTTTAGTGCTTAAATTTTTCATAAGTTTTAATTTTTTTCAGAGAAAGGGCCCATGTAAAAACAGGACCCTTCGTTTAGATTTTTTTTTATTTAGGCGTTTTAATACCTACTAAAGCAACCAAGGTCCCCAGCACACCGATGACGGCCGCTGTTCGGAAGGCACCCTGAAATCCCTCAGTTAATGCTTCTTTAGTTACCGCCCCATCCAGGGACAATCCGTTGGTAATGGAAATGGCAATAGCCACAACAATGGCTAAACCAATCGCTGATCCCACCTGATAAGTGGTGTTCACCAGGCCGGAAGCCAATCCGGTTTCTTCAGGCTTTGCACCCGACATAGCGGCCATGGTTCCGGGGATATACGCCAGGGACATACCGATGGCTCCCAACAGAGAAGCACCCAATACATCCACAAGGAAATTTCCATCTACTGAAACCGTAGAGAACCATACTAGTGAAGCAGTGAGCGCCAGCAGTCCGGCCACCAGGTTATTCTTCACACCGAAGCGCTCAATCATTTTGCCACTCACCCCAACCATGAGGATCATGATCGCAATGGTCATAGGCAACAGGGCCACTCCTGACCAGAAAGCGGAATAACCAAGAGTTTGCTGTAAGTACAGGTTCAAGTAAAACCACATGGGGATCCATGCACCTGCCATCAACGCCATGACAAGATTGGCTGCAGATAGATTAGGAGCCTTGAAGATGCTCAATGGAAGCAATGGAGACCTGGAGTTCTTCTGGATTGCAATGAACACGATTAACAGTACCAGTGCAATTGCAAAAAAGCTAATGGTAGTCAGGGACGTCCATCCATTTTGTTCTACCATCACCAGTGTATACACTATCAACATGGTGGCAGCTGTGACCAAAATGGCGCTGAGGTAATCGATTTTACCCCGAACTTTACTTCCATTCATCAGTAGAGAAGCACCGAACAGCATCACTAGTATTCCCATCGGAATGTTGATGAAAAACACCCATCTCCAGGACATATACTCAGTAAGCACACCCCCAAGGAAAACACCAGCAGAACCACCGGCCGCAGCAGAAGCACCCCAGAACCCGAATGCTTTTCCTAGCTCTTTTGGATCTGTGAAGATGCTCATGAGGAGGTTCAGAGCCGCAGGAGCAATGAGCGCAGAACCCAGTCCTTGCAGTGCTCGTCCGGCATTCATAGACACCTCTGACCAGGCCAACCCGGTGAGCAAAGAAGCCAGAGTGAGTATTGCAAAACCCCAAAGAAAAATGTTCTTTGAGCCATACAGGTCGGAAAGTTTTCCGCCCAGAAGCAACATCCCACCAAGCACGATCACATAGGCATTGAAGATCCATTGTAATCCTGACGGGGTGTAGTTCAGCGCACTTTGAATGGCAGGCAAGGCCACCCCGATGATGGAGGTATCCATGATTACCATAAACTGTGCGGTACACAGAACCGCTAAAGCTGCCCAACGTTTCTCGTAGAGCGAGCTTGTGTTTAATGACATTGAAGTTGACATAATTGTGAAATTTTATTTTCACAAAATTCCGCCGCTTGCTAATCTGCTACTTTACACAATTGCCTCTATTGATTGCACAATTGTGTCGCGGATAAGGAGATTTCTTTTTTCATTTGGTGAAATGCTCAATAACTCCACCCAATACAACACGGTTTATTTACTTTGGCAGTAAAACAATAGGGACGTGGCTATTAAGGGTAAATAGCCATCATTAATTACTAGCAATGGGTGATCTTACAAAACCGTCGTTTAAAGAAGCATGCTTGTTCTGGCTGAAACTTGGATTTATCAGTTTTGGTGGCCCGGCGGGTCAGATTGCCATTATGCACGAGTTTCTGGTCGAAAAGAAAAAATGGATTTCAGAAAGTCGTTTTCTCCATGCGCTAAATTATACAATGATATTGCCCGGACCTGAAGCTCAGCAACTTGCCACTTACACAGGTTGGCTGCTGCACGGTACTAAAGGAGGGCTGGTAGCGGGTGTATTTTTTGTACTTCCTTCCATGTTCATCTTATGTGGACTATCGGCTTTGTATGTAACATATGGCAATATTCCCTGGGTAAATGCCATGTTTAGCGGATTGAAGCCCGCTGTAATGGCAATTGTCATTCTGGCACTGATAAAAATCGGGACTAAATCATTGCATACCACATTTCACTTTATGGTGGCCGGCACAGCCTTTGTGCTAATGTTCTTTTTTAATACCCCCTTTCCATATATCATTATTGGGGCTTTGCTATTGTCTTTTGTGGCACGCAGAATGCTTCCATCACTGTTTAAGCAGACCTCTTCCGCACAAGAGCAACTGGCAAAGGATGAGGAGCAGTACTTTATCAACCGCAATCATTTTCTGCCTGATGCCGGTTTTAAAGTTAGAAGGTTGGTTGGGCAGGTGTTCGCAGCTGCTTTGCTATGGGTGATTCCCATCGGACTATTTTATCTGTTCAGTAATGATTTTACTTTCTGGAAGCAGCTCTCACTCTTTTTCACACAGGCTGCATTCGTCACTTTTGGAGGAGCTTATGCCGTATTGCCCTATGTAGCTCAGGTGAGTGTGGAGCAGCTTAATTGGCTGACCGAACTTCAAATGATTGATGGTCTGGCACTTGGTGAAACCACGCCGGGCCCGTTGGTTATGGTGCTGGTGTTTGTTGGTTTTATGGCGGGATACAACCACTTTGACGGCTCTGTGTTGATGGGGGCATTGGGGTTGGTTGCCACCACCTTTTACACATTTGTTCCATGCTTCCTTTTCGTCTTTGCCGGGGCGCCCATTATCGAAAAAACACGCGAAAATGAAAAGATCAAACAAGCATTGACACTGGTGACAGCAGCAGTTGTAGGAGTGATCCTTAACCTGACCATTTATCTGGGTAAGGCCATTGTGTTCCCCGAAGAAATGACTTTGGGAGGAATTGATTACCCGACTCTGGGATGGGTAGTGGTTTCATTTGTGGCGATGTACCGATTTAAACTGAACATGATCACCTGGATAGTGATCAGCTCAATATTCGGACTGGTGAATCATTTTATAACTCAGCTGTTTTAATCCAAAGACTGGAAATAGTTATTGGAGATTTTGTTGCTATGATGAAGTGAGCTGTCTCTATAGCAATCTTCCTCCTATTTATTTACCTTAACTGTGCAATTTGAATGACCTTGGAAATCACTCAGCTACATATTAAAAACATGGTTTGTCCCCGCTGTGTCATGGTGGTCAAACAAGCCTTTGATCAGATTGGCGTAGCGCCGCTATCAGTTGAGCTGGGGGAAGTGAAGCTGAAAAACGAATTGACTGCCGATCAGCAGGAGCGGCTGGACGACTTTCTTCAAAAAAATGGTTTTGAGCGGATCGATAACCGGAAGGCTCAGCTGCTGGAGAAAATCAAGACCCTGGTCATAGATACCATCCATCATCGCGATCCATACGATACCCACATCCAATGGTCGGCCTACCTGTCGGATCAGCTCCACTATGACTATAACTACCTGAGCGGACTTTTTTCGTCCATGGCGGGGATCACACTGGAGCAATACATCATTCGTCAGAAAATGGAAAAAGTGAAAGAGTTTCTGTTTTATGATGAATTGTCTGTGAAAGAGATTGCGTACAAAATGGGCTTCAGCAGTGTGGCTCACCTCTCCAACCAGTTCAAAAAGATCATCGGTATGTCTCCAACCGACTTTAAGAAGAGCATCCAAAACACCCAATCCAGAAAGTCTCTGGATCAGATCATATAATCTTGTAAGCCTTCCTGGCGATTTTATAACATTTTGGAGGTTGATCCTGCGCAATTTTGAGTAAAAATTGGAGCGATGGACAGCACTCAGATCAATATCAAAGGGATGGTTTGCAGCAGATGCATCTTTACCATCAGAGAGCGCCTGCAAACGGCGGGCATGTTTATCCGGGATATTTCACTCGGCAAAGTCACCTTTTGCAAGCCTATTGACGACCCGCAAAAATCAACCGTTCAGGCCATTCTTTCCGGCCTTGGGTTTGAGTTGGTTTCTGATAAAAAGGAAAAGCGGCTGGATGAGATCAAAACATTCATCCATACCTGGATTGATGAGGGCAGCGGCAGAAATTCAGCAATGACTCTTTCTGAAAGTCTGGCTAATCATTTGATGACCCACTATGATTCTCTGGGGGAGCTATTCTCACAGATGGAAGGTAAGTCCATTGAAAAGTATCACATTGAAAAGCGTATAGAAGTCGTCAAGGAAGCGTTGGTGTATACCGATAAATCACTCTCGCAGATTGCATACGAAAGGGGATACAGCAGTCCACATCACCTTTCTGCCCAATTCAAAAAAGTCACCGGATTGAACCCATCGGAGGTAAGGAGAGTTAAACAAGATAAATCTTATCTTCAGGGAAATTTTTAGCCATCCTTCTACAGAATCCAAGAAATCATGGAATCCTTATTTGCCCATATCGAAAAGGTTGTAGCACTCAATGAGGAAGAGAGGGATCTGATTTCAAAACATTTCAACCCTAGAAAGTACCTGAAAGGTCAGTTTATTGTACAGCAGGGTGACGTTTGCCGTTTTGAAAATTTTGTGGTGAAGGGTTGCCTCAAGACCTTCCATATCAGTGCCAGTGGGCAGGAGCATGTGGTGATGTTTGCCATTGAGAATTGGTGGACATCTGATCTTGGAAGTTTTCTCATGCAGACACCAGCCGCCTATAATGTGCAATGCCTTGAGCCTACAGAGGTTTTGCAGATATCATTGGAAGCACTGAATCGATTATATCAGGAAGTCCCCAAAATGGATCGGTTTTTTAGAATTATAATTCAGAATGCTTATGTGGCCTCAGATCAGAGAATCATCCAAAATTTCAGTATTCCTGCCAAAGAAAGATACCTTGCCTTCAGGAGACGATACCCTGAAATAGAACAGCGTGTACCTCAATATCTGATCGCTTCATACCTTGGGATCACCAAGGAATTTCTCAGTAAAATCAGGAATCAGCTGATCTACGAGTGATAAAAGTTAAACTGGTTTAACCTCATTTTGTAATCTGGTTTATCGTACAGGCTTCAATTCTCCCGGAGCTTTGCCATAGTATTTAAACGAAAAGAAATGGCAAAATTATTAGAAAAAATCAGTGAATTGAATGACCTCATCCTGGAAGGAAAGGCATTGGAGGCATTTGAAAAGTATTATCACCATGACGTGATGATGCAGGAAAACGACAATGAACCTACAGTAGGCAAAGAAGCAAATCGAATTCGGGAAATTGAATTCTTCGATTCTATTGTTGAATTCCGCTTTGCAAAACCACTCAAGGTGGCAGTCGGGGAAAACTTCACCATGGTTCAGTGGCATTATGACTATACGCATAAAGACTGGGGGGTTAGAAATTACCAGCAGATATCTATCCAGGAGTGGAAGGATGGCCAAATCATTTTGGAACAGTTTATTTATAGTAATTAAAAGATTCAGTGATGAAAAAGATACTTTTTAATACTTCAGAATCTGCCTCTCCGCTATTACTTAGAATATTCCTGGCACTGGTGATCTTTCCGCATGGGGCGCAGAAACTCCTTGGTTGGTTTGGTGGATTTGGTTACACCGGTACCATGTCTTACTTCACTGATCACGTGGGATTGCCTTACGTGATTGGTTTTCTTATCATTCTGTTGGAATCCATAGGGGCCATCTTGTTATTGACAGGTTTTGCGACACGTTTCCTTGCAGGATTTTTCCTTGTATTGGCTGTCGGAATTATTGTAACCAGTCACTGGGAGAATGGATTTTTTATGAACTGGTATGGGAATCAAGCGGGGGAAGGATATGAATATTTCCTCCTTTGGATCGGTATGGCTCTGGCACTCGTTTACTCCGGGGCTGGCAGGTATTCATTTGACAGGCTTTTGTCCAGGTAAGCCGATGTTGATTAACAGAGCGTAAAGCCGGATAAATAGGGAGTTAGTGAGGGATCCAAAGTTCCCTCACTAACTCCTTTTGTTATTTAAATCAGGCGACTCATCAGATGAACTAAATATCATTTCTCTGCCTAAAAAAGAACAGGTCTCCATAATGATGGAAAAGGTGTAACCCATATCCGAAATTGTGTAACACCCAATTACCAATGCTTCCTCAATTTTGCATAGTAAACTCAAAATGAAATGGAAAAGGTAATAGAAAAATCAATGGATGCGCCTCACCAGGTAATCAGGGAAAGCTTCCCGGTGACAGGGATGACCTGTGCCGCGTGTGCCTCCAGTGTGGAATCCATGATCGGTAACACCCCCGGGGTGAAAAATGCGAGTGTCAACTTCGCCACCAATTCGGTATGGGTAGAATATGAAAGTTCGATCACCCAGGATACCTTGCGTCAGGCTGTACAATCCCTCGGATATGACCTCATCGTAGGGGAGGACGACCCTGCTGCAAAGCAGCAGGAGCTTCAGCAAAAACATTATCAGGAGGTAAAGGAGCGAACCATCTGGTCTGCCTTGCTCACACTGCCGGTATTCATCATTGGGATGTTCTTCATGGAGTGGAGTGAGGGGAGGTGGATCTCATTGGTGCTCACCATACCTACTTTATTCTGGTTCGGCAGAAACTTCTTTATCAACGCCTTCAAGCAGGCCAGACACGGAAAAGCCAACATGGACACTTTGGTGGCTCTGAGTACCGGAATAGCGTTTATTTATAGTTTGTTCAACACCCTGTTTCCCGAATTCTGGCACAGCAGGGGCATCCATCCGCATGTCTATTATGAAGCGGCGGTCGTGATTATCACCTTTATTTCGCTCGGAAAACTGCTTGAGGAAAAAGCAAAATCCAACACCTCGTCGGCCATTAAAAAACTGATGGGTCTTCAGCCCAAAACGCTCAAAGCCCTGATCGATGGTGAAGAGTTGGAGATTCCTATTTCATCCGTTCAGGTAGGCTATACCATCATTGTAAGACCCGGTGAAAAAATCCCGGTAGATGGCCAGGTGATCAAAGGCGAATCCTTTGTGGATGAGAGCATGATTACCGGTGAGCCCATCGCCGTTTCCAAAGCGAAGGGAGACAAAGTGTTTGCCGGCACCATCAACCAAAAAAGTTCATTTCAGTTCAGGGCTGAGAAGGTGGGGGGCGAGACCCTGCTCTCCCAAATCATCAGGATGGTGCAGGAAGCCCAGGGCAGCAAGGCTCCTGTGCAGAAGCTGGTAGATAAAATAGCAGGCATCTTTGTGCCCATAGTGGTGGGGATCTCCATCATCACATTCATCACCTGGATGATGGTGGGCGGCGATGACGCCTTTACCCATGCCCTGCTGACGTCCGTTGCCGTGTTGGTGATCGCCTGTCCGTGTGCACTGGGCCTGGCCACTCCCACAGCCATTATGGTCGGTGTGGGCAAAGGAGCAGAGAATAACATCCTGATAAAGGATGCCGAAAGCCTGGAGCTGGCACATAAAGTAAACGCCGTGATCCTGGACAAAACGGGAACCATCACAGAAGGCCGGCCGGTAGTCACCGACATGATCTGGGGGAGCCACGAAAACCCTGTGGATCGATCCATGCAAATTTTGCTCGGTTTGGAGGCTGTTTCGGAGCACCCACTGGCAGAGGCTGTGGTGAATAAACTCAAAGCCGATAACATTGTGCCTGTTGAGATAGAGGCCTTTGAAAGCATCACTGGTCGGGGTGTCCGCGCAGTAGCGGGGGATGTCTTGTATTTTGTGGGAAACCGAAAACTCCTATCGGAGAATAATATTAGCATCAGTCTTCCGCTCAACCAGGCAGCAGGCAAATTACAACAAGAGGCCAAAACGGTCATTTACTTCGCGGATGAAGCGCAGGTGCTGGCTGTGGTGGCCATTGCGGATCAGGTGAAGGCCAGCTCCAGACAGGCCATCCAGACACTGCAGCACCGGGGTGTGGAGGTCTATATGCTTACTGGCGACAACCACCAGACGGCCGCAGCTGTGGCACAGCAGGTTGGATTAAAGCATTTCAAAGCGGAGGTAATGCCCTCTGATAAAGCTGATTTTGTGAAAAAGCTGCAGTCCCAGGGCAAGGTGGTGGCCATGGTGGGTGACGGCATCAACGACTCCCATGCCCTGGCTCAGGCGGATGTCAGCATTGCCATGGGCAAAGGCTCCGACATAGCCATGGATGTGGCCAAGATGACCCTGATCACTTCAGATCTCATGTCCATACCCAAGGCCCTGAAGCTCTCCAGCAAGACCGTCATGGGCATTCGCCAGAATCTTTTCTGGGCTTTCATTTACAACCTCATCGGTATTCCGGTGGCGGCTGGTGTGCTGTATCCATTCAATGGTTTCCTGTTGGATCCCATGATTGCCGGGGCGGCCATGGCATTCAGTTCTGTATCCGTAGTGGCCAACAGCCTCAGGCTGAAGGCATCAAAAATTTAAATTCCATCAGAGTGATGAAAACGCGAGTCAAAATTGAAAAAGTCATTAGGGAAACCAGCGATGCATTCACGCTGGTGCTGGAAAATGCGCCTTCGATAGGATCATATCTTCCAGGCCAGTTTTTGAATTTTTTCCTGGATATCAATGGCGAGGAGGTGGTCAGACAATATTCCTTTTCCTCTTCTGCGTTGATCGGTGAGCCACCCGCTGTTACCATCAAAAAGGTGGCGGGTGGATTGGCATCCAATTTCCTGGGGGAGCACCTTCGGGCGGGCGATGAGGTCTCGGTGAGTACACCCAGTGGGCGGTTTACCACCACCTACGGGGAGCGAAGAAGGGTGCTGATGGTGGCCGGGGGTAGTGGCATCACACCCCTGTATTCCATGATGAAATCCATACTGGCCCGTGAACCCGAAAGCCAGGTGACACTGCTCTATGCCAATCGCAGTTCAGAATCGATCATTTTCAAGGCCGGGCTGGATTACCTGGAGCAAAAGTACCACGGAAGGCTTGAGGTGAAGCACTTCCTGTCCGCAGAGGATGCGGGCCCGGAGAAGCAGGAAAACACAGTATTCCGCAAACTCAACCGTTTTGATTTTCAAAAGTACGTGGATGCCTATTGGAAAGAAAGCCCCGAAGTATTCATCTGCGGGCCAGACTCCCTCATGGACCTCTCGGTGGTATCCTTATCAGACCTGGGTTTGTCTGACGATCGCATCAGGGTGGAAGCTTTTACAGGTACCGGAGGTGTGGAAAATACGAATGACGCCTCTGAGGCCTGCACTCAGGTGGAGATCAGGGATTTCAACGGCGGCCCGGTGGCCTTCAGGGCGGACAGAAACCAGCCGGTCTTAAAATCCGCCCTGGATGCCGGCATCCGCCTGCCACATTCCTGCAAGGAGTCAATGTGTGGAGCTTGTAAGGTGAAGCTGATATCCGGTCAGCTGCATATGAAAACCAACTATGCCCTGCCGGATGATGAGCTGGAGCAGGGGTATGTATTGTTATGCTCAGGCTTTCCCCAATCTGAAAAGCTGGCACTGCAATACGGGTGAAAATGATGTAACCCAAAGCAGTGAAAGTGTAAAATATAAGAGCGCTGACAGAGCGAACTTTAAATCAAGTTTTAAACAATCAAAATAAAAGAACAATGAGTACTTTAAAATTCAAAACAACGATTAAGTGCAGTGGCTGCCTGGCCAATGTGACGCCTCATCTGGATGCTGCCGAGGGCATTGCTAAGTGGGAGGTGGACATCATGAATCCGAATAAAATCCTGACGGTAGAGACAGCCGGCGCCACAGAATCAGAGGTGATCGCAGTGGTAGAAAAGGCAGGCTACACGGCAGAGAAGGTGAACTAACCAAAAGTTGACCCGGTCAATGAAAGCACCTGATAGGTGCCAAAAAACCTCCATACCAACTGTGTGGAGGTTTTTTGGTGTAGGGGGTAGGCACTGCTACCGAGCCATGCTTGATGCTATTGTAAGAAGCTCCGCCATCTCCTGAAAAAAGATGGCGGTCTTTTTGAAAAACATGGCCATCTTTTCGGAAAACCTCACCGTCTTTTAAGAAAAGATGGCCATCTTTTTTGGATTCATCGATAGGATAAGATCCTGGAGGGAGACCTAACCATTGGTGGTTATATTGAATATGCTATTTTAGTTGCTGAAATTAGATTTATTCCAGGTAAATAAAGTTCACTTTTTGTGAACTATTTTTGCATTATACTTGTAAATTTACATGCAGGTTCATCTTATTAAAGAGAAGACAATACTTGATTTTACAGAAAAGTATGCTGGCAGTAAAGCCGCATTTGACCAGTGGCTTCAGAAATTAGAATGGGCAGATTGGGACGAACCTGGAGACATTAAATCCACTTATAATTCGGCAGATCTGCTAGGTCAGGGAACAAATAGAGTGGTGTTTAATATTGGAGGAAACAATTACCGATTAATTGGTCAGTATTCATTTGGTAGGAGAATGGCCCACTTATTCGTTTGTTGGATTGGAACTCATGCCGAGTACGATAAGATCTGTAAGAAAAACGAGCAGTACACAATTAGCATCTATTGACATGGAGACTTTAAAGTATAAAATCATAAAAAACCGAGCGCAATACAATGAGTATTGTGAAATACTTCAGCAATTGGTCGATCCAAGTGGATCTGAGGAGTCAGAAGATGAAATAGAATTACTCACCCTGCTGATCAGAAAGTATGATGAAGAGACGAATAGACTGAAGCATGTAGAGCCCGTGCCGCTTTTGATTTCACTCATGGAGGAGCATAGTTTGAAAGCAAAGAATTTAGCGGATTTGCTGGGTGTGTCAAAGGGACTGATCTCGGATATTTTGAATTACAAGAAAGGCCTATCTAAAGAAGTGATCCGTAAGCTATCTGAACATTTCAAGATGAAGCAAGAGGCATTCAATCGCCCTTATGAACTTAAGATTACCTCATCTCCTAAAATGAGAGATGCTAAAGTGATGAATACCACCAAACAATTGCAGGAGACTTAGTTATTTTGCCAAATACATGAAGCCTTCGCAACATACTACTCCATGCGTAAGGTTCAGTTGAGTGACTCTCGCATAATTCAAACTCATCTTTACCGAGTTTGAACCGTTGTGTTTGTTGCCATACAATGCCATTCGATTGATAAAAGACGCTAATTAGCAATATTTTCCTTACTTTAGATTGTTTTCAAACAGTTTACCGTAACCATTATGAATATACTTAACACCTCGATTCATAAGATTGACCATTTTAACTCCAAAGTTGAATTATTAGAAGAAATAGAAGGTAAGGATATTACCGAATATATTACCAAATTATTTGACGATATAAGTCGCGATAAATCAAAAAGAAGGTTTGTATTTAGGAGTGATACTACGGAAGTTAGGAGCCAATTAAAAGAGATGCTCAATGGTCATTTTAATAAAGCTGCCAACATTATAGCAAATAGGCTGCTTCCGATTGAAATTAATGCTCAAAAAGAAATTGAACACTTAAACGTAGAAATTCAAAGGGGTAGCTTCATTCAGATAGTAGTTGAAGATCATGAATTTATCAAAGTAATTTTATCAAAAGCTGACCATTCTGAATTTCTTGATGAAACTGATAAGTATCGGCTACATTCAGGTTTACCAAAGAAGAAAAAGGTATATAAAGCTATACTCATTAATTTCAAGAAGGATTTTTCAACAGAACAGTTGTATGTGTATGATACAAATGCCTCTATTTCTAAATACTGGTGGGATTCGTTTCTTGAGCTAAATGAGGTATATACAGATGAAGAAAATACTCGAAAGTCCTTCACAGCTATTGATAGTGCAATATTTAGTAAGATTAAGAAGAACTATCCTGCAGATCACACTTACCTTAGAAATGCTGCCATAACCTATTACAGAAATCGGAATGAGTTTGATCTCGAAGATTTTCTGAGTACCACTTTTCGAGAGTATAAACCTCATGATCCCAATTTTCCAGTAGACGAATTGATTCGGAAGGTTGAAGAGTTGCCGGAAAAAAAAGGATTTGATTTGAGATTTGGAATTAAGGTTGAGGAGATAAGGGCAAGGATTATTAACAAGATTATGTTACAACCTGGAATGGAACTTCATCTGAAGGATGTGGATAATATTGAGCGGGTTGTTCAAGCTGGGCTTGAAGACGATCAAAGAAAGTTTATTAAAATCTATTCAGATTCAGGATACGAACACTTTAAATAAGTGAAATGATTGGTGATAGTCTTGTCTCATTTTTTGGTCTTAATGTAGAGCAGTGTGCTAAATCAGAGTCCATTGATTCATTTATTTTAAAATCGGGCAAAACGGATTCTTTTGATATACCAAGTGCTGAAAAAATGGATTTGGTATACAAAGAGGTCGGTCCTGATAAATTGGAGCTACGTTTGTTTAGTAACATTAGGGAAGATGTTCAATTTGATTTAAAAGAGGTCTCCGTATTTCTCAATTCTATTGATGAGTACTATGGTGATAAAGATGAGGGGGAGTCATTTTCACTGGAATTTATTATCTGGAAAACACTTGATAGTGAAAATTTCACAATCAGAGATGAATCCTCCTTTATACAATACCTGGCTTCACTAGACTTTAAGGGAGCCATGTATGTTTTTCAGAAATTGTTGGATAGTAATATTGATCATGTCACTATCGACAATTCAGAACTTTCCTTTGAGACCGAAAGCATTGCATTTAATAGATCAAAACATTCAATTTCATTTGATAGGAAGGACAAACTGAATAAAGTCAATTCAATTTGTCATAGGTCAATTGCTGGCCAGTATTCACTTTTACCTGAAGATTTTACTTTGTCCTCGGAAATTAGGAATAAAGACCTTCAATCTTTTTTTGAGCGTATTGAGCTAATGCTAACTCTGTCTTCCATTTGGGATATTTCCATATTTGATCTAGATGCTGATACTGCTGAAATAAAACTAAATGGCTACAAATCTATCCAGCGTGCTATATCTATTAGTGCCTTAACCGTTAAGCCAATTGTAGAGTATAGACAAATATATCAGTGGATCTATGCTGGAGGAAATTTATCTGACCGCATAGGGTTAGCAAGAAATATTATTTCTCTGCATCTTACCCCTGATGATAAATCTGCAGTTATTGCTGGTAACGTTTTCCAGTCAATTAGATCAAGTTTTGAGGTTTATTTGAAGGATAACATTTCTCGATACGTGGAAATCAGAAATAAAATTAATGATCAACTGACAGGTCTAACTAAGGACTCTTCTGATATCGTAAGTAAATTCACTGCGGACTTCCAAAAGAGTATTTTCTCATTTGTCTCATTCTTTATTTCTGTTGTAATACTTCGATTCGTTAGCAAATCAGATTTTGACAATATAATGGGGTTTGATTTGACGGTGATTTCATTTGGATTTCTTGGGTTAGCAATTCTGTATCTTCTGTATTCACTTTTCGAACTAAACAAAAGGAAGAAGAGATTTGAAACGAACTATGCACTTCTAAAAAATCGGTTTTCTGATCTTCTTCTTAAAGATGATATTAATAGAATTCTCAATAAGGATGAACAATTCGATTCCGATCTAAAGTTTATTAGACAATCAAGGAAGTCCTATGTTTGGGCGTGGGTAATCCTCCTAGTAATATTTCTTCTGATAATACTTTTCACCAGTGAATTATTCTCAGTAAAGGATCGAATACTTGAGTTATTAAATTCAGACGTATCCAGCCCAGTATCTGATTTGAATAATCATTGTATTGATGAATAAAAGATGAAACAATTTGACCCTAGAAATAAAATCCTCATGGTCTCAACGATAAATTGAGGCCGTATTAACAGATTATTCATTGAACTCCATTCTTTTAAACACAAAAAGCCCAGGCAATTCACCTGGGCTTTTTTTAAGTGGAGTCGGAGGGATTCGAACCCTCGTCCAGCAAAGGAAACAATAGACCCTCTACATGCTTAGTTATTCGTTTGATCTCGCAGGCCAGCCGGTGAATAACAACCTACCGAACCTGCCAGCCACTGGAGTTTCGCATGGGCTTAGTAGCCTCACCCACACTAGTCCTAAAGTTCGACACCCCTTATTCCAGCCTAAAGGACAGAGACTTGGAGGGATGTGGCAGGGGGAGGCTTAGGCCTCAACCCTGGTAAATCATCACATTTAAGTAATGATTAGGCTGCCATGGCGTAATTAGATTCGCCAAATGTGTTTTGGAACTATTGATCAAGGCGCTCATCCCATGCGCCTGCATGCAAGCATATCATTTACACTCCCTGTCGATTCCGGTCGACCCCAAAGTGCAAAACCCATTCTCTAACTGAATGGTCGGCAAAGATAATAACATATTACTCCCCTCAAATGATTCCTTCAGATGGTTTTTTTGGAGAGAACCCCCTTCACCCGAACCGCCCATATTCGGGCTGTCCGCACAGGCCCGGCACTGCCCACCATCCCGTCTAGCCTGCCAGCGGATTCCTTCCATAGCCAATGCCTAACTCGGCGCATTTCCTGTATTCAGCTGCATGGCGGAGAGCTTCTCCCCACCTTTGATCCCAAAGTCCAGCGTACGGATAGGGAACGGTATCGTGATGTTATGTTGATCAAAGGCACTTTTAATGGCTTTGATGGCCTTACTCAGCATGGTCAGGTAGCCCGGCTGATCCGGATACAGTATCCAAAACTTGATTTCAAAATTGATGGAGCTGTCTCCAAAAGCCGTATAGGTGAAAATCATGTCTTCCTGCCGTATCACCCCATCCAGATTGCCGATGGTCTCCGTGACGAGCCTTTCCACCTGCTCCAGGTCATCCCCATATGATACGCCCACGGCCAGGTCTATCCTGCGCTCACCAAGTATGGTGAAGTTTTCTATCGGACTCTGCAGCACATCTTTGTTGGGGATGTATACTTCCTGGCCCTGGAAAGTCCTGATCACTGACACCCGCAGGTTGGTGCGACTGATGGCACCCATGTAGTCACCTATTTTCACAATATCCCCGACGTGAAAGGGTGTTCTGAAGGCCAGAATCACCCCTGATACAAAATTAGCGGCTATGTCCTGAAAGGCAAAGCCAAGGGCCAGCCCTACCACACCCACCCCTGCCAGTAGGGAGGTGACAGCCTTGTCCAGCTGAAGTACACCCAAAATGATGAAAAGCCCGGTACCCAGCACGATGTAGTAGACAATCGTACCAAAGAGGTTTTCTAAAGCTTTGTTCTCAGAGCTTTTTCTGAAAAGCTTCAAAAATACTTTCTGAATGGCTTTGGCAGCGATCAGAAAGATAATGAAGAGGACCAACGCCACAGCCATGTTGGGCAGCATAGACAGGAAAGCATCCAGCCAGCTGTCTACCTTCCCGGTAATGTGTTCCACGGGTGCTTTCATTTCAGCTTGTAGTTCCCGGGCTGCTTTTTTGGTGGCCTGGGCGAGAGAGTCGGCTTGCATAGGGTATTTGTTGGTTTACCCCTCAATAACCCATTTCCGGAAGTAGTGTTTGGATTTGTATAGGATTACTTAGTCTCTTCCTTACTTCCTCTGTACATTTCGTACTTCTGAAACTTACACTCCAGCGGGCCATTGAAGAGCACAATCTTCTTGGAAGCCCGAAGTTTAATGTGTTTGAATGCCTCCATGTTAGAGCTCATCAGCCACGCATCGAACCCTGCAAAGTTGTTTTTGAGTACATTGCCTATGGCCTTGTAGAAATCGTTGGTATTTTCACGACCTATCCGCTCCCCGTAGGGTGGGTTGCAGATGATCATTCCGTCGGGGGTTTTTGGTCGGTGGTCCCGCACATCCTGGCGGGTCACAGTCACTGAGTCGCTCAGTTTGAATTTTCGCAGAGATTTATTCACCATCAGCACTGCATCTCCATCTATGTCTCCGCCGGTGATGTTCAGCTGGGCCTTCCGAATGCCGGCTTTGCCCTCAGAGACCACCTGATTCCATACCGTAGGGTGGAAGTTGCTCCAGTTTTTAAACCCAAAATCATGTCGGTTGATTTGTGGGGGAATGTTTTGGCCCATCATGGCCGCTTCTATCAGGATGGTACCCGTACCACACATGGGGTCTATCAGTGGGATGGACTTGTTCCATCCGGCGAGGTAGAGCAGGCCGGCGCCCAGCACTTCATTGAGGGGGGCTTCATGGCCCGGCTCACGGTAGCCACGTCGGTTGAGCGTATCGCCAGAGCTATCCAGCGAGATGGTAAACTGATCTTTGAAGCCGTACAGGTCAAACTGAATGTCCGGCGCTTTGATGTCCACGGAGGGGCGCTTGCCGGTGCGGTTTCTGAACTGATCCACGATGGCATCTTTGGTCTTCAGGGCGGCGTATTGTGAGTGTCTGAAAAACTCAGAAAACACCGTGTTGTCAATGGCGAAAGTCTGGTTATTGTTCAGATACCTGGACCAGTCATGTTTCATCACCTGGTCGTAAAGCTGCTGTTCGGTGCGGGCCGTAAAGTGGTACACGGGTACCAGCACTTTAAGTGCTGTGCGTAGGTTCAGGTTGGCACTGTAGAGAAAGTGCATGTCACCCTCGCAGGAGACAGACCGCTTCTGTACCTCTACATTTTGTCCGCCTATTTTTCTGACTTCTTCTGCCAGTATCTCCTCCAGCCCAAAAAGTGTTTTTATGTGTATTTTCATCAATTGCCCCTGTTGTACCTAAAAATCCGAGACTGCAATGATACGAACTCTTCACATGAGTAAGTCGGGGTAGCGCAATGTTTAGTGCTCTTCCCAGGCCTTCACCCCGGCTTTTACTTCCAGGGTCAGGTCATTTTCACGAGGAGGAATGGGGCAGTTGTAATTAGGGCTGTACGCGCAGCTGGGATTATACGCTTTGTTGAAGTCGATAATGAGCGTATCGCCCTCAGGAATCCTCAGGTCCATATACCGGCCTCCGCCATAGGTTTCAAATCCATTGGTTTCGTCAGTAAAAGGCGCAAACAGATAGTCCTGATACTCTTCGGACTGCTGCAGTTGCAGGCTCTGGTAGAGCGGAAACTCAAACGCCTGGCCGAGCAGTTCAAATCGGGCGATGGCATACTTTACAAACACCTTCTGCTGCTGTGAGCTTGTGGGGATGGTGAAGGGCTGCTCGTTTTGAAGGATTTCCAGCTTGGCTTCTACACGGTAGGCCTCATTGATGGGGTAAAACTCCAGGCCTTTGAATTTCTTGATTTCTTTGGCTGTCAATGGAGAGGAGTCAGGATCAGAAAACTCCTCATTGAGCTCTTTTTGCCATTGGCTGATCTCAGCTTCGTAGGCAGTCTGGGCCAGGGCGGTGATGCCACAGCATAGAAAAAGCGTGCAGATCAGATATTTTATGTTCGTGTACATTGCGTGTGAGAGCTATCTTTATTTCACTTATTTTTAGGTTCAAATTACACACTTTCTTATGAGTAAATCACATTTTTTGTCTGCATTTGTCCTTTTGACTGCTCTGTACGGCTCAGCTCAGGAGGGTGTAAAATTCAATGACCTGTCCTGGTCTGAAGCACTGGAGTTGTCTGAAAAGTCGGGCAAACTGATATTTCTGGAGGGGTACGTCAACTGGAGCCAGCCTTGTGCCATTTTGGAGAAATACACTTTTACCGATAGTGAATCAGGCACCTTCTTCAATACCAATTTCATCAACATCCGGATGGACATGGAAGACATTGCAGGGGCTGTGCTGGCTGAGGAGTATGAGGTGAGCTCCTTTCCGGTTTTGCTGTTTTTGGATAGCCGTGGAGAAGTGGTGCACAGGGGATGTGGGGCCGTGGAGACGGATGAGCTGATCACCCTTGGTAAGGCTGCTCTTGGGGCGGGTAACCTTTCGGAGATGCAACAGCATTTTGAGGAGGGTGAGCGTTCATTGGATTTTCTGGTGGACTATTCGCTCATGCTGGCCGATGCCTGCATGGATCCGTCAGCACTGGTGGAGGCTTATTTCACGGGGCTGCCACATTCTAAATGGATGGAGGAGAGCGCCTGGGCCATGATCAACCTGAATGTGACTGATCCTTTTAGTGAGCCTTTTCAGTACCTGATGGCTTACCACGACATGTATGGCCTCAGGTATGGAAAAGATACTGTAGATCAGAAAATACATGATGTGATGCTGGATCAGCTCATTGCCATCTATGAGGGTGAGGACCTTACTTTGTTTGCCACGCAGGCCCTTCGGCAGCTCCTGAATGATGTGGATTTTGATCAGAAAAACGAGTTGCTATCGCTGGTGAACCTGAAAACGGCTGACCTCAAGGCCAACTGGCCGGCGTATGCTGAGAATGCTGTGAAAGTGGTGGCAGAGCAGCAGGTGGAGGATCCGGATCAGCTAAATGAATTTGCCTGGAAATTTTATCTGTTTGTAGACGATGAGGGCCATCTGAATGCAGCCAAAAACTGGATGCGTGGGGTGCTGGACAACTATCCCAGTGCGACCTATTACGATAGTTATGCCTCACTGCTCTTCAAGCTGGGGGAGAAGAAGGAGGCTGTGAAATACAGTGAGAAAGCACTACAGGCAGCGGAGGTCGAACTGGAGGACCTGATGTATTACCAGAATCAATTGAAGTTTTTCACTGAAGGGCAATAACTATTTGCCTGATTCTTCCTTTAGTTGTGAAGCGATGAATGGTTCTTTGGGAGCCAAAAAATAACCGGTAAGACTGGCAAACAGGATAGGAATGAAATAAGAAAACCCTGTGAGCGTGGCCAGCAGGATGGTTGTGCTCAGTGGTGTGCGGGTGACGCACACATTGATGGCGGCCATACAACTGATTACGGCCAGTGAAATACTCACCTCAGGCATGAAGTGGTGGATAATTAAGCCGAGCGTAGCACCGGTGAAAAAAAGTGGAATGATAAATCCACCACGCCACCCGGAGGTCACCGTTACAGAAATAGCCAGCACTTTGAACAGTAAGAGGAGTACCAAAAACACCAGCGTATGCTGGCCTTCCAGGAGGTGGTTTGTTTGCTCGTGTCCAAAATACCTGGTCAGCGGGAAGTAATAGGCGATGACCCCAAGGATGATCCCTCCGAGAAGGGTGTTTATATAGATCGGAAAGGCTGTTTTTTGAAATGCCGTTTTCAACAGTTTGGTCAAAAAAATAAAACCCCAGCCCAGCGCCGTGGCAAACAAGGCAAAGAATACCGCCAGTGCAAAATCGAACTTGTCGGCTATTTCATACGCGGGGAGGTCCCAGATGGGCCCGAATCCCAGGTGAACCACGAAAGCGAAGATGACATAGCTGAAGCAACTGGCCACAAACGCAGGGATGATGGCCTGGTAATGCTCCACTACATGCTTGTGATGAAGAATCTCCAGGGAAAAGAGGCTGCCGCCCAGCGGTGCCCCAAAGAGTGCAGTGAATCCGGAGGCCATACCGGCAATGCTGAGTGAGCGTAACTCTTCTCCTTTCAGGCGCAACATTTTTCCCAGCCACGAGCCCGTGGATCCTGTGACCTGTACCAGGGGCGCCTCAGGTCCCAGACTGCCGCCGGATGCCACACACAGGAGTGACGAGAGAATCATTGAGGGGTTGTTTTTAGGGTCAAGTTTTCCTTTGTTGAACCGGATGTTATTGACAATGAGCTGAATCTCCCCTGGATCTCCTATGAAGTGGATAATGAGTCCGGCAAGCAATCCTGCGCCAGCCATGAGCGGGATGACCTGCCAACCCTGAAATGCAGAAAGCTGGTGTGTGAGAAACTCAAGGGTAATCCAGTATATGCCTGCAATGAGCCCACCCACCAGGCCCAGAAATGCCCAAAGTAGAAACATGCGACTGAATACAAATGGATTGGATGGGCTGGCACCCTCCAGAATGCTCACCTTATCCAATAGCTTTCTTTTTCCTTTTACTTCCACTTTACTAATGATTAGTAAGTAATCTGTACTTCTGTTTGAAAGGCAAAAGTGAGAAAAATGAAGTGATTGGATGGGTTTTGTAGGGAGAAATCTTGCAAAGGGGTAGCGCAGACCCGGTTTTTTATTCCCAAAAAGGATCACTCATATTTTCCTCATATGGCAATTCCCTATGAAGGATTTCCGGCAGTTCTGTTTGGCTTTTGGAAATCTGCGCCTGAATCTCCTGAAAGAGTACCCGCTCCTCAAACCGGATGTGACTTTCGAGTTCATCTTCTATCCGGCTCAGATTCCTTTTGAATTCATATTCATCAGTGAATAACCGCTTAAGCCTGCGATGCTGTGCCATCGCTCTTTTTACCAGGGGGTGGTCTTCACCCAAAATGGGGAAGAGGTGCTGTTCTTCCAGGGAGAAGTGTGGTTGAATGTGATGATGGAAATACCAGTCTGTATAGCGCTTGATCCGGTTCAGGTCTATCTGCTTCCGAAAACCCATTCTTATTTTCCAGCAGAGGAGCAGACTGTGGTGATGATTATGACTCAGGGGTTGCAGGGCTTTGTGTCGTTTCAGGGGCATGTATGAGAGGGTTAGGTTAAGCCATGTTGCTGACGATAGGCCATTTTCAGTTGAAACATTTCGGCCATCTTGCCGGCCCGCCATTTGGCCTCTTCGGCCTTTTCACCTTCGAAGAGCCCGTCGATGGTTGTATAGAAAAGCTGAAGCCAGCGCTCGAAATGAGTATGATCCACGGGTAAATTAGCATGAGGAGCAAAAGGGCTTCCCAGATAGGTATGCTCACCCAGCAAAACCGTCTGCCAGAAACGATACATTTTCTCCATGTGCTCCGGCCATTTGTCGGCTATGCGCCCGTGGAATACGGGGGCAAGCAGCTCATCCTCCTGCACCTTTCCGTAGAAACTGTCTACCAGTAATTTGATGTCTTCTAGTTGTATGATTTGTGCGCTCATGGTATTGTCATCTAAATAACTACTGCTGACTGGCCTTTTTCAGCGTTTCAAAAACGTACTTCCGGTTTCCAGTTCGGTGGCCAGTCCCAGGAGGCTTGTGCTTTCGAGCATTTCCCGCAGATCGGCACGCACCCTGGCGAATTTGTCATGAACCGGGCAGGGCTTAGACTCATCGCATTGCTTCATGCCCAGCCCACAGCCCTTGTAGATGGAGTCTCCATCTATGGCGTCCACTACCTGGCTGAGTTTTAGACTGTCCAGTTTTTGCTGGTCGATTTCAAATCCTCCGGTAGGCCCCATAACTGACTGCATCAGGCCTTTTCGGACCAGATCCTGTAATATTTTGGCTGTAAATGCCACTGGGGATTCTATCTCAGCCGCAATGCTTTTAAGGCTTGCCCGCTTTCCTTCAAGGGATTGCACAGCCACATAGATGGTGGCTCTGATTCCATATTCACACGCTTTTGAAAACATAGTCGTTGCAGGTGTCAAATATAGGTGTTTTTCTATGTAGGACAATTTTATCCTAGTTAAATTTAAACTCATGAATGGGTAGGATTAGGTGTTAGTTGAGGTTGTCGAAATAGGAATACCTGGGAGCCGGCGGTCTGGCCGCAAAGATGATGTGCGTCATGAGTCCGAGAATGATCAGCAGGCCCACTTCCAGGCGTGTGGTCACATTGCTGGACGCGGCTATCCGGTGAGACTGATCAATCAGTTTTTGACCCTCATGGAGTTGGAGCATGGCCAATCCTTCCAGGTCTGTCAGTATTACTTCGTATTGGGCCCTGAGTTGTGGGTTCAGTAGGTTTCGGTGTTCGGCCGAGCTACTGTAGACAAACTGATTTTCGAACAGCTCCGCTTTTCCCAGACTGATCTTAAGTTTTTTGAGTTGAAATGCTTCTTCCATGGTAAGCTTCGTCTCTTCATAGTCGGCTATCAGCAGGTTAATAGAATCATTGATATGCACCCGGCTGATCAGGAGTCTGTCCCCATTCCGATCGAGTAGGATCTTTTTCTCATAAATTTTCTTTGTGAGATTGAAAATGTGGTTCTCCGCCATCAGTCTGTCATCATAGATGGTGGTGAGGGAGTACTCCAGGTCCAGCACATGCCTTTTGTTCATGATGCTGATGACCAGCACCATGATGAACACTGAAACCATCGCCAGACCTGCGCTTTGTTGCTTGTTGAGAATGTTTTTCCACTTCATAGTTTTATTGGATTTTGGTGTTTTCCGGTGCTTTTCGCAGCCATTCCTTCAGTCTGTCCTGCTCTGAGGGCTTTAAGTACCTGAAGGTTTTGCGGTATTCTTTTCTGAATAGCCTGGAATTGAAACTGAGTTTGTGCAGGAGGATTTTGAAGTACTCAAGCATGGTTGTTGTATGCTGATCACCTTTTTTGCGTGTGTTTGATTTTATGCTCTGATCTTCCATGTGTGATTATTATAGATTGAAATGACCAACAGCCTCGGGCTGGTAGAGGACTTCCAGTATTTCGAAATGGGCTTCTCTGCCCTTTATTTTCCATGAAACATGATCGCTTACAAGTTTTCCCAACAGAGCGGTTCCGATTTCTGAAAACACGGAGACCTTACGTTCCAGGGCATTGGCATCCCGCGGATAAGTGATCGTCAAATCTATTTGCCTGCCCGAATACAGTTCGCGTAAAAGAATTCTGGAGTTCATGGTGATGGCATTCTCAGAAATATACCCTGGCTTGAGCATGTGGGCATGCATCAGTTCGGTGTAGAGTTTCCGCACATTTTCTGAAGTCTCAGTGGTCAGGAGTGCCAGCTCTTTGAGGGCAAGTAACCGTTCGTAATCAATGATGGTAATCAATCTTCTGTTCATCTAACGAGTATTTAATACTGCTGAGGTATACATGAAGTGTGCCAGGATAAAAGTGCGATTGCAGGGACTGAGGGTGGTTTTTTATTTGGGTATATGAGTAATATTTACTCTATGGGTAAAAATTACCCACCTGGGTAGAAATTTTTGCTAAAATGTACCGCGGGTTTCTTGCAAGTCACTGTAGCTTTGTCTGTCAAACTATGAAAGAAAACTCCACGGAATTTCAGCTCAGGGAGCGGGTTAAAGAATTGAATTGTCTTTATGAACTTTCCAAAATTGCCTGGGAAGAGGAAAATGATTTGAAAGCCATAATCGCCAAAACCCTGTTGATTTTACCAAAGGCCATGCAGTACCCGGATCTGGCCGAAGTGAGCATCACCATCCATAAAAAAGTATACGCTACCCCTCATTTCTCCGATTGCAAATGGGACATCTCCACTCAGCTCACAGTAGGTGAGAGAAAATACGGAACCATCAAAATTGGATACCGCCAGTCAGGAGATTTAGATAGTAAAACATCCCCTTTCCTGCAGGAAGAAAAGAACCTGATCAGGATTGTGGGCCGGGAGCTTTCGCTCTTCATCAGGCGAGCTACTGTGGAGGAGGACAAGCAAAAACTAAAAGCCCAGCTCCAGCATGCCGAGCGGCTGGCTTTTGTAGGGGAACTTTCGGCGGGTATTGCCCATGAGCTGAACGAACCACTTGGGAAAATACTTGGGTTTTCGCAACTCCTTAAAAAGGGAGGGGAACTCAATTTTCAGCAGGAGGAAGACATAGAGCGAATCATCAAAGCGTCTCTATATACACGTGAGATCATTAAGAAACTCATGATTTTCTCCAGACAGATGCCACAGCAAATAGTGCCTGTCAACCTCAATACCATTGTTTCGAGCACGCTGTATTTCATTGATGTTCGCTTTCAGAGTCAGGGTATCAACATAGTAGAGCGTCTGGATCCTGGCCTGCCATTGATTCAGGCGGATTCGGTGCAGATGAGTCAGGTGCTCGTCAATCTGATTACCAATGCCATCCATGCATTGCCTGAGGGTGGACAGGTGACCGTCAGCACCAGACAAAAGGATAATACCGTAATACTGACTGTAAAGGATACAGGTACGGGCATGGCTCCAACCGTGCGCAGGAAGATTTTCGAGCCCTTTTTCACCACCAAGCCGGTTGGCCAGGGCACGGGATTAGGGCTGTCTGTGGTGCAGGGAATTGTAGATTCTCATGACGGGAGTATCCATGTGACGAGCACAAAAGGTAAGGGCTCAAAATTTGAAATCAGCCTCCCAATCAAACACGCCCAATGATGAAAGCAAAAGATTCAGTCCCCCATGAAGTGCTGGTAGTGGATGACTCGTTCGAAACGGTAGAGTTGATCAAAAGAAACCTTGAATCTGTGGGTTATCAGGTCTACACAGCCAATAATGTTCAATCAGCCATCAAACTACTGGAGACCATCAATATCGATCTGCTGATCACAGACCTGAAAATGCCTGGAGAAAACGGGCTGGCTCTGGTGCGGCATGTCTCAGAAAATTTTAAGTGGGTGGCCATTTTGGTGATTACCGGGTTTCCTTCCATCCAAGGGGCTGTGGAGTCCATTAAGATCGGTGCAGAGGAGTATCTGGTGAAGTCTTTTACAGACGAGGAACTTTTCAGGGCAGTGCAGAGTGCCCTCAATAAGACCAACCGCAAGAAAAAGGCAGGGCAGAACCTCTCCCTGCAAAACTTTGGAATCATAGGGGCATCAGATGGAATGATGGGAGTTTTTAATACCATCGCCAAAGCCCGAAGCACCAATGCCACGGTGTTGATACAGGGCGAAAGTGGCACGGGAAAGGAGCTGGTAGCCCGGGCATTACACTATGGAGGCAGTGACTCTGCTACGCCGTTTGTGCCTGTAAACTGCGGTGGCATCCCCGATGCATTGCTTGAGAGTGAGTTGTTTGGGTACGTCAAAGGGGCATTTACGGGCGCAAGTGAAACCCGGGCGGGCTTTTTTCAAACAGCTGATAAGGGGACGATCTTTCTGGATGAAATCAGTAATACCAGTCTGGCTATGCAGGCTAAGCTACTGCGTGTCCTGCAGGAAAAGGAGTTTTACATGGTAGGCTCTAAAAAATCACAGAAAGTCAACCTAAGGGTGGTGGCTGCTACCAATGTGGACCTGATGCAGTTGGTTAAGAAGGGACTGTTTCGGGAGGATTTGTACTACAGGCTCAACATCATTAGCATTGACCTGCCGCCATTGCGGGAGCGTGGAAATGACATCATTCAGCTGGTGGAGTTTTTCCTGGCTAAGTACATCCAGGAGCTGGATAAATCCGTCATGAGGTTTTCTCCAAAGGCCATCAATGCCCTGAAGGAATACGCCTGGCCTGGCAACGTGAGGGAACTGCAGAACCTCGTTCACAGACTCGTGATTCTGGCCGATGACACCACCATTGACATTCCTGATTTGCCTGAGGCTTTCCGGTTTTCTGCGTCTCAGTCTAAAGGGCTTGACAGGAAGCTGGAGGAGGTGATTCAGGAGTATATCGGAGATGTGCTGGCGGCCAACCAGAATAATATATCCCAGGCCGCTAAGGTATTGGGCATAGACCGAAAGACACTACGTGAGAAAATCAAAAAAGCCTGATGGGAAGCGGAGCTCATAGCATGAGCTTCATGATGATGTCTGTCTGTGCATCGTCACCAAGCTGAAATACATGGGTGCCGATTTCCTCAAAGCCCATTTTCTCATAAAAACGGATCGCTTCCGGGTTTTCCTGCCACACACCCAGCCACAGGTAATGGAGCCCTTTGGCCTTCGCCTGAGCCTTGGCATGATCGACCATTTTCCTGCCAATTCCCTTTCCTTTTTGCACAGCGCTTACATAGATTCGTTCGATTTCGGCACTTTCAGGGTAGTCAGGTTCAGTCTGTGCCTCGGCATAGTTGATTTTGTAATAACCAACCATCTCTTCATTCAGCTGGCACTTGTAGAAGACCGAATTGTGATTGAGAAGTTCTTTTTTGAAGGCCTGGGGTTCAAAAGCCTCCTGGATGTAGTGATGAATATTTTCCGGCGTATTTCGGTGGGCGTAGGTGTGAAGAAAATTCTCTTTAGCGAATGCCAATAATTCTTGCTGGTCCTCTCGTCCGGCTTTTACGATCTCCAGATGCATTGATGCTTTTTTTGCGGACAAAAATAAGGAACATTTAAAAACTGTCCCTTCCGGTGCGGGAAAGGAAAAGGACTAGTTTTGCCTTATGGGGCAATCAATTTCAGAATTCCTGGGGATGGATCAATCAACGTATCAGCTGGTATTGCTGCCCATCTTGATTTTCCTGTCCAGAATCATGGATGTGTCGATCAATACCATTCGGATCATCTTTATGCTTCAAAGCAAAAAGGCCATCTCTACTTTCCTGGGCTTTTTCGAATCCCTGATTTGGATATTGGCGATCAGCCAGATTTTCCAGAATATTACCAGCTGGCCTACCTACCTGGCTTATGCCTCAGGGTTTGCATCCGGGATTTTTGTAGGGATGATCATAGAGGAGAAGCTGGCCATTGGCAGGGTGGTGGTGCGGGTGATCACCCGGCAGCCCGCCAGGGAGCTCATTGAGTATTTCAGAGAAAAGTCTTTTCGTTTTTCCAGCGTGGATGCTACCTCAGAGGAGGGAGCAGTGAATATTATCTTCACTGTGATCAAAAGAGAAGCCCTCCCCAGCACTATTAAAGTCATTAAAACTTATAACCCCAAGGCCTTCTACACGGTGGAGGGGGTCAAAAAAGTAAGTGATGATGAGATACTGGATGAGCGCAGCTTTACCACCAGACGGATATTCAGGCGCTAAAAATCACCACGAAACGGTCTCAAACCTTCCGATCAATACCTCTTTTTCATACAGTGCCTTAAACTGTTCACAAAGCCGGTCATACTCCGCCTTGTTCTCGGCAATGTGACCTTCATAGGAAGCTCTTGAGATCCACTTATCAGTAAGAATGTAGTGCCCCGTTTCTATGTTTTTGGCCAGATCCTGTCCGAGAAAGTCATCACAGGGTTCGAAGAATTTGAACCAGGCTCCATTTTGGGCGTATTCTTTTTCAAATTCCGCGGCTGTTTCCGGTTTGCACTCATAGCTCCAGATCAACTGATATATTTTCATGGGTATAGCGTTTGTCTAAAGCTAATTTTTTTTTCTGCTAACGTCAATTCGATTTGGATTTTTTGCAGGAGAAATGTTATTAATCCACTAAAACCGGAGGTTACATCTCCTCCAGTCGGCCGTCTGCATGTTGAGCAAAGCGTCCGCTCTCACGTGGGTGCACATGATCATTTTTTGGCCAGGGCCACCCACCAAACTGCGTGCGTTGATAATCCTGAAGTGCTTGTCTGATTTCATCCTGAGTGTTCATCACAAAGGGGCCATATTTGGCTACCAGCTCACCGATGGGTTTGCCCTGGAGCATCAGAATTCTGGTTTCTGATGTACCACTTTTCAGAGAAACCGATTCTGACGGATTCAGCTCTATGCACTGATGAGACTGCAGGATCTCATCATTTACAGCCAGAGATTCTCCATTGTAGAAATAGATGGAGCGGTTTACTCCTGCATTGGCTGTGGGCAACTCCCATTCGGCATTGGCTTCCATTTGGATGGTCCAGATGGCCACCTCGTTGGCCGGATCAGCGGCCCAGGAATCAGGGGCCGGAGCCGGGGCTTTCACCTCACCGATATTTCCCGCCACCACGGTCACCGCGGTTTTTCCATCTCCAGACTTATACACCGGTATTTTTTCATTCCATAGCATCGCAAAATGAGGTTCCACGAACTTGCTTTTAGCGGGTAGGTTGAGCCAAATCTGAAAGAGGAGCAACGGGTTTTCTTCATCCTGCTTCAGTAAGGGGAACATTTCGCAGTGATTCACGCCTTTACCGGCCGTCATCCACTGTACGTCACCATTACCAAACCGACCAGCAGCACCCAACGAATCGGAGTGATCTACCAGTCCCCTGGGGACTACCGTTACTGTCTCAAATCCACGATGCGGATGCTGCGGAAAGCCCGGCACAGTATCTCCATGATACATTCTCCAGCCATTGGAGGGATCAAAGTCCTGGCCAAGATTACGACCTGCCAGGGAGGCTGCAGGGCCCATCTGTGCGTTACCCTTTGGATAGTCATCTTTGTGATAAACACAAAAAAGGAAGGGATCCTGAGTTTCCCAGGGGAAGCCAAGTGGTTTTATGTTTTTGATTGCTTTGCTCATCGTTTTTGGAAATTTAGGTTAGAACTGTCAGAGGTAGACTTTAGTTTCAATCAAACAACCCTGAGCTCAGATACCTTTCGCCTATATCACAAACAATAAATACGATCAGTCCGGTCTCTATCTCTTCTGCTACTTCGAGTGCGGCCGTGAGTGCTCCACCGCTACTCATGCCTGAGAGAATCGCTTCTTCTTTGGCGAGTCTTCTGGCCATGCTTCTGGCGGCATCTTCGCTCACATCAATCACTCTGTCTACCCGGCTGGGATCAAATATTTTCGGAAGAAATTCAGGTGACCATCTCCTGATACCAGGGATGGAGGAGCCTTCGGTGGGTTGTGTTCCCACGATCTGAATGTTGGGGTTTTGCTCTTTCAGGTACCTGGAAACTCCCATAATGGTGCCTGTGGTACCCATGGCAGAGACAAAATGGGTCACCTGGCCCTCGGTATCTCTCCAGATTTCTGGGCCGGTGGTTTTGTAGTGCATGCCATAGTTGTCCGGATTGGCAAACTGATTGAGCATAAAATAGCCCTCTTTGGTGGCTTTTTCTTCAGCGAGCTCTCTTGAGTATTCTATGGTTCGTTCGGCAGGGGTGAGAATCACCTCCGCACCATAGGCCCGCATGGCCTGGATGCGCTCCACGGTGCTGTTTTCGGGCATCAGCAGGGTCATGTGCAGGCCTGCCGACTGTGCAATCATGGCTAGGGCTATGCCGGTGTTGCCGCTGGTCGCTTCTATCAGTCGGTCACCCTTTTTGATGTCACCCCGTTTGAGGGCCTCGCTGATCATCCCGAAAGCGGCCCGGTCTTTTACACTGCCACCCGGATTTTGCCCCTCCAGTTTACCGAAGATCTTTACTCCGGGTTTTTGATTGATTTTGGTAATCTCCACCAGGGGAGTATTTCCTATCAGGTCTAGTAAGTTCATGGATCAGGCTTGCTTTACGATGATCAGGTCTGGTTTGGATTCATTGTCTTCGTGCATCAGGGCCTGGTAGTACACCCGAGAATTGGCCGGGATGCTTTTGGTGAGCCATACATTGCCACCAATAATAGATTGCCTGCCTATTCGGGTTTTTCCACCCAAAATAGTAGCACCGGCATAGATCACCACATGGTCCTCAATGGTGGGGTGACGTTTTACCTTGGCGTCTTTTTTGTCTACACTGAGCGCTCCCAGAGTCACTCCCTGGTAGATTTTGACGTGCTTGCCAATCACCGTGGTTTCCCCGATGACGATCCCTGTCCCATGGTCAATGCAAAAGTGCTCACCGATGATGGCATTGGGGTGAATGTCTATTCCGGTTTTGCTGTGCGCATGCTCGGTAATGATCCTCGGGATGTTTTTTACCCCCAGCAGAGCCAGCTCATGGGCCAGCCGGTAGGAGGCAATGGCATAAAACCCCGGGTAGGAGCGAATGATTTCTGAATGATCTGAGGCGGCCGGATCCCCTTGAAACATCGCTTCAATGTCCAGGGCCAGTCGGTCATATAGCACAGGAAGGCTGGTGAAAAAGGCCTCGATGATTTCCTGCTTATTGTCTCCGGATAATGAAATATTATTGGTGAGAATGCTCTTAAGTTTGGTTTGGAGCTGTTCGAGGATCTGTCCTACCTGCTCTTCAGATTTGGCCGGGTGACTGGAAAAATCGGGGAAGAGTACGCCAAGCAGGTCATTGAAAAATCCAATAATGGATGATGTAGCCGGAATTTTGGTGTATTCCTGATGCGCGTGAAATATTTTATGAATGAAATTTTGGTCCATCATTGGTCTTTGGTTACATAATTAAAATTCGAACGTGGGGTGATGGATTAATGTTTGTTTCAAAAAGTCGTGCCGGGCACATTTGCGGGGTTTTCAGCACTATCGATTGTTATACAAGGATAAAATTTCCTGATCAATTTCAGGCTCTATTTTCAGCCATTCTGTAGATTTTTCCTTGTCCCATCGGTAAAGCCAGCTAATTCCCCATTTGCCTATATAGTGATCTTCACTTTGGTAGGCCGCATCCTGCAGCACTTCTTTCAAGGAGGTAAACTCATAACCACGCTGCTTTAGTTCCTGATAGAGGAGGCCCATATAATCTGCATTGATGGCGTTGGCATGGCACAGATAAATGTGGGCAATGTTCCTGCCTATAACCTCTTTGGCTACATGCTCCATAAAATCAAACATCCTAAGGGTGTGAGCCACATAAGCAGCGCCAGTGCGCTGCATGAGCGCCGTATCTCCCGACTTCAGGGCATCTACATACACCGTATTGAATATGTAATCTGACCCATCCACCGTAACCGGAGCTACCTCGTAGCCCAGTGAGGTTATAAAAGACTCAAAAGAGGCCTTGGTGACGCTATCCGGACCGGTGTGGAGATATGGGTGTCTGAAGTATTTGAGGATTTGGCCGTGTGCTTTCATTAATGGCCTGGTGATTTCTTCACCTTTCAGGACATCCTTTTGGTAATCTGCCAGGGGAGTCTTTGATAAGGACGGGTGACTAAAAGTATGATTGCCAAGCTCCAGGCCCGCGTCCAGCCAGGATTTTAAAATGTTAATTCTGGCATCCTCTTCATTGGCTACATAGAGCTTTTTTTCATTGACAAAACCCACGGCCGGTACACCAAACATTTCACAATCAGCGATGATTTGCTGATTGACGGCTATGGTATGTTCAAGTGAAATGAACGGCCCATTGAGCACCAGGTCATCATAAGTGATAGCCACCTGTTTTTGAGCCTCTAAAGACAGGAACCCAAAGGTGGTCAGGAGAATCGCAAAAGCTTGTTTCATGCGATAAAGCTAGTGACAAAAAATAAAGTGAAGCCGGAAAGTGTTCGTCACCTCCGGCTTCACTTTATGCTGGTGGTTACTTATTCGTATTTCAGGTTCTCAGCCGGATTGCTGCTGGCCGCCCTGAGGGCGTGGTATCCGGTAGTGATCACCGTGATGGCTGAGATGATGGTGAGCACCAGGAGATAGAGCACATAATTCATCTCTACGTGGTATTCAAAGGTGTCCAGCCATTCTCCCATGAAATAGTAAGCAAACCCAAAAGCTGGTAAAGCCCCCAGGGCTACCAGGATGATGAAATCTTTGACCAGGAGTGTGACCAGTCCCGATACATTGGCTCCCAGCACCTTTCTGATGCTGATTTCTTTGGTGCGCTGTTCCGCAATGAAGGAGGCCAGTCCGAGCAGTCCCAGGCATGCTATGAAAATCATCATCACTGAAAAACCGAGGAACAGGCGCCCTCTTAGCTGGTCGGTTTCGTACTGCTCCATAAAGTCTTCGTCCAAAAAGCTGTATTCGAATGGCATATTGGGAAAGACATCATTCCAGATGGATTCTATGCTTCGAATGGAGGCATTTAAGTCACCACCGATTTTCACCAGCACATTGGAGTTATTAAGACTTGGTATAAATAATAATGCTTCTATGGGGTCATACAGCGATCGCTGGTGGAAGTCTTTGACGACTCCCACTACCTTGTGAAATTTCGTACTGTCCCTGTCAAATTGAAACTTTTTGCCGATGGGATCTGACCACCCCATCCGTGAAACCATGGCCTCATTGATCAGCACCGCTGAGGCGGTGTCCGTTGGATATTTGGAGGAAATATTTCGTCCGGCAGACACATCAATCCCCAGCACAGGCAAATAGTCATAGTCGATTCCGTAAGAATCAACACCGTACTGCTCCATGGTGCCATCGTTGGTCTCTACGCTCATTACGTTTTTCCCAAATCCACGTCCCGGAGAGGTAGTGGAGGTGGTGGCTCCCCGGATGTTGGGATTTTCAAGTAGCTTATTTTTGAGTACCGGCCATTTTTCACGCGCAGCGTCATTGTCAAGCACCATTCTGAGTACCTGATCTTTATCAAATCCCAGGTCTTTGTGTCGGAGATATTGCATCTGATCGTAGATAATGAGCGTGCCCACCAGCATGAAGATGGAAATGGCAAACTGAATACCCACAAGGATGCTTCTGAGTACTTTATTTCCGGCACGGCCTCCTTTTCCTTTAAGTACTGCAATGGGTTTGAAGGCTGAAAGGTAAAACGCAGGATAGCTTCCGCTAAGGACTCCGGTGATTAAAAACATCGCCCCAATAGCAAGCAGTACTCCTGGTGCCAGCAGGTTACTGATGTTGAGGTTGGTTTGTAGCTGATTGTTCAGCAGGGGTACCAGGAGAAGCAGGAGCAGCAGGCTGATGAAAAGGGCAAAGACCGTGAGCAGAATGGACTCGGTCATGAACTGACGGATGAGCATGCCTCGCTGGGCACCCATGACCTTTCGGATACCCACCTCCAGGGCACGTTTCATCGACCGGGCGGTGGAGAGGTTCATGTAGTTGATGCTGGCAATGAGAATAAGGAAGATGGCCACCGCACCAAAAATGTAGATGTATTTGATGTTGCCAAGGGGTTCGGGTTCTCCCTGAAAGGTGGAGTAAAGGTGGATATCAGCAATATTGATCATCTCGTATCGAATTTTAATACCGAACTGATCAAAGATGACGGCCACATACTTTTCAATGATGTCGTTGAGTTTGGCTTCCACAGCTGCAGGATCGGCACCTTCGTTGAGTAGTACGTAGGTGTAGATGCCAAATCCACCCCAGTTTTGAGAATTGTTTCGGTCCGCCGTGCTGGCCGAGATCATGGCATTGGGGCGGATGTGTGCATTTTTGGGTACGTCAGCGAATACTCCTGTGATTTCCAGACTATTGTGATCTGTTTTCAGCAGCTGTCCGATGGGGTTCTCCCCTTTGAATATTTTGTCTGCCATACTCCGGCTGATCACTATGGAGTTAGGGCCCTCCAGTGCGGTTTGAGGGTCTCCGGAGGTGAGGTTGAAGTCAAAAACATTGAACACGGTGCTGTCTACCATAAAGATATTTTCTTCATAGTAGCTGATGTCGTTTTTCGAAAATCGGGTTCGGCCGTTTCCGATAAACCTCACGTATTGTTCCACTTCGGAAAATTCACTTTTCACCGTTCTGCCAAGCGGGAGCTGGGTCACGGCCCATCTGAAAGCATTGTCTGGCTCTTTGATGTCTGATGAAATCCGGTAAATGCGATCAGCTTTGGTGTGTTGCTGGTCAAAACTGACCTCATGATAGAGGTAGAGTACAATGAGGAGGCTGGACACAATGCCGACGGTGAGCCCCAAGATATTCAGTGCTGCATAGCCCGGCTGCCTCAATAAGTGTCGGAGGGTGATTTTCAGGTAGTTCTTGATCATGACCTTTAGGTTTGGTGTTGAATTTAACCGGGTGTACCACCATAAAGGTTAGGAAGTTACATGAGTGGCAATGGGTTTAGGCTTTTTTAACAAAACCGCGAGATTGTGGATAAGACTGTGTAAAAGTATGGTATAACCAGGGTATAGGACTGTATAAAACTGGTGGAAAACATTGATAATCAAAACTTTGTGATTGTAAATATTGATGCTACCTTAGAATTACCAAACGAGGGATAGGAAGCTGAAACGTCAGTTTCTTGATCGTAAGAGCAAAAGTTAGGTGAACGCTAAGGCATCACTTAGCGTGGCTCAGGGGTCAGTTTTGAAGAAAATTTCGGGATTCCCCGGAATAAACTTTGGAGGGCATCCGAACAGTAGTTTGGCATTTGATAGGGGCTACGGTGCCTATGAAATGGGAAGGGTAAGTTTCGCAAGAGGCTTGCCCTTTTTGTTTTACCACTCCTCATTTTCCTGGCCCGGTCTGGCAGAAAATCAATTTCCTGTCTTACCTTTCTTCCTGATCTTAATTAAAGGGCACTTATCCCACCATTTTGGAGGATGTCTGCCTGAAATCCTTCAATGACGCAATCATGAAAAAACTCATTTTCACAGCTGTAATCTGCCTGAGTGCACTGGTCGTTCACGGCCAGCAGGACTCCGTTTTTCAGACCATGAAGCTTTTTGGACTGGATTTTACTCAGGAAGAAGTGGACTCCCTGCGCGGAGGGCTGGAGGAGAATCTTTCGGATTTCCGAAAAATCCGTACGCAATCTCTGCCCAACGAACTCCCATACTCGCTGGTGTTTGTACCCCCGGTAAATTCTGACCATATTCCCTCTGAGCAACTGGAGGTGGATTTTCAACTCCCCGGCCAGGTAGAGATGCCAGCCAAAATGGAAGAGTTGGCGTTTTACTCAGTAGCCGAACTCTCGGTTCTCCTCCGAACACGAAAAGTGACTTCACTGGAACTGACCCTGATGTATCTGAACAGACTGAAGAGGTTCGGAGATACCCTGCAGTGCGTGGTTACGCTGACGGAGCAACTGGCCTTGGATCAAGCGAGCCGGGCGGATAAAGAAATAGCGGCTGGTATTTATAGAGGCCCATTGCATGGTATTCCCTATGGAGTGAAGGATTTGCTGGCGGTGAAAGGCTATAAAACCACATGGGGAGCGATGCCCTACAAAGACCAGGAAATCAACTATACCGCTACGGTAGTGGAGAAATTGGAGGCCGCAGGCGCTGTGCTGGTGGCTAAGCTGACATTGGGTGCCCTCGCCTGGGGCGATGTATGGTATGGAGGTGTCACCAAGAACCCATGGAACCTTGAGCAGGGCAGTAGTGGCTCGTCAGCGGGTCCGGCCTCAGCGGTAGCGGCGGGTTTGGTGCCTTTTGCTATCGGTAGTGAAACGTGGGGGTCTATCGTATCTCCATCCAACAGATGCGGGATCATGGGGTTGCGGCCTACCTTTGGTCGGGTGAGCAAATATGGAGCCATGGCCCTGAGCTGGAGTATGGATAAGTTGGGGCCAATGTGCAGAGATGCAACAGATCTGGCGTTGGTATTTGAGGCCATCAGAGGATCCGATGGCAAAGACCTGGAAGTATTGAAGGACTATCCCTTCAATTATGAGTATGATGTGTACAAGTTGAAAAACCTGAGAGTGGGCTATTTGAAGGGGCTTTTTGAATCTTCTGAGTACAACAGATCCAACGACAGCATTGCTTTGGCATTGCTACAGGATCAAGGTGTGAAATTGATCGAAAAGGAGTTGCCTTCTGAGATTCCGACTAGTGCGCTTGGGTTTATTCTTTCTGCAGAGGCTGCGGCGGCGTTTGATGAGCTCACCCGAAGCAATCAGGATGATGAACTGACCCGGCAGATTGTCAATGCCTGGCCGAACGTCTTCAGAACCGCCAGATTTATCCCTGCCGTGGAGTACATACAGGCGAATAGGCTGCGGTATTTACTTGTGCAGCAGTTCAATGAAATGATGGCCGATATCGATGTGCTGATAGCTCCGAGTTTTGGTGGGGATCAGCTGCTGATGACTAACCTCACGGGGCATCCATGTGTGGTATTGCCCAACGGATCTTACAAGGCTGGAACCCCTGGAACAATTACTTTGATAGGAAATCACTTTGATGAGGCTACTATCCTTTCTTTTGCCAGATATTTGCAGGCACTTACACCTTTCGAAGACGAACACCCACAAATGTTTACTCCATGAACGAACAATCTGATGATATGGCCCGATCACTGCGTGTGATCAAGAATATTTTAGTGGTTTTTTTGGCCATTGTGATCCTTTATTTACTCAAAATGCTGAGTAATTTGTTTGTGCCGCTGGCTTTTGCTTTGTTTTTTGCCATCCTGCAGCAGCCATTGGTGAGTCTTTTCAGGAGGAAGTTCTCTTTGAATGTAAGCGTGGTGCTGACCACCATATTTTCAGTCATTGCTTTTTTACTTATTGGATTTCTGTTTTATAATGCGGTGAGTGCATTCATTAGTAACAGGGATGATATCCTTGCAGGAGTCACCGCCGAACTTAAACCTATGATCGATCGGGTAACCTCGCTTGTGGGGAGCGAGCTCCAGGAAGATGAACTGAAGGAGTATATATCACGTGTGGTACCTACGGATCAGGTGTTATCACTTTCTGGGTCTTTTCTGAATACCCTCAGTGGATTTGCAACAGAACTCCTAATGACGATTTTGTATTTTGCCGGCTTGCTGGGAGCCATCGCACAATACGAAAAGGTGATCAACTACATTATGGGTAAAAATGGAGCAGGGGAGGATTCATCAGCGTCAGAGACCTTCCGCAGGGTGAAGGATTCCATTAGTATTTACATCAAAGTGAAAACCATCGTGAGTCTGATGACCGGACTGGGTATCGGGCTCATTAGCTGGGCGTTTGGGATACAGTATGCCTTACTCTGGGGCATTTTAGGCTTTGTGCTGAACTATATTCCCTATGTAGGCTCGCTCATTGCCATAGTGCCGCCTCTGATCATCGGGGGGCTGACGGCCAGCAGTGTTTCGGAGGTGGTTTTTCTGTTTTTGGCACTGGAGGGTGTGCAACTCACCATGGGTAGTATTGTAGAGCCCAAAATGACCGGGGACTCCCTCTCCATTAATACAGTAACCATTTTATTCAGCCTGGTCTTTTGGGCTTTTATGTGGGGTACTGCGGGTATGTTACTATCTGTGCCGCTGACATTCCTGATCAAAGTAATGCTGGAGCATGTGGCGGATGCAGGTTTTTTGGTGAGGTTAATGGAAAAGAAAACCGGAGCGCAACTTGGGAATTAACGTTTTTTAGCAATAGGGGTAACGGTCTGGTATATTCTTTGCAGGGTTTGGTTTTTCACCTCTAAAAAAACCTGACATATGAGCTCCTCACAAGCCAAAAAGACTGTTGCTGCTTTTGTTCTTACTTTTTCATGCATCCTCACTTACTCTCAAAGCTCCCTTGAAATGGGGAATCGGATTTTGGGAGGGGGTATATCCATCACCCTATCAGAAACAGAAACAGAAATGGATGATGATTGGGTGATGAATAGTGCATACTGGGGAAATGAATTTTCAAACCAGACCAACCATTTCTCTGTTTCACCCTATTATGGTCGTTTTTTTAAGGATTATGTCATGATAGGTATTGACATGGAACTGCGAACCGCAAACCATGATCAGCAAATACAATATAGATCCGGAAATGGTGAAGTTAATAACCGTAGCGTGAGTTTTGGTTTTGGGACTTTTCTGAAATATTATTTTCCGATTCATGGTGATTTTGGTGCTTATGTGCAGCCGGGTATGGGCTATTTGAGGACGCTTGAGAGAAATTCCCATCACAGCTTTGATACCCTGAGTGAGGAATCTTATGACCGCTGGGAGCATGAGGTCCGTACCAATGCCATTCACATGGATATGAAGATGGGCTTGTATTATTTCATCTTTGATCAGCTCACTATTGAAACCAATCTGGCTCAGGTGGTCATGAGTGCCAGCCAGGGGAAAAGGAGGGAAGAGGATCAGGAAAATGGAGAAGTATCAAAAGGGGAACAACGAAGCAGCGCACTCAATCTGAGGTGGGCCAACAAAATATCCTTTGACCAGCTTTTTACCCTTAATTACTACTTTTAAAGGGGGAAAGGGCACAAAAAAACCGGCCTGGGCCGGTTTTTTTATACTTTCTAACGAGGTAGGATTAAGCCAGTTGCTTATCCAACTTTTCGCTCAATGCAGTCTTCGGAACTGCTCCGATTTGTTTGTCTACAATCTCACCGTTTTTGAATACCAAAAGGGTAGGGATGGAGCGAATGCCAAATTTTGCAGAAATCTCAGGGTTTGAGTCTACATCTACTTTGCCAATCACGGCTTTGCCTTCATAGTCAGCAGCCAACTCTTCCACTACAGGGGCGATCATTTTACAGGGTCCGCACCATTCCGCCCAGAAATCCACAAGTACGGGTTTATCGGTATTGATTATTTCTTCGAAATTTTGATCAGTTAATTCTAATGGATGTGCCATTTTTATATCAGTTAATAAATTATAATTCAAGTTGATAACGGCAAAGATATGCTTTTTGTTGATCCACTTTTTATTTAAGTATTCATTTGTTGTCTCTCTGACAATAGGGAAAAGATCAGCTAGTCAGCACCCGGTAACTGATGTCCTCCAGTCGGTCGAGTTCCTTGATAAGATCGTCATTGATGTCCACGGATATTTTCCGGCTCATCATCTCCAGATTGATCATCCGCTCCTCAAAAGCACCCATGATATTGAGCTTGAATACGTTATTTCCCGGGTACTTTTGACCGTAGCGCTCCAGCTCTCCAATGAGCGCCGGGCTCACATCGGATAAACGCATTTGCAGTTCTATGCCTTTAGCCATGCGCTCCCTGATATCACTCAGTGGCTCCATACTGGTGATTTTGAATTCCAGGTCTGTGCCGCTCCATCTGTTTTGTACGATTCCCGTCATGTAGATGAACCAGCCTTTCTCCAGATAGGCCTTGAAGTCCAGGTAGCTGGGTGAGAACAGAAAAAACTCGTGACTGTCCGAATATCCCGTGATTTTGAAACGTCCATATGGCTTACCTTTTTTGGTGGTAAGGTGTGCCACTTCGGTGATCATTCCACCTAATTTGATCTCTTTGCCCTGGAGCTTTTCCAGGTCCACCAGGTCACTCAGTTTGGTGTTGGTGAAGTACTTCATCTCAAACTTGTACTGATCCAGTGGGTGTCCGGAGATGTAGAGGCCCACCATTTCCTGCTCTATGTTGAGCTTTTCTATTTCACCATAGGGCTCTATTTTTCCGATCCGTGGCCTCATCACCACATTGGACTCACTGCCGCCACCAAACAGAGAGGCCTGCGCACTATCTTCTTCCTGCTGAAGCTTGTTGGCGTAGCGGATGGCCTTTTCGATCAGGCTGGCACCCTCTTCATCAGGCTCCACATACTGTCTTCTGTGAAACTCATCGAAGCAGTCAAAACCACCGGCTTTGGCCAGGCTTTCAAATGATTTTTTATTGACCGCTCTGAGGTTCACCCGGGAAGCAAAATCAAAAAGATCGTTGAACGGTCCATTTTCATCTCGTTCTTCAATAATCGCCAGTACCGCAGACTCACCAGTGCCTTTGATGGCTCCAAGTCCAAAACGGATCTCGCCAGCCGCGTTTACTTCAAAGTTGAGACCTGATTCATTCACGTGTGGACCCAACACTTTGATCCCCTGATTGCGGCATTCTTCCATGAAAAAGCTCACTTTTTCAATGTTGCTCTGGTTATGCGTGAGCACTGAGGCCATGTATTCGGCCGGATAGTTGGCTTTCAGGTAGCCGGTTTGATAAGCTACCACCGAGTAGCACGTACTGTGCGATTTGTTGAAGGCGTAGGCTGCAAAAGCTTCCCAGTCTTTCCAGATCTTCTCCAACTTGTCTTCCGGGTGTCCTTTTTCTTTGGCTTGCCCGATGAACTGAGGCTTCATTTTGTCCAGTACCTGCTTTTGCTTCTTACCCATCGCTTTACGCAAAACGTCCGCCTCGCCTTTGGTGAAGCCGGCCAGTTTTTGCGAGAGTAGCATCACTTGCTCCTGATAGACCGTGATGCCGTAGGTTTCGGCCAGGTATTCCTCCATGTCCGGCACGTCATACTGAATTTTGGACCGACCATGCTTACGGTCGATGAACTCCGGAATGTACTCCATTGGTCCTGGTCGGTACAGGGCATTCATGGCGATGAGGTCTTCCAGTTTATCTGGTTTGAGTGCCCGGAGGTGCTTCTGCATTCCCGGAGACTCAAACTGGAAGGTTCCATTGGTTTCGCCCTTCTGATAGAGTTCGTAGGTTTTAGGGTCGTCCAGCGGAATTTCATCTATGTCGATGACAATGCCGTGTCGTTTTTTCACATTTTCTATTGCGGTTTTAATGATAGAAAGTGTCTTCAGACCCAAAAAGTCCATTTTCAGCATTCCGGCAGATTCTACCACGCTGTTGTCAAACTGTGTGACCAGCAGGCTGGAGTCCTTGGACTTGGCGAGTGGCACAAAGTTCGTCATATCATCAGGAGTGATGATAATACCACAGGCATGGACACCGGTGTTTCTAAGTGATCCTTCCAGAATCACCGCCTGGTTCAGTACCTGAGAGGGGAGGTCTTTGCCTCGGCGCATCCGCTCCAGCTCGGGCACCTCGCCCCATATTTTGGAGAATTTGGCCCCTGGTTTTTCAGGCACCAGCTTGGCAATGGAGTCTGTTTCAGGCAACGGAAGTTCCATAACCCTTCCGGCATCCCGGATGGCCGACTTAGGGGCCATGGTACCATAAGTAATGATCTGAGCCACCTGGGTGAAGCCATATTTTTTCACCACATAGTCGATGACTTTTTCCCGTCCTTCATTGTCAAAGTCAATATCAATATCGGGAAGTGATACCCTGTCAGGATTCAGGAAACGCTCAAACAGGAGATCGTAAGCAATGGGGTCTACATTAGTGATCCCGATGCAATAGGCCACTGCAGATCCCGCGGCAGAACCCCTGCCGGGACCCACTGCCACTCCCATTTCACGGGCTTTGCTGGTGAAATCCTGAACAATCAGAAAGTAACCGGGATAGCCGGTGTTTTCGATGGTGGCCAGCTCAAAATCCAACCTTTCCTTAATCTCCTCGGTGATTTCCTTGTAGCGTTTTTTTGCGCCAATGTAAGTAAGATGTCTCAGGTAGGCATTTTCCCCACGCTTGCCACCATCAAGGTCGTCTTCAGGGTTTTTAAATTCCTCAGGGATATCAAAGGCGGGCAGGAGCACGTCACGTTCCAGCTTGAACTCCTCCACCTTGTCGATGAGCTCCGCGATGTTTTCAATGGCCTCTGGCAGATCTGTAAATGCCGCCTTCATTTCGTCCTGACCTTTGAAGTAGTACTTTGAATTTTTCAGACCGGGACGAAACCCTCTTCCACGCCCAATGGGCGTGCTCTGCTTTTCGTTTTCTTTAATACAAATAAGTACATCGTGGGCTTTAGAGTCCTCTTCGTCCAGGTAGAAGAGCTCGTTGGCAGCGATCATCTTTACGTTGTACTTCCTGGCAAAACCTATCAGTACATCATTGAGGTGATTTTCCTCGTCCAGTCCGTGGCGGTTGATTTCCAGATAGAAATCCTCACCAAAGAGGTCCAGCCACCACTGCAACGCTTCTTCTGCCTGGTGCTCACCTACATTCAGGATCAGATGTGGGATTTCTCCGTAGAGCCCGCCACTTGTGGCGATTACCCCCTCACGATACTTTTTGATCAGTTCCTTGTCTATTCTTGGATAGAGTCCATAAAGCCCTTCTATGTAGGCATAGGAACTCAACTTCACCAGGTTCTCGTAACCTTTTTTGTTTTTGGCCATCAGAACCTGCTGAAACCGTCGGTCCGGATTGTCTTTGGTGAATTGAAGCTTTAATCGCTCTTCGGCCACAAAAAACTCACAACCCACAATGGGTTTAATGCCTGCGTTGAGTGCCGATCTCACAAATTTGAAAGCCCCGAACATGTTCCCAAGATCAGTAATGGCTACTGCTGGCATGTCAAAAGCTTTGGCTTTAGCCACAATGGACTCCACGTTGGGGGTGGCCTGAAGCACAGAAAACTGAGAGTGAACATGAAGGTGACAGAAGGGGCCTTTGATGTCTTCTACAGCTACTTCCTCATTGCTGGCCCGTCCGGTACGTTTTTCACGCGCCCAGGAAAAATTGGCTGCCTCCAGGTCTGGAGCTTCATAGGTAATTTTGGAAGGATCAGTATCATCAAATGTTTTGATGATTTTTCTTCTGAGACATTCAAAAAATGCCCTGGCTGTGGCATCCACATCGTAAGCCGCATCGTGTGCATCATCGAAAGGCTTCCCAAAAAGTTTGGTGTAAAGCTCTATAAGCTTTGGCTGCTTGAGCCTGCCACCGATACCACCCTGAAGCTGACAAAACTCCACCGTGTCTGTGGAGGTATCAATGTTCGGGTAGTCCTCCAGAAGGTTCTCCTGATCCGTCCGGAGGTATTCTGCGCCAATGATTTTATTGTCAAATTCAATGTTGTGTCCCACCAGCACTTTAGCACGCTTGACGTCTGCGGAGAATTTGTCCAGCACATCCCCAAGGTCTTCGCCCACTTCAAGTGCGCGCTCAGTGGAGATGCCGTGTACTTTTTGAGCATTGAAGGGAATGGTAAAACCTTCGGGTTTTACCACGTGGTTACCTTGAGAAACTAATTTTCCCTCTGCGTCGTGTAGCTGCCAGGCTAGTTGTACCAGTCTGGGCCAGTTGTCAAAGTCGGTAAGGGGTGCCGTTTTGTTTCTGGGAAGACCGGTGGTTTCCGTATCAAAAATTAAGTACATGAAGTGTGGTGGTTTGCTTATTGCAACAAAAAACAAAATAAGAAAATCCCACGGCCAATTGGGTCATGTACCTCGGGTATTTCTTAGCTGTGGAAAACTTGTGGATATGTTTATAGTTTTTCAGGAGCGTATTCATCCCACCCAGTTGGAGGTGCCAGGAAGGGTCATGATACAGGGATCAGACTCAGGGTTTTTCGAAGGTTATTTTTTCGATTTCCTCAGTTGAGAAATCTACATATTCATACTCAAAAGAGTAGGTTTCGGATCCCTGAAGGATGGTAAGTTGCTCGAAGATCACCGGGGTATTTTTCTTGTTCCACTTTTCGAAATGCACCTGAATAATTTCTCCCTTTTTATAGGGATTGACCTGTGAGATCCCCGCCATCAGCCGTGATTTTTTATCAAAATACAGCCGAACAGGAAGTCCCAAATGGTCACTTGCAATGAGTTGATGGCACTTTTGATCAAAGAAAGTAGTGTCTTCCAATAGACGCATTCTGAAGTATCGGCGCTCCGGTTGAAGCATGACCTCATGAAACTCATGGGCTTTCAAAACAGCGATAACGGGTTTGGAAAGTGGTCCCTGCACCACTAAGTTTTCATCGAGTCCATAACCCTCTTCTTTATCCAAAATCAGCGCATAGAAGGGGTTTGGTTTGTAGTCGTAATCCTGCTGAAAAAGCACATAGTCATCTGTGAAAGAAGAAGATGTATAGGTGGTGTAGTTGCCTTCCGGGCCCACACAATTGGATAAAGTGGACAGCGACCTGATCTCGGAGGTGTTACCCACAGTTTCCCGGTGACGGTCCAGAATCATCTGTGCGGGTTCGGAGGTCTGGCAAGCGCAGAGCAGGAGTAAGGGAATGAGTTTTTTCATTTAAAACTGAATATCATACACCTGCTTCTCGCCATTTCTATCCACAGTCACCTCGGTGGTGTCTCCGGCTTTGAAGGAAGACAATGCGCGCATATAGCTCATCATATCAGTGACAGTACTATCTCCCAGCTGGATCACCACATCGCCCTTTTCTAATCCGGCCTTTTGAGCTGGTTTATCCTCACTGATGCCGTCAATGCGCATGCCTTTTCCATCATAAAGATAATCAGGCACCACGCCTAGTGACACCGTGAAGCGGGGGCCCTGTCTGGATTCGTCTTTGGTTTTCTGAAAAGAGAGCTTTGGCTGGGTATCGAGATGAGTAATGATGTTGGTAATGTGGTTAGCAATGCGCACGATCCCTTCATAATTGATGAGTTCAGCATCATCGGTAGGTTTATGATAGTCCGCATGCTGACCGGTGAAGAAATGAAGCACGGGGATATCCTGGAGATAAAAGGAAGTATGGTCTGAGGGGCCTACGCCAGATTCCTTTTTGATTACTTTCAAGTTGACCGTATTGGTGGTGTCGATGACCTGTGACCACTCAGGAGCGGTACCAGTACCATGTATGGCCATTCCTTTTGCAGAATCTAGTCTGCCCACCATATCCATATTGATCATAAAATCAACCTTCTTTAAATCAACCGTAGGATTTTTCACAAAGAAATTGGAGCCCCAGAGTCCTTTTTCCTCTCCCGAAAAAGCAATGAAAAGGACATCTCTTTGTAGTTTCTTTTGTTGCAGCATTTCGGCGATCAAAAACATGGCAGTGATGCCGCTGGCATTGTCATCGGCACCATTGTGGACGGCAGAGTCTCCCCTGTGGAGGGATGAGAAACCGCCATAACCCAGATGATCAAAATGAGCACCTACCACGACCACTTCCTCTCCGGGATTGTCCATCAAAGCGAGGACATTTTTACCTGAGGTTCCTGCGAGGGAATCTTCAGCAGAGAACACTGCTTTTTCGTGTGGGTTTTGAGATTCTTTCACAAAAAAAGGTTGATACCACCCCTCTGTTCCTGCCGGGCTTAGGCCCAATGCTCCAAATCTTCTTGAAATGTAGGCTGCAGCCAGTGTTTCTCCTTTGGTGCCTACCTCACGACCCTCCAGAGAATCACTCGCCAGGATGGATATATCTCGTTGGGCCTGACTGAGGTAGTCGGGGGATGGCTGAGTACAGCTGTAGAGTATGAGAGGAATGAAAATGAAAAGAGGTGCCCGCATGATCATCAAGATATGTGTTAGTTTCGCGTGGACTAAGATAAACCTGATGAAACACTTATTTTACATACTTGGAATTGTTTTCGTAGCCTCCTGTCAAACCACCCCAAAAGAGGCTTCTTCTGATGGGGAAGATTATGCGGATACTTTGAGATATGCACAAGAGGTTCACCTTAAAAATGTGAGACAGCTCACGTGGGGTGGCAATAATGCCGAAGCGTACTGGTCTTTTGGCGGAGATCAATTGATCTTTCAATCTGATTTTGATGAATGGGATGTAGCCTGCGATCAGATCTTCAGGCTGGATATTGCCGATGCAAGGCCTGGGTATCAGCCTCCGATGCTGAGTACAGGACTCGGGAGGACAACCTGTGCTTATTTTCTTCCCGGAGACAGCTCTATTGTGTATGGCTCCACCCATTTGGGAGATTCCCTTTGCCCGGAAAGTCCGGTCAGGTCTGCCAGAGGCAAATATGTGTGGCCAATTTATGCTGACTATGATATTTTCACGGCAGATCTCAATGGGAATATTCTGAATCAGCTTACTCAGACAGCTGGTTACGACGCTGAGGCCACGGTATCACCAAAAGGTGATAGAATGGTGTTCACCTCCATGCGTTCGGGAGATTTGGAACTCTATACGATGGATATGGATGGGGGTAATGTAATTCAGATCACGGATGAGCTGGGCTATGATGGGGGTGCGTTTTTCTCGCCTGATGGAGAAAAGTTGATTTTCAGGGCCTCCAGACCAAAGACCGAAGAAGAAATGGCGACGTATAAAGCGCTTTTGGCGGAAGGGCTGGTACAGCCTACTGAAATGGAGCTGTTTGTATGCAATACGGATGGAAGTGACCTTAGGCAAATTACCAGCCTGGGCAATGCCAACTGGGCACCATTTTTTCACCCCTCTGGCGAGAAGGTGATTTTTTCATCTAACCACGAAGCAGAACGCGGATTTCCATTCAACTTGTACATGATTAATCTGGATGGTACAGGCCTGGAGCGTGTAACCTTTGATTCAGTTTTTGACTCATTCGCCATGTTTAGTCCGGATGGTAAGTACCTCGTGTGGGCTTCTAATCGATTCAATGGCGGGAACAGAGACACCAACCTTTTTATGGCTGAGTGGGTGGATTAAACCAGCCTTGTCAGCTTGATAATAGATGGCATAAAAAAATCCCAATGAGCTAAATAAACGCATTGGGATTTTTTTTGGTAGATCATCTGAAGGCTTACTCCAGAATGACTTTTCTTTCCACGCTGTTAAATGGACCCGGGATCAGGTTTCCATCTTTGTCTAAAAGCTCCAGCTTTACATTAACCTCTCCTTTTTCCAATCCTTCTATATAATAGGGAGCCCATTCTGTGAGGTAGTTTTCCTCCCCGTTGATGGTGGCTCTTACTTTGTTGCCCTCAGGAGAAATCTCCGTATTGAACAGGAAGAAATCCAGCATCAATTTTTCGGTATCAGCACCGCTATAGGTTCCCTTGGGACGGCTATAGAATAGATGCTGTGCAGTTTCATCAAAATTTCCCGTTGCTTCAGGTTCGCCAACGGTGATTTCTTTCAGCACATAAGCCATCCCATTTTTTACGGACTCATGATATGATCTTGATAAGAAAGCGAGGACAACGTGATTCCCTTCAGAAAGATTTTTAGTGAAAGAAGACTCATAGTGAGCAGAGTAGGGATCATTATTCAGAATAAAGTGAATGTGTTGCCCCTTTCCTGAGTTGGCGATTCCTCGGGTCTCCGCATCAGGAGTCTGAACGGCCAGCTCATAGTTGGTCACCGCAAATTCGAAGGTAACATCCCCCGTATCCAGATCGTCTGATGAAGAAATCAACTCTAAACCAGCTTCAGGATAGTCGTATGAAGGTGGGGCCTTGGTCAGTGTGTATTTCTTTGAGGGAGTGGATTCCGTGCTTTCAGCCGTTTCTGATTTTTTGGATGGTCCACATGAATACATTACAACTAAGGATAAGAAAACCGTGGTGGTTTGCAGATTCAATCTTTTCATGGTTGATTCGTTTTTTTATTTTTGGTAACATCAAAGGTACCGATAAGTTCGTGGAAACCTTGATTATTAGTCTTCTTCCAGTGCGTTCAGCTCGCCCTTTTCAGAGAGCATCACTGCAATAAACCTGAGACTCGGGATTTCTTCGAAGACCACTATCATCATCACTGTAATGGGCACACTTAGTATCATGCCCATCACACCCCAGATAGCACCCCAGATAGTCAGAGAGAGGATAACCACCAAAGAACTGATGTTGAGTGAGTTGCCCATGACCTTCGGTTCGATCACATTACCAACGATAATTTGAATGGCCCCTACAGAAATAAGGATGTAAACAAACGGAGCCAGCTCACCGAATTGCAATATGGCGAAGCATGCCGGAAACAAGGTGGCGATGAGTGAGCCAATAGTAGGAATATAGTTAAGTACAAAAATCAGGAGCGCCCAGAAAATCGGCGCATCTATGCCGAAAGCAATCAGCACAAAGTAGCTGAGTAGTCCGGTTAGCAAACTCACGAGGGTTTTCAGTGTCAGGTATCGGCTGATGTTATGATCCATTTTATTAAACAACCTGACGGTCTTGCGCTGCTGTTTGTCCGAAGGGTATAGTCGCTTAAGTTTTTCGGGAAAAATACTTTCCTCAATCAACAGAAAAAGGACATAGAGTAGGATGAGGAATGCATCACCCAATAAAGCGGTCACATAGTCAGCGAGGCTGGACGCCAGCTCCGTCAGGTCCACTTTTTCCAGATAACTATACAGATGAGAGGTTACATCCATTCCAGCCAGGGCGTTTACTTCCAGTAGGGTCTTGTCCAGGTTGGATTCGTATAACTCCAGAGAGCTCATCAGATTAGACATACTATACATTAGCAGCTCTATGATGATGAGTATGACAATGTTGATCACCATAAAAGCAATGGCACTTTGGAGCCACATCGGACAATTTCTTCTCATCCATGGAATTTGTTGGATATTCTCCCGGAGTTCATGAATAATGAACCAAACGATGAGCGCAATGATGAAAGGTACAATGTAGTCTTCCGAGTAAACAAGGATAATCACAGTGCTAACAAGCGCTAACAGGAAGTACGCGATTTTGGAGATGTCAAAGGTTTTGTGTTCGGCGGTCATGGATTTAATCGTAGATAAAAGATGATTGAAGGGTAAAAGTCAGGGTTTAGTCGAATACGCAGGTTTAACAAAGAGATAACATAGATCAAGTAAAATATATTGAAAATATTACATCTCAGGTGTATTGAGGTCGAGTATACATAAAGTAATCATAAAAAAAGAAGTCGTTTCTTTAATTTTTATTAATCGAAAAATCGGCAATTACCCGAAAATGGGTATAGATAAGTCCTTTTATTTTTCTTAAGTTTACTTCGGTTAATTAAAATAGCCGCTGTAAATATTATTCACCTAACCAATATGTTTATGAAAAAACTACTAATGGTTTTAACGGCAATTCTCATTTCCGGGAGTTTCCTCTATGCGCAGGATGATCTTGATGATGCATCGGCGGGAGGGACTTTCGATCCTGGGGATTTGCTAATCGAAATCACGGGGACGCCCTTTTCGGGTAGCTCTCTTTTGGATTTTGGATCTTTCCGGGCACGATATGCTGTGACAGATGTCATAGTTCCCCGGTTGGGATTCGGAATGACCCTCAACACAACTCAAACAACCCCCGACGTGGTGACTAACCTCAATGAATTTGAGGTACGACCAGGTTGTGAGTATCACCTGAGAGTAGACGGTTCATTCAGATCCTATGCAGCACTGGATGTGATTCTTGGAGGGCGGGTAGCCAGCCGTGAGTCTACAACCGGTTCAACTGTGAGTGGAAGCACTCAGATTCCATCAGGTACGAACTATTCCTTTAGTGATGCTTATAGAGGTCATTTCAGGTATGGTGTGTCTGTAGGCGCGGGTGCTGAGTATCATTTATCTTCTAAGTTCTATATCGGTGCTGAAATTGGCTTCCAGTTTTACAACGATAAGAAAAACGAAGTTTTAGTGGATGGCGAGGTATATCAGGAAACTGTTACCAATAGCCATGCAAGTGTGAATACACAAAACACGATCAGGATAGGATTTAAATTATTCTAATTAAAATCACCGTAAACATGAAAAAAACATTAACGAAATTATTTAGGCACAACCTAAAGGCATTGATGCTGGTCATGATGACGAGCTTTTTTGCGTTTAGTGCCACGGGGCAAGGAACGACGGTCAATTCAAGTACCGATGGCCCGTATTATCCCTATCAGGGATTTGGTGCGGATTATGAAGCCGCGGGTTTTCCTGCAGGTACAACTTATTATTTGTACGTGGATATCAACGGTAATAATATGGTAGACAATGAGGATGTAGTATTGGCGCAAAGCACCGATGCTATTGACTCAATAGGAGGTATGCTTCCTAATTCATTAACCGATGATTCATGGGATATAGAGATCGCAGGAACAAACGGTGAAGATTTACCTTCTCCAGATGCGCTGAGTTCAGATAATTTGGCACCTGGTGATTTTATCACTCAAAATGGAACAAGCGGTTCTTTGGTTTTCGATCAGGATGGCCCCAGAAATGCCATCACTGCAATGATTGATCTGGATTACGACTTTGTCTATTTTGGGGTTTATGTGGATGCAGATACTATTTCTGCCCCCAATGAAATCGTCTTTTCATATAGCATGGATGGTGGCGACAACTATGTAGATCTTGAGGACATCGGCGGACTCGCTTCTTTAGCAGATACCGCAGGTTACTTCTACTATCAGTTGCCTCAGGCTGCTCTTACAGATACTACTATTTTAAGAATTAGTCAAAATTCAAGCGGTACATTGGTAGGTGATCTGCAGGCGTTTCAAATCTCAGGGTTGGATGTATATATATCTGATACTGAGTCTATCCAATTTGGAAATGATAACGTGGACAATATATATGTAGATTCACCAACCTTCAGTTTTGACAACATAGTAGAAGCGGATACTGTAGGTGAGGATTTCGGTACAGATTATGAGGCGTTTGGCTTCACGACTGGCGCCACCTTCTATATGTACACCACTCAGAATTTGATTTTTATTGATGATGAAGATTACCCTATCCTTAATGGTAAGATCTATGACATGAGCACCGCAGCCAGCGGTACTTTTGAGGGAACATTTCCTTTGGAAGAAGCAGATAATTACCAGGTGCGCGTAGCTGGAGTTTATGGAAATCTGGAGACTCCATTCGTTGAGTTTGAGGATGATGAGGTCACTGTATTAGGATCAGGTGATGATGGGTTTGACTTTTATTTTGATCAGAATGGAGTAAGAAGTCTTCGTACCAACGCGGTAGACCTATCCGCAGAGACGGTGGGCGTTCTTTATATCGATTTTGATGAAGACGGCTCGAGCTACCTCGAAGAGGATGAAATGCTGAGAATTCAGTACAGCATCAATAACGGATCTACTTGGGTGAACATAGACTCTATATACGATGAGACCCCTGACGGTCTTTACAACTTTGACATCCCGGCAGCAGCATTCACTAGTGCAGTCCAGTTTAGAGTCAGACAGGTATCTATAGATAACGGTGAAGGTAATAACTGGGAGGTTGACGAAATATATATTCAGCAGTTTGAGGTGGCCGCCGATGAGGAGGTTGATTACTTTGAGCTTAATAACTGGGCATTGGTCCTCAATGATGTCCTTAATGATGAAGGTGGCTCTATTGGTAATTATGGCACTTTGAATCCGGGAGATTCCATTACACTCGAATTGCAGGCGTACGGATTCGATCCGGCAGATTCAGCATTTGTAGTTTATTTTGATGGAGATGAAACTGATGGTAAATACCTTCTGGATGGTCAGGAAGTGACCGTAGAGGATGATATGATTACCATTGCCGGATTTGTGCCTAAGGACATAGAGTACAATGATGATGACGGTTTGGAATTGATCGTTAGAATGTATGATGCGGGCGCCTCAGAAGTGTCTTTCGGAAGTGAATATGATTTGTATTACTATCTTGGTAACGATGATTTCGACGAAGAGGATTTCACACTTGTAGGTGGAGCATATGACGGAAGTGACATTGAGTTCGAAGCAGCGGGGGATCGATCATTCACTACCCCAGCTATTGCGGTGTCCTCTCTGGATGGACTTACTCTTGATTTTTATCTGGAGCGCTTGAATAATGTTAGAAGTTCTGCAGGTACAGAAGTGGTCTTCGAATACTCTACGGATGGCTCTACATATACCATCATTGAAACATACAGTTTGAATGAGTTTGGTACGGATGGTGAAACTTATGAGTTTTATGGAACGGATCTGCCTGCAGGTATAGTCAGTGCATCTACTTCATTTAGATGGAGACAGTTGAGCAATAGCGGCTCAGGATTGGATACCTGGTACTTGTACGAACCAACGATCGAATGGGACAACAATATTGTTGATCTGGATTATCTGGATTATCCGGATAATTATGATGAGGAAGTATATATGTATATCAACACGCCTTCACTGAGTATCGGGGAGGTAGTAGATGGCGGCGCTGACCTTTACCCTGGTACTGAATTTACTGTCGATTTTGAGATCGAAGGTGGTGAGTTCCCTGATGGAACAGAGGTTACTTTGTATCTGTATCGTGAAGGCTTCCCAATTATTCTTGACACTCAGGATGCAGCTGCTACGGGTACATTTACAGCGGAAGTACCATCTATTATTCCCGATGTTTATACCCTATGGGCCAGCACAAGCTACGGCGATGTGGACACAGGCGAAGGCGGTTCTTTACTGGCTGTGATCGGTGTACAGATCAATGAAGTTGACATCACCTCAGCTGATGCTGTGCAGGATGGTGAAGATGAAGTGATCTACCCTGGCGCTACGGTTGATATTTCCTACAATGTGGTAGGAGCTATCAGTAGTGAGGTGACTGCAACGCTGTTGGTCTGGGATAACGATGAGGAGGAGTATGTGGTGCTGATCAGTGGCGAAGATGCTGACGGTACCATCTCTGCTGAGTTGCCTTTGGGGATCAACTATGGCGGAGATAACAATGTGGAATTCCAGCTTCAGTTAGTCAATGGAAACCTTGAAAGTGTAGTTGAAGTATTCGCATCGGATGAGTGGGACGATTACTATGACGATTATGATGGAATCACTGATGATTATGGTTCCTATGCACGATTCAATGAATACTTAAATTACACCGAGTCATATTTCATAACCAATTCCTGGGACCTTTCTGAATTACATAGTGCCAGCATTCTATTTAATTTTGAAGTATCTGATTACCATAGTGGCGATGTCCCTGTATTAGTTCAATACACTCTTGATGAGGGTGAGACCTGGGTGACGATCGCTGAACAACTGTTGGATAGTGATGCTTATGAGAATGGTCTTCTTGATGAGTTTACTGAAATCCCTGAAGAGGCTATGACAGAGGAGACTCAGTTTCGTTGGATCTTCAATGAAGGTGGTGAATTCAATGAATATTATGCCGCAATTGATTTCTATGGATTCGAACTTCGGGCTATTGAACTTGAGCCTATTTCTGAGGCAGAGTTTGACCTGAACGACTTTGATATTTATATGATTCCTCTTACCATCAGCATGGCCAACCTCGAAGAGGCTGAGTACCAGTTGGGTGAGGAGTTCTCGGTTACCTACAATGCAGATGGTCCATTCGCTTCGAATGTTACTTACGCGGTGGTTTTGAGCCAGGAGACGTATACTTTGGTACCGAGTGAAGGAATTTCTGAATCGGATGAGTACGTTGTACTCGGTGAAGCAGATGCAAGCGGAATTCAAAACCTAACGGTTAATTTCCCTTCTTATATCTTCGGTGATCCGGAAGAGTCATATGAGATTAGCATTGAGCCTTACATTAAGGCCTTTGATGATGACGTCTTCAGACCGTTTGCTTTTGAGACCGATTTGGATCCTGCAGAGGATTTCGAATTCGAAGGTGGTTATATACTGGAGATCGACGATCAGTACATGGAATTCAAAGAAGTGGGGGAACGCTATGCCTTGACTAGGGCTCTTGATTTAACTGCAACGGATACCGCGACACTTGAATTTTCATTTGAGTATTTCGGTTCTGAGCCTTCCACCAATTTGAGCTTGCCAATATTGCAGGTGTCTATAGATGGTGGCGCGACATTTGAAACAATAGATGTTGAGGGATCTGATTTTGCTCCTTTAGGTTACCTTTATTGGTCAGATGATTATTATGTAGGTATTCCTTCCGAGTACTTGACTGAAGCTACTCATTTCAGATGGTATCAGGCCTTGAATAGAGGGTACGATCAAAATAAGTGGAAAGTAGGTTCTATCTCTATCACTGAGGGAACTGGCAATGCCCTTTCCAGCAGCCTTTACGATAGAGGACCCTTCAACCCACAGACTGTTTATGCTTTAATTCCTGATTTGGATGATTTCGTATGGGAGCAATCCGATCCGAATGATGCGGTATTTAATGGTGGAAACTTTGAGTACCTATGGACAATCGATTCTACTGTATTGGAGTCAACTACTTTTCCTGAAGGCACTGAGTTTATTTTCACCCTTTCTGGTGTAACTGATCCATCCACAGATGAAGATCTCGTTATTGCTACTACAAGTGAATACGGTGTGGGTGAGGCAACTATCCCTTACTATGTAGAGAATGACAACTACAGTGTAGAAGTGACTGCCTATGTGATGATTGATGATGAGCCATACTACTTCTTCGAAGAAGAGGGGGTAGGATCTCTTGACATCTTCAATAGAGCCATTCAGTTAACTTCCGATGCGGATCAGGGTACGATCCTCTATGCAGGAAGCACGGTAACCTTCGGTATTGAAGTGGAAAATGAGACTTCTGCGCTCGATACTGAAAACCTGTATGCCAACCTGATTTGGGATGGCTGGTTGCTTACTTCTCAGCAGGGTCTTGGTGATATCACCATTGATCTTCCATCCTTTATCTCAGGGGACAATGTCACTTTCGAAATTGAGGTTACAGAAGGTGGCCCACTTGGTGAAGATTTGACTGAGTTGGAGGATAATGAGCTGGACGATTTGGAAGAAGATGAAGATAACTTCATCAACAAGTCTTATGTTAGTTTTGGGCACGGGATTAGTTTCAATGATGTCAATGGTTTGAGGGTATTAACCACTAGAGACTTTGTTGAAGGTGAGTTGGAAAATACCACGTTATTGTCATTTGACCTTAACTTCAGTTTTGATGAGTTACTTGAAGTTCAGAACCTGATTTTTGAGTATTCTATTGATGGTGGAGCTACCTACACCACCTTGGAAACATTCGCTGACAACAGTGAGGATGAAGAGGGGCCTGGGTACAATGATACCTTTAACTATGTGGTTTCAGACGAGATGAAGGAAAATACAACTCGTTTCAGATGGAGACAAGATGAAAGCGAAGGAGATATCAATATTGATAATATCAGTTTGAACTATGCTGAAGCACTTCCTTTTGACTATGCGAGCGCTTCTCTTAAAATTAAGAAGCAGGCTTTGATCATCACATCGGTTGATCAGACTGAATCATGCTATGATGGTGATATCACTATCAATTATGAAATCAGAGGTCGTTTCGGTGCTGACAACATGGTGTATGTCGCTTGGAATGATGAAAGTGATACAGTTACCCTTGAGGGATTTGAGTTCGCGATCACCGAGGGCACTGGTAGTGTTGTAGTGCAGGTGGCAGGTGATTTGATTGATGACGATCAGTTTGATGCTTCGGCTAAAAACAACATGGACTTTGCTTTCTGGTTACAGGCAGGAGATTCTACCTATTATGATGACCTGGAGCAGGGCTTTGAGGTTTGGAGTGTGGTGTCAGAGGATGTTGAAGTTGTAGCTCCTATCACTAAGAATGGTGATCTTGGATTCTCGACCAGCGATGTGACTGAATGTGAAGCTACGAATGGGGCATTTGCCACTATTAGTAAGCCTCAGAATTACTTCTTGTATGAGATCATCAATACTGCTGATGGCACTGTGATGGGCTCATTGGAGTATGATCCTGATGAAGGAAATGCCGAAGTGGAGTTGGGTGTGCTTACAGCGGATGTTAATGTGCAGTTGAGAGTGACTTCTAGAACGTCTACCGGAACTACCTGTAATGTCTATACTTTCGATGGTGATAAAGATGTAAAGGTTCTGCCTAACTACTCACTCTTTAGGGATAGATACACTACAACTGGAACAATAGAGGTTGCCACTGGTGAGACTAAGACAATCTGTGAGGGTGACCTGAATACAATTGGTCTGAGTCTACGCAGAGGTGATGGAAGCTCATTGAATGCCAATGACGCCAGCGTAGAATGGTTTAGAGACAATTTTGACAATTCTGTAAAAGCGACTGGTACTTACTTCGGAGATACTGATGGAGAGATCACTGTATCCGGTTCATATTTTGCCAGAATCACCGACGGTGACTGTTCTTATCTTACCGAGTCTTTAGTAGTGACGGTTCTTGAGCAGGCTGAGCAGCCTGAAATCACGATCGTAAGTAATGACCTGAGTTGTGGAGAAGGTACCGCTGTACTGTCTGCACCTGAGGGATATGCTTATTATAAGTGGAGCAATGGTATGACTTCTCAAATGATTACTTTGGAAGAAGGTGGATCCTTCTCTGTTCAGGTATCTAATTACCCGTTTGGAACAGAAGGTTCTTGCGGGAGCCCGGCTTCTGAGACAGTAGTTATTGAAGTAGGACAGTTTGTGGAAATCATGTCAGACTATGAGCATGACATTGAAGTAACCGCCTGTGGTTCGTGGGAGTTCGAAGTGTATGCAGATGGCGATTTCGATGGTGTTCTTACCTTGTACAAGGATGGAGCTGAGTATGAGAAACTGGATAGTGATGATGATGATCATACTTTCGAGATCACTGAAAGTGGTGTGTACTATGCTACCTGGAGTTCTTGGGAGATAGATAACACCTGTACATCTATGACTTCCGAGATCACAGTGACCATTAACGAGGAAATCGAGGAAACTCCTGTAATCACCGCTTCTGGTGACATCAGCTTCTGCGAAGGTGGATCTGTTACTTTGTCTGCCCCGGCGGGTTATCCATTCTACAGATGGTTCAATGATGGTACAGTAGTAGGTAGTGGTGAGACACTTGAAGTTGCTGAGGATGGTGAATATGAAGTGAGGGTTTCAAATGTGGCATTCGGAAACGGATGTGGATCCCCCTATTCAGAAGTCGTTGAAGTGACTGTTTATGAAGAGCAGGATCTGATGATTGGTTATGTCAATAACAATAGCGCAAGCTATCAGTACGAAGAAGGTGACGAAATCGAAGTTTGTTCTTCTGATAACTTCACACTTTGGGTGAATAATGAGACTACTTCGGGTGCTACTTATACCTGGTACAGAGACGGGGTTGCCATTCCTAATGCCAACTCTACTTCCAGAAAGGTAACGGCCTCTGGTACTTTCTACGCGGAAGTGACTTATGGTGTGGACGACTTGGAGCTAGCGGCTCCTTGTGTATACACTACCCCTTCTGTAGTGGTGAACTTCAATCAGAAGCCGGCTGCTGTGAGAATTGCAGAGCCAGCGAATGTTGATTTCTGTGCAGGTGAGATTAATCTTACACTTACAGCAGATGCTGGTGCAGCCTTCTACAACTGGTATCATAACGGATCTCTTATGTTCGATGAGCCTAGTACTTCTAACACATTGATGATCAATGATGGTGGTACTTACTCTGTGACTGTTGAGAATGGTGATATCGGATGTGAGAGTGCCCGATCAAACATCATCACGATTGATGAGCGTGCCAAAGCCAATCCGAATATCACTGTTTACACTGATGGATCTGATTGCGCTACAGGAGATGTGACCGTAATCCTGAGCAGTACCAATTCATCTACTGTTTATCAACTGATCAACAGAGAGACGGGTGCCGATATCGGATCGCCGGTTGTAGGTAGTTCGGGTACCAATGTGTACACTACACTTTCAGGATTGACTGAACCTGTAGCACTGCTCGTTGAAGCGAGTTACTCAGATGGTTCTGGATGTTCGGATGTATCTTCTGCTGCCAGAGGAACAGCTACTCCTAATGGAGTAATCCTTGTCCTTGATGGTACGGAGATCACTGCAGAAGTGTCGGCAACAGGTAGTTACGAATTGTCATGGTATCGCAACGGCACCTTGATGAGAAATGCTACTGGCAATACCATCAATGTCGTGGATGCAGCTACTTATTCTGTAGAAGTGACATTTGACGATGGTTGTACGGTTACTTCCAGTACTGTGGATGTTGGTGCCGGTGCACCTGCTGCAGGACGTACTGCAAGCAATGGTCGAATTGTAGCTAATACCTTCCCTAACCCTTCTACTGACTTTGTGAATGTGGAAGTACCAGGCGAGCACTTTGGAGTATATCAGGTTCAGATAATGACCCTTTCTGGTCAGGTAGTGATCTCAGGTGAGTTCACTAAGGAGCAGGAGAGTTATGTAGAGCGAATCGATATTTCCAATCTCGAAAAGGGTATTTACAACATGATGGTTGTGAAAGGAAAACAAGTTGAAAACATTCGAATCGTTAAACAATAAGAATCATGAATAGACTATTAAATTATATAATCATTGCAGGAATGGCCATATTGGCCATCTCCTGCGCTGATCCAGAGGATCCAACCCCGACTCAAATGTCGTACGGAACCTGGACGGTTAGCGAAGTTTATGTGAATGATCAGACGAATCCAAGCAACATTATCAGCAGGTTCACTTTAGAGCGTGATGGTAGTTATGTCTTGGAGGATAACAACGGATTTGCGTCTGTTGGAACGTGGGTAGCTACAGATGTAGCGCTTACACTGACTGGCTCAGATGGTACTGTGACTGATTTTGCAATTGTTTTTCAGAATTACGTGAAAATGCAATTGTTGCAGACCATTGAAAGCCCTTCGGCTGGTACTATTGAAATCAGATATCTGATGAATAAGAGTAGCAGTACGACATATTAGTCCTAAGAATTATTATGTTTTTTTCAAAAAAGGCCGATGGAGCGATCCATCGGTCTTTTTTTATTTATGAGTCTAATAGAGATCAGAGATGCTATTCCTGCTTGACATTGAGAAATCAGGCTTTCAGGAAATTGCGCAGTACATAATTGAGGATGCCACCATGTTTGTAGTACTCCACATCCACACCAGAGTCCAACCTAAGTTTGGCTTTGAATTTTACCACATCGCCTTCCGGGTTTGATGCGGTGATGTCTACAACCTTTCCAGGGGTGAGATCTGTGGAAATCCCTACGATATCAAAGGTTTCATCTCCCTGAAGGCCCAGTGTATGTTGTGTTTCACCCTCCATGAACTGAAGTGGAAGAACGCCCATCCCAACCAGATTGGATCGGTGGATGCGCTCATAGCTTTCGGTAATGACCGCCTTTACCCCCAGTAGGGTAGTCCCTTTTGCTGCCCAGTCCCTGGATGATCCTGAACCATATTCCTTTCCTCCGATTACAATCAGCGGAGTGTTCGCTTCCTGATATTTCATGGCTGCATCAAATACGGTCATTTCCTCACCTGTGGGGTAATACATGGTCCAACCTCCTTCCTTGCTGGCGAGTTTGTTTTTGATACGCACATTGGCAAAGGTGCCACGCATCATGACCTCATGATTTCCTCTTCGTGAGCCGTATGAATTGAAGTCCTTCGGTAAGACGTCATGTTCCGTCAGGTAGATGCCAGCCGCGTGCTCTGGGAGGAATTTACCAGCGGGTGAGATGTGATCTGTGGTGACCATGTCGCCCAGTTGCAGTAAGACCCTTGCACCAGTGATGTTTTGTGGTGAGGGTGGCTCTTCTGAGATGTTCTTGAAGAAAGGAGCTTCCTGTATGTATGTGGATTTTTCGTCCCAATCGTATATATTGCCCTCTGGGGCTTTCAGTTTCATCCAGGCTTCATCGCCATCGAAGATGGTTTCGTACGTTTTTTTGTAGTCTTCGGGTGTCACCACCACATCCATGATTTCATTGATCTCTTGCTGAGAAGGCCAGATGTCTCGCAGATAGACATCCTCCCCGTTCGGATCTGTACCCAGGGGTTCATTGTTCATGTCAAAATCCATCCGTCCGGCAATGGCATAAGCCACCACCAGCATTGGTGATGCCAGGAAGTTCATTTTGATATTGGGGTGAATCCGTGCTTCGAAATTTCGATTTCCGGAAAGGGCTGAGCACACCACCAGATCATGCTCGATGACAGCCTGCTGCACCTGGGGAATCATATCTCCCGAGTTGCCAATACAGGTGGTGCATCCGTAACCCACCGTATGAAATTTTAACCCTTCCAGATATGGCAGGAGCTGTGCTTTGGTGAGGTAGTCGGTGACCACCCGTGATCCAGGTGCCAGGGATGTTTTTACCCAGGGTTTTACGTTTAAGCCTCGTTCAACGGCTTTTTTGGCCACTAAACCTGCACCTATCATCACACTGGGGTTGGAAGTGTTGGTACAAGACGTGATGGCCGCGATTACCACGGCTCCATCTGACAGGTTATAGCTGATGTCATCTTTTTTCATAGGGATGCTACGAATCCCGGATGACAGGGTGACTGGTTCGGCGGTAGTGCCTCCTTCATTGGCCCAGTTGCCAGAGCGCTCCATCACGGGGATATAGGTACGACTATGTGATTCTTTGAGCAGATCAATGATCTGCGTTTTCGCATTTTTTAATAAGATTTTGTCCTGAGGCCTTTTCGGACCCGATATGGTGGGTTCCACAGTACCAAGATCCAGTTCGATCTGATCGGTGTATTGGATGGTGTCCTCAGGTTTTCTCCAGAGCATGTTTTCCTGGGCGTAGGCTTTTACCATATGCACATGTGCCTGGGAGCGGTTGGTCTTCAGCATGTAGGCCAGTGTCTGGTCATCAATGGGCCAGTGTGTATCAGTACAGCCAAACTCGGGGGACATGTTGCTGATAGTGCCTCGGTCAGGTACGGTCAGCTGTTCCAGCCCAGGACCGAAAACCTCTACGATTTTGCCAACGACACCATAATCTCTTAGCAACCGGGTGACGGTGAGTACCAGGTCTGTGGAGGTCGCACCTTCACGCATTTTACCCGTCAGTTTCAGTCCGATCACCTGAGGTAAAATCATATAGATAGGCTGACCGAGCATGGCAGCTTCTGCTTCGATACCGCCAACTCCCCATCCCAGTACACCGATACCGTTGACCATCGGAGTATGGGAGTCGGTGCCCACCAGGGTGTCAGGAAAGAGGTATCCATCCCGCTCGATGACTCCTTTGGCCAGGTATTCCAGATTGACCTGATGGCAAATGCCCATCCCCGGAGGAACCACCCCAAAGTTGGCGAATGCTTTTTGCGCCCATTTCAGAAGCTTGTATCGCTCATCGTTGCGCTCGTATTCCAGGTCTACATTCTTTCTGTAAGAGTTTTGGGTCCCAAAGTACTCCACCATCACCGAGTGATCAATGACCATATCTGCCGGCACTACCGGATTGGTTTTTTGCGTGTCTTTTCCTTTTCGTGCCACTTCTGAGCGAATGGATGCTATATCTACCACGGCCGGGACTCCCGTAAAGTCCTGCATCAGTACCCTGGCAGGTGTGTAGGGAATATCATCCTTACCTGCAGTTTTTTGCCACCCCAGCAGAGATTCCAGGTGTGATTCCGTAATGGCAAAGTTGTCGTAGTTTCTAATGGCATTTTCCAGCAAAATCCGAATGGCATATGGAAGTGATTTTACCTCACTTCTTTTCTGTGAGAGGGCTTTCAGAGAATAGTATTTATGCTTACCAAGGGGTGTGGAGAGCTCTCGTTCAATTCCAAAAAAATCTTGAGACATGGTAGTAGAATTTTAAAGTTGGTTCAAGTCAAATCTTCATAAAAGTGCACGGAGCGTGGAAGCCCCTGCATGATATTAACACTGTTCAAATCAATCTGTTACACGAAATGCAAAATATGTCTACAATGGATGAAATAGATTAAACGAATTGAGCCAAACATTTTAAAAGTTAAATAACTTTGGCTCTATAAAAATTTAAGCAATAAAATCATCATCCTATGGCATTTGATATAGAAATGATCAAAAAGGTCTATGCAAGTATAGGCGAGCGTGTAAATAAGGCAAAAGAAGTAACCGGTAAGCCACTCACACTGGCTGAGAAGATTCTGTATAGCCACTTGTACGAGGGTAATCCTTCTGAATCTTTTAAGCGGGGAGAATCTTACGTCGACTTTGCACCAGATCGAATCGCTTGCCAGGATGCGACCGCTCAGATGGCCTTGCTTCAGTTTATGCAGGCCGGAAAGAGTAAAGTGGCGGTTCCTACTACCGTACATTGTGATCACCTGATACAGGCGAAGATTGGTGCGGCTTCTGATCTTCAGAGTGCACTCAACAGCAGTAACGAGGTGTTTAACTTTCTGGAATCTGTATCAAATAAATACGGAATTGGTTTCTGGAAGCCGGGTGCTGGTATCATCCATCAGGTGGTGTTAGAAAACTATGCGTTTCCGGGGGGAATGATGATCGGTACCGATTCACACACGGTGAATGCAGGAGGCCTGGGTATGGTCGCTGTTGGTGTAGGCGGAGCTGATGCTGTAGATGTGATGGCCGGAATGGCCTGGGAGTTGAAGTTCCCAAAATTGATTGGGGTGAAGTTGACAGGAAAGCTCAATGGATGGGCTTCTCCTAAAGATGTGATTTTGAAGGTGGCAGGTATCCTGACCGTAAAAGGCGGTACTGGTGCTATAGTAGAATATTTTGGTGATGGAGCTAAAAGTATGTCGTGTACTGGCAAGGGCACCATTTGCAACATGGGTGCGGAGATTGGAGCGACGACTTCCACTTTTGGATATGATGAGTCCATGGAGCGCTACCTCAGAGCTACTGGCAGAAGCGAAGTAGCTGATCTGGCCAATGGGGTGAAGGAGCATTTGACGGGGGATGATGAAGTATATGCTCATCCTGAAAAATATTTTGATCAGGTGATCGAGATCAACCTGTCTGAATTGGAGCCACATGTAAATGGTCCATTTACGCCTGATTTGGCGACTCCTATTTCAGAAATGGCCGCCAAGGCTGCGAAAAATGACTGGCCTACGAAAGTAGAATGGGGACTGATCGGCTCATGTACCAATTCTTCTTACGAAGACATTTCCCGGGCTGCATCTATTGCTGAGCAGGCTTTGGCCAAGGGACTGAAGCCGGCTGCCGAGTTTGGAATCAATCCTGGTTCGGAGCAAGTGAGGTTTACCGTGGAGCGGGATGGCTTCCTCAATACATTTGAAAAACTGGGCACAAAGATATTCACCAATGCCTGTGGACCTTGTATCGGCCAGTGGGATCGTGCCGGAGCGGACAAGAAAGAGAAAAACACAATCGTCCATTCGTTCAACAGAAACTTTTCCAAAAGAGCGGACGGTAACCCCAATACGCATGCTTTTGTGACCTCACCAGAGATGGTGGCAGCTATTGCCATTTCGGGTAATCTGGGTTTTAACCCAATAACAGATACCCTGACTAACGACAAAGGAGAGCAGGTGAAGCTTGACCCGCCTACGGGTTGGGAATTGCCAGAAAAAGGATTTGATGTAGAAGATCCGGGTTACCTGGCACCTGCGGAGGATGGTTCGGGTGTTGAAATAAAGGTGAGCCCTGATTCCAAGCGACTGCAATTATTGGAGCCATTTGCTCCCTGGGATGGCAAGAACATCACAGGAGCAAAACTTTTGATCAAAGCAAAAGGAAAATGTACAACTGATCACATTTCTATGGCCGGTCCATGGTTGAGGTTCAGAGGACACCTGGATAACATCGCCAACAATACCCTGACGGGTGCAGTGAATGCATTCAATGATGAGACAGATAAAGTGAAGAGTCAGTTGGATGGTACGTACGCAGGTGTGCCGGACACACAGAGAGCCTATAAGGCAGCGGGTGTACCAACCATCGTGGTGGGTGATCATAACTACGGAGAGGGCTCGTCCAGAGAGCATGCGGCTATGCAGCCAAGGCACCTGGGTGTGAAAGCAGTACTAGTGAAGTCTTTTGCCCGTATTCATGAGACCAACCTGAAAAAACAGGGAATGCTGGCGTTGACCTTCGCCAACGAGGCTGATTATGATAAGATTCAGGAGGCTGATACTTTTGATTTTGTGGACCTGACTGAGTTTGCTCCTGGCAAGCCATTGACCATCGTAGCGAAGCACGAGGATGGATCTTCGGATTCCATCAAGGTCAATCATACTTACAATGCTGGCCAAATAGGTTGGTTCAAAGCAGGGTCGGCACTAAACCTGATCAAGTTGCAAAACAACGCCTGAGTTTATCTTGGGGTTAACTATACAAAAGAGGCTGTTTCGAAAGGGGCAGCCTTTTTGCTTTAGGTGGATCGAGTTTAGATTATCAGATAAATGACTTGTAAGGATTGTTGATTGGTTTTTGATTGATCTACTTTTGCCCCACTTAAGAAATACACTTCTCTTGCGTGACACGACTTACTCCCATTAAAGACCATTTCTTTATTGCTTTCCCAGAAACAGTCGGGCAAGATGAATTACCAAAGCAATTTGCTGATCCCTTTTCTAATGAACCACACCCGCTTTGTGTTTTAGCTTCGAATGAGCTTCAGCAACACCTGATGGAGCAGGATTGGGAGCACAATTTTGGCCTGGAAAGTGAAAGAACTGAAAACGTGATAGGGAAGATGTTTGGTGTGCTGGTTGTTCGCACCCAGGATGGTGATATTGGATATCTGTCAGCTTTTTCAGGAAAAATGGGAGGGAGGAATCACTACCCGGGCTTTGTGCCGCCAGTGTATGACGGCCTCAAGGAGGGTAGTTTTTTGAACCTGGGTATGCAGGAGCTCACCCGCATCAATCGGGAGATTGAGCAGCTGATGGCATCTAAGCCAACTGGTCATACGGAAGAGGTTGATCGGTTGATGAAGTTGAGGCGGAGCAACTCCATGGCCCTTCAGGACAAGGTATTTGATCATTACCATTTTTTCAACAAGGACGGTGAAGAAAAGAGTCTGAGGGATCTTTTTCCAAATAACCCTCCCGGCGGTGCCGGGGAATGTGCCGGTCCGAAGTTGCTACAATATGCCTTTCTTCATGATATGCAGCCGCTGGCCATGGCAGAATTTTGGTGGGGTCAGTCACCCAAGTCCGGGTTCTGGAAGCATCGTCAGTTTTATCCGGCCTGCCGTCAGAAGTGCGAGCCCATCCTGGTACATATGCTTGAGGGAACGAAAATAGTGGGTAAGGGTAGTCAAATCTCCTCTTGAGTACAGGACTAAAGGCCCTTTAAAAAAGCGACCGTATCTACACCATCAGCGTAATCCCAGACTTCAGGGGTTTGGGCCTGCCCAAAAGGTGTATGCCCATTTCCTACAATACATTGTAGCTTGTCTGCATTTGCTTCTAGTTTGGCCTTCAGGGCTTCGTTGCCCTCATACTCCTCTACATAAAGAACGGAAATAGGGGAAACCAGTTCTTCGGAGGGTTGCCACAGCAGAAAGCCATTGTCGAGGTGCTTCACGCCATTGACCAGCAAGATGGACTTATGATAGTCATAATTGTTGCGGTATTTATTGTGGTCAGCCAGGTAGTTCAGTTCTTCATTGGCTTCAAAAAACGCTTTGGGATCATAATTTTTCGGAACAAATACTTTTGAAACGTTTCGGCAGCCAAGGCCAAAATACCAGAAAATGTCTTTGCCGAGGGCTTTGAGCTGAGTTTCTGTTTCACTACCGTCCAGGATGGCAACCGAGGTTCTGTTTTTTCTAATGACCCTGGGGTGATTGCGAAAGTAATACTCAAAATAGCGGGCTGTGTTGTCGCTGCCTGTCGCAATCAGGGCATCTATTGCGGTCAGTCGATCCCGCACCTCCAGATTCTTTTTAAATCGAGGCTCTATCTCCAGTAACCAATCAATCAGCAATTGTACCAGGTAAGTGTCCTGGCTACTCGTTTTGATTGCCGCGAAATGGCCAGTGATAAGGACCGAGAGAAGATCGTGAAAACCAACCATGGGGATATTACCAGCCATGATGATCCCGGTGATTTTCGGCACCTCAGGAGAGAGTGGTTCATAGGGCTCCAGCCACTGCTGTAGTTTGTCCTTTTCCAGCATAAATGCAATGCCTTCAAAGGCCCTCGAAAGATTTTCTTCGGTAAACCACTGGTTATGCAACTGAGCCCTTCGGGCATATTCTTCCATAGAATCGTTGGAAATCGCCCGAATTTTGTCCCCTAATATTGAAAATGCTTCAATTCTTTCCGATAACGTCATTTAATTGTCAGTTACTTTTGTGCGCAAACTTATTGTAGATAATTTTGTTGACTGTTGTTGTACAACATAAATAGTAGATAGAATGGCAATTATGATCACAGACGAATGCATCAATTGTGGTGCATGCGAACCAGAATGCCCTAACACGGCCATCTATGAAGGTGGTGTTGAATGGAAATGGTCTGACGGTACTGATCTGAAAGAGGTAGAAATGGAGGATGGATCTGTCATTGACGGATCTGAGACTCAGGAACCTGTTTCAGACGAGTTTTATTACATCGTTTCAGGAAAGTGTACGGAGTGTACGGGCTTTCATGAAGAACCGCAGTGTGCCGCTGTCTGTCCCGTGGATTGTTGTGTTCCCGATCCTGATTACGAAGAAACAGAAGAAGAGCTGACCGCTAAAAAAGAGTGGTTACACGTTTAAAATACATTCACATTAAGCGGCTCTTCCAGAGCCGCTTTTTTTTTGACATACCTGGTCAGAAGCTGTGATGAGTTCAAGTGGAAATTTGAAATTTGGTTAGCTTTTGGCCGCTGTGCCAGGTCGATCAGGGTATTAGCTGAGTAGGTTGGGCGCTTTTGAACCTCGAGCCTCTTTATTGGTTAAAGCTCATTTCGCGGACGGGCTTTTGCAGCACCTTGTTATCAGGGAATTCCTGACCAATGACCTCTTCAAAATTATTGATGAAGTCTCTGAAATGTTTTTTGGCACAATCTTCATTTCTGGTGACAAGAAAGAGTGATCGTTCCAATCCATTTTTTCCGATAGGTTTGAAAATCAAATCTCTTTGAGGGCTGATGTGTTTTTGTGTCCACTTTGGGATGCAGGTGATTCCCATGTTGGCATTAATCATTTCCAGGCAGACTTCCGTCAGAGGAATAGCGCTGATTTTCCTTGGCAAAACGCCATTGGGTTTGAGGTAGGTTTTATACACAGAGACGGTTTCCAGAGGGAAAGAGTGGATGAACAAATGCTGGTCATGAAAGTCTCTGGCTTCAAGGTGTTGCTGCTGACTTAGCGGATTTTCTCTGTGCATGACTGCAAATAGCTCATCTTGCAAAACTTCAATGCTCGATAGTGATTCCAGTGTTGGCTGGGAGGTCACAATGGCCATATCCACTTCATAAGAATGTAGTTTGGATAGAGGTCTGTGGGTAGCGTCCAATATAAGATCAATTGATACCTGGGGATAAAGTGCTGACATTCTTTGGAGGAAAGTGGGGAAGAGGAGGTAAAATGAATAGCATTCACAGCTCACCCTGATCTTGCCGCCTGCATTTTTGTTTAAGTGTTTGATCTGCCTGAGTTTTTCATCCACTGAATTCAAGACGGATGTGGCCAGGTGATACAGCTCCAGTCCTTCCTCTGTGAGCTCCCATTCTTTCCGGCTTCTGATGAAGATTTTAGCGCCCAGGTTTTCCTCAAGTGCTCGCAATTGATGACTCAAGGCTGATTGTGTGAGAAAAAGTCTCTCTGCTGAATTGGCAATATTACCCTCATCGGCAATCGTCTTTATGAGTCTGAAGTGCTTGAGTTCCATCACCCAAAAGTATGGAATTTGAGGAGGTTTTTGGTTGATTAAATTTCAACTCTGAGTCAAATTTTGTTCAATGATACCTAGGAAGCCCGGAGCAGGAGTCGGATAATTTTGCCGACTCAAGGATGGATCATGGTTAAAAAACGAATTCAACGAAATATCAGAGTGGTTAGGTACGTGATCTACAAAGAGACCCTTGTAGACTGGCACGAGCATGCATGGTCGTTTATAGGTTCGTTTATGGGCATAGGCCTGGTGGCCTGGATTCAGGCCGCACACTTCGAGGGGGTAGACGGGGTATTCCTGATCGGTTCATTCGGAGCTTCCGGCGTGCTCATCTACGGTGCTATCCAGAGTCCCCTGGCACAGCCTAGAAATTTGATCGGAGGACATGTTTTGTCGGCTTGCATAGGGGTAGCTGTGAGTCAGGTTTGTGGCGACTATGTTTCACTAGGAGCACCTTTGGCCGTGGCTTTGTCAATTATCCTTATGCAGATTACCAAAACGATGCATCCTCCTGGAGGAGCCACGGCCTTAATTGCTGTTATCGGGTCTGAGGACATTTTAAATCTGGGTTGGCGTTATATACTCTTCCCTGTTTTGAGTGGCGCACTTATCCTTCTCATTGTAGCGTTTGTTTTTAATAATATTACTTCTAAAAGGCGCTATCCGACCAATTCTCGGTTTACCAGGGTATTCAAGAAAACCATACTGATGCCATTCAAATCCAATTCACTTTAAGCATACCCCAAAAACGGATCATCGCATCCGTTTTCTTTTGATCAGGTATGCACCCAGTATCTTTTCGAAGGGTTCGGAAATATCAGCTTCCACCAGGTCTATTTTGTAGCTTCCGCATCTGATTTTCAGATCCTGGTACAGCTGGCTCATTTGCTGTTTATAGCGATCTTTGATTTCTCTCGGGTTGAGTTTAATCGTCTCGTTGGTTTCCAGATCGATAAACCGGTGTGGTCTGTCATCAAATTCGAATTCCAGCTCGGTCTTATGATCTGAGACGTGGAAGATCAGTACTTCGTGCTTGTTGTGTTTAAGGTGCTGGAGGGCTCCAAATATTTCATCCAGGTCGTTCGATTTTTGGAACATATCACTGAAAAGGATCACCAGAGATCTCTTGTGGATCTTGTCTGCGATTTGATGCAGTACATTAGCCACATTGGTTGTTGCTTTTCCCGGTGTGCCGAGGAGGTCACTAAGCTGCGTGAGAAGCTGATTCAGATGTGTTTTGGTCGATTTAAGAGCTGACTGGTAGAGGATTTCATCTGAGAATGTGGTGAGCCCTACGGCATCACGCTGCGAGGTGAGGAGGTGTGCCAGAGATGCAGCACAAAGTACCGAAAACCTGATTTTATCCAGTCCTGGCTTGGGGTAGTACATGGAATTGGATACATCCAGCAGAATCTGCGCACGCAGATTCGTTTCCTCTTCGAATTGTTTGGTGTACAACCTGTCTGTACGTGCGTAGACTTTCCAGTCTACGTGGCGTGTGCTCTCGCCAAAGTTGTAAAGTTTATGTTCGGCAAATTCTACAGAGAATCCATGATAGGGTGACTTATGGAGGCCGGTGATAAATCCCTCCACGAGTTGTCTGGCCAGAAGGTCCAGGCTTTCGAACTGCTTAATGTCTGCCAGGCGTATGCTCATTAATTTGATTATTAACGGACTTTGATTGTATTTCTCGCATCAAAGAAAGCTTCTTTTTTATTCAAAGAGTAAAATATGCCGTTTGCATTTGTCATTTTTTAAATGCTATATTTAAATGCTATTTCGAGATACTTTGTAGCTAGAACTTAAAAAAACAACAAACTTTAAGAATTGTGGAAGAGAATAAGGAAAAAGGGAGAGACGAAATTTATTCTGAGAGAGTAAGAGCGGGTAAGAGGACTTACTTTTTTGATGTGAAGTCTACTCGATCAAATGACTACTACCTGACCATCACAGAGAGCAAAAGGAGGTTTAAGGACGATGGTTTTTTCTATGAAAAGCACAAGATTTTCCTTTACAAAGAGGATTTCAACAAATTTGTCGCTGCCCTGAACGAGACTGTGGACCATGTGAAAAATGAGTTGCTTCCGGATGTGGATTTCAGTGAGTTTGACAAAGTACATGAAGATGACGAGGAGACCATTGATGTTTCTTCCGAGGATGATTCTGAACTGAAGTGGGATTAATTCCCAAGGACCTTAATATGATGAGCTCTCAATCTATGGGGGCTTTTTTTATGTTTTTGCGATGAACCGTACATTAGTAGCCATTGGAGTATTTGTGGTATTACTGGGTGTAGCCATCTGGTATTTCTCCAATATTTTCATTTATCTCACCATTTCCCTGGTTCTGGCTACGGTCCTGCGGCCCATGACCAGCCAGATTGTCCGGTTTGAGGTGTTTGGGGGTAAGGTGCCACGTTATATTGCCATTTTCGGATCTTACGCCGTGGTTTTGGGGGTACTCGCTTTGTTCCTTGTGTTGTTTATTCCGCTTATTTCAAATCAGCTGGAGGTACTGGCTTCTTTGGATTTCAGTGTGGTTTTTGATTCACTGGTGCAGCCGGTGCGGTGGGTAGAGACTTTTCTGATCAACAACAGACTTTCTGATGGACCAACAGGGTTTATGGTAGACTCGGTACGCAAAGGCGTGGTGGATTTTATTCACACCATGGATTTTACAGAGATTCTGAATCAACTCATTTCCTTTACCGGAAACTTTTTCATTGGAGTACTGGCGGTCGGATTTATCACTTTTTTTCTTCTTTATGAAAACGGCATTCTCAGGCGACAGGTCATTGCAGTGATCCCCAATAAATATTTTGAGGTGTTCATTTCCGCTTTGTACAAGATTGAGCGCCTGCTTTCCAATTTCCTTTTGGGCATTCTCTTTCAGATGATCTCCATCTTTTCAATCGCCTCTGTGGGTCTTTCCATTGTAGGGGTCAATTACGCCCTCACCATTGCTGTATTTGCAGCCATAGCCAATCTGATTCCCTATCTGGGACCATTGCTCGGTGGGATTTTCGGCATTGCGGTGGCGGTGAGTACCTCAGGTGACTTTACTTTCAATAATGACACACTGATTCTTATAGCCAAGGTTTTCTCGGTATTTGCCGTGGTGCAGGCCATTGATAACCTGGTACTACAGCCACTTATTTTCTCTAAAAGTGTAAAAGCACACCCATTAGAAATTTTTGTCATTATTTTTGTGGGCGCAACCATCGCAGGGATTCCGGGCATGATTGGGGCGATACCGGTCTATACCGTTTTAAGGGTCTCATCTACAGAGATTTATGCCGGATTTAATCAATATAGAGTTTTTAAAATCAAGAGTTAGATTATGGGGTTAAGGTGTGGAATTGTTGGGCTTCCGAATGTTGGAAAATCCACTTTATTTAATGCGCTTTCGAATGCAAAGGCCGAAGCGGCCAATTTCCCTTTTTGTACCATCGAGCCCAATGTGGGGGTGATCACCGTGCCGGATGAGCGATTGGATATATTGAAAGGGCTGGTGAGCCCTGAACGTGTGGTGCCTACCGTCATAGAGTTTGTAGACATAGCCGGGTTGGTAAAAGGAGCCAGCAAGGGAGAGGGATTGGGCAATCAGTTTCTGGCCAATATCCGGGAAGTGGATGCCATCATTCATGTGGTGCGCTGCTTTGAAAACGACAATATTATCCATGTGGAAGGCCGTGTAGACCCTGTGGATGACAAAGAAGTAATAGATACTGAGCTGCAGCTCCGTGACCTGGACTCAGTGGATAAGCGTATTGCCAGAGTGGAGAAGATCGCCAAAGGTGGTGATGCCAAGGCTAAGAAGGAGTACGAGGTATTGGTTCAGTTCAAAAAGCACCTGGAATCTGGTCGGAATGCCCGTTCCCTGGAGATGGAAAAGGAGGACCGAGTGTTGGTTAAAGAACTTCAGCTCCTGACAGATAAGCCCATCATTTATGTGGCCAATGTGGAAGAAGAAAACGTGAATTCGGGTAATCAATACAGCCAAAAGCTGGAGGAAAATGTGGCCAATGAAAATGCTGAAGTGGTGAGAGTGTCTGCTGCGCTGGAAGCACAGATCGCTGAGTTTGAGGATGAAGATGATAAGCTGATGTTTTTGGAGGAGTATGGTCTGAAGGAATCAGGGCTTAATCGCCTGATCAAGGCGGCTTATTCATTACTGGACCTGATCACCTACTTTACTGCTGGTGTGCAGGAGGTCAGGGCCTGGACAATCAAGAGAGGGTGGAAGGCACCTCAGGCTGCGGGTGTGATTCACACAGATTTTGAGCGGGGATTCATTAAAGCTGAAGTCATCAAATTGGAGAATTATCAGCAATATGGCTCCGAACAAGCTTGTAAAGAGGCTGGGAAACTCTCTATAGAAGGTAAAGAATATGTGGTGCTGGACGGAGATGTTATGCACTTCCGTTTCAATGTTTAATTTTTTATACCACATTCTAAACAAAAACCACTTTCTGCCTGTTTTCTGATCAGTTAATATAATTTTTTTTAATTGCGATCAGATGCGGGTCAGAATTACGTTTAAGGTCAACAACCGTGGTGGGTTGGTGCCTTTTCATCACCAATATTTAATATCAGAGGTTTTTAGGGATATTCTTCAGCGTGAATCCAGGGAAGAGCTGAAAAACTATCCCTTCTTTAGCTTTTCGGGGATCAAAGGCCAAACGAGGCTGAGTAAAGCAGGCCTTCATTATAACTCACGGAGGGTGACCATTGTCGTTTCTTCACCCAGTGCTGATTTTATAGAACAGCTGGTCGAAGCTGTCTTTAAGAACAATGAAATCCAGCTTGGTGCACTCAACCTCACACCGGAGATGGCCGAGGAGGAGCTGTCCGTTACACTCAATAGAGAAACGAAATTCATCTGTATTTCACCTATTGTGACTAATGATGACTTTCAGGATCCAAACCATAAGGGGTTTATAGAACCTTCCGACAATGACTTTTCGGATCAGCTTTACGACTCTACCATCTCACGAATGACTGAGTTTGGTATAGATACAGATGCCATCTCTGAGGTGCACAAATTCCAGTTGGTGCCAGACGAAGACTACCTCAATAAACTCCGTGCTTCCAACAAGAAATTTTCCAGAATTTACCCGGTGTACCACCAGGGTGAGCAGATGGAAGCCAGGGGTTATACTTTTCCCTTCACACTTTTCGCTGCTCCCGAAATTCAGGATTTCATCTTCACTTGTGGGCTGGGAACCTGCTGTTCCATGGGGTTCGGCATGTTAGACCTGGTTAATTCTGACCCTACGGAGCGCACAGTACCCTACAAATCAGCGGATTCATTAATTTCCACTTGATACCCTGCGGTACCCAATGAGTTCGTCAAAGTTGTTAAATGGATCTCTGTAATAAAACAGAATTTCATAGTCATTGGCCGTTTGGTAATGGCTTCCCTCCAGTTTGTAATGCGGAAGATTGTCTGATTTTAGCCAGTAGAAGTAATCATAGTACCCCTGCTTTAGCCACAGCCATCCCCTGTAACTCTGCGTGGCCTCATCATAGCTCATCATATTTTGTGGTGTGAGGTTCCAGTTGTTGAATCCTCCGGCTATGTATACTTCACCCTCCAGTTTTTCAGACTGTAGTTCAAAATAGACCTGTGCATATTCACTTTGCAATGGCCCGTCATTGGGGTCTTTGTTTTCCAAAAAGAAGCCACCATTCAGGTCGTTGATGAGTTGTGAATAGGCCTGCCCATGTCTGCTTTTATCCAATCCCAGAAAGGCCTGGATCTGATCAGTCTCTTTCCTCACGTTTACCACGTTCATCCCCCGATAGTCAATTGACCTGAGGTCAAAAAACCTGAATTCATTGAGCGCAGGAAAGTTATTTTCACCATTGAAATGCCTGTATTCAAGGTAGTTTTGATCGGCCCGCATGAGGGTGGGCTGCAGCCCGGTGATGGGTGTATGCCAGTTATGGTTTTGCAATAACACTACTTTGAATTCCCGCAGTGGGTTGGGGTTGTCAATCTGCTGATACCTGATCCCAAAGGATAATTGGTGATTGGTATTGCGCTGGGAAACAGTGGCACTGGGTGTAAATTCTATATCAATCTGTGCTCGTTGGTCAAATACAAGAAACCTTCTGGTAAAAAGTACGTTTTTCCGATCATTCTCACGGTATATCACCAGAAGATAATTGCCGGATTTGTCAGGGACTGGTAGGTCAGCCTGGTAATTGACATAGGGTATTCTCGTGTTGGACGAGTAGTTGTATTGGTTGATCGGAAACTCATTGTAGGTGCTTAGAAACTGCAGATCTGTCAACCGCGATGGTGTCCAGTCAGCGTTGCAATGGACGTAGCGGGCATTGAGATAGGAAGTATTCTGTTCGAGCAAGTCGAACACCAAACTGAGGCCGTCTGAACCGAGCGCTATCACCGGATAGTCCAGGCTGGCTTGTTCATCAGTGGAGCGGGGATAGAGCTGTACCATGCCGATGTTGTCTTCATATTCAGCATTGTCATAGAGAATGGTTTTCTGATTGGCGGTGTCTGTATAAGAAACTGGCACACAATTGGCTAGCAGGAGACCAATCGCAAGTAGTGATAGATATTTCATAAATTTGTTAACTGCGGTTACAACGTTTTGTAAGTTATCAGAGTCTATAATCAAAAGTTAAACTGAATGGCATTCAGTGATGAAGAGTTAATTAAGGCCTGTTGCAAGGGAGAACGGACTGCTCAGCAGAATCTGTATAAAAAATACAGCGGACAGATGTATGCTGTCGCTTTGCGCTATTCCAAAATGCAGCAAGAGGCGGAAGATATCCTTCAGGAGGCTTTTCTGAAAGTTTTTCAGAATATAAATAACTTCAGACAAGACTCTTCACTGGTTTACTGGATTAAGCGAATAGTGGTGAATACGGCACTCAATCATCAGCGGAGCAAACTCTATCTCTATCCCATGGTGGATGTTGGCGATCTTAAGAATCGTTTTACCGAAAACCTTACCATTACCGGAATCAATCACAAGGAATTATTAGAAATGATCAAAAAATTACCCTCTGGGTGTCAGGTGATTTTTAACCTGTATGCCATTGAGGGGTATAAGCATCATGAGATTGCAGACCTCCTGGGAATCAGTGAGGGTACAAGTAAGTCTCAGTATGCAAGAGCCAAGAGCTTATTGAAAGAGTGGATATTGAAGAGTGACGTGATACATTATGATAGGGCAGGAGAACTCTGACGGTCAATTTGAGCAAGAATGGAAGGAGGTATTTGGTGATGCAAGCCAGACACCCCCTGATGCCGTGTGGAATGAAATCGACCGTAAACTGGCTTATGCCGAGCTTTCGGTTTACAAAGCAAAAGCGTCCATCTACAGGTGGGCAGTGGCGGCTGTCTTGCTGTTGGCAGCCTCTCTTGGCACTTTACAGTATTGGTACTTTCAGCAAAGGCAGGATTATCAGTTGGCAATTAATGTAGACAAACCCGATCCGCGGAAAGAGGTCTATTCGATACGTATTCCCGAATCATTTGGGGAAAGAGCGACAGTTTCAGCTGTTTCAGCTGTGGATCATGAAGGAAGTCACCAATCTGACTCCAGGGCATCATTGCTCATAGCCAATGAACAAGAGGATGAGGGATCAGACCAGAGTTACCTCCGCGAGGTTTTTGAGGAGCTGCCTTTGACCAAACTGAAACCAGAAGTGTCTATCGCCGCTAATTATTCCGGGAGGCGATTGTATTTGCTGCCGGTTTACCATTTCGAGCAAAAGCGAAAATCCGATAAGGACAATAAGTACTGGGCTGGACTTAGCCTGGGGTCTGGTGGTTTCGATCCTAATTTCCAATCAACGGGGGGGAGTCTGCTGGCCAGCAATCTGGATGTGGCCAGTGCGGGATTCAGTCTTTCAAGTGAGGAAGCCATTGATAGCCAGTCCCCATCAGTTCGCGAGGGTATGCTGCCAGGCGAGTCGGTTTCACTTGGCGTGAATTTCGGATTGAAATTGAGCGACAGGTGGACGTTGGAGAGTGGGGTGCAGTACGCACGTGCAGATGCCACCACTCAGACCAATGTGGTGATTCAAACTTCAACTTTTCAGGAAGTGATTCCTGCTACCAGTCAGGTAAGAAGTGTTCAGCAATTTGAGCAAGCGATTGAGCGCCAGGAAGTGGTGGAATATGATTACAGAGATGTTAATTTGAAGAATGAATTTCAGTTCACCTCGGTCCCGGTGAAGGCGGGTTACCTCGTGTTAAATAGTAAATTCAAGCTGGAACTGAACGCAGGTGTGATTGCCAATTTTTACATGGGCAATAAACTCTCAGGTTCTGATTCTGAAATTGCCGGGCTGACGATTGGTCCCGGTTCCGAATCACCTTATCGGGAGGTGAGCTTTAGCGGCTTGGCAGGTGTTGAGTTTGGATATCAGTTGTTGAAGAATTTTGACCTGGTGATAGAGCCGAATTATAGAAGATCGATCAACTCACTCACTAAAGAGAACACCTCGTTTAGCACCAATCCTTCCGGATTTGGGCTACTTACCGGAGTTCGATACAATTTTAACTGAGTATAATACAACCTTTTGTATATTTGCAGTGTCCTAAAAGTCAAAACGTCTTAGTCCGTCATGAAAACTACACAAGTTCAAACTCCCAAAGGAGAGGAAACAGCAAAACAAGATTTGTTTAAGCTCTCCACACTCACACTTATTATTATGATCATTTTGTCCCTGCTCTATATGGGTTGATCATGGTAAATTTCATCGGCATATCCTGATGGATGTGCCGTAAATCCCTGAAATTAACCGAATACTCATTTTAATGTAACCTCAGGGTTGGGGATAAGTATTTCATAGGGCCAACGTTCTCTATGAAGACCCAACTCAACCCAAGATGAAATCAGTCCGTCTAATTTGCATTCTGGCATTGCTATGCGGTGAGCTTTACGCTCAGTCGGATGCTCAACTCAGATCTTATGAAACCACCATGGTTCAGTCTCCGCCGGTCATTGATGGGAGACTGGATGATGCAGCATGGGATTTGGTGGATTGGGCTGGTGACTTTATACAACGACAGCCGGAAGATGGTGCTGCACCCTCTCAGGATACCAAATTCAAGATTTTGTACGATGCCAAGTACTTGTATGTTGGGATTCGTGCATTTGACCTGGAGCCTGATAAGGTGGTCCGCAGGATGTCTCGAAGGGATGGCTTTGAGGGTGATTTTGTCGAAATCAACATTGACAGTTACAGTGACAAGCGGACTGCATTTAGCTTTACAGCATCAGCCTCCGGTGTGAAAGGGGAGGAATATGTTTCCAACAATGGAGATGACTGGGATTCTACCTGGGATCCCATTTGGTACCTGAAGACCAGCCTGGATGATCAGGGTTGGATTGCTGAATTTAAAATCCCTCTTTCTCAGTTGCGTTTTGCGGATAAGGAAGAGCATGTTTGGGGCATTCAGGTGATGCGAATGCTCTTTAGAAAACAGGAGCGATCTTACTGGCAGCCGATTGCTCAGGATGCACCGGGCTGGGTCCACCTGTTTGGGGAACTACGGGGAATCCGGGGCATTAAACCTCAGAAGCAGCTCGAAATCCAGCCCTACCTGCTGGGTAAAATGGAGAAGTCTCCAGCTGAGGAAGGCAATCCATACGCTACGGGATCACAGTCTGATTTGGACGTGGGAGTAGATGCTAAAATTGGGCTGACAAGTGACATTACTTTGGACCTCACCATCAATCCCGATTTTGGTCAGGTAGAGGCCGACCCCTCCCGGGTGAATCTTTCGGCATTTCAATTATTTTTTCAGGAGCGCAGACCGTTCTTTTTAGAAGGGAAGAATACGCTCAACTTCGGCCTCACGGAATCTGTGGCCGGTGGTCAGTTCAATAATGACAATCTTTTCTATTCCAGAAGGATCGGGGGCTCCCCGTCATACTTTCCCTCCGATGAGGATATTGAGTATGTAGATCGCTTTGAGAAAACCAGGATTTTGGGAGCAGCCAAGGTCACGGGTAAGAATAAGAACGGTTTTTCATGGGGACTGCTGGAATCGGTGACCAACAAGGAAATGGTTGAGGTGCAGGATACCCTGGGAGGCAGGAGAGAAGTGGCCGTGGAGCCGATGACCAACTATGTGGTGGGGCGCGTGCAGCAGGACATCAACCAGGGAAATGCCTTGATAGGCGCCATGTTCACCGCTACCAACAGAAGGTTGGATGAAGATCATTTTAGCTATTTACACAAAAGTGCCTACTCGGGCGGGGTGGACTTTACACAAAACTTTGACGACCGAAACTATTACCTCTCACTGAATGCTGTGGTCAGTAATGTGAATGGAGATGAAGAAGCCATCTACAATACACAAACGTCCTCTGAGCGCTACTTTCAGCGACCGGATAATAGGAGAAAGGGCGTGGATTCTACCCGAACCTCGCTATCGGGTACGTCTGCAACGGCGGCAATTGGGAAACGCAATGGGAACCTTATTTTTCAGACGGGTGGTACCATGCGCTCACCTGGTGTAGAACTCAACGATGTGGGGTTTCTGGTACAGTCTGATTATATCTCTCAATGGACTTGGGCGCAGTACCGGATTCTTAAACCCTTCAGTATATTTCGGTGGGTAAGATTCAATGGCAATCAGTACCTCACCTGGGATTTTGGAGGAGTCAATCTCCAGAAGGCGATAAATTTCAATACCCACGCTCAGTTCAAAAACATGTGGTACATCGGGGGCGGCACTACCTTGTCTGGTGAGAGTAGATCAAACGCGGACCTGAGGGGCGGGCCTGCCCTGCGCTACCCGGGCACCAGGGAATACTGGGGGTATATGGGAACAAACGATCAGAAGAAGCTTTACTTTGAAATGAACCCCTGGATTTCTTCCGGGCAGGAAAACTACTACAAAGGTGGAGGTATTTTTACTAGCCTCAGGTATCAGCCGACTGATGCCCTGCGCCTGTCTGTTTCTCCTTCAGTAGACTGGAATGACAATAGTCTCCAATATGTAGATAGCTATGAAACCACTGAGGAAAATTACATACTGGCCAGAATCAAACAGGTAACCTATAGTGCTTCAGTGCGGGCCAACTATATCATCACGCCCAATTTGTCTGTAGAGTACTGGGGACAGCCGTTTATTTCCAGCGGTGAGTACAGTGATTTTAAGAAAGTACTTAGCCCCAATTCGGCCTACTTTGAGGAGCGACATGTGTCCCTTCGCGCAGATCAGATTTATTACTCTAACGAGTCTGAAAGTTACTTCATAGATGAAAACAGAGATGGAACCACAGAAGCAGAGTTGAGTGACCCCAACTTTAACTTTATGCAGTTTCGATCCAATTTTGTGGTGAGGTGGGAGTACATCCCGGGCTCCACACTTTTTGTGGTGTGGACCTCCAGCGCTTTCGATTCGCACAATTCACGGGAAAACAGGTTTAGTCACCTGGCCACCGACCTGAAACAGGCCGATGGGACCAATATTTTCCTCATTAAGTATACCTACAGATTTGTCCTCTAGGCTAAAGACCGTATTCCAGCCGCATCAGGGCTTCTATGAAGTAGTAATCGGCATAAGTCAGTGGTACATCTACCTCACTGTTGGCAGGTAAATGCCCTACACAGTGCGTGATGATAAACTGACCATTCTTACCAGCTTCAGTGGTGTAGTTGGAAGTGAGGTTGGTCAGGATTTCTTCAGCGAGCTTTAGATAGCCGTTATTGGGCGCATAGTTATCCAACTCAATCAATGCCGAGGCCATTATAGCTGCGGCTGAGGCATCTCGTTTGGCATCTTTTTCCCCATCGAAATCCCAGAGTGGAATTTTGTCTTCGGGTAGGTTTGGATGTGAGCGTATGAAGTCTGCTATTTTCACGGCCTGCTCAAGGTATTTTTCATCTTTGGTTTCCCGATAGGTGGCCGTGTATCCATAAAGCCCCCAGGCCTGGCCTCTGGCCCAGGCAGACTCATCATGCAGACCCTGAGCGGTTCTCTTTTGTTTTACTGCTCCGGTAGAGTCATAGTTGAGTACGTGATAGGAGCTGTTGTCGGCTCTGAAGTGATTTTTGAGCGTGGTGTTGGCGTGAGTGACAGCAATGTTATAAAAGGAGCTGTCACCCGTTTCTTTGGTGGCCCAGAAGAGTAATTCCAGGTTCATCATGTTGTCAATGATGACTATGAAATCCTCAGGTTTGGAGTCCCATGACCGAATGCACCCCGTGGCAGGAGAAAAGCGGGTGGATAGAGACTTGGCGCTGTTGATCAGTATGTCCCTGTAGGTGGCCTGAGGGTTGAGTCTGTTGGCATTCCCAAAGCTACAGTACATCATAAACCCCAGGTCATGAGTACTGGTATTGTACTGCTCTTTTTCCAGCAGCGTCAGCATCCGATTGGCCTCTTTCAGTAGCGAGGAGTCTTCCGTGACTTCATAAAGATAAAGGAGTGTGCCGGGGTAGAAGCCACTGCACCACCACTCCGAATTGCTGGTGGTGAATGAACCGTTTTCATACGATCTTGGAAATTCACCTTCTCCAAGTTGTTTTTGCATTCCTTTATATTGAGTTACCGCAAGCCTGATGTTTTGATCTAGGAGAGAACCCTCTTGAGTGGCAGGTGGGTTGCATTGTGCGGCCAGTAGCCCCAGAAGTGTTAAAGTCAGTAATTGTTTCATTAGCTGGATTGAGTTGTTGGGTTTGATTTCGGTGGTAGGAATATCTCTGTGGGTTGTCTACCCAATTGGATTTCCAAAATGAAAAGATGATAGATTTCATCCGGATTGCAAAGAGTTGGATGGCAGAAATGACGATTTTCTCACAGGGTTCCCAAATCCGCATGTCCCGAGGTGCTTGATTCATTGATGATTTAGGTCATATAAAGACATTTAGTGCCGTCATAGACGCATTTTGTATCCCTTGGCCTATAGCGTAACCATCTATTTTTGTTCGAAATAACAGATGGTTAAAATGAGAAGCTTTTTACTGGCCACAATAATGGGATTTATGTTTTCATGTACACCGGCACAGACCGACGAAAATTTCGACAAGTCGAATGTAGATGAATTAATCAGGCAAATGACCCTGGAAGAAAAGGTTCACATGCTCCATGGTAAAGGTAAATTTACCTCTGCTGGCGTGGAGCGACTGGGTGTGCCGGATTTGAAATCCGCAGATGGTCCACTGGGCGTACGTGAGGAGATTCAGAATGACAGTTGGGCTCCGGCAGGCTGGAACAACGACTTTGCTACCTTCTTTCCAGCGGGTGGTGGGCTTTCTTCTACCTGGAACCTCGATTTGGTGCGACGCTATAGTGTGGCCATGGGGGAGGAAGCCAGAGCCAGAGAAAAGGATGTGCTTTTGGCTCCTGCCGTTAACCTTATTCGTTCACCTCTGGGTGGAAGAAACTTTGAATACTTTACTGAAGATCCATTTCTAAACAAAAAGCTGGTGGTACCCTTTGTGCAAGGGCTTCAGGCCAACGACGTGGCCTCGTGTGTGAAACATTATGCTATCAACAATCAGGAGACCCTCAGAGGTACCATAGATGTGCAGGCCGACGAGCGTACCATCCGGGAGATGTATTTACCCGTATTCGAGGCGGCAGTGAAGGAGGGCAATGCGTACTCTGTAATGAGTGCCTATAATCGTTTCAGAGGGGCCTATTTGTCTGAGAATGATTATATGCTCAATACCATCCTTCGTGACGAATGGGGCTTCAAGGGCTTTGTGATGTCTGACTGGGGTGCGGTGCATTCTACCAAAGAGTCTGCCCTGTATGGATTGGATATAGAGATGGGAACCGAAATCGATAATTATGATGACTGGTTTTTCTCTAAAGCCCTGATAGCTGCCGTGCAGAATGGCGAGGTACCCGAATCCGTAATAGATGATAAAGTGAGAAATATCCTTTATGTGATGGAGGAGATTCACGCGATCGGTTCTGCACCCCGGGCCAAGGGTGCACTGAATACCCCTGACCACCTTCAGGTGGCTTACGAAGTGGCTTCAGAGTCGGTGGTGTTGCTGAAAAATGCGAACAATGCTTTGCCGTTGAAGTCTTCCGGGATTAAGAGCATTGCTGTTATAGGCGATAACGCAAAAAGGAAACACGCCAATCAGGGATTTGGTGCTGGAGTAAAAACCAAAACGGAAGTGACTCCATACGACGCGTTGGTGTCGAGCTATCCTGACATCAAGATCAATTATGCACAGGGATACAAGGAACAATACCTCAAAAACGATCTCAATCGCTCATGGGGGCTTCCTGTGGACTATGAAGCTAATGAGCAGCTGGTAGCAGAGGCCGTGGCAGCGGCTCAGGCCTCAGATGTGGCGATTGTGTTTGCGGGCTCCAACCGTTTGGTAGAGACCGAAGCGGAGGACAGAAAAGGACTCAGGTTACCATTTGGTCAGGAGGCATTGATCAAAGCTGTGAAAGCAGCTAATCCAAATACCATTGTGGTGATCATTGCGGGTTCGCCTCATGATTTATCTGAGATTGACGCTACAGTGGATGGTCTGGTATGGTCATGGTTTAACGGATCCAGGGCCGGAGACGCCATTGTTGATGTGCTTTTTGGAGAAGTGAACCCAAGTGGGAAATTACCTGTGACCTTCCCCAAAAGGCTAGAGGACTCTCCGGCACACGCCACCAATAGCTTCCCTGGCGGGCCGGACGTAGTAACATATGATGAGGGCATCCTGATAGGCTATCGATGGTTTGATACCCATGACGTTGAGCCCTTTTATCCATTTGGTTATGGATTGTCCTACACCAGTTTTGAATATTCGGATTTAAAAACAGACAAATCTTCATACGCTCTCGATGAGATCATCCAAGTATCTCTGAAAGTAAAAAATACCGGGGCTGTGGATGGTAAGGAAACCATTCAGCTGTATACCAGTAAGCCTGAATCAGCCATTCAGCGTGCCGCCAGAGAGCTCAAAGGGTTTGGTAAAATTGCCCTGAAAGCAGGTGAAGAAAAGGTCATATCCATAGAAATCCCGGTCAGGGAGCTGGCTTTCTATGACGTGAAAGCAAAAGATTGGTCTGTGGAGCCAGGTAGCTATTACGTGGCATCCGGCACTTCTTCAAGAGATTTGAGAGGGACGGTGTCTTTCTCAGTAGAGTAATTTTTTTGGTTTAGTAGTTTTAGGTTAGAATAAATCCGGGGTGGTTCCCGGATTTTTTTTACTGTTTATGTCAAAGCTGGTCAACATGCTGAATACGGTTTTGTGGCGTTCTTTTTATTTTTGGTCCGCAAAGGGCAAAAGTCGATATAAAATTTATCGTTTGAGCTGCCCGCACTATTTTTGCACCCAATCAAAAAAGAACCCAAGTATGTCTGATAAACCAATTACCTCATTTATTGAAAAGCATTTTCTTCATTTTAATTCGGCAGCCCTGCACGATGCAGCCAAAGGTTATAAACAACACCTGGAAAGTGGAAAGAAAATGCTGATCTCCCTGGCCGGAGCCATGAGTACTGGTGAGCTGGGGATTTCCCTTTCGGAAATGATCAGACAGGATAAGGTTCAAATCATCTCCTGTACAGGTGCTAACCTGGAGGAGGATATTATGAACCTGGTGGCTCACAGCCATTATAAAAGAATTCCTAATTATAGAGACCTCACTCCGGAGCAGGAGCGTGAGTTGCTGGATCAGGGCCTCAACCGGGTGACTGACACCTGTATTCCTGAGGAAGAGGCTTTCAGGAGGATTCAACAACATATTGTGAAGATATGGAAGGATGCCGAGGCGAAGGGAGAGCGATACTTCCCGCATGAGTTTATGTACAAACTGCTGGATTCGGGCATGCTGGATGAATACCATGAAATCGATCCTAAGAACAGCTGGATGATCGCTGCCAAGGATAGAAACCTTCCTATGGTAGTTCCGGGCTGGGAAGACTCCACTATGGGGAATATTTTCGCTTCTTACTGTGTGAAGGGTGAGTTGAACCCGCGCACCATGAAATCCGGAATAGAGTACATGACCTACCTGGCAGACTGGTACCTGGAGAATGCAGGCACAGAAGGCATTGGATTCTTTCAGATCGGTGGTGGCATAGCCGGCGATTTTCCGATTTGTGTGGTGCCGATGCTTTATCAGGATTTGGAGAAAACTGATGTGCCTTTCTGGAGCTATTTCTGTCAGATTTCAGACTCTACCACGAGCTACGGTTCGTACAGTGGGGCGGTTCCCAATGAGAAAATTACCTGGGGAAAACTGGATATTGATACCCCAAAGTTCATTGTGGAGTCAGATGCGACCATTGTCGCTCCACTCATTTTTGGATATGTCCTGGGTTGGTAATTAATTACTGTCTTTCGGCTCCAGCTGACCCTTCATAAAGAGATTGTACTCCTCGCAGGTGAGATAAGGCTCACCTGCCGAGTAGGGGCAGGTTTTGTAGATCAGGTCAAAAGGACCTTGCTTGATCACTACACCCTGACCTCTGCAAACCGGACAGATCATCTTTTCTAACCCCCCACAGTCATAGTCCTCACCGCTCAGGTCAGACTTCAGCTCAGCAGTATTTTGTTGGGCTATTTTCAGGTATTCCTCTTCTGATAACTGGAGGTATTTCACAGCTTCATCATAAAACCGACCCTGTGTGCCCTTGAGCTGGATATATTTATTGAGCCAGTTGATGCTTTGTTTGTATTTATCCAGATGGAAGCTGTTTTTCCCAAAATAAAATGCCAGGTCTGATGGGAGGGCCGTCATATGTTTGAGTACGTACAGGTATACCTCATTGGCCTCTTCATATTTACCTTGCTCCATCAGTTCGGCGGCCTGATCCATTTTGGCGTACATCTGACTTTCTACAGGAGATTGCGCGAGCAGTGGAGTGGAAATGGTTAGTAAAATGAGAATTGAGAATAGCTTCATGGGTAGTCTTTCTGAAACGTAAATATGCCCAATTTAATTGCCCTTTAGAAGTTTTGATGTCACAAAACCTAACCTCCATTCGTTTGAATTAGCGCCCTAATCCAGCTAACTTCGTAAGAAAAAGACGCAATGTGATGGAAAGAACATTAACCCAAAACAAAATGACCCCAAACGAAACAGATTTTTTACCAATCAATGGCACGGACTATCTTGAAATCTATGTCGGTAATTGTAAGCAGGCAGCTCATTACTATAAGACCGCCTTTGGCTTTCAGGACCTTGCCTATGCAGGCCTGCAAACAGGGCTGAAGGACCGGGAATCCTATGTGCTGGTGCAGGATAAAATCCGATTGGTGCTTACCTCACCTCTGAAATCAGGCACTGATATCGGTCGGCATATTGATCAGCATGGTGATGGTGTGAAAATTGTAGCCCTGTGGGTAGATGATGCCCGCAAATCTTACGAGGAAACCACTGCCAGAGGTGCCAAGTCCTACATGGAACCAGTGGTGGAAAAGGATGAGCACGGTGAGGTGGTGAAAGCCGGAATATATACCTATGGCGAAACCGTTCACATGTTTGTGGAAAGAAAGAATTATAAGGGAGTTTTTCTTCCTGGTTATGTGGAGTGGAAGACAGCGTACGAACCATCCGCTATTGGCCTGAAATATGTAGACCATATGGTAGGCAATGTGGGCTGGGGAGAGATGAACACCTGGGTGAAATTTTATGCGGATGTGATGGGGTTTTCTCAGCTGGTATCGTTCGACGATAAGGACATCTCCACAGAATATACCGCCCTCATGAGTAAGGTGATGAGCAATGGAAATGGCCGGATTAAGTTCCCGATCAATGAGCCTGCAGAGGGTAAGAAGAAGTCTCAGATTGAAGAATACCTTGATTTTTATGAAGGGTCTGGTATTCAGCACATCGCGGTGGCTACTGACAATATCATTGAGACAGTGACGGCACTAAGAGACAGGGGCGTGGAGTTCTTGAGAGTTCCTGCAATGTATTACGATGACTTGCTGGATAGAGTGGGGGAAATAGACGAGGACCTGAGCCCGCTACGCGATCTGGGAATACTCGTGGACAGGGACGATGAAGGCTACCTGCTCCAGATTTTCACCAAGCCAATTGAGCCCAGGCCAACCATGTTTTTCGAAATCATTCAGAGAAAAGGGGCCAAGTCTTTTGGCAAAGGAAACTTCAAAGCCTTGTTCGAAGCGATAGAGCGTGAGCAGGAAATCAGAGGAACATTATAATAATATAGTGGGGTTTTTTCGTTTTGAGCGGAAAGACCCCAATTGGTGTATGATTTATAAAGTAGTAATTTTTTCGTTTTTCGTTTTTGGTTTGGTGGTATGCGGCTCTGGCCAGTCCACCCGGGATGTGAGTGCTCCCAGGCCTCCTTCTGCCAGGTATCAGTCTACTAAGAAGGAGAAAAAGGCGTTTTTTCTTTTCAAGGTATTTAAAAAGAAAGATCGTCAGCTCACAGGAGAGGAGGAGATCGCAGAATTCAGAAAGCGCATAGCCAACACCACACGAAAAAAGGCGAAGATGGAGAAGAAAGCGTCCAAGCCGCAGTATGCTGATCCACTCTATTTTGGACACAAGAAACCTCCGAAAAAACGCCCGAATGGCAAGAAGAAATTCTGTAAGGAATGCGGATTGACACACTAAGCTGATCACAACATGAACCCACTGGCCCGATTTATAGAATCCACCAATCTCAATCCGCAAATGACTGGGAAGGATGTGGATTTTTTGGTGAGTGAGGCTAAAGATTTACAGGTTTTGGGAGTGTGTGTACCGCCCTTCTGGGTGAAGCGGGCATCCCGCGAAATTGCCACTGCCGATCTGCAACTGGTGACCGTCATAGGGTTCCCCCTGGGCTATCAGATGACCGAAACCAAAGTGGAAGAGGCACGCCTGGCACTGAGAGATGGCGCTAATGAGCTTGATCTGGTCATGAATATTTCAGCATTCAAAGATGGAATGCCCTGGCCCAAAGTGGAGTTTGCCAGGATGTCCAAATTAGCGCATGAACACGAGGCATTACTCAAGGTGATCATCGAGGTGGCTTACCTGAGTGATGAGGAAATCTGTAAGGCCGCAAGACTTTGTGCCGATGCAGGAGTGGATTTTGTGAAGACCTCTACCGGCTTTGCCCGCGGCGGTGAGGCTACTGTGGAGCACATCAGCCTTTTGAGGGCTACGCTCCCCTCCAGCGTGGGTATTAAGGCTTCAGCAGGCATCAAGACAAAGGCTCAGGTTGAGGACCTTTTAGAAGCAGGAGCAGATAGAATTGGCACCTCCAGTGCCAGGAATATTTTAATGACGTAATCTCATGGCTTTAGAAATCAGGTGTTATGGAAAGGTGCAGGGAGTGTTTTTCAGAGCTTCTACCAAGAATCATGCAGACGATCTGAGATTGAAAGGCTGGGTGCAGAACGAGGTGGAAGGTTCCGTCTTGATTCATGCAGAGGGGGATGCCGGAAAACTGGCAGAACTAATCGAATGGTGTAAAGAGGGTCCGCAGTTTGCAGTAGTTAACCGGGTGGAGTCATGGGAAGCTCCTGATGAGGATTATCCTTCATTCGAGATCAGACAACGCTGATATCAGGCAGTTTTGAGGGTTTTATTTCTGGTGATGCGCAGGTTGAAGTGTCCCAATATAATTTTTCGCATCCCATAGTAGAGAAATTTGGTGTTGGTGCCTTGCTGCAGGATGCATGCCTTCAGAATGGCCCGATAGATCTCAGGTTGTGTACAGAAATGCTGAACCCATTTTTCAAAGTTTTCAGACCAGTTTTCCGCATAAACTTCGTAGTGGCTACGGCCATCCCAGATGATTTCCAGCTGATTATTTCCCTTTTCGTAGCGATAAATCGCCGCCAGGATTTCGTAGAGTTCTTCAAGTAGGGAGGTATCGTATTTTTCTATGCTTTTGAGCCGTAGAATAAAGTCATCCACAAGCCCCATAGGATTTTCCAGGGCCATATAACTATCAAAGGCGATTTCCACCCAACGCTGCAGGAGCTGAGGTTCCACGAATCCCTGGGCCGCCCTGAGTATTGAATTTTTGTCCTGATCGAAGTATTTATCCTGGTAAAGCATAAAAAAAGGGAATGGTCAAAAACCACTCCCCAAAGATATTGAATATGTTTTTAATTAGTTTGCCGCTAGGGTAAAGATCCACGCACCGTTAAATCCTGCCGCTCTTGCACTGGCGTCAGTAATGGTGAATGAAAGCGTTAACGTAGTAGGCGCGTCCGGATTGTCCAGAGTAGCTTGTACTGTGATGCCATCACTTCTCAGGATGGTACCAGTGTCAGCGGACTCATCTTCTCCATCAAATGTCCAGCTCAAACCAGAACCCCAAACATCGCTGGCACCTTCGTTAGAAGGAACTCCGTTTACAGAGTAGCCGCCAATGTCAGATTCTGAATTGTAGGTGAATCCAATGGTGAAACCATCCCACTCGGTACGATTTTCGGTATCCTTGGTCACAGAAGTAGGAGACCACGTTTTAGAAAGTGCCATTCCCACAGCATCTCTTGGATCGTCTTTTTCAGACTTCTTCTTCTTTTTACAAGAAACGAAAACAATTAAAGAACAAAATACTAAGGCAGTTAGTAGTTGAGTGATTCTTTTCATAGAGTGATTTTTGTCAAATTTAGTTAAGACAGTTGCAAATTATTGAAAAATAAGAATTTTATATCACTTTACCCAGAAGAATATTGGAGAATTATCTTAACGGATAGGTTGGATATCTAAAGTCAAACGCAGGGAGGTAACATATATTGTTGCTACTTGAAATTTTCAATAGAGATGATGTGATTTGCTCCGGCATATTCCTGTGGCTGGTTGGAAGCGATGATCATGGTCTGTTCACTGGATATTTTCTGAAGCATGGAGAGGTACCAGTCCGTGCCATCCTGATCCAGATTGGAAGTGGGTTCGTCTAGCAGGAGTAGGGAGGATTCGTAAAAAAAAGCCAGCACCAGTCTTAGACGCTGTTTCATTCCTGAAGAGAAATCCCTGACCAACTTACCCTCAGCACCTGTGAGGTGACTAAGTGAGAGCATCTCTTCATGTGAACACAGCGCTTTTTTGAATTTGCTATGAAAAGCCAGGTGTTCCTTTAGGGTGAATTCTTCCAGAAGGTTAAGGTAGGGCGCCGCAAAACCAAATTGCGTTTGTATATCCCCTCGGTTGTCTCCATAGGTCACCTTGCCCTGAGAGGGGGTAAGATAACCACCCAAAACCTTTAGCAGGGTAGATTTGCCCGATCCATTGTGACCGGTGATGGCGATGGTATCTCCAGGATTAATCTCAAAATCGAGGTGTCGGAAAACCCATTCGCGGTTGTATTTTTTACCAAGGTCAGTGAGCGTGATTTTCATCTGCTAATCTTTATTTCCCCGCATCATTCCCCGGTTAGACGCTTCAATAAATTTGATGATGTCATCTCGCTCGGCAGAAGGGTTCAACTCCATTTTTATTTTATCAAGCGCCTCTGTATTGTTGAGGCCGCTAAGGTAGAAGATTCGATAGATATCCTGTATTTCCCTGATTTTATCATTGGAAAAAGCCCTCCTTCTGAGACCGATTGAATTCACTCCGGCATAGGAGAGGGGGTCGCGGGCGGCCGTTACGTAAGGCGGCACGTCTTTTCTTACCAGCGAACCACCGGATATCATCGAGTGGGCACCAATTTTCACAAACTGATGGATGGCCGTGGTGCCGCCAATGAATGCATATTCCCCAATATGTACGTGCCCGGCCATTTGCACGGCATTGGCCAGAATAACGTGGTCCCTGATGACACAGTCATGAGCCACGTGTGTGTAGGCCATGAGTACACAGCTTCTGCCTATGTTGGTGTCATTTCTATCCAGTCTGGTTCCTTTATTGATGGTAACACACTCCCTGATGATGGTGTTGTCACCAATGGTGGCGGTGGATGGTTCGCCCTGGTATTTAAGGTCCTGGGGTTCGGCAGAGATTACGGCACCGGGAAATATCCGGCAGTTTTTTCCTATCCGGGCGCCATCCATGATGGTGGAGTTGGGGCCAATCCAGGTGCCTTCTCCTATCACCACATCGGCAGCTATGGAGCAAAAGGCTTCAATGGTTACGTTTTCGGCTATTTTTGCCTCGGGATGGATGTGCGAAAGCGTATTCGTCATACATCTTTTCTTACTATGCTGGCAGTCATAATTCCTTCACAGACCAGGTTGTTCCCCACATAAGCCACACCCTTCATTTTCGCAAAACCCCGTCTGATGGGCTGCATGAGTTCCAGTTTCATAACCAGTGTATCTCCGGGTACCACCATTTTCCTGAATTTGAAGTTTTCGATCCCCAAAAAGTAAGTCCAGTAGTTTTCAGGGTCGGGTACAGTATTGAGTACCAGTATACCACCGATCTGCGCCATGGCCTCCACCTGAAGTACACCGGGCATTACCGGATTTCCTGGAAAGTGACCAGCGAAGAATGGCTCATTCATGGTCACATTTTTGATGCCGGCTACCTGCTCATCATCCAGATGAAAGATCTTATCTATCAACAGGAAAGGATACCGATGGGGTAATATTTTGGAGATTTTATTGATGTCCAGAACAGCCGGTACTTTGGGGTCATACTGAGGAATGTGGATATGGCTGGCCTCACTCATGATCTTTTTCAGCTTCCGGGCAAAGGCCACGTTGGTGGTGTGGCCAGGCCTGGCTGCCAATATCTGTGCTTTGATGGGCCTCCCTACCAGGGCCAGGTCCCCAAGTACATCCAGTAGTTTATGCCTGGCCGGTTCGTTTGGAAAGAGGAGCTTCTCATCATTGAGAATACCCTCGCCATAAAACTCAATCTTTGGTTTATTCAGGAGTTTGCTCAGTTTCTCTACCTCTTCAGGTTTCACTTTTCTGTCCACTACCACCACCGCATTGCTGAGGTCACCACCTTTGATCAGGTCATTCTTATAGAGTTCTTCTATTTCATGAAGGAAACAAAAGGTACGGCTCCTGGCAATGTCATTTTGAAAATCTTCAAGCTTATTGAGGGAGGCATGCTGGCTCCCCAGCACTTTGGAGCTGTAGTCCACCATCACGGTCACGCGGTAATCGTCCAGTGGAAGTGCGGCTATTTCCACACCCAGACTTTTGTCCTGATAGAAGATACTCTCAGGGATTTCATAAAAGTTACGTTGGGCGTTTTGCTCTTCGATCCCCACTTTGAGGAAAGCGTCTACAAAAGGGCCGGCGCTTCCGTCCATGATAGGCGTCTCCTGACTGTCCAGCTGAATCAGAATATTGTCTATTTCCATTCCCACCAAAGCTGCCAGTACGTGTTCTATGGTTTGAACCCTTGCTCCATCTTTTTCCAGTGTGGTTCCCCGGTTTACATCGATTACATAGTCGACATCCGCTTCTATGAGGGGTTGGTCTTTGAGGTCGGTGCGCTGGAACTTGATGCCGTGGTTGGGGCGCGCAGGTTTGAAGGTGATGTTTGCCGCCACACCTGTGTGTAACCCCACGCCTGAGAGGGTTATTGGTTTTCTGATGGTCTGCTGGTAAACTTTCATTTTGGGCTGTTGGGGGTCAAATTTAGGATTTTTTGCTCAAGTTCCTGAATACGCACCATTACCTCAGGAAGCTTTTTGTAAATGGCGTAAGATTTCAGGTATCCCTGACGATCCATTGCGGGTACGCCAAACAGGATTTGATCAGATTTGGTGCTTTTAGTAACCCCGGATCGGGCGCCTACTTTGGTGTGATCGGCGATGTGAATGTGTCCTACAGTACCTACCTGCCCACCGATCATCACGTGTTTGCCCACTTTGGCCGAACCTGAAATGCCCGTTTGGGCCGCGATCACCGTGTCCTTGCCGATTTCCACATTGTGGGCAATCTGCACCAGGTTATCGATTTTCACTCCATCCTCAATGTAGGTGGTGCCCAGTGTGGCACAGTCGATGGTGGTATTGGCGCCGATATCCACGTGATCACCCAGCTTTACATTCCCCATTTGCGGGATGTTCTGATAAGAGCCATCGGGTCTGGGGGCAAAGCCAAAACCGTGAGAGCCGATGACTGCACCCGCCTGAATGTTGCAGTAAGCTCCAATGACCGTTCGTTCATAAATTTTAGCTCCTGGATAGATGATCGTGTGATCGCCAATCTTACAATGATCCCCAATGTGTACCTGAGGGTAGATTTTTACATTTTTTCCGATGGTGACATGGTCGCCTATGTAGGCAAAGGCACCCAGATAAAACCCGTCTGAGTAGGTGACACCAGCGCCCATATGTGCAGGTGATTCTATTCCGGTCTTTTTCAGAATGGAGAGTCGCTGATACTCGGCTTGCAGCGCTGTGAAACTCAGATAAGGGTCATTCACCCTGATGAGCGAGGTGTTGAGGGCGTGTTTAGGAATGAAGGTATCGCTTACGATGGCCGCTGCTGCCCGTGTACGGTAAAGGTGTTGCTGGTATTTTGGATTGGCCAAAAAAGAAACGGAATCTGGCTGAGCGTCTTCCAGACTCGAAATATTGGTGACGAGGGTATTCGGATCACCGGTTACTTCTCCATTCAATATCTCCGCAATTTGACCTACCGTTAAGTTCATGAGTGTGGTTTTACACCTGGCGTTCAGACGGGTAAAGATAGGTTTTTGGGAAAGCAGAGATAGTATTTCTTAACGATTTTACTCATGGCTTTAATGTTGGGCAGATCGGTGGCCTGCGCCACATCCACGACCTCTCCGCTCTTCATTAAAATATTGATGCTGCCACCCTTGGCGATATAAGCCGCATTGCTGATGGAGCCCTTTTGGATGAAATATTTGGCCTCCTGAGCGGAGTAGCCCTGGGAGATGAGTTGCTGCATGACATGATCAATTTGCTCCGTGCTGAATTTGTCATTGGATAAGCGAATACCGAACAGTCTGCGGTTGAGCAGGTCATTGCTCAGTTTACTCAGCACCACATCCCCGTGTGATTGCCACATCTTGATGGAACCCCATACATCCATATCATCCAGCATAGCAAAGACATCCAAAAGGTCCTTGTCGTCAAAGAACTCCTGCTGTGTGATGTTGCGCTCGAGGAATATCCTGAAGGCTGGCGTTGCGGGAATTTCTTTCCCACTTTGAGTGAGTTTTTTGGCACGCTTAATCAAGGAGATGAGCATCGCCTCGGCAGCAACAGCCGTTTTGTGGAGGTATACCTGCCAGTACATCAGCCGGCGGGCACTGAGAAAATTTTCGATACTGTAAATGCCCTTTTCTTCGACCACCAACTGATCATTTTCCACATTGAGCATCTTGATGATCCGCTCCGCACCAATGGTGCCTTCGTACACCCCCGTGAAAAAGCTGTCACGCTTCAGGTAGTCCAGCCGGTCCACGTCCAACTGGCTGGAGACCAGCTGATGAAGAAATTTCCGATGGTACTTTCCAGTGAAAATTTGTTTGGCCAACTCCAAACGACCTCCGAATTCTTTGTTGAGCTTATCAAAAATCCAAAGAGAAATTTGCTCATGCTGCACATCCTTAAACAAACTAAACTCCAGGGTATGAGAGAAAGGCCCGTGCCCAACATCGTGCAAAAGAATGGCCACAAGGGCAGCTTCATACTCGGCATCAAAGATCATGACCCCTTTGCTGCGGAGGGTGTCAAGGGTTTTCTGCATCAGATAAGTGGCCCCTATGGCATGATGAAACCTCGTGTGTAAGGCACCCGGGTAAACAAAGTCAGTGAGACCGAGTTGTTTGATCCTACGTAATCTTTGAAAATATGTGTGTTCAATAATATCAAAGACCAGTTCGTTAGGTATATTGATAAAGCCGTAAACGGGATCGTTTAAAATTTTCTTTTTGTTCAAATTGAAAAAGCGGTTTGATATTTGTTCACTTACGTCAAAAATAGATGAATGCAGAAATATAGAATTTTATGGGCTGATGATGAAATAGATCTCCTCAAGCCACACATCCTTTTTTTAAGTAATAAAGGCTTTGAGATCACCCCGGTCAACAGCGGATCGGATGCATTGGAGGAAATTGATCATCACACCTTTGATTTGGTTTTTTTAGATGAAAATATGCCTGGGATGTCCGGTCTGGAAACCCTGAACTATATTAAATCCACACACCCCAACCTGCCAGTGGTCATGATCACCAAAAGTGAAGAAGAACACATCATGGAGGAGGCCATAGGTGCGAAAATAGCCGATTACCTGATCAAACCACTGAACCCGAATCAAATACTCCTGTCTGTCAAGAAGATTCTGGACAATAAGCGAATCGTTTCTGAGCATACCAACCAAAGTTATCAGCAGGAATTTCAGAAGTTAAGTATGACTGTGCAGGACCTGGATGACTTTGAGGGGTGGGCTGACCTTTATAGAAAACTCGTTTACTGGGATCTGGAGATAGATAGCACTGACGATAAGAGCATGCTGGAAGTGCTGAATACCCAACGCTCGGAAGCTAATCAGCGGTTTTCTGACTTCATAGTGGATAACTACCGGGATTGGATTACCGATCCGGATGTGGACAGGCCGCTGCTCTCTCATCAGGTGCTCAAAAAGAAGGTATTTCCTTTACTGAAAAGTGAAAAGCCGGTTTTCCTCATAGTGATCGATAATCTCAGGTTTGATCAGTGGGAGATCCTGGAGCCGGAGATTTCCGAAATGTTTAACATCGCCCGAAAGGAGTACTACTATTCCATACTGCCTACCACCACAGCATATGCCAGAAATGCGCTCTTTGCCGGGCTGATGCCACTGGATATCGCCAGAAATCACCCGGACCTGTGGGTGGGTGAAGATGATGAAGATGGCAAAAACCTCTACGAGGAGCAGTTACTGATGAAGAATCTGGAGAAAGAACGACTCAATGTCAAGGCCAGTTATAACAAGATCATCAAGGCCAGTGATGGTAAGAACCTGACGGACAATGTCAAAAACCTGATGAAAAATGACTTCAATGCCATTGTATTCAATTTTGTAGACATGCTGTCGCATGCCCGCACAGATATGCAGATGATTCGTGAGTTGGCTCCTGATGAGTCGGCCTATCGCTCCATTACCAAGTCTTGGTTCTCCCATTCATCACTCTATGATCTCCTGCGTTACTTATCTGGTAAAGATGTGAAGGTGGTCATCACCACGGATCACGGCACCATCAGGGTAAAAAAACCCTACAAAATAGTAGGAGACAGAAATACCAATACCAACCTGCGGTACAAAGCAGGGCGTAATCTGGCCTTTGAAGAGAAAGGGGTACTGTTTACCAGAGATCCGGATGAATTCAGATTGCCTAAAGTAAACGTGAGCACAGCCTTTGCATTTGCCCGTGAAGATTTTTTCTTTGCCTATCCAAACAATTACAATTACTACGTAAACTTCTACAAAGACACCTTCCAGCATGGTGGGGTGAGCATGGAGGAGATGATCGTACCTTTGGTAGAGCTGGAGCCTAAATGAAAACAATTCTAATTCAGGATGAAGGAGCGCTGAATACAGTGGCCGATGCGCTGCTCCCGCTATTGGCGGAGCAGCGCATCGTGTGTTTCAATGGAGATATGGGGGCAGGAAAAACCACCCTGATCAAGGTAATCTGTGAGCGCCTTGGTGTTCAGGATTCCATGAGTTCTCCCACCTTTTCCATTGTGAATGAATACCGGGATACCGAGGATGCGCCAATTTATCACTTCGATTTTTACAGGATAGAAAAGCTACAGGAAGCCCTGGATATTGGGGTGGATGAATACTTTTACTCAGGAGATATTTGTCTGATCGAATGGCCGGAGATGATAAAAGAATTGATACCTGAAAATCACCTTGAAATAAGTATTAAATTAGTGGAAGACAATGGACGTGAAATAACCATAGCTTCACATGGCGGATAAAATGAAATCGGGTTTTGCGGAATTAGCCCGTGAGCGGAGCATGTACCCACAGGAGGCACCTGCAAAGATTAAGAAGGGATCAAAATCACTGTTTATTGGGGTACCCAAGGAGATTTCGTTGCAGGAAAGCAGGGTGACTTTAAAACCCGAGTCGGTAGAAGTGCTGGCTGCCAATGGGCACGAAATCTGGGTGGAGGCCGGGGCCGGGAAGTCCGCACATTATTCAGACAGGGAGTATAGCGAGGCTGGCGCCAAAATAGTCAGCTCAGCCAAGGAGGTTTTCAAGGCCAATATTATTTTGAAAGTGGAGCCTCCAACCATGGAGGAGATCGAATACCTCAACGATGGCGCTACGATTATTTCCGCTTTTCAGTCCGGTCGTCAATCAGTGGAATATATTCATGCCCTCAACGCAAAAAAGATCACTGCCATTGCCTACGAATTTATAGAAGACAAAGTAGGGGGGCTTCCGCTGGTACGGGCCATGAGTGAAATAGCCGGCAGTGCGGTGATGCTTATCGCGGCTGAACTACTGAGCAATACCAATGGCGGACAAGGGGTGATCCTTGGTGGTATCACAGGTGTACCGCCAACTCAGGTGGTGATCCTCGGTGCGGGCACTGTGGCAGAATATGCAGCCAGAGCTTCTATCGGGCTGGGTGTGGATATTCAGATTTTTGACAATCATATCTATAAGCTGAGGCGAATCAAGCATGCGCTGGGGCAGCAGATTCATACCTCTACCATTGACAATGCCACACTGGAGAGTGCCATCAGTAAGGCCGATGTATTGATAGGAGCTATCCGTGCCGAAAAGGGGCGGAATAAGTGTGTGATTACCGAAGAGATGGTCGCTAAGATGAAGCCCGGTTCGGTAATCATAGATGTGAGCATCGATCAGGGTGGGTGCATTGAGACCAGCGAGATGACCAGCCACAAGAAACCAACTTTTAAGAAACACGACGTGATCCACTACTGTGTGCCCAACATAGCTTCCAGGGTATCACGAACGGCTTCCATTGCCATCTCCAATATTTTCACACCCATACTCCTGCATGTGGCAGATGCAGGCGGGGTGGATGAGATGATCTTCAACCACCCCTGGTTTATGCGCGGGGTTTATACCTATCGCGGGAGCATCTGCAATATTCACCTGGCCCGCAAGTTTAATCTCGGCTATAAAGACCTGAATCTGTTGATGGCGGCCAGGTTCTGACTTACTGCTTGATGAACCTGGTGAGTTGAGAGATGCTGCCTTGAATAGAGATAAAGTATACTCCCGGCTCCAGTTCGGAAATGTCAAGTTCCATCTTTTCCTTGCTGATTTGGAAATCAGCCAGTGACTTTCCTGATACATCTGAAAGCCTCAACAAATGGCCAATATGGTCTTTTCGTAGAGATACTTTCAGGATCCGATCCACCGGATTGGGCCATATGTTCATTTCCAAATCATCATCAGTATGCAGCGGGTCACAGTTTCCCGCAACTACTACATTCACTACTTCAGAGGTCTCATTCCCCGAAACATCAGTCAGGGTAACCGTGATCTGATGGGTGCCAATGTCCTCACATCCGAAAGTTTCTTTAGAGAGTTTTATCTGATCCAAACCGCAATTGTCTGAACTTCCATTATCTACCGCTTCAGCGGTGAGATTTGCTGTACCCAGAGGATCGAGCTGGATAGTGAGACCCTGAAGAATGGCCGTGGGGGCAGTGCGATCTACAATGGTAACAGAGGCACTGCTCACTGTACTGTGGCCACTCTTATCTGTGAGGGTAACGACCACTTCGTTATTTCCTAAATCATCACAGGTAAATGTTTCCTTACTCAGGACAAAGGTTTCAATGTTGCAATTGTCGGTGCTGCCGTCATCAATATCTTCCCTGGAGATGTTGACAGTCCCCTGATCATCTAAGTTGAGAGTAAGGTTCTTCAGGTGAACTGTCGGAGCCACCGGGTCTGCCACTGTTACCTGTGTGGTGGCTGTGGTCGCATTCCCATTGGCGTCTTTCAGGGTTACTGTGATTTCATTTTCTCCCAAATCATCACAGGTGAATGTTTCCTTACTCAGGTCAAAGCTTTCAATGCTACAATTGTCGGTGCTGCCGTCATCAATGTCTTCCCTGGAGATGTTGATAGTGCCCTGATCGCCCAGGCTAAGAGTGATGTTCTTCAGGTGAGCTGCCGGAGCTATCTCGTCCGTTACTGTTACTTGTGTGGTAGCTGTGGTCGCATTCCCGCTGGCGTCTTTCAGGGTTACGGTGATTTCATTTTCTCCCAAATCATCACAGGTGAATGTTTCCTTACTCAGGACAAAGCTTTCAATGCTGCAATTGTCAGTGCTGCCGTCATCAATGTCTCCCATTGAAATACTTGCAGTTCCTTGCTCATCCAGACTTAGGGTAACGTCCGTAAGATGAGCTACCGGAGCAATCAGGTCAGTCACGGTTACCAGTGTGGTGACTGTGGTCGCATTCCCGGTGGGGTCTTGCAGTGTTACCTGAATTTCGTTTTCACCCAGGTCATCACAGGTGAATACCGCCTTGCTCATTGCGATGGTCTCTATTGAGCAGTTGTCTGAGCTGCCGTTATCTATCCCCGAAAAGCTTATTTCCCCTGTTCCGTTTGTTGCCAGCTCAACTGTAGCGGTTTTGAGTAAAGCAATAGGTGCTATGGAGTCCACGAGAATGACTTGAAGCTGGGCTTCCGTGGTGTTGCCGTTAAGATCTTCCGCGTTTAGGGTGATCATTTGTGAGCCCACATTTTCACAATCGAAGGTTGTTTTACTGAAGTTGGTAGTCATATGGCCACAGTTGTCCGATACCAGTGACATCTGCTGGTCAGGCGTCAAAGCAGCATTGCCCGTCGGATCAAGGTAGAGTGTGAGTGTAATATCCTCCACCATCGGGCTGAGTGTGTCCGCAATGGTAATGCTCACCGTTTGATTAGTTATATTTTGATTGGCATCTGTAGCTGTGAGCAGGAGGTCGTTTATACCAACATCTTCACAATCAAAATTGGTTTGATTTAGAACTATGGAAATGGAACCCGAATATGGATCATAACTCGATCCGGCAATGGCCTCAGCCGGGACTGTGACACTTCCCGTGTGATCCAGGTAAAAAAGGGCGCCTGCTGGAACAATGATTGGGGGAACATCGTCTATTACCGCCACTATAAAGGTACTTTCGAATGTCCCCCCGCCGCTATCACTAACCTGAATGCGGATAAAGTATTCACCAGCCGCCAGATGAGCATTCAGGATGATCAGGGCATTTTCTTGAATTTTGAAAAGCGCATTATGAGTACTGCCTTCACCCGACACGAGTGCATAAGTATGTAGGTCGTCCGCATCCGCGTCTGCTGTACTTAGCAGGCCCACCTGTGCATTTTCTCCGGCACTTTGGGTAATGCTAGGGTGAGAAAGGCTCAACGACACTGGACTGCGGTTAGGGTTGAGCGTATTGATCCAGTATTGCGTGAGCGCAAAATCTGAACTGATCTCATTCACACCGGAGACTAGCACGTCCAGATCGCTGTCCCCATCCACATCCGCCCATTTGATCACCCCAAAGGTTATTTGAGGGAAATAGGCCTGCGTATCAAAGAAGGCGTTGCCATCATTTCTCAGCACTGTGGACAGGTAATCGGAGTGGCCGGTTTCTCCTGTCAGCAGAATGTCCAGGTCTCCATCATGGTCATAGTCTCCCCATTCGGCGTGTCCGAAGCCTACTCCTGGTAAGTTTACTTCAGCCTCCTGGAAGGTGTTGTTTTCGTTTTTGAAGATGATCGTTCGGGGAGTGAGGTCAATGTTTCTGCCGACTGCCAGCAGGTCAGCATCTCCATCGTTATCATAATCACCCCAGTTTAAGGCAGACTCGGAAAGGCCCTCCAGACTTGCAGTTTCGGTGAAAGTATTGTCGATATTGGTGTAAATGATGGTGTAAAGAATAAACTGTCCATCACCAGATAGCGCCAGGTCCAGATCTCCGTCATTGTCATAATCGCCCCAGGCCAGGTCTCCATAGGTTACTCCCCTCAGGTCACTTTCTGTATCCACAAAATGGCCATGATCATTTCGGTAGATTTTGCTTATTTTGACACTGGACACTGTGATGCCAGATAGTGCCAGGTCAAGGTCTCCGTCCCCATCATAATCGCCCCATGCCATGGCACCGGATGAAACTTCAACTATGTCGGCTTCTATGTCTATGAAGGTGCCTTCATCATTTCGGTATACTTTACTTGCACCGCCTAATGCCAGGTCAAGGTCCCCATCTCCATCATAATCACCCCATTTAGCAGGGCCATCACCGGCCAAAGCCAGGCCAGCCTCTATATCAATGAAAACCCCCTGTTCATTCTTATAAATCCGGGTGATTTCGGGGCCTCCCGTGATGACCAGGTCCATGTCTCCATCCCCGTCATAGTCGCCCCAGTCTGCCTCGCTAAAGTAAAGATCGGGGAGATGGGCAGAATTGAGACTGTCTATAATGAACTCCTGATTAGGAGCCATGTCATTGATTATCCGAATGTGAAAAGTGTCTGACTGGGTAAGTTCTCCATCGCTTACCTGCACGATGACGGGGAAGGTTCCCGGCCACATTTGGAATGTTTTGCGGGCATAGAGTTTGTCTTCTGAAATGTAAAAGGCGTTGTAGAAGGTACCAGACACGGCAGGTCCATCAATGATGCTGAAGGTCAGTTCATCAGAGGAGTTGGCGTCACGAGCTGATAATTCACCGATCAGGGCATTTTCGCCTGCTGAAAGACTGACCTCAAGGTTGCTGAGATGAAGGGAATCAGGGGCAAAGTTCGGATCAGTATTGTTGATCCAAAACTCAGAGAATGGTGCCGAGGATTCATAGCTCATGCCTGAAACGAGGACATCAAGGTCGAAATCATGGTCATAGTCTATCCACTTCACTTCGCCGTAGTACGTGAGCGGAAACTCCTGATTCAATACATTAAAAACTCCCTCATCGTTTTGGTAAATCCGTGCAATGGACGTTCCCTGTCCGGTAGTGTCACCGGCGATGAGGATGTCCAAGTCACCGTCACCTTCAAAATCACCCCACTGGACTGAGCCAAACAGGGTGCCTGTAATGGGTGCTTCTATCAGGATAAAGTCACTGATGTCATTTCTATAAATCAGGCAGACTACCTCTAAATCTGCAGTTTGCCCGGAAAGGAGAAGGTCAGCATCCCCGTCTCCGTCATAGTCGCCCCAGTCCTGATAGGCATTCGTAAGGCCGGTGAAAGCTATCCCGGTGTCCGTGAAGGCTCCATCCTCATATTGATAGAGTCGGGCCTCCATTTCAAAATAGCCATCTCCACTGATGAACAAATCGAGATCACCATCCAGGTCATAATCGACCCACTGTACAGTTCCGGCTATTTGTTCCAGGTTTGTTTCTGTGTCTACAAATACACCATTGTCATTTCTATAGATTCGTGCATCGTTTTCAAAGTCAGCGTTACTCCCGCTCATGGCTATATCCAGATCTCCATCTGCGTCATAGTCTCCCCATCTGGCATCACTGTATCCGGTTTGTCCCAGGGGTAGGAGATTGGCACCCAGGTCCTGAAAAACTCCGTCAGTGTTGCGGTAAACCGAAGATACAGGTCCATTGTCGCTCATTCCGGTAAGGAGGAGGTCAAGGTCACCGTCTCCGTCAAAGTCTCCCCAGTCCAGGGCGCCTCCATAGAATGGGGTTATTTCTGTCTCAACAGGGAGCAGTGTCCCGCCATCATTTTGATATATTTCACATACGTTTCCCGCAGGAGAGATTCCGTTGATTACAAGGTCCTGGTCTCCATCCTGGTCGTAGTCTCCCCAGGCGATGTTGCTGAACCCCACGTCGGTGAGTGCCACCGATATGCTTTCTGATTTTGTGAAGGTTTGTGCTGTGGCAAAATTGAGAACGGTGAAAATACCGCCTATAAGTACTAAGAATTTCATGATCTGGCTTATTTGGTTTGGTATGACAAACCTCTGAAGATCATGGTGCCGTGGGTGTCAGTTTTGTCGCAAAGGCTTGCGTTTTTGTTGCAAAAGAGACATTTATCAGGATTTTTCTAAGAATCAACCGGTTTTTTGGTCACCTCACCAGGGGAAATGCCAAACTCCTCCCGGAAGGAGGCGGCAAAGTAGCCCGGGCTGGAGAAGCCGGTCATATAAGCGATTTCGGATACATTTCCGGCTTGTTTTTTCAGCAACTCAAAAGCCCTTTGCAGTCGCATGGTTCTGATCATTTTTTTAGGAGACTGCCCAATAATGGCGGTGAGCTTGCGATGAAGCTGGCTTCTGCTCATGCCAATAAGTTCACCGAGCTTCTCAACGGTGAAGGTTTCCTGAGCCAGGTGTTCCTCCATAAGGCTGAGTACTTTGTTCAGAAACTGCTTATCGAGTGATGGCACATCCAGATCATCGGCTTTTGTAATAAACGTACCGGAAAATTTATTTCTGATTTTCCTGCGGTTGATCAGGAGGGTGGAAATTCTGGCCATCAGTTCTTTCCGGTCAAAGGGCTTCACCACGTAATCATCGGCCGCCGCTTCCAGCCCCTGTACTTTGCTGGATGGATCACCCTTCGCAGTAAGTAGTATGACAGGGATATGGTTGGTGAGCTCATGGGTTTTGAGTGTCCGGGTGACTTCTATGCCGTCTTTTTCGGGCATCATCACGTCGCAAAGGATCAGGTCCGGTAGTTCCTGCAGAGCTAAATCAATCCCTTGCTTGCCTGTTTCGGCTGTGAAGACATGATAGGTGTCCTCCAGAAGATCGGTCAAGTAACTCCGAATTTCCTGATTATCATCGATGATGAGTAAGCGCTCAGCTTCGGTCGGTTGGTTCTCTTCAGGCTTTTTCCGGTCAATCAAGACAGTGTCCGGAATGGCTGTTAAGGACTGTTTTTCAGGTTGTTGGGGGTCTTCCGCTTCTGAAAACCGGGCATCACCTGCTGGTAAGGTAATCACAAACGTAGTCCCAAATCCGGGTTTGCTCTCCACTTCTATGTTACCGTTCAGTCGGTCTACCAGAGCTTTCACAATGCTCAGCCCTATCCCTGAGCTGCCCTGCAGATCGCTCTCAGTGTGATAGAAGCGCTCAAAAATATGTGTGAGCTGATCTGGGGAAATCCCGCGACCTGTATCCCGCACGGTCAGAAGGATCTCAGAATGGTTGCTTTCCAGTCGGATCAGGATTTGTCCACCTTCGTGTGAGAACTTGAAAGCATTCCCAATGAGGTTGATCAGTATTTTCTCTATGCTGTCCTTATCAAACCAAAGGGAAATCGGCTCCCCAGGAACCTCCACGATCAGGTCAATTTTCTTTACCTCACTCAGGGACTCAAATGACCCGGCAATCCCTTTCACGAAAGCACTCAGGTCTCCCTGAATCATCTGCAGAGGTAAGACACCGGCTTCCAGTTTGGAAATGTCCATGATCTGATCGACAAGGTTCATGAGGCGCTTTCCGTTCTGGTCCGCGAGTTTCAATTGTTTCAGTTGCTCAGGGGTGAGGTTGCTTCCATAGTCTATTAACTGTTGCACGGGGCCGGAAATTAGCGTGAGCGGGGTCCTGATTTCGTGAGAAATGTTAGTGAAAAAACGTGTCTGCAGGGCATTTACTTCCTTGATCTTCTCGGATTGTGTTGTGATCAGTTCTTTGTCGTGCTCCAGTTGCTGGTTTTTCTTGTTGATCACACTCAGATAGTATTGGTTGGTGGCGTAGAAAACCTGAAAAATGGGCAGGAGCATCAGGAACAGGAAAATAGGGTTGTAGTTAAATTCAGCATCCATTTGCTGGTTGATCAGTTTGGGCAAATGAAAAGACACCAGACCCACTACGAAAAACAGATAGATTTTGAGTTTGCTGGTGAAAAGCATGACTGCTGAAACAGACCAGATCAGAAAATAATATTCGTAGGAGAAAAGGGGGTTGACAAAAGTGGCCAGCACAAATATGATGCTCCATGTGATCAGGTGAAAATTGAACCGACAAAGCCGGAAGCTCCATTTGAGAAGGAAAAGGTTTCCTATCATGAGCCCGATCAGTCCCAGGTCAATGAAAAAAGGCTGCGGATCAAACGGGCTGATGTTTACGATCATCCCCAATACGCCTGTGAGTACGGTGACCATATGGCCATATATGAGGTATTTGGCTTTGCTGGACACCACCCAATCGGACGTATCGAGGCGATCGGGCAGGAAGTATTTCAGGAGCTGGTTGACCATGGATGCATGTAAATTTCAGGCGAAACAGTATGTGCAAGGTCAAATATCATGATAAATCCTTAAATGGATTGATAAAAACAAGAGGGGCCCACTTTTGGTGGGCCCCTCCTGGATAAGGTCTGGTCGCAGGTCTTAGCTACCCAATGAGGCGATGCTTGCCTCCAATGAAGCAATTTTAGCCTCGGCATCTGCCAGTTTTTTCTTTTCCATAGCCACCACCTGCTCGGGTGCTCCACTCACGAAGCGCTCGTTGCTGAGTTTTTTCTCCACAGAATTTTTGAATCCAATGGTGTATCCCAGCTCTTCTGTGAGCTTTTTGCGTTCAGCTTCCACATCTATCTGCTCACTTACGGGCACGAACAGCTCATGGGACTGTACCACAAAGCTGAAGCAATTGTCTGGCTTTTCCTCTGTGAAGTCCAGTGATGATACATTGGCCATTTTCTGAACCGACGCAGAGATCTGCTCGAAAAGGGCTTTGTCGGACGTGTTGACCATCAGTGCAAGTTCTTCTTTTGGGGATAGCCCCTTGCTGTTGCGGAGATTCCTGATGTTGGTGGTAATTTCAAACAACAAGTCCCCTGAAGTCAGTACACCCTTATCGAATGACTTACTTTCAGGCCATGCAGCTTTGATCAGGCAATCGTTTTCGTCACGTTCCTGAATCGTGTGCCAGATTTCTTCAGTGATAAAAGGCATGAAAGGATGCAGCGTCTTCACCACCAGCTCGAAAAAGGCGATGGTTTGGTCATAAGTCTGCTGATCGATCGGTTGCTCAAACCCAGGCTTGATCCACTCCAGGTACCAGCTGCAGAAGTCATTCCACACCAGCTTGTAGGCAGTCATGAGTGCATCAGAAAGACGGTACCTGGAGAAGTGATCTTCCAGCTCGTCCTTAGCAGCGTAGAAGCGGTTTTCAAACCATTTGGCGGCCAAAGCATTTTCTTCACTTTGAGGCTGATCCACCGTTTTCCATCCCTTGACCAGGCGGAAGGCATTCCAAAGTTTGTTGGAGAAATTACGCCCTTGCTCCACCAGTTTTTCATCAAAAAGCAGATCGTTTCCGGCAGGAGAGGAGAAAAGCATGCCTGTGCGAACGCCATCCGCTCCATATTGCTTGATCAGATCCAGTGGATCCGGGGAGTTACCCAACGACTTGGACATCTTTCTGCGCTGCTTGTCACGGACGATTCCGGTCAGATACACATTTTTAAATGGTTTTTCACCCTTGTACTCATAACCGGCTATGATCATCCTGGCCACCCAGAAAAAGAGGATTTCGGGCGCTGTTACCAGCGTGTCAGTAGGGTAGAAATAATCCAGTTCGGCGTTTTTGCCATTGACCACTTTCCCGGTTTCCGTGTCAAAAGAATCCTCATTGAAGCCATCAAAAACGGCCAAAGGAAACAACCAGGAGGAAGCCCAGGTATCCAATACGTCTTCGTCTTGTTTTAGGTCTGCGGCGGTGAGTGTCTTACCCGATTTCTCACAAGCCAAAATCACCGCTTCCTCCAAAGACTCAGCCACTACATAGTCTTCTTCCCCCTCGCCATAGTAGTAGGCAGGAATTCGCTGACCCCACCATAGCTGACGCGAAATACACCAGTCACGCACATTTTCCATCCAGTGGTTGTAGGTGTTCTTGAACTTAGGTGGGTGGAGGAGTATTTCGTCTTCCATCACCACCTTGTGGGCTGTGCGGGAGATTTCCTTCATTTTGATAAACCACTGCAGGGAAAGCTTGGGCTCCACCACGGTATTGGTGCGCTCGGAGCGACCTATCCGGGTAACGAAATCTTCTTCCTTGAGCAGGAACTCAGCGGCCTTCAGGTCTTTGACAATTTGCTTTCTGACCACAAACCGATCCACACCCACAAATTTATCGATGCCACAGTTTGCATTGAGGGTACCATCCAGGTTGATGGTGTCTATCACTTCCAAACCATGGCGCTGACCGATCTCATAGTCATTGGGGTCGTGCGCCGGAGTTACTTTGAGGCATCCGGTACCGAAATCCAGCTCCACATAGTCGTCACCAATGATCGGAATCTCACGATTCACGAAGGGCACAATGGCTTTTTGGCCAATGAGGTGAGCATGACGCTCGTCCTTCGGATTCACCGCAATGGCCGCATCGCCCAGGATGGTTTCCGGTCGCACCGTGGCAATGGTGACAAAGTCTTCAGAGCCAGCAATCCTGTATTTCACATAGTAAAGGGTGACCTGTTCACCACCTTCTTTATAGATCACTTCTTCGTTGGAAAGGGCTGTCTTGGCCTCACAGTCCCAGTTGATCATTCGGAGGCCTCTGTAGATAAATCCTTTTTTGTGGAGGTCATTGAATACCGTAATCACAGCCTTGTAATAGCCTTCATCCATGGTGAAGGACGTGCGGTCCCAGTCGCAGGAAGCACCGAGTTTTTTCAGTTGCTCCAGGATGATGCCCCCGTATTTTTCTTTCCATTCCCAGGCGTACTTAAGAAACTCATCTCTTGAGAGGTCACTCTTTTTGATGCCTTTTTCGCGAAGCATAGCCACCACTTTGGCTTCTGTGGCAATGGATGCATGGTCTGTACCGGGTACCCAGCAGGCTTCTTTGCCTTCCATTCTTGCCTTTCTGATAAGCACATCCTGGATGGTGTTATTGAGCATGTGACCCATGTGCAATACGCCGGTGACATTCGGTGGGGGAATCACGATTGAGTAGGGTTCCTTTTCAGGGTTCACCTTGGCTTTGAAAAAGCCTTTTTCCATCCAATGGCTATACCATTTGTCTTCGGTTTGTGCCGGGTCGTATTTAGTAGAAATCTCCATCGAGAAGCGTCGAATATTTTTGAAATGAATTTAAGAGCGCAAAGTTAATTCTTTAATTGGAAGGAGAATGGTGGGTGGACGTCAGGTAAATAATTTTAAACATTCTAAATCCGATAATTCTTTATGTTACGTACGTTAGCTAGATTCTGCAAAAGGAATCTTTTAGAAACTGAATCAATCAACCTATTTTAAAAGATATGATAACTAACCCTGCCATTGCCCATCAATCAAATTCACTGGCCAGACATGAAGAAGAACGTGATGTAATGTGGAAGCAGCTTTTGAGTCTGACTTTGCTTTATGCCTCCGTAATTATAGGCTGGATCGCCTACTACAACTATCAGCCCAAGCTTCTGGAAGCATACAATTTCACCAACCTGACCCTGTTCTTATTTGTTACGCAGGGAATCATTATGGTCATTACACCGATGATTGCAGGGCGTTTGGGAGATAGATTTCGTGGTAAGGCCGGTAAACGTCTGCCGATCATCTCCGCAGGCGTGAGTTTTGCAGCGATGATCTTTATGGCTACGGCTTTTACCTTATACACCGAGCCGGGGCCTGTTTTTAAGTGGATATTGCCGGGATTGATTACGTTATGGTTGTTTTCCATGGCGCTTTTCACCAGTCCGGCCATTTCTACCATTGAGCTTTTTGTCCCGGTGAAAAAGTTGCCAACTGCCATGGCGCTGCTGACTATTGTCTATGGCTTGTTGTATTCTATTGAGCCGGTTATCGTGGATATCATTGATTTCCTGGGTGCCCCATTGACCTTTGTGGCGGGCGGTGTTGCAGTGTTTTTTAGTGGACTCTTAATGAGGAAAAATACTAAAATAATGGTGGATGTCCCCAAAAAGACGGAACTGGCCAAATCTGACTATACCTATGCTTTTGTACTGGGCATTGCTTTGGGACTTTCTACTACTCTACTCTTCAATATGTTTCCGGATTGGTTTGAGCAAAAGAACTTCCATTTCTTTGGGATATCCGGAAATGGAGCTGTCTCTGTGATCCTGGCCATGGTAGCCATCTTATCTCTTCCTTTGAGCAAGTTCACGGAGAGCCGGTCTATTTACTTTACCATTCTCCTGAGCATACTGGCATCCTTTGCTGTGGTGGCGGGTATTTATTTCACTGACAATTACGCATTGCTCGTGGTACTTATTGTGCTCTTTGCGCTGTTTTACAGCATGATGTCCGTAAGCTTTTTGCCTTTGGCCCTTACTGTCATCAGGGATCAGCACAAAGTCTTCGGTGTAGGAGTATTCTTCGCTGGATTTGAGCTTCCCAATGGGATTTTGGAGGCCATTCTGGTTGCGCAGGGTAATTTCTAAAAAGCCTTTTTTGATAAGGCATTGTAACCTTATATCATTGCATCTGTTAATTCAAACAAACAACAGGATAGCATGATAAAAGCTAACAACCCCCAATTGAAATCATGGATACCAACAAAGGCAGACTCTGACTTCCCCATTCAGAATCTGCCTTTTGGCATTTTTAAAAATGGAGATGATCACACTGGTGCGGCCTCAGCCATTGGAGATTTCGTCATTGACTTAAAAACCCTCTACGATTTGGGTTACTTCGATGGGCTTTCACTGCCCAAAGATGTATTCTCTAAAAATACGCTCAATAAATTCATTGGACTGGGAAAAGAAACGACCCGCAAAGTAAGGGATAGACTTTCCGACCTGCTGGAAGTTTCCAATAGGGAACTTCAGCAGAATGAAGCGGTCAGGTCATCAGTCCTTATCCCCATGGATCAGGTGCAAATGCAGCTGCCAGTACAAATTGGAGACTACACTGATTTCTACTCCAGTGAGCAACATGCCTACAACGTGGGCTGCATGTTTCGTGACCCGGACAACGCCCTCATGCCCAACTGGAAACACATTCCGGTAGGCTATCACGGTCGGGCCAGTAGCATTGCCGTATCGGGTACCAACTTTCATCGACCTAAGGGACAGACCATAGCTCCGGAGGCCAAAACTCCGACATTCGGCCCTACGAAACGACTCGATTTTGAACTGGAGATGGGCTTTATCACCGGGAAGAACAGCCCGCTGGGAGCCTCTATCCCAGTGGCAGAAGCGGAGGAGTATATTTTTGGATTTGTGCTTTTCAATGACTGGTCGGCCAGAGATGTGCAAAAATGGGAGTATGTTCCCTTAGGCCCCTTTTTGGCGAAGAATTTCTTTTCATCCGTTTCGCCGTGGATCGTCACCCTGGATGCCCTGGAGCCGTTTCAGGTACCTGGTCCGGTGCAGGATCCCGAAGTGCTCCCATATCTGGAGCTGGCCAATCGTAAGAATTTTGATGTGAACCTGAAGGTGTTCATCCAACCAGAGGGAGCCGGGGAAACGCAGGTTTCACATTCCAATTTCAAACATATGTACTGGAATGTAAGCCAGCAACTTGCTCACCACACGGCCAATGGCTGCAACATCAACGTAGGAGACCTTTATGCCAGTGGCACCATTAGTGGCCCTACTCCTGAAGCCTACGGGAGCATGCTGGAACTTGCCTGGATGGGCACCAAACCGATTCCCATGCCGGACGGTACCGAGCGTAAGTTTATCCATGATGGCGACACGGTAATCATGCGCGGGTATGCCGAGAAAGACGGTGTGCGGATTGGGTTCGGTGAAGTGAGAAACAAAGTGTTACCTACCCTTTAGGATCATGGCAAAGATCAAACCTTCCGACGTATCCGTTCCTGAGTTTCATCAGCTCTTGTTGGGGACCATAGCTCCCAGGCCCATCGCTTTTGCCAGTACAGTGGACATAGAAGGCCGGGTGAACCTGAGTCCTTTTTCTTTTTTCAACGTATTCAGCGCCAATCCACCGATACTCGTGTTTTCACCCGCCCGCAGGGCGAGGGACAACTCCACCAAGCATACCCTGGAGAACGTGCTGGAGGTGCCGGAAGTGACCATCAGCATTGTGAATTACAGTATGGTGGAGCAGATGTCGCTGGCCAGCTCAGAGTATGACCGTGGCGTGGATGAGTTTGTGAAATCGGGGCTGACAGCCGTGGCCTCAGAAACGGTGCGGCCGCCACGGGTAGGGGAAGCACCGGCAGCCTACGAGTGCAGGGTGGTGGAGGTGAAAGCCCTGGGTGAAAATGGCGGCGCGGGTAATCTGGTGATCTGTGAGGTGCAGCTTGCCCACATTTCAGACGATATTTTCTTGAATAGTAAAATTGATCCTTTTAAATTGGACGCTGTCTCACGAATGGGGGGTGATTGGTATTGCAGAGCGCAGGGAGACGCACTTTTCGAAGTAGAAAAACCAATTAAAACCAAAGGAATGGGAGTTGATAACATACCAAAGAGCATTAGAAACAGCAAAGTACTTACAGGTAACCACCTGGGCAAGCTGGGCAATGTGGAAAGCATGCCCTCCGAGGAGGAGGTGAACAATTTTGCCAATGAACCTGAAGTGAGCGCGATTCTCCAGTATGTAGACCATGAACCTGACCGGATACAGGTGGAGCTGCACAAGCTTGCCGCCCAACACCTGGATGCAGGAGATCCACTGTCCGCGTGGAAGGTCCTTTTGCAGGATTACTGAGTCTGTAAGAACATTTCAAAAGTTTTTTCGAGGGCCATTGTATGGCATACGCTGACCTCCCGCTATTTACCCCTTATTAGGTAGTGTGATTAATAATAGAATTGCGGAAGTTTACAATGTATTTTCCCGGGTACCGGAAATGGGGATTATCTGGTTGTTTTTTAGCAACTGTGTCATTTCAGGGTTAATTTTAGGAAGATGCTCCTTAAGCGAAGCTCAGAGGTAAAATTGGCGAAATGAAAAAACTTCTACTAACAGCACTACTCGTTGGGGGTGCAATGACCTGCCTTCAGGCACAGGATGTCAGATTTACACAGTACTATCAGGCACCCGTCTATCTGAATCCCGCTTTCACGGGAGCCTCTGGCGCCGCCAGGGCCGGGATCAACTACCGCAAGCAGGGCAACTCTGAAGAGGCTGCCTACACCACCTTTTCGGCTTATGCCGATTACTACTTCAAGGATTTTTATGCCAGTGCCGGGCTGCTTTTCATCTCAGATGAAGACGCGTACAGCGGATATATCTCCCAGACTGTGGCTGTGCCACTGAGCTATGACTTTTCTATCAACAAAAAGGTGACGGTGAAGCCAGCGCTTCAGGCCTCTTATACCCGTCAGGGGATTGATTTTAGTAAATTCCTTTTTTCGGATCAGATAGACTCGGATGGCAATGTGAGTGGAGGAGGCACCTCAGAGCCGCTGGCGGTCAATGACCGGATCAGCTTTTTCGATGTGTCTGCCGGAGTACTCACCTATGGTGCCAACTGGTGGTTTGGGTACTCTATGCACAATATGCTGGAAAATAACATCTCTTTTGTAGAGGGTGGAAATGCCACACTGCCTGTCAGGTACTCTGTGCATGGGGGTGTGAGCGTGAGCCTGGCGGAAAAGGGGCGAAAGTCCAAATCGAAACTGAGGAGGTTTGTGATGCCTACCTTCAACTATGTGGCTCAGGGTGGCTTTAGTCAACTGGATGCAGGGGCCATTGTGCAGTATGAACCTATTCTCTTTGGGGCACTTTACCGGGGCATACCCAATCCATTTAGCGAGGGTGAATACTCCGCGGTATCCTGGATCCTAGGGGTGACCAAATTTGATTTCTCTATTGGCTACAGCTATGACATGCCACTCAATAACAGAATCAATCCGGGTGGAGTACATGAAATTTCGATCTCACTCCTTTTTGATCCCTCTGATCCAAATGCCACCCCACGCTCCGCGAAGCGTCTGAAGTGTCCAATTCCTTATTAATATCAACCAGATGATGAAGAATTTATTCATTGCAATCACCGTTTCTCTACTCTTCAGCTTTTCGGCTGTTGCTCAAAACTGGAACATTGGCCTTACAGCGGTAAATGAGACTTGTTTTGGTGCCAATGATGGGGAGATCGAACTAGTGCTCACAGGGAGTGGGGTTTCTGGGTACTCTTTTACCTGGGAGGTCTTTGAATCCGCTGACCTGGTCAATCCCTACGCCACTGGTACAGTTGATAACCCTTTTGGAACTAACCTCATTGATGGTCTTTTTCAGGACGACTGGACCGTGACCGTGACCCGAAGTACCGCCAATACACCTAAAACCAGAACGAGTACCATCACAGTGGGTGGATCGGCCTCATTGCTTTCAGTTACCAAAACAGTGCTGGACCAAAACCTGTGCAACGGAGATGCCTCAGGGTCTGTGCAGGTATCAGCTACCGGAGGTACTGCGCCGTATGAATATGGCCTTGGCATAGGGGCTGGTGCCACTTCACCGACTTATTCAGGGGGATATACCGATAATGGAGGCTTGTTTGAAAGCCTGGCTGCAGCTACCTATGTGGCTTTTGTGCGGGATGCCAATGGATGCGTTAAGGCAAATGCTTCCGGGGACTTTCAGATTACCCAACCCAGCTCCATTACCATCGATTTTGATACGGTCAATGCTGACTGTAATAATCAGGGTGGACAGATTATCATCAATTCCATTTCAGGAGGTACACCCTATTCGGCAGGGGCCGGATTCCCATTCAATTTTGAAATAGAATGGCAAAATGCGGAGGATGCTTCCGTCATTGCCACGAACGTAGGGGCAATCACCGGGTTGGACTCAGGCTCTTATCAGGTGATTGTGACAGATAAAAACGGATGTACCGGGAGTACCCAAATGGACATCTATAAGGGATTTAATTTTGTGGTAAACGACCAACAGGACGTGACGTGTACCAGTGATAATGATGGCACTATACAGGTGCGGCTGGACACGGATACGGAAGATGACGAGAGTCCTTTTGAGCTTCGAATCTATGATGGGGACATGGTAGAAATTACCTTAAAGCGTCAGACCGGGGTAGCTGTTGGAACAGCAGATTTTACAGGACTGGGGCCGGATACTTATACCATCCGTGCATTTGGCCAGACCGGGTGTACTTTGGATGTGGAGGCTACGCTTGCGGAGCCCGAAACCCCGCAGCTGGTGAGTGCCACGCAAACTCCAGTGATTTGTAAAACCGATGCCACCGGCGCCATTACTTTCGTGGTGACTGGCGGATCAGGCTCTTACTCTTATTCCGTGGATGGGGGCGCTAACTACTTTAACACCCCTACCATTGGCAACCTCACGGCTGGGCTATACGATCTTTGGATACAGGATTCAAATGGATGTCCGGTAGATGTAGCGGATAAAGAAGTGACAGAGCCCATCAAGCAATGGGGAATGTCTTTTGTCAGCACCAGCAATATTACCTGTGCCGGAGCTGGTAACGGGGCGTACACCTGGGAGTTTGATACGGGGTTGGACACTGACCCGGTGGTGGAAGCTGATAACATCGTTTGGGTGGATGTTAATTCAGGCGAAACGGTGGCCACTGGGCTCTTTTCTAAAACTGATCTGGAGGAAGGAGAGTACCGGATTGACGTAACAGCCAACTCAGGGTGTTACCGTTCACTTACTTTTAACATTAGTGAACCTGCAGTATTGGCAATCAATGGTGTAGCACCGGAGTTTCTATGCCCTGCAGACCTCAGCCCGGACCCCACAGAGATCAATGTAAGTGTGACAGGAGGTACTACGCCCTATACCTTTGAGTGGAAGCGGGATGGTGGAGCACTGGGAGCGGAGACCGTTACACATACATCTCCCACTTCCAAGATAGAAGATGTCACCAATGATCATGTGTATTCTTTTCATGTGACCGATGCGGAAGGATGCACCACCTCCAAATCATTTGATGTGACCATTCCGGATCCCATCACTATAGCGTTGGATGCTGAGACGGACATCGCCTGTAAGAATGAAACCACCGGTAGCATCGGTATCACTGTGACAGGAGGGACACCCACCAGCGGCGGGTCGTACTTTTTCAACTGGGCCAAAGACGGAGCTCCGGGGTATGCGAATACGGAAGATATCAGCAATCTGGGACCCGGCACCTACCAGGTCACCATCATAGATGACAATGGATGTGAGAAGGTAGACCCCAATACCTACACCATCACCGAACCAGCCACTACTTATGCACTCTCCGGTACCATCACCGATGTGGTGTGTAATGGCGCCAACGACGGGAAGATTGTGGCGGTTTATACGCCGGATTCTGGTCACCCTAACGTGGCCAGCGTGACCTGGACCAAAGATGGAGCCGCCTACCCGGCAGGTACCGGTTTGACGACCATTACAGGGCTGGCACCGGGTACTTATGTCATGACCACCATCGACAATACCTATGCCTGTTCCAAGTCCATATCGTTTGATGTGCTGGAATACCCAGTGCTGAGTGTGAATCCCACGGTCACTCAAAATGAATGCTTTGGGGATGCCAATGGAGTCATCGACATCAGCCCAAGTGGAGGACTGGAGTTGGGTACTTTCACAGTCAGGTGGACCCGAAATAATGTTGCCCAACCGGCCTATAATGACCTCTTGTCTATTTCCGGTTTGGATGATGCCACTTATCGTGTCACCGTCACAGACGATCTGGGTTGTGCCAAGTCCTCCACCATCGTGATGGCTTCACCTGATGAGCTGATTGCTACTGCGGAAATTGTGAATGTAGCCTGCAAAGGCGAGTCTACCGGATCTATCGACGTGACCATCACTGGCGGAGTATCTGCCGGGGGCACATACGATCTGGTGTGGACCAAAGATGGCGGCTCTTTTGCGCCAATTACAGAGGACCTGTCCAACCTGGCGGCCGGGGTATATCAGCTCACCATCACCGATGACAATGGCTGTGTGTCGGATCCTTTTGACTTTACGGTCACACAACCTTCAACGACTTATAGCATATCCGGTGTCTCCACTCCGGTCACGTGCAATGGCGCCAATGACGGCACCATCGACATTACCGTCAACCTGGGCTCACCCACGCACCCTAATCCCACAGACATCACCTGGACCAAAGACGGAGTGTTCTTTGTCTCCAATACGCTCGACTTAAAACAAGGGGACCTGGAGCCGGGCACTTATGAGCTGACCACCGTGGACACCTATGGCTGTTCACGTTCGCTTTCTTTTGACATAGTGGAATACCCGGAGCTGGTAATGAATCCCACCATCACCCAAAACGAGTGTTTTGGCGATGAAACCGGTTCTATAGAGATCGATCCTTCTGGTGGCTACCTGGGCAGCAACATCAGCTACTCCATCCGATGGTACAAGGATGGTACGGCTGTACCTTCCAAAAATAACCAGACCAGCTACACCTCGCTGGCTGATGGGGTGTATCGCGTAGTACTGAGCGATTATGCCGGGTGTACGATGGACTCCACCATCACGCTGGAGGCCCCGGAGCCCGTTTCTGCCACTGCCAATGTTCAGGAGATCAAATGCCGTGGAGACGAAACAGGCTACATAGCCCTCGACATTACCGGAGGTACTTCGCCGTACATCATCACCTGGAAGGAGAATGATGCCAGTGGCGCATCATTTAGCAGTGCAGATTCCATTTTTGATCTGGCACCTGGTAGTTACTTTGTCACCATCGAAGATCAGAATGATTGCGATCCATTCACGGCCACTTATGTGGTCACTCAGCCAGCCACAGATTTCAATATTTCCCTTGACCCTACAGAGATTAAATGTACTGGGGAGAAAAATGCTGCCATCTCGCTGGTGATTGATGCGGGTGCCGGACATCCCGATTCCTACAGCCTGACCTGGTATAAAAACGGAGACGTACTGAGCAGTCAGACGGGTGTGGGTGAGTCAGGCATTGTGCCCATTCAGAACCTCGGCCCGGCCACCTATTCGGTAGTGGTCACTGACGCCAACGGCTGTGAGCGAACCGATGAGTACATCATCACCAACCCCACAAAAATCTATTTCCGTCCTGAGATCTCCAGTGTGACCTGCAATGGCTACAGCGATGGATCCATCACCCTGGACCCTACCGGAGGCTATGGCAATTACACCGTCTCCTGGAAAAGTGAAGCGGCCGGCAACCTTTCCGATACTGATTTTGACCTTGGGGACATCCCTGCCGGTAAATACACCGCCACACTCACCGACAGTGAGGGCTGTCAGCTGGATACCGTAATCTTCATGGATGATCCGTTGCCCATCGTGGTGACCTCCACCATCAAAAATACGTCGTGTGTAGGGGGATCGGATGGCGCCGTGACCATCACCACCACCAACGGCACACCGCCTTACAGCTACCAGTGGCTGCTGGATGGGAAACTCATCAGCACCGGGCAAAACATAACCGACCTGGAAGCAGCTACCTACCAGCTGATTGTTACGGATCAGTTTCAGTGTCAGTACAATTCGTCAGATTTTACAGTGGCCGATCCGCCTTCTGAGTTTTTCATAGATGGCACCATTACCCGGGTGACCTGTCATGATGATTTCAATGGAGAGATCGATGTGGAAGTGCAGATCACCGGCGAGCCTGACCTGGATTACTCGGTATACTGGGAGAAAAACGGGGTACTTTTTTCTCAAAACACCGAGGACCTGAACGGAATAGGGGCCGGGACTTACGAGATTTTCATAGAGGATGAGTATGGATGTATCAAGAGCAAAACCTTTAGCCTGGAGAATCCTGATGAGCTGGCTTTTGTTTTTGACATTGTGGATGTTTCCTGCTTCGGCGGCAGTGATGGCAGTGTATCTGCTCAGGTAAGTGGTGGGTATGGTACCTATCAGTTTAGCTGGCTGAAGGACGGACTACCATTTACAGCAACCAGCTCTTTTGCGACCAACCTGGAAGCGGCTTTCTATCGGGTGACCGTGACCGACCTGGAAGGATGTGTGCTCACACGCACCGTGGAGGTGGCACAGCCCGACCCATTCAGGATAGCGGTTACTTCCGTGAGCAATACCTGCGCCACGCCTTACGATTCAGAAATTGACGCCACAGTGACCGGGGGGATTATGCCCTATAGTTTGCAATGGCTGAAAGATGGTCTTCCTTATTCCAAACAGGAGGACCTGGCGGGAATTCCGGCAGGGGTTTATCAGCTCCTGGCAGTGGACAGCAACTTCTGTGAGACGGCCTCAGTAGAGGTGACCATCACTTCACCGGAGCGACTGGGTGTGGATGTGATCACTCAAAAGAATAACCTTTGCCCCAATACAGAAAATGGAGCCATTACCTTTCAGGGTACCGGTGGTTCATTCCCGTATACCTATTCGTTTGACAGTGGGGACTATGCTTCTAAAAACAACTTCGTGAACCTGGCCGGTCGCAAGTACCTGGTGAGTGTGCTGGATGATGTGGGCTGTACGTTTGATACCCTGCTGACCATTGATACGGACTACGAACTGGAGGCTGAGTTTAGCCTGGAAACGGAGGAGTTTGCCATCGATTTTCCGATTACCCTCACTGACGAATCGCTCGGGCAGGGCATAGAGAAGTGGTTTTGGGATTTTGGTGATACCCGTGCCGATGAGAAGCAGAACACCACGGTGACCTATACCACACCGGGCGTGTATGTGCTCAAACTTACTGTAGAGAATGAGGTGGGCTGTACACTGTCCAAAACGGATACCCTGGAGATTGTACAAGGGTACAATTTTGCGGTGCCTACGGCCTTTACGCCTAATGGCGATGGCAGCAATGAGAACTTCCGTCCGGGCTTTCAGAATGTAAAAGCCATGACCATGCGTGTGCAGGACAGAAACGGACTGCTGGTTTTCGAAAGCGAAGAGCTCTCAGCTTCGTGGGATGGTAAGTTCAACGGCCATCCGGTGCCCCAGGGGCCTTACTATTACGAAATCACCTATACTGCCAAGTCCGGTGTGACCAGAAAGCATGCCGGAAAGATCTTTGTGCTGAGGTAGGGGCAGGCGTTCTTTTCCACGAATGCCGGAAGTGAAAATGTCTGATGCTTCGACGGAGCTCAGCATGACATTTTCACACGAGCTCGCCTTGAGTGCATTGACTCACTGGTTGTCTACTCGTTGATCCAGTTTTCCAGTTACCTTTAAAGAAGTAAATGCAGATATTAGTATCTAATAGATATTTCATTCAAACCCCTCAATTTCACGGTTTTGTGTTCGGGAACCTCTGATTTCAGAAATCATTTCCTCGGCAGTTTTGGTGTCTTCCCATGCTCCAAACAAATGGTCAATACCTTTTTTAGTTGTTTCCTTTGATTCAATTGAATCTGTTAATTGGATTATTAGCTTTTTCTTTGATTGTGTGTCCATATTTTTAAGAAAGCCAAAATATCGAGAGATTGATTTGTCGCTAATTTTTAAAGTTGCCATTACATAAAGTTACTTGATCTTATCCAGGACTGGCCTGCATCTTGCTTCGTTGAAAGTCCATTCAAACGAGGGCACCGAAAATGCCTGCTATTTCACCCGCAAATACTGTTCTATATTCAGCTGATTGATGCCAAGGGCCTCTACCTTTTCTGTACCAATGGTCGTAAGCGTGTCCCCAATAATCTTGTATTCAAACTCGAATGTATTGTTTTCCCACGCTCTGTAATTGCAAAAATCTAAGTGTTCGGTGTAACGCTGATCATCAATTTTACATCTACCACCTCCTGACACAAAAATGGTCGTACTGTCCTTCCCAAGATCATGTCGGAGGAAAGCAAAATGTGTATCAGTGATGATTTTTATCAGTTCCTGATTGATGGTATAGTTGGTTACAGTGGTGTCTTTTCCCTGGATGATCGTACCTGTCAGTAACCTCCAGGTGCCTGTAAGTGGAGAAACAAGAACTTTTTGTTGGTGCACCTCCTGACAACCAATTGTCAGGAGAAAAACAAGTGCGATAATGACTGCTGGGTAGTTACAATATTTCATGGATGAGGTTAATAGCGTGTCCCGACGGGAAGCGCTAAAATAAGTAAATCTACTACTCACCACAAGGGATGCTGGGGACAGCTCACGGGAAAGATCTTTGTGCTGAGGTAGGGGGCAGGCGTTCATTTCCACGCATGCCGGAAGTGAAAATGTCTGATGCTTCGACGGAGCTCAGCATGACATTTTCACACGAGTTTGCCTGGAAGGCATTGTCACTCTCAGTTCCGTCGAAGGGTTGGACAAAAGCAGATTTAACCGTCAATAAGGAAATCTTTATATTTTCAAAGGCCTAATTCCTTCAATAGAAAGGCATAAGTAATTGCAATATGGTTGTTATAATCATCTATAGTAAGAGCTCCGCCATGACCAGACCCTTTAACAAGGTTTAAAAATATGAGAGAAGTGGGGTCGGCGTTCTCCTGAAGAGTAGCCAGGAATTTGTAGGTATGCAAAGGCGGAACGCGATCATCTGTATCTCCGGTAATTAGCAGTATACTTGGATACTTTGTTCCCTTTTGGATTTGATGCAGAGGAGAATATCTATATAAATTAGTAAAACCTTCCTTTGTGTCAGTGGTTCCGAATTCATTTATGCTGGTGGCAGTAGAACCAATAGTGAATTTATGGAACCTTAACATGTCATACGGTCCAGCCTCTGCGACAACTGCTTTGAACAAATCCGGTTGTTGCATAGCTGCAGAGGCCACAAGTAAACCACCATGTGATTTACCCATTATGCCAATTTTCTCCGGGTTAGTATATCCTTCCTTTATCAAATATTTAGCAGCATAGATAAAATCCTGAATTGCATTCCCTTTATTTAAACCTCTGCCTGCATTAGCCCAATTAGATCCTTTGCCTCCTCCACCTCTGACATTGGGAACGGCGTAAATCCCGCCTTTTAAAATGAATCCTATTTTATTTCTGTCATATTTTGGGGATAGTGTGGTGCCATATCCTCCATATCCATAAATAAGTACGGAATGAGAACTGTCCAACTTGATACCTTTCTTGCAGGTGATATACATGGGGATTTTAGTGCCATCATATGATTCGTATTCAATAAGACGAGTTTCTAGACGATCAAATCGATACGGTACACTTATTTCGGCTACTGCCTTAATATCCAGAGTTTTTAAATCAATCTGATACCATAGGTTAGGGTGGTAGAATGACGAGATATAGAAGTTACTGTGGGTTACATTCAAATCATATTCGTACAGACCATGAAGAGCTTTTCCTTTCGGTATATTCATTGTCTTGAGTACTTCTCCTTGATGGTTGAGTATATCAAAATGATCCTTATAGACTATAGCGATCTTGTCTCTACCCAGAAGGTTCACAGATATAAGTGGTGAACTTTGTTCCTTCGTGAATTCAACGAGTTGATTCATAGAATGGACGCTCGTGAAATAAACTTTCCCATTTGGAGCATTCCAATCACTAGATAACCATACCGTGTCATTCGAGATTAACCGTGCAGTGAAGTTTATTTCACCACCTTCAGTTAAAATGAAATCCTTTGGAGTCATTGATGTTTTGTGGGTTAAGTCTATATATCCTATGGCAGAGTAGGTTTTTCCTCTGGAATACATTTGATGATTTAAAATAAGATGAGAGCTATCTAAATTGTAAAATGAGAACCTGTCTCTTCCGGTCTTGTCAAGATTGACGTAAATGACTTCATCTTCATTTTGCAGAGTACCAATACGATGGTACTTCAGTGTTTGGCCTATCGGGATATCAAGAAGTTCTCTACCTTTTGCCGGGGGAGAGTAATGATCATAGAGTACTCCGTAACCATTCCATATTACAGTACTTGAGGATCGTAAATTCTTTAATGTATCCTGAAGTTGGGTTTTGGTTGGCAAGTGGAAGAAGTACCCTTCTTGCCAGTCACTTCCGCTATGACTAATTCTAATCAATGCTATATTTCCATCCGGACTTACGTGATTATCCATGATCCAGACATTGTCGTCTTTATCCAATCGGAAGTCTTTCATTTTCATTAAGTATTGAAAATTGGCTTCCCCTTTCTTTCGGTAGAGCAAATCAGGTATTTTATTATCACTGTACCATTTTAATCTGAATTCAAAACGCGGTTCCTCTTCATTTTCCAAATCCACAAAATCTTCTGTGAGTTTTGTTTTTTCAAATAGTGAAATCCCATAATAATTGATGAGGTTGTGATTGTTGATTTTCCTGGAAAATTTGGCCTGGGCATCAAGCCAATCAGTTAGGCGTTGGTCGTCAGGGTTTTCCATCCATTGATAGGAATCATAAATTGTAGTATCAAAATATTGATCCACTATTGAATCCTTAGGTGCTGCTGGATAATTGTACGTTTTTTGAGCATGGGCAAAATGGAAATTAGTGAGAAGTATGAGCACTAGAAACCTATTGTTCATGGGATTGGAGGGGTTGGGAATTAAATATCGATGTTCCGTACCAAATTTATTCCTATTAAATGTGACTTATTTCCATCTATTCAAACTTTTTGCCTTTGTTTGGTAATTGACCTTTTTCACACGAGCTTACCTTGAGGGCATTGTCACTCTGAGCTCCGTCGAAGAGTTAGGCAATGCCCAGAGTTGTTAGTTTCGGTCTTTCCGAATGATTATCTTTGACTTATGAGTTCAATAGTTATCAATCCAAAAAGTTCGGAGGAGCTAAAGTTCATATCGGAACTTCTGAACAAGTTAGGGGTGAAGTCCAAAGTACTTTCCGATGAAGATACTGAAGACTTGGGGTTATCCCTACTCATGAAAGAAGTTGACCGTTCGGAAGTTGTATCCGAAGATGAGGTGATGGCCAAACTCAAAGGTTAATGGAGGTTGTTTTCCTTAAAAAATTCAGTAAGGATCTCGACAAAATCAAGAGGCCAAAGGATCTGAAAGCTGTAGCCAATATCATTGAGTCAGTTAAGTCGGCGGTGTCTTTTGAAGAGGTTACTGGTGTTAAGAAGTTGACAGGTTTTGAAGATGCCTTTCGCATTCGTTTTGGTGATTATAGAATAGGTGTTTTTGTTAATGAAAATACTGTCGAATTTGCGAGGATCGCTCACCGAAAAGAGATCTACGAAATATTCCCTTAATTGCAGCGCCTTGCAGGTGGTGAGATAAGCAGATGTACTGTGCCCGAAACTGGCAGAAGAAGCTGCCTGACTCAGGGCAGACCGTCATTTCCACGAATGCCGTTATTCCCGCGCATGCGTGTATCTCATCAACTGCTTCGAGAACGTTCCCTTGGGTGTAGAAGGAAGTGAAAATGTCTGATGCTTCGACGGAGCTCAGCATGACATTTTCACACGAGTTCGGCCCTGAAGGCATTGTCACTCTGAGCTCTGTCGAAGAGTTAGACAATGCCTTCAATCGTTTCGGCAGGCTGACCATTCTGCTGAAAGGGGTTTACATGGGGATGGTCGTGCTTGCCAGCTGCATCTTGCTCATTGGAGACAACTCCGCGAGGGCTGAGAAACGGTTCTTTCCAGAAGGCGAAGCACAGTGGTTGGATTCACTGAAATTGGCTTGAAGTACATTGGTATATGTAATTTTAGCTACTGTTAAAAACTTTTCTTGTGTTGACTCATTTCCTTCTTGATTATCGCTAAATCATTGAAATTTAATTTAAACCATTCGCCTCTGGTTCTTTTATGTGAGAATAATTTATGTAATCTCCTTTCTTCAGATACAGGGGCGATCCAAGTTGTGATGATATCCCAATCTGGATTAATTCCTTGTAATGTTTTTTCTCTTATCTTAGGATCGTAGCTTTCACCGATCTTTATTAGGTTATTATTCGAATCTAAGAGTAGATAAACCTTTTTAACTTTTGTTTCATCAATTGTGATTTCATTCGGAGTTTCGTTGAAATACCATCTATAGATATCTAGTTTGTTGAAAGTTGGGAAGGTCAAAAGACCTTTGGAATACGGCGGTGGAATGGCTACAGTTCCTTTAGGTAAGTTATTAACCTCATTACCAAATGTAATGAATCCCATTTTTTCAAATGCACTCCTGGATTGAGTTTGATAGGTGTTTATCATCTCAATAATGTCCAGCTCTGGAAATTGAGTCGAAATCAACTTGCAAAACTCGATGACCAATATCGTTCGGTCATGTATTTCTAAGTCAATAGATAATACTAGACCGTATCCAACTAGTTTCTTACTGCTATCTATATAGATAAGCATGAATTCAATTGGATCTTTGTCATCATAAATGAAAACCCCAAAACAGCTTTTTCGGAGACGTGAAATGACGTTGTTGATTGATCCATTATCTTGCTTATTCAGATCGTAAATGGCATCTTCACTGAAATTGTAATAATGTTCATTGAAGTATGAATTCCTATCAATCATTTAGTGAGCACTTTGAATTAATGATAGTAATAACCACCTTGGCTGCCATCGTCGATACAGGTGTTTTTGATTTATTCTATCTGACTCAGGGTCTGCGGGCTGAAGTAAGCGGTTACGATCAGGGCAGGCCTTTCAGTTTGATGCAACAAACTAACACTTCTTCCCATCATTTGCAATAGGCCCGCCAGACGTGATTGGCGCTTTGTCCGGCTTAGTCCACCAGTATGTCAGCGGGCTTGAGCTCGGTGATTTGGCCCAGGGCGGCCAGCTTCTTCATGTCCAGGTCCCGTTTGTTTCCATAGATGGTGATCACATAGGGCTGGCCTTTGAACTGTGAATCATAGAAATCGGCCAGGTCTGACATTTCAAGGCTTTGGTACACTTCATACGCCTGCGCATTCGGGTCTGCGGAGTAGCCCTTATGCTTCAGGTCGATCATGCGGGCGCCCAGGTCTCTTCTGGAGGGGTATTTGGTATTGATCTCCTGTATTTTGGTGGCGCTCAGGGGGCCGATCTGTTCTGCATGCACGGGGAGCGCCTGGAGCAGTGTCAGCATCACATCGATGGCCTCCTGTGTTTTGTCCGACTGGCAGCCAAATCCTGTAATGAGGTACCCATTGTCCAGTGGCTGATCGGGGGTGATGTACCGGGCAAAGGTGGAGTAGGCCAGCGACCGGTACTCCCTGATCTCCTGAAAAACCACCCCGGTGAGCGACTCCCCATAGTAGGTATTGAAGGCTTCCACGTAAGCATACTGATCGGGATGATAGGGCTCACCCTTCAGGTAAAAGTAAACCTGGCTCTGTCTGGAGTCTGGATCGTCTATGAGGTACACCTGATTGGCGGAGATGTCGCGAATGGGTGTAAATACGGGTGCGGGAATACCGGGTGCTGCTGACAGGGGCAGGTGGGTGTTTATGACGTCCCGAAAGTCTGCTTTCGATCGGGATCCCAGGTAGTTGAATTCTATTTTGTTGGTGGCCCAAAGGGTGATGATCCGTGCTTCCAAATCGGCTGGCGTCATCTCCCCCAGTGCCTGGGTGCTGGTTCGGGACAGGGATTTGGTGTGCTGGTCAAATACGGCATACCGAATGAGGTGATACCCCATGAGGAAGGAATTGGATTGCTCATCAGACCGCCTGAGGCGCCAGTCTGCAGCCAGCTGGTCTATGGCCGCTTGTGTGGCTTTGGGTGCGGAAAACAGCTCCCCGACCAGTTGCAAGCACGCGGGCAGCTGGTTCTCAAAGCCGTTCAGGCTGATAATGGTCTCATTGGGGTCCACCAAGACATCAAAAGCGCACCCCAGGGACTCAAATGCAAGGTTCAGGGCATCAGCCGTTTGGCTTTCAGTGCCTATTTTCTTTAGCAGCTCGCCTGTTTCCAGAAGTGTTGGGTCGGAGCGCCACCCCTTCTGAATCCTCAGCTCCAGGGAGAAGAGGTCGTTGGTCTCATTTTGAATGAGCAGGGCCTCATGAGCCCCCATGGTGAGGGTATCTGCCACGGAGAAGTCGATGAATGTGGGTGTTGAGGCGGTTTCGGCCAGTCGCTTCAGCATCGCCTGTGCATAGGCAGAGGAGGTGGCCTGTGTGGTGACTATCGGATCAAAACCAGGTTTTTTCAGCTGGTCCTTGTCGGGCTTCCCTTTCGTGGAGATGAGCAGTCCGTAATTTCCTGAAAAATACTGGTTAATGGCGCGGGCAATGTCTTGGGTACTTACCTGATCGATATCCTCTGAGTATGCCAGCATTTCAGGCCAGGAGCGCCCCAGATAGTCGGCCATCGCTATGGTGAGTGCCCGGTTTTCCAGGTTTTCCAGATTTATCCAAAAGGCCTTGATGATGTTCTGTTTGGCTACTTTGAGCAGGCTTTCAACCACCGCTGGTTGGGTGAGTTTCTGGATCTCCGCCTGCACCATCGCTTTGGTCTGCTCGATGTTTATTTCCTCACCGGGCACGATGTAGAGGTGATACGAAGAAGCCAGCGCATGGTCATCCACTTCCGTGTAAGCCCGTTTGATCTTCCCCTGTGCTTCCAGCTGGTCCAGCACCCCGGTTTTTTGCTCATTGCTGATCAGGTACTGACATACGTCTATGGCGGCTCTGTCCTGGCTGTATGGGGATGAAATGGGATACAAAAGTCCAAACAGAGGGAAAGGGGTCACGCTGATTTCCATTCTACGCTCACCCGCCACGGGCTGATAGTCGGGAAACGTCACCGGAGTGAAAGGCACTGCTTCAAGTCTGGAGAAGGTGTTTTCTATGTAGGAGCGGGCCTGGTCAGGGTCAAAATTGCCAGAGAGTATGAGCGCCATGTTGGAGGGCACGTAGTACCGGTTGTAGAATTCATGCATTTTGGAGAGCGAGGGGCTCTTCAGGTGCTCGGTTTTACCAATGGTAGGCCAAAGGCCGTACGTGAAGTTTTCATACAGCAATTCCTGAGAAGCCACATAGATGGCATTTTCAAAATCATCGTCCCACCTGTTTTTCTCTTCATAGACCACTTCCAGTTCGGATTGAAAGGTTCGAAACACCGGGTCAATGAAGCGATGAGCATTGATGTCGAGCCACAGCTGCATGTTTTGGGCAGGGAAATAGCTGTGATAAAAGGTCACATCATAATCTGCGAAGGCACCCACTTCCGTGGATCCTATACTTTTCATCAGGGTTGAAAACTCGTTGGGTAGGCCATATTTGGCTGCCTGGACGGATTCTTCATTGATCTGCTGCTGAATGTCGTTTCGTTTTCTCCCTTTGGCGTTTTCGAGTTCTTCATACAGCGCTATGATGCGCTCATAATGTGTTTTCTCACTGGAATAGTCCGTGGTGCCCAGGCTTTGGGTTCCCTTGAAAAGCAGGTGCTCCAGGTAGTGAGACATCCCCGTGGCATCCGGGGATTCATGGATAGAGCCGGCCTTGATCAGCACACCGCCAAACACGTTAACGGCAGAGGGGTCAGCGTTCAGGTAGACCTTGAGCCCATTGGGAAGTGTATACTGTTCCACATGGATAGAAGCCTTTTTTTGGGCAGTACCCACCAGGGATACCGAAAGGAGAAGATAGAAAATGCAATGTCTCATGGCCATAGGTGAAGTGATCCACCGAAGCTAACGGAATAACCATTTCGGGTCAAGTATTTTTTTGCCATCGGCGAAGTAACAAAAGCCGGAGTGATGGCCCCGATGCCTACCTACCTGGTCGGGTTTACTTAAATGAGTGATCACAGCCATTTATCGGCACTGTATGTTGATTTTACTTTTCTCTGCCAACAGGATAGAGTAAGTAGCGCTGGTCGTAGTATTGTGATTGGCGGTAAAACCATGCCCTGATGGCACCGGGATCATCGGCAAATTCCTTTTCCTTGAGCTTTTGCTCGAACTCAGCTTTTAGTTCGGGAGATTCAGCCAGCATTTTTCTGGCCAGCGGCTCTATCACATAGGCTTCTATGTACTCGGTTCTCTGGAAAATGGTCGAGAAAAATCCCCAGCTGAAAAAGGAATCCTCAGACCCGGGTTCCAGCAGGATCACGGCCAGGTCTCCCAGCGGCTGATCCGTGGAAATGTATACCGAACCGGCAGGATATGTTTCTTGCCGGACTTCCGGTTTGGAAGTGGCACTGACACGGAAATGGCCTTCATAGGGCATGTCGCCAAACTGAGCGTTTTTCATACGGTACATTTCCACCTCCACCTGGCGGGGTTCGGTTATTTCTTCCATTGCCATCCCGTGAACCTTCAGCCGGTTGATTACCTCAGTACAATAGGAGGGCACCCAATAGCCCTTTGGTCGGCTTACCCATTCTGTAGGCTGGGTGTATTCGTACTGTGGGATTTTCATGGTGATGGGCTGGCCGAGCCATTCCACATATTCGGAGTTGGTAATTTCCGATTGACGGATTTTGGAGGTAATACCTAAAAATTGGACAGAATCCGGTGGGTTTGCATTTTCGGAGGAGTCCAGCTCGCCTCCCAGCGATTCAAACGACACCCCATCCCCCAGCTGCGGTACTTTGTAAGCAGTGGCCAGTTGAGGGTCTCTTCTGGACTGGTCCGCCGTAGTGGCTTTTTGCAGGCTTTTACCTTCTGCGGCCAATAATTTTAAGGTGCTTTCCAGCAGCACGTAGGTGCCCAGCACCCGCTGCTTATAGGGTTTTAGGGAATGGTTTTCAACCAAAATGGAGCAGGTGTGCCGGAGCATTCCATACCCATCTGAAAACCTTGCGCCCCAGCCAAAAGAGAGATTGCCTTTGGAGAAATCCCGGCCATTTAAGGCAAATACCAATGGGCCCGGAATGTGGTCGAAGGACTCTAGCTGCGTATCGGAGTGCGGTTTGAAGGTGTTTTCTATCCAATTGGATATGGCAGGGGAGTTGTTGGCCAGTCCGGTGCCAGTGTAGGTGATGTCGTATTGATAGTCTGCGCCATCCGTGACATGCAGGTCCATATAGAGCAGCGGGTCATATTCGTTCATTACCGTCACGATGGACTGCAATTCTTTGGTGTCCAGCTTGCTGTAGTCACGGTTGAGGTTGAGGTTTTGTGCGTTGGTTCTCCAGCCCATGTTCATGGGTCCTCTCTGGTTTGGTCTGTTGTACGGAGAGGAGTTTTCGTGACCATCCACATTCAGAATGGGCACAAACAGGAAGTTTACCTGATCCAGCAGTGCTGCTTTTTTACCGAAGGCAATGTCCCTCAGGAGCATCATTCCGGCATCCTTCCCATCAATTTCGCCTGCATGAATTCCCGCCTGGGCGAGTAGCAGCGGCTTTTCTGAATCCTTAAGGGCCCTGGCGCTTTTGTCGGTATCGGCAGAAGCTATGACCATATAAATCGTGCGGCCCTCCGGGCTGGTGCCGATAGCCACCATCGAGAAAAGAGGACTCGCGGCAGTAAGCTTCTGAAACCAGCTTATGGTTTCGTCATAGGTAGGTGTCATCTGAAAGTCCGAGACTTCACAAGGCGTTATCCAGGGATTGTTTGGTTTCGCGATGAGCTGTTCACTTTTTCCATGCCACTCCATCACAGGTGGAAGAATGTCCTGACCCATTAATTTGATGGTGCAGAGGGTCAGTATGAAGAAGGTAGAGCGTTTGAGAATTTGAGTCATGGTCTTTTAAAGGTTGGCACTTAAAGTGAAAGGGTTGATCTCACCCATCGATCAATCAGGTGACCGAAGCTAACAGAATAACTCGTTGGAGTCAAGGTTTATTTCCATGGGGTGGATGAAAACATGACGAGCGGGCCATGAAGATACAGGAGGCATTAAAGAATAGCTTCTATTTACACTTTTTCGGCAACCAAAGCTGGCCTTTGCCTGTGTGATAACAATATTTTAATTTGCCGGGGCATCACGAATTGTTATCTTGGTGTACTTTTGCCGCTTCGATGATAAAGACATTGATCAAATATCTTCTGTCTCTGTGTATGCTCCTGCTGATCGGTCACGGTCAGGGGTCATCGTCTATCGATGGGTATACATTCAACGAAAGTTATGGTGAGTTTGACAGCCAAACCTTAGGCATTCCTTACCATGAGGAGGGTTTAGCTTTTTCACCTGCGTCCTCTGCTGCCAAAAAAGAGGTGGCTATTATAAGTGCTGCAGAGTATGAAGAAAAGGAGGATGAAAAGAATTCCTCCCGAAAACACCTGGTACCCAACAGCCACTACGCCAGCCATTTTTACACTCAGCTTCCCGGAGACTATTTCCGCTACCTCAGGAAAAATTTAGCACTCCGCAATTATTTCAATTATTTCTCATCCTATGAGTCGCTCAATATCCTGCTCTGCGTGATCAGGATATAATACCTGTTTGGGTGCTTTGACACCCGAAATCCCTCGGTAATTTCTTACAGTGCCCGGTCTTCTTTGGAAATCCTCCAAATGAATGTGCGCTTGTATATACCGTCCAAAGAAATCAAAAATACCTTCTTAAAAAAGTTAAAAAACGATCATGAATAGAATTTTCATTCTCATGAGCTTCTGTACAGTATTGCTTTACACGAGCTGTGAATCGCACAAAGAGCATCACCACGAAGAAACCAAATTTTTGGTGACCAGTCCCATCAGGTTGGACACCTCTATCACCAAGGATTACGTATGTCAGATCCGATCTATCCAGCACATTGAGCTCCGGGCCTTAGAAAAAGGCTACCTGCAAAATATCTATGTAGATGAGGGGCAGTTTGTCAAAAAGGGCCAGCTGATGTTTCAGATCATGCCCAGACTTTATGAGGCCGAACTGAGAAAAGCTCAGGCCGAGGCTAGTTTCATCGAAATAGAATACCAAAACACAAAGAGCCTGGCTGAGAGCAATGTGGTGGCTCCTAATGAGCTGGCCCTGGCTAAAGCGAAACTTGAAAAAGCCAAAGCGGAAGTGGCTTTGGCAGAAGTGCATCTGAGTTTCACCCAAATCAGGGCCCCGTTTGATGGCATTATGGATCGGTTTCATGTGCGGCTGGGGAGCCTTGTGGATGAAGGTGAGCTGCTGACTGAAATTTCGGACAACAGTGCCATGTGGGTATATTTCAATGTACCGGAGGCAGAGTACCTCGATTTTGAATCCAATGTGAAGGCTGCTGGAAAGACCGTAGTGAAGCTCCTGATGGCCAATAACAAATTGTTTGCTCATGAGGGGGTAGTAGAAACGATTGAAGCGGAGTTCAATAACGAAACCGGAAATATTGCCTTCAGGGCTACTTTCCCAAACCCCAAAAGACTGCTAAGACATGGGGAAACGGGCAATGTACTCATGACCACTCCACTTAAGGGCGCATTGGTGATCCCGCAGAAATCCACTTTTGAAATTCTGGATAAGCGATACGTTTTTGTGATTGACGAAGAAAACAGGATCCGATCAAGAGCAATCAGCATTACCGCTGAAATGCCGCACATCTATGTGGTACAGGAGGGTCTGGATGAAAATGACAAGATACTTCTGGAAGGTCTGCGCCTGGTCAGGGAGAAGGATGAAATCAGCTATGATTTCGTGGAGCCCCTGTCCGTCATATCGAATTTGGAGCTGTATTCTGAATAATTGGAGACCTAAAAACCAGAAAAATGTTTAGTCAAATAATACATAGGCCGGTTTTTGCCATTGTCATTTCGGTCATTATCGTTTTTGTAGGTTCACTGGCCATCAAGCAGTTACCTATTTCGCAGTTTCCCCAAATTGCCCCGACAACCGTAAGTATTTTCATTGCTTACCCCGGATCCAGTGCCGATGTGCTGGTGAAATCAACACTGATTACCCTGGAAAACTCTATCAATGGTGTGCAGGATATGAGGTATATGGCCACTGATGCCACCAGTGCAGGAGAAGCCACCATCAGTGTCATTTTTGAGCCGGGTACGGATCCCAATCAGGCAGTCATCCGGGTGAAGACCAGGGTGGATCAGGTGATGCCGCTGCTGCCGGAGCTGGTGCAGCGGGAGGGGGTCATCATCACACCCATTCAGCCCAGTATGCTGATGTATGTCAACCTCTATAGTGAGGGTGAAGACATGGATGAGAAGTTCCTGTACAATTACGCCAATGTGAAAATGATCCCGGAGATCAACCGGATCAGTGGGGTGGCCAGGACACAAATTTTGGGTAGCCGTACCTATGCCATGCGTATCTGGCTCAATCCTGATCGCATGCGTGCCTACAACATTTCCATAGATGAAGTGATGGAAGCGTTGGGTGAGCAAAGTATCATAGGTCGTCCGGGGAGGATCGGCCAGAGCTCCGGTATTGCTGCTCAGTCACTGGAATATGTGCTTACCTATAAAGGGAGATTTAATAAACCCGAAGAGTATGAAGGGATCATCATTCGTGCCAATGCCGAAGGAGAGAGCATACACCTGAAGGACATAGGCCGGGCTGAGTTGGGTAGTGAATTCTTCGATATCTATTCCAACCTTGATGGCCACCCTTCGGCAGCCATTGTGCTGAAGCAAAACTATGGGAGCAATGCCAGTGAGGTGATAGAAGATGTAAAAGCGAAGCTTGAAGAGATGCGCGCTGATTTTCCTCCCGGAATGGATTATAAGATCAGCTATGACGTGTCAGAATTCCTGGATGCTTCCATTGAGCAGGTGACGCATACCTTGCGCGATGCATTTGTGCTGGTGGCCCTGGTAGTATTTCTTTTCCTGGGTGATTGGCGATCCACATTGATTCCAATTCTGGCAGTACCAGTATCATTGATTGGTGCCTTCTTTGTCATACAGATGTTTGGTCTCTCCATCAATCTGGTGACACTCTTTGCCCTCGTCTTGGCCATTGGTGTTGTGGTGGATGATGCCATCGTGGTGGTGGAGGCTGTTCATGCCAAAATGGAAGAAGAAAACCTGTCACCTTACCATGCGGTGAGAAAAGTGATGGGAGAAATCAGCGGGGCGATTATCGCCATTACCATGGTGATGGTGTCGGTGTTCCTGCCTATTTCGTTTATGACTGGCCCTGTGGGTACCTTTTACCGGCAGTTTTCCATTACCATGGCAAGTTCCATCGTGATATCGGCCCTGGTAGCCCTTACGCTCACCCCGGTACTCTGCGCGATTTTGCTAAAAAACAATCATGGAAAGCCCCGAAAGAAAAACCTCCTCAACCGGGCCCTGGATGGGTTCAATAGCGGTTTTGATAAGCTGACAGGAAAGTATACCGGTTTATTGCGAGTGATCGTCAATAAAAGGGTGCTCACGTTCGTCATACTGTTTGTCTTTGGTCTTGGGATTCTCTTTGAAAATCAAATCCTTCCGGCGGGCTTTATTCCGAGTGAGGATCAGGGGACTATCTATGCCATCATCCAAACACCTCCGGGAGCTACGTTGGAAAGAACCAATCAGGTCTCTCAAAAACTGCAGAAAATATGTGAAGAGATAGATGGTGTGGAGTCGGTGTCTTCTCTGGCGGGCTATGAGATCATGACCGAGGGGCGAGGCTCCAATGCCGGCACCTGTTTGATTAACCTAAAGAATTGGTCCGAACGTGAGCATTCCGTCAAGGAAATCATGGAAGAACTGGAGGAGAAGTCGAAGGGACTTGGGGCCATTGTGGAGTTCTTCGAACCTCCGGCTATACCGGGATTTGGATCTTCCGGTGGATTCTCCATGCGTTTGTTGGATAAAACCACCGATACGGATTATCAGGAATTTGATAAAATCAACAAGAAGTTCATGGATGATCTGAGTAAGCGGCCGGAGCTTACTGGTTTGTTTACCTTCTTCGCTGCAAACTATCCTCAGTATGAATTGGTGATAGACAATGAGCTCGCCATGCAGAAGGGGGTTTCGATCGGCAGTGCCATGGAGAATCTCAACATCCTGATAGGGAGTACATATGAGCAGGGGTTTATTCGTTTTGGGCGTTTTTTCAAAGTCTACGTCCAATCCGCTCCCGAGTTCAGAAGGCTCCCTTCGGACATTCTCAAACTGTTTGTTAAGAATGATCATGGGGAGATGGTGCCTTATTCTTCGTTTATGAAGATTGAGAAGAAACAGGGCCCCAATGAGGTGACCCGATACAATATGTACAATTCAGCGGCTATCCGCGGACTTCCAGCCAAGGGGTATACAACTGCTGAAGGCATTCAGGCGATACGTGAAGTGGCCAGTGAAACCCTGCCCAAGGGGTATGACATTGCCTGGGAAGGACTTTCCTACGATGAAGCCAGAAGAGGGAATGAGTCCCTTTACATTTTCATCATTGTCCTGGCTTTTGTCTATCTGGTGCTGGCGGCGCAGTACGAAAGTTTCATTTTGCCCTTGGCCGTTATTTTTTCCCTTCCCGTGGGGGTCTTTGGCTCCTTTTTTATGCTTAAGGTGATGGGGTTGGATAACGATATTTATGCCCAGATCGGACTGATTATGCTGGTCGGTTTGTTGGGAAAAAATGCCGTGTTGATCGTGGAATTTGCCGTGCAGAAGCACCGGCACGGAGCCACCATTTTTGAAGCGGCCATTGAAGGTGCAAAGGTTCGTTTCAGGCCAATTTTGATGACTTCATTTGCCTTCATTGCCGGATTGATTCCATTGGTCATTGCTACCGGTGCCGGAGCCATTGGTAACCGTACCATCGGATCCTCTGCCCTTGGCGGAATGTTACTTGGAACCATTTTCGGGGTAATTATTATCCCTGGCCTTTATTACATTTTTGGAAGTCTGGCGGATGGTCGTCAAATGATCAGGGATGAATACGACAGGCCTTTGTCGGAAGTACCTCAACACAAAAAATCAAAAGAAAATGACCACAGCGCTTAACAGAAGAATTTTTAAATATTTAGGAATAGCCTCTTTTGTGGTGAGTGTTTCGGCCTGTACGCCAGATTTGGCGGTGACCAAGACCGCCAATCGGGTGCTTCCTGAGACCTATAAAAGCACTCAGGATACTGCCAACACTACTACCAAGATTAACTGGAGGGAGTATTTTACCGATCCAAACCTGATTGCACTGATTGATACCGCCCTGAACAATAATCAGGAGTTGAACATCACGCTACAGGAGATCGAGATTGCCAGAAATGAAGTGATGGCCAGGAAGGGTGAGTACCTGCCATTTGTGGATTTTGGTGCCGGTGCCGGTGCTGACAAGGTGGGCAGGTATACCCGAAACGGGGCATTGGAAGCCAACAATGAAATCAAGCCGGGAAAGGAATTTCCCGAGCCGCTGGGGGATTTCATGGTAGGGGCTTATGCCACCTGGGAGCTGGATATTTGGCGTAAGCTGCGTAATGCCAGGAAATCGGCCTATACGCACTACCTCTCCACCGTAGACGGAAAAAACTTCATGGTCACAAACCTCATTGCTGAGATTGCCAACTCTTATTATGAGCTGATGGCTCTTGACAATCAGCTGAGAATCGTACAGCAGAACATAGAAATCCAGAGCAATGCCCTGGAGATTGTGAAGTTGCAGAAACAGGCGACCCGGGTGACAGAGCTGGCGGTGCGGCGGTTCGAAGCTCAGGTGCTGGACACCAGAAGCCTCCAGTATGGCATTCAGCAGAGGATCATAGAAACGGAGAACCGGATCAATTTTCTGGTAGGTAGATATCCGCAGCCTATACCAAGGGATTCGGAGGTTTTCATAGGTCTGATGCCTGATAGCATTCAGTCAGGCATTCCGGCTCAGCTTCTGGAAAACCGTCCCGATGTACGGCAGGCAGAGCTCGAATTAGAGGCTGCCAGGCTGGATGTGAAAGTGGCAAAAGCCAGATTTTACCCGGTCATTGGCATTACGGCCGGCATTGGATACCAGGCGTTTAATCCTACCTACCTGGTGAAAACACCCGAGTCACTGATCTATTCACTCGCCGGAGATCTGGCGGCTCCATTGATCAATAGAAATGCGATTAAAGCCACTTATTACAATGCCAATGCGAAGCAGATTCAGGCCGTTTATAATTATGAGCAGACCATTTTGAATGCATACATCGAGGTGGCTAATCAGCTTTCCAATATCAATAACCTGAAAAGCAGCTATGACCTGAAGGAGCGGCAGGTACAGGCGCTTACTGAGTCTATTGAAATTTCCAACACACTCTTCAGGTCTGCCCGGGCAGACTATATGGAGGTATTGCTCACACAGCGAGATGCCCTGGAGTCCAGGTTTGACCTGATAGAGACTAAAATGCAGCAAATGCACTCCTGGATTGATATCTATCAGGCGCTGGGTGGTGGCTGGCGTTAATCCAAATTTTGTAATTGAATCAAAAAGCCACTTTTCAGGATTGAAAGGTGGCTTTTTTTATAACCCCGAAAAGATTGATTTGTAATGATCGTAATGGCCATGTATCAGGAAAATGATAGGCTAAATAAAATTGGTGTAGTGATTTAAACCTCGAAAATTTCCTCCTATGGCGAGTCGGGATTAAATTATGACATAATCTTGCAAGACAGCTTAAATGAATCATGATATGATCACACCAACCATTCGCAAAATCAACAAATTACTAGTGGCCAATCGCGGAGAAATAGCCATAAGGGTGCTTCGGGCAGCATCAGAAATGAAGATCCGTACTGTGGCCATGTACACCTATGAAGATCGATATTCCCTGCATCGATACAAAGCGGATGAAGCCTACCAGATAGGTGTGAATGAGGAACCCCTCAAGCCTTATCTGGATATCGAAGAAATTATTTCACTGGCAAAAAAACAAGATGTAGATGCCATCCATCCTGGTTATGGTTTTCTATCAGAGAATGTCCATTTTGTGCGCAGGTGTCAGGAGGAAGGGATCATCTTCATTGGCCCTAACCCTGAGGTTATGGATCAGTTGGGTGATAAGGTTCGGGCCAAGCAAGTGGCTTTGCGGGCCAAGGTTCCGATTATTCAGGATAGTGAACAAGATGTCACGACCACTGAGATTGCCAAAGAGGAAGCTGCCCGCATTGGATTTCCGGTCATGGTAAAAGCTGCAGCCGGTGGTGGCGGACGTGGAATGCGCGTGGTGCGAGAGCCAGAAGCGCTTGTTGGAGCATTCACAGAGGCCAGAAGTGAGGCCAAAAAGGCTTTCGGTGACGATACTATTTTCATAGAGAAGTTCATAGACAACCCCAAGCACATAGAAGTGCAGATCATGGGTGATAATTATGGCAACCTTGTGCATTTGTATGAAAGGGATTGCTCGGTGCAGCGGCGCTATCAAAAGGTAGTGGAAGTGGCCCCATCCACCGGACTGAAGGAGGAAACCAGGCATAAACTTTTTGAATATGCCCTTAGGATTACGCGCGAAGTGAATTACAACAACGTGGGGACTGTTGAATTTCTGGTGGATGCAGAGGAAAACATCTACTTCATTGAGGTGAACCCCAGAGTTCAGGTGGAGCACACCATTACGGAGCAGATTACCGGTATCGACATTGTGCGATCACAGATTGAGATTGCGCAGGGTTACACACTTGATGACCCCCGGATTTTCATCAAAAGTCAGGACGACATTAAGGTCAATGGTTTTGCCATCCAATGCCGCATCACTACAGAAGACCCTGAAAATAACTTCAAACCTGATTATGGCAGAGTGATAGCCTACCGCTCTCCGGGCGGTTTTGGCATTCGACTGGACGCCGGTAATTGCTATGCGGGGGTCACGATTTCACCTTTCTTTGATTCGATGCTGGTCAAAATCACCGCGACAGGCCGTACCCTGAAAGGCACTTCCACCAGACTGCAGCGGGCATTGTCAGAGTTTAGAATCCGTGGAGTGGTGACCAACAAGGGCTTTTTGGAGAATGTGCTGCAACACGAATTGTTTTATACAGGGAAGGTCACCACGAAGTTCATTGAGGAGCACCCCGAGTTGTTTCAAATGAAGCGCTACATGAACCGGGCCACCAAGTTGCTCAATTACCTTGGTGAGGTGGCCGTGAATGGTAACCCGAGCGTAAAGAAAATTGACCCTTCCGTAAAATTCAGAACGCCGAAAATTCCTGAATTTGATCGAAGGGGCGCGTATCCTTCAGGGACGAAGCAAATCCTTGAAGAAAAAGGGCCTGATGGACTGGTGCAATGGGTGAAGGATCAGAAGCAGATTTTGTTTACCGATACCACGCTCAGGGATGCCCATCAGTCGCTTCTGGCTACACGGATGCGATCGCTGGATATGCTTAACGTGGCGGAGGGTTTTGCCAAAAACAACCCGAATGTTTTCTCTCTTGAAATGTGGGGTGGGGCGACATTCGATGTAAGCATGCGCTTCCTTCATGAGAACCCGTGGGATCGGCTGAAAAATATCCGGAAAGCTGTTCCAAACATATTGCTGCAAATGCTTTTCAGAGGCTCCAATGGGGTGGGGTACAAAGCCTATCCTGATAACCTCATTCAAAAGTTCATCGAAGAAAGTGCGGAGCACGGAATGGATATTTTCAGGATTTTCGATTCCCTCAACTGGGTGGAGGCCATGAAGGTGAGTATCCGTACCGTTCGTGAACGAACAAACTCTGTCGCTGAGGCATGTATCTGCTACACAGGCGATGTGATGAATCCGGATTCGAAATACAACATGCAGTATTATGTGGACATGGCCAGGGCGCTGGAAGACGAAGGAGCACACATCCTGGCGATCAAGGACATGGCCGGACTGCTGAAGCCTTATGCTGCCACTGAGCTGATCGGGACGTTGAAAGGCGCTGTGCAAATTCCAATACACCTGCACACGCATGACACCTCTTCCATGCAGGCGACCACCTACCTCAAGGCCATAGAATCTGGTGTTGACATTGTGGATGTAGCCATCTCCTCTATGTCCGGGCTCACCTCACAACCCAATTTCAATTCCATTGCGACGGTTCTGAAAGGGCACGAAAGAGACCCCAAAATGAATGTGCCTTCACTCAACCAGTACTCAAACTATTGGGAGGACGTGCGTCAGTACTATTATCCTTTCGAGAGCGAACTAAAAGCGGGTACTGCGGAGGTTTACGATCATGAAATCCCCGGGGGACAGTATTCCAATTTACGTCCGCAGGCCGAAGCACTTGGTTTGGCTGGTCAGTTTGAGACAGTGAAGAAAAACTATGCAATTGTCAATAAAATGTTTGGGGATATTGTCAAAGTCACTCCATCCAGTAAGGTGGTGGGAGATATGGCTATTTTCATGACATCCAATAAACTCACCGAAGAGGAGATCATGAGCAGGGGAGATTCTATTTCTTTTCCTGATTCTGTCATTAGCTTCTTCAAAGGGGAATTGGGCCAAACACCAGGAGGCTTTCCAGAGCAGTTGTCAAAAGTGATTTTGAAAGGAGAAAAACCCTTCACTGACAAACCGAACGCCCATTTGCCGGCCGTGGAATTTGACAAGGAATTCAAGCAGTTTCAGGAAGAGTTTGATGAATACTGTGACGAGCTTGACTTTCTTTCCTACAAACTGTACCCGAAGGTATTCAAGGATTTCTATGAACATTGGATCAGGTATGGTGCGGTCTGGCAGCTTCCTACCAAGGCATTTTTCTTTGCGCTAAAGCCGGAAGAAGAGCTTTTTGTTGAAATTGGTCCGGGGAAAGCTATTATCATCAAACTCAACTATGTCTCCGAACCGAATGATGGTGGAATCCGCAAAGTCTATTTCGAGCTGAACGGCCAAACCAGAATCATCGATGTTCGTGACATGGATTATAAGGTGACTAAAGCGGTTCATCAAAAAGCCAAAACCGACAATGAGATCGGTTCTCCACTTCAGGGAAGACTCGCTGAAATAAAAGTGAAAGCGGGGGATCGGATCAAAGCCAAAGACCCATTGTTCATTATAGAAGCCATGAAAATGGAGTCGACAATAACTGCCCATCAGGATGGGGTGGTCAGCAGGGTTCACTTGCAAGCAGGGGATATGGTAGAACAGGACGATCTGGTGGTTGAACTGGAATGATGGCAAATGTCATTGATGCTTTAAGTTAGGATGGGATAATCAGGGACTGGCACTGCTGGCCCTGTTTTAGAATATTGATCAGTCAACACCTTGTGTGCCGATTGGCTATTATAAAGACGGATTAGGTTGACTTAGACTTTTCCCTTCTTCCATGCTTCAAAAGTCAACCAATTGTCTGTTCATTGGTTTCTGTTACAAGCTCAAATCATTAAGGAATGACTCCTGATTACGATCAACTCATCAACGAAATTTACACAGAGCTGAAAGATGCTCCGGATGAAGGCATGGTGGCTGACTATATTCCCGATTTGGCTTCCATTGACAGGTCTAAGTTTGGTATTTGTCTGACTACTCTGGATGGAGCGCAAAACAAAATTGGAGATGCTGATGAGAAATTTTCTATTCAGAGTGTTTCCAAGGTACTGTCCTTGGCTCTGGTGTTCAGCCAGTTGGGAAATAAGGTCTGGGAAAGAGTGGATGTAGAGCCTTCCGGGAATGGTTTTAATTCAATCATTCAGCTGGAATACGAGAATGGCTTTCCGCGAAATCCTTTCATCAATGCGGGAGCCATTGTCATAGCCGACATGCTGGTGAGTTTGCACGAAGATCCCAAAACAGTGTTTCTGGAATATATTCGGGGCTTGTGTGGAAATCCTGACATCCAGTACAATGAAAAGGTGGCCTTGTCCGAAAAAAGTGTTGGATATGGCAATTATTCCCTTGCCTATATGATCAAATCCAAGGGGAATTTGGTGAATGATGTGGAGGAGGTTCTGGACTTTTACTTCTGGCAATGTTCTGTTGAGATGACCTGTGCGGAACTTGCACAGACCTTCCTGAACTTCTGCGAAACCAACGTTCCATTTGGACACGGGAACTACATGCTCACGGCAAGTCAGTCCAGAAGAATGAATGCACTCATGCTTACTTGTGGATTCTATGATGAATCCGGTGAGTTTGCTTTTGAGGTTGGATTACCAGGAAAGAGTGGGGTAGGTGGCGCCATTGTGGCCCTCAATCCATTAAAGTATTGTGTAAGTGTCTGGAGCCCGCCATTGAATAAAAAAGGGAATTCTTATAAAGGAATGCAGGCTCTGGAAATGCTCACCACCAAATTAGGCAGATCCATTTTTTAGTAGGCCCGTACCTGCCGATGGCCAAGTATTCTCTTTGAGATCGGTGTTGGAATTTTAGTGGCTGGATTTTTTTGACTTTGAAAATGAACCCGGGTACATCTGCGGTGTATTACCCTTTGACTTCCGGAAGTTTCAACTCACTAAAACTAAAGTCAAAGATGAAAACAGTAGGAATAATTGTAATGTGTCTTTTGGTGCTACCGCTTTTCGGGGCGTACCGCCCGGAGGACATCCCTTCAAAAGTTGTGGAGGTGAAGGCCCGAAATTGGTATTTGGAGAAGTATCGATCGTGGCGTGACTACCTGGGGCAAAATGCTCAGGATAAGTCTGGTTGGGTAGAGTGTTTCGAAGCTGCACTTTACAGCGGCATGCCCTCTGACGGACTAAAGGAAATAGCCGACGAGGTGAATAAGCATTTCCCAAACAGTAGTGAAAGCCACTGGGTTACCGCCAGGTTGCTGGGATATACGGATGATGGAATTGTACACCTGGAAAAAGCCCTCGCTGACCTTGATCATCATGAATGGCTGGTGGATCGGATGATGCTCTCTGAAATCAAGGGAGTGAACCGAGCGGAATATTCCAGGGAGTTGTTTCACTCCAATGTGATGTACCCAAGTCTGCTGAACTATGCCTACAATGTGCTCATGTCGGTTGGTGAAAATGGAATATTAATCACCGAGGGAGAAACCACCACTATACCCATATGGGTCCTTCAGGATGAAATGGGGGTCAGGACGGATGTGAAGATTTTGAATCTTGAACTCATTGAGAATAATGCCTATCAGGAGAGGGTTTTTGGGGAAATGGGCATCAAAACCAGAGATGGCCGGATTGAGAATCTGTATGAAGCAAATCCGGATCAGTCGTTTTACTATGCGCTCACTCTACCGAGGCAGCATTTCGAACGGCTGAACGATAAACTATATGTAGTGGGCTTGGCATCACTTTTTAGTGAAACGGAGATTAACAACTATGAGGTTTTACGTGCCAATATTGAAGACCGGTTCCTGCTTGATTACCTCACGGTAGATTTTAATGGTGAGCCAAAAACGGCTACAGGCCGGACTTTTGAAGCCAACTATATTGTACCCTTTTATTTACTGAAACAATATTATGATCAGCAGGGGGATGATCAGAAATCGAAATTCCTGGAAGCGCAAATCAAAAGCATCGCAGACCGTTCACAAATCAGAGGGCGGGTGAATATGCTCCTTTCGCAAAAGCCTGGCCCGAGGACCTTCAAGGTGATCGCATTGGATATCAAAAGTCTGGATAAGGGGCTCACCAAAGTGAAAGACAATATCTATGCGGGAGTGCATGAAGTGACCAACGCAGAGTATCAATTTTTTCTGACATACCTGGGAAATCAAAAATATGACGAACTGCTGGAGATTGCCCGTTATCGATTCGAAGACTATGACCCGATCAACAAGGCCTTTAGCCAATCGTATCACTTTAATACAAAGGATGATAAGGTGATGAATTACGCTGACTACCCGACCATGGACATCTCCTTTGAGGCTGCCAAGCTGTACTGTGAATGGTTAACTGCGCAGTACAATGAGCAGGATGGCAGAGCATTTAAGAAGGTGAAATTCAGGCTACCCTCTAGGCAGGAATGGACCATGGCCGCGCTGGGTTATGTTGATTTTCAATCCTGGAATTTTGAAGATAATGTTGTCAGGGCACGACCTGATGGGGAGGGTAAGCCGCGGTACTTTGAGGAATATCGGATTGGAGATTACGACAGTGTGAGCTATCCCTGGTATCATGGTGACTGGTTCAAGTTGAGAAACAGTATTGTGAATGAAAAGGGATGCTTTCTTGCCAATATCAAGGCACCAGAGAATGTAACACCATGCGTGTCCGGACGTGAAGGGGATGGGTACAGGTTAACTTCACCCGTGCTTTCCTATTTCTCCAATGACATGGGCCTTTATGATGTGATTGGAAATGTGGCAGAAATGATCAATGAACCCGGCAAGGCGATGGGTGGCAGCTGGAATCATCCTGCCAATGAATCGACCATTACCAGCATCAATGAATATGATGAGCGTAGCAATGCTGTTGGTTTCAGGATATTTATGGAGGTTCTGGAAGAATAAAATGGGCCTTTTTACCACATATGGTAACAAGACAGATGAAGCGCTGATGGTCCTCATCCAGGGTGGGGATCATCGTGCTTTTCATAATCTGTATACCAGGTATTCAGCCAGACTCAATGGCTTTTTCTTCAAGATGCTTTGGGCAGATTCTGAGATGGCCGAAGATTATGTACAGGATTTGTTTACCAAAATCATTGATCGCCCGGAACTGTACAAAACGGAATATAAAGTAAAGCCATGGCTTTTTCAGATCGCCTTCAACATGTGCAAGAATGCCTACAGAAAACGGTCCTTCGAACAGGATTATCGGCAGCATCTGGAGTCAGAAGGTATACACCTGGCGCACATTGAGCAGAAACTTGACCACAAGTTGCAATTCGACTTACTGTCTCAGGCCCTTTCCGAGCTGAATGAGGATCAGAGAACGATTTTTTTACTGAGATACCAACAAGAAATGACCGTAGAAGAGATTAGCGAAATTTTTGAAATACCACCTGGTACGGTGAAGTCGCGCTTATTCTCCGTGCGGCAGCAATTGATCCTAAAAGTAAATGACGACCAAAAAATAACCAGACATGGAAAAGAACAAATTTGAAGAATTGGACCAGATCATTTGCAGTAAAAACTATACTGAGCTGAACAAGTCAGAGAAATCACTGGTGGATGAGGTATTTTCCAATGAACGGGCATTTGAACGCTATCGTGAACTCATCGGGCATGCAGTGTCAGTTCAAACCAGGCCTGTGTCAAAGCAATCCACGGTGAAGCTAATGAGTAGATTCAAAGCAAAGAACAGATCGGTGGTCTACTCCCTTTTGTCTATGAAAGTGCCCGCAATGGCCAATGTTGCCTTCCTGATCATCTTCTTTGCAGGCTTCTGGTGGTACACGGTTCAAAAAGAACCCATCATAGAGTCGCCTAAAGTAGTCTACCTGCCGGGCAAGGTAGACACTGTGTTTTCTCAGCTGCCGTCCGATACGGTGTACATCGAGCGCATTGTGAAACAACAAGTGCCTGTTTATGTGGCTAGTCAGAGACCAGAATCACCCGCTCATGAAGTTACCAGGGGCAGTACCCTGGCCGATCAGGAGGATTTAACGGATTTTTTGGTCAGTAGTCTTTGAAAGAGGAGGTAAAGGACAGTTCCTTGAGAAGGATAAAACCCGAAAGGGAGCACTCCTGTGGACTAGTGTTTCAATACCTTTTGCCTTCTGTGAATTGACCATCTCCATTACCCCAGAATATCTTGAAGCCACCATTCCAATAGGAGGAGATAACCAGATCGTCAAACCCGTCAGCATTGAGGTCGCCATGGTCAGGTACCCGGTAATTTTCATCCTTCACCATTGGTGGGGCAGCTTCAAACGTGCCATGACCCGTCCCCAAAAAGATCTGTGCTCTTGTGAAATCATCGCTGGAAAATACCACCATGTCCGGGTAGGTGTCATCATTTAATTGAGCCACCGTGATACTGTGAGCGCTTCCAGCCATCGGTATGGTCTGAGTGAACTCCATGATGAGGGGTTGCGTCCAGGCATCAAAGCTGATGCCCAGCAAGCCAATTAGAGCAATCGGTTTTATAAAGCCCATTGGGTCAAATAGTTATATCCTGCCAATGAACGACCTTTTAGTTTTAGTAGGTCATGAAATTTATAGGTATGGCCATTTTCTAAGTATTAATGGCTAAAACTATACGTTGAGCGAAAGAGAAAGTGGACGTAAATACTCATTCTGTGAACTGAGGCAGATCTGGCTTCTTAAAGTTTGTTTAATAAGTTCTGGACTTACCCGGATCACTTTGCGAAAGGTTTGGAATCCGGTAACTTGTTAGAGTACGGCGTGGGTCATAAGCTCAGCTAATGAGTGTATAATATATATAAATATTTGTAATCACATATTTGTCTTTCAGTAACAAATCTTAATCTCTCAAAAATGGAAAATAGTAAACATTCAGACATGAACGATGCCAGTAAATGTCCGTTTCATGGCGGTACATTAAAACAAGGTGCAGGTGGCGGTACTTCCAATCGCGACTGGTGGCCTAATCAATTGAAGTTGAACATACTCCGGCAGCACTCTTCCTTGTCCAACCCCATGGGTGAGGATTTTAACTATGCCGAGGAGTTCAAAAAACTGGACCTGAAGGCTGTAAAGAAAGATCTGTTTGAGCTGATGACCCGGTCTCAGGACTGGTGGCCGGCAGATTATGGTCACTATGGGCCTTTCTTTATCAGGATGGCGTGGCACAGTGCGGGTACTTACCGTATTCAGGATGGCAGAGGTGGAGCCGGATCTGGTACGCAGCGATTTGCTCCACTCAACAGCTGGCCTGACAATGCCAACCTGGATAAGGCACGCCTGCTCCTTTGGCCGATCAAGCAGAAGTATGGAAAGAAGATTTCCTGGGCCGATCTGATGATTCTGGCTGGAAATTGTGCACTTGAGTCTATGGACTTTAAAACCTTTGGTTTCGCAGGTGGACGTGAGGATGTCTGGGAGCCTGAGGAGGATGTGTATTGGGGTGCTGAATCCGAATGGCTTGGCGACAAGAGATACACTGGCGATCGGGAATTGGAGAATCCTCTTGGCGCGGTACAGATGGGACTGATCTATGTGAACCCGGAGGGCCCGAATGGAAAGCCTGATCCAATAGCTGCTGCTCGTGATATCAGGGAGACTTTTGGTCGTATGGCCATGAATGATGAAGAGACTGTGGCACTTATTGCAGGCGGGCATACATTTGGCAAAACTCACGGAGCTGGCGACCCTGGTAAGTATGTGGGTCCGGAGCCTGCTGCCGCGGGCATAGAGGAGCAAGGCCTTGGCTGGAAAAATACATTGGGAAGTGGGAGTGGAGTCAACACCATTACCAGTGGACTGGAGGGCGCATGGACCACCACTCCTACCAGGTGGAGTAATAACTTTTTTGAAAACCTCTTTGGCTTTGAGTGGGAGCTGACCAAGAGCCCGGCAGGCGCACACCAGTGGAAACCCAAAGGTGGAGCAGGAGCTGGCACGGTGCCCGATGCGCATGATCCGTCCAAAAGCCATGCGCCATTCATGCTGACCACTGACCTGGCCTTGAGAATGGATCCTATCTACGAACCCATCTCACGACGCTTTTATGAAAATCCTGATCAGTTTGCAGATGCTTTCGCGAAGGCCTGGTATAAACTCACGCATCGTGATATGGGGCCGCTGGCACGCTATCTGGGACCGGAGGTGCCTTCAGAGGAGCTTAGCTGGCAGGATCCTATCCCGGCAGTGACGTACAAACTCATAGACGATAAGGATGTGACTGCACTAAAAGGCAAAATCCTGGATTCTGGTCTCACAGTCTCACAGCTGGTGGCTACAGCCTGGGCATCAGCCTCCACTTTCCGTGGCTCGGATAAGCGTGGTGGCGCCAATGGCGCGCGCATCCGATTGTCACCACAAAAGGATTGGGCCGTGAACAACCCCGCACAGCTGAAAGCAGTACTCCAGAAGCTGGAAGGTATCCAAAAGGAGTTCAACAGCGCTCAGTCGGGCAAGCAGGTTTCTCTGGCCGATTTGATTGTACTGGGAGGGAGTGCCGGTATAGAGCAGGCGGCTAAGAATGCCGGTCACCCTGTGACGGTGCCATTTACTCCCGGTCGCACCGATGCCAGTCAGGAACAAACTGATGTGGAGTCTTTCGCTGCACTGGAGCCGGGCGCAGATGGCTTCCGCAATTATTTTGAACCGAAACATACTGCATCGGCAGAGGAAATGCTGGTGGACCGTGCCCAGCTACTCACGCTGACCGCTCCTGAGATGACTGCTCTGGTGGGAGGCATGCGTGTGTTGAACACGAACTTTGATCAGTCGAAGCATGGTGTATTTACCAAGCGACCTGAAACCCTTACGAACGACTACTTTGCCAATCTGCTGGACCTGAGCACTACATGGAAGGCTACTTCAGACGCTCAAACGGTTTTTGAGGGACGCGATCGTGCCATGGGAGCTGTGAAGTGGACAGGCACCCGGGTAGACCTGATCTTCGGTTCCAATTCCGAACTTAGGGCCATCGCCGAGGTGTATGGCTGTGCAGATTCTGAGGAGAAGTTTGTACGGGACTTTGTAAAAGCCTGGACTAAGGTGATGAATCTGGATCGCTTCGATCTGACGTAGATTAAGAAAGATTATAATACTTATGGTGCCCAAAAGGTGATCTGGAATCAGGTCACCTTTTTTATACTCTGGCGTATCAACCGGAGGTGATAATCACCTGAAGAGGTAAATGATATAATTATTTGGATTCATTCTTTTCCAACGCAAGTCTCAGGCAAAGTATGGCAAGCGTTGCCGTGACGAGACCAAAAAATTTCTCGAAAGTCGTTTCAGCGAGAATGTTTCCGACCGTATTGAATAGAAACAACACTGTCAAAATCCATAAGAAAATATTGGCAATTCCGACCAGATTAGGTAGTACCTTTTCGGTCTTTATGAGGACGATAAGGTAGCATAATACCATAACGCCCAGTGAAATAAACTCGAAATCCAATAGTGCTTCCCTGGTCTTCAAACGGCCACCCCATAGATAATCTATGGGAACAAAATCGAATAAGATAATACCTGCAATCACAGATAGGTGAAAGATGATAAATAGTCCGAAGATGAATTGGAGCAATCGACACGCAAGCTGATAGCTGATGATTTTTTTCATGAAATACTTGATGGTTTACTTACCGGCTAAAGGAAGAGCTGGCTAGAATGCTATTCCGGTTTCTGAAGTACTGCAGAAGCGGAATCTCCTGGTGATAAGAGCAAGGTGCTTTCAGGGTACATATTTAATCCTTATTCCTTACATAGACCAGCTTGTATTTGCCACCGCGCTGGTTTTCGCGCTGTTCTATTTCAAACTTATTGATGGATTTGATCATGGGGGTGAGCTTCTGAAAGCCAAAGTTTCGGGAGTCAAAATTCGGTTGCTTTTTCTGAAGCAGACCTCCCACATCGCCCAGAAATGCCCAGCCGTCTTCGTCTGCACAGTCGGAGATGGTGGCACTGATCAGGCTGATCACCTTAGGTGTGATTTTGTCGTCTTCATTCTTTTTGGCAGACTTTCCTTTGGGGTCTTGAGTGGTTTTTTCTGCTTTTTTGAGAATCTCAATGTAGATAAACCGGTCACAGGCCACTATGAATGGGTCTGGGGTCTTCTTTTCGCCGATCCCTATCACTGTCATGCCGGCCTCTCTCAGGCGGGTAGCCAGTCGGGTAAAGTCACTATCACTGGAGACCAGGCAAAACCCATTGACCTTGCTGGAGTACAGGATGTCCATAGCATCGATGATCATGGCCGAGTCGGTGGCATTTTTACCAGTGGTGTAGGCGTACTGTTGGATGGGTGTAATCGCATTTTCCAACAACATATTTTTCCACTTGGAAAGGTTGGGTTTGGTCCAGTCACCGTAAATCCGCTTGATGGTGGGGTTGCCGTACTTGGCGATTTCCTCCATCATTTCCTTCACATAAGCAGAGGGGATATTGTCCCCATCTATCAGTACTGCCAGGTTGTGGTCTTTGTCCATCCTATAAAGCTACGGCTTTATGATTTGCTAAAAGAGAGCTGGAAGAGTTTAATCCCTGAAAAAACTACCCAAAAGAGGTTGACTACCACGAAGGGATAGGCTCCGTTCATGTAGGCGTTGTAAAGGAGGAGTGCTGAGCCGCCCAGGTTGAGGAGTAAATAGGGGAAGGAACCTGCAGCGATCTTCTGAAAGATGTTGAGAACAAAACCTACCAGGAGTGAGCCGGCACCCAGCCAGCCTATAGCTTCGATGATTGTCATGTTGCTTGATTGTTAGATCGGCAAATGTAGGGATTTTCAGGTCATGAGTTTTTCACAAAAATCTTCCCACGACTCGGGTAGTACTTTTCGAAAAGGTAGTAGTTGATCCCGTCTTTCAATCCAATGTCGGGAACCAGCATGGATTTGGCTCCGGCAGCCTTCATGGCGTGTACGTAAATTTCTGAAGCCGGGATGATGACATCCGCCCGGTCAGGGTTGAGTTGCAGTCTGTTCAGGCGTTCATCCAACGTGAGGTTGCCCAGATAGTCCTGTACTTTCATGATGCTTTCCAGGGAAATCTTCCGTTTTCCGGCTACGGGTGAAAGCTCATATATTTTATTGATGTTGCCTCCCGTGCCTATGGCAGTGACCTTTTCTTTATGGTCTTTGAGTTCATCTTTCACCCAGCGCTCTATCTCCTTCCAGGCCCTCGGTGAGTCATGATGCTCCAGCCGTCTTACAGAACCTATTTTGAAGGACTTGGAAGCCACTTTCTTTTGCTTGTAATAGAAGTTGAGTTCGGTGCTGCCGCCGCCCACATCCACGTGGAGGTAGGTTTTGTTATCCAAATCCAGGCTAATCACTTCATTGATCATCTCGGCTTCTTTCACCCCGCTGATGATATTGATTTTCAAGCCGACCTCATTTAGCACCCTTTCGGTGAGGGCTTTTCCGTTAGTAGACTCGCGCATGGCAGAGGTAGCACAGCCGAAATAGTGATCCACTCCGTAGAGGTCAATCAGGTTTTTGAAGGCGGTCATTAGCTTGACGAACTTGTCCTGATTCACCGGGCTAATCATTTTGTTGGTAAACACATCATGACCAAGTCTAAGGGGGAACCTAACGTATTGAAGTTTTTTGAAGGTAATGAGCTGTTCGTATTCTATTACTTTGGTGACCTGTAAGCGGATGGCATTGGAGCCTATGTCTATTGCAGCAAATTTCATTGGGAGTAAAAATACTCCTTTGAGCGGAGGAGAACCTAATTGCAAATGTTTTTATTGTGTTAATCTCCCCCTATATTTGCCACCACATTTATCGAGAAAGGCAGAGGGATTGGGCCCTATGAAGCCTTGGCAACCTTTTCTGATCATCTGATCAGGATTTCGGTGCCAACTCCCATCCAGGCATGGTGTCTGGAAGAGATAAAGTAATCCACTCCGGTACCTTTCTCCTGAATAAATGCTTTTAATCTTTGGATATGAACAAGCTACAAGAAATAGCTCAGGAGAGAATATTGATTTTAGATGGCGCCATGGGTACCATGATCCAGCGGTATAAGCTGGAGGAGGAGGATTTCAGGAATGAGGCGCTCAAGGATCATCCTTCCTCCCTGAAGGGAAACAATGACCTGCTTTCCATCACAAGACCGGATGTGATCAAGGAAATACACGCGGCCTACTTTGCAGCTGGTGCGGATATTGCCGAGACCAATACTTTTAGCAGCACCACCATCGCCCAGGCTGATTACCAACTGGAGCATCTGGCTTACGAGCTCAACTACCAGAGTGCGAAGATTGCACGGGCGGTCGCGGACGAATTCACAGCTAAGGAGCCCCACAAGCCAAGATTTGTGGCCGGGTCCATCGGACCAACGAACCGGACCGCCTCCCTCTCGCCGGATGTAAATGACCCGGGTTTTCGAGCAGTGACTTTTGAGGGGTTGAAAGAAGCTTATATAGAGCAGGTCAAAGGACTTCTGGATGGTGGCGCAGATACGCTGTTGGTGGAGACTGTTTTTGATACGCTCAATGCCAAAGCGGCCCTGATGGCCATCGATGAGGTAGTGCGTGAGCGAGGCATCCAGGTCCCCATTATGGTCTCGGGCACCATCACAGATGCTTCGGGCAGGACGCTCTCTGGTCAAACAACAGAAGCCTTTTTGATTTCAGTCTCCCACATGCCCTTGCTTAGCATTGGGTTGAACTGTGCGCTGGGAGCCAAACAACTACGTCCTTATCTACAGACCCTTGCCGAGAAATCTGATTTTCTGGTCAGTGCCCACCCCAATGCCGGCCTGCCTAATGAGTTTGGAGAATATGATGAGACAGCCGAGGAAATGGCGTCACAGGTGGAAGAATACTTGCAGGAAGGGCTGGTGAATATTTTGGGTGGCTGCTGTGGTACTACTCCTGATCACATCAGGGCCATCGCTGCAGTGGCGGGGAGGTATGAGCCCAGGGGGCAAATGTCTTCGGACGTCAGTGTTCAGTAATCGGTCAATAGATAAAAAGAGTCAATAGTCAATAGCTAAGAGACAATAGACCAGGGCGCGTTAAATAATTCATGTGGCATTCAAATTTGAAAATTTAAAGGTTTGGCAAAGAGCAGTGGATCTGACAGGAGAGATAGATCAATTGATTAGGTCATTTCCTGTCGAGGAGAAATATGTATTGACATCACAGATCAAGAGAGCGGGAGATTCCATTGCGCTGAATATAGCTGAGGGATCTACCGGTCAATCAAATAAGGAATTCGCTCGGTTTTTAGGAATGGCCCTTAGGTCAGCCATTGAGGTAGTGTCATGTTTGCATCTTGGCAAGCGGCGCTCAATAATAAATGAAAGTGATTTTAATCGATTGTACAACGAATTGGAGGAAGTGATCAAAATGATCCAGGCACTTAGAAATAGTCTGAAATGAATATGAGAGAAGAACTATCGACTAATGACAGTGGACAATTCTATATTAAACCACTAAAACTCTCAGGCCTTGAGCCTTTGATCATCACCGCTGAGACCAACTTTGTGAATGTGGGTGAACGTACCAATATCACGGGTTCGGCTCGCTTCAAGCGGTTGATCCTGGAGGATAAATATGACGAAGCGCTGGATGTAGCATTGGATCAGGTGCGCAGTGGTGCGCAAATCCTGGATGTGAACATGGATGAAGGGATGCTGGATGGCAAGGCCGCCATGGTGAAATTCCTCAATCTGATTGCTTCTGAGCCAGAGATTTCACGGATTCCCATCATGATTGACTCTTCCAAATGGGAGATCATAGAGGCTGGGCTTCAGTGTATTCAGGGCAAGGGTGTGGTCAACTCCATTAGTTTGAAAGAAGGGGAGGAGCCCTTTTTGCGACAAGCCAATAAAATAAGACAATACGGCGCTGCAGTAGTGGTCATGGCCTTCGATGAAGCAGGTCAGGCCGATACCTACGAGCGGAGAATCAGCATTTGCAAGCGCTGTTATGACCTACTGGTAGACACTGTAGGCTTTGCCAGGGAAGACATCATCTTTGATCCGAATATTTTCCCGGTCGCTACTGGTATTGATGAACACAATAATTATGCGGTTGATTTTTTCAATGCTACGAAATGGATCAAGGAAAACCTGCCGGGAGCGAAGGTAAGCGGAGGAGTGAGCAATGTTTCCTTTTCATTCAGAGGCAACAACGTAGTACGGGAAGCCATGCATTCGGCCTTCCTATATCATGGCATCAGGCATGGTATGGACATGGGCATTGTCAATGCGGGATTGATAGAGGTTTACGATGAAATCCCTAAGGAACTGCTGGAGCATGTAGAGGACGTACTGCTCAATCGCCGACCGGATGCTACCGAGCGTTTGCTCACCTTAGCAGAAAACGTGAAAGGCCAGGGGAAAGTAAAAGTGGAAGACAATGCCTGGCGCGAACAATCAGTACAGGAGCGACTGAAGCATGCGCTGGTCAAAGGGATTGTGGACTATATAGAAGAAGATACAGAGGAGGCCAGGCAGCAATATGAAAAGCCACTACACGTCATTGAAGGTCCTTTGATGGATGGAATGAACGTGGTGGGAGATCTCTTTGGATCGGGTAAGATGTTTTTGCCTCAGGTGGTGAAAAGTGCCCGGGTAATGAAAAAATCCGTGGCCTATCTGATTCCCTATCTGGAAAAAGAAAAGGAGCGCTCTGGTGATACCAAGACCAGTAAAGGGAAAATTTTGCTGGCTACTGTCAAGGGCGACGTGCATGACATTGGGAAAAACATCGTGGGAGTTGTACTGGGGTGTAACAACTACGACATAGTGGATCTGGGGGTGATGGTGCCCGCTGAGCGTATTCTGGATGAAGCTGAAAAACAAAATGCAGACATCATTGGTCTGAGTGGTCTGATTACCCCTTCGCTGGACGAGATGGTGCATGTTTCTGCCGAGATGGAGCGCAGAGGGATCAGAAAACCTCTGCTGATAGGTGGGGCCACTACCAGCAGAATTCACACGGCAGTGAAGATAGCACCCAAATATTCCGGGCCGGTGATCCACGTGCTGGATGCTTCCAAGAGTGTGGGTGTAGCTTCCGACCTTTTGGGTGATAAACGGGATGCGCTGGTGCAGAAAACCATTGAAGAGTACCAGGAGCTGCGGGTGAGCCATGAGAGTCGTCAGTCTGAAAAAGCACGCGTTTCCTATGAGGCGGCTAAAGCCAACAAGGTAAAGATAGATTGGAAGTCATATGAGGTGCCCGTCCCTGTTAAAACGGGGCTTCACGTCTTTGAGAACATTAGTTTGTCAGACATCCGCGGCTATATAGATTGGACTCCCTTCTTTTCCACCTGGATGCTGAAAGGAAAGTATCCTCAGATTTTTGACAATCAGACCATCGGCAAGGAGGCTAAAAAGCTTTTTGATGAAGCCAATGCCATGATTGACCGGGTAATCACCAATGGAACCCTTCGGGCAAGTGCTGTGGTGGGCTTGTTTGCGGCCAATGCGGTGGGAGATGATGTAGAGGTTTATGACGAGTCCGGCCAACTGAAGGAGACCTTCCACTTTTTGCGACAGCAGGGTCAGAAAGGCTCCAACCTGCCCAATATCAGCCTGGCAGATTTCATAGCCCCAAAGGAAACTGGCCTCCAGGATTACCTGGGCGGTTTTTCAGTATCTGTGTTTGGAGCCAAAGAGATCGCCGAAGAGTATGAGGCAGATCATGATGATTATTCGTCAATCATGATCAAGGCAGTGGCAGATAGGTTCGCCGAAGCCCTGGCTGAAATGATGCATGAAAAAGTACGGAAAGAGCTTTGGGGGTATGCCAAAGATGAACTTTTGCAAAATGAAGAGTTGATCAAAGAAACTTACCAGGGCATCAGACCGGCACCAGGCTATCCTGCCTGCCCGGATCATACAGAAAAGCCCCCGCTATTTAAGCTGCTGAATGCTGAGAAGAGCATAGGGGTAGAGCTCACGGAGAGCATGGCCATGTATCCGGCAGCTTCTGTCAGCGGGTTTTATTTTTCCCATCCTGAGTCAAAATATTTTGGACTGGGGAAGGTGTATAAAGACCAGATGGAGGATTATGCCCGACGGAAAAAGATGGAACTGATAGAGGTAGAGCGTTGGCTTGCACCTAATTTGGGCTATAATTATTAAAAGAGGTTAAGTAATCATAAATATCGTTTGCCGGTTTTAGCGGCTTTTTTAGAAGAACAAATGAAAGTAACCGAACATATCAAAGCTTCCACGGGAAGTACCTTGTTTTCACTTGAGATTATCCCCCCAAAGAAGGGAGACAGCATAGATTCTCTATTTGCACACATAGATCCATTGATGGAATTTAAGCCACCTTTCATAGACGTGACTTATCATCGGGAGGAGTTTGTGTACAAAAACCGGGAGAATGGCCTTTTGGAGAAGAAAACCATCAGAAAGCGGCCTGGTACGGTGGGAATATGTGCTGCCATAAAAAACAGATACAATGTAGATCCGGTGCCGCACATTATCTGTGGGGGTTTCACAAAGGAGGAAACAGAAAATGCCCTCATTGACCTTAATTTCCTTGGGATTGACAATGTGCTCGTACTCAGGGGGGACTCCATTGCGGAGGAAAAGACCTTTCGTCCAGAGCCGGATGGCAATGCATATGCCATTGACCTGGTGGATCAGGTGATGGGAATGAATGAGGCGAAGTACCTCGATGAAGAACTCCAAAATGCAGTGCCTACCAGTTTTTGCATTGGTGTGGCGGGCTACCCGGAAAAGCACTTTGAGGCTCCCAATCTGAAGTCTGACCTCAAATACCTGAAGCAGAAGGTGGATAGAGGTGCTGAGTACATCGTGACTCAGATGTTTTTTGAAAATAGCAAGTATTTTGAGTTTGCAGATAAATGCCGGGAAGCCGGGATCAATGTGCCGATCATTCCGGGGTTGAAGCCCATCACCACCAAAAGTCATATGACTGCTTTACCGAGCATATTTCACATTGATATACCAGACGACCTTTACAACGAGATCGAGAAATGTAAGGACAACAAAGCGGTGAAAGAAGTGGGGATAGAATGGGGGATTCAGCAATCCCGGGAACTGATGGAGAAAGGGGTGCCTGTACTCCATTATTATTCCATGGGTAAGTCGGACTCGGTCTATAGGATTGCCAAAGCGCTATTCTAAGGTATCTTTACCAACAAAAAATACCCCATGAAAATTATTGAATGTCCCAGAGATGCCATGCAAGGTCTTGCTGACTTTGTGCCTACAGCGCTGAAAATCAAGTACATCAACCAACTCCTTCAGGTGGGGTTTGATACCATTGACTTTGGGAGTTTTGTATCGCCGAAAGCCATTCCGCAAATGCGGGATACCGCTGAGGTGCTCGGGGGACTTCAGCTGAGTCAGACGTCTTCCAAACTGCTGGCCATAGTGGCCAATGTAAGGGGAGCGGAGCAGGCTGCGGATTTTGAAGAGATTCAATACCTGGGGTATCCGCTTTCGCTCTCTGAGACTTTTCAGCAGCGAAACACCAACAGGTCCATCGACGATGCTTTTGATAACCTGGCGGAGATACAGGAGATCTGCCAGGTGGACGGAAAGACACTGGTAGTGTACTTGTCGATGGGTTTTGGAAATCCCTATGGAGATCCTTATGAGATGGATTTTGTCGGGCAGTTTGTGGATCAACTGGATGAGATGGAGGTGGGTATTATCTCCCTGGCAGACACTGTTGGGGTTTCCACACCTGAGGGGATTTCCACTTTATACCAAACGTTGATTCCGAAATTCCCGCATATCGAGTTTGGAGCGCATTTACATTCCAACCCGGCAACGGCGAGAGAGAAGATTGTGGCCGCTTATGAGTCTGGTTGCAGGCGAATAGATGGTGCCTTAAGGGGGTTCGGTGGTTGCCCTATGGCCAAAGATGATCTGGTGGGAAACATGGCAACAGAAAACATTCTGGATGTGCTCGGTGAGTTGAATCAGGAGGTAACCGTTGAAAATGAAGCACTGGTTCAGGCTCTATTAATCTCCAATGAGGTATTTCATTAGTTAATGCACAATTTTAAGATCAGATTTTAGCAACATGGGCATAGACGCAATTATTGTACTGATAGTAATCGTGGTGGCGATCGTGCTTTTCGCTACGGAGTGGCTCTCGATAGACCTTGTGGCCATTCTGATCATGATGGCCCTCACCATGTCGGGAGTGATCAGTGCGGAGGAGGGCCTTGCAGGTTTTAGCAACCCCGCCACCATTACTGTGGCCTTCATGTTTGTACTGAGCTATGCCTTGCTAAAAACCGGCTCTCTTCAGCGGATTGGACCTTACCTGGGGCCTATTTTTAAGCGAAACTTCAACCTGGGGATCCTCATCATGATGGTGTTCATCGGGATCGTATCTGCATTTGTTAATAATACGCCTATTGTTGCCATGTTCATCCCTGTGATGGTGAGTATTGGTAAAATATCAGGAATCAGTCCTTCCAAGTTGTTGATCCCGCTTTCGTACGCCTCTATCTTCGGTGGGATGTGTACCCTCATCGGTACCTCCACCAATGTACTCGTGAGTGGTATTGCCGAAAAGAGTGGCCTGGAGCCTTTTCCAATGTTTTTGAGCGCGCCTATTGGCATTACTTTTTTGCTGGTGGGCTCTGTTTACATTTACTTTTTTGGAAAGCGCCTGCTTCCCGACAGGATTTCTGAATCCGATCCGTCTGAGCGGTTTGCGGTAAGGGATTACATGACTGAGATTGAGATTTTACAGGATTCTGAATTTGTGGGACAGCGAATCATGGACTCAATACTGGCCAAGGACCTGGAAATAGACGTGATCGAAGTGCGAAGAAACGGTAACCTTTTCACCTTGCCAGCTGGTGATTTTGAGATCAAATCGGGTGATATCTTAAAGATTCGCTGCGATGTGGAAAAAATAAAGGCGCTTAAGGATCGGCTGAAGGTGAGTTTCAACACTTCAGCGCTTCGGATCAATGAAAATGAGATTCAGAAAGGGGACACGTCCATATTGGAACTAATCATTACTTCAGGATCTGAGTTTGTAGGCAAAAACCTGCGGCAGATGGATTTTCGCCGTAGATACCGGGCGATTCCCCTGGCGATTCTTCACAGCGAGAAGGTGGTACACGAAAACCTCCACAGTGTGATCCTGAATGCCGGTGACATCATCCTCACTGAGATCAAAATGCACCGTGTACAAAGCCTCAAACGTGAAGAAATGAGTCAAACAAGCCCTTTTATAGTGCTTTCCGAGGAGGGTATTATTGATTTTAACCGCAAGAAGTTTATTACCGTACTTTCGGTGATTGCAGGGGTTGTGGCCATCGCTTCGTTTAATATTTTGCCCATTGCCATTTCCACCATTCTAGGTGCCATGGTGCTGGTCTTGAGCAAGACCATTAACATGCGTGAGTTGTATGCTTCGATTGAGTGGAAAATTATTTTCCTTTTGGCAGGTGCACTGAGTTTGGGCGTGGCCATGCATAACAGTGGTTTGGCAGATATGATTGCCAGTGTTTTTGTGGATCAGTTGGGCGGATGGGGACCAATAGCCATCGTTTCATGCATGTATTTTATTACCTCCATGCTCACGGAAATCATGAGTAACAATGCTGCTGCTGCTTTGATTGCTCCAATAGCTATCACCACAGCGGATAAGTTGGAACTGAGTCCATACCCGTTCCTGATTGCGGTGATGATCGCTGCATCGGCCAGTTTTATGACCCCCATCGGGTACCACACCAATACCATGGTTTACACGGCAGGTCAGTACAAATTCAGGGATTTTTTCCGAATCGGACTATGGCTCAATATCCTGTTTTGGATTCTTGCCACTTTCCTTATCCCGCTGTTTTACGGATTTTAAGAGAGCTTGTACTTTTTGCCTGGGAGAGACTTAATGAGACCCTGAAACTCCAGGTTCAGCAGGTTACCAGCCAGTTGGTTGATGGGAGTTTGTGTGCGCCAGGCTATTTCATCCACAGCCAGACCGGCAGGGTGATCACTCAGTGTCTTTAATAATTTCTGATCACTTTCCGGTAGTTTGGAAAAGTCATGCTTTGCTGGCTTTTGATCGTTAGCCTTTTCCGCATCCCAGTTGAGGTGATATTTCAGGTCATCCACTCCGGTGTAGATGAGTGCTTTCTGATTGCGGATAAGGTAATTACAGCCCTCAGAAAACTTGTTTTCCAGATCACCGGGCACCGCAAAAACGGTTCGGTCATAGGAGTCGGCAATGTTTGCGGTAATGAGTGCTCCACCTTTCCTGGCGGCTTCAATCACAACTACGGCATCACTCATGCCGGCAATGATTCTGTTTCTAGCCGGAAAGAAATGAGCTTCAGCTTGCACGCCCGGAGGGTTTTCTGAGATAAGTCCACCAGTTTCAATCATTTCCTCAGCGGGCTTTTTGTGAGAAGCAGGATAGATCCTGTCAAGGCCCCCCGCCAGAACTCCGATGGTTGGGATATTGGCCTTGAGCGCCGCTCGGTGGGCAGTAATGTCAATGCCGTAAGCCAGACCACTCACAATGACCAATCCTAGGTCTTTGGCATCTTCAATGATGCGCTCCGTGATCGTGCGGCCGTAATCCGTTGCATTGCGGGTACCCACGATTGCCAACACCTTACTCCAGGAGTTAATGGTACCTTTCGAGTAGATAATGTTTGGAGAATCAATGACCTGTTTGAGTTTCTCAGGGTAGGAGGAATCAGTAAAGTGATGAATGTCAATCCCTTTTTTTGTGGCTAAATTGATCACCCGCTCAGCTTCATGCAATGGTTGAGCGCTTTTGAGTAGATCGATGGTTTTGGGGCCTATCCCCGGGATTTTCTTTAAGTGACTGATTTTGGCAGTGAATACCGCCGAAGCAGAACCACAGTAAGCGATCAGGTTTTTAGCATTGACATCACCAATGCCAGGAATGAATTCCAGTGCTACCTGATACAGCTTTTCGTTCATACATTAGTCCAGCTGTTGCTTAAGGGTAACTAAAAATGACCGAACCTTTTTGAGCGATTCGATCAGTTCTACCTTGTTGGTAGCGGCATCTACATCGTTTTTGATAAAATCACGAGCGCCTTGCAGGGTAAAGCCCTTCTCCTTTACGAGATAATAAATGAGCTTCACATTTTTGATGTCTTCTTTAGTGAATTGGCGATTGCCTTTTCGGTTTTTCTTGGGTTTGATAATATCAAATTCACCTTCCCAAAAGCGGATGAGTGAAGTAGCCACTCCCAGTTCATCGGCTACTTCACCAATCGTGAAGTACTTTTTTTCTATTTCTTTTTCCTTATATGGCACGGTGAAAATTTTCAGTTTTGAATATAGATAATTCTGCCTTCATCGTCAATCAATATTTCATTTTCGGGAAAATCTTCCCGAGATAATTTTTGAATATTCTTCATGACCTGCTTTCGCTCGTCTTTTAGGGGGCCCCGGGTATAGGATTGGTAGAAAGAATGGATTCGCCCACCCATAAACTCCCCGTTGGGCTTGGTCTGCACCTCCAGCAGAGGGGCTTCTCCGTTGGCACCCTTCAGGTTAAAACGACCATAAGTCAAAAAATTACCTAACGAGTAGGCAATTAATCTTTTTTTGTAAACTTCCATGGCTCGGACCACATGTGGTCCGTGGCCCAATATCAAATCCGCACCCGCATCGATCATCGCGTGACTAAAATCATAAATGTTTCCTCTATCCTCCCCATAGTAGAATTCTCTTTCCCTGGTCACGTGCATGTTTTTCGCGCCTTCTGCACCACCATGAACAGAGACAATGACCAGGTCGCTAAGCGTATCCAGCATACTCACGATAGACCTGGCATGTTCGAGATTATAGAAAGTAAGAGTTCCTTTATTCGGTGCAAAGGCAACAAACCCTACTTTCAGGTCTCCTATTTTGGCCACTGTATATGGGTACTCGGTGGAGCCGGCTGAGGTCAGACCCAGAGTATCCAGGGTTTGTTTAGTGCTTTTCCTTCCAACAGGCCCAAAGTCGTTGGCATGATTGTTAGCCACACTGAGTAAGTCAAACCCACAATCGACCAGGTTGCTTGCCAACCGGGTGGGCATCTTAAAAAGGTAGCACGCGTCTGGATTGTTGCATTCCTTTGGCTCACCTTCGCCATCCAGTAGGGTCCCTTCCAGGTTGCCAAAAGTAATATCGGCGGAAGTCAGAAGCTCCCGGGTGTCATCCCAAAGGTATTCGCCATTGTTTAGGGGTAAGTAGCTCTTGTTGGGGAATTGGGTGCCCATCATGATGTCGCCTACAGCCATAATGGTGACGGTATCTGGCAACAGGCGCTCAATGGAGATTTCTACTTCCCGAAAGAGTGTGTCCAGCGTATCTCCTGCCTGAGTGATCAGAAAGGTTTCTTTTTCCAAAGGCAGGGAATCCAATGCGTACCTCACAGTATCCTGGTCGGGTGGAGGTGGGGCAGTGGTTTGCTGACTGACTTTACAGTTGGTAAGTAAAAACAGTAAGATGGAGAACGTAAGGATTGATCCGCTGAGCTGCCTCATTCGATTGGGATTAGCCTACAAAAGTAAGAGGATAATCTTGCCTTATGAAAGTAGTTTTCCACAAGTTTTAGACATAAAAAAAGCGATGATGACTCATCGCTTTCATGATTGAATGCTTTTATGTCTAGTAAGAACCCATGGCCTGGTTTTCTATAGAGGCCAATCGGAGTACTTCTTCATATTCTTCAGAATCCAGGTCTTTGTAGAAGTAATGCACCGGGTTCACGGGTTTACCGTCAATCTTCACTTCGTAATGCAAATGTGGTGCTGTAGACTTACCTGTGTTTCCCGAATAGGCGATGAGTTCACCGCGCTTCACCTTCTGACCTGTTTTAACTACAAACTCATTGAGGTGAGCGTATTTAGTGGTGTATCCAAATCCATGATCGATTTCAATCTGCTTACCGTATCCGCTAAAGCTGGTCTTGGTGAATTTGACCACTCCGTCTCCTGTGGCATACACAGGATTCCCTTTAGGTAGTGAGAAGTCTACACCGTGGTGCGGACGACGTGTTTTTAAGATCGGATCCATTCGGTAGCCAAACCCACTTGACAGGCGCTTGAGGTCTTCATTAGACACTGGCTGTATGGCAGGCATAGACGCCAGCATCAGCTCTTTGTCCAGTGCCAGATTCATCACCTCATCATAAGATTTGGTCTGGATGTACATCTGTTTTTTCAGCTGATCAATGCGCTGGTAGTTTTCAAGTACGAGCTCCTCCCGCTCAAGCCCCTGCTCCAGAATGTTTCTGTAGCGATTGGCTCCACCAAATCCGGCTTTTCTGATTTCGTCTGCAATGGGCTCCGCACCCATGATGACCCGGTAGATGTTGTCATCTCTTTCCTGCAGGGAAGCCAGCATCTGATTGGCATCAGTTACTTCCTTGCTCAGGAGCTCATAGTACATTCTGAGCTCTTCGTTTTCTTTTCTCAATAGCGCTTCTTCCGGGGACTCAAAATACTTGGTGTAGATAACTACTATACCCCCTGCCAAAAGCATCGCTAGCATTAAAAAACCAAGCGAATTCCACAGGATATCCCATGATGAAACTCTTATCCGCTCGTATCTACATGACTCTGTGTCATAATAATACTTAATCCTGGCCATAGATCAATGTTAGGTTATTTTCATTTAGTTTTGCTCGGCTGGTAGAGCAAATCTAATCGGCAAATTACGGTTTTTATACCAATAAAACCAAACGCAAAACTGTAAGCATTTAATATTCAAGTAGTTACATGGATTCAAAAGATATCCGCGCTCAATTTCTCGAGTTTTTTAAGTCAAAGTCCCACAAAATAGTTCCCTCTGCTCCTATAGTTGTTCAAAACGACCCAACGTTGATGTTTACCAACGCCGGGATGAATCAGTTTAAGGACTATTTCCTGGGCAATAAGACCCCCGATTCCAACAGGGTGGCAGATACTCAGAAGTGTTTGCGCGTGTCGGGCAAGCACAATGACCTGGAGGAAGTGGGGTTGGATACCTATCATCACACCATGTTTGAAATGCTGGGCAACTGGTCTTTCGGGGACTACTTCAAGAAAGAGGCCATCGAGTGGGCATGGGAGTTTCTCACCGAAGTATGTGGTTTGCCGGAGGATCGGATGTATGCCACCGTATTTGAAGGAGACGAAAAAGAGAACCTGGAGGCAGATGAGGAGGCACGGAGTTATTGGAAAAAACTGATACCGGAATCCCGAATTCTTAATGGAAATAAAAAAGATAATTTCTGGGAGATGGGAGATACGGGCCCATGCGGTCCTTGCTCAGAAATCCACATAGACCTGCGCACTGAGGACGAAGTAAAAAAGGTGTCGGGAAGAGATCTGGTCAATAACGATCACCCATTGGTGGTGGAAATCTGGAACCTCGTTTTCATGCAGTTTAACCGGCTGGCTGATGGTTCGTTGAAAAACCTCCCACAACAGCATGTAGACACCGGAATGGGCTTTGAACGACTGGCCATGGCTGTTCAGGGCAAACAATCCAACTATGATACGGATGTTTTTCAGCCGATCATTCAGTCTATCGCCAAACGGGCAGGTGTGACATATGGCGTGGATACAAAAACAGACATTGCCATCCGGGTGATTTCTGATCACATCCGGGCGATTTCCTTTACCATCGCCGATGGACAACTGCCAGGCAATGCCAAGGCAGGGTATGTCATCCGCAGAATCCTCAGAAGAGCGGTACGTTACGGATATACTTTTTTGGATTTCAAAGAACCTTTCCTCACAGACCTGGTGGGTCAGCTTGCTGATCAGTTTAAAGAAACATTCCCTGAGCTGGATGCACAGCGTGCATTCGTGGCTAAAGTAATCAGGGAGGAGGAGGTATCCTTCCTCAGAACACTCGACAAAGGCCTCAGGCGTTTTGAAATCATTAAAGCAGAGACCAAAGGCCGGGTAATTGATGGGAAAACGGCTTTCGAGCTGTATGATACTTACGGTTTTCCATTAGACCTTACCTCACTCATTGCGAGAGAAAATGGACTTTCGGTTGATGAAAAAGCTTTTCAGGCAGAAATGCTCATTCAAAAAGAAAGGTCTAAAAGTGCAGCAGAGCAGTCTACCGGAGATTGGATAAGTGTGATGGAGGCAGAAGCCTCGGTATTTCTCGGTTATGAGCATCTGGAAGCTGAAGCCAGAATCACCCGATACCGCGAAGTGAAGCAAAAGAAGGGTTCCTTCTACCAGATCGTGCTGGATCAGACGCCTTTTTATGCAGAGAGTGGTGGCCAGGTAGGTGACTCTGGCGTTTTAGCGAATGCCTCTGAAAGCATTGCAGTATTTGATACCAAAAAGGAAAATGACCTGATTGTTCACTATACAAAGACGCTACCCAAAGATCTCAAGGCTACTTTCACGGCAAAGGTGAATGTTCAGAAACGATTGCTCACAGAAAACAATCACTCGGCCACACATTTGCTCCATGCGGCACTCAGAACGGTGCTGGGTGAGCACGTACAACAGAAAGGATCTCTGGTCAATGAAGAGGTTTTAAGGTTTGATTTTTCGCATTTTGCCAAAGTTACCGATGAAGAAATCGCGAAGGTGGAAGCCATTGTGAATAAAAAAATAAGGGAGAATATTGCCCTGGACGAAAGGCGTAATGTACCAATCGAAGAGGCTAAATCATTGGGGGCCATGGCGCTCTTTGGTGAGAAATATGGCGAGTTTGTGCGGGTGATTACTTTTGATCGCAATTATTCTGTGGAGCTGTGCGGAGGTACGCATGTACCAGCTACTGGCCATATTGGTCTTTTGAAGATCGTGAGTGAGAGCTCGGTGGCTGCCGGAGTACGACGGATTGAGGCCATTACGGCAGACAAGGCGGAGGCTTTTGTGGACCAGGAACTGGAGATTCTTAAGGGAATAAAGGAGCTTCTCAAAAACCCGGCTGATCCTAAGAAAGCGATTGTATCCCTCATTGAGGAAAAGAATCAGCTTCAGAAGCAAATCGATGAGCTGAATCAACAACAGGGAAGTGCCCTGAAAAAAGATTTAATTAATCAAATAGAAGAAATTAATGGCATTAAAGTAATCACCCAGGAAGTAAAATTACCTGATGCCAATGTACTCAAGCAACTGTCATTTGAACTCAAAAATGAAGTTCCTAATCTGGTAGCGGTTTTGGCTGCCAACCTGAACGAAAAGCCGATGCTTAGTGTCATATTGGATGACGCGTTGGTTCAAAAACTTGGACTGAACGCTTCTGAAATGGTGAGAGCTATGGCGAAGGAAATTCAGGGGGGTGGTGGAGGTCAGCCATTTTATGCTACCGCAGGTGGCAAAGAGCTGGCTGGACTTTCTAAGGCGCTCGAGATTGGGAAGAAAATTATTTATGAGAAACTGAAAAGTTGAGATCAAATGATTTCCGAAGAGGTCAAAGCCAAATACAAGCTTGTAGTAGGGCTGGAGGTGCATGCGCAGCTGAATACTGAAACGAAGATTTTTTCTTCAGATAGTAATTCCTTTGGGGATGCGCCCAATACCAACGTGAGCACCATCTCATTGGGGCACCCTGGTGTGATGCCAAAGCTGAACCTGAAAGCTGTAGAATATGCCATCAAGATGGGGCTGGCCTGCAAGAGTAGGATTAGCGAGTACCAGTTTTTTGACCGTAAGAATTATTTCTATCCAGACCTGCCAAAAGGCTATCAAATCACTCAGGATAAAACCCCCATCTGTATTGGTGGGTATGTTCCCGTGGTGTATGATGGTAATCAGCACTCGGAGGTGATCCTGAACAGAATACACCTGGAGGAAGATGCTGGGAAGTCCATTCACCTGGAAGGGGAGTCTGATACCCTCATTGACCTGAACCGGGCCGGAGTACCACTCATAGAAATAGTCACAGAGCCTGTGATCAAAACGCCCGAAGAAGCGGGTGCGTTTCTCACTGAAGTGAGGAAGCTCGTGCGCTATCTGGGCATTTGTGATGGGAATATGGAGGAGGGTTCTGTTCGCTGTGATGCGAATGTCTCTGTGATGCGAACCACGGATACCGAATTGGGAAAGAAGGTAGAAGTGAAAAACATGAACTCCATAAAGAATGTGGTGCGGGCCATCTATCATGAGATGGATCGGCAAATCGGCCTTTTGGAAGCGGGGGAGGAGATCATTTCAGAGACGAGAACTTTTGACGCTACCACGGGGGATTCTTCGGGCATGCGTACGAAGGAAGAGTTGAATGACTATAGATATTTCCCTGAGCCGGACCTGAGTCCACTGAGAGTGACGAACGACTGGTTGGATACCATCAGAGCTACAATGCCTCTGTTGCCTGCCGATTTCAAGAATAAGTTTGAGAAGGAGTATGGCCTGAGTGAGTCAGACGCCCTGGTGCTCACAGATCAAAAGGAAATGGCTTATTTCTTTGATGAGCTGTGTCAGCAAACCGGCAATTTCAAAGGTGCAGCCAATTGGATAATGGGACCGTTCAAATCCTATCTGAACGAAACCGGAAATTCCATTGAGCGTTCGGTTATTCAGGTAAGTCATTTATCCGGGATCATTCAGTTGATAGATGAAGGTGTAGTGAGCTTTTCTGCCGCCAATCAGCAACTTTTTCCTTACCTGGTGGCTAATCCTGAAGCTACTCCTTTGGAAGCTGCCCAAACACTCAATATCTTTCAGGAGTCGGACACAGACTCTATTCAGCCGGTCATAGATCAGGTGCTGATTGACAGTCCACAGAAGGTGGCGGAATATCGCAATGGTAAGAAAGGCCTCATCGGAATGTTTATGGGAGAAGTCATGAAGAAGACCAATGGAAAGGTAGATCCTAAGTTGGCCAACCGACTGTTAAGAGAGTCGTTAGAAACAATCAAATAGAAGATTATGAATCAGAGTAAATACTTGTTGTTGGGATTGATTTTGTTAGTTCTTGGATGTGATAAATCAGGAAATGACGGTATCAGCGTATCAGGAAAGGTGGAAAACCCGATTAAGGGGGAGCTGGTTGTGCTCAATCAATTTGAGTTTACCGGACTCAAGCCTGTAGATACGATAGAGGTCGATCCTTCAGGAGCGTTTGAGTTTTATGTAAAGCCTGCTGAGGCCACTTTTTACCGACTCAATTTTTACAATCGCCAACAAATGAATCTGGTGCTGGATGGCACCGAGGAGGACGTGGTGATCATGCTGGAGGGAAATAATCCTGGCGGGGAGGTATCCGTTACCGGCTCCAAACACACGAAGTATGTGCAGCAGCTGGAAGGAATGATGCGTGACCAGCAAGCCGATGTGAAGGAACTCAATCAGCAGGCCATTGAGGCCAGGATGGCGGATGACCAGCAGACACTGGCCAGGCTCACAGAGGAGTATTTTGCATTGATGAAACTTCGTCAGAAGGAACTGAAATCATTTATATGGAAGATCACTCCGTCACTGGCGGCTTATTATGGTCTGGAGTCGTTGCCCGTAGAGGAGCATTTTTCTTTTTACGACAGTGTAGCTCAGAAGTTCAGCGCAGAGTTGCCTGGCAATATGTTTACAGAAGAGTTGACCAAAAAGGTTTCTGCGCTTAGAAAACTGGCGATTGGGGCGGAGGCTCCTGAAATCTCACTGCCCAACCCCGATGGAGAGGTGGTTACGTTGAGTTCTTTGCGTGGAAAATATGTGTTGGTTGATTTTTGGGCGGCGTGGTGCAAGCCCTGCCGTGCAGAAAACCCCAATGTCGTAAGGCTTTATCAGCAGTATTCCGATGAGAATTTTGAAATCCTTGGGGTATCACTGGATAGAAACAAAGCGGCCTGGGTAGGGGCCATCGAGCAGGATGGTTTGCCCTGGGTACATGTGTCAGACCTGAAGTATTTCAATTCTGTGGCTGCGGCCGAATATCAGATCACTTCTATTCCAGCTACCTATTTGATCGGGCCTGATGGCAAAATCATCGCCAAAGGTTTGAGAGGAGCCTCACTGGAAGCCAAGCTGAGAGAGATATTTGGCTAGAATTCTCAGGTTACTTTAAAAACATTTCCTGAAGGGCCGTCCACAAGCGGCCCTTTTCGTTTTTATCCGTGTGCAGATCTGCAGGGGCGGCTGATACCAGGATTTGCCGATCAGACACTTTGGTGGGTTGGTAAAATTCCACTGCTGTTCCCAGTTTCAATTCCAGTTCTTTTTGGTATCCAAAACACAGGAGCTTTTGGTAGTGTGGTTCATAGGCGTTGATGCCTTCCATCAGTTGAGCCTTTTTGAAATCCTCATTGATGGCTGCCAATATCTTCACCAGAAGCTCTTTGTCCTGCGCAGTAAGGGGAGGTGACCATATGGCCAACTCATGAACAGTGGGCGGGGCAATAGTGGCAGGCGGTTCTTCCACCACAGACTCTTCCTGTGTTTCCACTTCTTCTTCTTCCACTACGGGTGCAGTTGGTGTCTCTTTTACAGACTCAGGAATAATCTCGTCCAGCAGGTAGAGGTCTTCGGTAATGAAAAAGGGCAGGTACTGATCTTCCATTATATTTTGAAGATTGATTTTAATTCGGTGGCATCTTCAGGTTTCATGCGCTTGCCCAGAACCAGTCTCAATTGTCTTCTTCTGAGTGCGCCTTCATATAATTCCTGCTCGTCTGCCGTTTCTGGCTCTACCTCAGGCACGTCTATGGGTTTACCCATTTGGTCCACCGCCACAAAAGTGAAAAAAGCTTTGTTGGTCTCTGTTTTTTTGCCGGAAGGCACATCCTCTGCTGTAACCTCTATGTATACTTCCATGGAGGAGCTGAAGGCCCGGGTGACGAATGCATTGAGGGTAACCACATTGCCCAGTTGTATCGCTTTTGAAAATGAAATATTATCTACGGAGGCTGTCACCACGATGCGATTGCTGTGACGCTGGGCGGCTATGGCTGAGACGATATCCATCCAGTGCATGAGTCGTCCTCCCATCAGGTTATTGAGCGTATTGGTGTCATTGGGAAGGACCATTTCAGTCATGGTCACAAAGGATTCCCGGCAGTGTTTCTTCTTTTTACTCATACTTATTTTTTCCAGCCATGTTTGCCCAGCAAAGGTACGAAGCTGAAATTCTTAAATGATTTTTTGGAAATTTTGTTTTCGGTGACCTTAGTGAATTTGAACATTTCCTGGGTTTTACCATCCCCAACCGGGATGATCAGCCTCCCACCGATTTTGAGTTGCTGGATGAGGTCCTGCGGTACAGAGGGGGCACCTGCGGTCACGATGATACCATCAAAAGGAGCATGTGCTGGAAGACCACGTGAGCCATCCCCCTGGTAGAAATTGGGCTGGTAACCCAGCCGGGGTAAAAACTTCCGGGTTTGGTTGTAGAGGACCTTGTTGTACTCTATGGTATGTACCTCTGCGCCCAGTTCCAGCAGAATACTGGCCTGGTAGCCCGAACCAGTACCAATTTCCAGGATTTTATCCCCGGCCTTGATCTCCAAAAGCTCTGTCTGGAAAGCTACGGTATATGGTTGTGAAATGGTCTGTCCCTGACCGATCGGAAAAGCCTTGTCTTCGTAGGCATGGGTCACAAAGATTTCGTCAAAGAAAAAGTGTCTGGGCAGCTTCATCATGGCATTCAACACCCGCTCATCCGTGATTCCTTTGGAGACCACCTCTTTTATCAGAAGTTTCCGCATTCCTTTATGCCTGTAACTATCTTCCAATTGGCTATTATTGTAAACTCAGTGTGAAAAAATTTATCGGACATCGCATAGAAAATCCCATGTTTACAGGAATCATCGAGTCGCTTGGCAATCTTAAGGAAACTAAAAGAGATGGTACGAATCTTCATCTGAAAATTTCTTCAGATATCAGTCATGAATTGAAAATAGATCAAAGTGTAAATCACAACGGCATATGCTTAACTGTGACCGAAGTGCAAGAGGGCGCGCATTGGGTGACGGCTATTGACGAAACTTTGAAAAGAACCAATCTTGGGACGCTGAGCCCTGGCGATGAGATTAACCTGGAAAGATGCCTGCAAATGAACGGCCGCTTTGATGGACACATTGTGCAGGGGCATGTAGATACGACTGCCGTGGTGGATCAGGTGGAGGACAGGGATGGGTCGTGGATCTACAGATTTGAGTTGGGACCGTCTGACGAAGTGATGGTCGAGAAGGGGAGTGTTTGCATCAATGGTGTGAGTCTCACTTGTTTCGATATATCCGAAAATTTTTTTAGTGTTGGGATAATTCCCTATACTTTTGATCATACCAATTTCCGAAATTTGAAAAAAGGAAGCATCGTTAACATTGAATTTGATATTATTGGGAAGTATATAAAGAAGATTACAAACAAAACCGGCCTAAATAAATGACCTTAAACTGTATGATTGTAGACGATGACGAAATGTCTCGTCTGCTGGTAAGTAGATTTATTGAACAAACTGATTTCCTAAACCTTACACATGTCCTCGATAACACCATTGAAGCCTCTAATATACTGGTAGGAGAAAAAAACAATGATGTGGACCTCGTTTTTCTGGATGTGGAAATGCCAGAAATGACGGGACTCGAGTTGTCAAAGTCACTTAAAAACACCTATCCGATTATTTTCATCACTTCCAAAAAGGAGTACGCCATAGAGGCGTTTGAGGATAATGTGCTGGATTACCTGGTCAAACCAATAGAATATACCCGTTTTTTGAAATCGGTGATTAAGGCCAGGGAAGAGCGCGAAAAGGAGTTGAAGTTTGCCGAAATGGAGGATCACATTTTTGTGAAGTCCGACTCCAAACTGGTGCGTATCCCTTTTGAAAATCTATTCTTTGTCGAGGCCCTGGCGGATTATGTGATCTTTAACACGCTCAAAGGCAAATTCATTGTGCATCACACCATGAAGGGAATTGAGAAGCGGTTGCCCATGAGCATGTTTAGCCGGGTGCATAGGTCTTACATTATCAACAGGAGCAAGATCAGTAACATTGAAGACTTTAACATCTCCATTAGTGATAAGGTGATCCCGATAGGTGCTTCTTACAAAGATGAGTTTCTCTCCAGGGTCAATATGCTCTAAGCTTGAACCTGAGGTGTTTCATCAGGGCATACAGGATGTAAGCCCAGAAAATGCCTACGAGCGTTCCTACCAGAATATCAGCCGGGTAATGCACGCCCAGATATACCCGGCTATAACTCACTACTGCAGCCCATAGCAGGAGTACTTTGCTGAATCGGGATCGTTCGTGAAAGTAGAAAAAAGCCGCCAGCCCAAAGGAGTTGGCCGCATGTCCCGAAGCAAAACCAAACTTTCCGCGGCACTCACCGATGACAACCATCAGGTTTTCCAGGGCCGGGTCCTTACAGGGTCTCAGTCGTTCGAAATAGGGTTTCATGAATCCAGCGGTCGTTTGGTCGGTGCAAATGATCACGATGATAAGGGTAATCAGTGGCCATGTAAGCTGCTTGCCTTCCTGCTGATACAGTCTGAAAATCAAATACAGGTAAAGAGGAATCCACAGGTACTTGTCTGACATCCAGATCATGAATGTATCCAGATGAGGCGAGCCCAGACCATTAAAGATCAAGAAGATTTTCTCATCCAGTGCTAGTAACCAATCAAGCATGGTCCAGCCAGTTGATGTCTTTTTTAAGCCAATTGAGGGTCTCAGCTTCCGGAGAGCCTTCACTGGGTTGATGATCATAGTGCCACTGGGCCATGGGGGGCATGCTCATCAGAATAGACTCTGTACGTCCATCGGTATCCAGTCCAAACTTGGTGCCTTTATCCCATACCAGATTGAACTCTACATAGCGCCCACGTCTGACCATTTGCCAGTTTTTGTGTGCTTCTTCGTAAGTTTTTGTTCGGTATTTATTGGCATAGTGCTCATAGATGGGCAGAAAGGCATTTCCTACATTTTGCTGAAAAGCCCAGAGTGAATCAAATGATTTTCCCTCAGTTTTCGGATGAAGCCGGTCATAGAAGATACCACCTACCCCGCGTGTCTCCTTTCGGTGCGGAATATAGAAGTAATCATCAGCCCACTGCTTGAATCTGGGGTAAAAAGAAGGATCGGTTTGGTCACATACCGCCTTCAGTTGATGGTGAAAGTATCCACCATCTGCAGGAGTGACGTAGTGTGGGGTAAGGTCTATGCCTCCACCAAACCAATAAGTGCTTTTTTCATTTTGGTCTAACGGGGTGGTTTCAAAGTATCGCACATTCATGTGAATGATGGGCACCCATGGATTGACCGGGTGAAGTACAATGGACACGCCGGTGGCATAGAAATCAGAAGGAGGCAAGGCTATTCCTTGTTGAATTTTTTCAGGAAGCGGACCATGTACGGCTGAGAAATTCACACCTCCTTTTTCAATGAGATCACCATTGGTAATTACCCTGGTACGGCCACCGCCACCTTCTGTACGGTCCCATAGGTCTTCTTTGAAGGAAGCCTTTCCATCCAGTATCGTGAGCCCTTCACAGATTTGATCCTGAAGGTTTTTAAACCAATTTTCAATTTCTTTCCGTTGTTCCATGTCTAGAAGGGGTAACCTATTCCTATGTTAACCGCAGCCCGGTTTTGAAAGTCCCACAAATCATTCAATCGATAATCACCTAAAACGAAACGTTGACCCATCGGATAGGCCGGATCTACCATTTTATATGCCACGTCCGTCCTGAGGACTAAAAAGGAGAAGTCGAAACGAAGACCAAACCCGGCACCTACGGCTATCTCTTTTGGAAAGGTATTGAATCTAAAGATTCCATCATCATTGGTTCCGGTTCCATAGCCATCGGTCTCTTTTTCTACCGTCTCACTGTTCCAAAGCCAGATGTTTCCTGCATCAATAAAAAGGGCATAATCAATGAATCCGACCAAATCCCGTCTGAACTCTACGCTTGCTTCCAGGATGATGTCTCCCGGCTGCTCCCGACTGTTATTCACCAGTATATCTGCACCATTGTCGGATGTGCTATACACGGCATACGCACCAGGTCCAAGACGTCTGGGCTGCCAGGCCCTGATGCTGTTGCTACCACCCGCAAAGAAATACTTCTCATAGGGCAATGCTTTATTGCCTCCGTAGGCATACGCCATGCCCAGATTGAGGCGGTAAGCCAGGGACGACTTGGAACTGAGGCGGTTGGTGCGCCTAACATCCACCCCAACTTTTACATAGTGGTAATACTCAAGCGAGTCAAATGAATTGCTGAGCGGTTCTTTGCCCAGGATACTCTGGAGGTTTCCTCCTGTTTCGATATAGCCCTGCCAAAGTCCCGAGTTGGTTCTGCCACCGAGTCCATAATTATTTTGATTGAACTGCGTGCTGAACGAAGTAAAGCTGACAAATGAAGATTGAAATGAACTCACCAGTGACTGATTGCCACTTTCTTCAAGGGCCTTCAACGTGTCAGCGAAGCTCGGTGAGTTTTGTGAATTAATATAACTGAGATCAAAGGGTTTCAGGGTAAACTGAGTGCTTTCCTTTACCTGCCAGATGTAAGACATGCTTCCATTGAAGGTTGTACGCTTGTACTCGTCTTTTCTATCTTCAAAATTAACCCCGGTGGCAATTTTGGTTCTGGGGTTATAACGTCCTATGGCGGCTCTCTGAGACTCACGCATAGGGAAAAGGAACTGCGGAAAGGTAACTGAAAGTTGACCCCCATACTGGAACCTGGAGTAGTTGGTATTGTCTTCGCTTACACTCTTGATACCCTGGATACTGGCATTGCCATCGAGTTGGATGATTTCAAGGCCGCCAAAAACATTTCTGCTTTTTGCATTGAAATTAAAAAACGGACCGGGAGGTCCCTGTGCATGCTCCAGCACGCTTAATCCCATGTCAGTGGAAGTCTGGTATTTTTTCAGCGGACTCGTGAAAATGTTGGCAATAAACTGGCCACCGCTGCTGTCGTAGTTGATGTTTACAAATTTGAATATATCGAGGTAGGAGAGCTGTTTTTGGGTTTCCAGGGTATTCTGCTTACTGTAAAGGCTGTCCTTTTCCAGGAAAATCCGCCAGCTCAGGAGCCGCTCCGGGTACTTGTCATTGATGAAGCTATAGGTGATTTGATTGTATTCTTTGGTTTGTTTTTCTTGTGAATTGCTAAAAGCTGTTTCGTTAGAGAAGATCACCGAATCCATTCTGAAGGTTCTGTGCTGAACCTTACCCGGCGGATTAGCTATGTTTTCTCTTATCAGTAATTTTCGGTCGTCCAGTTGCGTGGAGTCCACTTCAAAAAGGATGTACTGCTTCTTGAAGTCATAGTATCCATTATTGGACATCAGGTCATATACCCGATCCCTTTCTTTGCCGAAGAGTTCCTGATCGTACTGTTTACCAACCATTTTCTGTTGATTGATGTTGGCTTCAAATAGCTTCTTGACTTGCTTGTCCTGGATCTTGTAAACAATGGAATCGATGGTGTAAGGTTTGCTTTCCAGGATATGGTATGTAACAAAAGTTCGTTGATTCCGGTGAGTCACCTTTGTGGAAATCTCAGCTTTGAAATATCCTTTAGAGAAGAGATAATTTCTTAGATTGAGCCTGGAGCTCACCAGCTGTGTGCTGTCAAAGACCGTCAATTGTTCACCCCAGCGCATGAGTTGATTGCCCTCACGCAGGGTTTTTTCTATCTTTTCTGTCTTTTGTATTTTCTTGGAAGTGAGCTTGGTCTTTCTCGAATTAGACTTTGCATCAGCTATTTTCTTGTCGTATTTGAGGATGATCCGCTCTTTTTTACTCAGAAGTTTTGCGGAATCCAGATTGCTTTCGCCCCATTTGTAGACGTGTACGAGATGCGCGATCGGTAGGCCCAGGAGTCTTGAATTCGGTGTTTGGGTCAACTGGGTTCGGAGCGACTCCTCATTAACAGGCCCTTCGGATTTAATGTTCTGTTTGTACAGGATCGTCTCATCCTTTTTTAGGTACTTTGTGCCTATACAGGAGGAAAGAAAAATAGAAATAAATAGTAGGAGAATTTTAATTTTCAAACCCAGCTCGCCCAATGGTATCTATTAAACAATCAAAATTCATCAAATCACTGAAGATAAAAAAGTACCGCACAAAGGAAAAGTGTTTTATCATAGAGGGCAGAAAAAATGTTCTGGAGGCCATTCAGTCAAATTATAGGGTAAAGTACCTTTTGGCCACCAATGATTTCCTTAATAACAACAGTTTGCCATCCACTATTGTTAGGGAGGCAATTATTAAAGTGGATGCTAACACCCTTACGGAGTTGGGTACCTTTCAGACCAATAATGATTGTCTGGCAGTGGTGGAAATGCCCGAGCAGGAATTGGCCGAAGTGCCTTTTAATGATCATTTGGTGGTGTTGGATGGGGTGAGTGATCCTGGTAATATGGGCACGATTATTCGCACGATGGATTGGTTTGGTTTGAAATACCTCATTTGCTCTCAGGATTCAGCGGATGTTTATAACCCGAAAGTAGTGAATGCCACGATGGGGTCTTTTGCCCGGGTCAGGGTAATTTACACCGATATCTCCAGATTTATCGCCGATGCTCCGGTTCCTTCATTTGGAGCGGATCTGGAGGGTATTGCTCCATCACAATGGGCAACGACCCAGCCGATAATGCTCGTGATGGGCAGTGAATCTCATGGATTGAGTTCGGAGGTGAAAGCTGTGATCTCAGATAAGGTGAGTATACCAAAAGTAGGGATGGCAGAGTCGCTCAATGTGGCCATAGCCACGGGGATACTCTGCCATCACCTTAGATTTAACCTTTCCTAAGCTTCTTATAAGCATTGATGAGTCCGGAGGTGGATGCATCATGGTCATGAATGGGCTCTTCTCCGGAGAGTTTAGGGAGAATGGCTTTAGCCAATTGTTTGCCTAGCTCCACACCCCACTGATCGAAGCTGAAAATGTTCCAAATGATGCCCTGAACGAATATTTTATGCTCATACATTGCGATGAGCGATCCCAGGGTCCTTGGGGTAAGCTTCTTATAAAGAATACTATTGGTAGGCCTGTTTCCCTCAAATACCTTAAAAGGGGAGAGCAGGTCTATGGTCACCTGATCAGTTCCACCAGCCTTGAATTCTGATTCCACCGTATCCTTGGATTTACCCATGAGGAGTGCTTCAGTCTGCGCAAAAAAGTTGGCCAGCAATTTCTCATGGTGGTCATCAAGTGGGTTTTGGCTTTGGGCTGCAGCCAGAAAATCACACGGGATCAACTTAGTACCCTGATGAATCAGCTGGTAAAACGCATGCTGACCATTGGTACCCGGCTCACCCCAAATAATAGGGCCGGTTTGATAAGTAACTTTTTGGCCATTTCTTCCCACATATTTCCCATTGCTCTCCATGTCACCCTGCTGCAGGTACGGCGCAAAGGCATGCATGTATTGATCATAAGGTAGAATGGCCTGAGTCTCAGCTCCGAAGAAATTGTTATACCATATTCCCAAAAGCGCCAGAATGGTAGGTAGGTTATCCTGAGTAGGTGTGTGAAGGAAGTGCTGATCCATGGCTTCAGCACCTTCCAGAAGCTCCCAGAACCGATCAAATCCAATGGCACAGGCGATCGGCATCCCGATGGCTGACCACAAGGAATACCGGCCGCCTACCCAGTCCCAGAACTCAAACATGTTCGCCTCGTCTATCCCAAACTGGGTAACCGATTCCTTATTGGTGGAGATGGCAATGAAGTGGTCTTTTACATATTTTTCATCCCTGGCCGCATCCAAAAACCATTTCTTGGCAGAGAGGGCATTGGTCATGGTCTCTTGCGTGGTGAAGGTCTTTGAGGCGATGATGAATAGTGTGGTCTCGGGGTCTACCGCTTTCAGCACGTTCACGATGTGAGAGCTATCAACGTTGGACACAAAGTGAGACTTTATCCCTGGTTTCTGGTAAGGTTTCAGGCATTCGGTGACCATGAATGGCCCCAGGTCTGACCCACCAATCCCGATATTGACGATGTGTTCAATTTTTTTACCGGTATAGCCTCTGAGATCACCCTGATGAAGTCGTTCTGTGAAGGATTTCATGCGATCCAACACGCTCATTACCGCAGGAGTGATGTTCTCACCGTTAAGATAAAAGGGCTTTTTACTGCAATTTCTCAGAGCAACATGGAGTACGGCCCTGTTTTCAGTAAGATTGATAGGCTCACCGCCAAACATTTGTTTTTTGGCTTCCTGAAGACCCATTTCTTCAGCGAGATTACAAAGTAAGGTGAAGGTTTCACTGGTAATTCGATTTTTCGAAAAATCGAGCAGGATATCCTCAAAGGTTTTGGAGAAAGCTTCAAAGCGATTGGGATCTTTTTCAAAGAGTGTCCGCATATGGGTCTCTTTTATCCCATTAAAGTGGTTGGTAAGGGCTTTCCAGGAGTTGGTTTCTTCAGGATTTATGGTTGATAGCATTTGTTAGTTTTTCTTGTAAACTTCACAAGAAAGGAGAGCATTTACAATAAATCCAACCGCATATTGCCAGAGAAAGTGTGATTTAATTAAATCACCCTAAAGAAGACCTCTTCTTATCAGAAGAAAATGCCGAATCCCATTCCTTCTCTTTCGAAAAGCACATACATGTACACGATAAAACCAAGCAGATACAGCACACCTTCTGAACGATCCAGCTTGTACTTGGCAAACGTGAACATGAAGATGAAAAGCATCAAGGTACCCACCATACAGAAGTAAAGATCCATATTGAGAGACGGAGGGTATCCCAGAGGTGAATGAATAAGTCCGGTAGCGCCAATCACAAGTAGTAGATTGAAAATATTGGAACCTACAATGTTACCAACTGCCAGGTCAGATTTCTTTTGAAATGCTGCAACCGCTGAAGTGGCTAACTCAGGTAAAGAGGTACCAGCTGCCAATATGGTCAATCCAATGAGCTTTTCACTCACATTGAAAGTTTCCGCAATTTCAACAGCATTGTCCACGATCATCTTTCCTCCGAAGATCAACCCTGCAATCCCCAAAGAGATCATCATGGTGGTCTTTACACTACCAAAAATGACGATGTCTTCCACCAGTTCCCCTTCTTCCGGGTTTCTGGTTAGGTTCATGAAGATATACACCAGAAACAGGATAAACATGACCAGTAAAATACTGGCGTCCAGTACGTTTAGGGTGTTTTTTTCAGCGCCAAAAAAGAGTACGTCATTAACAAGAATGAAAAATATGAATGTCGCTAAAAGGGAATAGGGAATTTCCTTCCAAAGGGCATTTCTCTGCACTGTGAGAGGGTATATGATACTGGATATCCCTAAAATCAAAAACACGTTGAAGATATTCGATCCAATGATGTTACCAAAAACGATATCATTGGTGCCTTCGTCCGAGGTGACGGTTCCGGAAATAATATTGACTACTAACTCAGGAGCTGAGGTGCCCATGGCAACCACAGTAAGGCCAATGGCGATATCTGAAACATTGAATCTCTTAGCCAGGGACGAAGCTCCGTTCACCAAAAAATCTGCTCCTTTGATAAGGAGAACAAATCCCACTGCTACTAATAGAATATTGATAAATACAGTCAAGGCGGTTTTTAGGTTAGTTTAAGACGAATATAAATATTTATAGAATCCGTTTCAAAATTCCTTGCAAGATAACTAGATCAAAAGATTAAAGCAACACCCTCTAAAAAGTTACAAATCAAGGTCTTTTACTACAATTTGGGTCTTTTTATCCAAAAGACCAATAGTTTCGTAATACTTATCAGGAGCCGAAATTCGCTCATTTACAGAGAAATAAAATTTGATCTTTGGTTCGGTTCCCGACGGCCTCACAGATATTTTACTGCCATCTGCTGTAATGAACTGCAAGACATTGGAGGATGGGAAGTTGATTTTCTCTTCCTTTCCTGTTGTCAGGTCCTTTGATGTTCCTGCCTTGTAGTCGATCATGGTCATCACTTTAGATTGAGCGAGCATTGATGGAGGATTTTGTCTGAATTTGACCATCATCTCATTGATTTCCTCTGCTCCCGTTTTTCCTTTCTTGGTGATGGATTTCAACGACTCCTGGTATAGCCCAAATTCATGATGGATTTTCTTAAGGAGTTCATACAGGGAGGTGCCCTCGGATTTAGCCCAGGCAGCCATTTCGGCGATCATCGCACAGGAGGCGATGGCATCTTTGTCTCTCACAGCATCCCCGATCAGATAGCCATAACTTTCTTCTCCACCCCCAATAAATTCCTCTTTTCCTTCCAGCTGCCTGATCACCTCAGCGATGTACTTGAAGCCTGTAAGGGTGTTGTAGAGCTTTACATTGTACTTTTCCGCGATTTTTTCGATCAGGTCTGTGGTCACAATGGTCTTCACCACATACTGTTTGCCATTGAGTTTACCATTTTCTTTCCACTTTCTCAGAAGGTAGTAGAGCAACAATGATCCGGTTTGATTTCCATTGAGCAGTTGAAACTGATTCTTGTCATTTTTCACCGCTATACCTACCCTGTCGGCATCAGGATCTGTGGCCATGACCAGGTCTGCGTCTATTTCTTCTGCTTTTTTAAGTGCCAGGCTCAGGGCCTCTGCTTCTTCCGGATTAGGATAGATCACTGTCGGGAAGTTGCCATCAGCCATGGCTTGTTCTGTTACCTCTGTTACATTTTCAAAACCCAGTCTTTTCAAAATAGGGGGGACCATGGTGGTGCCCGTACCATGGATCGCGCTGAAAACGATTTTCAAATCCTTCTCTTTGGCAATGGCTTCAGGTGAAAGCGAGAGCGACTGAATCATGTCCAGATAAGGCTCATCTACTTCACTGCCTATGGACTGTATGAGTGCACTGTTTGCCTCAAAATTCACCTCATCAATGGATGAGATCTTCCCCACTTCGGTGATCACATTCTCGTCGTGCGGAGGTACCATTTGGGCACCGTCATCCCAGTAGGCTTTGTATCCGTTGTACTCTTTGGGATTGTGGGAGGCGGTGAGCACCACTCCACTCTTGCAACCCAAATGTCTGATGGCAAAGGAGAGCTCCGGAGTAGGTCGGAGAGCTTCAAAAAGATAAACCCTGATTCCATTGGCGGAAAAAACGGCCGCTGTGGTCTCCGCAAAAAAGCGGCTGTTGTTTCGACTGTCATGGGCAATGGCCACGCTAATGTCTTCTCCGGCAAAAGTTTGATTGAGGTAATTGGCAAGCCCCTGAGTGGCCATTCCTACCGTGTATTTGTTCATTCTGTTGGACCCGGTGCCCATCAGCCCCCTCAGTCCTCCGGTGCCAAATTCCAGGTCTTTATAAAAACACTCAGTCAATTCAGTCTGGTCAGTATCAGCCAACATCTTCTCAATGATGACTTTGGTGTCCTGATCTACCTTTTGGCTTGTAAGCCACTTTTGAGCCTTTGCTGTTACTTCCATGCTTAAATTATCAATTTGATAATAGTGGTATTTAAAAAGTTTTTAGAAATATAATAATTACAATAAACTATTGTATTAATTAAAAATGTGTTAAAATTTGCACTTTAATCAATCTCAATATTTTCTGTAAAATAATAGAGGGTATGAATATAAAAAATCTTAATCAAGCATTTGTTGAAATTGCCGAAAAGAAGAATCAACTTTTTCGATTTGCAAAGGAAGGGAGCAGTTATCATGACCTCCAGGAGGAGGTAAAGAGACTGGAGGAAGATTTTCAAATGACCTTTGGTGCCTACATTGAGGAGGCACTGTTCAATGTACATGATGAGTACTGTCCTGACAATGAGGTGTTGAAGCCACTGTCTTATCTGGCATCACACTATGAGCCAAAGCAAGGAACTGAAGTGTACGACGTGGACCCTGAGGAGGGCATAGAAGTGGAGGCTGACGACTTTCCGGGTATCAAAGCGAAATTGGTGCTGGTGCCGGGCCCCACGCGATTAGTGCTTCAGGGGCTGAATGCAGATTTTAAAGAAACTGTCTGGGTAGCCCGGCAGCCTTTAGAAGCCTAATTTTACTTTCACACGACTCAGGACGGCTTGTGCGATTTCTCCTGCACGCTGCTCTCCTGATTGTAAACGTTCTTCCAGCTCAGGGAGGTTGTTGATGTAGTAGTCATAACGCTCCCTGGGTTCTTTGAATTTATCCACGATCAATTCAAAAAGTGCCTGTTTGGCATGCCCATAGCCATAATTTCCACCTTCATAGTTGGCGCGCATCTCTGTGATTTGTGACTCACTGGCAATGGTTTTGTAAATCGCAAAGACATTGCACACATCCGGGTTTTTAGGTTCCTCCATTGGAGTGCTGTCGGTGATGATAGACATCACGTTTTTCCTAAGTTTCTTGTCCGGCAAAAAGATATCGATGATGTTGCCGTATGATTTACTCATTTTTTGGCCGTCGGTGCCCGGGATGGTCATGAGGTTGTCGTCTATTCTCGCTTCAGGAAGCACGAAGGTATCGCCATAGCTGTGATTGAATGAGGAAGCCATGTCACGGGTCATCTCCAGGTGTTGCTTTTGATCTTTACCCACAGGTACCAGGTTGGCATCATACAGAAGGATATCGGCAGCCATCAGTACCGGGTAGGTGAATAGTCCGGCATTCACATCAGCCAGTCGGTCTGATTTGTCTTTGAAGGAGTGGGCGTTGGCCAGCATCGGAAAGGGCGTGAAGCAGTTGAGATACCAGGCTAACTCACATACTGCAGGCACCCTTGACTGCCTGTAAAACAGATTTTTCTCTGTATCAAAGCCACAGGCGATCCAGGCTGCAGCTACGGCATTCACATTTTCGCGCCTGGTGTCGGCATCCTTTATGGTGGTCAGTGAGTGCAGATCCGCAATAAAGAAAAAGGACTCGTTCTTATCGTCCTTTGATAACTCAATAGCTGGTAATATTGCACCCAAAAGGTTCCCCAAATGAGGTTTCCCTGAACTCTGAATTCCCGTTAATATTCTGGCCATTTCGGATTTTTTGTGCAAACCTAAATAATTTGAATCTTTGTGTGGTTTTAAAACAAGGAAATAGCAAAACAGGTAATCAGATGATGAAAAGAAATTTAAGAGTAGGGGTGATGGTGGTCTTGTGTGCGTATTTCACCATCACTTCTCTGGCAGGACAGAACATCCGTTTTTTGAAAGAAAAGCACGATTTTGGTGAAGTTCATGAAGAGGCTGGGCCTGTGAAGCATGAGTTTCTCTTTGTGAATACCGGTTCTGAATCGTTGGCAATAGAGAATGTGGAGGCCTCATGTGGGTGTACTACGCCGGCCTGGACGGATACGGCGCTCATGCCGGGAGATACAGGCTTTGTGGTGGCTGAGTATAACCCTTTGAACCGACCGGGTAAGTTTGAGAAATCACTGAATGTGAGTTACGTAATCGGACAGGCGGGTTCTGCCACGGCCACTCTATACATAGAGGGGATGGTTTCGCCCAGAGCCAAGACCATGGAGGATGAATTGCCGCTTTTGATGGGTCAGATCAGGATGAAATATAAAGCACTCAACATGGGGCGGGTGACTACTGAGAAGGTGGTAACAGAATCTTTCAAAGTGTATAATGAAGGGGACAGTGCTGTGCGCTGGCTCGAAGAGAAAAGTTCGATTCCCGGGCATGTGGAGCTGAGGTTTGAGCCTGTAGTACTCGAACCAAAGACACTGGGGGAGATTACACTTACCTTCGATCCTGTGAAAAAGGCTGATCTTGGGTTTGTGTCAGACAATATCCGGTTGTACACAGATGAGGCGGAGGACGAAATCAAGGAACTACATGTGATCGCGACCATTTCCGAATATTTTCCGCCAAGGACGGAGGAAGAGATGAAAAAGGCTCCTAAACTTACCTTTGATAAGACCCAACATGACTTTGGTAATGTGAATGAAGGCACGACGGTGGTCACCGACTTTAACATAACCAACAATGGGAAGGAAGACCTTGAAATCAGGAGTGTGAAGCCCAATTGTGGCTGTACTGTCGCTAAATTGAAAAAGAAGAGCATTTCCCCGGGAGAAACAATGACTTTTGAGGTGAGCTTTGATACCTCCGGTCGTCAGGGCCGGCAATATAAAACCGTCACAGTGTTTTCCAATGACCCCTCAGCACCTTCTCAGATGATCAGCATCAAAGCAGATGTGAATTAGAAAAGTCTGTTGGCAAGGGAATTCATTCCTTGCCAACAGACTTTGATGTTTACTCGCTGAATCTTTTTGACGTATTCTCCTGAGGGCTACTCAGGATGATAAGATTGTTGGATTTATCCACATCTGCCATTCTCCCAGAAGGGTCAATTTCTATTTTCTCAATGTCAGCATAAGGAATGTCCAGGCTGAATGAATAGGTTGGGTGTGTCCATGCCCAGTCCTGGCCTACCAGCCTTTCGTTGGTGGTTTCGTTAGGCTTTTCACCGCGCATGATCCCCAGGGGGATGTAGTACTCCAGCGCTGTCCCATCTTTCCGGGTAATGGTGAGGTCAATAGGCATGGGCATTTTATTCAACCTTTCCAGGTCTACATTTACGCCTTTTCTGGTTTCTGTCACAGATGTGATGGCATAGTCGATGGTTTCTGTGGTACTTACCCAGTAATCATAATACCACCTCAGGGAAAGTCCACTCTGCTTTTCCATTACTCGAATGAAATCGTTCATATCAGGGTGTTTGAAGGCCCATTCGTTGTAGTATCTGAGCAGACCGGCATCTCTGTTGGCCTCTCCAATGATGTATCCCAGTTGCTCAAGAGAGATGGCGCCCTTCTTGTAGGCGCCAATGGAATAGCCATTGTTTCTGGTGTAGTGATCTGAATGCGTAGACAAGGGCTCTTCATCGCCGGTTTCCACCCATCTAAAATAGGTCTTATACAAACTGGCTAATGGTTGCTTCCTGCTTCTGTTCAGGACAAAGTCTTCAGTATATTCATCCGCAAAGGAGGCGAATCCTTCATCCATCCAGGGGAAGTAGCTTTCGTTGGTGGCCAGCATTCCCTGATACCAGCTGTGCGCTACTTCATGGATCATTACACTAATGAGTGAGTTGAGTGAGCGAACCCCAGAGGTCTTTTTGTTGGCAATGAGTGTAGCCATGGGGTACTCCATGCCTCCATCTCCACCTTGTATTACAGCGTATTCACTCCAGCCATATTTTCCAAATCGCTTCTGGATGTACTCGAAGGCCCGGATGGTATAGGAGGGAAGTTCTTCCCAATGCTTTGTAGGCTCCCCAGGGATATAAAAGAATCTAAGCAGGGGACCATCAGGGACCTGGGCTGTGGTCTGGATGTAATCCTTATCTGCCGCCCATACGAAATCGTGTACGTTTTCTGCTTTGAACCGCCAGGTGATTTTCTGTCCTTTTCTATTCACTTCCACACCTTCATCTTCGTATCCATAACCTATTTCATTGGGGTTTTGGAGGATGCCGGTGGCGGCGATCACATAGTCCTTGTCCATGGTGATATTCACTTCATAATCTCCCCATGGTGCGTAAAACTCCCGCGCTATATAGGGATGCGTGTGCCATCCCATTTTGTCGTATTCAGCCATTTTGGGAAACCACTGTGACATGGAGTAATCCACCCCTTCGAAGCTGTCTCTACCAGATCTTCTGATCTGCAGGGGAACCTGTCCTTCAAACTTCATGTTGAAAACCTCAGAGGCACCTGGCAGGATAGGTTTGCTCAGCTTCACTTCGAGTACAGTTTCAGACACGTGGTGAGTGAGTTCCATTCCGGATTGATTGAGTGAGATGACTTTGAGGTATCCGATTTCATCTTGGCTCAGTTCCGCAATACGTGAACCCACCCTGGCATCCGGGTCTGGGAGCGTTCTGCTCCTCACGTCCATCATGCTGTTGGGCTGAAAGGCATTGAAGTACAGGTGATAGTAAACGTTGAAAAGGGTGTCTGGAGAGTTATTGTAATATTTTAAGGTTTGCTCACCGGTGTACTGATGGGATCTGGAGTTGAAATCGATAGAAATTTCGTAGTTAACTCGCTGTTGCCAATAGCCCTGAGCGTTGGAAATATTGCAAAAAAGGAAAATAAAAGATAGGAACGTTGTGATCTTTACAAAATTATATTTCATGTGGAAAACTTTTCTACGAATAATGTAATCGTCTCGAGTTTTTTATATTATTTTAATAAGCAACTAAAAAAATAATGGATAAGGTTTTCGAATTGGTAATGCTAATTGTTCTGGCCCTGGGCTCAGCGATCCTCTTCTCTTTTGTGATGATCTGGAAGTTTATACAAGCCATCTTCCAGGTAGTCGTGGAGAGTTTCAGATCGCAGAGGTTTTAGACATCTACTTTAGCATATTTTGCGTTTTTCTCGATGAAGTCTCTTCTAGGGGCTACCTCATCTCCCATGAGCATTGAGAATAAGTGATCTGCCTCAGCTGCAGAATCAATCGTTACAAGCTTAAGGCTTCGCGATTCAGGATCCATTGTCGTTGTCCACAGTTGCTCAGGATTCATTTCTCCCAGACCTTTGTATCGCTGTACGTTTACCGTATCTTCTTTGCCTTCCGGGGCCAGCTCTCTGATAATAGACAGTCGGTCATCTTCTGTCCAGGCATATCGCTCTTGCTTGCCTTTTTTGATGAGGTAGAGCGGTGGTAATGCAATGTAGAGGTATCCGTTTTCTATCAAGGAACGCATGTACCTGAAAAAGAAGGTAAGGATCAGGGTTCTGATATGGCTACCGTCAATATCCGCATCGGTCATGATGATGATTTTGTGGTAACGCAACTTTTCCATGTTGAGTGCCCGGGCATCATCTTCCATGCCGAATCTCACACCGAGGGCGGTGATGATGTTTTTGATTTCGTCGTTATCGTAGATCTTGTGCTCCTGCGCTTTTTCTACGTTGAGGATTTTACCCCTTAGCGGGAGGATGGCCTGAAACTTTCGGTTTCTTCCCTGCTTGGCAGAGCCCCCCGCAGAGTCACCTTCCACCAGGTAGATCTCACACACAGCAGGGTCTTTGTCGGAGCAGTCAGCCAGCTTACCGGGCAGGCCGGTGCCAGAGAGTACGTTCTTCCGTTGCACCATCTCACGGGCCTTTCTGGCGGCCTGTCGTGCCTGTGCTGCCAATATTACCTTAGAGATGATCTGCTTTGCTTCTTTGGGATGCTCCTCCAGATACTCCTGCAGTGCTTCACTCAAACTGGTGTCCACGGCGCCCATGGCGTCAGAGTTACCAAGCTTGGTTTTAGTTTGCCCTTCAAACTGCGGCTCAGCCACTTTGATGGAAATAACAGCCGTAAGGCCTTCACGGAAATCATCTCCCGTGATTTCTACTTTGGCTTTTTCCAAAAGACCTGATTTGTCGGCGTAGGACTTGAGGGTCCTGGTAAGTGCCCGACGAAAGCCAGCCACGTGTGTACCACCTTCTATGGTATTGATATTATTGACATAGCTGACTACATTTTCTGTGTAGGAAGTGTTGTAGTTCAGCGCTACTTCTACCGGGATCTCCCCTTTGTCATTGTTGAGGTGAATAGGCTCAGGGATAAGTCGCTCTCTTGTACTGTCCAGGTACAAAACGAATTCCTTTAGTCCGCCCGTGGAGAAGAATTCGTCGGTAAGGTCTGCTCCGTTTTCGTCCTGCTCTCTGTGGTCTACCAGGTTAAGCTTGATTCCTGAGTTTAGGAATGACAGCTCCCGCAAACGGGAAGCCACTGTATCGTATTTATATTCACTGTGGGTGAAAATACTGTTGTCCGGCATGAAGGTGATGATGGTGCCGTTGATGTCTGTTTTACCCACTTCTTTTACAGGATACATGGGGATGCCTTTTTCGTACTCCTGCTGATAAATGATGCCGTTTCTGTGAACTGTAGCTTTCAGGTGAGTGGAGAGGGCATTCACACAGGAAACCCCCACACCGTGCAGACCCCCTGACACTTTGTAGGTGTCTTTGTCAAACTTACCACCGGCGTGCAGCACGGTCATTACTACCTCCAGGGCAGATCTTTGTTCTTTTTCGTGTATATCTGTAGGAATACCTCTTCCGTTATCGGATACGGTTATGGAATTGTCCTTATTGATTTCTACGTGGATGTCATCACAATACCCCGCAAGGGCTTCGTCAATAGAGTTGTCAACTACTTCCCAAACCAAATGATGCAAGCCTCTGATGCCCACATCTCCAATGTACATAGCTGGCCTTTTCCTTACCGCTTCTAATCCCTCAAGTACCTGAATATTATTAGCTGAATAATCTCCTTTGGCCAATGACTTTCTTTGTTCCATGCTTCAATTTTTCAAACCCCAAAAATATATAAAATATGCTTCTCCGACCTCTTGGATTTGGACTTTTGCTGCATTAGTTTTATCAACTAAATTTTTAGTTATGAGATTGATTTTCATTTATCTCTTGACATGGCTGATAACATGTCCTTTGGTGGCTCAGGAGGGGAGCAAAGATCCGGAATCTGATAGCGCTGAGCGCGAGCAGCTGGAGCGATGGCGGCAGGTTCAGCTCCGCCGAAAGGTCTATGAGCAAATGTATGCCATGAATCCAAAGGCGGCTGTAGATTCGGCTAATAAGGCAACCATGCAGACCCATCAGACTGAAGGACAAAAAAGGCTGATGACTTATCGGGCAAATACCCGCATTGATACGCTGGTGGAGATTGATCTGAGTTATGCAGGTCTGGACGAAATCCCGGATTTTGTTTTTGAGGCCACCAAGCTGAAGGTTCTTATTCTTGATCACAATGAGATCAGGAAGCTGCCGAAACAGTTGGCGAGGCTTCAAGATCTTGAGCGGGTATACTGGCGGGCCAATCACCTCGACCGATTTTTATGGGTGCGGATACAGAGGATTCCAAATCTCAAAAAACTCGATTTGAGCAATAACCTGCTCGAGCGTCTACCGAGTGGTGTGAGAAAGTTGAAGGGACTGGATGAGTTGGTATTGGATCAGAACTTTTTTGAAGAAGTGCCCATCCGCCGATTGAGTAAGGCGAACTTCCTGAATCAGGTATCTTTTAATCAATCTCACGCCTTGAAGTTGACTGCCGCTAAGTACGAGAAGTTGGGCTTTTTAGAAGTTTTTAAAGCCAACAATTCCCGAATGTCAGCCATCGATCCTGACTTTTACAACCTTTTGGGGTTGAAGGAATTGCAGCTACAGGAAAATGAGCTGGTCAGTCTGCCCCCCGGGATTTCGCAGATGGAAAAGCTGGAGAAACTCTCTTTGTATAAAAACAGGCTTGAATCATTGCCGGAGGATCTTTATAAGCTGGATCTGAAAGTGATAGACCTGTATTACAATGAGCTGGAGAGGATTCCTGAAGAATTAGGAGAATTGAAGAATCTGGAGGTGCTTTTTCTGGCAAATAATAGAATATACTCCTTGCCTCAAAGTATAGGTAAGCTCTCTAACCTGACGGAAATGTATGTGCATCACAATCGATTAAGTGTGCTGCCTGAGTCCGTCAGTCAGTTGGAAAAACTCACAGTGGCCCGCGTGAATGATAATTACCTGGTGGATTTTCCAACTCAGTTTTTGAAAATGGAAAACCTCTATGACCTGGATATATCCAACAACCAAATCACCACCATCCCGGATGAAGTAGAATCACTGCCTAAGCTCAGGCTATTTACTTTTCAGGAGAATCCAATCGATGTTGAGACTCAATCCAATGCGCATGTGGCACCAATGATTGTGCGGATGATGGATGCCGGAGTGACCTGTGTGCCCAGAATATATGCTCAGGAAGCGGAGTGATCAGAAAGTGCTCGCGCTCAGCAGCACCAGGGTGCAGGCGTTCAGTGTTTCTATTCCTTGCTCAGTGGCTTTCGTGGACAGTTCAGGGTTTTCCGTGCCTGGGTTAAAGATGATTCTTCTGGGCTGCAGGCTCAGTATATATTCCTCCCATTCACGCTGATTTGTAGGATTGAGGTAGAGGGTGACGGTATCCACTTCATCCACCGAAGGTTTTTCTCTGAGGTCCAGGATTTGATTTCCAAATATTTCACCCTGCTTGATGCCTACCGGCACGATGGGGTGGTGGTGACTGGTGAGCCGCTCTGCCGCCAAGAAGGCGTACCTGGAGGGGTTGGGCGTGGCGCCTATAATTACTGTTTTCTTTTTGTCCATTTTAAAAACTGGTGCTTCTCCGTTTTGGGCCGGCATAGCCGATGTTCAGGGTGATGATGATAGGTAAATAGAATTTATCCTGATTTAGTTCATCAAAGAGAAAACGAAAAGGTGCTTCTGCATGATTGGAGAAAATCCTGGTGCCCAGGGCTACACCAAGATTCAGGTCGAAGGTAAGTCCGGAATCTGATGCCCGCTCCATCCACCTATCACCAATGAAGAACCCATAGGCAAATCTCATTTGCTCTGAGGTGAAGCGTTTTTTCGTGGGGGGCCCGGAGAGACTGTCTAGTGTGCTTACATAGTGTTGCAGGTAGCCGGCAGAAAGCTGGTGGCCAAAGTAGAACATGCCCAGGTCAGTATCTTCGTGGTAGAATTTTTGCTTCAACTGGATATCCAGCCCTAGTGTACTCACTTTGTTATATTGCTCAGAAAAGTCCCTGAAAAAAGGTTTCTTGTGCGCGACAATCTGCGCTTCATATCCGAGCCTTTCCTGTATATAGTATTCCATGGAGATGGGCAATTGACCAACCAGCGTCCATAGTGGGTTGGTACCTAGGATGAAGCCTGTGTACTCGTTGATGCGCGGGTTGAAGTACCGAATTTTCTTGTTTTTATACCGATACTCCGGTTTGTCGCTGGCTTTTTTTACCTCTTCACTTTCTTTGATGTCTGAAGTGCGGAAAATAGGACTTTGTTCTTCGTACACGGGTCTGTAGATACCAGCTACAGAGCCATCCGGGTTGTAAAGTATCCATTCCCCCACTCTACGGTCGTCCTTGATGGTTCCGGTCATCTTCAGAGAACCATCGGGGTAATAGCCGGTATAAGCGCCCTCGCCTTGCTCGAAGACCGCAGCGCCATCTTCCAGTCCTTCTTCATTGAAGTAAACCCATCGGCCTTCACGTTTGCCTTCCTGCATGGCTCCCCGAGCCTTTTGCTTGCCGCTGGCATAATACTCAATGTATTCTCCTGATCCCTGGTCGTAGTGTCCTTCTCCTTTGATCTCTCCGGTTTGATAGTAGAGTTTCCAGAAACCGTCCTTTTGGTCACTATTCATTTCACCTTCACTGCTCAGGCTGCCGTCGGGAAAATAATACTTCCAGGGACCGTACTTTTCGCCCTGCAGGAATTCGCCTTCAGCGGCTAATTGACCGTTTTTGTGAAAATATTTCCAGTGACCATTCCTGAGTCCATTAACAAACTCACCGCGCGCTTCCACTTCACCTGACTCATAGAAGTAGGTCCATAAGCCCTCGCTCTTGTCAAATTCATTCCGACCCTCGGTTTTTAGTTTACCACTGGGGTAGAATTCCTTGTAAATTCCCTTCCCGCCGGAAAAAAAAGCCTGAGCCTTCAGAGAGCCATCTTCATAGAAGTAATTCCAAATGCCTTCTTTATCATTCTTGTAGTAGATGCCGCTGCTTTTTTCTTCTCCGTTTTCAAAATAGTAGGTCCACTGTCCATGTTTGATGTTGTCCTGATAGGAGCCTACGGCCTTTAGTTCGCCATTTTCATAGTGATATTCCCACAAACCGACTTGGTTGTTTTTCTGAAAATGGCCTTTGGCCTTTTCCCGGCCATTTTCAAAATAATAAATCCAGGTGCTGTCAGACTCACCATGGTTGTAATGCCCAAATATCGCCAGCGATCCGTTTTCGTAAATAGAGTGATAAAACCCATGTAAGGTGCTGTCCCTTTTCAGCAAGGAAATGACCTCTTTTAGTTTGGTTTTTTGGTCATCGTAGTACGTTTTTTTCTCGAAGGTCTTCTGACCCAGAGCGCAAAAGGGGCTGATTATTATGAACAGTATGATCCATGGAAGGTATCTCATCAAGATAGACCTATAAGTTACAGCTTTTCGCGCGTACCCCAGTGAGCCAGCTCCTCTGCAGACCAGAGCTCAGGGTAGAAGATCACCTGTTGTCGTCTCGGAGGCAGGTATTTTTGCCAGTTGGTGCCGCCTGTCGCTTTGATCACCTCAGGGTCTTTTTGCAGATAGCGCACTGCAGACTTATAGTGCATCAATGGCCACTGCACATTGGCTCTGTGATCCAGGTTTTTCAGTGCTTCGACTATTTCCTGGTCTCCCTCAAAAAAGTCGTGATATAGCTTTCGGAGGTTGGTTTTACGGACCTCCCGTGCCCTGGCCACGAAAGTGTCAGAGTACTTTTTTTCAAACTGTTTCAACGTGAGGGTCTTTTTGCCTGTAGCCAATTCTGTAGCCCCTTTTTTCCAGTAGAGGTGCTCGTAAATCTCGTTCACATCACTCTCATCACCATATGTGTCTCGGGTGTCTGAGCAGGTGAGTAGGTGGAAGTCCGTGGAACCGATTTCTACCAGTCGGTATTGACCGGACTGAAAACCCGAAGAGGGAAGGAGCGACATTCTGAAGTTTAAAAATTGCTCAGGGTCCATCCCGTCAATCATCACATCAAAGGAATCGATGAGGTGATCAAAATAACGATTCATTCGCTTCACTCTTTTTAGGAAGGTATCCCGCTCGGGTGTTTCGGTGGACATGATCAGCTGATCCTGCTCATTAAGGATCAGTTTGAAGTAGAGCTCAGTAATCTGATGGTATAGAATAAAAATTTTCTCATCAGGAAAACTTGTCCTTGGAGTTTGCAGGCTGAGGAGTGTATCCAGCCTGATGTAATCCCAGTAGGTGAGATAGTCTGAGTGCAGTAGCCCATCAAGATAAGCAGATAAATCCTGCCCCATTGCATCGTATTTAGCTTCTAGTTTTTCCAGTTGACTTAAAATCTCTTCACTAAAGTTTCTGTTTCCCATTCTTTCGTTCTGCTTTGTTGTAAATTTGAGCCAATAAAACTGATAAAACAAAAACAACCCTATGTCAACTGACACATTAACCCCAAATGGTCAGGCTACAAAACGCAATTTTAAAGACGAATTTGAATCGCCTGATTTTTACCAAATTGACGACTTACTGACCGAAGAGCATAAGTTGATCAGATCTTCCATCAGAGATTTTGTGAAGAAAGAAATCACCCCTTACATTGAAGATTGGACAGAAAAAAATCATTTCCCTGCTGAAATGGTCCGGAAGTTTGGAGAGATAGGTGCCTTCGGCCCTACGGTACCTGAAACCTATGGCGGAGGTGGGCTGGATTACATTTCTTATGGCCTGATTATGCAGGAGATTGAACGAGGAGACTCCGGCATGCGCTCTACTGCCTCGGTGCAGGGGTCACTCGTGATGCACCCCATCTATGCATACGGATCTGAAGAACAAAAAAAGAAATATTTACCCAAGCTGGCTTCTGGCGAGATGCTGGGCTGCTTTGGCTTGACTGAGCCAAATCATGGTTCTAATCCAAGCGGTATGGAGACCCACTTTAAGGACATGGGTGATCATTACCTGCTCAACGGAGCCAAAATGTGGATTTCGAATGCTCCTCAGGCGGATATCGCTGTTGTTTGGGCCAAGAATGAAGCTGGCCGGATCAAAGGGCTCATCGTAGAGCGCGGTATGGAGGGCTTTTCCACTCCGGAGACCCACGGCAAGTGGTCGTTGCGCGCATCCTGCACCGGCGAACTGGTGTTTAGCGATGTAAAGGTTCCTAAAGAGAATGTACTGCCTGGAAAGGATGGTTTGGGTGCGCCTATGGGGTGCCTGGATAAAGCCCGATATGGCATCGCCTGGGGTGCCATTGGTGCGGCCATGGACTGTTATGAGTCGGCCAGAAGATACGCGGCAGAGCGGATCCAGTTTGGCAAGCCAATCGGATCATTCCAACTTATACAAAAGAAGCTTGCGGAGATGCTCACGGAAATCACCAAGGCCCAGTTGCTCAACTGGAAGCTTGGCAAAATGATGGATGAGGGCAAGGCCACCACGGCTCAAATTTCTTTAGCGAAGAGGAATAATGTGGCTGTGGCACTGGAGATTGCAAGGGAAGCTCGTCAGATCCATGGTGGGATGGGCATCACCGGAGAGTATCCGATGATGCGCCACATGATGAACCTGGAGTCCGTAGTGACTTATGAAGGGACTCATGATATTCACTTACTGATTCTGGGAGCTGAGATCACCGGCATCCCTGCTTTTGGATGAGCTTTTGCGAGTAGAAGACTTCTGATAAAGGCTGCTGTTTAAGCGGCCTTTATTTTGTTGTATAGAACTTTTCTTAGTACGATGTTCAGAATATTATGACTGAGTTTGGTGCTGTCGCTTATGAATTGTCTTCTTTGCAATACAAATTAACCGCTTATATAAAACATTCTTAGGAGCATTGATATTCTCCTTAATATGCCATTCCATTTACCTAATTCAATTACATAAGCTATGAAGAAACTGATTCTGCTTTGGATGGTGCTGGCTTTTCATGGTATCTACGCGCAGGAAACCTTTCCTGTAAACGGGGTTCCAGACGAGCGGTCAGAGCACTATGCATTTACCAATGCCACTATTTTTGTGGATTACCAAACCCGGCTCGATAAGGCTACGCTCATCATCAAAGATGGTAAAGTAATGGCGGTCGGTACCGCTATTTCTATTCCTAATGGAGCAATCATCCAGGATATGGATGGCAAATATATTTACCCTGCTCTGGTAGACCCATATTCCAACTATGGATTACCTGAGGTCTCCAGTTCCAGAAGTCGTGGAAAGCCTCAGTACGAGAGTAGTAAGAAGGGCCCGTATGGTTGGAATGATGCCATCCGCGCTACTTACAATGCTTCTGAGGAGTTTGCACTTAATGCGAAGGATGCAGAAGGCCTGCGGAAATCAGGGTTTGGGGCAGTGAATACCTTTAGTCCGGATGGGATTATGCGAGGCACCTCGCTGTTTACCAACCTGTCTGACATGCCCGTACAGGATGCGGTTCTTTCGGATAAAGTGGCTGCCCATTATTCATTTAGCAAGGGAACTTCCAAGCAGGAATACCCGGGTTCTATTATGGGGATCGTGGCCTTACTGAGACAGACCTACTATGATGCCGCCTGGTATCGAGCTCAGGGCAGTACTGAGCAGGTCAACCTTTCACTCAAGGCTTTTAATGATGTGCAGAACCTGCCACAGGTATTTGAGGCCAACGGTGGCAAGCTGAGGGTGTTACTGGCGGATAAAGTCGGGGATGAATTTGGTGTGCAGTACATTATCAAGGGTAGCGGTGACGAGTATCAGAGGATTAATGAAATCAAAAAAACGGGAGCTTCATTGATCATACCGGTGACCTTTCCTGAAGCCTATGATGTAGAGGATCCATTGGCTGCATTGGACGTTTCTCTGGAGGATATGAAACACTGGGAGCTGGCTCCTGCCAATGCGGGTATGCTGGCGAAGGCAGGTGTGGAGTTTTCATTTACCCCTTCAGGATTGAAGAACACTGACGACTATTGGAAAAACATCCGGAAGGCTGTGACCTTCGGGTTATCTGAAACCCAGGCACTAAAAGCACTGACCTATACGCCAGCCAGGTATTATAACATGCAGGATAAGGTAGGGGCGCTGAAACAAGGCATGATGGCCAACTTCTTCGTGGCTTCCGAAAGCATTTTTGAAGAGAAGGCCAAGATTCATCAAACCTGGGTGCAGGGAATGAAATATAAAATTTCGGACCTCAGCACGCCAGACTATGCCGGAAAGTATGACTTAAAAGTAGGAGATACTTCATTTGTGCTTGAAATCTCAGGGGAAGCCGGTAGTCATTCTGCGAAGATCGTGGTGAATGATTCTACAGATCTGAAAGTAAAATTGAAAATAGAGGAAAGCCGAATCACACTTCTATTCAAAGCAGAAGAGGCGGAGGCTCATACGAGACTTTCAGGCTGGATCGATCAAAAGACCTTTGGCGGCACTGGCCAGCTGGCGGATGGCGGCTGGACAAAATGGTCAGCCACGAGAACAGCGGATCTCGATAAAAAAGAAAAGGAAGATGAAGATGAAGAGAAGAAAGAGGAAGATAAGGCTCCCGATTTGGGCGAAATGATTTACCCGTTTGTAGCCTATGGCTGGACTGAGAAGCCTCAGCAAGAAACCATTTTATTTCAAAATGCTACGGTATGGACCCTGGAAGGTGATGGTAAACTGGAAGGTGCCGATGTACTGGTGAAAAATGGCAAAATAGCCGGTGTAGGCAAGAACCTCTCCAGTGAGGGTGCCAAAGTAGTGGATGCCACTGGTAAGCATATTACGCCCGGGATCATTGATGAGCATTCTCACATAGCACTTTCTTCTGTGAATGAGGGTAGCCATGCCATTACCGCAGAGGTACGGATGTATGACGCTGTAAACTCTGAAGATGTGAACATGTACCGACAACTGGCCGGAGGTGTTACAGCCGCTCAGCTGTTGCATGGCTCTGCTAATCCGGTGGGTGGACAATCTGCGCTGATCAAGTTCCGTTGGGGAGCGAGCCCAGAGGACTTGAAGATTAAAGGAGCTGATGGTTATATCAAATTCGCTTTGGGCGAAAACGTGAAGCAGTCTAATTGGGGAGAGGATTACAGCATCAGATTCCCACAAACCCGGATGGGTGTAGAGCAGGTGTTTGTGGATGGGTTCACCAGAGCCAAAGCCTATGGGGAAGCTAAAGCCCGTTATGAAGGTTTGAGTAAAAAGGTGAAAGCTGCCACTCCCGCCCCCCGTAAGGACTTACAGCTCGAAACCCTGTTGGAAATCATCAATAGTGAGCGTTTCATCACGTGTCATTCTTATGTGCAGTCGGAGATCAATATGCTGCTGAAGGTAGCCGAGTCATTCGATTTTCGGGTTAACACTTTCACGCACATTCTTGAAGGCTATAAAGTGGCGGATAAGATGGCGGAGCATGGTGCCGGTGGGTCTACATTCTCAGACTGGTGGGCCTATAAATTTGAGGTGAAGGACGCCATTCCTTATAATGCATCGCTGATGACCATGGCAGGGGTGGTGGCTGCCATCAATTCTGACGATGCAGAGATGGCCCGAAGACTCAATCAGGAAGCTGCTAAATCCGTAAAGTACGGCGGGATGGATGAAATTTCAGCGCTGAAGCTGGTGACTCTCAACCCAGCTAAATTGCTGCACCTGGATGACCGGATGGGTAGCATCAAAGTGGGGAAAGATGCTGACGTGGTGCTCTGGAATGATCATCCACTGAGCATCTATGCGAAACCAGAAATGACCCTCGTTGATGGGATTGTCTATTTCAGTTTGGAGAAGGACACAGAGATGAGAAAACAGATCTCCGCCGAGCGGGCCAGGTTAATTCAGAAGATGCAGGATGCAAAAAATGGGGGAGAAAAGACTCAAAAGCATAAAAAGAAAGACAAGCACTATTTTGAGTGTGAAGACATCATAGAAGAAGGTTTCACTCTAAACCATCAGAACAATGACTAAGCAAATCACTACCTATATCATAGGAATCATCTTGGGTTGGAGTGCTTCTGCACAGGTGCCTGCACCTGCCCCTGCTCAGAGCGAACCTATCGCGATCATGAATGCCACGGCTCATCTGGGCAATGGAGAGATCATAGAAAATTCGATCATTACTTTCAAAGAAGGTAAGATAGCGCTGGTTGCAGATGCCACCAGGGTGCGTGTCGACCTGAAGGGCTATCGACTGATCGATGCGTCAGGTAAACATGCGTATCCTGGCATAATTCTCCCGCTCACCAATCTGGGATTGGTGGAGTATAATGCAGTGAAAGCCTCCAGAGACTTCTCTGAGACCGGCAACCTAAAACCTCATGTGAGAACAGCGATCGCTTACAATACAGATTCTGAACTCATCCCTACTATGAAATTTAATGGAATCCAGCTGGCACAGGTGGCTCCCAGAGGTGGTCGGATAGAGGGCACCAGCAGCATTATGCAGTTGGATGCCTGGAATTGGGAGGATGCCCTCTATCAGGAAGACGATGCGGTGCATTTGAATTGGCCTGCACTTTCCTTTGGCGCCAGATGGTGGATGGGTGAGACTGAACGCAGGGAAAACAAGGAGTATGATGCACAGGTGGCTGAGGTGATCAAATTAATTCAGGACACGAAGGCCTACATGGAGCAGGCTCCCATGGAGAAAAATCTCATTTTAGAGGCCATGGTTCCGGTATTTAAAGGAGAAAAGCAGCTCTTTGTGTATGCAAACCGACCCAAGCAGATCATCGAAGCTGTACAAACGATCAAACCGTATGTGCCGAAAATGGTGCTGGCCGGTGCAGAGGATGTATGGTATGTACGGGATTTGATCAAGGAAAACAACATCCCGGTGTTGTTGGAAAACGTCCATCGCATTCCAGGCCGGGCAGAGGAGGATACGGATTGGTGTTATAAACTTCCTGCTTTGCTGCATAACGAAGGTATTTTGGTAGGGCTTACGCACTCCTCTGGAATGATTGCCAACTCCCGAAACCTTCCGTTTTTTGCTGGGACCGTAGCCTCTTACGGGGTGGACAAGGAAGCAGCGCTGAAAATGATCACTTCCAATACCGCTAAAATCCTGGGGATCGATGATAAAACCGGGACTTTGGAGCAAGGTAAGGATGCGAACATAGTTATTTCCAATGGAGACCTGCTCGACATGCGTACCAGCGATGTGGTTTATTCCTTCATTCAGGGCAGAGAGGTGGCGCTTGACGCCATGCAACAGCGGTTGTATGAGAAGTTCAAAGAGAAGTACGAGAATCAGGGGAAATAATGTATAGCCTGACAACAGAACAGCCCGCCCCGATACAATCGGGGCGGGCTGCTTTGTTTTGTGAGATTAGAAGTGAGCGGATCTCTCCACTCACTTCAGATTGGTTAGGCTACTGTTTAATGATTCTGCTTACTTTGGATCCAGCTGATCCTGAGATTCGGATAAAATAATTCCCTGCATTCAGGTCATTCAGGTCGATTTGAAATTCACGGTCACCGGAGACTTTGATATCTCTTCTCACCCGACCGGAGATGTCCAGGATTTGAATGCGATCATATCCGTCTGTTGCTGTCCTTATCGTAATGATGTCCTTTGCAGGATTTGGGAAAACGGTAAGCTCTGAATTTATGGCTTGCGCTGTGGGCGCCGAGGCCACTCTGGATCCTGAGCCGCTACAATTTCCAACCACAAAACTGTGTCTGTTGGCTGATGAATTTCGCTCTCCACCTTCAGGTACACTATAGGTATAGTAGAAATAGATGGTTTGACCATTCGCTGCATTGATCGTGTGCGGACTGTTTGGTGAAACACCATAGCCGGGGTATGTACCATTAGGATCAGTGCCATAGTACAGAATGGTGGTCGGAGTGCCTGTACCAGCGGGTCCCGGGATGAAAGTCAGGGATGGGTTGGAGGCATCCTCTGAGATATCTACCGTATAGTCCCCATTTGGGCCTGCCTGTGAGCATCCCGACGGGGTTGATACTTCCTCGACAGCCTCCACGTAGTTGAGGTTGAGTCCAGCGGCATCAAACACTACTCTAAGGGTGTGATTTCCCGGGCTTATGGCTATGCCTGGCACCGTGACGGTGGTATAGCTTTGCCAGCTCCCTGTATTGGGCACTACCATGGTACCGGTGACATCCACTCCGTCAATCTCTATGTGCAGGCGACCAGCACCGCTGGGAGAGGCTACACGCGCACTCAATTCATAGCTGGCTACGGTAGAGGTAATGTCATATTCCAACCATTCGCCGGCAGCTATCCAGCCTACGTTGAATCCTCCGCCAGCATCTCCGGTGGCTTCTATGTCCACATCATCTGTGCGATATCCACCTCCGGTATTGCCGGCTGAGGTATCGTGATAGCCCACACCTTCACCGCCTTCTTTGTAGTCTTCGGCCTGTACAATTCCTGGTAGGGAAGTGTAGGTTACCGGGCTCCCGGTGGTCAATGAGACATTACTCAGAGTAGCCGTGCAAAGTGTGCCATCATTATGTGAAGTGGTGGCCAGGCCTGCGTATACGGAGGTCCCCATGCTGATATTGACCGTGCCTATGGTGGTCCAGGTGCTGCCATTGGCTGAGATCGAGCTGGTAAAGGTGTCACCGGCGCGTTCCAATCGGACCCAATATGGAGCATTGGCAGTAGGCCCGCCTGTGTGGCTACTTGACCCTCCTGTGGCTGTTCGTCGCTGAAAAGCGCTGGTGCCCGTGGGGGTAATGGCTGTGAGTGCATGCTTCGAATTACCGTTCAGAGATTCACGGATCATAACTCCTGCTTTGGCCCAGCTGTCAGTATTTGTAAGTGAATTGACCTGGGCGGTAATGATCCCGTCACCACTCAAGGTCTGATAGACATATTGAAATTCATCAGTAGTGCCCCAAATGTCGTTGCCCGATCCATTCACAGTGAAGGTGCCAGATGAGAATGATGCCGACCCTGTGGCGGCTACTGCTCCAATGTCTTGTGATTGCCATGGTGAAGGCAGACCGCCGGAAGGATTTGTCACGGTTATGTTGGATGTTGCCGTGTACCCTCCGTCTGCGGTGGTCACTGTGATGGTGGCACTTCCCGCCGCCTGAGCCGTTACCAGGCCGCTTGAGTTGACGGTGGCCACTGCTGCATTGTTAGTAGACCAACTTACGCTCGGGTTAGTGGCTCCGCTGGGAGTGACGGTGGCGGTGAGTTGCTGAGTTTCACCCGGAGCAAGGCTGGCAGAGCCCGGTGATACTGATACCCCGGTGACGGAGACAGTAGATCCATTGCCATCTGTCCAGTAGATATCATCTATGGCCATCTGAAAGGTGGAAGCAGGAAGACTTCCGTCGAGGCTCGCAATCGCGAACAGGTAGCCAAGGTTTTGGAATGCCACCAGCCCTGTAAAGTCCTGCAATGGAATTTCCACCTGGCCCCATTCGCCATTTCGGGTCAACCCATATTGATTCACCCCTGCCGGGAAATTGATGTACTGCTCATTGGTATAGTTGTCGGTGATTCCTATTCTGAAAGAAACATTCGCAGGGATCTTAATGCGAAATTTCATCGAGCCATTTTCCACAAAACCTGACATGTCTTTTCCGTAGAGGGAAGTTACTCCACCGCCGAACCAACTGTTGGGAGTCGTGGTTTCCCAGGCGATCACGTTGGCGCCCTCATAGGGTGGGGTGGTGCCCTCCTGAACTGTGCCTCCCCATGCATAGATTTCCGCATCACTTCCGAACACCAATTCGTTGTTGGTAGGGGTGTCATCTGTGTAGACCCCAAAAGTACCGGCTTCAGGAGAAAGGGCACCATAATCAAGGGCTACTTCACCATGGCCGTTCCATTGCGATACACGCACATAGTCAATATACATCTTGGCGGGCATCGGGGCAGTTACCGCACCACTGTTTGGTGCATCCGTGAAGTTGCCACCCACTGCCAGGTTGAGCAGCATGTAAAATGGACGGGTAAACGCAGCAGTTGCCCCGTCAGGATCCAATGGGAGGGGGTTGGTATAGAGGTCATATTCCGTACCATTGTCTTCAACTGCAAAGCGCATCTGAGTGGGCTCCCAGTAAAGCCGATAGATCACGAATCGGTTGCTAAGGGCATTGGCGGGTACGTAGGGCTGGTTATAGTCCACATCGTAGGCAATACTCCCGTATCCACCGTCTTCCGTTTGGAAGATGGCATTGGCTCCTACAAAGTTGTTAGATGAAACACCCGGATAGCCCTGACGAGTACGTTCTTCGGCTTTGTGGCCCATTTCCATCATGTCTATTTCTCCCTTTGCGGGCCAGGCTTGATTGGCGGTACCCAGTAGCCAGGCAGCTGGCCAGAGTCCTGTTTCCAGGTTAGGAACCCGCATGCGCACCTCGATCAGTCCGTAGTGGATGGAGAGTTTGCCTTCCGTGTCCACCTTTCCGGAGGTGAAGGACTGCGAACCCATGCTTTCGTTTCTGGCTTCCAGTACCAGCGCGTTATTGCCAGATTCACCGGGTATGGCTTCTATAGAGACATTGTTGCCGTGATAATACTCCAGTTCGGCGTTGCCCCAGCCGCAAAGGCCGGGACATCCGTCACCCTCGATTGGATTCCAGATGTCGGTATTGAAGGTATTGAAATTGTCCTCCCAGAGGACATTGCCCACCTGAGCTTGCGCCAGGAAGAGTCCTGATAAGAGAAGGAACAGAACCAGAAGTGGTCTGATCAGTTGGTTGGATATTGTGATTGGTATCATAGGTAAAGGTTATTTGTATGGTTTGTTTAGAATTGAATGATGGCGGTCAATTCGGGTTGAAGATCACTCAGGGAGGAAACCTTTGTATGAAGTGTGTTGGGTGAGTTCTCGTGTCCATAGGCTGCGATAGATTTTATGATTATATCAAAATTTGAATGCGTTTAATGTAAAAATGATCGTTTAAAGGTGTGTATATGTGATGGTAATTGAAAAATTGACAACTCATCAATAATACATCACCCGGAAAATATTCTACATCAATGGTTTAGAGATTATTCGTAAGAATGTGGCCTGAGGGAAATCTGGTGGATTTTGACTACATCAATACTACATCAACTATTTAGGCTCGGATCGGGGGGTATTTCTCTACAAACCAATCACCGTGGAGGACAAGGAGACCTGGTTTTTGACGATATGGAGTTTTGAGAGGAGGGTGTAATGTGATGATAAAAGATTGGTAAGGCACAAAAAAACCACTCCGAAATGCTTCGGAGTGGTTCGGGATGATTGTCTTGAAAGTTATGATTTAGTCACCTGTATGTTCAGGTGTAGCTTTACATCATCACCCACTACTACACCGCCAGCTTCTGTGACCATACTCCAGGTAAGTCCGAAATCCTTGCGGTTAATTTTGCCGTTGATCTCAAATCCGGCTTTGGTTTGACCATAGCCATCTACCATGGTGCCGCCAAGGTCCACATCCAAAGTCACTTCTTTAGTAGTTTCTTTGATGGTCAGGGGGCCAACGAGTTGGTAGTTATCTCCTACTTTGGAGAGTACGCCCTCAAAGGCCAGTTTCGGATGCTGCTCGGCATTGAAAAAGTCTGCACTTTTTAGGTGAGCGTCTCTATCTGCTACATTGGTATCTACACTATTGGCATCTAGTGTAAAAGACGCTTTCGCTCCGTCAAAATCTTCTGAGTCACTCGTAAGTGAGCCTTCGAAACGTTTGAATGTACCGGTCACGGTAGAGATCACCAGGTGTTTTACTTTGAATTGCACTTCGCTATGCGTAGGGTCGATGTTCCAGTTTTGTGTTGCCATGTTTTCTGAGTGTTTAAAAATATATGTAAGTACATAAACTGTATATACATATAATAGTTTCAAAAAGGGCAAAGAAAATTTTATCTGGTATTTTGAGTGTGCTATTTTTTTCTAATAGAGCGGAGGTAGAGTTCCTCTACTTTGGTCCTGGCCCAGGGTGTCTTCCGCAGAAAGGTCAGGCTGGATTTGATCGATGGATTATCGGTGAAGCATTTGATTCTAATGCGGCTACCCAGTTCTTCCCAGCCATACTTGTCTTGCAGGTGCTCCAGAATGGTTACCAGCTTTATGCCGTGCAGAGGATTGTTGGGTTGGTTTTCTTTGGGCTGCTCCATGGTGTAAAAGTACTGTTTAAATCCCTCACGCCTGTGCATCAAGTGTCAAATGATTTCTGCGACAGATTTTCTGAGTGCAGGAACCACGTCTTGTTCAAACCAGGGATTTCTGGCTTTCCAGATGTTATTCCTGGGCGAGGGGTGAGGCAGTACGAAATGTGCAGGCAGGTACTGTTGATAGTTTTTTACTGTGTCTGTGAGAGTGGGCCGGAGCTGGTCACCCAGGTAGTAGGCCTGTGCGTACTGGCCGATGAGGAGGGTGAGTTTTACTTCTTTCATTTGACCCAGGAGGGGCCCGTGCCATTGAGGAGCGCATTCTGTTCTTGGAGGCAGATCGCCTGACTTCCCTTTTCCGGGGTAGCAAAAGCCCATAGGGATCAAAGCGACTACATCGGGATTGTAAAAGGTGTGTTTGTCCATTTGCAACCATGATCGGAGGTTGTCGCCACTCTTATCATCCCACGGAATTCCGGTGCGATGCACCACACTTCCGGGAGACTGCCCGATAATGACTATTTGACTGTGTATACTGGCAGAGAGAACAGGATTAGGGCCGTGAGGGAGATGGTCCTTGCAAATGGTGCATCCACGAATTTCGTTTAAAAGTGATTTCATTGGATTCCGGGATTGGTGCCTGAAGGTAATGAAATCAATCACAATATTCAATCCGCAGCTTACCGGTGAATAACCACTGTTGACCGATTGGCTATTGTGAGCGAGACTTGGGTGAGACACATTTGAAGAAAAATAGCTGTCTACATCATGAGAAATCAGGAAAATAACAATCAAAGGGCCTGGCTGGGCGTCGCATTTGTCATCTTCGGAGCGTATTTGCTCTTTCGTAATTTGGATCTGATCCCGGATTTTATACCCCACTACCTGTTCGGGTGGGAGATGATCTTTCTGGTCATAGGAGGATCCATGATTGTTACCGGGAGAAGAGAAGGATTGATCTTTTTCCTCATCGGTGGCTTTTTCCTGCTGCCGGAGTTTTTCTATTGGCCGCAATTCAATTTTCGTACCTGGTGGCCCGCTATACTGATTGCAGTGGGAGTGAGCATTATTTTGCGCAGACGTGATCATGTAAAAAGGGCACCCGGAGACCTGACCGATGATTATATAGAAGATACTTCCATCTTTGGTGGGTCTGAAAAGTCTTTCAGCTCTCAAAACTTTAAAGGCGGAAAAATAACGTCTGTTTTCGGGGGTTCCGAAATCAACTTTTCAGGAGCTAAGATGCACGGAGATGAGATTGTTTTAGATATTTTCTGTTTGTTTGGGGGAAATGGCCTCATCGTTCCCAATGACTGGACAGTAATCAACGAGAGTTTTGTCATATTTGGCGGGTATGCCGACAAGCGACCAAAGGTTCACTATGAGCCGGGTACTCCTAAGAAGGTATTGCGAATCAAAGGCTCTGTGATATTTGGCGGAGCAGAGGTGAAGGGAGTCTGAGTCAGGAATGTGAGCACATAAAACAACTCAATAAATTGACGATCTGAAAATGAGCCATCCGGTATTAAGAGGTTCTGGTAATAAAGTGTATTTGCTTGTTTGGGTGCTGATGGTATGCCTGCACAGTGCGGTGCTCTACTTCTACTACGGATGGTCATTGGAAATATCAGCTGCCGATAGCCTCGTTTACAATTTGCTGTTCGCCTCTATCGCTCCGGGCTTTTGGTACATTGTGACCTTTGCCAGCCTGAGTAAGGATGACCTGGCGCTGGTGGGTACCCACCTGGCTGGCGCCACCATGGCCATCTTGCTGTGGGCTGCATTATCGGGTTTTGGTCTCCGGTTTCTTTTTCCGGACCATCCCGAGTACCTGGCTTTTCTAAAGCGGGCATATATCTGGCGACTGATCATTGGCGTGATGGACTATAGCATTACGGTATTGGTGTTTTACCTGATCAAATATTATCAGGATTTGCAGGAGCGCACTCACAGGGAATTGGAGCTGCAGAATCTGCTGAAAGACTCTGAGCTGAGAATGCTTAAATCTCAGATCAACCCGCATTTTATTTTTAACAGCCTGAATTCCATCAGTGCACTGACACTTTCCAAACCGGATGCAGCAAGGGAGATGGTGATCAAACTCAGCGATTTTCTGAGGTACTCTCTGGGGCAGGACAGCGCGCACATGAATACGCTGGCTCAGGAGCTGGAAAATGCCACGCTCTACATGGACATAGAGAAAATTCGCTTTGGTAACAGACTGAGGTTTGAAAAAGAAGTGGCTGATGCCTGTTTGGGGGTGGAGGTACCCAACCTGATTCTACAGCCAATTTTCGAAAACGCCGTGAAGTATGGGGTGCATGAAAGCATCAATGCAGTGACCATAAGGCTAAAATGTAAGGCTGAGCCGGGCATGCTGGAGATCTTCATTGGTAATAACTTTGACGAGGAGTCTATGCCATCAAAGGGAGCTGGCATAGGGCTGGAGAATGTCCGCAAGCGGCTTGGGCTTGTGTATGGCAGAAAGGACCTGCTCACGGTAGAGCAAAGAGAGGGTGAGTTTATGGTAAAAATCAGTATCCCAACCGAATGATGAATAAAATACGCGCATTGATCATTGATGATGAGGAGCTGGCCCGGGAGGTGATCAGGTCTTTTCTGGAAAAGGACGACACCATCACGATTATCGGGGAGTGTGCCAACGGCTTTGATGGGTTTAAGGAGATCAATGAGCAAAAACCTGATTTGGTGTTTCTGGATGTGATGATGCCGAAGCTCACAGGGTTTGAGATGCTTGAACTTCTGGAAGAGCCTCCCGTGGTGATTTTCAGCACGGCCCATGATGAGTTTGCCATACGGGCGTTTGAGCAAAACGCTGTTGATTACCTGCTCAAGCCGTATTCTCAGGAGCGGTTTGTAGATGCCCTCGCCAGGGCCAAGGCAAAGTTGGCATTGGAGGGGCAGGCCGGGAAAGCCCTCACCGGAGTGGTGGAGCAGAGCAGGGAGCATTCGGGTACGCTCTCTCGGGTGGCCGTCCGCACAGGCAGTAAAATTCAGATTGTACCCGTGGGCAAGATCAGGTATTTGGAGGCCATGGACGACTATGTGAAGTTGCACACTGAACAAGGGGTGTTTTTGAAACAGGATACCATGAAACACTACGATGAGCACCTGCCTGCAGAGGACTTCATTCGCATTCATCGCTCGTATATCGTACGCCTCAAAGAAATAGTGAGGCTGGAGCTCCTGGGCAAAGACAGCCATGTGGTCTTTTTGCAGGACGGTACCCAGCTCTCCGTGAGCAGGTCGGGGTATGCCTTACTGAAAGAAGCCCTGGGTTTTTAGAAAAAAGGAAGCCAGGTAAGGAGGTGATAGACCCACGTGGCCACATTTCTCCATGCCGGGCTGTCAAATATGCTCACCTCGAAGGTTTGCTCCAGGATGACAAATGCCCCGACATATTTGAGAACAGGATGAATCTTACCCGATTGTATTTTTTCCCAAATCCATGACATGACGATCAGACTGTCTGCCAGCACAAGGGCGAACCAAACTTCAGGGTTGGGGACACCCGGAAAGAAATGCCTGAACCTAAACCATGCAGGCCACAGCACCACGATAGTGGCCAGAAGCATAAGCCGCTTATGGTTTTCGGGGCGATGACGGTAGTAAAGGGCGGTGATTACAAGGGCAAAAAACAAAAGTCCCGAAGTGATCACACCTAAAAGGGTAGAATGAGCTGTGAGTCCCAATCCCTGAGCCAGCTCTTTGTGGGTAGCAAAAAGAGCCACAGGTACCAGTGTAATGGTAACTCCAAGTGCCGAGATAAAGCCCACGATCCCTAGTCTTCGGTGCGCTTTGTAGTTGTTCTTTCGGATCAGACTGGTCTGAATCACAAAAAGAATCACCCAGGTGAAGGCAAAGAAGCCATGCATGTGCACCGCTATTGGGGCTTTGAATTCGCCTGTGGCCATGGGCAGAAAGAACGTCTTCGAAAAGCCAATCAGAGCGGCCATAAGGCCAATGATAGAAATGGTGTAAAAAAGTGAGGATCTTCCTTTTTTTCGGGGTTGGGGAGCAAGCTGAGTTCTCATGGGTAGGCGGGGTGATTTAAGGTATCTGCAGAAGCCAATTTAGTCAATATCATCACGTAAGATCAAAATCTTTTTTACAGATTTCTTATGTGGTTTGGTAAAGAAAATAGGAAGTAGGTGATGGCACGCCGACTCCCCTATCTGAGGCTTTTTGACGAATCTGATTTTCTTCCGAATAGTAAAATTCATAATGAAAGCCTGAATAATCCTATTATCCTTCATGGAAGCTGCGGTTATGTTGGCATTCTCATAATGATATCGGTTGCGTTATTAAACAAACGATTAAAACAATTAATAACGGTATTATTTATGGTAGTGTAAATATATTTACGCAATCGGTTGCGTTTCTTAAAAAACCATGATAGGTTTAATCATCCAATTCAGATTGGCTCGCCATTTTCGCTTCTGATTGTGTTCAGTTCTCAGGCCGATTTGAGTACACAGGGGCGATAATTTGGATCTCATCAACCAATGAGAGAGTGTTTTTTCTGAGAGGTGCCTGCGTATGGTTGTGCGGAGGTCATTTTTCTTAACCAAACTAAACCGAAAAACCATGAAACGAAAAATTACGATTTTATGTCTCTTTTTGAGCATTTTCACCTTCGGGTTGTTTGCTCAAGCCCCACTGGTCTATGACCAGGAAAACACCGGGGCGCACTATCCGCAGCCCCATATTCCTGATTATGAGGAACTCCCGATAGTGCAGCTTCTGCCTGATCCGTTCAAATTTTTTCACGACGGTAGCAGGGATACCACATTTACCAGCTGGGAGAGAAGACGTAACGAAATCAAGGCGTCTATTGAGAAATACGAGATCGGACCTAAACCTACCAATTCTGATCTCACCATTGCAGCAGGGTATGCGGGTGGTGTCCTTACTGTGAATATAGTAAGATCCAGCACGGGTGCTTCATTGACCCTGGAATCCAGAATTAATCTCCCGTCAGGCACACCTCCTGAGGGTGGCTGGCCAGCACTTATCGGGATGTCCCTGGCGCCAAGCGGCGGACCAGTCTCTGATAATATTGCCAAAATTGACTTCATGCACGATCAGGTGACGACCTACGCATTGGGGCAGGATGTTTCACATGTAAGTGATCCTTACTTTATCATGTACCCTGAATACTATACCGGCGACAGTGCTTCACCACTGGGAGTGGAGCAGGTAGGACAGTATAGCGCATGGGCCTGGGGTGTCAGCCGTTTGATTGATGGGATGGAGATTGCTGCACAACAGTTGGTAAATCCATTACCGATTAATACCAGGCGTTTGGGAGTAAACGGATGCTCCTATGCAGGTAAGATGGCATTGTTTTCAGGTGCTTTTGACGAACGAATTGCGGCCACTTTTGCCCAGGAATCAGGGGGTGGTGGCGCTCCTGCCTGGCGTGTTTCTCATAAAATTGAACCCGCAGGGTCGGTTGAAAAGGCAGATAACACCAATGGTATATGGTTCAAACAAGGTATGAAATCCGACTTTGGTGGTGATAACGTGTACAAATTTCCTCACGATCATCACGAATTGATGGCTATGGTGGCTCCTCGTGCTTTGTTTGTATCGGGTAATACGGATTTCACATGGCTTTCTAACCGTGCTGTTTATGTGACCTCCAAGGCCACGCAGGAAATCTATGAAACACTGGGAGTTGGCGACAGGTTTGGCTACTGGATTGATGGTAATCACGGTCACTGTGCTGTGGGAGCTGGTCAGCAGCCAGTAATCGACGCATTTTATAACAAATTTTTGGTTGGTCAGGACATTGACTGGGATATACATGTCTCTCCCTCATCTACTGATTTCACCGGCCTTGACCCGGAGCCATGGTATGGATGGTGGGGAACAGGTAATTCGGATTTTCCTCCTGAACCTGATGGGAAAAAAGTGTGGTTGGAAGCAGAATGTGGCACGGTTGGTTCTGATTGGGATGTAGTGGCTGACTCTGAAGCGTCCAATGGTACTTATGTGACGGTAAGGAGTGGCATTCAAAGCACCGATAATGCACCTACTAATCCCGAAGCGAATATTGTACTGCCTTTTGAAATAGATAGTGCTGCCTCATACAATTTTATAGCCAGAATAAACGCCCCTTCTGCAGATGATGACAGCTTTTGGGTAAAGATAGATGATGGAGCTTATGTAATGGCCAATGGCCTCACTACTTCCGGATGGGCATGGGTTACATTAGCCAACGCTACATTGGAGGTAGGAACACACTCCCTGACCATCGCATATAGGGAGGATGGAGCGTTGCTCGATAAATTACTGGTCACTACAAACAGCTCCGGTCCCGGAGACCTGGGAGCTAATGCCACCAATTGCCCCCTTCCGAATGAGGCACCCACGGTTACAGCAAATCAAAGTTTTCAGATAGATGATACGATGACAAATGGAGATTTTGTAGGGACACTCACAGGATCTGATTTTGAAAGTGACCTGTTGCAGAACTGGACCATCACAGGTGGCAGCGGGGCAGCAGTCTTTGCGCTGGATGCTGCTACCGGTGACCTATCTATTTTGGATAAGAGTCAGATTGATTTTGAAAACTCACCGATCGAGCTTTTGGTGACGGTTTCGGACGGAAACAAAACGAGTGCGCCGGAAACAGTCACGATTCATTTGGAACAAACCATGGTTCCCCTGGTCTATAGTGTAGAAAACAGGGGGGCAGGTTGCGCCAGCCCGGTATTGCCCACCCTGGAAGATCTTCCGGTTATTTTACCATTGCCAGATCCTTTTATGCGGTCAGACAATCAAAGCCGATCCACGGATTACAGTGATTGGAGCTGCAGACGAAATGAAATAAAGGCGGAAATCGAAAATTATGAGATTGGGCCCAAACCTGATCGCCCTGACACGATCAATGCGGCGTTTGTACCAGATGCCAATGGAGGGGTGTTGACGGTAAATATCATTCGAAATGGACGAACGTTGACCCTCACTTCCAGAATTACCATCCCTCAGGGCGAAGGACCCTTCCCTGCTGTTATCGGTATGTCGCTTGCCGGGGGTGGTACCGGTAGTATTCCTTCGGATATTTTCACCAGCAGGAATATTGCCACGGTGGAATTTCTTCACAATCAGGTGACCACTTATGCTGCCGGACAAGCGGCCCCAAAGGTGAATGATCCATATTACCAGATGTATCCCGAAAACATTGATGCAGGTCAGTATAGTGCCTGGTCCTGGGGTGTTAGCAGACTGATAGATGGTTTGGAAATTGCAACTCAGCAATCGATCAATCCATTACCCGTTGACCTTTCACATATGGCAGTTACTGGTTGTTCTTACGCCGGGAAGATGTCACTTTTTGCGGGAGCAATGGACGAGCGAATTGCATTGACCATCGCCCAGGAATCTGGTGGGGGTGGTGCTCCTTCCTGGCGTTTCTCACATACTGAACCCGATGGTACCGTAGAGAAAATTGACAATACGGATTATAGTTGGTTCTCAGAAGATATGCGTCAGTTCTCAGGAGACAATGTGTACAAATTGCCACATGATCACCATGAGCTCATGGCCATGGTGGCTCCACGGGCGCTGCTGGTAACTGGAAATACGGATTTTACCTGGCTTTCCAATAGATCATGTTATGTTTCGGCCAAAGCCACCAAAGAAGTGTATAAAACCTTTGGTATTGGAGATCGAATGGGCTTTTATATCGATGGTGGACATGGTCATTGTGCCGTCCCTGAAAGTCAGCGACCTGCTGTTGAAGCATTCGTAGATAAGTTTCTTCTGGGTGATACCACTGCCAATACCGATATTGGAGTGCATCCGTATCCCGAAGTGGATGCAGAGAGCTGGTATGACTGGTGGGGAACTGGAAGCAATAATGAAAAGCCGATCGTGGCTGCTGAGCAGAGTTTCGTGATCAATGACCGTGCACAGAATAACGACATTGTAGGTACACTTGCTGGTGCTGATGCAGATGGGGATACACTACAGAACTGGACCATCGTGGGAGGTTCTGGTGCTGCAGCTTTCGCAGTGGATGCTGCTACCGGAGTGCTGACCATCGCTGATCAAAGTCAGATAGACTACAGCGGATTTTCACATGACCTTCAGGTGACCGTGTCGGATGGTACGGATACGAGTGATCCTGCTACAGTAATTATTGAGCTGCAGCACTCTCCGGTAATTACTCCTGGTCAGACATTCAGTACGGATGATCAGGCCATGGCCAATGATTATGTTGGCACAGTGGTGGCTACGGATCAGGATGCCGGCACGGTGCTCACCAATTGGCAGGTACTCGGTGGTACTGGCGCTTCGAGTTTCGCTATCGATGCGTCCACAGGAGATATTTCCGTATCTGCACCATCAGTAGCTGCGGGTGATTACACGCTCCAGCTGCGTGTGGATGATCAGGATGGCAACTACAGTGATACTGAGACGGTGAGTCTGCACGTAATTCAAACCAACCCTAACCCACCGGTGATCACAGCTGGTCAGGTATTCAAAATAGACTATGTGACCTACATGGGAGAGGTAGTAGGCGTGATTGAAGCCACAGATGCGGAAGGAGACGACCTTCGGGACTGGACAGTAGTGGGAGGCTATGGCAGTTTGTATTTTGATGTGTATGCCGA
>NZ_JAVKCA010000018.1:0-137962 GCF_040222955.1 Marinoscillum sp. | reverse complement strand
CTTCGATGGGTCCAAAAAGTCAATCGTGGCTACTGAATCTGTGTCAAAATAGGATAGCTCTGTCAACACAAACTGAACTGTATCCTGCAACGTAGAGTCCATCGACAACACACTGTATCCACTGATCCCAAAATCAGCAACTGCAAAAAACAAACTATTGCCTGTCCGCAGGTTCTCGCTAAACACCACAGACATACTGTCAATCTTACCGTTCAGATCAGCATCAAACATCGCCGAATAGGTCACTACCGGAGATACCCCGTCAGACAGTGTTTGTCCGGAAACCCCAGCGTTAGTTTCAACCGCAATTGCATCTTTAATGGTGCCGGCCATAATGGCCAAATCATTAGCAGAGTAATCTGTTGGAACAGGAGCCGAAAGCGTAACTGTGATTACATTATTCAAGATGGTAGCTCCAGAAAAGGATTTGCTATCAACCGATAAACCAGTTAGGAATGCAGCTTCACTCACATTGAAAGCCACATTAATATCATATGTTATTTCAAAGGTCGTGGTTGTCTTCATTTCTGCGGACTGAAAAACAGGCGTTGCAGCCATTGCACAATTCCATCCTAAAACAACCAATAGACAAAGTAAAATTCGTTTCATATAACTAGGCGGTTTATGACCAGTAAGTAATATTCTAATTATTCTTTAAATACTTCAAAATGCAAAAAGGCGATAAACGCCCTTTGCCAGCACACAATTTAATCTTTCAGTTCCCCGTTTCTGTTCAGTCGCAGAAGACCCAACATGGAAGTGCCGCTACCAAAGTCAATTGTTGCGGCAACAAGAATATCCCCATCCGGTAAGGTAATGGCAGCCTTGGCCTGATCATTACCTACAGTTGTACCATAATTTTGATCAAACCCTGCAATATGACCAGACAATGGACTGACCCTCATCAGTAGAATTTGCTCAAGTTTATTCGCTCCAGCAGTTCCCTCCCCAGTCACTTCCCGGAAATTTGGGATACTTCCTAAAACCATCAAATCGTTGTACACACTTTTCGTAACAGCTAATGCCTGACATGGCAAAGAGTAGTCTGATGAAAGCACATTGTTGGTATTGGAAACCATATCGCCCGTTTGGGTGATGGCTACATGAAAGCCCGCCATCTGACCGTCATCACCGATGGTGGAACCCACTATTGAATATCCAAGAGACGACTTTATGGCCGCTTTGGGAATTTCATCAGCGCCCGATTGGGAATTGTTAATCACGATTCTCGGAGCGTTCTTATCCGACGTTCCAAGTGAATTTGTCTCAATGACGTAAACATTGCGTCCATCAGCACCAGCTTCAGTTGATCCTATTACCACCAAACTTCTGTCTGGATTTTCAAACAAGGCCAATGATTCCTCATCACCGAGATAACCGTGTGATTTAGACCAATAAACCTCGCCCTGATCATCCACCTTCGTTAAGTATATCTGATACCCCCCATCACTTACCGGATCCCCGGCAAATGTCTGTCTGGAATGTCCCAATACTACAAACTTCTCAACACCATCCGTTTCTGTAGTTTGAATGATATCTGTGGTTATTACATTCTCCAGTAGGTTAAAACTGGATGAGTCTGAACCCATACTAATTATATTTAAATCAGCATCAATTTTACACCAGGCCCCCTCAAACAGATCCAAACCACTGGCATCCCGTTCTTGTATATACCCTACAAGAAGAAATTCATCAAGGCCAGTGCCAGAATTGAGTCCAAGAGATTTCATTTTTAAAGGAATATCCGTTGATTGCCCTTTCAAATCATAAATCCTTGAATCAAGTTCATTACCCTCAGCATCTACCTTTACCAAGTAAAAATCCTGACTACCGTCCTGTATGTTTGATCCCAAAATAATGAACTCGCCGGTCGAAGTTTTTGCTAAATCAACCGCTTCATTTGTCCCCAACCCATAGTACTTCACAAAGACTTCAGTAGGAGCCGGGCTATTCTCATCTGAGGGAGTACAACTCCAGATAGTAGATAATAATAGAGTATATAAGAAAAATTGCTTCATAGGGCGGTCAATATTCTTTTAGTTTTTTAGGACTATATATGGAATGGGTATACCCCACTGAAAACGAAAGGAAATTCAAGGAAAGATCAGACTCGACATAGCCTAAATCAAAAGTCGATTCAGGATTGGTATAACGTTCTTCTCCGTTCACGTAATTAAGCCGGCTGTTATCATATCTTGCTTCAATTGTGAAAAAATGAGTTTTGATCCGATACTTAACCCCAAGACCTCCAAAGAAAGAATAATTAATCTTGTTTACCTGATCAGAAGCCAGCAGATCACTCGACGTTTGTGTATAGGCCGTACCTCCTACTCTCGACGCAGAGGTATAACCGGCAGACAGCAAATAATCAAATGCACCACCAGCATATACATAGGGCAACCATTTCTTATCTCTGTTGCTGTATCCTAAGGTATACCTCGCCAACAAAGGAGTTCTCAGATAAATCTGCTGGTTGACTACCGAAGTACTCAGATCTTGCTGGTTTAAATAGTTATCCACATTGTATTTCGATAGCCTCAACTGACCACCAAATCCAACTTCAAAACCATTCTTAATGTGCCTTTCAACTAACAACTCGCCCCAAAAACCTATCCCCAATCCTCCTACTCCACTGAGTGTAGTTGAATCATTCAGGGCGTAAGAACTCTCCCCACTTTCCGTTTTACCATTGTAAAAAGCTGGAGCCCCCTCGGTATTTTGCGTGCCATATACACCAATAATCTGAGGATCTGAAGAATTCGCTCCAAGTCTCAATGAAATGCGGAATACAGGAGCTGTTCTGTATTGGCTGTATAGAAAAAATAATTCAGCCGGATCTACCTGAGGGTTTAAACGGTGTTCTGGATCAGCTTTTAATAACTCAATAAGAGCCCCTTCGGCCTTGAACTCCTGGTCTGTAAAGATGTACACCAAGGTCAATAGCTTTCTGGCTCTTACCTCCTCCTCGCTAGAAAAAGCATCAGAATCCAAGCAATCCTGTATCTGGTTAGGTATCCCCAAAAGTCTCCCGGCCTCATAGTCATCCTCCGCCTGGTTCAACCTTTGAGTACAAGTTTGAGCATATATCCCTAACATTGCCCCAGAGCATATCAGTGTTAGTAAAATTTTCTTCATAAATTATTCGATTTCATCACCTTTATCCAATCCGTCACAGGTGTATTCATACGGTATTTGCTCGAGATCTCCAACATACTGTCTCCACTGGGTCTCCGACATATTAGCCGAAACAAGTCCACAGATTCGTTCGGCGTATGCATCAGGCTTTGTCTCAAAAACTCTGATAATTCCATCCGCTGAACCGGTAGCAAACTGCTGCCCGGAGGGGTGGAAGTCCAATGACCAAACCCAATCTTTATGATCATCATAAACAGTTGGTAAATCATAAATATTGTTTAAATCCCACATTCTGGCAGTCTTATCCTTGCTGGTTGCAGCCAAAAGGTCATCATCAGGGCTGAAATGAATGTCAGAAATAGGAGAAGTAAACCCCGTGAGTTTAGGTCCCCACTGCTTCTTCTCTACCAAATCCCAAACAAACAAGTCCCCTTTATCATCACCAAAGGCCAGCTTATCGGCCGCATTGCTGAAATGCAGTGCATGCACTGCAGGACTTCCATTTTTTCGGTAAATATTTCGTGAAGGGTAGTCTGACCGATTCAGATCAATAATCATCACTTCACCACTTTCCGTACCTGCTGCCAAAGTCTTTCCATCAGGTGAAATGGCAAGGGTTTTCGCTCTTGAACTGGTCTGAGCGATTTGCACAGTTTCCTTACTTCTAAGTGAATGCAGCAATATCCTGCTGTCTGCCCCGGTCGATATAAAGGTTGAGTTATCAGGTAAAAAAACCAGATCATAAACAGTACCGCCCACATGTCCATTAATACTCACAGGTTCGGCATCTCTGTTTTTCAGATCTACCACCAAAATATGGTTATCATCTGTTCCTAAAGCAAGGTATCGCTCATTCGGGCTTACGTTGACCACCCGGTTTACATGGTTCCTATTGAAAATCTCCACATAATTCCTTTTACCACCGGCGTAATCCCACATGAGCAAGCGCCCATCACTACCCGCGGAATAAATTCGTTTCCCATCCTCGGAGAAGACTACAGATCTAACAGATATCCTCTCTTCTGCTACCTGTGAAACATTAGTCGGCAAATGACCATGATATTGATTGAGTACTGAATCTCCATTGTTCTTGAAAACTTTCTCGCCATCATCATTGACTGAGTACGTGCTCAAAACACCCTCAAGGCCCGAATAAACCCCGGCATAAATATCACCATTGTATGGCTTATTAGGATCTCCATACTGCTGATAGAAATCATATGCCTGCTTGGCTACTACTGCTTTCAGCTCTCTTTCAGGTATATTTCTGGCCTTTATGGCCATGGACTGAGCCACAGACTGAAGCCTGAGCCTATCAGCATTGTCTTTAGCCACAAGTGCCTCTGCCTGGGCCTGCCTTGCTTTTTCAGCCTCTATTTTAGCCTGCTCAGCATTTTCATCTGCCTTTATCTGAGCTTCTTCGGCAGCCTGCCTTTGCTTATCAGCTTCCGCCTTTTGTTTCTTTGCTATTTCAGCCTGTTGTAGTGCTTCAGCCTGCGCCAGCTTTGCCTTTTCAGCTTCAGCATTTGCCCTATTACTGGCACGGGTTGCTTCAGCTGCTCGTTCTTCAGCCAAATTCGCTTGCTTAGCTGCTTCAGCCTGAGCTTCCTGAGCCGCTTCCAAGTTAAGCAATGCCTGCGCTGAAGCCTTTTGAGCTTCATTAGACTTGATGTTGGCATACACTACGAAGAAAATAGAGACAAGTGCTGCTGCTCCAAGGATAATGGCACTCAATCGCATCCTTTTTACCTGGCGCTTCTGCAGAAGTTCTTTGTTTCTCTGCTCTGTCACATAGGCTTTCTCGGATGTTTCCAAAAAGACCATTGTACGCTCAAAGGCCGGATTATATCGCTGACCCCATATCAGTGTAGGTCGATTCTCTTCCCTCCAGTTAATGGCCAGCTGTAAATCAGGCATTTTCCATAAAGAGGCCTTACCTTCCTGAAAACGCTCTGCCGCTTCTGAAAGCTTCATATACATCTCAGCTGCTTTGGACTCTTCATCCAACCATCTTTTTAGTCTGTCCCATATCCTCATCAGACTTTCATGAGAGATATCTATCACTGTCTCAGTGTCCAGACGTACACCATAAGGTGGCATCAACAGGGACCTACCTGGCTCTCTAAACTTCTCTACCACTCTGGACACCTCATCCTCAGTCACACCAGCAATAGCCGCGATGGTTCCCAATTTCGTAGGTCTTCTTATACCCTGATTCTCACTGCCACGCTCTGTCAACGACTTGAACATTACTTCACAAATCTCCTTCTCTCTTTTAGAAAGTGAGTCATAGGCCTCATTAGCATGTTGTGACAATGCCTCCCGAAGAGTACCAATAGCATTGTAATGCCTCAAGTCCATAAGTTCATTAGGCTTGCGGGTATCTACCCAGTTGGCCCAGGTACGCATCAAAGCATGCTGAAGAATAGGCAGCTGGTCAGGATTATCCCCTACATCATTTAAGAGTTGCTGAGTAAGTCGTGGAGCAATTTTACCACCACCTACGGCAACAGGCCCTTCTATAGCCACTCTTTTCTGATCACGGGTCATTTGCGGAATCAGATAGTGGGAATCGTTAATCATCTGAGTCAGATCAGGGAATTTTGCACATTCTCCGATAAAATCTGAACGCATGGTAATGGTGATATATATCGGTTCGTCAAACTGATGTATTGCTTCAAGAAGCAGGTTGACAAAAGCAGATGACTCATCCATATCCGATGTAGCTGCTTCCAACTTTCGAAACCTGAAGAGTTCCTCAAACTGGTCAATTACAATCAGCATATTTTGATCATTGTCCGTTTTGAGCTGTTTGATTACCTCGACCAAACCAAGGGAACTACTACGCAAAACGGTACCTATGATAGTTTTCTTAATGAGTTTATCCTCCTCTGAGAGGTTTGAATATTCCTTGTCCTTAATCAACAGGGCTTCAGCAAGATTGTCGATAGGCCCACCTCCAGGCCGTGCAACGACCACCCGCCAGTTGGATCCTGCCTCGGTCATGAAACCCCCAACAAGGCTGGGAACTAACCCGCAGTACATAAATGAGGATTTTCCAGAGCCGGAAGCTCCTAGTATACCGACAAATTTATTCTCTGCCAGTTTGACCAACACCTCATCGCTTTGGCCTTCCCGGCCAAAGAAGAGGTGTCCTTCTTCAATTCCAAAAGGTCTTAACCCAGGAAACGGATTGATTAATTCAGTGATATCTACGATATCCTGAACTTGACCTTGTGCGAGATTCATGTCCTTGTCGCTCATTTTATTTTTCTAGTTTGGTTAGAAAAGGCTTAAGATGTTCTGGTTTGAAGCCACCGTTCATACCCAGAACCATGGCTTTGTTCTTCTTATAGTGCTCTAAATCGACTTCTTTCTGGCCGTCAAAGTATACGGCCTTCGCTTGAAGCTTTTTTTCACGCCCAAATCCGGGAGCTTTGAGTAAATCCTGAAGTTTTGTTTTGATCCAAGCCTCCTTGGCACTTCCAAAATAGATTATGGAAGCATCACAGCGGCGCAAATTTTCCTGATGAATGTACCTTATATCGACCAAATCACCCTCGTAGCTAGGAGAAACCACTTTAAATCCTGATTTCTCCAAGTACTCCTTCAACGGCTTGGTCTTTGTGGTATCCAGCTTATCCTGTATTAAATAGATGATTTTTGCAGTACCCTCCTCTTCGTGAGTGTACCCCTTAATTTCCCGTCTGTTTTTATTAAACCGGCCTCCCGTCACCAATTCCTCCCGGATAATCGCTTTCAATTCCTGAAGTGTAATTTGCAATACCTCGGCTTCTTCCAAAGCGGCAGCATCACTTTTCAGGTCCTCAATAAATATCTTCTGTCTCTCGGTAACATTTTTCAAATCTGGTGACACCCAAATGAGGCGACTAAATGGTTTTTTGTCTTTTGCAGTTTTGTTATACTCCACCATTTCGTAGGTATGATTGGAAGCTATTCTATTCTGAATGTCCACCACTGACAAATCAGACCCCTTGGGCTTATAGCCATAATCCTCCCCTATCAGGTGAATTGACAACCTGCACTTGTGCAGGTCCTCCTTAACCATCTGTTCAAGCTGCCCTACCTCTTTGCTCAAGGTGTGCTGAGGCAACACTTTATATCCATGTCGAATCAATTCACGCTTAATGATGTCTCGCTGTATCACCATATCAACACCAGTGCTGGCCAGATACACGGTCTTTTCCATTGGAACCACCTCAGCCGCCACTCCTGATCTGCCTGATACGTTGGCTTCCAAAATGTGATTAATGTCGTAAGCCATATCCACAAGCTTCATCCAATATGAACGCTCCGCATCGCTTCCAAAAAACCGCTTGAATTCCTGAGCCTCTCCTGACAATGGATCCACCATGTAGAAGTCATAGGAAATCAGGCTATCTAAATGGGGAAGAACCTTATCTTCATTGAAAGGGGCTTTATGTACTTTGAATAGCCTGGAGACCCCCTCTATGATTAATAAATCTTTCTTTTTAACATCCTCCGCGTGCTCATCCAGTCGTCGGATCAGGTCTTCATTCTTTATGAAGGCAGGGCTGCATACCGCTATAATTACGGCTGCTTTCTCTATTTCTATTTGTTGATAGTTGGACTCTGAAACCAATACAACTTCAGGACTTTCTCTTGATATTTGAGAAAGCAGAGTGGATAAAAACTTATGGAAATTAGACACCCAACCCTTCAGACCTCCCTCTATTGGCTGGTTATCTTCTTCTGAGAAGCATAAAAGTATCTCTTTATTAAAATCCATTTCTTTTTGGTTAGGCGGTCATCTTTAAGTTACACACTAAGTAAAATATCGGCTATCTCCACTTCCTCTTCCTCAAACTCAACCCGATTCAAAATATTCAAATACGCTTCAATAATTTCTATATGCTTGGACATCAAATCCAACAGTTCTTCTTTTCTCAGTACCAGAAGAGTACATCGATTCCTTGTTAATGCCGTGTACTCAAACTTATTCGTATCCAAAATCAATTCATGCCCTACAAGCCCACCTCTCGATTTTTGATCGATCAAAACATCCCCCTGGTAGACATCTACATCTCCTTCTACCACAATATATACCGGGGCATTTCCCGATTCTCCGGCTTCCACGAGCGTTGTACCTTCATTCAACCTGATCTCATCTAACTCCTCTGCGATATATGTAATCAACTCCCCAGAAACACGCTTAAACTCAGGAACTTCCTTTAAAAGCAACACGCGCTCAATAAGTAATAGCTTTTGATGATAATCCTCACCCTCACCCTGAAATACCGGTGGAACGATCGCCTTATCCAACTCTTTCTTGACTCCTGACTTTAATCGTTTGGTATGAAGGTGGTAGGCACTCTGATCCAGTTTATAGATGGTATAAGCAGCCGTTTCCAATAGCAAATGATCAGGGTTGAACAAATTAGCAATCAAATCATCACTTACTTCTACACCCGGCATATTACTGATTCTATAAAAGGCCAAAGCCTTGGTGTAGCGATTGACCCTATTGTAATCCCTGTTAATGATCTGAAGCAGCAAATCGTAATAAGATTCAAAATCCTCAGGAGGGTAGTAATTCTGAAGCTTGGCAAGTCGATCGTCTACCTTTAATTCATCCATAACCGGCAGCAACTTTGGCTTAAGCTCCTCTTCTACAAAAATATCAAGCATTTCAACGGCAAAAGTGATACTGTCGGTGGTGCCGTCCTGAATGTTCTCGCGCACCAGGATCACATTCTGAGGGTCATAGATCATCGACAAAAGCATAAAGATGTTTTCGTAGTTTTGCTTGTCCTCTTCCCTAAAAGCATCTCTGATCATCAAATCGATCTCATTCTCTTCAGGAATGTCCAAAACTGCCTTTACATTCCATGCAATGTCACCGATTTCAGATTCGATAGCAATCTTGATACGAGCAGCCTGGAAGTCACGAGCGGCAAAGCCTATGTAGCTCAATGACAACAAAATTTCGGATACTATTTTTTTGTCAGGAAAATCAATTTTCTTCCAAAGTAAATCAATCGCAGATTTGCCCCCGATCCTGCCCAATAATTGAACGATCCTCAGCATGGTGGCCTTGTACTGACCAGTCTTGTAAAAGGAAGTGTCTATCGCATGAAATGCAGCCTCCCCAGAGTGGGTAAGCGCTGACATGGCAGGATTTCCATAAGTGGCTAAATGAAGGTTCTCTACCAAATTGGGCCATATTTCCGGCCTCCTAATCTTCCCGGCAGTGGTCATTGCGGCAATTCTCACTCGCGGGTTAATGTCTCTCAAAAGTTCCGAAAGGTAAGGCAGAAACTTGTCTTCATTTGATTTTACAAGCAACCGGGCTCCTTTAATTCGATCCTTGGCTTCAGTAGATCTCACCAACTGGCGAATACTCACATCGTTTAACTCATAAGCCTCCGCAGCTTCAAGATTCTTGATACAAGCTTCAGCTGCTTTCAACACCGCTTCATCACCTTCTGTTTTTATATCCTTCCGGATGATCTCCAACGCCTCGAAAACAAGATACTCATCCAGCTTTTTATAGGCATACTCTCTCACTTTGCTCATCCTGGAGTTCAACAGATCCAGTAAGGTGAACTCAAACTGAATCGGCTCCAGTTTCTCGAATATCCGAAGACCACTGATCACCCGATCTGCATTTTTGGAACTGACCTCACTCCTGATCACATTGATCGTATTCTGCTCGTTACGCACACCTTCCCCTTTCAGAGCCTTCTTCTGTTCAGTAAGTGTTTTTTGAAGAGTGATCTTATATTGAGCAAAGAGTTTTCCTGATAAGTAAACAACCATCCCGGCTAGAAGGAGAATGAGGTAGGAAAAATGTATAAGTTCAAAGAAAACCAACAATCCCAGCGCAATCTGGGCAGCTCCTGCCAATAAGGTTGCCAACTCATTAACCACCCCTTCAATTCTTGTCTGAATATCAAATCGTATTTTGATGTCAATAGGCAAAAAGAACAGTTTAAACGCCGGGTTTTCTAAGGCGTCTTTGAGGGAAGCAGTGAATGCCTTAGCGCAGGCAGTAAACATAAAAAACAGAATGAACTCTTCGGTCTTAATCTGATACCCAAAAATATGCCCTGCTACAATACCTCCAATGGTGAACAAAATCAGGATAAGTGGCATGGTCATCAGGGCCACCTTTAGCCCAAAACGCCCAATGATAATATCATTAACAAAGCTTTGAATGAGAAAGCTCATAATCATGACAGTCCCACTAAAGAAGGATAAGAAATTGGTAAGCTCCTGTTCATCAGGATACATGATCTCCGTGGCAGAATAAAATGTGTAATCAACGAAGACACTTGCTCCCATCGAAAAGATTAGAAATAGCGAAAGCAATCTTAAGTATGGGTCCTTAATTAAGTCGAAGAAATTAACTTCCACTGGCTTCACATCTCCCTTCTCAACCTTCGTAGCCTTGTTTACATTGAAATCACGGATAATCCAGATGGTGAAAAAGAGTACACCAAAAGATGCGATGGCCGATACAAACAGCAGGTCGTAGGTAGAATCGATAAATGGTAGCTGTGTAATAAACGGTATAGAGAAGAAAGCAATAATAGTAGCGGTAAGCGCTCCGGTATCAATTCCTCCAATGATTCTTTTGGATGCTCTCAAATCAAACACCCTACCAAATATCCCCCAAAAACCAAGTAGTGTTATGGCAGTGATTGGACCAATCATCACAAACATGATAAAAGGCAAAATCTGAAACCCTCCTTCCGATCCATCATAGCTTGTCCACTCAAAAGCAGCCCGCATGACCGCCATAAAGGTGAAAATAAGAAAGAGATTGACTACAACGAGTGAAGAGTAGTTAACCCTTTTTTGGAGGTAAACAAATAACACAGTGGAAACGATACCTGCAGCACCTGCTGAGAAAAAAGCAACATCAAGATAGGGCTCACCAAGAATGTCCAAAAACAGTGTCTCTGAACCAATTTGATAGGTAGCAAGAAATATACCCATGAAAAAACCCATGCCCAATAACAACAACATAGGCTTCTCTTCACCGGGCTCTCCCCCAAGAAAAGCTAGAAACGACTTTATCACAATAGCTATATTTTAATAATGTATTGATATAAAAATACCAATAATATTGGTCGTATTCAATTCAAAAAATTAAAAAATTGACTTTAGTCTTGTCTAGGGCTGTACCCAAACTTAAAACTATTTGATGAGAAAAGTAACAACCGGGGTCTCTCAAAATAAAAGATACCAGAAACTGGGTAGGACAAACGATAGGCTAAAGAGGGAGGTGCTATGTTGCAATTTTCTGGGGAGAAAAGCCACCCTTACATTAAGCATAAAGGGTTTCTACCAAGTAAAAACGTGCAATAAAATTTTACTTTTTCTTAGGCTTGTTGCTTTCCTTAATGGTGCTCATCCCTTTTCTCTGAAGCTGCACATCGTACTCAAATAAATAAGCCACCGAAAGAGACAAAGTATAGTTTCGATAGCGGAAATTTTCTTGATAAGTTTCGAAGGTGAAGTCAGGATTTCCATTAAATCCCATATTCGAATGTCCGAATGAGTGCCTCAAATCCACCAACACACGTCCTCCTGTAGCTACATCAAAGTAAACACCTGCCCCTACCTGCAGTCCGTATTGGAAGCGATTGGCTTGCGGAACAGCTCGATGATTGGTCTCGCCTCCTTTTTTTTGCTTGAATTCGAAATCATATGGCAATGGTCCATCCAGAGTCCTGGCCTCGTTAAATTCATCGAGGTAAATCTCTCCACTCCCTCCCAGCCAATAACTCAATTTGGGGCCTCCTGAGATGTAATAATATGTAGGCTCTCTCCCAAAGTCCCACCTCAATGAAAATGGGATCGATAGATAATTGTAAATCGATTTGCTATAGACTTCTATATCGTTGCCCTCCTTTTCGGTAACCTTTCGGTCGATTCTCTCATAGGTAAGTTCAGCCATCACAGCGTACTTTTCAGAAGCCTGGTAGATCATCATAAAACCACCCTGAAGTCCGTAATCAGTGCTTACATCGAATGAGTCGGATTTATAGGTAGACTCCTGATAGATAAAGTCTGTGCGATGCCCCCCCACCTTTGGCCCAAACCAGTACTGGGCGTTTGCCCCGGTCCAGCATAGTAAGTAAAAGGCAACTATGAAATATTTGATCATGGAGATAATACTTTGAACGTAATAATACGAAGAACCTCAACCACATTGCAAGGTAAAGTACCAAAAAATATAGAGAAACTACAGTTCATCAATAACAATGAGTTGGCAGATTTAAAGTGCTTATTTAAAGCAAAACGATAAATATTTAATATTTTAGCTAAGTTTTGTATTCATTTCGTCTGTGTCACTGAAAATCAGACAGGAAATTTTAAAAGTTCAAAATAGGTGTATGAAAAAATTTCTGTGGGTTATTCTGTTGTGCTTTTCACAGTTTGCAACATTTTCGCAACTGCTCCCAAAAGTTTACAATCAGTTTTTTATGAACCCCTATATCTACAACCCTGCCTATGCAGGCGTAGAAGGCCATACGGTACTCTTTGTGATGCACAAGGAGCAGTGGGGTGGCATTGACGGTGCCCCATCACTTTCTCATGTGAATTTTCATGTGCCGTTGAAGGGTGGGTTGGCATTCGGTGCGATGGCCTACAATGAAAGGGCTGGCTTGTATACTCAAAGTGCTGGAAAGGTGACAGGAGGCTATCTTGTAAGTATTGACAGAGAGCACTTCATTAGGTTTGGTTTGTCCTTGGGTGCTGGTAATAACACCCTCAATTTTGGTGAGTTTGATTCGCCTACAGACCCGGCTTTTCAGGGGTTATTAACCAATGAAACCTTTTTGGTTGGCGATTTTGGCATGGCTTATCATTTTGGCCACTTCAATATTGGTGTGTCATTACCTTCTATTTTCGGATATGATCTGTTCACGACAGAGAGTGCTACTCCAATGCACGTAAGGCCGCACGATAACGTTCTTTTCAAAATTAACTATCGAGGACACCTGAGCGACAACATTGCCATTGAACCACACCTTATATATAGGTACCACTCCTACTTATCCAATCAATACGAAGCTACGGTCATCCTCCATCTATTACACATCGTATGGGTTGGTGCCAGTTACAGGCAGGATGCCGGTTTTGTCGGGCTCCTTGGAGCTAAATTTTGGGAAAAAATGGGGGTTGGTTATTCCTACGAGTATGGAAACCCGAACACAGCCGCCCTCTTGGGAGCCACGCACGAAATCCATATTGGATATCATTTAGGCTCTAAAAAGGACCATGCTGAGCACGTATCCTCTTTCATCAAGAGTCATAGATCATCAGCTGAGGAAAGAGCCAGAGAAGCAGAGCTCGAACGACAGAAACAGCTCCAGGCCCTTCAAAAGAGCAGACAGCCTGTCCAGACCAGTAAGAATGAAGATGAGCTGGGTTTACTGGCGGGAGCCCCTAAAAAAGAAGAACCGGTAAAAGCGACGAACAACTGGAATTACGAAAAAGAAAACGAACCTGTTGAGCGCATCAACAAATTCGGTGAAAAAGAGCGCGGAATTAAATTTGACAGGGTGAATGAACAAGGGGAAAAAGAAGTGGTCTTTAGCTGGCTTCCTCCACCCCCACCAGGAGCCAGGGAGGAAACGTACGAAATCGCCAACCCTACAGAGGAGCCTTTGATTCGTACAAGGCCTGACGGCAAGAGAGAAGCTGGTATCAAGTGGACAAGAACCATAGATGGAGACAAAAAAGAAACACTTGTTATCTGGGATGAAATACTCTCAGAAAGTGCTGCGGAAGCCATTGATCACAATCCCGCTGAGGCTCATGCCATGAAAGATGCGAAAATATCCATCAAAGCAGAGGCTCCGATAAAAGAAGAGCCTCCGATAGTGGAAGAACCGAAAAGTGAGGTTGTTGATGAGCAACCTATTCAGGAAGAGCCCATAGAACCTACACCGGAAGAAAAAGTAGAAGTAGCTAAGGGCGACCCTGAGCTTACTACTGACTTCAGACCGTTGGCGGACTATTCAAAGTCCGATGAACATCAGGTCGCCAAAAAAGGTAACCACCGTTTGGAACTTCCGGCGGGTAACTACGTCGTAGCCGGTGTTTTTGAGAGCTTCCAAAATGCAGAAGATCAAAGTGACTTGTTGTTTGAACGCGGATTTCATGACACCAGAGTCGGCTTCCTGAGTGCTCGTGGTTACTACTACGTGGTGATCTTCAATTCCGCCAATTTGCAAAGAGTGATCTCGGAGAAAAACAGGGTGAAAAACCTTTCTGGTTTGTCTAAAGTGTGGGTTTTAACGGTTAACGAATAATGAAATACCTTTTTAGTTTAGGATTGACGATATGTAGTTTTATTCTATGGGCTCAGCAGCGTCCATTTGTGAATAACATAGATAAGACTTCTGCTACTGTGGGAGAGCCTGTGAGTATTTCAGGTTCCGGTTTCTCTCCCGGTAACATGCAGGTGAATTTTGGTAGCGGAATTGCAGTCATTACCAACACCACTACCACGCTCATCGAGGTGACGGTTCCTTCATCAGCAACCTATGGACCTGTTCAGGTTCTGGATAAATCCACCGGACTTTCCGGAATGTCAAGTCAGGTCTTTACTCCCAGTTTCTCCGGTAGTGGCTTTGAGGTTGCTTCCGTCGGCAGCCAGTTTGATTTCACTACTGGGCAGCAGTATACCTATGATCTTTGTGCGTGCGATTTTGATGGCGATGGCCTGAAAGATGTGGCTGTAGCGAATAACTTTGGCACGAGCGTAAGTATCTTCAAGAATGCCTCTACCCTCACCACCCCGGACTTTACCAGAACAAATATCTCCAATGGCTTTTCTACCATTAGCACCGAGTGCGGAGACCTGAACGGTGATGGTCTTCCAGATCTGGTTTTCACATCCAACCAGGAAGTCATCTCTGTTTACACAAATGTTAGCACCGTTGGAACCATTAGTTTCACCCGAACTCAATTCATTCTGCCCAAGCAAAATGATGGCAACATTCGAAATCCAAAGAGATTCAAAATTATAGACATTGATGGTGATGGTAAGAATGATTTGGTCGTTGGGAATGAGACCGATAACATCATTTTTATTTTTAGAAACATATCAACCGGAGCAACCATTACATTCGACAACCCTGTGAGCATTACCGTGACAGGTGCGGTGCATGCCAGTGGGTTGGATGCTGGAGATATTAATGGAAATGGACTCAATGATATTGTCACCATCTCTGCTGCCGAAAACGATTTTGTTTATGTGCTCCAAAATGAAAGCAGCCCGGGAGTGATCAAAATGAGTCAGCAGGTTTTGAACAAAACTTCTACCCGGCTGAATGTAATCCTCGCAGATTTAAACATGGATGGCAAAAAGGAAATCATCACCACCAGTTCTGTTTCTGATGAGCTTGATATCTTTATAAACTCCTCAACTGTCAATACAGTGAGTTTTGATGCTACCCCCGTTACAGTATCCAATGTACAGGATGCCTGGGGACTGGAAGCAGCTGATCTCGATGGGAACGGAATAACGGATCTCGCGGTAACTTCTACCTCCGGGGGTATCACTATTCTGGAAAATACCACATCCGGTGGCAACCTGAGCTTTGATACAAAAAGTATTAGCACCAATTCAGGAAACAGAAACATTACCATCTTCGATATCAATGGAGATGCCAAACCGGATTTTGCCACTGCTAATAAAAGTGAACAAACTGCTTTTGGAAACCTCACCGTACTACTTAATAAAAATTGTTTGACCCCTACTATTGGTCCCTCCGATCTCACTTTCTGCGTAGGTAATGCCTTTACCCTCTCCGCCACCAGGTCATTGCAAACCACGTACAATTGGTCTGTATCTGCAGGAGATGCCACCATCAATACCAACGGAAGCAGGACCACCAGTGTGACTGTGAACTCCGGAACGACCGCTACCATTCAGGTAACCATTACGGCCAATGATGGAAGTTGTACCGATATAGGCACACAAACGTTTAACCTAACAGGAGGTACACCGCCCCCTGCTCCCTCTATCGTCAATAGCGCGTCAGGTGTTATTTGCGCCGGAGACCCGTTCACCCTTACCGCCACAGCCAATAGGGACGAATACCTCTGGATTTTGCCAGACGGCACAGAAACCACCCTCTCCACCAATACACTGGAGATTTCTTCCGCATCTTCCTCAAATGCGGGAGTTTATCAATTGCGAGTACTTCAAGCAGGAAGTTGTGTGAGTGAGGTGGGATCCATCTCGGTATCGGTGGATGAACCACCAACAGTAGGTATTTTTAATAATGGTGCAGACGACTTTTGCGAAACCACTACCGTTGAATTGGAAGTGCCCAGCTATTCTGGGTTTGGTTTCCAATGGAAAAGAAATGGCGCTGATATTAGCGGAGCTACCTCTAATACATTTGTAGCATCCCTCACCGGTGACTATACAGTGTCGGTGATTTCAGATGCCAGTGGATGTGACAAGGAAAGCTCAGCCTATCCCCTGAATGCCGTCACCTTACCAGTTAGCAATTTTACTTCTGTCGATGAAATATGCGTGGGTGAACCAATCGATTTTAACGCGACCAGTACTGGTCAAAATGGCTTTGACCTACTCTATGAGTGGGATTTCGGAGACGGAACCACGGATGATCAACTGGCAACAGCGCATACTTACAATACTCCCGGCACATACGACGTGACACTCAATACTACATACGAAACCGTAGAGTCCTGTGCAGACGCATTTACAAAAACCATTACTATTTCAGACATACCTGAAGTTGATGTTATTTTACCGGAAGGCTCAGAAAAATGCCCATTGGACAGTTTAAGACTGGAACTCCCTCAAAACTATCTCTCCTATAACTGGTCTACGGGAGACACTTCATACTTCACCTATGCCAAAACTGATCCGGATGAGGAAGATGTGACGATTACAGTTGACATGGTCACAAACCTTGGTTGCGATGTGCAATCTCAAGTAACGATCTCCAATTATGCCAACTCCCGAGTGGGTATCACTTCACCAGAAGCTACCATAGTGGATGATACTATCCGCCTTGCTGATGGAGTTTCTACCGTTACTCTAACTGCTCAAAATGGTTCCAGCTACAGCTGGGAGCCTTCAGAAATACTGGACAATACTACCTCTGAAACCGTTACTGCCTACCCTCGTGCACGATACACGACTATCTCACTCACCGGGCCTGATGCAGTTAACGGTTGTGAAACCACAGCTACTTTGGTAATAGAAACCCCGGGAGTGATTGCAAGGAAGACTTTCTCTCCCAATGGCGATGGACTTGGCTACGAATGTTGGGAGATACTAAACACAAACAGTCTGGAAGGATGCACGGTGTATATCGTAGATCAGAGAGGTGCTTATGTGTTCAAGGGATCCTCTCCTTTTCAGGATAATTGTGTCTGGAATGGTAACCTCAACAATGGATCATCACAAGTTCCTGAAGGAATTTATTATTTTATTATGAGGTGTGATAACTCCAGATATAACATGACCGGATCAATTTTGCTTGCCCGGTAATCACCGGATATTACAATTCAAATACTTATTTTGATTAAATCAAGAATATTATATTAGTATAATGCAATTATATATTAATATATTTATGCATTGATTTATTTATTACTTTTGGTTCGTCGATTATACCTTTTGGTTTTCAGGTCGTTTTCGTACATTGCTCAATGGGTTACTTACGCGCGCCAGGCTGTATTTATGCATAATTCTATCACCATTTTAACTATGAAAAATTACAGGAACCACCTCCTATCTTTCTCCATATTATTTTGTTTGTCGATTTCTTATGCTTTTGGACAGGAAAATTGTACCAATGGAGTGGATGACGATGGTGACGGATACATTGACTGTTATGATGGAGACTGTGCAGGTGGAGCCAGTTGTTCAGAATTCTATTTTGGTAACAGTGTATTATGTGCCGAGGAGCCCACCGAGAATCCAACATTTGCTATCAGAACGGAATGGGTTTCTGCTGACGAAACCGCCAATAGTCATGCCTTGCCTGCTATTGGAGATATAGATCAGGATGGTACTCCGGAGGTGGTGGTGACCAACAGACAAGCCAAAACGGTATCTGTCCTTGATGGAGTAACAGGTCAGACGGAGTTTCAAATTTCTCTATCGTTCGAACCTGAAAATGCTATTGTCCTGGCAAATCTGGAAAATGACGACTGTGCCGAAATGATCATAGTCGAAAATGTAGGCAATGACATCATCGTCTACGATTGTAATCAGGTAGAAAAATGGCGTGGGACTTCATCAAGAAACAACATAGGTCTTCCAGCAGTGGCGGATTTTGATGGGGATGGCAATGTTGAACTCTATTATAAAAATGAAATTCGAAATGCCCTGACAGGCACCATTCTGGTAACAGGCAGTGGTAATTGGGATAGAGATTTTGTACACAGCCCCATTGCCGTTGATGTTTTTGGTGATTCAGACCTTGAGTTAATTACCGGCGATGATATCTGGTCGGTAGATCTTGCAGCCGGTACGCTCACACGCGTGGCTGACATGGATACAGACCTTGCAGCAAGTGGATTCTCAGGCAGTTATCACCCAAAATACTATTCGTCCTGGGATGATCAGTGGTCGGCCATTTCAGTAGCAGACTTTAACCTGGATGGAAATATAGATGTGCTTACTTCCGGGGCTTTAGGTTCAGGATACTGGGGTACGACCTCCGTATTTTTCTGGGATATTGCCAACGGTGAAGTAAAAGTTTACCAGGATGCGGGAAATAATTTCATTCGAGGAACAGGACGCATTAATATTGGGGATACTGACGGTGATGGTTCCCTAAATGCTACCTATGTGTCCGATCAGGTGCTCTACTCCCTACATATCAATCCTGTAACCGGAGTATTTGAGCCCCTTTGGACCAAAGCGGTGAAAGAAGGGTCTTCTGGTTTTACAGGTTGCTCGCTGTTTGACTTTGATGGGGATGGTGCATTTGAAACCATCTATCGATCTGAATCCGCTCTTTTAATCATAGACGGAACGGATGGGACTACACGAAAGACCCTCCCCTGTATCTCCAGAACTCAGGAAGAATATCCGATTGTCGCCGATATAGACGGTGACGGTGCCTCAGAAATCTGTGTGGCCTGCTATACTAGCGATGCTACTCCTTTCAATCCTTATTCAAACACTCAATATTCTCATATCAGAGTATTTGGAGCAGACGGAGAAGCGTGGCAGCCGTCCAGATCGGTCTGGAACCAGCATGCCTACTTCAATGTGAATATTAATGATGACCTAACGGTTCCCCTAAGTCAGCAGGATCACACCGCTGTATTCTCCACTGACATCTGTACCACAGGCCCCAACCGTTTCCTTAACACCTTTTTGAACCAGTCACCATTTGTGGATGAAACAGGTTGCCCTTCCTACGTTAGTCCCGATATTGACCTGGATGGTGCGAGTATCACTGCAACGGCTTCCAACTGCCCGGCTACAGGATTTTCAGTCTCATTTGATATTTCCAACACCGGTGATGCAGATATATCCGGATCCCTCCCGGTAACTTTTTATGCAGGCGACCCTCTTACTTCCGGCTCAACCAAACTGAATACCGAGGTAGTTGTGCTCCTGAACTTTTTGCAGGGAGAAACGCGCACTATTACCATGGATGTAGATGGTATCGGTGGAGATTTTGAATTATTTATTTCACTCAATGACTTTGGTCAAACACCTCCGATCACTCCGTATTCAGCAAGTATCCCCGAATGCGAAACAGACAACAACATAGCGAGTGTCAGTGTCACACATACACCATTTACGCTGACTGTTGATAAACTAAAAGATAATCAGAAGTGCGATCCCAGTAAGCCAGACAATGGCCAGGCGCAGGCATATTTCGATGGAACCGTAGGTGGCGGTGTAGAAACTGTATGGTTTGAAGACTTTAATGATCCCGACCTCAATGGGGATAAAAATGACACAGCTGGAGATTCTCAATGGTCTTCTTCCGCCGCTGGTACCCCGTCCTTTTACGGTGTGAATAACTCTGGCTTCAGAGTTTGGAATTCAGGAGGAAACAATGAAGATAAGCCGGTAACCTGGCTTTCAGAGGTAATAGATATCTCTGGTCACACAGACGTTACATTTTCTGCTGACATGATTTCAGATGGAGACATGGAGGCTTCTGGTAAGTCACGGGATGTCATGCGCGTGTATTATAAGCGCAATACAGATGCCGATTTTGTTTTGCTGACAGAGGGTTATGGTGACTTTGAATATCAGCAGGCCACAATCAGTGGCATAAATGCCAATTCATTGCAGATAAAAGTAACCATGCATTCCACTGCCAATGATGAGAAATTCACATTGGATAACGTAAGTGTTACCGGTACAAGCGGCCCTACTACCAAGAAATTCACAGACGTAGATGGATTTGAATTCTATTGGTATAATCAGGGTGATTTTTCTACAGTACTTTTCTCAGGATCTACTTACCCCACCATGGCTGACGGTGACTACTCAGTGGTTGGTTATACGGTAGACGGTAATTGCTACTCTGACACGGTTAATATCACCATTGACCTGGATGATGTTCCAGACTTTGAGGTGCATGTGTACGAAATAAGTCCACTAACCGATTGTGCTGATCCTGATGGTGAATTAAGAGCTTTTGCCTACACCCAAACTGATGGCAGTGGCGATCCTATTGACACCCTCGAAGCAGGATATTCCTTCACCTGGACATTAAGTTCGGATGCAGGTGGTACTACCATTGGAGCAGGTAGTATACTTAGCAACCTTGAAGCGATTGGATACTTTGTGGAGGTAGAATATACGTTAAGTGGGTGTGTGATGACTGGCTCCGAAGTGGTCTCCTCTTCGCTCTCACAGCCACCGGTTCCGGATGTTTCCCTCACCCATATCACCACCTGCGGCGGTACAGGTGCCGCCAGCGCCTCCATCGGGGGTAATACCTCAAATTATGATTTCCAATGGTATATCGGGTCCACCTTAAAACCCACTCCTGATTATACTACTGCATCCATTAGTTCGTTGCCGGCTGGTAATTATACAGTGAGAGCAATTGAGAAAGCATCAAGCTGTCCCGGTGATCCTGTAACGGTCACTATCAATGACAATTCTACGGGACCACAGCCTACCGTAACCATTATCCAACATAATACCTCTTGCGAAACCGGAGCTTCTAATGGATCAGCATCTGCAGACGGTGATGGGGCCGGCACCACAAGTGGCTATACTTTCACATGGTATGTAGGTACCACCACTGCTAACGCTAACAAACTGCCCGGGGCTGTCCCTGGATCTTCGGTGAACGGAGCTACTGCCAGCGGACTTCCCGATGGGATTTATAGTGTAACCGTCAAGAAAGGTGGTTGTACGGTCAAAAGAACATTTGAAATACTGGAGCAGTCTTCAGCACCCGAATTTAATTTCATCACCTCCGTGAATGCCGGAAGCGCTATCAACTTTAGCAACAAATCATGGATTGAAATACCTCAAGCCATCGCAGGGTGGGAAGAAATCACCCTCTCCTACTGGGTATACCTTGCCAATGAAAACTACCTGAACGACCACCTGATCTTTTCCTCTGGAGGAACAGGAGAAGATCAGGTAGTCCTCTGGACGGATAATACAGATGGATTGGCATTTGTGGTAAAAACAGAGGGAGATGGCTCACGTGGAAGAATCAACACCAACTACAAACCAACGGGATGGACTCAGCTCACCGGAGTATGGTCTGCCGTTACAGATTTGAACGGTGATGGTAACCTGGGTGATATGGCCATCTACGCAGATGGCGTATTGTTAGGTACTGATAATTACCTGGGAAATGGGAATGGTCTATTGAACGCGGGTACCGAAATGTATGTGGCAAGGGACAGAAATCTGGGTACCAATAAGTTTGAAGGTCGATTTGATGAACTTAGGATTTTCAATAAAGCCTTTACGCCACTGGAAATTAACGAAGCGGTATGTGCGGAGACTGTGGGTACAGAATCTGGGCTAATTGTTTACTATGATTTTGATGGGCTTTCTGATGTAAGTGATGGAGCCAATATTCCAAACCGGGCAACGGGGGTTAATTCTAATGTGAATGTAAATACAGGCCAATCCGGAGCATTCTATGATGGTACCGTGCAATTGCAGGCACAAGGTACCATCGCCTATGTCACCTCAGACATCAACTGTCCACTAGGCTACGCCCAAAACAATACCACCTGTGATCCGGCGAACCCCAATGGAAGCATGGACCTCACTGGCAAGATTGACCCGGATGGAGGCAATTACGAGTACGTTTTGTACGATGGCTATTCCACAGATACTGAGCTTTCCACCATTACCGCTCCTTCCAGCCCCATTTTTACAGGCCTGCCTGCTGGATTTTACACCATTGAGGTAATTGATTTGGATACAGACTGTTCTACAGGAACCTTGGCTTTCGCAATAGCAGACATTGTGGACGAACCATCCATCATCACCACCATTACAGATGACTCAGGATGTAATGCTACCGGAACAGGACAAATTTTTGTTCAGGCATATTCGGATAACTCTGAGCCGTCCTCCTACACGTTTGAGTTATTCGATGGTGCGACATTAGATCCGGGTAGTTCTTTGGGTACCACCACAGTGGCAAATGGGAACACTGGATTTACCTACACTGATTTAACTGATGGGACTTATAGAATCCTGGTCACCAACGATGATATTCTCTGTGACTTTTACAAAGATGTGATCATTTCTGACGTCTCCACTACGCCAACTATCAGCTCTATTACTGCCATAGATAACGTTTATTGTTCGTCAAACTCTGGCTTTTTAAACGTGAACATGCCTGGTGGAACTGATGGAGATTATACTTATACCTTTTATGCCGGAGAGACCACCAGTGACCCGTTGATCGTAGCTGATACTGTTTCCGATGTCCTCAACGGACTCGCAGGGGGGAAATATACCGTGGTGGCAAAAAGCAAGACCACCGGTTGTGAAACGGCTCCTCAAACCAAAACCATCATTGATGATCCCGCTTACCCGAATGTGGTAACTTCTGAGGTTACTCCTGCTACCGGATGTAATGCGACAGCCGGAGGAGGATCCATTGAAGCCTATGTGCAGGATCCCGACAATCCAGGAATTACTTATGTCGAGCCTGACTATTCATTTCAGTGGTATTTAGGATCTGTTGCACCTGGAAATGAAGTCGATGTGGCCAATGATGGAGATCAAAGCACCGCTACTAACCTTCCAAGTGCTACCTACTACGTGGTGGTGACCGATACAGAGACCGGTTGTGTAACTTCTACGGCTAATATCACCTTGAGCCAGACCCCTATCAAACCAGTGTTGACAGTCAATACACTCACTCCCAATACTACTTGTGATCCTACTGGAACCACGGGCCCTACAGGAGGAGTTTCTGTCAATGTATCTTTCAACGGAAGTGCAGTGGTTGACCCGGATGCCAGCGGTTATACCTTCACTTGGTATGAAGGAAGTGGAACAGGCGGACAGAACATTACCATAGATGGCACCAGCAATGGAAGCACTCCATCAGGTGAGTCTACCTCCAGCATTTCCAATATTACCAATATGACTTACACGGTGGTAGCTGTTGGCCCCAACGGATGTTCTTCTGATCCGATTCAAGGTGTGGTAGCGTACTCACCAGCCAATCCTCAGATTGACACTATTAGCATTTCCAATAATACCGTTTGTGATGTGGCCGTGGCGGGCAATTATGATGGTGAAATTGTGGTTTCACCGGTCACCGGAGTAGTATCGGATTACGAATTTTTATGGTATGAAGGTGTCGGTACAGCTGGTACGCAGGTAACCAACACTACCACCAGCGACGATGTAATTAATGAGGCAAGTGCCTATTATCTGGAGGGCTCCCCTACCGGTAAAAAATACACACTGGAGATGACCAACCTTGGTAATGGCTGTGTGAGCGAGTTTAGCTTTGAAATCAAAGATATACCCGCCCAACCGATCATTGTTCTCAATGAAAGTGAAGTAAGAAATAATACGACCTGTTCTGACTCTCCTAATGGCTCCATTGTTGCAGCAATCGACCTGAACAATGCTGTGGTCAATGGAAGAGCTAATGATGAAATCTTTCAGAATATCTCTTCATGTAACACCTCAGTGCTGGACAACGCCACTGAAGTAGGTGCCAATGGTTTTCAGCTCACCACAGAAACCAATAATCAATTTGGAAGAATCTGGTTAGGAGATTCGATTGACCTGGCTGAGCCCTTGAGGTTAGATTTTAGAATACTTCTGGGAAGTAGAGATGCGAATGGAGCTGATGGAATTGCTTTTACGATGCACCGTGATCCAAGGGGATATGATGCCAGGGGTCGTGTAGGAGGCGACCTGGGAGTTGGTCAGGTCCTGGGAGGTGGCTCTTTTACCAAAATTCAACCAGCCGTTTCTATTGAATTCGACACTTGGGACAATGGATCAAGTGACCCTAGCTATGACCACACTAATCTTTTCTTCAACGGTGATATTACAACAACGGCATTAGGTGTAAGCATGGGAAGCTTACCTCAGATTCACGCTTCCAAAACCAATGTGGAAGATGGAGATACCCTCGATGTTTCAATCCTCGTTACACAATCGGGATCTGATCAGGTGTTCGAACTTTGGGTGGAAGGTTCATTGCGATTTATCTATACAGGTGATGTTATCAATGATATTTTTGGTGGCGAGTCTAAGGTAATCGGTGGATTTACATCTTCAACAGGAGGGTCATATAACAACCAGGCTGTTTTCCTTGAGCCAGTCCTTGGTGAATATGATTTCGCCTGGACGGATAATCTTGGTAACCCTGTTGGGGGAAATGTTCCATTTATATGCGGTGTTGGACCAGGAGATTATACATTGACAGTTACCAATAGTTCTACAGGTTGTGTATCGGATACAGAGACTTTCACGGTAGAAGATGAACTTACGGCAATTGATGCAGAATTGACCATTACCCAACAACCGTCGGCATGCTCAGGAGGCACACCGGACGGAATCATTACCGCTGTAGTTAATAACGATGATGGTGGTGATTATTCCTTTAAATTCTACTCTGGTTCCGGTGTGGGAGCCGATGGAACCGAACTCAACGGGGTAGACACCCTCAACCCGGTTCTCAATGGACGTGCTGCGGGAATTTATACCGTTAAAGTGACTGACCTCCAAGATCCTGATGGCTCTTGTTATGCCACTGATGAAGTAAATCTGCTGGTCAATAAGCCTGTTGTTGTGTTATCAGGTACGGCCTATGGAGTAACAGATTGTGGTACTTTGAGTAATGGTAGTTATAAGATCAATTCGCTCACTGAAGATGGTATCCCCGGCAATGTTGGTGATTATGAATTTGACGTATATGATGGAGACGGAGATTTCGTCAATACCTATACCTCTGACAGCATTACTAATCTCTCAGAGGGAGGATACAGTATTATCCCGGTCAATCCAAGTACCAATTGTGAATTCAGTGGACACAATATCAATATTGGTGACGCCATTGTGCTTCCTTCTGCTACCCTCAACCCCATCGGGGCTGGATCGAACACTGCCAACAATACCGTGTGTGATACCACCTACGTCACTACCGGTGACTCTTACAATGGGGCCATCGAGGTAACTCCAGATGCTGGTGTGGCCGCTGACTACACCTTCACATGGTTCTTTGGGGCTTCTACCAATGCTGGAGATGCACTGCTTACCCAGCTCCCCAATGCTGTCATCGAAACAGGTGATACGCTCATCAGAAACATCCCCGGAGGTACTTATACCCTCGTGATGCAAAACACCGCCAACGCTTGTCGGGATACACTCGAGTTTGATATCCTCAGTACGCCGGCAGCCAACCCGGTCATTGACAACACAACGCCAGGGGTCGACTACATCGTCTCGGACGTCACCGCTTGTAATGCCGACAATGGTTCCATCGAAATACTGGAAGTAGATGGCAGCACTAACCTCGCAGGTAAATACTTCCTCTGGTATGCTGGATCTGATACCACCGGTACGCAGGTGGCTGGGCATGACTCTACGGCACTCGTCACAGGACTTGCTACCGGACAATACACCGTCTTCGTCGCTGACTCAACATCAGGTTGTACATCAACACCTGTATCATTCTTTGTGGATGAAAGCTTTGATTTACCAACAGCAGTAAAAGATGTTGCCAATTCAGATAAGAATACAGTTTGTGATGTCTCACTAACAAGCTCAGGTAGGTATAATGGACTCTTGGCGATTGATCCAACAGGAGCTCCTTCTGACTATACTTACGCCTGGTATTTAGGAACGGATACTACCGGAAACCTATTGCCAAACGATGCTTTGATTGCCAATGCGGATACCCTTTCGGATGCCAACTTCATTTATTTGGATAGCATCATTGGAGGCACCTACACCCTCCTTTTAGAGAATAGATTGAACGGCTGTAGTGATCTACTTCAATTCAACCTGGCTGATTCTGCGGCTACTCCACAAGTTCCAGCAACAGATGCCGCAGTTGATACGGTGGATGTTACAGTATGTATTGATGCACTTACCTATCCAAATGGTGAGATTCAACTTATAGGTTCGGAGCTTATTCCGGCTGATGGCGATTTTCAGGTGAAGTGGTATTATGGTTCTACAGTTAATTCTGCGAAACTCATCTCCAATGGAAACAACATGGGAACGCTTCGTGGAGTGGGTGCATATAATGCTTCCGTTGACCTGACTGATTCACTACACCTAATCAATGTGGATCCGGGTAATTATACCGTTGAAATCATTGATCTTAATACAGGGTGTACATCTGTCAAACTGACTATCCCTGTCGCTCAGGATACCGAATCTTTTACGGCTGATGCTGGTGTGATCCAAGATCAGTTTTCTTGCAATGTAAGCGCTCCAATTGGTAAAATCGGAGCTGAACAAATCGGAGGAAGTAGCACCTATACTTACCAGTGGTTCAAAGGAGCGAGCATTAGTCCGTCCAATATGATTGTGAATGATGGGGTGCCTACAGGACTGGCAGGCTACACTACTGTAACCTCCAATGCAGCAGGTGACACTATAAGTAACTTACCGTCTGGCTTATATAGAGTTAAGATTATTGATGATGCCACCAGTTGCTACAGTACAGATCAGGTAACCATTGTAGAGTCAATTCCAAGCTTCTCCTTCACACTTGATCAAACAGATCAGACGCGTTGTAATCTTGGAAACGGTAGTGCCTCAATTGATGCACTCACAGTTAACTTTACCAATGGAGTGCCGAGAGGTTATTCGGACATTGCAGATACGACCTACCAGTGGTATCAGGGTCAAACTGCCAATGCGGGAAGTATTCTCCCAGGTGAAACTTCAGATACGTTGATCAATCGCGATGCAGATTGGTACACTTTAATTGTTTCAAGTTCTCTGGGTTGTACAAGTTCCGCGAAAAGCATTGAGATTATTGATGCCGTTTCAGGGATCGGACCTACAATAGACATCACTTACGAAGAGTTACCAGATGGTTGTGATGGAATAGGTGGAAGAATCAGAGCTGATTTTGGTATTGGTGGAGATACTTATTCATATTTCTGGTATGAAGGATCGTATGACTACACAAATCTCACCAACGATCCTGATTCTTCGTTGGTACTGGTAGACGGAGACGGGTTGGTAAATGACCCTTCTTCAACGGCTGTTATTGACACATCGTCAACAGCTACAACAGCCACTCTGGATAATATAGTGACCGGACTTTATACCGTAGTTGCCATTAGTCAAACCACAGGCTGTCGGTATCAGGAGACCTATTACTTACCATTTAACGGGATTCAGGCCACTACAACACTTACTATCAAACACGTGAGAAGTTGTCCTGACGATGGACAAGCATTTGTTTCTTTGGCAGACAATATCCGAATTACCTACACTACCTCAACTGGATCCTTTACACTCCTGGATACACTGCAGCAAGGTGGATCAGTGGCCATTCTAAATGATACTACAGCCAATAGCTTCCAGGCTTCAATGATTTCAGGACCAACCTTTGTGGATGGCGTCAATATCACTGGGCCAAGTGGATCGCTGACAGGCGGAATAAACATAAGTGAAGAAGGTAATGGTACCACAGGTGAAGTGGATGACATAGGAACCTATATTGTCTATTTGTATGCGGGTGACGGGGTTCCTGCAGATCGACATGCGCCATATAATGTGATCAATTCTGAAGGTGATGTATTGAGGTTCCCTTATTACTATGATTCTGATGATGGGATCATATATGATGGTGATAATAATGTTCTGGATAGTACTGTCCCTATCATTAATGGAGCCACTGTTGCGGAATTTTCATTCCTCCCTTCCGGTGCCTATACGGCTATTGCTCAACAAGATCCGGCCCTTTCAGGTGGTAATGAATGCTGGACACTCGCCGCAACGGATTCAGTGTATCAAAAAGCTTTTGACCCGGTTATAGATTCAACTGGAGTGAAAAACAATACTGTTTGTGATCCTGATTTTGCCGGAAGTTATAATGGAAATGTGTATGTACGAGTAAGAAAAGATGCCGCTCCGGACTCTACGACCATTGCATTTGATTTTCATTGGTTTATTGGCAGTGATGTGTCAGGGGGCCTTCATCATACGGATAATGTAACAGACCCTGGTCCTTATGAGTCATTATTCAGTGATGCCGGAGACACTTTAGCCCCTGGAGATTATACGGTAGTCATAGAAACGATATCAAGTTTGGTTGGAAACAATGGCTGTACTGCTGATACGCTGACACTTACCATTCAGGATGCTCCAGAAGATCACAACTTGTTTAATGTTCATTGGGTAGATCTCACTGATTGTTCTCCTTCAAATCAAGGAATCATCGCTGTAAGCAGTGATTCCATGCTCACTGGTAATGTGAACCAATATGAGTATTTGTTCCTTGCTAATTACCCGGGAACCATTCCTGCTGATACCATCAAAGATTTCAGCAGTGATACCACAATCAACATGCAAAATCCTGGCATTTATTATGTTCAGGCAAGGCACCTGACGACTGGTTGTATTACTGATCCCGTTCAGGTAGAGATTGATAGCATCACTACCCTACCCGAAGTAACGGTCACCTTAAATACCATCGACAACTCATGTGACGGAACAGATAATAATGGGTTAGGGCAGATTGACTTTACCATTGAAAACGTAACTGCTACCGATGGAGATTTCTACTACAAGTGGTTTGTTGGCTCTGACACTACGGGAGCCGTAGTGACAGGAGGAACCATCAACAATATCACTGGCACTGTCAATATTGTGTCGGGTGGAACCTATTCTGCGACACTTGAAAACGTGGACGGTGGTCTCTATACCCTGGCGGTTATTGATCGGTCCAAGCCAGATAGCTTGTGTTTTGTAAGCAGCACCTTCAATCTATTGGAGGACACCAAAGTCATTTCAGTAAGCAAAGCCGATGGTGATGTTGTGAAGGGTGACAATAATAACTGCGCCGGAACACCTAATGGGTACATTACGATCAATACGGTTAGAGAAGATGGTGTTCCTACTGTCATTAATGGTAATTATACCATTAACTGGCCAGCTTATGTAGCCGCTGCTGGAACTATTGGAACAACCGGTGCAGTAGCTTCAGATAGTGTCTATGCACTTCCTTCCGGAACTTATAAATTCACTATCAGCAATAACATCACGCTTTGTGAAAGTGATTCTATTTCCGTCACCATTGCTGATGATACTGAGAATCCGCTCATCGAGCTGGTTACTCTATCTGACGATACCTTCTGTGACCCTACTGCCGATACCGGAGATGGTGAACTCGAAGTGAAAATCACAGGAACTCCTGGTGTCGATGTGACGGAATACTTATTCAGATGGTGGGCAGGTACAGATACGACCATCGCCGCTATGGAGATTACAAACGCTGCCAACTTCGGGGGAACCATCGATGTGACCACCGCTGACTCTTCAGCCATCGAAGGACTACCTTCTGGGCAGTACACTGTCGTGGCTTACGATGCCAACGATCCGTACAATGGATGTAAGTCTGTCGCTACTTACACGCTCAAGGAAGACAATCCGGTCTATCAGATCAAACTCGCCGATATTGTCACCAAAGACAATGACAACTGTACAGGAACTACCAACGGATACATTGCCATCAGAGAAATCTATGTCGATGGAGTCGCTGTGGATCTGGCCACCAATGGAGCCGATTATACCTTCACCTGGTCTGGTAACACCACCGCCGGGGATGGTACACTGGAAACCGTCAATGCCGTGGGAGATAGTATTGGTACGGTCGGTGCGGGTACCTATACCGTATTCGTTACCAACACTTCACTGAATGGTAATGCCTGTTCTTCAGCCACAGTCTCTGTAACCATTGCTGATGATACTGAGAATCCGCTCATCGAGCTGGTTACTCTATCTGACGATACCTTCTGTGACCCTACTGCCGATACCGGAGATGGTGAACTCGAAGTAAGAATCACAGGGGTGGGTGCGGTAAATACCGCTGAATACATCTTCGAATGGTGGGTAGGAACAGACACTACTGTGGCTACGGGTACAAGGGTATCTTCTCTTGGTGGTACCGTCGATGTGGATGTCGCCACAAAAGCGGACTCTTCTCTGGTAACTGGACTACCTTCAGGGCAATACACTGTCGTGGCTTATGATGCCAACGATCCGTATAACGGATGTAAGTCTTCAGCATCTTACACACTCAAGGAAGACAATCCGGTCTACCAGATCAAACTTGCCGATATTATCACCACTGATGACACCAATTGTGATAATAACAATGCAAATGGAACTATCAAACTGGCGAGAATCTTCAAGGACGGAATCGCTGTTGACCTAAGTGTAAGTGGAGGGGATTATGCCTTTACCTGGGCCGGACTTAATGCTGGAGCGAATCAATTCACTGTGAATTCAGCGAATGACAGTGTATCGAATGTGTTACCCGGTACCTACACCGTTTATGTAGAGAACCTGGTGGACGATCTCTGCCGCTCGCAGGTTGTTAACGTCACTGTTGGGCAGGATGGCATCGAACCTACGTTCGATACTCCTGTGGTGACTGAGGATACATACTGTACCGGTGGGAATGCTTCAGTCACACTGGCCATCCTGGCACCTGATACTGATGAAGCAGATTATGACTTTAGCTGGTATGAAGGAACTGGTACTGCGGGCACATTCAGGGCTGATCTCAGTGGAGTGGGCAATTTCTCAGCTACCAACCTGAACGCTGGATTCTACACCATCGTGGTAACAGCTCAGGCTACCGCATCAGAAGGAACAGGATGTACAGACATGATTGTAGTGGAGGTTGAAGATAACCCTGATGTGATTAAAATCGCCGCGAATCAAATTGTGGGTATTCCTATTACCGATTGTAGTCCACACAATGGACAAGTAGTTGTCAATAACGTGACCTTGAATGGAGCTTTAGTTGGAACAGCAGGTTACACCTTCACCTTATTCGAAAGTGATGGAGTCACTCCAAGTGCATCCACATTTACAGGGGCAAGTACTTCAGCGGATCTGTCACCTGGAACCTACTTCGTGTCAGCCAATGATGCTGTAACAGGTTGTACCACGCCACTAAGAAGTGTAATCATAGATTATGATACCGAGCAGCCTAGTTTGAGTATAGCGCTGGATCGATTGAACTCTTCCTGCGATGTGGCCAATGCTGACGGACAGTTGACGCTTTCAATTACCGGAGCTGATATGGATGCCAATTATACCATAGACTGGTACCTGGGTACAGTTTCTAACCCTGGAAGTGCGGTACTATTGACCGATGGAGTTCCATCTGGAGCTGGCTTCACTCCTTCCATTACCATTTCCGGCACTACCCCGCCTACATCTACTATTAGTGGGTTGGCAACGGCCAGGTATTTTGCAAGGGTGACTGACACAACCAACCCTAATGCCAACTGTAATAATGTAATTGCTAAATCCGTTTTGCAAGACTCCACATTTGCCATCAGTATGACCTTGACACCAAGTAGTCAGACGAACTGTACTGCGAATGGTGAAGTAGTAATCAACAGTATTACATTGACTACTCAGGATGGCCCTATTTCAGTCTCTGGAGAAGCCGTGGATGGAGGAGTTGCCAACCTGATCGGTACCTATGATCTACAGTTGCTAAATTCGAACCAACAGCTGATAACGGCTGTGACCACTGATGCCGATCTGCAAGGACTGAGTGAAGGTAATTACTTCATCAGTGCAACACATCAGCTTTACGACTGTGAGTCCAACAGCTTCCCATTCCAGGTGCAGGAAAACATAGCTTACCCTGAAGCTTCTGTGACTACCATTGAGCCCAATACCAGCTGTACTTCTACTGGTGTTGGTTCTATAGAAATCACCCTAGAAACCGGTGGGGTGGCCAATGCATATACTGTGGACTGGAGAAATGGAAGCTTGCCTACCTCTCCTGCTGTAACCCCAGCAGAAGGAACCGCGTCTTCATCAGCTAACACCTTTACCCTGAGTGGCCTCTCCGCAGGAAACTATACCGCAGTGATTACTGACGGTGTTGGAGGTTGTTCTGTCAACTTCACCTATGAGGTACTTGATAACCTAAGCTTCCCTACCATCAATATTCCAGATGCTCAAGTCACTCACAATACGCTTTGTGGTGCTGGAAATGGTGCAGTTACTATAGATGATAACGACATCACCTATCAGGGCGCTGCAGGACTGGTTGCTGATTATGACTGGACAATTACTTCAAGTATAGGTCAGGCTGGGGTCTCTCAGGTATTGAATGCTCCGGCTTCCATCAGCCTTTCAAACCTGTTGCCTGACACCATTACGTTCCTGGCCACTCATAGAGTGACAGGCTGCTCCAACGGGTCTATTGACCTGATCATTCTGGATAGAAGCAGACTTCCTGAAATTGACTCTTTGGTGATGATCCCTAATGCCAACTGTGATGGTGGCGGCATTGCTCAGGGACTGATCGAGATAAGACAAATTGATGGAATTGCTCCTTCTGCAGGAAACTATGACTATCAGTGGTACGTGGGCACTTCAGCGAGCGCCGGCAACGAAGTGAGTGCAGTTCTTGGAGAGTCCGATAGTACTGAACTCGTTCAGAACCTACCGGATGATTTCTATACTGTAGAAATCACTAACAATAACACAGGATGTGTGTCTACGCAAACCATAGAAGTGCAAAATGATCCCGATTACCCGATCATCATTTCTTATGAAGTGAACAAAAACCTGACTTGTTTCACAGTTGGAAATGGTTCTTTCGTCATTACGCAGATAAGGTATCAGGGAACTGACCTCAGCATGGGTAGCAGCGCAGATTCATTAACTATGGTAAGTGATTACACGCTGCTATTGTTTGCATCAGATGGAGTGACGCCAATTGCCGATGGTAATCCAGCCACTGCGATGAAACTTGATAGCTTAGGTGCAGGTACTTACTTTGCCGCCATAAGGAAAAATGATTCGAATTGCGATTCTGAAAAAGTACAGTTTGTAATCGAGGACAATCCTTTCTACCCTGAGATTCAAATCATTCAGGTAGAAGCTGACTCTACCTGCTCAGAAACAGGTACTACTCCAAACGGCATGCTTTTGGCGATACCTGATAAGGCCAACGATCCGATTCACATTGATTCTTCTTATACTTTTAACTGGTATGAAGTGGACCCTGGAACTAATGCCAGAATTACCGGAAGCTTGTCATCCAATGACACACTCAGCGGACAGTACCAGGGTAAATTCGAAGTAGAAGTTATGAACGTAAATGTTGGTTGTCTTTCCAATGCGTACTTCACACTAACAAACGTACCTGAGGAACTAAGGATTGTGGCCATAGACTCTGTAAGCATGACCGCATGCTCACCTTCCAATGCATTCTTTGAAGTGACGATGATCAATATTGGCAACCTGACGGACTATACTTACTATTTCTATAATGGTGATCCTACACTTGGGAATCCAAATGATTCGCTGATCTACAGTGGCCCTAGTCCTATCCTTTCATTCAATGATACCGGATTTGATGTGGTGCCCGATGAATATTATGTGATAGCCATGAGTAATATTACCGGATGTAGTACAGGTATCTATCAGATTGACATTACTGATAAAACTACAAGACCAGGTATTACGCTTGAAGATTTCTCTCTTCAAACCAATTGTGACCCTGACAATCCAAACGGATCACTTACTGTAAGTGCAAATGGCTCTCAGGATAACACGCTATACACCTTTGAGTGGACCAACTCTTCCGGTGTGGTGGTAGAAGCTAACAATGCGACGGCCGATAGCTTAACAGCAGATACTTACACTGTAACTATCACAGAGTTGGCGACAGGATGTTCGGTCTCTGAAAACTACGTGATGATTGATGACTACCCGGATCCGTTGAAACTATCAGTTACTTCTGAGGGTAATTCAAACTGTGTGAATCCTGATGGTAGGCTGGCAGCCAAGGTGAATAACATCCCTGATGGTAAATCAGCATCTGATTATCAGTTCTATTGGTTCATTGGTGATCAAACCGCTGGTACTCCTGATCCTACACAAGCTGACTGGATTGGAACGGTGTACTCAGGACTTGAGGCCGGCACTTACACCATCTATGTGGTAGATGGAACTGACGCTTTCTGTACCTCTGTGCCTCAAGCCGTGACTGTCAAAGACCTCCGAGATACTCCGGAGTTTAGAGTAGACGTGATCAATGATGTCACCATCTGCTACCCTACTTTGCCAAATGGCAGAGCAACCATAGGTTTCACAGAAGGTGAATTATTCAGGTACACTTTCCACTGGTATGAAGGGGCAATCTCTGATACCACCGGATTCACTCCATTTGTCAGCAATAAGCAGAGTGTCGATTCACTGAATATTGGAGTATTTACCACGGTGGCCATTGACAAAATCACCGGATGTATAGGGTATCAGCAGTTCAACATCATGGATGCAACAGAAACAGTTGGTCTTCCTACTGTGGTGAAGATATCTGACCGAACCAACTGCATCCTCCCTGATGGACGTGCATTGGCCAGGGTGAATGGAAACACTGAAGGCTATACCTTCAACTGGTACGAACAGGGTAACCTCAGTACTCCGGTATTCACAGGCAGTGATGTGTCTACCTTGGATACAACAACCTATCTGGTAGAAGCCATCAAAATCTCTACCGGGTGTGTATCTGCAAGAGTTCCCGTGGAAATCCTGAATGGAATTGAAGCTCCTGAATTTGAGGTGTTCACAACAGGATCCATTTGTCTGAGAACAGAAGATGGTGCAGCCAATCAGTTCAACGGAACTGCCGACATCTATTTCGAGGTATTCCATGAGATCGATACCATCTCCTGGATTAACCCTGATGGTATTTCGGTCTCAAGCGATGTGAAACTGATCGGAGCTGAGCCCGGACTCTGGAGTGTTTGGTTCAGGTCTGATAATGGATGTGACTATACACGTGAATTTGAGATTACCGCTGCTCTGAAAATTTACAACGGTATCTCATCCAATGGTGATGGAAAGAATGACTTTATGATCATTGATTGTATTGACTACTTCCCTAATAACCGGGTAAGTATTTACAACAGGGATGGTTCATTGGTCTACGAAACCAAGGGATACAACAACATAGACAGGAGATTTGATGGTACAAGTAACGTGGGCAGAAACGCATTGAAACTGCCAGTGGGAACCTACTTCTACTTCATTGATAAAGGCGATGGAACTGAAGTGGTGAATGGATATTTGGAGTTAGTTCGTTAATTTACAACCATGAGCATGAAAAAATACATAGCAGGCATTTTGTTCATATTGAGTGGGGTCATCGCATCCGCACAGATGCGGGCCCTCACCTCTACTTACCCTTTCAACGGGCTTCTGATCAACCCTGCTTACGCGGGCAGTCTCAATGTTTTCTCAGTTATTGCCGTGCACAGAGAGCAGTGGATCAACGTGGAAGGTGCTCCGGTCTATCAGGCACTCACAGCCCACTCCTCTTTTAATTCCAACAGGATTGGTGTGGGGCTGCAAGCTACCCGGGATCAGGTAGGTATTACAGAAAGTGTCTCTGTGTATGGGAGTTATGCCTACAAAATAAAAATGAGTTTCGGGATTTTAGCAATGGGCTTACAGGGAGGCTTTGACAGCCGAGCCTCTGATTTCAACAAGCTCTCTGTCTTTGATGAGGATGATCAGCTACTCTCCGGTACTGTAAACCGTTTTACTCCTAATTTTGGCACTGGCCTTTATTTTGCAAATCCGCATATGTACGTGGGACTTTCTGTTCCTTATATCCTGGAAAACAGAACACTGGTAGTAGATGAAAGTGACGCAGTAGCCGCAGACTCAAGAGAAAGCAGGTATTATTATGCCACCGGAGGGGTGATCCTACCCCTGTCAGAATCAATCAAACTTTCTCCTTCTATACTTTTAAGAGGACAAGAACAAAACAGGTTTGCCTATGACATCACGGCAATGGTTATTTTTGACAATATTGCCTATGCCGGAATTAGCTACAGAAACTCCAACGATATCACCTTCATCGGTCAGTTAATTCTTAATGAAAATTTCCGTGTAGGATATGCCTACGATGCCACCACCAGTGAGATTACCACGGAAACCAGTGGGTCACATGAAATTTTGGTGAACTACAGAATCAAACTGAGGAATTACAAGAAGGATCCCCAGTGCCCGGTTTATTTCTAGCGAAAGATTAGTTATTCCTTTTTGTTCCACTAATATCGGTAAGCAGCGCATTGGTCAATGAAAGCAATAGACTAAAAAGCAGTGCCCACCAAAAGCCCGCTACTTCAAAGCCCGGAATAATAGCATCGGCCATTAAAATAATTAAAGCATTGATCACCAGCAGAAATAACCCTAGCGTGAACACTGTCAAGGGAATCGTCAATAAAATGAGAATTGGCTTGATGGTAAGATTGAGTAGAGACAGCACAAGGGCCAATATAACCGCTGCTAAAAACCCCTCTACGTAAACACCGGGAAGTAAATACGAAACGATGATAACGGCCAGGGCCGATAAAAGTAATCGGACAATAAAATTCATAGATTTTCTATTTGATTTTTAAACACCACTTAAGATTACACCTTATATCGCTCCTTGAGAATATTCCAATGATGGGCCAGATGCCCACCGAGAATATACACCAAAGCTCTCACCGAGAGAATCACTTCATTGGATTGACCAGTGTATTTTGTCTGCTCTTCGGTCAATGATTTGATCAATTCTATATTTGCTGTCCTGAGTCCCAGCAACTCCGCACTCAGGGATTTGATGCTACGCGCTCCGAAAAACGAATTTTCCACATAAGTATTTTGGTCAAAGCCGGGAATAGGTGTCTTATCCTGCCTGGAAAACCGAAGAATCCTGTAAGACATAACTCTTTCCACATCTATTATGTGACCTAAAACCTGAGCCACTGTCCACTTCCCTTCATCATAAGCAAAGTCCACTTTCTCTTTTGGTATCTTTTCAAGATATCCGGAGAACGAATCTGACTGATTGGACAGATATTCTATCACATCTTTCTCTCCTACCAACTCTATATATCCTCGATAGAAATTAGCATATTCCTCAGGTTTGGGTTTACCTATCTTATTCATTTTTGAACCAGTTTGCATATTTGATATAATTACCGGCAATGCGCAAAAGCATTTCCCTGTTTTTACCTTCCACATCCTTCACCTTTCTGGCAGGTACTCCGGCATATATACTGTTTTCTTCAACAATTGTTCCTTCCAACACCACCGCTCCGGCTGCCACGATGGCTCCTGTCTTAATCACAGCTCCATCCATCACCATCGCGCCCATACCGATAAGCACCTGATCCTGCACAGTACATCCATGCACGATGGCATTGTGCCCAATGGATACGTCACTCCCGATATTGGTCGGTGCCTTTTCAAAAGTACCATGAATTGTTACGTTATCCTGAATATTGGTACGATCCCCAATTTTGATATAGTTAACATCTCCCCTAATGACCGCATTGAACCAGACTGTACATTGGGCTCCCATGGTCACCTCACCCACAATGGTCGCATTTTCAGCGAGCCAACATTCCTTGCCAATCTCCGGGGTATACCCACGCACGGATTTTATCAAAGCCATAAACCACCTCTTTTTTAAAACTTCCTAACTTGTCGGCTGTTAAGGTAATGTTTTAAAACAAAAAATGAAATCAAGAATATGAATGCCTCTTCAATGAAACTTATGATTTATTTATTTGCCCTGACATTAATGTCTTCGTGTACCGCACCTACTGAGAAAAACCTGGAGGCTGGCGCAGAACAAGACGTTCTGTCTATATCCGAAAAAGCCACCTGGATGGATATTGATACTGCTTCCTCTGTGGTCACGTGGATCGGGAGCAAACCCAAAGGTCAGCATAACGGGATCATTCCTTTCAATGCCGGTCAGCTCGCTGTACTCACTGGTGAAATCGTAGGCGGAAAATTCGAAATGGATATCCAAAGACTACAGGTAATGGATCTCATGAAGGATGCTGAAAAAAGCAAGAAACTCAAAGATCACCTGATGTCAGAAGATTTTTTTGAAGCTGACAGCTTCCCGACTGCTTCCTTTGAGATCGTGGAGGTAACCCCATTTGACTCAACCGCATTGCCAGAGGATGCCAAAGAATTCGAATCTGAGTACACACCTGCCACTCTGAGCTCATTCATGGTGGCCAATCCCTCACATATGATCACCGGAAATCTGACCCTCCGGGGCACCACAAAAAGTATCACCTTCCCGGCTGAAATAAGCTTCAAGCCAGAATATATCCGGGCGGTGGCCAAATTCAATATCGATCGGACAGATTGGAATCTCTCTTACAGTAATGAGGCCAGTGTGATAGACAAAGCCAAGGATCGGTTCATTTACAACACAGTGAACGTGGGACTGAATCTGGAAGTGGTAAGATAAATTTCGGCTTCAGAAATACTGACAAGATGTCATTGTCTTAAGTTTGCTACTTATCTTTGCCCTTTAAATAATTGACCCACTATGACTCAGTTGATAGAGGACCTTGAGATTTTGGACCAGAGAAATGATGTGCAGGAAGAGCACTGTGAGGTAAAAGTTTCAAAAGAAAGCAACAATCAAGCTGCCAAAAAACTTTACATAGAAAGTTACGGCTGTCAGATGAATTTTTCTGATAGCGAGATAGTTACATCCATACTTCAAAAAGAGGGATTTGATACCACCGCTTCATTTGAAGCTGCCGATGTGATCCTCCTGAACACCTGCTCCATTCGCGAAAAAGCGGAGCAAACGATCAGGAAAAGACTTAGACAATTCAACAAGATCAAGTTGGAGCGGCCCGAAATCACCATAGGTGTGCTGGGGTGTATGGCCGAGCGTCTCAAAAGCAATCTGCTGGAAGAAGAGAAAATTGTTGACCTGGTCGTGGGGCCGGATGCTTACAGAGATCTCCCTAATCTCGTAAGGCAGGCCGAGGAAGGCCAAAAAGGAGTAAACACCTTCCTTTCTCGAGAAGAAACCTATGCAGATATTTCTCCCGTAAGGCTCAACTCCAATGGGGTTACTGCTTTTATCTCAATCATGCGTGGATGTGACAACATGTGTTCCTTTTGTGTAGTCCCCTTCACCAGAGGACGCGAGCGCTCAAGAGACCCACAATCGATTATTAACGAAGCGCAGGATCTTTTTAGTAAAGGATACCGAGAGGTGACCCTCCTCGGTCAAAATGTGGACTCATATAAATGGTCTCCGGAAGAAAACAACAAAGCAAGACTGGAGAAACAGGAGCCACATCAAATCGTCAATTTTGCCAATTTGCTGGAAATGGTGGCACAAGTACATCCTGACCTGAGGGTGAGATTTTCTACGTCGCACCCCAAGGACATCACGGATGAGGTACTTCATACCATGAAGAGACAAGAGAATATTTGTAAGTACATTCACTTACCGGCTCAGAGCGGCAACTCACGGGTACTGGAACTTATGAACAGAACCTATAATCGCGAGTGGTACATCAATCGCGTAGATGCCATTCGTGAGATTCTTGGAGAAGATTGTGGAATCAGCTCTGATATGATCACCGGATTTTGCACCGAAACGGAGGCTGAGCACCAAGACTCACTTTCGCTCATGGAATACGTGCAGTATGATTTCTCATACATGTTTTTCTACTCTGAGCGACCGGGGACACTGGCGGCCAAAAAATACGAGGATGACATCCCATTGGAAGTCAAGAAGAGAAGACTTCAGGAAGTCATTGACACTCAGCGTGCACTCTCTCTGACGAGAAATCAGCGGGATATCGGGAAAACATTCACCATTCTGGTTGAAGGGTTTAGCAAAAGGTCCAATGAAGATCTTCAAGGCAGAAATACCGCCAATAAAGTCGTGATTTTCAAAAATAACGGAGCCAAGAAGGGCGAATACGTTCAGGTGAAGGTGTTTGACTGCACTGCAGCCACACTATTCGGGGAGGTTATAGCATAATGGATTACAAAATAAGTTCGGAAGTACAAGCTGTCAAGCAGCGTTTTGAGATCATTGGTAACTCACCCAAGCTCAACAATGCCATAAGGATAGCCATGCAAGTGGCGCCTACAGACATGAGTGTATTGATCTCTGGTGAAAGTGGTGCAGGTAAAGAATCTTTTTCTAAGATCATTCACAGTCTTTCTCATCGGAAGCACGGTCAATTTATTGCCATTAACTGTGGGGCGATTCCTGAAGGTACCATTGACTCTGAACTTTTTGGTCATGAAAAAGGAGCCTTTACAGGCGCCCACGAATCCAGAAAAGGATATTTCGAAGTGACCAATGGCGGTACCATCTTCCTGGATGAAATAGGTGAACTCCCGGTAAGTACCCAGGCCAGGTTACTCAGAGTATTGGAAAATGGTGAGTTTATCAAAGTAGGTTCGTCTAAGGTTTTGAAGACAGACGTGCGAGTGATTGCTGCCACCAATGTGGACCTTAACGCTGCCATTGAGCAGAATAAGTTCAGAGAGGACCTCTACTACCGCCTCAATACAGTACCTATCCAGGTGCCTGCCCTCAGAGAACGCGGCGAGGACGTACTGTTACTTTTCAGAAAGTTTGCTTCCGATTTTTCAGAGACCTACCGTACGAAACCTGCTTACCTCACTGAAGGGGCACAAGAAATGCTGCTGAAATTTCGATTTCCAGGCAATATACGCCAGCTTAAAAATCTCGTGGAGCAGATGAGTGTGTTAGAAATGGAGCGTGAAATTGATTCTGACACCCTGCTGAAATATCTACCCAAAACCACCTCCTACCTCCCAGCACTTATCGGAAAAACGGAGAATTCAGAAAACTTCTCAGAGCGTGATCTCCTCTACAAAGTACTTTTTGATATGAAAAAAGACATGTCTGAGATGAAATCACTCATACATGAAATTTTGTCTGAAGACGGCTCTCGCAGTGAAATTTTGTCCCAGCATGAACGTTTGTTTAATGATGTGGAGCCATATAACAGGCCTGAACGTGATGAAGACTACGACAACCCGCCCATAAAGCCAATCATGCTGGAGTCCTCCCGGGAGCAAGGTAATCGGGACCGGATTGTGGAGGATGATTATGAAATAGAAGACATCACTCATGAAACCGACGATGGCGATTCTCTTTCTCTTGAAAAGAAAGAGAAAGAAATGATCATTATGGCATTGAAGAAAAACAACAACAAGAGAAAGTATGCAGCCAAAGACCTGGGGATTTCAGAGAGAACACTTTACAGAAAAATCAAGCAATATGAGATTGACAGTATTTAGTGTCCTGCTTGGTGCTCTGGGCATTCTTTCGGGTTGTGGCGTCTATAGCTTCACGGGAGCCTCCATCTCCCCCACCGTAAAAACCATCTCCATCCAGACCTTTTTTAACAACGCCACTCTTGGTCCTTCCAACATGAGTGTGCTTTTCACTGAAAAGATCAAAGATTACTACCAGCAGAATACCAGTTTGTCACTGGTAGACGACAATGGGGATCTGCAAATAGATGGCTATATAGCCGATTACACGGTAACTCCGGTATCAGCCACAGCTTCCGGAAACAACGATCAGGCCGACTTTTCAAGCATGTCGAGAATCACCATCACCGTCTTCGCCAGTTATATCAATACGCAGGATGACGAGTTTGATTTTGAACGAAAATTCTCATTTTTCAAAGATTTTGACAATTCTCAGGATATTTCATCCGAAGAACAGGCCCTTGTGGAGGAGATATTTGACCAAATAATCCTCGATATATTCAATGCCTCTGTGGCAAATTGGTAATTTTTCTTAATTTAGATTTTCACCGAAACATAAATTCCTGTGAACAAACAGAAATTCGTTGAGTATTTGAGGACGCCTTCCGACCTGGACAGGGAATCTTTGGTACAGTTGGAGGCACTCGTAAATGACTATCCGTACTTTCAGGGGGCAAGGACACTACTGGCAAAGGGCAGTAAAATTCTGAAGTCTAAAAGCGCCGGTGCAAACATCTCTTCTGCTGCTGTATACGCCACAGATCGGGCATTACTCAAACGATATATCAACGATGAGTTAATCTTCCTGAGTCCACTGACGGTACATGAGTCACACGAAGCAGACAGAGAGCGCGACCTTACCGACACCATCAAAACCAACAGGATCACCACTGCTCAGAGTAAACAAATCACGCAGGAAGAGGCGCCCAAGCCAAAACCTCAACCCAAACCAATCATCCAGGATGAAACCCCTGCTCCAGAGCCCCCAATGCCGGAGACTGGCAAACCTTCAGATTTAGATCACATCATAGATGAACTCTATCGGGATTTGGAGGAACTGAAAATCAACAGGGCCAAGTTCAACAAAATAGAAAATGAACTGGCAGAGGAAGAAGCCGTTGACAATGCAGTTAAAAAGGCCACTCAAAAGACCTCTGAGGAATCGGAAACAAGGGAGGAAACCCCTGAAGATGCACCTGTAGCGAAGGAAACGCCCATTGAGACCATCCCTCCAAAAGAACCAAAAGCAGAGGTAGAGAACGAAGCAGAAGCTCCTGAAGAGGCAAAAGTTCCTGAGAGTGATGAGCCAGCAGCACCTAAAACCGATGGTGAAGCAGATCCGGAACAAGAAAAGCCTCGCGAAATAGTAAGAAAACCCTCTGAATCACGCTCGGCCAGGGTTTCACGAATTACAGAAGAGAATGAACCCCTGGAACCCAAAAAGACGAAAGCTGAGTCCAAAAAAGTAGCAAAGGAACCTGCCAAAGCCACCAAAGCTGCTGGGAAAACTAAACCAACAACTACTAAGCAAAAGCCCGAGAGTAAGAAGAAGTCTGCAGACACGCCGAAAAAGAAGGCGCAGAAAAAGGACAAGAAGAAGTCAGAAGAGGGGAATAAAAAAGACGACAAAGGTGAGCCCAAAAGGGTCAACCAGGATGATATCATAACCAACTTCATTAAGAGCAACCCATCCATTTCGCCAGCCAGTAAAGCAGCTGCCAATGCGCAGGTAGACCTTTCCGGCACCAGCACAGAGTTGCACCCTGAGATTGCCTCCGAGTATCTCGCAGAAATCTATTTAGCGCAAGGTAAAAAGGATCGAGCCATTCAAATATATGAGGCCCTCATAGTGCGATTTCCTGAAAAAACAACTTACTTTGCGGACATTATCAAGAAAATAAACCAATAGAGTTAGAATGTACGCCCTTATCATTAGCATTATCATCCTTGTAGCATTTTTATTGATTCTCGTTGTTTTGGCCCAAAACCCTAAAGGAGGCGGACTTTCCAGCCAATTTGGAGGTGCTGGCACACAGCAGATTATGGGTGTTAAAAAAACAGGTGACATCCTTGAAAAACTTACCTGGGGCCTGGCCATCGCCATGCTCATTCTCACACTTACCACCAATTTTTTCGTGGAGGATGACACCCAGACCCTCACTTCTCCTAACATAGAAAGTGCCCAGGAGTCTGTATTGCCAACTCAGAACATTCAGTCCATTGAGCAGCCTTCTGGAGACCTGGGTCTTGAAGAAGATTCTGTTAATTAAATTTCCTCAATCTTTCTAACGAGCATTCTCTTCGCCACAGGCAGTATGGTCTGTGGCAGCGGAAATTTCAGTTTGCTCACTACCAAAAAAGTCGCCGGGTTAGGTAATTCCTTGAACCTGCGCACCAGATCCATTTTGATCTGTTCGTATGTTCTCGAAATATCCCTAAAGTCATTGGTCAGAAAAGTGGTGCTGATCCCGCGGTATTTCTCATCCGCGTTTTCGAACACCGAAATCTGATACCGAAAGACAGACACATCTCGTTTCGCGTCCTGATTCACCAGCACATAGCCCTCTTTGGCATAAATCGGGGTAAGCCCTACAGCACTCACCTCCAGATTATCCTCCACCAGGTCGTACAGCTCCTTGCCCTCATTGATGCTCCCTTCCAGTTTTGGCAATGCAAAGCCAATGATATCCTCGATTTCCTGCATCATCTCATCATCCTGTATCATCCTGTGATAAGTAAACTTCAGCTTCTTGAAGTCTGCACGAGAGATGGACTTAGGAAAATGCTCGTAGATAAGCTCTTTGTTTGATTTCACATTCAAAAGATTCTTATAGTGCATAATAAGATCCGATAAAAACGGAAACAGCTCCGCAGAATCAAAATGGTGCTTGATGTCCTTTAAATAAGCCAACAGAACGTACTTTTTATACTCATAATCGATCATTCCTTCTGTCAGCCAATCATGATTTAAGTTTCCCATATACCTTCAATTTTTCTTCAGAAGAATTTAAACATGAAAATTCTAAATGGCAAACTGACAGGCACCCTGACATGGAAAAATTTACCCTGATATTTTGTCAGTATTTTTCTGCCAAAATGATCCATATTTCCCCATTTTTAGGGTTGGCATGTAAAATGCTAATTGCCCTATTATCAATATTTTTCATTAATTGACTAAACCATAAAATTCACACACATGTCAAAAGTTAATTTCAAACCACTAGCCGATAGGGTTCTTGTAGAACCAGCGGCCGCAGAAGAAAAAACTGCATCAGGGATCATCATTCCTGACACGGCAAAAGAGAAGCCTCAGAGAGGTGAAATCGTAGCGATTGGTACTGGTAAGAAAGACGAGCCTATCAATGTAAAAGTAGGAGACCAGGTTTTGTATGGTAAATACTCTGGTACGGAGATCTCCATTGACGGTAAAGAGTATTTGATCATGAAAGAAAGCGATATCTACGGTATCGTATAATAAAATTCATTTTATCACAATCTAAAAATTCAAATCATATACAATTATGGCTAAAGATATTTTCTTCAACACAGAAGCGAGAGATAGCATCAAGAGAGGTGTTGACATCCTTGCCGATGCAGTAAAAGTAACCCTTGGGCCCAAGGGACGAAATGTAATTCTTGACAAAAAATTTGGCGCACCTACAGTCACTAAAGATGGTGTATCAGTGGCTAAAGAAATTGAGTTGAAAAACCCTATCGAAAACATGGGTGCTCAATTGGTAAAAGAAGTAGCTTCTAAAACCGCAGATGATGCTGGTGATGGTACTACTACTGCCACGGTATTGACTCAGGCTATATTTGGACATGGTATCAAAAACGTAGCTGCTGGCGCTAACCCAATGGACCTCAAAAGAGGTATTGACAAAGCCGTAGCCAAGGTAATCGAAAACCTAAGAGCTCAGTCTAAAGACATCAGCACTTCAGAGGAGATTTCTCAGGTAGCTTCAGTATCTGCTAACAACGATGCTGAGATTGGTAAGATGATCGCTGACGCGATGGAAAAAGTGGGTAAGGATGGCGTGATCACTGTAGAAGAGGCCAAAGGAACTGAGACTGAAGTAAAAACTGTAGAAGGTATGCAGTTTGACAGAGGTTACCTTTCTCCTTACTTTGTGACCAACACCGAGAAGATGGAAGCTGAGTTGGAAAATCCATACATTCTTATCTACGATAAGAAAGTTTCCAGCATGAAGGAACTCCTTCCTATCCTCGAAGCTACTGCTCAGACAGGAAGACCATTGTTGATCATAGCTGAAGACGTGGAAGGCGAAGCCCTTGCTACTTTGGTAGTCAACAAAATCCGTGGCTCACTGAAAATCGCTGCTGTAAAAGCTCCGGGCTTTGGTGACAGAAGAAAAGCAATGCTTGAGGATATCGCGGTATTGACAGGTGGTACTTTGATCTCAGAAGAAAGAGGTTACAAACTGGAAAATGCTACTTTGGATTACCTCGGTACTGCAGAGAAAATCAGCATCGATAAAGACAATACCATCATTGTAAATGGTGCTGGTAAAAAAGAAGATATCACTGCAAGAGTGAATCAGATCAAGTCTCAAATCGAAAACACTACTTCTGATTACGACAAAGAAAAACTACAGGAAAGACTTGCTAAGCTTTCTGGTGGTGTAGCCATCCTCTACATTGGAGCTGCTACTGAAGTAGAAATGAAGGAGAAAAAAGACCGTGTAGATGACGCACTTCACGCTACCAGAGCCGCCGTACAGGAAGGTATCGTAGCTGGAGGTGGTGTAGCTCTCATCAGAGCGCTTAAAGCCATCGAAGGTCTTGAATTGGAGAATATCGACCAGACCACTGGTGTGAAAATCATATACAATGCCATCCAGTCGCCGCTTAGAACCATCGTGAACAACGCTGGTGGAGAGGCTTCTGTGGTCGTGAATGCTGTAAAAGAAGGCAAAGACGATTACGGTTTCAATGCTGCTACTGGTGAATATGTAAACATGTTCAAAGCTGGTATCATAGACCCTACCAAAGTAACTCGTTTGGCACTGGAGAATGCTGCGTCTATCGCTGCCCTCCTATTGACTACTGAGTGTGTGGTAGCTGACCACCCGGAAGAAGAGTCTGCCGGTGGTGGAATGCCAGGCGGAATGCCAGGTGGCATGGGCGGAATGGGTGGCATGATGTAATCCCATTTCCCTTAAAGAACAAAAAGGCCCGAGCAATCGGGCTTTTTTTTTGATCCTTGCTTTTTAGGCCAGTACTGAAGAAACATTAACTTCACGGGATAACCTCTATTTCTCATGAAGCGACTATTCATCCTGGCACTGTGCCTTTTCTTAAGTTATATCTCATTTGCACAAGGCGTTTCCTTCTCTTATCTCATACCGAAAAACGGTTATCTCTCAGCGCCTGTCAGTCCGTTTAGTGTGAGGGGCATTGGTCTGGGCAACAAGCTCGGGATAGAGACCGGAGCCACGCTCTACAGCATCCCTGGCCTTGCCATGGAAAAACTCCCATTTGAATACAATAAACCGCTCACAGGGCCACATTATGCCCTGCTCGTGCCCATGGAACTCTTCTTTAAGATTCCCTTGGGTCCGGTACAAATCAAGCTTCTTGGTGGAGGGTTTGCCTGGTGGAATATCAATACAAGAATCAATGAAGGCAATATGGACCGTGCGTTCAGAGATTACGAAGGTTGGGATGTCCTCAATACTGATTTCAAACTGGAAGAAAAACTGGGACTGGGATGGATGGCTGGTATCGAATTTGAGTTTAAAATAAATAACAACTTGTCACTCACCGCCGAATCTCAGTACCTGAAGGGCGCGGCATCCTCTCAGCTATCGGGCGATTACACGGGCGGCTCCGGCTCCACGGGCATCCAAACCAAAGCTCTGGATTTAGAAGATACCGCCATACTCCTCGAAGGACTAGAGATTTCTTTAGGCGTGAAGTTTTCAAAATAAAAAAGCCGCTCGCAGCATAGCTGCGAGCGGCTTTTTAGTACAGAATAAGACCCTTACCTCACATTCCCCATCCATCTTCTCATAAATCCGGAGAAGATCAGGAACATGATACCACTACCCACTCCCAGGAGCACCACTGACATGAACAGACCAGGTACCTGAGAGGCATCATTAGGATCAAAACCACCTGCAAAGAGCCCTGCTATCAGGTTGCCCAATGCTGTAGCCACAAACCAGATACCCATCATCTGGCTATAATATTTTCGAGGAGCCAGCTTGGTAGTAGCACTCAAACCTACCGGACTCAAGGTCAGCTCACCAGTAGTATGAAAAAGATAAGTCACGATCAACCAGCCCATTCCCGCTTTGGTACCCTGCACTACGATCACAGCCGCGAAATACATCACCAAAAAGCCTACAGCCATCATGATCAATCCGAAACCAAACTTGATAGGTGTACTGGGGTTCATTTGTTTGGCAGCCAGGCGAATCCAGATGGCTCCAAAAACCGGTGACAGAACAATGATAAAGAACGGATTGAAATTCTGAAGAATACCTGCTGGCAGTTCATAGCCAAAAATCATCCGATCCGTATAATCCCTTGCAAACAGATTAAGGCTGGAGCCTGCCTGTTCAAAACCAGCCCAAAAGACCGATGCACCAATGAAAAGCAGAAAAATCACAAAAACCTGTTTGCGCTCTGCCATGTCCAGCCCACCGGAGATAAAAATATTGGCAAAATAGGCCAGGGTTACCACTACGATCAACACCCCAACACTCTCGGCAATCCCACGTGCGGTGGTCACATCCACCATGCCCAAATATTGCATGGTGAATATGAGCAGTATGGCACCTGCAGCCAGTGCATAGGTAAAAGTGGAACTGCTTTTCTCGCCGGGAAGTTTAACCCTTTTTGCGGGCTTCATGCCTATGCCCTTGAGCGTTCCAAGGGTAAGCTTATACTGAATCAGGCCAAGAAACATCCCTACAGCTGCTGCTCCAAAACCCATGTGCCAGTCCACCTTTTCTCCCAAAAAGCTCACTACAGTCTGTCCCAGAAGCGAACCCAAGTTGATCCCCATATAGAAAATAGAAAAACCAGCATCCCGCTTAGCTCCCTTATCATCTCCATAAAGATCTCCCACAATGGAGCTGATGTTTGGTTTCAGAAAACCCGTGCCCATGGCCACAAAACCTAAGCCAATAAAGAAAATCTCCTGCGAACCCGGAATGGCCAGAATCAGGTGACCTACCATGATCAGAATACCTCCGTACCAAATAGATTTTTGCTGTCCAAAGACATTATCCGCAAGCCATCCGCCCGGCAGAGACAGGAGATAAACAGCGGCAGTATACAAACCATACACGGCTGCTGAAGTCTCCACGTCCAGTCCAAGTCCCTGCTGTGCAGTTTCTGTGGTCATAAAAAGAATAAGAATGGCCCGCATACCATAGTAGCTAAACCTTTCCCACATTTCCGTAAAAAATAGGGTGGCTAGTCCCCTGGGGTGGCCAAAAAACGTACTTTCAGAACTCATCGATCAAAAATAAAATAGGTTAATGTTTTATTTAAATACGCACTTCGCGCAACCAACAATAATAATGAAATATATCTAGACCAGGGCATTTCAAAACTTCCTAAACCATATCGTCACTAAAGTTTCTCTTTTTGACACATCCGGCTTAAATTTGCCTTGCAAACGATTGCAATAATAAAACACACCTCACATACTGACTAATATCAGACTTATAAACAACTCGAATATTGACCTTTGACTTGTTAATCAAAGGCTAAACCCCCGAAACAATGAAAGAAAAAGGACTAAAATCTCAGAAAGTAGGACTGGAGGCCGCCGGGATTCTCAAGGTGAAAGAAGCATTCTGGAACCTCAATGCCGCAGAGCTAATAGAAGATTCTGTCAGAAATGGTGAAGGGCACCTTACCGATACTGGCGCCCTGATGTGTGATACCGGCAAGTACACCGGCAGATCACCACAGGATCGCTTTATCGTAGAAGATGCCAAGACCCAGGACAAAGTATGGTGGGGGGACATCAACAGGCCCGTGAGTCCTGAGAACTTTGATAAGATCCATGCCAAGATGCTGAAGTTTCTTGAGGACAAAGCAGTCTATGTGCGCGATGCCTATGCCGGGGCAGATAAAACACACAGACTCAAGCTAAGGGTCATTAACACACTGGCTTGGCACAACCTGTTCTGCTACAACATGTTCATCACTCCCCCGGACTACAAGCTCCAGGATTTTGATCCCAATTTCACGGTAATCTGCTGCCCCGAGTTTGAGGCGGATCCAAAAACTGATGGCGTCAGACAGGGTAACTTCGCCATTATCAATATGACCAAGCGCATCATCCTGATTGGTGGTACCGCTTATTCAGGAGAAATCAAAAAAGGCATATTCTCCGTTCTCAATTTCCTTTTACCTACCGAAGATCATGTGTTGCCAATGCACTGCTCTGCCAACATGGGGGTTGAAAAACATGATACGGCCATTTATTTTGGACTTTCGGGCACGGGAAAAACTACGCTTTCAGCTGACCCTGATCGACTATTGATTGGAGACGATGAGCACGGATGGACTAACAACAACATATTCAATTTCGAGGGTGGATGCTATGCTAAGGTGATCAACCTGAGCGAAGAGAATGAACCAGACATCTTTAATGCCATCCACTATGGTGCCATTTTAGAAAACACAAGGTTCATCCCCAATACACGCACGGTGGATTATAGCAACACTGAGGTAACAGAAAACACCCGTGTCTCTTACCCCATCGAAAGCATCAAAAACATCGCCAAGCCATCCGTTGGGGGCTTGCCTAAGAACATATTCTTCCTGACCTGCGATGCCTATGGTGTGATCCCTCCTATTCAAAGGCTATCCAAAGGTCAGGCGATGTACCACTTCATTTCCGGATACACCTCCAAGGTGGCAGGTACCGAAGCGGGTATCACAGAACCGGTACCTGTATTCTCCGCATGCTTTGGCGCTCCTTTCATGCCGCTGCATCCTACTGCTTATGCTGAAATGTTGGGCAAGAAAATGGAAGAAAACGAAGTAAAGGTTTGGCTCATCAATACGGGATGGACTGGTGGTCCTTATGGTGTAGGCTCCAGAATCAAATTAAAATACACACGTGCCATGATTTCCGCAGCCCTTTCAGGGGTATTGGAAAATGTGGGGTACAGAACGCACTCTATTTTTGGTGCAGAGATGCCCCTGACATGCCCCAATGTACCAAATGAGATTCTCAGCCCTCGTGAAACCTGGAAAAATGACGAAGCTTTCTACAAAAAGGCCAATGAGCTGGCATTAAAATTCAACAGGAACTTTGACAAGTTCAGGGAATATGCCAGCAAGGAGATCCTGGAAGGAGAACCTCAGCCTAATAAAAAGTACCCCATGAAAGTGGAGGCATAAAATGAAAATGATTTAATCCTGGATGGCAGTCAATTAATTGGCTGCCATTTTTTATTTTGCCCCCATGAAAATCGCAATTATCGCCCACGATGGCAAAAAAGCCGAAATGGTAGCCTTCCTCCTGAAATACAAAGACTGGTTAGAAAAGGTAGAATTGGTCTCCACAGGCACCACAGGATCACATGTAGAAAAAGCCGGCCTCAAAGTACATCGCTATTTATCAGGTCCATTAGGTGGTGATGCTCAGATCGCTGCTGAGGCAGCTGAAAAAAGGCTGGACATGGTCATTTTCTTTCGGGATCCAATGGGTAAACATCCCCACGAACCTGATGTACAAATGCTCATGAGGATATGCGATGTTCATGACATCCCGTTGGCTACCAATCCGGCAGCCGCAGGGCTCATGATGAACTCACTGCTCAAGAAAATAGATAGCTAGACCATTAGTGCTCCGGCAATGGAGGCGGTCATCATCGTAGCAAGGGTGGCCGCAAATAATGCCCTTAGTCCCAACTTCGAAATATTCCCTTGCTGGGTTGGAGCCATTCCGCCAATGCCCCCAATCTGAATGGCTATAGAACTGAAATTAGCAAATCCACAAAGCGCATAGGTGGCTATCACAATGGATTTTTCATTGAGTGCACCAGCGGCCACAAATTCTGACAGTCCCAGATAGGCCACAAATTCATTGACTACCACTTTCTGCCCCAAAAGACTACCCACTTGCAGAGACTCGTTCCAGTCCACTCCTATCACAAAGGCGAAAATTCTGAAAAACTGACCGAGAATATACTCCAGGGAGAAACCATCAAAACTACCATCGGTACTGGAAACAATCACCGCATTTAAGCCTGTAACATCCCCAAGTGCCATCAGAATGTAATTGATCGCTGCGATCAGGGCTATAAAGGCCAACAACATGGCACCAATATTCAGGGCCAGCTTCAGACCCTCAGCTGCTCCTCTGGCCAGCGCATCCACCAGATTTACCCCCATGGTATCCGAGGACACTGTCAGATCCGTATTAATTTGATCTCTGTTAAGTTCTGGCAGCATGATCTTTGACATCACAATGGCCGCGGGTGCATTCATAATAGAAGCACTGAGTAGGTAAGCTGCAAAACGTTCCTGAGCAACAGGGTCGCCACCACCTAAAAAAGCCACGTAGCCCGCCAGTACACCACCGGCAATGGTAGCCATACCACCGGTCATCAGACACATCAGTTCCGAATTGGTCATTTTGGGTACAAACGGCCGAACCAGCAATGGTGCTTCGGTTTGTCCTAGAAAAATGTTAGCAGCTGCCGAAAGAGATTCCGCACCTGATAGCTTCATCGTCCGGGTCATAATCCAGGCAATACCCTTCACAATCCACTGCAGTACTCCAAGGTAATAAAGACCAGAAGTTACAGTAGAGAAGAAAATAACCGTGGGAAGCACCTGTAGTGCGAAAATAAAACCAAGGCTTTCTGTGTCCATCAGGCTGCCAAACAGAAAGGATGCCCCGTCTCCGGAGAAGCCCAGCAACACCACAAACTGACGGCTAATCCAATTAAAGGCCTGTCTAACAAAATCTATCTGTGTAATCAGTAGACCAAATACTATTTGCAACGTGATACCTGTAAGCACCAACCTCCAGTCAACAGATTTTCGCTTAAGCGAAAAGAGATAGGCCACACCTACCAAAAACATCAGCCCAAATGCAGCCCTTAGTACATCCATCAAAATCCTGTGGTGAGTTAGTTTCGTTTATTGATTTCGTCCCGAATTTTGGCTGCGCGCTCATAATCTTCCTGAGCCAGGGCCTCGTCCAGCATGCTGTGGAGTTGATCGGAGGGCAAGTCCTCCAGCTTTTTGGAAACCGGTTCGGGCTTGCCAGACCCCGTCGACTTCCGCTTCACCTCAGTGATTTCTTCCTCTTCATCGGTAAGCACTATACCCGCCTCTGTAAGAATAGACTCATGGGTGTAGATATCTACTTTAAACCTGAGCCCTATCGCGATGGCATCGGATGGCCGGGCATCTATTTCAAATTGATTACCTCCGGACTCACAGATGATTTTAGCGAAAAAGACCCCTTCCTTCAGGTCGGAGATATAAATCTCTTTGATATCATACCCCAGATTGAATGCGAAAGACTTAAATAAGTCATGCGTCATGGGCCTGTTGGGAGTGATTTCCTCTATTTCGATGGCAATCGCCTGAGCTTCAAACATCCCTATAATAATGGGGAGGCGACGGTTTCCGCCTACCTCTCCCAATACCAATGCGAATGATCCAGATTGTGATTGACTCGACGAGAGTCCTAGTATTTCTAATTTGATTTTATCTGCCATTAACCTTGCTGTGCCTTGATCGCTTCTGTTAGTTTTGGTATTACTTCGAATGCATCTCCCACCACACCGTAATCAGCGGCTTTGAAGAAAGGTGCCTCGCCATCTTTGTTGATCACCAATATATACTTGGAGGAATTGACACCTGCCAAATGCTGAATGGCTCCGGAAATTCCAACAGCAATATAAAGAGATGGGCTCACCTTTACACCTGTCTGGCCCACATGTTCGTGGTGCGGTCGCCAATCCATATCTGAAACAGGTTTACTACAGCCTGTAGCAGCGCCTATGGTTTTGGCCAACTCCTCAATCATCCCCCAATTCTCAGGGCCTTTCAAGCCTCGACCACCAGACACCACCAGATCAGCCTCTGGTAGTAATATTTCACCTGTAGCCTTCTCTCTGCTTGTCACCTTCACCTTAAAATCCGCGTCATTCAAAGAAGGCGAAAAGGACTCCACAGTGGCAGATCCTCCATCCTCTTTTATAGCAATGGCATTCTTCTTAAGACCCAATATTTTTTTATCTCCACTCAGGCTAGTCATAGCAAAGGCCTTTCCGGTGTAAATACTACACTTCACCTTGAACCCACCATTTGTATCAGGAAGATCCACCACATTGGTGGCTAATGACGCTCCGGTTTTGATCGCCACCCGCGCCGACACAGGATCGCCAAGAGATGACTTGGCCAATACCAAAAGAGAGCTGCTTTCCTTTTCCATTGCTTCTGCTATGGCTGAAGCATACGCCATGATGTTCGGCGTGGCCAACTTCTCATCGCTGGCATTCAATATTTTGGTAGCGCCCGCTGCACCTATTTTTGAGGCTTCTTCATCAGTCAATCCACCAAACACGATAGCCACCGCAGATCCATCCACCTGGGCTGCATAACTCACTGCCTCCAATGAGGATTTCTTTGCAACTCCTTCTTCTATTTCTACAAATACTAATGCTGACATCTTTACAATACTTTTGCTTCGTTCTTCAATAGATTAACCAACTCGTCCAGATGATCCGGATCAATGAGTTTCACCCCGCTCTTTGCTGGTGGTAGTTCAAACACCTCTACCTCGGTAGCAGTATCATCCGTAGAGGGCTCCACCACATTCAAAGGTTTTGAACGGGCCGACATAATGCCTCGCATATTGGGGATTTTCCATTCGGCTATGGGCTCCTGGCACCCTGCTACGAAAGGCAGGTCCAGCTCCATATATTCCTTACCTCCTTCTATTTCTCGCTGAATCTTAGCTGTATTACCGTCTATATCCAGTACCATCACCGGAGACACTGAGGGTAGCCCCATCAGCTCACCCACCATGCTATGTACCTGACCTCCGTTGAAGTCTATCGACTCACGTCCCATTAGTATAAGATCGTACTCACCTTGCTGGGCCGCCTTAGCGATCTCTTTGGCCACAAAAAAAGCATCTCTGGGAAAAGTATTGATCCTGATGGCATCATCAGCGCCTATGGCTAGTGCCTTACGCAAGGTAGGCTCTGTTTCAGCCTCTCCCACATTTAACACAGTGATGGATCCACCTGAAGACTCCTTCAACTCCACAGCTCTGGCCAAGGCATAATCATCATAGGGGCCAATGATGTACTGCACGCCGGTCTTATCGAACTTTGTGTTGTTGTCTGTGAAAGAAATCTTAGACGTTGTATCGGGTACGTGTGTAATACAAACGAGTATTTTCATTCTCTTTTTCTTAAAAATTTAGGGTTAATATTAAGGCTTCGAAGTTAGTAAATAATATCTACATAGGATGAACACAGATCGCATCAGACAGCTTGAGAAATTCATGGAGGATGATCCAAATGACCCTTTTCCAAAATATGCTCTGGCTCTTGAGTACCTTCAAACAAATAAGGAAAAAAGTGCGCAATTGTTTGAAGAATTACTAAAAAATCATTCGAAATATATTGGCACGTACTACCATGCAGCAGCGCTCTTTTCCGAACTAGATGACAGAAAAAGGGCCGAGCAAATTTATCTGACTGGTATAGAGATGGCCACTCAACTGAATGAGGCGCATGCCCTCAAGGAGCTGCGGTCTGCTTATATGAATTTCCAATTTGAAGAATAATCACGCAGAATATAAAATCAAATATGGAAGGTATACTAGAATTATATTCTGCCATTTAATGAATGATAAATTTATTGTTTCATTATTTTCAATATCAACAACCTTTACCCCCTCCTGAATTACTAAATATTCATTGAATGATATGATAAGATATAATAAATGTAAATAAATTAACATTTTATTGCATAATTCTTAATAAAAGAAAGTATTCTCTAATTTTCTATAGAATTTTCAACCAACCAACCACACTCTATGGATCAATTAGAACTCTATCAATCCGATAGTTTTAACACCACTGATACGCTTTGGATTCTCATCTCAGCGGCACTTGTTTTCTTCATGCAGGCCGGCTTCAAGGTTTTGGAGACAGGTCTGGTCAAATCTGAACATCGCTCCGGGATCGGCATTAAGAACCTCATGGACTGGGTAGCGGGAAGCCTGGCATTCTTCCTGATTGGTTTTGGCCTGATGTTTGGCACCTCCGCTGGAGGATTCATTGGCACTAGCTTCTTCTTTGGGAATGACCTGGAACCAGGCTATTCATTGGTGTTTTTCATCTTTCAACTGGCTTTTGCCGGCACAGCCCTTACCATCGTTTCCGGTGCCATGTCAGGCAGAACTGCCCTGGCCCCATATTTCATAGCTTCCCTATTTACAGCGGTGTTGATATACCCCATCTTCGGGCACTGGGCCTGGGGGAACCTCCTGAATGAGGACAATCAGCCCTGGCTCGCTGGTCTGGGATTTATGGACTTTGCGGGTTCCACTGTGGTACACTCGGTAGGTGCATGGGTAGGGCTGGTGGGCATTTGGATGGTAGGCCCACGCCTGGGACGATTCACTTCCAAAGGCACCCTCATTCCTGTAAAAGCCTCTGATTATGCATACAGTGTACTGGGCGTGATGATCCTTTGGCTCGGCTGGTGGGGATTCAATGGCGGTAGTGCCCTTGCTTTTGACACCTCCGTACCCCTCATCATTCTCAACACCAATCTGGCAGCTGCGGGTGCTTGTTTTAGTGCCTATCTGCACGCCAAAATCTTTCAAAAGAACCAGGATCTCATAGAAAAAATCATTGGCGGATCGCTCACCGGACTGGTAGCTATCACCGCTTGCTGCAATGTGGTTTCTCCAATCAGCAGCCTGATTATTGGACTATTAGGCGGTATTATTCACAATATTTCGTATATCATCATTTCTGAAAAATGGAAGCTGGATGATCCTGTTGGCGCCATACCGGTGCATGGATTTGGAGGGGTGTTTGGCACACTCTGTGTAGCCCTTTTCGGGAAAGAGGAGCTCCTCATGCACGGCAGGGGCACACAACTTGTGGTGCAAATTTTTGGGGTCATCGTGTGTTTCGTTTTCACAGTAGGAGTCTCCTATCTGATCTTTCTCCTGATCAAATCGACCATCGGCCTGAGGCTCTCCCCCAACGAAGAAGTGGAGGGCGCTATATTTGGCGCGCATACCCAGGCACCGGAACTGGATCAACTCCCCGAGCAAACCGTTAGTCAGGTTTCGGTAAGGGTTGGAGAACGGGCTTACAACTTATTCAAAGTAGATGAATACCTCAACCTACCCCGCGAAACCCGCATCAACCTAATCAAAAGTGAGGGAGTGCAATACCTGGATGACTCAGGCAACGTAGTTCCTACACTCAAGGCTGTCAGGTATCTTTCCGGGATCATCGAAGAGCAAAGAGACAAAAGCACCTCATCAGTGGATCTGGTGGAACTCTCCTTCTATAAGGAGAAAATGGATATGATTGGCAACATGCAAGATGTGCTTCTGGGAGAAGAACACTCCATCAACAGTGTTTTTGAAGACTCATTTATCATTTTGAAACCCAAGGGAAAGGTGTCCTCAGATTTTTACTGGCACGGCAAAGAAAAAGGATACAGCATTGCTATAGCCGCCACCTCTCAAGATCCGGATATTTCCAGTGCCTTTATCACTGCCCTTACCATCTCTCAGCTCAACGAAATTGTGGGAATTAAAAAAATATTACCACCGGAGAAAGTACTTGAAATCCTGGATCAGAAGCTCACCATGGCATTGGGCCAGTCTAAGGCTGACGAAGAAGTGAGAAAGGGTGTGGAAATAGGAATGCTTTTGGTCGACACGGTTCGCCGGAGGGTTTATTATTCCGGATCCGGATCAGGTGTGAAGCTATACGCCAAAAAGCTTGACAGTATCCTTACCGAATTCAAGGGATTAGATGTTCCGCTTGGCATGTCAGGAAAAGCACAAAAGAAGTTTGAACGCGTCAAAATAGACTACTCCAAGGGAGACGCTTTCTTCCTTTGCACAGAGGGATTTCCTAATCAGCTAAATGAAAGTGGCAAGCGATACTCCACCACCAAATTCAGGGTACTCCTGGAAAAAAGTGCCGGAAAATCCATGGCTGATCAAAAAATGAATATTACTACAGAACTTGAAAACTGGAAAGGTAAGGAAGATCAAACTGAGGACATTTTGGTGATGGGTATCAAACCATAACACCTGAAACCACTAACCTGAAAAGCGTCTGGACATGCCAGACGCTTTTTATTACATCTCTAAAACCACTTTTCCAAACTGACTGGAAGTTCCCATTTGTTGAATTGCCTCTATCCCCTGGGCAAATGGATGCACGGAATCAACAATCGGTTTGATCTGATGCTGAGAGATGAACGCAATCATGGATGTGAATTCCTCGTCGTTGCCCATGGTAGATCCCACAATAGAGGCTTGTGACCAGAATAATCTGAACAAATCAAGTCCTTCTGTTTTCCCGGTAGTACTACCATAAACCACAATATATCCCCCTGGCTGAATCAACCGCAGGTAGTCATTGATGGCGTTTCCCCCGGCACTGTCAATGATGGCATCAAACTTATTCACTTTTCCACCCGCTTCTTTCACCCATTCCGGATTACCATAGTTAAACCCTCCGGAAGCACCCATTTCAATCATTCTGGTCAGCTTGGTGTCGCTACTGCTGGTCACATACACCTCGGCTCCCAGAGCCAGTACAAAAGCGCAAGCAAATTGAGACACCCCGCCTCCTACGCCGGTCACGAGTATTTTTTGATTTCCCTGAATGCCGGCCTTTCTAAATACTGCCCGATAAGCAGTAAGCGCGGCTAGTGGGAATGCGGCAGCCTCTGTATCACTCAGATGTTTAGGCTTTTCCACTAAACGATTGGTTGGTATCACTAAATATTCTGCGAAAGTTCCATTTTCAGGGGTCCCCAGAATGGAGTATTGTGCAGATTGATGTTCGGGGTTATCGCCCCAATTGATGTTCGGATTGATCAGAACGGTCTTTCCTATCCAGGCCGGATCTCCCTCCATTACCTCTCCACATCCGTCCGAACCCAAAATCACCCCATCTTTGATTCCGGGATATTTTCCCACAGAAATCCAGTAGTCACGCCTATTAAGAGCGGCTGCTTTTATTTTCACCAGACAATGATCTGGTCTCAGAATCGGATCAGCAACCTCTGAAAACTCCAGATTGTACTTTTGATCAATCGCTCTGACTACAATTGCTTTCATTTAGAATGGCATTTCGTCATCGCCACCATCCTTTTTATTGGCCTTGCTTGGTATGGTAATGGTAAAATCGGAATTAGAAGGGCCAGTGGTTGGGAACGAACTTCCATAGGTATCGTTGGTCGCACTGATGGAGGCATCCAGGTCTTCAAACTTGGTGAACTTACCGATGAATTTCAACTGAACATTCTCCAGCTTGCCATGTCTGTTTTTTGCAATAATCACTTCACCAATCCCCTGCAGTGGCATACCATTCTCATCCTGAGTCATACCATAGTATTCAGGGCGGTAAAGGAACATTACCATATCCGCGTCTTGCTCGATAGATCCCGATTCCCTAAGGTCGGAAAGTTGTGGACGCTTGTCACCACCTCGTGTTTCCACTGCCCTACTCAACTGAGACAGAGCGATCACCGGTACATTTAGTTCCTTGGCTATTCCTTTCAGCGCTCTTGATATAGAGGCGATTTCCTGTTCACGATTCCCTCCACTACTCTTGGAAGTATCCCCTGTCATGAGCTGCAGGTAGTCAATCACTATGAGGGAAACTCCATGCTGAGCCACCAGTCGTCTACTCTTGGCACGAAGCTCCAGAATACTCAAGGCCGGAGTATCATCAATGAAAATTGGCGCTTCTGAAAGCTTGCCTGTCTTACTGATCAATTGCTGCCACTCATATGCCTGAAGGTTTCCTCTTCTCAGCTTATCACTCTCCAGCTCCGCTTCTGCTGACACCATCCTGTGCACCAGCTGTACAGAAGACATCTCCAGGGAGAAAATAGCTACTGGCGTTTTGAAGTCAATGGCGGCATTTCTAAGTGCAGATACCACAAAGGCCGTCTTACCCATACCAGGCCTTGCCGCAATAATGACCAAATCTGAACGCTGCCAGCCTGAAGTAATCCGGTCCAGTGAGGTAAATCCACTGGCGATACCCGTAAGGCCATCTTTTTGATTTTTACGATCTTCAATCTCCTGAATGGCCTGATGCATCAGGGCATTCATTTTATCATAGTTCTTCCTGATATGCGACTCAGATACGTCGAAAAGAGCCTGCTGGGCTTTGTCCAAAAGATCGAAAACGTCGGTGGTATCCTCGTAAGAATCCTGCTGAATCTCAGAGGAAATCTGAATCAACTCCCTTTTGATCGATTGCTCTGCAATGATACGGGCGTGGTATTCAATATTGGCAGCGGAGTTCACCTTGGTAGTGAGGTCTGACACGTAATAAGCTCCTCCTACTATGTCCAGATGCCCATTCTTTCTCAGGCGATGAACAACCGTCTTGATATCTACCGGCTCACTGTTGTTAAACAGCTGAACAATCGCTTCAAAAATCATCCTGTGAGCATCCTTGTAAAAACTCTCAGGCTTTAATATTTCGATTACATTGGTGAGAGCATCTCTTTCGAGCATCAGGGCACCCAACACAGCTTCCTCAATTTCCACCGCCTGAGGTGGTACTTTCCCCAGTTGTCTGGAAAGATCCCCTACGGTAAGTCTCCTGTTTTTAGCTGTGGCCTTTAGTGCCGATGATTTCCCTCCCTCCATATGTTACGTTTTGAATTCCTTTAGCAAACTTAGGTACTAGGGTGCGAATTGACACCTTTGTGGAACGAGTGATTTTGCACCACTTACCAACAAACTACCCTGTGGATAAATCTAGTTCCGGTGTAATGTGTCTAAAAGTTTGCCCCCGATCCTTTTTGGTTTATTTTTGAAATTCAGAGATGACAAACCCATGCAGATAAACACAGACCTAATTAAAAATAAACAGCGCATATACATTGGAGGCAACCATGGTGTAGAGGAAATTTTCGAAATCGTAGAACTGGTATTGAAGCATATCAACAAACCCGCGGATTTCTATACCCTTGGCACCGAGTTCACCAGTACAGACGCCCCCATCGTGATCATGAAGGGGGGTGATGACCAGCACAATGGAAAGGCCATCTTTCATCAATTGGGCATTCATATCCTTTTGATTCACAAAATAGAAGAAGACATACCATCTTCATACGACTCTTTCGATAGCTACCTCGCAGAGTTTGAGACCTTGGCCGACAACCTACCCAAAGCAGGTTGTTTCCTCTATTTTGAGGATGACGATGTGGCTTTACTCATGGGTAAAAAAGAGCGTGAAGATGTAAAAGAGATAGAATATACCTCTCTGGACGCCGAGGTTGTCTCAGGTGGTTTTTCTTTGAAGACAAGTGGAGGTTCTGTGACCGTCAAGACAGAGAATGTTCGTTTTCCGAATCATGCCGCCGGAGCCAAAGCGTTGCTTAACCGCATTGGCGTCTCCGATGACCAGTTTTACTCAGCCCTAAAATCAAAGGCATAATGCTCAAATTAAAAAACCCATTGGTCGTATTTGACCTGGAAACCACAGGTACTAATATTGCCAATGACCGAATAGTGGAAATGGCGTTACTTAAAGTAATGCCCGATGGCACGGTTGAAGAAAAAAGCAGACGCATCAACCCCACCATCCCTATTCCCCTGGAAACCAGCCTGATTCATGGCATATATGACGAGGATGTCAAGGACGAACCTAATTTCAAGCAGGTGGCCAAATCCCTGGCCACGTGGCTGGAGGGCTGCGACCTGGCTGGCTTCAATATCCTGAAGTTTGATGTGCCTATGCTGGTGGAGGAGTTTCTAAGAGCCAATGTGGATTTTGAGGTAGATAACCGAAAACTGGTGGATGCTCAGAAAATTTTTCACCTGATGGAAAAGAGAAACCTCTCTGCTGCGTATCAGTTTTACTGTGGCAAACCACTGGAAAATGCCCATAGCGCCCTGGCTGACACTCAGGCTACTTATGAGGTATTGATGGCTCAGATAGATAAATATGAAGGTGAGACCGTCAAGGATCTTCTTGGAAAAGAATTAGGCACCATCACCAATGACATGAACATCCTTCATGAACTGACCAATCAGAAAATGGTGGATTTGGCCGGCAGGATGGTCTACAATGACAAAGGCGAAGAAACCTTCAATTTCGGAAAACATCGTGGAAAGCTCGTATCAGAAGTTTTACAAAAGGAACCTAGCTTTTACGATTGGATGATGAAGGGTGATTTCCCTTTAGATACGAAGAGAAGACTTACCAAGATAAGATTAAGAAATAACTTTGGGTAAAACCCCGGCCCATTCTTTGCATTGACCCATCACTCTTTTCTAACAAAAAGAACTAAGGATTGTATCTTTAAAAGAGAAAGTAAAGCATTATGGCCAAAACGATCATCGTATCAAACAGATTACCGGTAAAAATCTCTCAGGAGAACGGAAAGTATAACTATATGCCCAGCGAGGGTGGACTTGCCACGGGACTAGGGTCTATATACAAAGATGGAGACAACATCTGGATCGGCTGGCCCGGACTGGCAGTCTCTAAAACTGATCATCAAAAAGAGATCACCAAAAAGCTGAAAACAGAGAGCATGAAACCGGTATTTCTCACCAATACCGAGATTGAGGAGTTCTACGAAGGTTTCAGCAACGAGACCCTCTGGCCGAATTTTCACTATTTCAATCAATACATCGTTTTTGATGATGACATGTGGCGTGCCTATCAGAAGGTAAACCGCAAATTTGCCCGTGCCATCGCCGAGGTATTGGAGCCAGAAGACACCATTTGGGTACACGATTATCAGCTCCTGCTTTTACCTGAGATGTTGAGAGAATTTGCTCCAAAGGCCAGCATTGGTTTTTTCCTTCACATCCCCTTTCCATCCTATGAGTCTTTCAGACTGCTGCCATGGCGCAGAGAGTTACTGGAGGGCATGCTGGGAGCAGACTTTCTCGGCTTCCACACCTACGATGACATGCGGCACTTTCTCTCATCAGTCAACAGATTGGCGGGGCTCGGCAATAGCAATGGAATGATCAATGTGGACAACAGAAAAGTGATGGTGGATGCCTTGCCCATGGGTATTGACTATGACAAATACGCTGAATCTGCTGCAGCAAAGGAAACCCTGGAAAGAGAAGCCCGATATCGAGAATCCATCGGTGATCAAAAGCTCATACTCTCTATCGACAGGCTCGATTATTCCAAGGGTATTCCACAACGACTCAAAGCTTTTGAATTGTTTCTGGAGCAAAACCCCGACTATAGAGAAAAAGTATCTCTGCTCATGGTCGTGGTACCTTCACGAGATCAGGTAGGTAAATACAAGGAACTCAAAGAAGAAATAGACCTCCTTGTGGGCCGGATCAATGGAAATTATTCCCGATTGAACTGGACCCCCATTCACTATTTTTATCGCTCCTTCCCGCTCAATGCACTGTCTGCATTTTATCGAATGGCCGAGGTGGCCATGGTCACTCCCATGAGAGATGGAATGAACCTTGTTTGTAAGGAATTCATTGCCAGTAAGCTGGACAAAAAAGGGGTACTTATCCTGAGCGAAATGGCCGGAGCTTCCAAAGAACTCTCTGACGCCATCCTCATCAATCCAAACGATATGGGTGAACTAGTCAATGCCATCAAAACGGCGTTGACGATGCCTGTTAAAAAACAAATGGCCAATATGATCAGCATGCAGCGATCGTTGCAGAGGTACAACATCCACCACTGGGTGAACCTGTTCATGGAACGTCTGAACCACATCAAGCATGAGCAGAAGGCCCTGGAAACCCAACTGCTAGACAAAACCATCACTTCAAGACTCACCAAAGGTTATCAGGCCGCCAAGAAGCGAATGATCTTTCTGGACTATGACGGCACATTGGTAGGATTTGATAGTGATCCTTTGAAAACCAAACCAGATAAAGGATTGAAGGCAATCCTGGCCAAACTGACTGCAGACAAAAGAAACCGGGTGGTCGTAATCAGTGGCAGAGGCAGAGACACCCTGGAGGACTGGCTGTCTGAGTTTGATCTGGAAATCATAGCCGAGCATGGCGTTTGGATCAAAGAAAAAGGGAAAAAATTCAGAACACTTACCAGCCTGAATGACAATTGGAAAGGTCCTATCATGAAGGTATTGGATGGTTACGTGGATCGTACTCCCGGAAGTTTTGTAGAGAAAAAGGACTACTCACTGGTCTGGCATTACCGCAAGGTAGAAACCGGCCTGGGAGAGGCCCGTACCAGAGAGCTTACCAGTCACCTGAAATACATTACCGTAGACCGAAACCTGAAAGTACTGGAAGGCAATAAAGTCGTGGAAATCAAAAATTCTGAAATTGACAAAGGACGTGCTGCCACGGTGTGGCTCAATAAGCACCCTTCAGACTTTGTGATGGCCTGCGGAGATGACTGGACAGACGAGGACACTTTCAAAGTCATGCCGGATAGTGCCTACACCATCAAGGTGGGCACTACCTCGTCAGCGGCCAAATATCGGGTCACTGACTTTCATGACATCAGGAAACTCCTGAAAAGCCTGCTATAAGAAGTCAGGCTTATCAAGTTTTCTTGCGATTCTGGAGGCTGCATTGAGCAGACCTACATGGCTATATGCCTGTGGGAAGTTACCCCACATGCCTCCATCCTTTTCATTAACGTCTTCACTGAGCAGCCCCACGTGGTTGGAGTAAGAGAGGATGTTCTCAAAATACCTGATGGATTCATCCAGTCTGCCCACGCATGCCAGGGCCTCTACATACCAGAAGGCACAAATTAGAAAAGTGGTCTCTGGTGCCCCAAAGTCGTCCTGATGTTTATACCGGTAGAAAAGTCCGTCTTTGGCGTGTAGCTCCTTTTCCAGGGCCTTCAAGTGATCCTTGGCCTCCTGCGTGTTGCCATCCAGATAGTTCATCATGATGAGCTGTAGGGTGCTGGCATCCATGCGCTCCACTCCTACGGCCTGAGCATAGCCCTTCTTGGAAGGCACGTAGCATTTCTCAATCATATCCCGTGAGCGCTTTTGCAACCGTGCAGCTTTTTCACCCATGGCTTTATCTCCTATCACATCAGCTATTTTCAGCGCTGCACTACTGCCCGTCCAGTGAAAAAGGTAAGTATAACAATGATGCTGGCGCAAATTCCTGAATTCCCACAAACCAGCATCCGTTTCGTCAAACGTTTTCTCTATCATATCCAGTGTTTTGCTGACCAGCTCAGATGAGTCAAATCGCTCAGTGAATATAATTCGCTTATCCGCATAGAGAGGAAGCAATGAGATCAACACCTGTCCATAGACATCATTTTGAATGTGAGTATAGGCATCGTTACCGATTCGAACGGGCTGGTTTCCCATATATCCTGCCAAATCAAGCTCCTTCTCGATCAGGGCTTTCTGCCCGCTAATGCCGTAGAGCGGTTGGTAGCGGTTGGTCTCTTCTATTGTGGTATTGAGGATATAGTGAAAATACTTCTCGGATTCCTCAAAGTGTCCAATGTTATTGAAGGCATTGAGGGTATAGTAGGTATCCCGCATCCAGCAATAGCGATAATCCCAATTTCGGGTACTTCCGGGCGACTCAGGCAAACTGGTAGTAGCCGCTGCAATAATGGCACCCGTATCCTCATACTGATGGATTTTAAGAATGAGGGCAGATCGAATGGCCGCTCGTTGATAAAAATTCACAATATTGGCAGTCTTCACCCAATCACGCCAATAATTCTTTGTTTTGTATAGAAAATTTTCAATCGTTTCAAGTAGTGGCCCTTCAAGTGGTGCCCCATAGGTGAAAACCAGGTATTTATTTTCATTCAACACAAAGCTCTCCTCGCTCATTACATAGTTGAGTGAGATGTTTGTGGTCAAACGTACATGGGCGTCCAATCCCAAAAACTGAATGTGGTTACTCCCCATGGTGGCCTGTGGATTGATCTCACCATAGTTACCCTTTGGGGCACATTTTACCACCAACCTGGGGTTGCCCTCCAGTCGCTCTATCTTCCTCACCAGCATGAGCGGTCGATAATACCGATCATTCTGATAAAATCTGGGCGCAAAATCGGTCACCCGGTATTTCCCAGTCTCTGACACCACTTCAGTACAGAGTATGTTGGTGTTCTCTACATAATATTGCTTGGTCTTAAAATCAGGCTCCAGTGGCTTCACGGAAAACTCTCCACCCTTTTCTTTATCCAGCAGACTACCAAAAATGAAACTACTGTCAAATCTTGGCCAGCACATCCAGGCAATGCTGGTGTCAGTATGAATGTGAGCGGTATATGCACAATTGCCAATTACACCATAATCATAAGTGTGTCTTTGCATAGGAGGAATTTTATTAAGATGAGTGGAATTCAAATGATTAAACAATAATGGTCATTTTTTTATCAATTCATAAAATAAAAGGATATAACATTATAATAAAAATAATTTTCAATTAGTTTTCTTGAAATACCAATAATTTCAACTATTCCGAATCCCTGGTCATTTATGCCCCTACCATGTGACCTCAAACCATTAAACCCGGGTAGTCTTCCACCTCACACCCAGAAAAGTGAAATATTTCCCCAGAAATATAACATTTCGTGGATTACTTATTAACCAAAAGCTCAATCGTTTGCAATATTTTTTCGATCAAATCTTAATATTTCAGCAAATTGGCCATAATATCCAAACTATCCTCTCTGAGCGATCAATCGGTAAAGAATTGAACTATAAGAGAAACCTTTTATATATATTTGGTTCGTCTGTAAGATCATCACATGCTCAAGGAACTCATAAATAACAAGACGTTTAGCATAGCCATTAAAATTGTCGCCGGCTTCATTGTGTATTTTCTACTACTGGCTGCATTGGTGCATGTGGAACAGGACAGCAACCAGTCAGCAATAAGAGATATGCAAAATGCCGTGTGGTATTCCATTGTTACGCTCACCACCGTGGGTTATGGAGACTTGTTCCCTGCCACAATATACGGGCGAGCCATTGGCTATATTTTCATCTTTTTGAGTTTGGGTATCTACGGATTATTAATCGGTCAATTCACTAACCTTATGGCTACTATTCAGGAAAACAAAAAACTAGGCTACAATGGCACGACATTCGAAGGCCATGCTGTGATCATCGGATGGAATGAGTTCGGAAAAATGGTTCTCGAACAATTAATTGGTGTCGGGAAGCAGGTAGCAATATTTACCAACAATCGGGAGGACATAGATCACATCAAAGATCTATACGGAACCAAAAACATATTCACCCTCTACGGTGATTTTGGAAGCCAGGAACTACTCAAAAAAACCAACATTGAACAATCTTCTATTGTCTTTGTCAATCTGGACAATGACACAGAGAAGCTAGTGTACATCCTGAATCTCAAAAAGATATTCCCCAACCTGGATTATGTGGTGACCCTTGATAATGGAGACCTCAAAAACACCTTTGTAAGCGCTGGGGTTACCAATACCATTTCCAAGCATGAGATTTCATCCAAATTGCTGGCTTCCTACATGTTCGAACCGGACGTGGCCAGCTACAGTGAATCCATTATGTCATTTGCCAGGGGTGATGGTGATTACGACATCAAGCAGCTTCTGATCATTCCCACCAATCCATACGTGGGTAAAGCGTATCAGGAAGTATTTTTCGACCTCAAAAAACGCTTCAATGCCGTGCTCATCGGCATTACCAAAAGGGATAAATATGGCAACAAAAGACTGATTAAAAACCCATTGGGTGAGCTCAAAATAGCTCCCGGAGATTACCTCATCATCATCATGAATGGCAAAGCTTTTAAGCTTTTGAGGAAAATGTTCGGAGTAGACGAAGGGTATATCAGAGAGACATCAAAGAATAAGAAATGAAAACGTACAGAAATTTAGCCGTTACACTCGTTGCAGTGCTTATCATCTATGGCTGTGAAAACCGTGACATCAACGAAGGAGAGGCATTCAGGCCTAGAGAAATTCACGAAGATATCGTCTTCAATTTTGATAAAATAACTGTAGATGGCATAGAGTACCTCATTCTGGAAAAGGACAACAACAACCCGCATGAGGGGTTTGGCTTTATGGCCTTCAGGGCCAACAAGCTCATGGAAAAGCAGGACACCATGATGGCCTATTTTCGCACGCTGAGGGATTTTCAGGTACTCACCTATGCAGCTATCACCAAGCGACCAGCTGAAGGGGTGAGTGAGGAATTTGAAAGGTTATTCAACTACTATCTAAATGAAGAGGAGTCTGAGCTATTACTACTAGAGGAAAACGAACTCCGTAGCAGTAGAAGTACTACTCCAGTTCAGGAGTAGACTTCACTTGATTTCATTGATTAATTCCCAAAATACTTCTTCAGCTCTCTTAGTGCTGTAGCAACTTCTGGAGTAAGTACCGGAGAATCCACCATATCTTTAGCAACTTTCACTGCATCGATCAGTTCATCTTTGTCTCTGAATACCTCATCCAGAATCTGGCAGTCGTAAATCAGAGACATCAGAATCACAAAGGAGATAGTAGGTTTGGCACTCTTAAAAACGATGGTTTTCAGGCTATTTCTGATATCCTGCTCAAACGAATAATTGGCATTATCCATTCTTTCAGAAAGTGGTATCCACATCAGTTTCGTAGCCTCTTTTCTCAGAATCCCCCTTTGCACCAACAGCTGATTGAGGTCTTCCTGAATGTCCTTAAAATGATGAGCAAGATCCTCCACTGCATCCAGAAAATTCAATCCGGTCTTGAGCTTTCGCAAAATACCATCCAGAATGCCATTGCCTGTACCAGACTGCTCTACAGACGAGATCTTGTTGTCTTTCAATCCCACCTTCTTCAGAAGGTGCAGTTCAAGAATAGCAGCACTAATCAGTCCTGGCACAATCGTCTTTTCAGCCGCAGCCAAAAGGCGTCCTTCTTCATCGTCAAGGGCAATCAGATACAAACCCTCAGCTATGCTAATCTTCATAAGTAATCGTTTTTATTATTTTAATCCTTCAATAAAAATCCCATTGTAAGGCCCTGAACCAAAATAGAAAAAACCACACAACAATACGTTGTAAACAGAATGGTTTCCTTAATGACTGGTTCCATCCAGGTGAATTCTGCGAGAGAAAGCGCCAGTGCTACTGAAATACCACCCCTCAAACCTCCCCAGGTCAGTATAATAATGGTCTTTGGTTCAAAAGTACGGAAAATAGACATGGCTTTTATTGGCAAAGAAACTCCGATAAATCGTGCAGTAAGCACAATCAAGATACCAGCGCCCCCTACAAGAAAGCTGGTAGGCGAGAAGGTATTCGCAATCACAATCATCTCCAGCCCTACGAGAATAAACAAAATAGCATTCAGTGCCTCATCCAGTAAGTGCCAGAACTTAAACACATACTCTCCGGTGGCATTGGCAAGCTTCTCATCCCTACCCTCATTTCCAATAAAGAGTCCCATCACCACCATGGCCAATGGTCCCGATACGTGGATTAACTCCGCCAGTCGACCTCCCACCATCACCAGGGTAAGTGTAACAAGTACTTCAAGCTCCACGTGATCATTGTCAATAAAGTTCAGCAAGCGAAAGCCCAGGAAACCAAAAATGGCTCCCATCAGGACACCACCTACAACCTCCTGACCAAATAAGATAGCCACAGAGGACGCGGTAATTTCACCGGCTCCGTGAGCGCCATGGGCAGCTTCAGCTCCACCATAAGTAGACTGAGCGATTCCCAGTATGGTTAAGAAAATAACCACTCCTACACCATCGTTAAAGAGAGATTCACCCGCAATCTTAATTTCCAGATTTTTGGACATCCCGAATTTCTTAATCAAAGCAAGTACGGCAATCGGATCTGTAGGAGAAATCAAGGCTCCAAACAAGAGACAGAAGATGTAGTCAATCTCCACACCAAGTACAGGGAATATGTAATAAACCAAAGTACCTACAATGAAAGTGGACAGTAGTGTTCCCACTGTGGCCAGTACCAACACCGCCACCCTTTCTTCCAGAAGTTTCTTCAAATCCACTGACAAGGCCCCTGCAAAAAGCAGGAAGTTCAGCATGACACCAAGCAAGACCTCTTTGAAATCAAATTCAGTAATAATATGCTCTGCAGCGCGTGTGACCGAGGGGAATATGTAACCAGCCAGTAAAATAACCACCGACATCATGAGGGCAATAGCCATCAGCCCAATGGTACTGGGAAGCTTGAGAACTGTAATGTTAATTAAGGTAAATACGGCGGCTAAAAATATTAATAGCGTGATTAGGTCGAGTATGCTCATTTGGTGAATGGTAATGGCTTAGAAATTAGTCCATATTGGCAATGCCAAAATAAAAACAAAAATATTACAAAAAAAATAATGGTTGACTTTTATTCCTTCCTAAAATAGGCTAAAATCCATCATAATTCTAAATAAAAGCGGATTTTTATTGACAACATGAAAAATCACCCATTCTGGCATATTGCAATATTTTGTGTTTTAGTCTTTATCCTCCCCAGCTGCAACTCCCTGAGAAAACTGGCCACATCCAGAGATATAGATACGTATCTCAAACAGTCGGAAATTTTCAGGAAGGAATTCACCGGATTTGCACTCTACGATCCGCTATCAGGGAAGTATCTGAAAACAAAAAACGCGGATCTGTACTTTACGCCCGCCTCCAACACTAAAATCCTCACTACTTTCGCCTGTCTCACATCTCTACCAGACTCTATCCCCTCTTTTTTAGCTCAGAGATTTGCTGACACCATCCGGCTGGAGCCGTTGGGTGATCCTACTTTTCTCCACACGGACTTCCCTACCCAGCCAGTTATTAACAAACTCAAAAACAAGACCCTGGAAATTCACCTGCCAGAAAGTGAACTTACTCCTTTTGGGCCCGGGTGGGCCTGGGATGATTATCAATACAGCTATCAAACAGAGCGATCCTGGATGCCCATCTATGGCAATGAGGTCCGTATTTTCAACAGGGATACGCTAAGTGTGGTCCCGGCTTTCTTTAAAGACTATATCAGTCTCTTTGTGGGTGAAAAGCCCGGAAGCCTTGTCTATCGTGAACGTAAATTTAACCTCTTCAATATATGGATGGAGCATGACACCTCTTCATTCGAGAGGAAAATCCCTTTCGACTATAGTCATGAACTCCTGGCAAGACTTCTCTCAGACACTACCAACGCTGGAGTCTCGTTCAGCAAGACTCCCCTGAGTAGTTACAACACGCTGTATAATGAAGCACTGATTCCAGCACTCACGCTTATGATGCAGCGCAGTGATAATTTCCTGGCCGAACAACTCCTCATTACAGCCGCCAGGTATAGTGGGTATAACAACCTGGATGCCTTCAGAAATCACCTTCTTTCTGAATGGCACCTCTCATCCCCCATTCAGTGGGTTGACGGCTCGGGCCTTTCCAGATACAATCTGTTTACTCCCAAATCCCTCGTAGAGGTCCTGTCGCAGATATATGGGCAGCTGTCCTGGAATGAAATAGAAATGATATTCCCCACAGGTGGAGCCTCCGGCACTTTGAAAAACTGGTACCCCGGAAATCCACCTTATGTTTTTGCCAAAACCGGAACGCTCAGCAACAATCATTGCCTGAGTGGGTTCATTGTCACCAACTCAGGCAGAAAACTCATTTTTTCATTTATGAACAACAACTACCTCACTCCTGTAAGTGCAGTAAAGGCAGAGATGCAGACGGTGCTGGAAGCAATCCGCGATGCCTATTGATCTGATGGAGCAGTCTCAGGTGTCGGCTCGGCATGCTCGGAGATCAATCCTCCGGTCAGCCTCATCAACTCTACTTTGGAATCCATCAAGTTGTAAAGTGCCTGTAGTTTTTGGGTGACAGCTGTCAGATAATTATTTTGCAATACTCGGAAATCAAAAGAATTGATGGTGCCACTTTTAAACTTCTGCTGCGAGATATCAAGGTTGGTTTGTGCTGCATCGGCACTTCTTGCACTGATACCGTAAAGTTGTCTTCTGATAAGGTAGCGTTCGTAAGCCTCATTTAAGTCCTGACTCAATGCCGTTTTCAACTGATCAACACGAAGGTTGCCGATATCCTCCTGCACCACACTATTACGGATAGCGCGGTTCACCTTGCCACCATTAAACAGATTGAAACTCAATGTGAAATTGGCAAAATAAGTGCCGGTCTTGGACACATATGGCTCTGCAGGATTGTTATAGTTGCCATCGGGGGATTCTGCACTGGTCAAGTCATTTACGTTTCTATTCCATTGATAGCCCGCGTTTAATCGTAGTGTAGGATACAGGTCTGCACGGTTTTGTTTTACCTGTGTTTCCAAAATCGACTGAGAGATGTAAATTTTTTGTAGATCAACATTTTCAGAATACATCTGCTCTTCCAGGCTTTCCAGCGCATAGGTTTCAGTTTCAAAGATCAAACTGTCGGTGAGTATGTATTCTTCGTTGATATCATCATTGACCATCAGCACATTCAGACTCCTTAATGCATTGTGGTAGGTCAGTAGTTGGTTGATGTAGTTGCTAGAGTCTGTCAGGTAGTTATTTTCTTCCAGTAGTATATCTGAAGTCACTGCACTTCCCAGTTCGTACTTCGTATTGGTGTACTCATATCGGTCCCTACTCAAATCCAACTGGGTCTGAAATGCTGCCAACCGATCCTTCTCCAATACCGCATTGTAATATGCCAGAATAATGGCTTGGAGCGTATTGGATACTACTACATCGGCATTTTGCATCGATTCTGAATGCAACTGTTCAAGACGCCTTTTTGATATGATGGCTTTATTTCCCTGGAAAATAGTCCAATTGACATTGAGGGCAGGAGACATTGAAAAGCTCCGCTGATCGTTCAGCCTAAAGCCTGGGAAGGTCTGACCTCCAAAAAACTGATCTCCCCTATTTTCATTACGTGTGCTATTTTGGCTCTGGACATCCAAACTCACAGAAGGTAATATCCCAGCTTCTCCCCAGCTATTGTTGTTATCGGCCACTATCACATTTTTCCGCTCTATGCGGATGTCATAGTTCCTTTCCAGAGCGATAGCAATCGCATCACTGAGCGAAAGTGACTCCTGGGCCTCGGCCAACCAACCACCGGCTATAAAAAGAATGAGTAAAGTATAATACTTCATTTACTTCAAAATTGTCTTGTTAAAAATTGTAAGGTTTAAGCCGATTCCTTGTATTCCTCCAGACGCTTTTCGTCCAATAGCACACGCTCCACATCTTCCCTGGAAGGTTTCTCACCAGTCCAAAACCAGCGTAGAGCTCTCCTGACGTCATTGAAAATGAGGATCAGAACCGGGAAAAACAACAAAATGATGAATGTGCCAATGAGTACTCCATACGCCACGGATATGGCCATAGGGATCAGAAACTGAGCCTGAAAGCTGGTTTCCTTGATCAATGGATACAGACCCAGCACTGTAGTCAGGGATGTCAGCATAATCGCCCTGAACCTGGCAATACCAGCCTCATATGCTGCCTGATACACCGTTAAACCATCATCTTTCACCAGGGAGTTAAACTTTGACAAGAACACCACAGCATCATTGATAATCACCCCGGAAAGGGCCACCATGCCCCACACGCTCAGCAGCGAAACCGGCAACTCACGGCCACTGATCCAGGACTCTACCCCGTGCCCAAACATGGCACCAAACCAACCCAAGGGTATCATAACCACGATGAGCAGGGCTTGATAAAATGACCTGAAAGTGATCATCAGAATAAAAAAGATCAACAAGAATGCTCCTCCGAAAAACAAGCCTATTTCAGCTCTGGCACGTTCACTTTCCTTGGACTGTCCGCCATAATCAATCGCCACAGAAGGGAACTTAGCCTTAAGCTGAGGCACAATGGTCTCCTCTATTCTCTTGATAATTGGGGGTACTTCTGCAAAAGGATCCTGCAAATCAGCCTCCACTGTCACCGCCCTTGATGAATTAAAGTGCTTGATCCCGGATACGCCGCGCTCAATGCGATAGTCGGCGACCTGGGTCAGTGGAAATTCCTGGCCAGATGCTGTCTTGATCTTAAGATCTTCCAGCTGGCTGATACTTTCACGGCCGCTATTGGGATAGCGCACCCATACACGCAGTTCGTCATTGCCCTTCATAAAGCGCTGAACTTCCTCACCAAAAAAGCCCTGGCGCATTTGGCGAGTGATGTCATCATGCGTCAACCCCAGGAAATAAGCTTCGGGACGCAAATCAAACAACATCTCTCTTCTCCCCACAGGCACATTATCCTGAATCTCCTTGAGGTCGGATATATTGCCCAGTTCACTTTTCAAAAAGTCCTTAGCCTCCTTGAGTTCTGTATAATTTTTACCCAAAAGCATAATGGAAACTGGCTTACCCCAGCGGTTACCTCCACCTATGCTAAATTTTTCTGCTTCGGGCACAGGACCAATTTCCTTCCTGATTTTATTGATCAGGTCAAATTGGTTAATTCCGTACTCGTCCAACTCCTCATACATCACGTTCACATTACCCGCATGAGATCCGCTCTCACCATCACCGGAAAAGCCCACATTAGTGAACGTGTAAGTAATAATGTCCTTCTCGGTTTCAAATTCCTCTTTCAGGTCGTCATTGACCTTCCAGACGGCTTCATTGAACCTGGTCAGGTAAGACTCCACTTTCTGCTCACGCTCACCTGGCTTGAAGGAGATGTTCACATTGAAGCTATTGAATGGGATCTGAGGAAAAAATGTGGCCTTGATCTGGCCTCCTGCCAATAAACCAATCACTACGACCAAAAAGCCGAGCAACACAGCCATTGACACCATTCTGTATTTCATGGAGTAGCTCAGCATCCTTCCATACACCTTATATCGCATAAAGTCAATGCCATTGTTCAGCACTTTTCTGATCTTATAGCTTCGGGTGTCTTCTTTCTTCACACTCAGTACCTTCTTACTGGCAAGGTGCGCTGGCAGGATAAAAAATGCCTCCAACAGGGAGAAACTCAAACTGAAAATCACCACATAGGCCATGTCCTTCAAAAATTCGAATCCTCCTGTAAGGAATAGCAAGGGAAGGAACGCCACGATGGTGGTAACCACCGATGTAAGCACCGCAGGGAGTACCTCCAGGGTTCCTCTTACGGCTGCCTGTATGGGATTCTTCGATTTCTCAAAATGGGCATAGATATTTTCAGCGATCACAATCCCATCGTCCACCAAAATACCGATCACCAGGATCATTCCGAAAAGCGAAATCATATTCACGGTAAGCCCCACAAATGACCCGAGAATAAACATCCCAAGGAAAGACGAGGGTATACCCCAAGCCACCCAGAATGACAGTCTGATACTCAAAAACAGTCCAAGCGAAAGCAAAACCAGGAGGAGTCCTACCAAACCATTGGAGGTTAGCAGGTCCAGGCGCTGGGTCAGCATGTTATTGAAATCCCACGTGGTAGTCAACTGTACCGCGTCATTATTTTTATTAAACTCTTTCACATAAGCATCGACAGCTTCCGATATTTCGGTCAGGTCTTCAGCTTCAAGCTTTCTTACTTCCAGAAAAACAGCCTGTTTCCCATTGAGCAAAGCTTTGCTGGGCTGGTCGGCGAACTGTTCTTTAATGGTTGCTATGTCCCTCAGAAGCAGTTTGCTTCCATCGGTATTACTTCGCACCACAATCTCGGATATCTGATCAGCTTCGGTTTCCTTAGCCTTGGATCGGATAAGAATCTCCTCGCTGGCCGACTTAATAGATCCTGCCGAAATGTCCCTATTGTTCAGCCTGACCGCACTCGCTACCTGATCAAAAGTGAGGTTATACCTTCTCAGGGTTTCTTCACTCACCTCAATAGAAATCTCGAGGGGCGGAAAACCAGACACATTAATCTGACTGATACTGCCAGTGGCCAACAGGTCATCCTCAATGCCCTCGGCATATTCCTTCAGCGTTTTCAGGCTTACATCCCCTGTCAAACCCAGCCACTGAGCTGTAGAGCGCTGGCGCTGTTTGTAAACAATGGGCTTTTCGGCCCCCACAGGAAATGAAGAAATGCCATCTACTGCATTTTTTACTTCTGTGTATACCTCGTCTATATCGTAATTATCAAAAGTAAGGATGGAGATGCTCGCACTGTTTTCCGAAGAAGTGGAAGTGATCTCATCAATCCCCGCAGTAGATTTGAGCGCCTCTTCTATTTTGGTGGTCACCCCCTCTTCCATCTCCTCAGGAGAAGCTCCGGGATAGGTCACGGAGATATTGATCACCCTGTCCTTGGCCGTCGGAAAGAAAGATTTCTTCGTATTCAGGAAGCTCACCACGCCACCAAATAGGGTCAGCGCAATCAGGATGTTGGCCATTATAGGATACTTAACAAAATAGGCTACTAGACCTTTTATAGTACTCATAGTCTCAATTTTTAGTTAGATCCGAGGTTTCCACCGACAGGTGGGTTGGCAGAATCAGGCGCTCCGGTTTCACGGTCTATGTCTTTTTGTTCCAGTTTAAACACGACCATATTGTTATGAGCACTCACAAGTGGCTCCACCACCAGGTCCTCACCTACCTCGAGTCCACTGATAATTACATCCTCATCCATCGTACGATGCACAAACACCTGCTTCACTTTCAGCAGTGTATCCTCCACCACGAAAACCTCATTGGAGTTGTAAAGGGCACTTCGCGGGATAATCATCCCATTTTCCACCTTCCGGGCCGGAATGGCGGATTGAATGAACTGTCCATCGTAAATCTTCTGTTTCCCAGGCTCTATAGAAATAAAAACATCTACGGACTGGGTGTTTTGGTTCACAAAATCACTCATCCGAATCACCTCTCCTTCCCAACTCTGCTGAGTTTCTTCAGAATAAATCTCTACAGGAGTCCCGAGCTGTACCCAGGGAATGTCCTTTGTCTCCACCGATACTTTGAGCTCGTGGAGGCCTGTTCTGATGATGGTTCCAATCTTGGTTCCCGGATTAATAAAAGCACCGGATTCCATATTCACCTCAGAAATACTCCCGTCGAAGGGCGCATAATAGCGATACTTCTTCAGGCGCTCCTCAGCACTTTTGATGGTATAAAAGGTGGAATATATCCCTTTGGTAGCCATGAAAGTCTTTTCCTTTTCAGATTTGGCTTCCGGTAGCTCCGGCAAGTCTTTGTTGATATCAATAGAAGCAAAATAAGCTTCCCAGGCCTCAAAATTACCAGAATGGTCAATCTTCATGTCTGGCAATATGGCTGCAATGTCCCTCAGAAAATTGCTTTTTTGAGACTTAAGGGTAAGCGTGGCTTCTTTATCGTCAATGTAAAAAAGCAGAGAGCCTTTTCGGAAATTCTGTCCCTCCTTGAGCCTTACCTGACCTTCAAACATCCTTCCGGAAACTTCTGAAAGCAAATCAAGAGATTGGGCTGTTTGCACCCTGCCAAAAGCCATTACATGCGTCTGAATGTCCTCATAAGAAACGGGGACTGTTTTGACATATTTCTTTACTACAGGTGGTTTCTTGATTTCCGGGGCCTCCTTCTGTCCGGCAAAGAAAAAGCTCATTCCAAAAGCCAATACCAAAACTCCCAATGTGATCCCGAGGATCATCCATTGTCTTTTTTTCATGTTAGTTTTTAATAGATTGTGATAAGTCAAAAGTGTTAAAAGGATTTCATCGCCTTTTGTTGCAAAAAAATAAGCTTACTTGATGAGCGGAAAAAAAAACACTTTGAACTGTTATTGAGTATAATAAGAGGCAAAACTAATTGAATAATGAGCAAAACAGAGAAAATAGATTTAACCGATGCGGACTGGAGTGAGAAACTCACACCCGAACAGTATCATGTGCTCAGAGAAAAGGGCACAGAGCGTGCCTTTACAGGTGCGCTACTCAATAATAAAGCTGATGGAATTTATGAATGTGCAGCCTGTGGCAACCCGTTGTTCAAATCAGACACCAAGTTCGATTCGGGCTCAGGATGGCCCAGTTTTTTCGAACCCTACTCCAAAGGCTCTGTAGTACTCAAAATGGACAAATCCTTTGGGATGGTGCGTACTGAGGTAGAATGCGCCCGATGCGGCGGACACCTGGGCCATGTCTTTCATGATGGGCCACAGCCCACAGGAGAGCGCTATTGTATGAATAGCATCTCGCTAAACTTCAAAGCAGAGGAATAATCACATCCCTATCCTTTGCATGGAATGAGGTAGTAATTGGGTAGAATAAAATCGGCCCACCCAAGTTCCATAATAAATCAAAATCGACATATTTGCCTGTTCAAACTGTATGAAAAGGCATGTATAATGTAGTCGTAATTGGGGGAGGCATCGTTGGCCTGGCGTCTGCCCTCAAAATCAAAGAAAGTAATCCCAAACTGCGGGTGGCCGTAGTGGAAAAGGAAAAAGGACTGGCTACCCACCAAACTGGACACAATAGTGGGGTGATTCACTCAGGACTGTATTATAAGCCCGGCAGCCTGAAGGCCAAAAACTGTGTGGATGGATACCACAAACTCTTAAGGTTTTGCGACGAAGAAGAAATCCCATACGAGCTCTGTGGTAAGATCGTGGTGGCCACCAACGAAGAGCAAATCGACACGCTGAATATGCTCTATGAGCGTGGGATCCAAAATGGACTCACCGGGATGAAAAAGCTCAACAAAGAGGAATTGAATAACTATGAACCACATGTCAATGGCATCCAGGGCATTCATGTTCCTCAGACAGGAATAATCGACTATAAAGCTGTAGCAGCCAAGTATGCTGAAAAAATCCGGCACTTTGGTGGCGACATCTTTCCGGACAATAAGGTGCTGGACATTGAGGAAAATAAAGGGTTCATTCAGGTGATCACTCAGCACCAAACCCTGACGGCCCGACTGGTCATTAACTGCTCAGGACTGTTTTCAGATAAAGTGGCTAAGCTCACTGGTGTACCGGTAAACTATCGGATCATCCCATTCCGGGGTGAGTATTTCAAACTCAAAAAGGAAAAAGAACATCTGGTGAAAAACCTGATCTACCCTGTACCGGATCCCAATTTTCCATTTCTAGGCGTGCATTTCACCCGCATGATCGGTGGCGGAATTGAAGCGGGGCCCAATGCCGTACTGGCCTACAGAAGAGAAGGTTATACCAAATCCGACATCAACCTGGGCGAGTTGGCCGGCACGCTGGGGTGGAAAGGATTTAGAAAAGTGGCCGCAAAATACTGGAAAACAGGATTGGGTGAGTTTTACAGATCGTATTCCAAATCAGCTTTCACCAAAGCCCTGCAAGAGCTCCTGCCAGAAATTCAAAAATCTGACCTGGAACCGGGCGGATCAGGTGTGAGAGCCCAGGCATGCGACCGGGAAGGCGGCCTTATCGATGACTTTCTGATCCTGGAAAGCGACAAAGTGATCAATGTGGGCAATGCACCCTCTCCGGCAGCCACCTCCTCACTGGCCATAGGCGAGCATGTGGCGGCCCTGGCCCTGAAACGATTTGAAAAAGTGACAACAGAAAAGGTCTGACAAAAAAAGGCCCTCAATCTGCGATTGAGGGCCTTTTTAACACCAAAGAGTTAAAACTTATTCTCAGGGAATCGCTTTCAGAAATTATCCAAAGCGTTTTGATAGTCTTCAATTTGTTTCTCTATCACCTTTTTGTCCCCTACCACCACAATAGTCATTTTCTCATAGTCAAGATATTTACGTGTCATCTCGGTCACCTGCTCAGGAGTGACGGCATAAACGTTCTTCACATATTCTGTGAGGTATGAGTCATCCAGTCCATACAGGTCAAGAAATGAAAGCTGACCTATGATCCCGCCTGGTGACGAGTTTTGCAGCACAAATATCCCTGCTCTATAATTCTTGATCCCATCCAACTCCTCAGCTTCAGGAACCTCGTTTCTCAGTTTGTTGATCTCGTACGAAATCTCCTTGAGAGAAGGCCCGGTAACATCAGTGGTCACATCGGCCATTTCATACCAGGTGGCCGAGCCATACCTGGTGTCAACTGTACTTCTTGGTGAATAGGTATAGCCTTTGTCTTCCCTGATATTCGAAGTGATCCTGGAAGCGAACGATCCGCCTAATAAATAATTGGTCACGGAAAGTGGAATAAAATCCGGATGAGAAGGATCTACTACCGGCAGCCCCATGATGATGGTAGACTGTGGGGCATCTGCTCTATCCAGAATTTCCACTCCGGGTTTAGCCACCGCCTGCGGCACCTCGAAGCTTACAGCCGGGCCTGCGGCCCACTGCGAAAAGGCGTTGGTTACTGCTTCTTTCATAGCGCCCTCATTGAACACCCCAGCCACGTAGACCACTGTGCGTTGAGCGCCAAAATTGTCATCGTAGAATTTTCGCACATCTGCTACAGTGTAGCTATCAAGCATTTCCTCTGTCGGGTAAATATCTCCGTAAGGATGATCTCCATAAATAACCTTATTGAATTTCTCCGTAGCCTGAGGCTGCGGCCTGGACATCTGAACACTCAGGTTGCGTTTTCTGTCGTTGATCAACCTACTGAGCTCGCCCTGAGGAAAAGCAGGTCGTAGCAATACATCCGCAATCAGGTCTACAAGGTCCGCTCCAAATTCAGACAGCACTTCTCCGGAAGCTGTGGTCTGGTTCGGCCCCACACTCACATTGACCTGGCCACCCATATTCGCTGCTGCCAGAGATACCTCCTGAGCAGTGCGAGTGATAGTGCCCTCCTGCATCAGATCAGCTGTGATATCTGCCAGCCATACCTGTCCTTTTGCTTCATGAATATTGCCGGTTTTCACTACGGCACTAACAGTCACCTTAGGCAGGTTTCCATAGGGGATCATCACCACGGTCAGGCCGTTATCAAGTTTTAAAGTGGTCTTCTCGGGGAGGGTGAAATTCTTCGGAGTACCTCCAGCGGGTGGTGTTTGTTTCTGAGCAAATACAACCAGACAAAAAACGATGTTGAATAAGTATAATATAATGCGCTTCATGACCTTATCAATTTTCTTCTGTGGTAGGTTCTAAAATCAAAATTGTTCGGTTTTCAGGTACGAGGTATTCCTCAGCCGTCCGTTTCAAAATCTCCGGGGTGATTTTCCTAAACTCACCTTCCAGGAGGTTGATCCTTCCGGGATCATCATCAAAAAGGGCAAAAGAAGCTAAAAGGTCAGCCCGTCCAAATCCAAAAAAGCCTCCCAAATTGGAATAAAGGTCCGATCTCATTTTAATCAATGCCCGGTCCAGGTCTTCCTGGGTCACTTCCTTTGATTTAAAGTCATCAATCGCCTGATTCAACACCGCTGTAATACTATCCGAGGGTACTTCCTGGTCATGAATGAGTGATCCCATCCACAGCATGGGGCCATTATAATTGAACATATTGCCGAGCATATTGATCCCTCCATCCACAGAGCCCGTATACCCTTTCTCCTTTACAAACCGCTGATTCAGCAGCGCGTCGTCCCCCTGAAGCAATAGTTGATCAATCAGTCCCATGGCATAATACTCCGATGTATTGCGCTCAGGCATATGATAGGCAAAGGCCAAAGCCGGCCGAGTGGCAAGCTTATCTGGCTTACTAAATACCTTTTCGGCTGTTTGCCTGGGCTCCGAAATATCCGCTACCGGAGGCAACTCAGCTGAAGGCAGGTCGCCAAAGTATTCCTGAATCCACTCTTTGGTCTCCTCTTGCTCAAAATCGCCTACTACCACCAGCACTGCATTATTGGGCGCGTAGAAGGTATCAAAAAAGCTTTTCACATCTTCAAGTGTGGCCGCATCCAGGTCTTCCAAATCTCCGTAAAAGTTATGAGCATTGTACCAGTTTTCATTGGCGTATTGGGGCATGTCCAGCCAGGGAAATCCTCCGTAAGGCTGATTAAGCACATTCACCTTCACCTCATTTTTCACCACTCCCTGTTGATTGATCAGGTTATCCTCCGTAATGGCTAATCCGCTCATTCTGTCCGCCTCTGCCCATAACGCTGTTTGTAGTTTGTGAGCAGGCAAGATTTCAAAATAGTTTGTAAAATCGAATCTGGTGGAGCCATTGAGGACCCCCCCATTTTGCTGCACCAGTTTCACAAATTCCATTTTACCCAGGTTTTCAGATCCCTGAAACATCATGTGTTCAAAAAGGTGAGCAAAACCCGTACGATCACGGGGCTCAATCCTAAACCCAATGTTATAATATACCGCCACAACCACGGTGGGAGCAGTTTTATCCTGAGAAAAAACCACTTTCAATCCATTGTTGAGCTTATAATAATCTACTGGCACCTGGTATGAATAATCCTGCGGGGCCTCTGATTGAGGGGTGTTACACCCAAACATCAAAGACAACAGGCATACTCCCGCCCATCTGTTTATTTTTTTCATATCAAAAAAATTAAAACTTTTAGGTATGTGTTTGTTGTTAAAGTTAGCAAATCAGTCGGCCCACTAATCAGACTTTTTATGAACGGATTAAAACTATTAGGTACGGTAATGATCATCGGGATGCTCAGCCATGCATGTGCTCAGGAGAAAAAGGAGCAATTACCCACCTCAGAGAACCCCACAGAAAACCATATTATCCCCATAAAACTGGCAGATTCAGAGTGGAGACAGAGGCTTTCCCCGGAGGCTTATTATGTGATGCGGGAACAGGGTACGGAGCGTGCTTTTACGGGAACTTATTGGGACAATAAAGCTGCGGGAACTTATGTATGCAAAGCCTGTGATTTGCCCCTGTTCAGCTCGGAAACCAAATTTAAATCCGGCACCGGATGGCCAAGCTTTTATGAGCCTTTGTCCAAATCAAATGTAGGGGAAGAAAAGGATACCTCCTACGGGATGGCTCGTACCGAAGTGCATTGCGCACGTTGCGGTGGTCACCTCGGGCATATTTTCCCTGATGGCCCCAAACCAACGGGTTTGAGGTATTGCATCAACTCTGTTTCTCTTAATTTTAAGCCAAAGGACTGATTACCTCCTGGTCGATAAACTCTTCGGCTCGCAGCTCCATGTAGCTGTAATTATTCCCAGCCAAAGTAAACCCTACATGCCCTCCACGGGCAGGTGTTTCTAAATAAACAAAATCACTTTGGTGGGCCAGGTCATAAGGTGAGCATGCCGGACCCAACATTGGATCGTTTTGAGCATTCACGATCAACACCGGTACGCGTATGTCTGACAGATACTGATCGCAGGTAGCAGACGCAAAAAAGTCGTCCTTATCCTGAAAACCATGAAGAGGTGCGGTGTACCTATCGTGAAAGGTGTCAAAATCTTTCAGAGTGTCTATCCCCTCCAGAGAAACCTCGGGATGAATTTCCGCTTTGATTCTGATTTTCTCAACAAGCTTTTTCAAAAATCGCTGCTCGTAGATTCTATTCTCCCTTTTCAGGAGTTGGAGTGCACTGTCTCGCAGACTGCAAGGCACTGAGAAAAAGACGCCACCTTTAATTGCGCTCCCATGTGATCGTTCACCCAGGTATTTCAGGCTCATACTCCCACCCATGGAATACCCCATAAGTACCACCGTCTTGTAATTCTCCTGCAATACCCGATCAATGACAACCGAGAGATCCTCCGTGTCGCCATGATGGTAGAATCGGGGCAAACGATTCATCTCTCCGCTACAGCTCCGGCAGTTCCATGCCATGACATCCCAGCCTTTATCTCTAAAAAATTTAGCTGTACGCTTGACATAGAACCTTTCCGATCCACCTTCAAGTCCGTGTGTGATCACGATACATTTACTCTTACCCGCCTTGATCCAGTCTAAATCCAGAAAATCACCATCCGGGAGCTCAAGCCGCTCCCGCTCATAGAGGTCATCGGACACCTTAAAGAACATGGAAGGTACAATGGTCTCAACATGAGCATTAAAAAAGTAAAACGGAGGATTTTGGTATCCCGATTTTTCAATAACAGGCATTCACGTTATTTATAAAATCCGTGTATCGGACTTAATTATCAAGTGCCCCATCTTCCACCCAGCAGGCTATTAGGTCTATTTGGCTTTGACTAAGATCTGGCCGTCCGGCGGGCGGCATTTGTCCGGCGCTGGTTCGGATCTTGATTCGAGCTGCCTGTCCAATGACAGAGGCCTTACTGGTCAGCTGTGGCGATTGAACATCACCATGACATCCTTGCACGGCACAATGGGCACTAATGATAGGCATAATATCAGCATCAAGACTTACATCCGTGAGTATGGTAGCAGAAACAGACGCCACACAGCCGCTTTCATCTTTCACCGAAAAGCTATGATCACCTGCTTCAAGGCCACCAAACTCTGAAGACGCCTGAAATGTGACTCCATCGCTACTGTAACTGTAATCTCCGTTGCCAGATGACGCACTGATCGAAACAGTACCATTTGACTCCCCGCAACCGGTTGGTGTCTGACTTGCAACTGTCAGGGTCACTCCGCCATTTGCAGCTTCAATAGTTGTGGTTACGCTAGATGTACACCCCGCTTCATCCATGGCAGTGATCGTATAATCACCCGCGGACAAGTCATTGAAAGTACCTTCCTGTTGAAAATTCGTTCCATTGATACTAAAGGTTACTAATCCGGTTCCACCGGAAGTGGCTGCTACGAGTTGCCCCTGTCCAGCACAAGTGGTAGGTGTAGTACTGGCAATGTTCACAGTCAAGTCTGAATCTGTGCAGTCCATCTTCAAATCACTCTCCTTCTCGGACGAGCAGGAAACCACAATCAACAGAAGGAGAAAGGAAATCTTGGAGTCTATTTTCATTTGAGAACGGGTATGTGAATTAACATCAACTGTAATAACGTACAAAAACGCCAAAGTAGATTTAAAAGTATTAATCCTCTTCTTCCAAATGATCTTCTAACACCTCCCAGGTATGATCAGAAAGCAGTCGAACGGAGGCTTCATGCTTCTCAAAAGGCAGCTGGCGTCCCCACTCGGCTGGCGCGATCATAGAAAGGAAATCGCTTCCATCTTTTCTCCTGTACAGGTGATAAACCTGATGGATAACCGGGGTAAAATTCAGCGTAGACTGATAAATCCGCTCAGAGACCTTCACCCGTTTCTTGAGTTCATGAGCCTGCTCCATGAGGAGCTGCATCTGAGCCATCACCTGCCTAAACTGCCGGTCTGTTTGATCATGCATGGCGGCCAGGGCCTGTCCTCTGATTTTCCCCTTATCTTCGGGCCTGATAAGTGCACTGCCCACTGTGTGAGCAAATGCGATTAATCCTGGGAAATCGGTAATTTTTTCACGCTCCTTCTCCAGATCAATTTTGGAGACATCAATTTTGTTTGCTTGCATCTTTTATTCAGCTATACGTTCGGGCAGGCTCTTTTTTGCTCCTGGCCAGGTCGTTCTTTGGCTCATGTCATAGCCAATCACCACCATGATAATGAGAAATATAACGGCCACAATAAAAAAAACCTTCTTAGATCTTTTCATATCCATCAAGTGAACTGCAAATTTGAGGAATAGTTTTTAGATAAGATATGACGATAGACGGTAAATTAATAGAGAAGTCTCCTACCCAGGATGTAACAGACTCTTTTAAGAAAAGAGAATTTGTGGTAGAATACGCAGAAAATCCACAATATCCGGAGTTTTTGAAATTCGAACTCATTCAGACCAATTGCCAGCAATTGGACGGTTTCGAAGTAGGAGATGAAATGACCATTTCCTTCAACCTGAAAGGGAGAAAGTGGAATGATCCCAAAGGCGGGACCAAATACTTCAACAGCCTTCAGGCATGGAGATTAGACAAAAAATCAGGATCAGGGGATACGCCTCCCCCTCCGCAAACTGATGAAGGGTGGATGAAGGAGGACTTCTCCTCGGATGAGGACCTACCCTTTTAAGTTGCGCTTTTTCCTGAAGGTAATGGGAATATAGTCGTCGGTGGGCAGTCCAAGGTGTGCAAGGTCCCAATCACGGTCATAATTATTGACCAGTTGGCGAATGCACTCCACCCTATCTTCTGTGGGAAAAGGACATTGATCCCAGTAGAAAATTTCAACGCGATAGTTATATTGCTTTTTGATACCATTTACCCGTACCTCAACTTCAATGTCCTGTTCTTCGTTAAGTTGAGGAATGTCGATGCCTATGATTCCCATGAGTGTTTTCGTTTGTTTCCATTGGGTTCACAAAAAATATACCCAATTACTTAACAGACTTATTATCAATCAATTAAACAAACAACCTATTGAGCAAGTGCCCGTTTAAGAACATGAAAATGTCCAAAATCAGACCACACATAGGATTAGCCGTACTTGTTTTCAGCCTGGGCTTACTGACTACCTCCTGTAATAGCAAAGCAGAACACCGCCCCTCACCACCAGCCAGCGACTCTGTGCAGGTGAATGGAGTGTCGATCAATATAGAATATAGCAGCCCGGGGGTGAAGAAGCGCAAAATCTGGGGTGAGCTGGTTCCATACCATGAAATCTGGCGAACGGGAGCCAATAAAGCAACCTATTTGAAAACTTCCGGAGATCTCCTGATTAATGGCGAGACACTCCCAAAAGGTAGTTACTCTATTTTCACAATCCCAACAGACAGTACCTGGACGATTATATTCAATGAAGAATGGGATCAATGGGGCTCATACAACTATAATCAAAACAAGGATGTTTTCAGACTCATTGTTACGCCGAGTAAATCGGATTTCGATGAGCGAATGAAGTTTACCTTAACAAAGGAGGCCTTAACTTTTGATTGGGAGGAGTTGTCCTACGAACTGTCGCTTACCACTCCATAGAATCACCAAAGCTACTTCAACTCACGAATGGCATCCATGGTCACCCTGATCATCAGGTCACCAAGTGCCTCTATGGTCTCATCGCATTCATTGATCATGAAACGTCGTTTCATAAACTTGGGGTCCATGAAGCCCAAATAGACATCACCGAATTCCTCCCAGACAATAATTTCAAGCGGAAGATCCAGTGCCGCAGTCTGCTGACAGTTAATCAAGCTGGTAGTTAGTCGCGGATCCTCAAACAGAATACTTCTGGTAGGAGGCAGCTTCATCCCTCTTTCTTTCGCTATCTCATCATGAGACACTACTTCAAAAAAGATCAAATCCTCCTTTGAATCAATAATCTCCAAAATTTTGGCAACCGTTTCATCCACACCTTTCTCGGTTCTGAACACCGACAAATTTTGACTGTGAGAAAGCTGAAAGCCAAAGACCAAAAACGCACAACAGATGAACTTTAACATGTGAAAGGTGCCCGAAAGAGCATTAACCATTTGCTAAAAAAAGAAATCTTAGGGTCCGGGAAAAGTAATTAGCCAAATAATTGTCGAAATGTGACTTTTTTTATCGGGTTTGAAAATCTTTGAAATGATTTAATAAAAAGATTCATTCAAGTGGATTTTTTTAAAGTACATTTATTTTTGCTAAAATGGATCAAAGCTATTTCTATGAACATATATGCCAAGCTCACCCTTCTCTGTGTTTCTCTAGTCTTTTTCACCTCCTCGGTACTTTACTTTTTTGTGAACCGGGAACTGGAGCGCACTTTTTCCGAGGAGCTTTTATCCAATGTCACCAGACAGTCTGAACAAACCATTTCTAATATAGAGCGGTTTGTCTACTCCCGACTGAATGAATTAAAAATAGCCTCAACCGATCCCTACTTTAGACAAAGTAACATCCCGCAAGCTGATCTCACCCGCAAGCTGCAGGAGCTCGAAAGCCTTAACGATCTGTATGCCAGCTTCTCTTTCTTCAATAATGAGCGCGTAAGGATAGCGGACAGCAAACAGCTTTCTGTAGGAGAAACGCACTCTTTGAGTACTTACTGGACTAAAATATCACCGACGACAGATGCGGTAGTGGATGTAGATAAATCAGAATCCACAGACCTCAATGTCATGAATTTCGCCACCGTAGTGAAAGACCCCGAAACCAGGGAGCCAAAAGGTGTACTTGTTGGGAGCATTCTTGTGGATGAGTTGTACAAATTTATGGGCGATATCTCACTCGGAGAAAATGCGAGACAGCTGAGTGTGACCCTACTGGATGAGGGTGGCATAATCCTGTACACACAGGATGAAAGCAAAACCGTCCTTCAGGACAAATTTTCTGATTTTGACCTGATCCAGAAGACCAAAAAAACTTCTGCCCGGGTAGAGCGGATCGAAACAGATGACCAGTTTCTATTTGTAGCTAAAGAACAGGGCTATCTAAACAATGTTGGGAACGACTGGACCCTTGTGGTGAGCATAGGGAAAGAAGAGGCCCTGCTACCTCTTGCGGAAATCCAGCAAAAGCTTTTATGGGTGATCTTATTGGCACTGGGTGCTTCCATCATACTTGCACTCATCGTGGCTAATATCTTTGTGAGGCCCATCGTAAAATTGAGCAAAATAGCCGAAGACCTGGGTAACGGTAACCTCTCGGCTGAAATCAAGATCACCTCCAATGACGAGGTAGGTAAACTCGCATCTCAGCTTTCCAATGCCTCGCAGGTGTTGATCAGACGACTGGATGAACAAAAGAAACTAAATGATAAGCTGGAGAACCAGAAAAACGAGATGGTGGCTCAGAAGCAATTGCTGGAACAAGCCAACAGACAGGTATCAGACAGTATCGTCTATGCCCAAAGGATCCAACGCTCTATATTGCCAGAGATCACCGTGCTCTCCAAATTAGTGAAGGATGCTTTCGTTTTCTACGAACCAAAAGATGTGGTAAGTGGAGACTTCTACTGGTTTGAGCGCGTGCGACAAGGCAGAAATGAGTACCTGATTATCGCCTGTGCAGACTGTACAGGCCACGGTGTGCCGGGGGCCATCATGTCTATCATGGGGAGTAATCAGCTCACCAACATAGTGTATTACCAAAACTACATAGATCCTAATAAGATCCTGGCCCGGTTGGATAAGGTTATCAAGTTTGAACTGAAGCGTGATGAAAATCAGAACCAGGACGGGTTGGAAATCGGTATCTGCATCATCAACCTGGACGACCTGAAAATGGAATTTGCCGGGGCCGGTATACCTCTTTATCTGATTAAGAAAGGAACCAATGAGCTCATCACTTACAAGAGCCCTAAATTTATGATTGGTGGTATAGAAGGCGACGAGAAAGAAGTGGCGGGCAAACTGAACAAAGAAGAAATGCAGCTGGAAGAAGGGGACAAAATCTACCTTTCCTCTGATGGCTTTCAGGATCAATTCGGCGGGGAGCACGATAAGAAATTCCTGAGTAAGAACTTCAAAAAACTTATCGAAGACATTTCCGACAAGCCTATGAGTGAGCAAATCAAAGACCTGGAAAGTGCCTTCAGGTCATGGAAAAAAAATACACCTCAAACAGACGATGTGGTTGTCATCGGTGTTGAGGTGTAGTCAGTTGGTTTAAATCCAAATTTCTTTCAGTACCTGATCAGCAGACTTTCATCTACTGACATCTCATAGAGTGTTTCCAGTGCGGTGCTCAGGCTTGTCAGGAGTTCGGCATCCAGGTCTACATCGGGATCCAGGTCCTCCATTTGCTTCAGGTTGTATCCTTTTGCACGGATTTCATCCACACACTTCAAACATATTCGGGTCCAGGACTGAGGACTTATGTTTTCAGTACACCAATTTTTGAAATTGCTTGCCTTTACTTTCATACCGTCCATCTTTAAAGCTTAAATCCCATAATCGAAACATCATCTGTAAGGCCTCCCTCTCCTATCCAGTCATCTATGGTCTGATTCAGGAATTTATACTGCTCACTCAGCGTCTTCTTTTGGATGGATTTGATCATTTCTTCAAATTTTTCCTGTGAAAACTTCACCCCATCCTGATTTTCCTGATTGAAATACCCGTTGGAAAACATATAGTAGGTAGCATCTTCCTGGATTTCAATCTTATCAGCCATCAGGTCATCCACATTTTCCTCAGATTCACCTTCCAGCACGACCATTTCCTTACCATTGAAAATAATCATATCCTGATTGATTCCGCTAAACTGAAGGGTCTTGGCGTTGTTATCAAACAATGCAACGGAAACTTTAAGATCACACTCCAGCTCCTTAGAGCCTGCGGCATCCAGTTCCTGAGTTAATTCTTTGATGATGTCTCCAGAGTGAAAAATCTTCCTGTCCTGGATCAAATCGTTGAGGATGGAATCTGCAATCAGGGTCTTCAAAGAGCCCACGATTCCTTTTCCATCAAACTCAATCAGTGCGATAACTGTATAATCTTCTGATCTGAAATTCAAACTCGTGGTCCAGATAAACTCTTCACTAAAGAGATATTTGGTACGGTACATCACAAAATGCTCTGAAAAAATCCGGCTAAGGTAGCGCTCGTTGGGAAGCATCGACTGCTGAAGTAATCCGGCATACCTGATACTATCTATCAACCGTTTGTTGATACTATTCAGTTCTTCGGTTCGCTCCTTCACTCTACGTTCCAACTCCACGTTTGACACTTCCAGCTCCTTGATATGCTCTTCGCTATCCACAGACTGCTGGTAGGTCTCCATTGCTCTGTCCAGCAAGCCCTTCATTTCATCAAAGTTCCAGGGCTTGGTGATGTACTTATATATGCCACACCTGTTGATCCCATCTTTGATGGCCTCAATGTCTGTGAATCCGGTGAGAATGATTTTGATCACATCCGGATGATCTGGAAGGATCTTCTCGAGAAACTCCGTACCGGTCATCTCAGGCATCCGTTGGTCAGTGACCACCACCTGAATCTCATTCTCACTCAATATATCAATCGCCTCAAAAGGGTTTGTCGTGGTAAACACCTTGAAAAACTTCCTGAAATTTGACTTAAATACCCTCAGGTTAGTAGCTTCATCATCTACGTAAAGCAGGGAGTATTTTTTCTCACTTCTGGTAGTTATATCTGGTGAATCTTGCAGTTCTTCCATTTCCTAGGATTGGCTAATTAGGTTGATTGTAATTAAAGATTATTTGCTCTCTGCCACTTTCGTGCTCTGATCTTTTGTCACTTTCTGGATCTTCTTTGGCAAGGTGATCACAAACTCAGTCCCCTTACCTTCTTCACTGGTAAGTTCGATCTTACCGTTGTGTTTTTCGATGATACCGTAAGTAATGGACATTCCAAGTCCCGTTCCTACACCCACTGCTTTAGTGGTGAAGAAAGGTTCCCAAATTCTGTTCTTGATCTTCTCAGGTATACCCACTCCATTGTCCTTAATTCGTACCACCACTTCGTTGTCCAGTTCCTCGGTATAAATGGTGATCTCACCGTCTTTGCGTTCTTTTGGTATGGCCTGAATACCATTATTCAAAATATTCATAAATACCTGATTGAGCTGACCCGGATAACATTCTATATCCTTCATCTTCTCATCATAGTACTTGGATACCTTGATGGTATTCTTGGTTTTGTTTCTGAGCAGGGTGAGGGTTGCGTCAATGTTCTCATTAACATTGGCTGTTTTAGACTCCTCTTCATCTAGTCTGGAGAATACCCTCAGACCTTTTACGATCTCAATGGTTCGTGTTACCCCGTAGTTTACGTCTTTGATCAGTTCATCCAACTCCTCCAGGATCTCTTCGTACTCATGTTCTTCCTTAAGTTCCTTTACATTCTCGATGACTTCTTCCAGATCGGCACCTTCATCCAGTCTTGAGTACTCCTCTGCAATCTCTCGCATAGACTCTATGGACATCTTAATCGACACCATACCACTGGAGATAAAGTTGATCGGATTATTGATCTCATGAGCAATCCCCGCTGTAAGCTGACCCAATGATGCCATCTTCTCAGAGTGAACGAGTTGAGACTGTGCGTCCTTCAGTGACTGAATGGCCATATTCAACTCCTCCTTAGACTTCTGTTCTTTTTTCAGGGTCTCCTTCAGTTTTTTCTCTGCAAGGAAAAGTTTCTCATTATCCTGCAGCTGCTTATCTGCCAACTCCCTGATTTCCACTTCAGAATCCTGTAATCTCTTATAAGCCTGATTCAATTCATCCTGCGCTTTGATCAACTTCTCATTGATCCTGATTTGCTCTTCAGATGACTTGAGCAACTTGCTCTCAGATTCTTTAAGTTTCTGGTTATTCAACTCTATTTCCTTTCTGGATTCATAGAGTTTCTTGTTAATCAGTTTCTGCTTCTTGAAGTTGATCTTAAGTTCCTCTTCAGATTTCTTCACCTTCACATAGGCCTTATTGGCAGACAGGTAATTATCACCAGCCAACTTTACCAGGGGTCTGAAAATAAACAACCCTTGAAGGAGTAAAATCCCAAGGAAAGCAACAAAGACAATTTTCTCTACCAGACTAAAACCTGTCTTGTAAGACTGAGCTTCCTGCACGAAATAATCCGCTATTTTATCAGTGGCAATCTGATATTTTCTCACGGTATTAATAAGAGTCTCTATAGAACTCCTTAGCGCCAGGTAGTTAATATCCTTCTCATCTCTCGTGTAGACAATATCCATGAGGTTACTGGCGTTGATGTCCATTTGTTCATAGAAGAACTTCAGGTCTTCCTGAAGCGCCAGATAATCAGAAGAGGTGGAAGGCACGGAAAACCCCAATTCAGGATCTCCGGAGACAAGTGCTTTGTGTCCCTTGCGCCATTCTGGGAGTATTCTTCCCAACTCACCTTGAAAAATAGTGAAGTTTCGTTCAGTACTGGAGTAACCCATACCGACAGCAGTTTTTACGATCTGCTGTCCCATAGCTGATTGCTTGGAAGCAACCCGTACTATAGTAGGATCCTCGTTAAAGTTAGTGATGACATCTTTTTGCACCACAAATATGTAATACGCCACAGTACCTGCAACTACCAGGGCTGTAATGGCGTATAGCACAGCATATAGGTCCTTCTTTAGCATAATGTATTATCGGTTGGTTGATTTTCAGATTAGTTTCGCTTACGTCTAAATTTACTTAAACTTTTAGAATTGTAAATAACAAAATCAAGGTTCACATCCCAAAGCTATTCAATTAGAAATTGCGAATAACCAATCCATTCATTTAGAAGCATCACGCAATGGGCCAAAAATCAGCGGTCATTTTGTGATATTTCTTTATGCATTTTATCAATAAATTATCATCTAAGCAATCTTAAAATTTCTATTTCACTCCTATTTGGTATAAAAATCGACTCAATCAGCATTATATTGCAGTCAATAAGAAATACCTCTCCTTGGCAAATAGCAGCACTTTGGGGAATTACCCTTTATAAATATTTTAAGTAATTAAACATTTGGTTTAATCCGCAAATAGTAATTACTTTTCAAAAGTAAAATAATCGCAATATCAAGTATGGATTATCTTAGAAGTTATAAGAATATATATGATCAAAATATAATTTTGATGTACAAAGGGGAATTGACCTTTGACTTAGTAACTTCGATGATTGCGACACTTGAAGAAAGATTGGAAGAGCTTGAGGAGAACCGGAAAGTGAAGAAAAAGTTTTACAATGTGGCTACTGAGTGCATCCAAAATTTGTATTATCACCTGGATGAAGTCAATGCAGATGAGATCAGAATTAGTAGTTATGATTCAAGGTCTGCCTTGATTCTGATAGCCGCGAGAAAGAGGTTTTACAGCTTGCAAACAGGCAACTATATCCCCACTGAAAGAACAGCGGAGATACAGCAAAGACTGGATGATATTAATGCTGTGGAACCGGAAGAGTTGAGAACACTCTATAAGAAGGCGCTCAATGAGCAGGAGTTTTCAGACAAAGGAACCGGAGGTCTCGGATTCATTGATATCGCCAGAAAAACAGGAGGACAAAAATTAAGATATAAATTTCAACCAGTTACTGACAATGTATCTTATTTTACATTGCAGGTAAGATTGCCTAGAGATGTATAGGCAGAACAAGCAGATAAAGCTCTGAATAACCTTATGGAAAAGATTTTTATTGAGCCAACACGGGTTACTCCATTAGTGAACTTTGATCCCGATGAAGGATTACTTGAAATTAAAGGACGATCAAGCCCGGAGAATTCCATACTTTTCTATCAAAAAATCATTGATAACCTGGATGAGTACATCCAAAGTGATTTGACTGATTTTAAAGCCAATTTTTCGTTTGAATACTTTAACACCAGCTCATCGAAGTGTTTGTTTGATGTATTTAAGCGATTAAGCAGAATAGAAGAATCCGGCAAAGGCTTAACGATTAACTGGTACTATGAAGAAGATGATGAGGACATGATGGAAGCAGGAGAAGATTATGCAGACCTATTAGATCTTGAATTCAATTTTCTGGAAATCGAAGAATTCTAAGGATCTAGTCTTATGGAAGGACCCAAAGAGCTTTATCATGAAGAAATAAAGAAACTCAAAGATTTCAGGGTAAGGCTGGATACTCATGCCATTTATAAAAAAGATCTTGAAGACTTCTCTGATGACTATGAGGATCTGGTAGCCCAGGCCAAGGTAATCACCCGTGTATCTGACAGGCTTCAGAAGAAACTCGATAATGCCAATATCCAGATTCGCGAGCAAAATGACGAGATCAAGGACAAAAATCTTGAACTAGAGAAAACCATTCGCGATCTCGCTGAAGCCAAAGTGGGTAGAAAAGCTTCTACCATTATGTTTACTTTGGCCATTGTCCTCTTTCTTTCAGAGGAATTTTTCTTAGAGGACATTATTGAATCTAATGTGTCCATCCCCTATGTAGGCCTCATGGCCAAAGGCCTTATCGCCATCATCCTGAAATTTTTCGAGTCTGGTCTTGAATCCTTCTTCCTGAACCAGGAGAAAAGAAAAATTATCAAGCAGGAAAAATCGGCTAACAGCTAAGTGCCTGCCATTCATAACGTTTTATGCTTTTTATAAATAAGGTGGTCTTGCATGCTTCTGAACACTTCAATATTGCATATGTTTGGAAAACTCTTTAACATGCGTAGTTTTATTTCAAATCATTCAATTTTATGGAATTTTCTTTTGTAGATATTATTGTTTTCATAAGCTACTGTGTCCTCATTGTGGGCATAGGTCTTTGGGTGTCTCGTGACAAAAAAGGCCATGAAAAAAATGCCGAAGACTACTTTTTGGCAAGCAAATCACTCCCCTGGTGGGCCATCGGGGCATCGCTCATTGCGGCCAACATCTCTGCTGAGCAGTTCATCGGTATGTCCGGCTCCGGATTTGCCAGTGGATTAGCTATAGCCTCTTACGAATGGATGGCTGCCATCACACTGATCATAGTAGGCAAGTATTTCTTGCCTATTTTCATAGAAAAGGGACTGTACACAATTCCTGAATTTGTTGAAAAAAGATACAGCACACAGCTGAAAACAATACTGGCAGTTTTCTGGATAGCACTCTACGTATTTGTCAACCTAAGCTCAGTGCTCTACCTGGGTGCGTTGGCGCTTGAGACCATCATGGGTGTGCCTATGATGTATGGTGTGATGGGACTGGCGTTGTTTGCTGCAGCATATTCTCTATATGGCGGACTGTCTGCCGTAGCATGGACGGACGTGGTACAGGTCGTCTTTTTAGTACTGGGTGGTCTGCTTACCACCTACCTGGCCCTGGACACCCTTTCGGATGGGGCCGGTATGATGGCTGGGTTCAAGCAGGTATGGGAAGCCGTGCCAGAAAGGTTTCACATGATTTTGGATGAATCCAATCCTGAATTTACCAATCTCCCTGGTATCTGGGTACTCGTGGGGGGTATGTGGGTTGCCAATCTCTATTATTGGGGATTCAATCAATATATCATCCAGCGAACACTGGCTGCCAAATCACTGAAAGAAGCCCAGAAAGGTATCGTAATGGCGGCGTTTTTGAAATTACTCATTCCATTCATCGTAGTGGTTCCCGGTATTGCCGCATATGTGATGGTCAATGACCCGGAGATCATGGCACGTCTGGGTGAACTGGGGCAGGTAAACGTCCCTGGTCCTGGAGAATCAGACAAAGCCTACCCATGGCTACTTCAACTGTTGCCAGTTGGTTTGAAAGGGGTTGCATTTGCGGCTTTGGCTGCTGCCATCGTTTCTTCACTGGCTTCTATGCTTAACTCCACTTCCACGATATTTACCATGGATATCTACAAGCAGTATATTAAGAAGGATGCCACTGACCGTCAGACGGTAAGAATGGGTAGAATTTCCGCTTCCATAGCGTTAGTAATAGCCTGTGTAATGGCTCCGCTATTGGGAGGTATCGATCAGGCCTTCCAGTTTATTCAGGAGTACACGGGAATCGTAAGCCCTGGTATTCTGGCTGTATTCCTCCTGGGTCTCTTCTGGAAAAAAACCACCAATGCCGCAGCCATTTGGGGTGCTATACTTTCCGTGCCTATTGCCATGCTTTTCAAACTTCTGCCCGGAATACCTTTCATGAATCAGATGGGGCTCACTTGTCTCCTTACCATGTTGGTGATCATCATAGTGAGCTACATGGGAGGCAAAGGAAAAGACAATGAGAAAGGAATAGAACTAACAAAAGGGCTTTTCAAAACCACACCAGCTTTCAATATTGGTGCATTTGCCATTACTTTGATCCTTGTGGTTCTTTATGCACTTTTCTGGTAACAGATGACTCAACTCACCAAAAAGCAGGAAAAGCTCCAACGACAAGTCACCAGCAAGTGGCAGTTTGGGCTTTTCCTGCTCACTAAACTTCCGATGGGCCTGATTGCAGGCATGAGGCTCCGTGAATTAGATACAACCCGCTGTGTGACCTCAGTGCCCTTTAAGTACCTCACCAAAAATCCCTTTAAGAGCACCTATTTTGCAGTGCAAAGCATGGCTGCAGAGCTATCTACTGCTTCTCCCTGCCTGCTGGCAGTGGCCGGGCACAAACCTTCCGTAGCATTTATCATCGTAGATCTGAAAGCGCGATTTATGAAAAAAGCCGTGGACAGGGTTTATTTCACCTGTGAGGATTGTCAATTGGCCTTTGATGCGGTAGATCGTGCAGTTGCTACCGGTGAAGCCCAAAGCGCCACTTTCAAAACGGTGGGTAAGATGGCAGACGGTACAGTGGTGTCAGAGTTTGAGTTTACCTGGTCATTTAAGCAGCGCTCATAAATCAACCACTTTTTTATTAGACTGAGCCTCCCTGATGGCTTTATCCACTTCAGCAAGCAGCGCTTCAATGTTATCAAATCCCTCATTTTCAGAAGCCTGTGGTAAGTTATCCATTCCCAGTTTTTCCAGCCGGTCATAGACCATGAAGACGTCAATTTTGTGGATGTCCATCCCTGGCTGAAATTGCTCTACTTCCGGATCGGCTATTTTCACGATTAGTCGTGCTGTTTCCAGATCATCCAGTATCTCACGGATAAACCTTCGGGGTATATTCAGTGTCTCGCATAGGTGCTCAAATGAAACAGGCTCGTCGTTGGATTGAAAATCCTTCACAATCCTCCGCAATACAAGAAGCGTCATTTTTCGCTTAGATTTCAAATTCATCTTCAATTCCTCATTATCATAGGCCCAGCCTCCGACATTCTGTACTGCAAAGGCGAACTCCGCACCAAACAATAAGATCATCCAGCTGAGCTGAAGCCAGACAAGAAAGAGCGGAAGGGCAGCAAAACTCCCATAGATCACACTATAACGAGAAAGGTAAACCTGCCCTTCGATCCAGGCAAACTGGGTGATCTGGTAGGCCGTACCGGCCAAAATTCCGGCAATCAACGCAGGCCTTATCCTGACTGATGTATTGGGAAAAACCATATACAGGAGAAAAAGCAAAAACCAAATCAGTGTATAGGGTATCAACTTAATGAGAAACAGGATAACCGGCTTGAACAACCCCAAAATGCTAATACTATCGGCGAGACTCTCAATGCTGGTGGTGATGAAGACAGCTGCTGAACTGGCCATGATAAGGATGAGCGGTCCCAGTAAAATCACTGACATATAGTCTGTCAGCTTCCTCTTGAGCGTTCGTCCCTTGCGGGTATTCCAAATGTCATTGAAGGCCACCTCTATGTTATTCAACAACCTGGCTACGGCGTAAATCAAAAAAACCGCACTGATACCCGATATAATTCCACCACTAGATGTGGATAGCATTTTATTGGCAAACTTCAAGGTGTAATCCAGGACTTCCTGCTGACCGCTAAAGTACTTGATCAGCTCATCCTTCAGGTAATCCTCCAGTCCAAAGATGGTGGCAATGCCAAAGGCCATAGCCACCACAGGCACCACGGAGAGCACTGAAAAATAAGTGAGCGCAGAGGCCTTCTCTCCACACTTATCTTTCTCAAACTCTGAAAGTGTGATGATCCATATTCTGATCTGGCGGTAGAGAAACCTGCGTCTCTTTGGGAGACCATCCAATTTGAGTTTCCATAAGTCCTCGTGAAGGAAATTTTTGATGTTTTTGACGTGCCGGGCAACCATATTTCGATCAGAATTACACGCCAAGATAATTAATATGGGTGGCAATAAACGAGAAAAAGAGGCAGAAGCCTCTTTTTCAAAAATTAATTGCAATGAGCAATATTCACCATAACCACTTAACGAGGCTTGTCTTGAAAAAACAATCAGCCTACATTACAATGAGAATTTTAACCAGCTCTATAACCATTAAAGTGCTGCTTACCCCTATCCATGCTTCAGCTCAAGTACTGTAATCTCAGGTAAGATCCCCACCCTACCCGGATAGCCCAGAAAACCAAATCCTCGGTTCACATATAAGTACTGGCTGCCATCTTTATACAAATCAGCCCACTGCTTATAGATATACTGAGACGGGCTCCACCTGAAATCTCCGATCTCTATGCCAAACTGCATTCCATGCGTATGACCGGCAAACATCAGATCTATATCCGGAAACTCAGGCCTCACCTGGGCATCCCAATGGCTGGGATCGTGAGAAAGCAAAATTTTAAACGGAACCTCCTCGGTGCCTGCATAGGTTTTCGCCAGGTCACCGTATTTAGAAAAGCGCCCTGCCCCCCAGTTTTCCAGCCCTAAAATCGCAATCTGATCTGCTCCTTCTTTGATTAACCTGTTTTCGTTCAGCAGGATGTCCCACCCCATATAGCGGTGCATCTCCTGAAGCTGAAGAACATCGGCTTGCTTAGCCTGTGGACTGGCCCAGCTTCTATAATCACCATAGTCATGGTTGCCCATTGTGGAGTAAACCCCCATGGGGGCATCAATTTTGCTAAAAATATCAAGGTACGGTTTAGCCTCATCACTCTGATTGTTGACCAGGTCACCGGTAAAGAAAACAATATCTCCTTTCTGCTGATTGATCAGGTCCACCCCACCGGCTACAGCTCTCTTATTGAAAAAGCTGCCGGTGTGAATATCAGAAACCTGCACAATCCTGAGGCCATCAAATGCCTTTGGCACATTGGGTGAAACAATTTGCCTCTTCCTTATTCTATAGTCATGAGCCCCGGAAACAATGCCAAAACTGAATACCGCAATCGGAACTGTCCCCGCAATAATGGCTGATTTTGAGAGAAACTCAGAGCGCGACAGGTCCTTTGGCGTCTCTGCCCTGGATGGCATGAGATTCATAACATAAGTAACCAGCCGCCTGAAATCATCCGCCACCAAAAAGATGGCCGAGATCAACTTGCCAATAAGCGTGATAAAAAAGGCAGTAGTGATAAAAAGTCTAAGGTTCTGAAACTGCTTCGGGTCCAGTTGTTCATAAAATATGATCCCCAGAAAAAGTACCAGAGACACTCCAAAATAGGCTACAGAAACAAGCCTTCTGGTCAGTACCTCATAATCAGAGATCAACACACGAATGGCCTGATAGATATACAGGTCAAAAGCCAGGTAGAGTACCGCCGCTATCCCAAAGAAATAAATTCTACTCATAAGCAAATGCCCCGGTCATTTGACCGGGGCTCCAGGTTTTATTAACTAATCCCCAGGTACCGATTGACCCGGGCAAAAAAGAGGTACATCACTGGTACAATCACCAGGGTAAGGAATGTGGCAAACGACAGTCCGAAAATAATGGTCCATGACATTGGACCCCAGAATGCCACGTTATCTCCCCCAAGGTAGAAATCCGCATCGTAGGTCCTCAGGAATTTTATGAAATCCACATTGAACCCTACTGCCAGTGGTACCAGCCCCAAAACAGTGGTGATCGCTGTGAGCAACACTGGTCTCAGCCTCGTTTTCCCAGCCACAGCTATCGCTTCTACTATTTCTTTAAAAGGTAACTTATCCACCCCAAGTTCCTTTCGCTTGCGCTCACGACTCAGTTCTATAAAGTCTATGAGCACGATGGCATTATTCACCACAATTCCCGCAAGCGAGATAATTCCTACCATGGACATAATCACCACAAAGTTCATTTGGAAAACCACCAGCCCCAGGAACACTCCGATAGTACTCAGGACAACGGACATCATGATGATAAAAGGGGTAGTTACTTTATTGAACTGTGCCACAATGATCAGAAAGATCAGACAGACAGCTATACCAAGCGCCTTGGTGAGGAAAGCCATTTCTTTGGCTTGCTTCTCCTGCTCCCCACTGAATTTAAATTCATAACCAGCAGGCATCTGGAAGTTGCTCAGTAGCTCCTCAATTTCCCCGTTGATCTCAGTGGCGTTGTAGCCGGTGACTACATTGGAGCTGATGGTAATCACCCGATCCATATCCTTCCTCTTGATAGAGCCATAAGTAGAGCTCAGCTCTGAAGTAGCTACCGATGAAATAGGCACACTCACCATTTTACCAGATGTCTGATCTCTGAAAACCACACTTTTATTCATCAGAGCATCAATATCGTATCGATACTTCTCCATAAGTCTGAGCTGCACCTCATAGTCATCTTCACCTTCCTTGTACTTGGAAACTTCCTTCCCGAACAGTGCAGTACGCACCTCCATGGCTATGGAGTTAGTAGACAGTCCAAACCTGCGGGCTTTTTCCCTGTCAATATTCACAACAAGCTCTGGCTTACCCGTTTCCAGGTCCGTTTTCAGCTTTTCTATACCCTCTATACCCGACTCATTGATGGTTTTCTTCATCCGCTCGGTCACCTCTATAAGGGTGGCGAAATCCTCACCAGATACTTCGATACTGATTGGTTTACCTGCCGGCGGGCCATCCGCATTCTGATCCACTGTAACAGCCACACCCGGATAGCCTCCTATGGCCTCCCGAATCTCAGTCAAGATCACCTTGGTATCTATGTCATTCCTATATTTAAACTCCTTAAAATTGACTGTAATCCTTGCTTTATTGGGGGTGTCCTGCTGCCCAAAAGCGGAGGGGTCGTTGGGATCAGATGTTCCCTGTCCCACATTGGCAATGATAGACTCCACGATGCTTTCGTATGGTTTCACCACATCAAAAACAATGTGCTCAATTTTCTGGGTAAACTCATTGGTGTGCTCAATGTCTGTACCCACGGGATATTCAATAAAGACATTGATGTACTTCGGGTCTGTTTTAGGAAAGTACTCCACATCGGGTGGAAACACGCTCATCAGTCCAAAAGATCCAAAAAACATCAGTACTGTACCCCAAAAGAATAATGCAGGCTTCCATCCCGAAAGGGCAAAATCCAGGGTGGACTTATACAGACCCTCTAACCATGGGAGAAAAGTCCTTTGGAATCTGGCTGAGGCAGGTACCAATACATACACGTTCAGGATAGTAATCAAACCGGCAATGACGAGCAGGTTGCCCAGCACTGTCGCCTTCACGAGTAATAACAATGCCCCAAGGACAATCGCCGCAGCAACAAAAATCATGATGCGTTTCTTATTGGTCTCTCCGGTTTCCAGCTTCATGAATGCCGCTATCAGTACCGGGTTGATCACCAAGGCCACAAACAATGAAGAACCCAATGTAACCATGAGCGTAATGGGAAGGAACTTCATGAACTCTCCCATAATACCTGGCCAAAAAGCCAACGGAAGGAAAGCGGCCAAAGTAGTGGCTGTAGAAGCAATAATAGGCCATGCTACTTCCCCTACCCCTTGCTTGGTGGCTTCAAAAGAGGACAATCCCTCTTCCCTGAGTCGATAGACATTTTCCACTACCACGATACCATTGTCCACCAGCATACCCAGCGCCATGATCAGGGAGAAGAGCACCATCATGTTGATGGTAATGCCAAACATGCCCAGAATCATGAAAGCCATAAACATGGAAAGAGGTATCGCTATCCCAACGAAAAGGGCGTTTCGTGAACCCAGGAAGAACAACAGCACCAGCACCACGAGAATCACCCCGGAGATGATGTTATTTTCAAGACTATCGACCAGTTCCCTGGTTTGCTCAGACTGGTCGTTCGTCTTGGTCACAATCAGGTCTTTAGGAAATACATCTCTCCTGGCCTTCTCCAGGATCGCATTGATCTTATCGGTAGCAATGAGCAGATTCTCGCCACTTCGTTTCACCACATCCACCATTACCACCGGATTGCCTCGCAGCCTCGCATAGTCCTGCGTTTCTTTGTAGTCAAAGTCCACCTCACCAATATCTCGCAGATAAACGATGTTTCCTTTCTCACTTTTCACCACCACATCCAGAACTTCTTCAGGGTAGGAAAATTCGCCAACTACGCGGATAGACCTGCGAATGTCCCCCTCTCTCACACTACCACCTGAAAGAGTTATATTCTCACTTCTGATGGCGTTTTCAATGTCCGAAAAGTTCACCTCGCGGGCTTCCATCTGATAAGGATCCACATTCACCTTCAGCTCCTTTTCATTGATACCTCGTATCTCTACTTTGGAAATTTCAGAAACCTTTTCAATCTCCTCCTCCAGGTACTCAGCATATTCATTGAGTTCCTCCATGCTGTAGTTTCCAGACAGGTTGATATTCAAAATCGGAAACTCAGAGAAGTTCATTTCAAATACATTTGGATCGGTCTGGAGCTCCGGAAGATCGGGCTTGGCCCTGTCCACCGCGTCCTTTACCTTGATCAGCGCATCTTCTATGTCCGTATCCGACGTAAATTCCACGATGATGGTGGAATAATCCTGTACTGAAGTAGACTTAATATTGTCCACCTCGGCTATTGTATTTACTTCCTTCTCTATAGGCCTGGTCACCAGGTTTTCCATATCCACGGGAGAGTTGCCCGGGTGAGGAGTGCCTATGTACACGATCGGTTGCTTCACTTCCGGGAAGCTCTCTTTCGGCAGGGTGAGATAGGTCAGCAGACCTATAATGACCACAAGTATTGTCAGGACATAGACCGTGGTCCGGTTATTTAGCGAAAGTGTGGTTAAACCAAACTGCTTTTCGGTGCTCTTATTAGTAGATTCGTCAGCCATTTATTTGCTTTCTAATGAGTTATACCACTTGTTGATTAGTTTCTGATTGTAACGGCCGCATCAGGTGCGAGCTCTCTATAGCCCTCATAAGCAATCAGCTGGCCAGCAGACAATCCTTCAAGTATTTCTGTCTCCAGATTGTAAGATACCCCGGGCTTCACGTACACTTTACTGGCCACCTTCTTCCCCTCCTTGTCCACCAGTTCGTACACGTAGCTACCCTTGCTGTCCCGCTGTACCAGTTTGGTTGGCACCACAAGTGCTTTGTCTGTTTGGTAGTCTATCATGTGGAGAACCACCACCTGATTCGGTTTGACTGGGAAGTTGACTGCCGGCAGGCCTACCTCCACTTCGAATGTCCTGTTCTCACTCTTAATTACCTGACCTACAGAAGCTATTTTGGAGACTACTTCCTTATCCAGAGATGGGAAATAAACTTTCACCTGCTGGCCTACTTCAAATTTGCCCAAGAAAGACTCTGACACATCCGCAGAAATGTAAGTGTCATTTTGATTGACAATCCGTACCAATGGCATACCTGGTGAGGTCATCTCGCCTTCTCTTACGGGTATGTTATCAATTATCCCATTGAAAGGAGCCACCACGTTGGACTGGCTCAATTGTGAGTTGAGTGTTTTCAGTTTACTTTCGAGAGCCTCCTTATTATTCTTGGCCTGAAGGTACTGCACCTCTGTACCAATATTCTGCTCCCACAGCTTAGTCTGGCGCTCACAAATGGTTGTAGCCAACTCCAATTGTGTTTTTACTTCCGAGATACTATTCCTCAGGATGTCCGCATCCAATTGCACCAATAGCTGACCTTTACTCACTTTTTGCCCTTCAGTAACTTTGATAGACGCTATCTTGCCCATGGTCTCAGCTGAGAGCATTACATTTTTTCTGGAAGCCACTGTACCTCGTACTTCTACCCAATGCTCAAAACTATCAGGTGTCATCTTCAAAGTAGTGATCAGGACTTTATTCCCTTCCTTTTTCTTCAACTGCCCCGACTGAATCAGTTCAGCCTCAAGGTCAGAAATTTTGGTTTCCAGCTCCTTTTGCTGTGCTTTCAATTCGTTCAGTTCCGTCACTTTATCCTTGGCAGCCTCACTGCCTCCGCATGCATATACAAGCGCCGAAATGATTACTATGTAGGTGATTTGATTGATCTTTCTCATGATCTATTGTTCGTTATAAAGTATTCCTAATGCTTTTTTCAATTCTAACTGTGCGATAATGGCGTCATACAGCGCGCTGAAGTAATTGGTCTGGGCCTCCTTCAGGGAGGTATCAGCCTCGATTACTTCCAGGTTGGACCCCACACCCTCCTGATATTTGATCTGTGAAATATTGAAGATGGATTCTGCGAGCTCGGCATTTTCCTTCTGCACTTCCAGCCTGCTCAGGGCGTTGTCCAGGTTATCCTGGAATCTTTTAATGTCCATCTCAATCGACCTTTCGAGAACTTCAAAACCATTTTCAATTTTGGACAAACTCAGCTTTTCCTGCTGAATCTGATAGGTTCTTTGCAATCCCGTGAACATATTCCACTTCAAGCTGAGGCCAAGGGTAGAGTACCCATACCATTTATCCGGCCCCACACCTTGTTGATCCTCAAAACTACTGTTGGTAGTAAAGATTCCTCCAAAATTGGGTGACTGTGTAGAATACCCCAGGTTGGCAAAGGCCGAAATCATCGGGATCGCCTCAGCATACTTATTCTTAATGTTCAATTTTTGAAGCTCGTAGTTGGCCTGCAGTACCTGGTAGTCAGGGCGATTAGCGTAATCCCAGTTCTCAGCGTTCGGCAGTTCTACCTTTTGCAGAGCCTCATCCTCCAGAGATCCGCTGATAATGAGCTCCTCGTCAAAAGGGAAATTCATCTGAAACTTGAGCAGCCTCATAGAAAGGTCATTCAGGTTTTCGATGTTTTCTCTGTTTACTTTCAGGTTGTTCAAAGTCACCTTTAGCCGATCAGCGTCTATCTTCTCAGCAAACCCGTTTTCATACATGGCCAGGGTATTGCGATAGAGTGTATCAAGCCTGCTCAGGTTGGCGCTTACCAAAGAAAGCTGCTCACGTGCGATCAGAAGGTTGTAATAAGCCTTTGATACACTCATTACAATCTCCTCATTGGTTTGATTGGAGTTTTTGATCGACAAATCCTTATAGGCCTGTGACGCCTGAAGTCCTACAAAATAAGATCCGTTGAAAATCATCTGATTGATACTCAGACTGGCATCTCCTGCTCCTTTGAGCTGAAAGATATTCCGAAGAGCAACCACATCTCCATCAGACAAACCAAGCTGGCCCGCCTGCTCATCTGTGATGAAAAAAGAACCACCACCAGTGGTATATTGTGTGAAAAACCTGGGCTGAGTAGGGCTCTGCTGTACAGAAACCGAACCCGACACCTGGGGTAACCCTATACCCACGGTCTCCTTCACACGAGCAGTAGCAATCTGCTCATCCAATAGCGCATTTTTCGCGTCAGCACTGTTTTTCAGTGCATACTCCACGCAATCATCCAGCGTAAATGACCCGGAGGTCTCCTGAGCCACCAACCATGTACTCAGCATTAAAAAAAGTAAGGTAAGTTTTCCTTTCATTTTGAGTGATTATTAACTTCTTGAGATTGATATTCCTGATATAATTGTTTGCCTTTTTCAGACAGGAGGCCATGTACAAAATGATCAAACACCTGCATCTGTACTTCTATAAAATCAAATTCTGAACGCGGATATAACTGATCACTAAAAACCATCTGGACGATCTCCATCCTCAGTATGGCCAGCACCCTTGCGTTGAGCTCCATCCGGTAGTAGCCCTCGCGTTTACCCCGCTCAATATTGTCAACGATTTGACCTACCAGATACTGCGATTTAAACTCCTGAAAAATCGCCCATCCATCCGCATGATACTTATGAAGGTCATAAAGCAGCGATGGATTGATTTTGAAAGCATGCTCCCGCATACATTTGGCCAACCTGAACAATTCGTCAACCGCATTGGACGCCGATGCTATGACTCCTCCAAATTGGGCCATCTCCCCATCCATATGGAACCTGACTACCTCAGTGACCAATTCATCTTTATTACTGAAATGCAGGTATAAGGTCTTTTTAGACATGGCCAACTCCCTGGCTACATCGTCCATGGATACCGACCTGACCCCAAATTGTATAAACAGTGAATGTGCTCCTTCTAAAATTCTTTCCTTCGACACAGAGATTTGATATTTTCCACAAACTTAAACAGGGAAACTTTCATTGTGTTTAAAGTTTCCTGAGTTTCTACGGACATCAATCAGGAAGGTTCAACCAAATTGAACTTTTTTTGAAAATATTTCTGTTTCTTGCGGCATACCTAATGGAATTAACCAATACCTCTCTCTTTTACCGTAAATCTGGCAATGGCCCACACCCCGTCATCCTTCTACATGGTTTTGGTCAGGAGCATACTGCCTTTGACTCCTGGCTCACGGCGCTGGAAGCCAATCACACGGTATATGCCTTTGACCACTACTATCACGGACAAAGCACCCGGGAAGATTCGCCACTTTCCATTGCACAATGGAAACATCAGTTTGAGGATTTTCTCCTCAGAGAGGACATCACGAAATTCTCCATTGTGGGTTTCAGTCTTGGGGGAAGGTTTGCACTGGTCACCACCACACTTTTTCCGGAAAGAATCAACCGCCTCATCCTGATCGCACCGGATGGAATTTTCAGAAGCATTTGGTTCCGTGTAGCTACGAGTGCTCCTGGCAATCCCCTCTTCAGGTACCTGATGCTCCATCCGGATCGCTTCAATACCCTGTTGAATGTTTTTAAACAGTTGGGTATTACCTCATCAGCCATGGTGCGGTTCGCACAAAAAGAACTGCAGGGAAAAGACAACCGTAAGCGGGTATATCGCACGTGGACCTACTTCAAGCCCATCCAACTGCCCATATCAGCGGTAGCCAAGGTCATCAATCAACACCGCATTCAAACACATCTGATTCTTGGTACCCTTGACACCATTATCCCTCCGGATAAAATCATCCCGAAAACCACCAAAATCCGCACATTGGAAACACATAAACTCCCCTACAAACACCATCACATGATCGAGGCGTCAAAAACCTTGGTTCCTTCTTTGCTTTCAGGGGAATTCTTTGATTAATTCTTCTATTTTTGCGGTGACAAATACAAGGTCCTCTCGCATGATTTACATCTTTCAAAAATCCACGGAACTCATTTACGTGGTAGGCAGTAAAGTCAAAATCACCCCTGACACAGAAAAAAAACTGGAATGGCTCTTATCCGGTGCCAAACTCCTCCCCGATCAAAGCATTCGGGGCTCATTTGTGGGGCCGCGAAAAGAAATGATCACACCATGGAGTACCAATGCCGTGGAGATCACAGAAAACGCGGGTATTCAGGGCCTTGAGCGCATTGAGGTATTCAGAGCAAACAATGGCCAACTTTTTGACCCCATGCTCCAGCAGAAGTATAAGCTGATAGATCAGGAAATCTTTACGCTGAAGATCACGCCTGCACCCATTCAGTACATAGAAGACCTTGAAGCTTATAACAAAAGTGAAGGGCTGGCCTTGAGCCAGGAAGAAATTGACTTCCTCAAAGAAGTCGCAGAAGAAATTGGCCGAAACCTGACCGATTCGGAAGTCTTTGGGTTTTCACAAGTTAACTCTGAGCACTGTCGTCACAAGATTTTCAATGGCACGTTCATCATCGATGGTGACGAGCAGCCCATGACCCTTTTTCAGTGGATCAAAAAAACCTCCAAAGATCACCCGGGACAGATCGTCTCTGCTTACAAGGACAATGTGGCTTTTGTGAAAGGGCCTGTGGTAGAGCAATTTGCTCCCCGAACACAAGATAAACCGGACTTTTTCGAGGTGAAGGATTTTGACTCCATCATTTCTCTCAAAGCAGAAACTCACAACTTCCCTACCACTGTGGAGCCGTTCAACGGTGCGGCTACGGGTTCCGGTGGTGAGATCAGGGATCGCATGGCCGGCGGTATTGGTAGTTTTCCCCTGGCCGGATCAGCTGTGTACATGACTTCTTATTCCAGACTGGAAGAAGGGAGAAAATGGGAAGAAAAGGTAAATCCAAGAAAATGGCTTTATCAATCCCCTAAGGACATTTTGATCAAAGCCTCCAACGGCGCCAGTGATTACGGCAACAAATTTGGTCAGCCTCTCATCTGCGGCAGTGTCCTCACTTTTGAGCACGAAGAAAATAACGAGACCATTGCATTCGACAAGGTAATCATGTTGGCAGGCGGTATTGGATTCGCTAAGCTGAAGGATGGCATTAAAAAGAAAGTACAGAAAGACCAGACTGTAGTGATCCTTGGAGGTGACAACTACCGAATCGGGATGGGTGGAAGCGCGGTAAGTTCTGTAGATACCGGGGCCTTCGACACCTCTCTGGAACTGAACGCCGTACAGCGCTCCAATCCGGAAATGCAAAAAAGAGTAGCTAACGCCATCAGGGCTATGGCTGAGTTGGATGATAATCCTATTGTATCCATCCACGACCATGGAGCTGGTGGGCACCTCAACTGCCTGTCAGAGCTGGTAGAAGATACCGGTGGTGACTTCAAACTTGAAAACTTCCCTGTGGGTGACCCCACACTTTCTGAAAAAGAGCTCATCGGCAATGAATCCCAGGAGCGCATGGGGTTGGTGATTGACCCGGATAAGGCGGAGTACCTGCGCAATGTGTCACTGCGCGAAAGGGCACCATATTACGAAGTAGGTACCACTTCCGATAAAATGGAACTAAAATTCAGTCGCACAGGAGCCAATCAGGCCCCCTTCGACCTGAAAATGAACCACTTGTTCGGAGCCTCTCCCAGGACCATCCTGACAGATAAAACCCAGGCCAAATCTTTTCCTGAAAAGGAATATGATGCCACTAAGATCGAGGATTATATAGAAAGGGTGTTGCAGTTGGAAGCAGTGGCCTGCAAAGACTGGCTCACTAACAAAGTGGATCGCTCGGTAACCGGAAAGGTCGCTGTGCAGCAAACTGTGGGTGCCGTGCAGGTGCCTCTCAATAATGTAGCTGTCATGGCGTTGGACTACCTCAGCAACAAAGGTATTGCCACTTCTATAGGACATGCACCCGTTCCCGCACTGATCAATGCTGGTGCCGGATCACGATTGTCGATCACAGAGTCCCTGACCAACCTTGTGTGGGCTCCTTTGACCCTTGGGCTGCCAGGTGTATCACTCAGCGCCAACTGGATGTGGCCAGCCAAAAACGACGGGGAGAATGCCCGACTGTATCAGGCGGTGAAGGAAATGAGTGAGTTTGCTTCGGCACTGGGTATCAATATCCCTACCGGAAAAGACTCCTTGTCCATGGCCCAGAAATATCCTGATGGCAAGAAGGTTCTGGCTCCAGGCACTGTAATAGTTAGTTCAGTAGCTGAAGTGAGTAATATCCGAAAGGTGGTGACTCCCAATCTTAAGGACGTTTCTGAGAGTTCGCTGATCTACATTCGTTTTAGCAATCAGCCCATGGCCATTGGGGGCAGCAGCTTTGCTCAGGCCAATGGCTTCATTGGCAATGAAGCCCCGGATACAGACCCGGAAACCGTAGTGAAAGCATTCAATGCCCTACAGGAACTCATCCAGCAAAACCTCGTTCTCGCCGGCCATGATGTCTCGGCCGGAGGGCTGATTACCACCTTATTGGAGATGAACTTCCCTAACGTTGCGGGAGGCATGGCCATCAACCTGGATAAATTCGATGAAATTGATATCACCAAGGTCCTTTTTTCTGAAAATCCTGCGGTGGTCATTCAAACACAAAGGCCTGACAATGTCCTGAGTTTATTGAAACTTCATGGGGCTGATGCCAGTGTCATAGGTACAACCACCGATAAGCGAACAATTAGCCTCAGAAAAGACGACTGGAACCTGGACTTATCCATCGACCACCTTAGGGACATTTGGTTCAAGACCTCTCATCTGCTGGATCGTGAGCAATCTGATCCCGCTCATGCAGACCTGAGGTTCAATAATTTCAAAGAGCAATCGCTCACTTACCAGTTTCCGGAAAACTATACGGGCACTTTTGCTAAATATGGGATTGATCCCAAAAGGCGAACTTCCACGGGAATTAAAGCAGCCATCATCAGAGAAAAGGGAGTCAATGGAGACCGGGAAATGGCCTATGCACTCTACCTGGCGGGCTTTGATGTGAAAGACGTGCACATGACTGACCTCATCAGCGGCCGTGAAGACCTCAGTGAAGTGAACATGATTGTTTTCGTGGGTGGATTCTCCAATTCTGACGTATTAGGCTCTGCCAAAGGATGGGCCGGATCATTTCTTTTCAATGAAAAAGCCAAAGCAGCTTTGGATGCATTTTACGCACGTGAGGACACCCTTTCCCTTGGAGTTTGCAATGGTTGCCAGCTAATGATGGAACTGGGGCTTATCTATCCGGAGCTAGGTGAACAACATCCACGAATGAATCACAACAGTTCTGGTAAATTTGAGTCTGCGTTCATCAATGTGGATGTACTGGACAATAATACCGTGATGTTCGGATCGCTCAGCAATAGTAAGCTGGGTATCTGGCTGGCGCATGGCGAAGGCAGGTTTGTACTCCCGGGTAAACCAGAGGATTACAACATTCCGGTGAAGTATTCTTATGAAGCCTTCCCTGGCAACCCCAACGGAAGTGATTTTGCAACCGCTGCAGTGGCCTCCAATGACGGAAGACATGTAGCCATCATGCCCCACCTGGAGCGGTCCATTTTCCCCTGGAATTGGGCTCACAATGAAGAAATCAAAGACAATGAGGTGTCCATTTGGATTGAACCGTTTGTAAATGCACGGGACTGGATAAAAAACCTTTAATAATTGCATGGTGGCCTTTTGATTTTTAAAAAAGACTACTACTTTTGCAATCCGTTTTGGCCTATGGTGTAACTGGCAACACGTCTGATTTTGGTTCAGAAGAGTCTAGGTTCGAGCCCTAGTAGGCCAACAGATCCCGGTCCAACTTATATGGATCGGGATTATTTATTTAAACGACTGTCATGTCCTCAGTAAAAATTTTTGCAGGAAAAGGTACAACAGAACTAGCCAGCAGCATTGCCGAGCAGTATGGGAAACCTTTGGGTAACTCCACTTCGCAAAAATTCAGTGATGGCGAATTGAACTTCAGCTTCAACGAATCCATACGGGGAAGTGACCTATTCCTGATCCAATCTACCACTCCACCTTCTGACAACATCATTGAGCTATTGCTCATGATAGATGCTGCCAGACGTGCCAGTGCCCAGTACGTCACTGTAGTAGTCCCTTATTTTGGATATGCCCGTCAGGATCGAAAGGATCGTCCACGTGTATCTATCGCAGCCAAAATGATGGCTAATCTGCTCACGGCAGCTGGCGCCAACAGGCTGATGACGATGGATCTTCACGCCGGACAAATTCAGGGATTTTTTGACATCCCTGTTGATCACCTGGATGGCTCAGCTATTTTTATTCCGTACATCAAAAGCTTAAATCTGGATAACCTGATTTTCGCCTCTCCCGATGTGGGCGGGACTGCCAGGTCCAGAACATTTGCCAAGTATTTTGAGGCCGACATGGTAGTGTGTGATAAGCACAGAAAACGCGCCAATGAAATTGCCTCGATGCAGGTGATTGGTGATGTAGAAGGTAAAGATGTAGTACTGGTGGATGACCTGGCGGACACGGCAGGAACCATCTGCAAAGCCGCTAACCTATTGAAAGAAAAAGGCGCGACAAGTGTGAGGGCAGTATGTACACACCCTATCCTCTCCGGAAAAGCCTACGAAAACATTGAGTCATCAGAACTTGAAGAACTGATCACGACAGACACCATTCCGCTAAAGCAGAAGAGTGATAAAATAAAAGTATTGACGGTAGCCGACCTTTTTGCGAAAGCCATCAGGAAAGTGCATGACCATGAGTCAATCAGTGCATTATTCATTAAGTAACAAACAAACAATTTAAATACATAATTTTATGAAAAGCGTTGAGATTATAGGGTATAAAAGAGCAAATCTTGGCAAGACCGAAGCTAAAAGATTAAGAGCTGAAGGAATGGTCCCTGGTGTACTTTACGGTGGTGAAGAACAGATCCATTTTTATGCTCCGATGATTTTATTCCGAGAGCTTGTCTATACCGACGAAGCACATTTTATCAACTTGAACGTGGAAGGTCAGATTTTTGAAGCCATTCTTCAAGACATCCAGTTTCACCCGGTAAGTGAAATGATCGTGCATGTGGACTTTCTGCAGTTGTTCAGAGGCACTAAAATCAAGATGAACATCCCTGTACACCCGGTTGGAACACCTCCTGGTATCCAGCAAGGTGGTAAGTTGATCAAGAAATTGAGATTCCTTACCGTAAAAGCATTGCCAAAAGACATGCCGGAGCACATCAACATTGATGTATCCAAATTGGGTCTTGGTAAGTCTGTAAAAGTAGGTGATGTTCCTGCTGAGAACTTCGAAGTATTGAACAATCCACTTGTGACCATCATGGGTATTGAAATCCCTAGAGCACTTAGAGGAAAGTCTATCGAAGGTGAAGAAGAAGAAGGTGAAGAGGGAGAAGGTAGCGAAGAAGCTGCTGAAGCTCCTGCAGAAGGATAATCCGAATTTTCATTGTAATAAACGAATCCTACCCCGAGCAATCAGGGTAGGATTTTTTATTTTAGCGCTCTATGAAATACTTAATTGCCGGCCTGGGAAATATAGGTGCCGAATATGAGCTTACACGCCATAATATCGGCTTTTTAATCCTGGACAGACTCGCCGACCATGAAGGTCTGAAATTTGAACATGACAGGCATTCCTTCATTACCGAACTCAAATACAAAGGCCGCAGCATCCACCTGATGAAGCCCACTACTTACATGAACCTGAGTGGAAAAGCGGTGAACTATTGGCTCACCCAGCTGAAAATACCCAAAGATAACTTGCTGGTGATCACCGACGATATCGCCCTCCCCTATGGTAAATTAAGACTCAAGGCCAAGGGGTCTGCAGGAGGTCATAACGGACTCAAAAACATAGAGCAGATGATCGGAGGACAGGATTACCCCAGACTAAGATTTGGTGTAGGGGACGGATTCGGTAAAGGCCAGCAGGTAGATTATGTGCTCAGCCCTTTCAATCAACAGGAAATGGACGAAATTGTCCTCAATATGGATCTGGCCATCGATGCCCTCCTCTCCTTTTGTACCATTGGGCTCGAACGAACCATGAATCAATTTAACTGACATGACTGACCATCTAACAACAATAGGCCTTCAAATCATTCCTAAAAGCAAAGCACTCCACACCTATGATTTGGTGGATGAAGCCATTGAAGTGATTCAGGCAAGTGGGATCAAACACCAGATCACTCCCTTTGAGACGGTGATGGAGGGAAAATATGAGGACATCATGAAAGTATGCGACCGGGCCCAAAAAGCGGTGCTTGCTGCCGGAGCAGAAGAATGTCTGGTCTATTTTCGCATCCACTACCGCAAGGATGCGGATGTAACATTTGAAGAAAAAAGGCTGGACAGATGAACCATAACGCTACCGTCCGTTGAGCCATTCCCCAAAGAAGAAAGTAATCATCGTCGGAGGTGGTGCAGCTGGCTTTTTCACTGCCATCAACATTGCCGAAAAACAACCGCACTTGGAAGTGACGATTCTGGAGAAAACCAGCAAACTCCTGAGCAAAGTCAAGGTATCAGGAGGGGGACGGTGCAACGTGACCAATGCGCGACAACAGCCCTCAGAACTCACCCCCTTCTACCCACGGGGAGGCAAAAAACTGTATCCTGTTTTTAAGGAATTTTCTACCTCGGACATGGTCAGCTGGCTCAGCGACCGGGGTGTGCAGACGCATACAGAAGCCGACCTGAGGATGTTTCCTATCACCAACTCCTCCCAGACCATTATTGACTGTTTCACGAGTGAAGCGGCAAGGTTGGGTGTGAAAGTGATCCAAAACTGTGGGGTAAAACACCTGGAGGCTTCGGAAAATCAATGGAAACTGGATACTACTCAGGGAATCATGCTGACAGATAAGCTGGTGATGGCTACGGGTAGCACGCCTTCTGTCTGGGGATTATTAGGTCAATTGGGGTTGGAGTTAGTACCTCCGGTACCCTCACTTTTTACCTTCAACATTAAAGATCCGCGTATTTCAGGCCTTATGGGGATTACTTTCCCTGAGGTTAACATCCGCATCACGGGCACCAAACTGGAAGAGACCGGACCTCTGCTGATCACCCACTGGGGCCTGAGCGGCCCCGCCGTACTCAAACTCTCCGCCTGGGGAGCCAGAGAACTCTCCGAAAAAGGATATCACTTCCAGATCCTTGTTAATTACCTGGGCAAGCGATCCAACACAGATTTGCGACAATGGTTTGACGAACAAAAGCAGAATCATCCCAAACGAAGAATCCTCAACTACCCACCGGGAGAGTTGACCAAACGATTTTGGGAGCAGCTCTGCGCCTACTGTGACATCCCCGAGCAAAGTGCCTATGGAGAAATTTCTAAAAAACAGGTCAATAAGCTAACCGAGGAACTTACCCAGGGGCTTTATGAAGTGAAAGGCAAGAGCACCTTCAAGGAAGAATTTGTAACCAGCGGGGGGGTCAACTTATCAGAGGTAAACCTCCAGACATTTGAAGCTCGCAGATTTCCAAACCTCTATCTGGCAGGTGAGGTGCTAGACATAGACGCCCTCACCGGTGGATTCAATTTTCAAGCTTGCTGGAGCGCCGGATGGGTAATATCAGAACACTTCCAGAAGTCAGTTAACCCTTCACAATCAGGAAATTCCTGATTGTGAAGGGTTCAATTTACTCAATCTCCAGCACCACCACTGAAAAGGGAGGCAGGTTGACTGTGAGCACCCCATTTTTCACTTTGAAGTCCTTAAAGTCCTTTGGTGCAATTTTATTGGGGTTGTCAAAGGTGTTGTGGTCCTGCAAGGAAGCCGATGACAGGATTGACCCCTTCACGGTTTTCAAGTCGTTTCCATGAATGCTTACAGTGGTACTATGGGCTTTTTTGGCGTCAATATTCACCAATGAAACATGCATTGCTCCACCCGTATCTCTGGAAGCTGACACTGAAAGCGCAGGAAGTTTTTTTCCATCCAACAGGTAATCGGGTGTCTCCACACTCAACGGAAGCAGGATAGCATCCTGATGTACGTTGTAGAGCTTCATGACATGGTAAGTGGGTGTGAGCAGCATTTTTTCCGCATCGGTAAGAATCACTGCCTGTAGTACATTCACCGCCTGAGCGATGTTGGCCATTTTCACCCGCTCTGCATGATTGTTAAAAATGTTCAGCACAGCTCCGGCGATCATAGCATCCCGCATTGTATTTTGCTGATAGAGTACTCCTTTCTCCGTATCACCATCATACCAGCCTCCCCATTCATCTACAAAAAGGGCCACTTTCTTTTCAGGATCATATTTATCCATAATGGTCGAATGGCGGGTTACAAACTCTTCCATTTTCAGGGATTCCTCCATGGTTTTAAAGTACTGAGCCTCTGAGAAGCCCACATCAGGCCCCTTATCACTCCAGCTCAACACAGAGTAATGATGAAGGGCCACGGCTTCCATCAGCTCATGTGGCACGTTCTTCATCAGAGTCTCTGTCCAGTGATAATCGTTACCGGAGGCACCGGATGCTATTCGTTCTATTTTGGCAGACCCGGACCAGCCGGGCATGAAAGTGGCGTATTGCCGGTAGATATTGGCATAATATTCAGCGGTCATATTACCACCGCAACCCCAGGTCTCATTGCCCACACCCCAGTATTTAACAGCCCAGGGTTTCTCCCGCCCGTTGGCTCTTCGCCAGTCAGCCATTGGGCTCACCCCGTCATGGTTGGTGTATTGCACCCAGTCGATCACCTCCTGCACCGTACCACTGCCTACATTGGCTGATAAGTAAGGTTCCGCTCCGAGTTCTTCACAAAGATTCAAAAAATTGTGGGTACCAAAACTGTTGTCTTCTGTGGTACCTCCCCACCAGCGGTTCACAATAGTGGGTCGCTCATTCTGCGGCCCTACTCCATCTTTCCAGTGGTAAGTATCTGCAAAACACCCGCCCGGCCAGCGCAGATTGGGCACTTTCAAATCCTTGAGTGCCTGAATAATATCATTTCTCACGCCATCTGTATGAGGAATGGTTTCATTGTCCGCGCCTACATAAAATCCATCGTAGATACACCTGCCCAGATGCTCCGCAAAATGTCCGTAAATGTGTCGACTGATCTGATGCTTACCCTGATCAGCATTGATAATGACTGAAGCGTCCTGAGCGCTCAATAGGCCAGATAAACCAAGCGCCAGAAGTAGGCTGACTATTTTTTGGATTTTCATATTGTTTATTAAGTGTGATTATTACACTTTAAAGATACTGAAAAAAATCTTTCTGACAATTTCACATTTCTTTCAATCATTTAAAATATAATCCCCGCCTATCCGTCTATAAGCTCAGGTCAAACCAACTAACATGAATGTAGCGATCATCATTACCGATACTCAAGCTGTCAGACACTCACCTCTGGTTGCCCTGGAGCTGGACGAACGCCTCACAGGACTCGGCCTGGATGCCTCGATCCTGGATTTAGCTGACACCTCATATCAGATCGATGAACTGGCGGGCTATGACTATTACCTTTTGGTGGGAGGTCATGCCGGCCCGCTCTATAACCAGGACACCCACAAACTACTCACCAACTACAGAACACTTTGGCGAAATAGAAAGATCGCCACCGTGATGGTCTCAAGCGAGCATATGCTTGCAGAATCGGCCAACGAGCAACTGCGGACGGTACTCAAAAGTCTTAGTGCTGATTTGCTGCCGGAGAGCCTTCTGGTGATGGATCCTGAAAAGAAATTTGACGAGTCCTTAAATTTGATTGACAGCAGTCTAAATTTAGCCATGTATCGATTTCTTTTTCTTCTCGTCTATGGAGAAGGAGCAAAAAAAACCGATAGCAGAATGAGCGCCTGATACAATGAAGCCCGCCGTTATTTCCATGGATCAAAAAAATGAGCATATCGAAAGAACGGTGAACACCTACCGTGGAAAGCTGCTGAATTTCATCAGAAAATTTGTCTCTGGAAGTGATGATGCCGAGGACGTGTTGCAAGACGTATTCTATCAGTTTGTGGTTGGATATGACCGTATAGAATCACTCGATCAGATTTCCGGATGGCTCTTCAGAGTGGCTCGAAACAAGGCCACCGACAATCACCGAAAAATGCGCCCAATGGCCTTTTCGAATATGGACCTCATGCAGGACGATGATGGAGCACCGCTAATGTTGGAGGATATATTACCCGACACCAGTAATCTCCCGGACAGGGAACTCCTGGGAGAAATGATCTGGGCTAAAATAGAAGAATTATTGGCACAGATGCCTTCGAAGCAACGAGAAGTATTTGTCTGGCATGAGTTTGAGCAAAAAAGTTTTAAAGAAATGGCTGAAGAAACCGGAGAAACCCTCAACACCATGATCTCCAGGAAACGGTACGCCATTCTTGCCCTCCGGGAAGGCCTGGCGGATTTATATAAGGATTTGATAAACGACTAAAAGTATGAAACGATTTTGGTTTGTGAAATTTATGAAAATAGCGGTGATGATTCTGCTGTTTTTCTCATTGGCAAGTGCACTCGTCATGGTGCTCTGGAACGCCCTGATGCCCGCAATTTTTGGATTGGTATCCATTACTTTTTGGCAGGCTGCTGGTCTCTTGTTGCTCTCCAAACTGATCTTTGGGTTTGGTAAAGGAGGCAAACCCGGGCATCAGCATGGTCCCCCATGGAAACACTGGCAGCACAAATGGCACAACATGCCCGAAGATCAGCGTGAAAAGTGGAAACAGAAGTTTGCCGATAAGTGGTGTACCGGAAAGCATGAAACAGAGAAAACAGGATTAAAAAAGGAGGCCGACTAGGCCTTTTTTTTGTGAAGTAACATCATACCACCCAATTGCTCATATCCCCACTCACAAAAAGGAGTACTGCCCGGTCAAAACTTTCATTAATTTAGGAGCTATAAACAAACCCGAACATGAGCAGAACCCTACTACCCCTCTTCTTTTTCTCATTTTTCATTTGTCAGGCGCAAAAAAACTGGGATGTCACCAGCCCGGTGGAGCCCTTTCAGGAAACCACCATCACCGTGGATGAAGGCACATGGATGAACCTGGATGTGAGCCCTGACGGGAAGCAAATTGTCTTCGACCTGCTGGGAGATATTTATACCATGCCCATTTCCGGAGGCGATGCCACCCCGCTTCGCACAGGCCATGCCTATGAAGTACAGCCAAGGTACAGCCCTGATGGTAAGAAAATCTCCTTCACCAGCGATGCTGGCGGGGGCGACAACATCTGGGTGATGGATACGGACGGCCAGAATGCCACACAGGTCACCAAGGAAGATTTCAGACTACTGAATAATGCGGTATGGACACCTGACGGGCAATACCTGATTGCCAGAAAACACTTCACCTCCCAGCGATCACTTGGGGCCGGAGAAATGTGGCTTTACCATATCTCCGGAGGATCAGGCATCCAGCTCACCACTCGAAAAAATGACCAGCAGGATGCGGGTGAACCCTGGGTCTCTGGCCAACACCTTTATTATAGCGAGGATGTCTATCCTGGCGGACATTTCCAGTACAACAAAGACCCAAACAGCCAGATCTATGTCATCAAACGCTACGACAGGACTACCGGCAAGACAGAAACCGTCATTAGCGGACCTGGCGGAGCAGTACGGCCGCAAACTTCTCCTGATGGCTCCAAGCTGGCATTTGTGCGGAGAGTTCGTACCAAATCAGTACTCTACATTCATGACCTGGCCACAGGTATTCAAAAGGCGGTGTACGATGACCTGACAAAGGATCAGCAGGAAGCATGGGCGATTTTCGGGGTGTACCCCAACTTCAACTGGCTCCCGGACAATCAAACCATTGTGCTCTACGCCAAAGGAAAAATCAGAAAGCTCAATACTCAGACCGCAGAATCCACGATCATTCCGTTTAAGGCATCAGCTACACATCGCATTACAGACGCACCCATTTTCAAACAAAACCCGGCACCTGAGGCATTCCACTCCAGTGTGATCCGAAATGCCACCACTTCGCCCGATGGCAAACTCCTGGCCTTCAACGCCGCAGGTCATCTCTACACGATGAAACTGCCAAATGGCACCCCAAAACGCCTGACTACCAGTACAGATTTTGAGTATGAACCTGCTTTTTCTCCCGACTCAAAGAACATAGTGTACGTCACCTGGTCAGATGAGCGCAAGGGTTCGATCAATAAAATACCAGTAACCGGAGGTACTCCTACCCGACTGACGTCAGAAAAAGGCATCTATCGGACCCCTTCATTTTCAAAGGATGGGAAAACCCTGGTGTTTCGGAAGGATGAAGGTGACGGTACACTGGGACATGCCTATACCGTAAAGCCGGGCATATATACCATGCCAGTGGTGGGCGGCACCCCGACTTTTATTTGTGAAGATGGTGAAAATCCCACCTTTAATAAGAGCGGAGACCGACTGTACCTGCAAACCGGTGGTTACCTCTTCGGGAGTCTGGATAAGTCTTATAAAAGTGTGAACCTCAAGGGAGAAGATGAAAAAGTTCATTTCCATTCGAAGTACGCTAACCAGTACACCATCAGTCCTGATGGAAAATGGCTGGCCTTTGGTGAACTCTACGATGTGTTTGTGATGCCCTTTTCAGACCATGGCCAAACCTTTGAACTGACAGGAAGCTCCAAGGCCCTACCCGTAACAAAGGTGGCTGACGATGCTGGCATCAACCTGCAATGGTCGGCAAATGGTGAGGCCCTCCAGTGGACATTAGGAAACAAATATCACTCTGTCAACATCAAAGATTGCTTTACATTTTTGGAAGGCTCACCCGATAGCATTGGAGAGATTCCAAAATCTACCATTCAGATTGAGGTTGAGCTCAAAACCGATGTACCATCAGGTAGCATAGCCCTATCGGGAGGTAAGGTAATCACTATGAGTGGTGAGGAAATCCTGGAGAATGGTGTCGTGCTGATAAGTGGCAACAGGATTGTAGCCGTGGGTAACAAAGGAGAATTGGAAATCCCCGCGGATGCCAAAGTGATTGATGTGTCAGGTAAGGTGGTGATGCCCGGCCTGATCGATACACACGCTCACCTACGGGCCTTCCGATATGGCATCAGCCCGCAGAAGGAATGGTCATATTACGCCAACCTTGCTTTTGGCGTCACCGCCACCCATGACCCTTCCTCCAACTCCGAAACCTCTATGTCTCAATCTGAGATGGTTCGCACAGGAATAATGGTCGGTCCAAGGATATTTTCGACCGGCACCATACTCTATGGAGCCGATGGTGACTTCAAGGCTGTGATCAACAAATATGAAGATGCCCAAAGCGCAATTGCCCGAACCAAGGCCTACGGTACCTTCAGTGTAAAGAGCTATAACCAGCCACGTCGAGAACAACGCCAGATGATCATCAAAGCCGCCCGTGAAAATGAGATCATGGTTTATCCTGAAGGTGGTTCTACCTTCTTTCATAACATGACCATGATTCTTGATGGGCACACCAGTGTCGAGCACAACATCCCTGTGGCTCCCCTTTATCAGGATGTTATTAAGCTTTGGTCGGCCAGTAAAACCAGCAACACTCCCACCCTCATCGTAAATTATGGTGGCCTCAATGGGGAGTACTTCTGGTATCAAAAGACCAATGTGTGGGAAAACGAGAAACTGATGAAATATACCCCAAGGGCCATTATTGACAGTCGGTCCAGACACAGAACCATGGCTCCCGATGATGAATATGAAAACGGTCACATACTCGTCTCCCAATCGTGCAAAGCACTGGTAGATGCCGGTGTGAAGGTGTGTGTAGGTGGTCATGGTCAGCTGCAGGGGCTCGGGGTGCACTGGGAGATGTGGAACCTGGCTCAGGGAGGTATGACCAACTACGAAGTACTCAGAGCGGCCACTATTCATGGAGCAGAATATATCGGGATGGAAGCGGATCTGGGCTCTATTGAAACGGGCAAACTGGCTGATCTGATCGTCTTAGACAGAGATCCCCTGGCGGATATCCGCCACTCAGAATCAGTGCAATACACCATGATCAACGGCAGGTTGTATGATACCAGTACGATGAATGAAATTGGTAATAACCCAAAGGCCAGAAGTCAGTTCTACTGGGAAATGGAGAGCTATAATGACAATTTTCCATGGCATGAAGAGAGCCATAGTTTTCAGGGATTACATTGCAGCTGCCAGCACTAGTTGGTGTTACTGAAATAGCAAAACCAAGGACAGGCCACTTCAAACAATCGAAATGGCCTGTTTTTTTTTTGGTTTTCCAATGCTTAATATCACAGGGTAAACGCCTAACCTGAGCAGTTATTCCTGTGCAAACAGGTCGTTCCGGCCGTTTCACAAGAACACCCTCATAACTATCTTCTGCTTTAATAGTTAGAGAATAACGTCCTGATTTCATAAATCGGATATATTTTTGCAGTCCCGACCTATTTGCAAAATCCAACACACTAAAGACAAAACTGCCAGGCTCCTCAATGGGCGTATAGTGCCTTGCCCCTGAAATACTCAAGCGTAGAGGAATAGATTGGTGTGATCAATACTTTGATCGCACAATATGGAATATTGAATGAAGAAGAGTTCTGAACATATCGCAATTGACATTGTCAACAACCTTCCGGGGTTGGTTATGCGCTATCAGCTCCGTTCAGATCAAACTGATGAAATCATATTTGCCAATAGAGCCGCATCCTCTCTGTTTCTACCTAAATCCAAAAGCCGTTTGGAAGCTCCCACCTTTTGGGCAATGGTACATCCCGAGGATTCAGCACTTCTGCATCAATCATTTTTCAGTTCTGCTGAAAAGCTCACTCAATGGGAGTTTGAATGGCGGGTCAAGACTGATGCGGGCTCAATTATTTGGTTATGGGGTACAGGTAACCCGGCACGACAAAAAGATGGAAGTACGGTTTGGGACTGTATAATCTCTGATATTACCTCAAGAAAAGCCGTTGGGGAAACTAGTGAATCCTTACCGGCCGACCATACCCTTCGTGAAGACTCAGAACGTCTATTATCGTTATTGATTAACAAGACGGAGGAAAGCTTTCTACTGCTCAACAAGGACCTGCGGGTAGTGAACTACAATGATCAATTCTTGAGAGAATTCGACTCCTATATGAGGAAAGTCGTCAAAGAAGGTGACTTAATTCTTGATTTTGTAACACCAGAGCTAAGAAAGCCTCTTGAAGAATTGTACTCAAGAGTACTTCAGGGCCAGGAAGAGTCCAAAGAATTTTCTATTCCCGTTGAAACCGAGTTATTTCATTTTCAGGTCAAGTATAATCCGGTGCCTGATGAAAGTGGTAGTATTGTTGGAGTGTTTGTCACTACAAAGGACATTACCGAAAGAAAACGCGCTGAAGAACAATTAGCCCTGAACAACAGCCTCTTCCGCTCTCTGGTAGAAAATGGTGCTGATGCGGTGATCATCATTGGGCCCGATGGCACACCAACCTACGTCTCCCCTTCCATTACCCGGGTATTGGGATATACAGAAGAAGAAGCCCTAACGCTCAACATGTTCGAACTGATCCACCCCGATGATGTTGATGGAGTGGTACAAAAAATGGAAGAGGTGATGGCAAATCCGGGAATAACCATACCTGGGAATACCTCACGCACCCGACACAAAGACGGATCCTGGCGATGGATGGAAGCCTCCATCACTAACATGCTCCATGACCCGATCATCAACGGGATTGTAGACAACTTCAGGGATGTTACCGAACAAAAGGAACTTCAGGACTTACTCAGAAACGCGAGCGAGCTGGCCAAGATAGGAAGCTGGGAGATTGACCTGATTAAACAATCTGTGTATTGGTCTGATGTGACCAAAAAAATCAGAGAAGCCGAACCCGATTTCGAGTCGGATCTTGATACTGGGATCAGCTATTTCAAGGAAGGCGATAGAGAGATCATAGAAAGCCGGGTAAAAGAGTGCATTGAAAATGGGACTCCCTGGGACGAAGAATTACAGATCACCACATTCAAAGGAAATTCCAAATGGGTCAGAACCATCGGGCGTGCTGAGTTTTCCGATGGTAAGTGCATCAGAATCTACGGCAGCTTTCAGGACATTGATGAAAATAAAATAGCCCACCTGGACTTGCTGAAGTTTAAGCAGGTCATAGAAAACTCACATGACGGCATTGCACTGGCCAACCCTCAAGGAAAGACGATCTACTTAAACCCAGCGATGGAGGAAACGCTGGGCCACACAGTAGAAAGCCTTCAACAAGCAAATGGTTCTATCAGTGTCTATTCAGACCCCGGCAAACTTGAAGAGGTATTTTCCGAGCTGTTATCCGGGGGCTATTGGAAGGGGGATGTGGAGCTCCTCAATAAACACAAGCAGCCAATCAATTTTCACTTAAGCGGAGGCCCTATATTCAACGACTCAGGTCAGCTTATGGCCATATATGGTATTCATACGGATATTTCCGAACGGATTCAGGCCGAGCAAAGACTCAAAGCGGCTTTTGAGGAAAAGAACCAAATTCTGGAGAGCATCGGCGATGCCTTTTTCGCTACGGACAGAAACTTCACAGTGACTTACTGGAACAGGCTGGCAGAAACCCTTACGGAAACCCCGAGAGAAAAAATTCTTGGGAAAAATCTCTGGGATGTATTCGGTGATGCTATTACACTGTCGTACTATGAAAATTACCATCGGGCCCTGAATGAAATGGTCACCGTGAACTTTGTAGACTACTACAAGCCCGTAAATAAATGGTTTGAGGTCAGTGCTTACCCTTCCGAAAGCGGACTTACGGTCTACTTCAGGGATGTCACGGAAAGAAACAAAACCCAGGAGGCCATTCTACAGTCAAACGACCGTTTCAAAAAAGTTTCGGAAGCCACCAATGATGCCATTTGGGATTGGGACATTATAAGTGATACTCTTTTCTGGGGTGAGGGTTTTAAGACCCTTTTCGGTCACGAAATGAAGGAAAACCAATCTTCTTCTTTCCTCTGGAGTAAAAACATTCACCCGGACGACCTGGACGATGTACTGGCCAGCCTCTTTGATGTGCTGGAAACCAACTCCACCAATAAATGGGAGAAGGAGTATAGATACCTCCGGTCAAACGGAACCTACGCTTTTGTCATAGACAGAGGTATGGCTATACGAGATGCCGAAGGAAAAGCAACAAGGATGGTGGGTGCAATGACCGACATCACTCATCGCAAAGAATATGAAGAATCTCTCAAAATTCTAAACGAAAACCTGGAGAAACAGGCCAAAGATTTGGCTATTTCCAACGCTGAGCTGGAGCAATTTGCCTACGTAGCTTCACATGACCTGCAGGAACCCCTTCGCATGGTCACAAGCTTCCTCACCAGACTGGAAAACAAGTATGACGCTCAGTTGGACGAAAAGGCACATCAGTACATTCATTTCGCCGTAGATGGAGCCAAAAGAATGCGACAGATCATTTTGGATTTGCTGCAGTTTTCCAGAGTGGGCCGGCATGAAGATGATCTGGAGGTGATCGAAGTACAGGAGATCGTGGCAGAGGTAGTCACCCTGCAAAAGAAAATTATCGAAGAGAAACAAGCCAATATCTCCATTGGCGATCTCCCTACCCTCCAAACTTTTCGATCCCCGCTGCTCCAGATATTTCATAACCTGATCAGTAATGCACTCAAATACACACAGGAAGGGCGGCCCTCTTTTATCAGCATCACCTGCTACTCCACCAATACCCATTGGCAGTTTTCAGTAGAGGACAATGGGATAGGCATAGAACCGGAATATTGTGATCAAATATTTATTATTTTTCAGCGGCTCCATCAAAAAGAAGAATACGGAGGCACAGGGATTGGCCTGGCCATAGTCAAAAAAATCATCGATAATATGGGTGGAAAAATATGGGTGGAATCTGTGCCCGGAGAAGGAAGTGCTTTTTACTTTACCCTGCCAAAGTGATATGTTGAGATACGAGAAAATATTTGGTCGGCTAGTCACGGTTCCTAAACAAATGGGCTGGGCATTTTTCATTCTGCTTCTGTGCCTCACTCAGCTTATTGCTTTCAGGATTTATACAATGGAAAAGGATGCAGAACTGCACATTGCGGAGCGGGAAGCGATTTTCCTAAAAGGGCAGCTCGAGGCATCACTCAACCACAGCATCACCGCCACACGCGTGTTGGCATTTCTGGTAGAAAAGGATTTGCTCGACAATAATTTTGATTCCATTTGTGAAAATTTACTTCAGCAAAATCCCTTCATAGATGCCCTGCAACTGGTGAAGGGCGGAACCATTGTCAATACTTATCCCCTGGTTGGCAATGAAGCCTCTATTGGCTATAATATTGGCAACGATTCTGCTCACCGGGAAGAAGCAGAACAAGCGAAACTGCGCGGTGAATTATACTTCGAGGGACCAATCAACCTCATTCAGGGAGGTAAGGGCATCGTAGGCCGGGTACCCATCTCCCGAAATGGGGAATTTTGGGGGTTCTCCGCCGTGATTATCCGACATGAAACGCTTCTGCGTGCACTCAACTTAGACAGCACCGGAATGAATGACCGGTTCATTTACCAGCTCGTGAAAATTCACACTGGCGGAGCTGAGTCCAATCCATATTTTCAGCATGTGGAAACCATAGATCGTGGCATTTTCAGCGAAGTAGACGTACCTATTGGAGACTGGATCATCTACGTAAAAATGAAACATCCACAGTACTGGGTCAATGCCATGGCCTTCTCCCTGCTGGGGATACTCCTCTCTGCCTTGCTGGGGATATTTAGCTGGTTTCTGGCTGCGCAACCCATGCGGCTAAGAGCCCTCGTGGCTCTAAAAACCAAAGACCTCAATACCGCCAATAAAACCCTTCAGAAAAAGACCCGGGAACTGGAGTTCTCCAACAGTGAGTTGGAGCAATTTGCCTATGTGGCCTCACACGACCTGCAGGAACCCTTGCGGATGGTGACCGGCTTCCTCACTCAGCTGGAGAAAAAGTATCTGAACCAACTGGATGAAAAGCCACGGCAGTACATTCACTTCGCCAAAGACGGAGCCATCCGCATGAAGCATATTATTCTGGATCTACTCGAGTTTTCACGTGTGAGAACATTGGATGACGCAATCGAACAAATAGATACCCACCAAATGGTAAACGAAGTGTGCATGTTGGAAAAAAGAAATATTGAAGGTAAAAACGCTACGATAGACACCCAGAATCTACCAGTTATCCAATATTATCGAATCCCTTTTTTGCGAATCCTTAGAAATCTGATAGGAAACGCCCTGAAGTACAGTAAGCCTGGCATGTCTCCGGTTATTACCATCGCTTCCACCGCCCATGATGATTTCTGGCAATTCTCCATTTCGGATAACGGCTTAGGTATAACTGAGGAACACTTTGAGAAAATATTTGTACTTTTCCACCAGGTCGATCCAAGCCTTGGGGGTTCGGGCATGGGATTAGCCATTACCAAAAAATTAGTAGAAAACCTGGGCGGACAAATATGGGTAGAATCGGCAGCAAATGCCGGCAGTACCTTTTATTTTACCATTCCAAGGATTCAAACCAAGGAAAACCAATGAGAAAACCAGTGCATATATTGTTAGTGGAAGACAACGAGGGAGATATACTACTGACCACTGAGGCACTGGAGGAAAGCAAAATCACTCATCAACTAAGCGTGGTGCGCAATGGAAAGGAGGCGCTAGACTGGGTATTTAACCAGCAACCATACCAGCAATCTGGAGAACCCGATCTGATTCTTTTAGATGTCAACCTCCCCCTAAAAAGTGGACATGAGGTCCTCCAGGCCATTAAAAGTGACGATACTGTGAAACACATTCCCGTGATCATGCTCACAACATCATCATCTGAAAAAGACGTGAATCTGTCCTATCAGTATGCAGCCAACTGCTACATTACCAAACCCGTAGAGGTCAATGACTTCCTCGACGCTATTTCCACACTCTGTCACTTCTGGGTCGAGGTGGTTACACTCCCAAAAAATAAAGCTTAATGGCTAAGGATAGGAAAAAACTTATAGTGCTTGTGGTAGAGGACAATGATGGTGACTACTTTTTGGTAGAGGATTTCCTGCAGGATATGATTCTCTCCCCGGAGATTCACCGGGTGATCAGCTTCAAAGAAGCCAGATCGTTTTTATCGGAAAGTCAAAACCAGGTTCACGCCATTCTCCTAGACCTTTCATTACCCGATAAGACCGGCGAACTCCTCATAAAGGAAATACTGGCTATCTCAAAAGGACTTCCGCTTATCATTCTCACAGGTTTTGCAGGAGAAGGATTTGCCATCAAATCACTGGCTCTCGGAGCATCTGACTACCTGCTGAAAGATGACCTCAATGCTACCATTCTCTACAAAAGCATCATCTATTCTATAGAGCGGGCTAAAAATCAGGTTTCCTTAAAAGAATCTGAGCTGCGCTATGCAGAGCTGTTTCACCTAAGCCCACAGCCCATGTGGGTTTACGACATCCATACACTCAGGTTCATTCAGGTAAACAAGGCGGCCTGTGACCATTATGGATACACTTCCGAGGAGTTTCTCTCCATGACCATCAGGGACATCCGCCCACTGGAAGAGGTTCCGCTTCTAGAGAAAACTGTGCTTAGAAGAGATGTGCTCCTCCCCTACAAGGGAGTTTTCAGGCACATCAAAAAAAATGGAGAAGTGATAACCGTGGAGATCAAAAGTGACATCCTCACGCACAATGGAAATAATGTGCGCCTGGTACTGGTCAATGACATATCTGAAAAAAAGAAAGCCCAGGAGGAATTACTAACCATCGCTCATCAGGTGGAAGACCGGGAGCGTACCCGTATTTCTATAGACCTGCATGACGGGCTACAGCAGACACTGGTCACGTCCTACATGCATTTTGAATCCATCAAAAGCGCCCTGAATCTACTTAACCCGGAGACTTCAGAACGGTTTACCAAGGGGATGGAAGTTCTCAATGAAGGAATAGAGCAAGTGAGAACCATTGCCCATGAGCTGATGCCCCCCAAGATAGAAAAAGAAGGTTATGTAGCCGCCATCACTCAGCTCCTCAACCAGACTGAGGGCTCTATCCAGTTCAAATTTGTGCAGAATCTGGGAGGTAAACCCCTACCACCCAATATCTCACTGATTTTGTTCAGAATCAGTCAGGAGGCCATCAATAACATCATCAAGCACTCAAAAGCCTCCAGAGCTACTATGGCGCTGGAAATGGAAGGTAACATCGTCCGGCTATCCGTCGTGGACAATGGCAAGGGATTCAGCATCGACCACCTGGCGGACGATCATTCCATCTTTGGACTGAGAGCCATTGGCTCACGTATTCACTCCCTGGGTGGGGTTTTTGAACTGCATTCGGAAATAGGCCGTGGAACAAGCCTCACCATTGAAATTCCCTTATACTAAACCGCTCCAAGGCTGAGTATAGATTCAAATCAAGATACTAACTTGCACCGAATATGGAAACATTCAAACTTCAAGAGGGCGAAGAGTATATAGAACTTAACAACCTCCTCAAGATTCTCAACTGGGTGGCGTCCGGTGGTGAAGCCAAAAGTCAAATAGACCAGGGTCTGGTGACTGTGAACGGCGAGGTAGAAACCCGAAGAAGAAAAAAGCTCAGATCAGGAGACAAAATAGAGTTTGGAAGTGAGGCAGCCCTCATTGCCTAATGTTTTTCCGATTCGCTCAGCTGCTGTTGGCTAAGGTGAAACCTTCTCACTTTACTTTTCAGCACCTCCACGATCTCTGATACCTCCTGGGTTCGCTGTGTATACTCGGACATCCCGGCAGAAAGCTGAGATGAGGAGCTTGCTACCTCCTCTGTACCGGCAGCAGTTTCTTCAGCGATCACCACCACACTCTCCATCAGTCCCACCACTTTTTTGAGGTGATCCGTCTGCTGACTAGTCGCTTTCACAATTTCCTCAGACATGGAGAGGGTCTGCGCGTAAGAAGTTGCCAGCTCATCAAATGATACAGATGCATCTCTCGAAGCCTCCTCTCCCCCTTTGATACTGGTGCTCATTTCTCCTATTAGCTTGGCAGTACCACCAATTGCACGCTGTATTTCTACCACCATCACTTCTATCTCCTTCGCTGACTTACCTGAGTCCTCGGCCAGCTTTCGTATTTCCTCGGCCACTACCGCAAAGCCCTTACCGGCATCTCCGGCCTTCGCGGCTTCAATGGCCGCATTAAGTGCCAGCAGATTGGTCTGATGGGCCACATCTTTGATAATATTTAAAACCCTGGAGATTTCACCCGACCTGTTAGACAATATACTGATTGACTCATTGGTGTCCCTGGAAGTGGCCATGATATCCTTCATGCTATGGTCTACTTTCTCGATGAGTTTCTTTCCCGTATCACTTTTCTCCACTCCTCTCAGAGCGCCCTGATTGATGGTATCCGCCTGCTGGCTCACATTATTGGAAAACTCCAGAATCCCTTCTATCAGCTTTGAGGCCTCATCTATCCTATTGACCTGATTTTGAGCGCCGCTGCTCATCTCTCCTATGGATGAGGCAATTTCTCCGGTGCTCAGGTTCATTTGTTCGCTGGCCACAAACATTTCCTGAGAGGAAGTACCTATGGTCTCTACCTGCTCAATGATGTCATGTAGCAGGTCAGAAAGATTGTCAAGGGCATTATTAAAGCTCTCCTTCAGTTGTAACACATCCCCCTTAGCCTCATCCGTGTAGCGCATACTCAGGTCACTGTTGGCCAGTGAATTCACAATCCGGTTGATCGTATTGAAAGGAACCAATATGGACTCAAACAAGTGGTTAATCGAAGCACCCAGGGCCTTCCACTCCCCTGACTTGGACTCCACGTCTATCCGCACAGAGAAGTCACCAGACTCCACTGCCTCGCCAATTACAAAGTTGGTGTCTTCTATGGCACCCTGCAGGCTGTCTTGCTGCTCCCTAAGGGCATCATTTTGCTGCTTCACCTGGGCTGTGGCTTCTTCTATTCTTCTCTGAAGCTCGCGCTGGCCCGCTTTGATCTGCCCCACTCTCCACTTGTAGGCATACACACCCCCAGAAATAACGACTACCACTGCCAACAACCTGAACCACCAGGTAGCCCACCAAGGTGGTAAAATGGTGATTTTCAAGGTTCTGGGATTGCTGGACCACACCCCATCGCTGTTGGTACCATTTACATGAAAAATATAGTCCCCCTGATCCAAATTGGTATACGTAGCAGAGCGCTTGGCAGCACCCACCTCCACCCAGGACTCATCAAAGCCCTCGAGCATGTAGCGGTATTTATTCTGCAAAGGAGAAGTGTAATCCAACGCTGCAAACTCAATGGTGATTACGTTTTCTTTATGGGTAAATGACACTTCAGAAACCTGGGCCAGTGCTTTGTCAATAATCTGGCGACCGTTGAGGGAATCCTTTTGAGAAACAGACTGATCAAACACCTTCAAATCGGTGATCACTACTTTGGGATCAAACGGACTCAGCTTGATCTCCTCAGGGTCAAAAGCATTCAGCCCCTGAAGTCCTCCAAAATACATTTTTCCGGTTTTCTTTGATCGTACGGAGGAGCTATAGTTGAATTCATTGCCCTGGAGACCATCTGATTTAGAGAAATTCTGGATCGTATTCTTTTTGACATCATACACAGAAAGGCCCTTGTTGGTACTGATCCACAGGTTTCCCTGATCATCCTCCTGAATACCATTCACTACCGGATTGGGCAACATGGCATTCACAGGGGCCACAGTCACCTCCTTTGTCCTGATGTCCATCAAATTCATACCACTGGCCGTGCCTATCCATAGCTGGCCCAGCCTGTCCTCATGCAAAGCCCGCACATTGTTATTGAGGAGTCCTTCAGTGCTTTCAGGGTCGTGCACAAAATTCCTGAAGGTGCCGTTTTGCTTATCAAAGAGGCTCAGCCCTCCCTCTTCAGTGCCTATCCAAAATTGACGATTCTTGTCTTCATAGAAAACCACAATCAGGTTTCCACCGATGCTCTGAGGATCATTCGGATCATGTCTATAGTGCTCAAAATCATCCCGCGCCCGGTTGTAGCGCGAAAGACCACCGCCCAATAAACCTATCCACAGGTCATTTTCATAGTCTTCAGTGATGGCCCATACATTTCTGTCACCCAGGCTTCTCGGATTGTCTGCATCGGGCATATACCGTACCATGCGCCCGGTTTTGGGATTATATCGATTGAGTCCAGCCGCATAGGTGCCTGCCCATATATATCCCTGCCGGTCTTCATAGATGGACTTGATGACATTGCTGCTGATGGTGTTTCTGTTTGTAGGCGAATGTCTAAAATGTTTGAATGTACCTGTCTCCTGATCGAGGCGATCCAACCCGCCACCATCCGTACCAATCCAGATGGCACCATCGCGCCCTTCGTGAAGTGCTATTACTGAATTAAAGCTCAGGCTATTGGGCTCTCCGGGCACCTCCACATACAGTTTAAACTTTGCATGATACTTGCTAAATACGTTCACGCCACCCCTGAATGTACTCACCCACAGGATGCCCATGTCATCCTTATAAAAATCGTAGATCGCGTCACTGCTAATGCTTTCGTCATCAAAAAGGCTCCGCTGGGCGTAAGAGAAGGTGTTTTTTACCGGATCATAGATATTGATCCCTCCCCCATCTGTGCCGATAAATATTCGTCCCAAATCATCCTCATAAAAACTGGTGACAATATTTGATTTCAATTGGTCCTCTCTGGCACTGTATTCAAAATGTGTAAAGGCATCCTTGCCGGGATCATACCGATAAGCCCCTTCTCCATCTGTACCAATCCAAATGTTACCCGATGAGTCTTTCATAAGGGGCTTCCTGTTGGTTAGGGCTACCTCATAGTTTTTTTCATAATAAAAATGCTTGAAGGTTCTGGCCTTCAGATTGAGATAATCAACACCACCCGAATGCGAACCCACCCAAAACAAACCGGGAGCATCCTCTACAATAGAGAAAACTGTGTTATGGCTCACCGTAGAGGGATTTTCAGGGTCATGAAGCAAACGCTCGAAGGTTCCATCCTCCCAGTTGTAGACGTTCAACCCTCCGGATGTGCCCACCAACACATTGTTCTGGTTATCAATGAGAATCTTGCGCACGTAGTTATTCGAAAGCGAGCCCGGATCATCGGTATTTTTGTGATGAGAAAAAGTTTCTGTCTCCCAATCGAAAATGCTGATACCGGCGGTTCTGGTACCCACCCATATTCGACCCAGATGATCTTCGGCAATTGTTGAAATTATATTGCCGCCAATCGACGCAGGATCATTGGGGTCAGTTTTAAAAATTTTGATGGAGTATGCATTGTACCTATTGAGCCCATCTACGGTGCCTATCCAGATAAATCCCTTACTGTCTTTGAATACACAGTTCACCGTACCCGTAGAGAGGCCTTCATCCGTATTCAGATGAGTGAACTTCAGGTCTATATCCTGTGTGCGCCCTTCAAAAGCGCTTACAAAAAGTACTATTGACAGTATATAAACCAATTGTTTGCACCATTGGGATGTAATCATGGGGTAGTGGGTTAAAGCGTGTCACATCTGAAAGAAATATATCCAAATTTCCTATAGCCTACAAAGCAAAGTAGACAGTCCTTGGTAAAACATCGATGAAAGAGGGAATTTAATTTATTTAAAAATTCCTATAATTTCCCTAAATCTTCATGTACCGTTAGCCTTTAAAAGGTGATTTCAGGCAAGCTATAGAAAGGCTTCTCCATTCTCTACAAACAATCGCTGAACCATCAGATTCCTTTGACGAACGGGCAAAAAAAAGGTGCTGTTCCTTGCAGGAAACAGCACCTTAAAGTTACGGTTCCATGACTTCTTCTAAGCCGGATTCAGTAAAGCCTCTATTTGGTCACCAATATCACCGGAAGGTCTCGCCGCATTGGCATCTACAATATTTCCTTCCCTATCTATGAGTATAAACCTGGGAATCCCCTGAATAAGGTAATCGGTAATAATGGTGGACTCCCACGCCCCCGGCGCATACAGGTGGATACCTCCCAATTTTCGCTCGCTGACCATTTTCCTCCAGGGGGCTGGAGAGCTATCCGTGCTCACAGCAATAAAAGCTACATCTTGTCCCTCAAACCGCTGCTGCAGTTTTTCCATGTGCGGATGCTCAGCTATACAAGGGCCGCACCATGTAGCCCATACGTCTATATAAACCAATTGACCTCTGAAATCAGCCATAGTAAGGGTATCTCCCTCTATGCTCACGTACCGGAAGTCAGGTGCCGGATTGCCGGGTTCGATTTTCTGAAACTCAGCAATCATCTGATCGATCTCATCCACTCGCTCCTGATTCGGATTGAGCGCTTTCCAGGCAGCTACTACTTCAGCCCTTTTATCCATGGGAAAATAGGAATAGGAATTAGAGACCAGTTCATACATCAGCTGCTCCTTCAAAGAAGGCACTTTGATGAGGGCATTGATCGCCTCTACATAAAACCCGTAGTAGTCTTCAGATTCATCTGCTCTGGCATAGTAGCCTATAGAGGCCTCCTTTTCGATGCTTTCATCCACGTAAGATTTAAATGCAGGGTATTTCAGCAGCGAGGTATCATTGACATCCAGCGCCAGTTGAAAATCATAATAGGCCTCAGAAACACTAAAAGAATCCAGGTCCAGCAGGGACCGATGCGCGCCTTCATACCTCATTTTAGTCACTATGTCCGACCACTTACTGTTTTCACGGGTATAGGAAATAAATGCTGCATCATCAATATTGAAATCGGACATATAGCCCAGCTCAATCCCCGATACGGAATCGAGCGCCACCAAAAACTGTTCTTCCGGCATCATGTACAAATCACGGGTGCTCAACAGGGAATCCCCGAGCAGTACCATTGCGGCTTTGTAATTGTTGATTTCAGCGCCTGTGCCGCTATAGGTTAGGGACTCGTCAAACTCAGCCGGATCCAGCGTGAGAAACAACTGATCACCGGGACGCAGATAGAGGTAGGTGATCTCACCACCATGACCAAAAACTATGTCGGCAGGTGCAGTGATATCAAACGTTGTAGAAAATTTGTTGTCCGCATCCAGGGTATCCGTGATCCGATCACCTCCAAAACGGAAAGTGATCACCTCCCCTATTGGGTTAATGATTTCGCCGGAGATGGTAGTGGTCACTGTTTCGGGCTGGGGCTCACAGGCCCAGAGCAGCACCAGAATTGATAGTGATGCCCAGTTGTTTAGTTTTTTCATAGTCAGGAACTTTGGTTCATTGAAATTATCATTTCCCCGTCAGAAAATCCACAAGTCAACAGCTATTTATTGCGAATAATTAAATATCCTTGAACTCAAATACCAACCCCCTATGACTCCTGAAGCACTTGAGCAATTAAAATATCCTGTCGGCAAATTCACGAAGCCTGAACTGATCACAGCGAGCCAGATTCAGAACTGGACAAGTACCATCCGCTCCTTTCCTGAGGCAGTGGCGACACTGACCCGCCCGCTCTCACGTACGGAACTCAACTGGCAATATCGCCCCGGCGGATGGACGATCAAGCAGGTAGTCCATCACTGTGCCGATAGTCATATGAACTCACTGATGCGTTTCAAGCTGGCGCTCACGGAAGAATCTCCGACTATACGTCCCTACCACGAAGACCGCTGGGCGGAGCTTTCAGACTCATTAGATGACGAAATCAACAATGCGCTGGATTTGCTCAACGGACTCCATGGTAAGTGGGTAAAATTGATTTCAGCACTTTCTTCTGCAGACCTTCAGAGAACATTTGTGCACCCGGAACACGGCCAATCCTTTACCCTGGCAGAGACCATTGGCACTTATGACTGGCATTGCCGTCACCATCTCACCCACATACAGCTGGCCCTTGTTCATAAGGGTAGCTTTGATTTGTAATCAATACATTAACTTGGAACCAAACTCAAAACCAATGGAAAATTACTCAGCACCCAACGCCCTGAAAACGACCAAAATCATTCATACTGCCCTAATGACCGGCTGTCTGCTCTTCGGTGTAGTGGTATTGGTGCTAAATGCACAGGCTCCCACCGGATCCACCCGGGATCAGGAGTTTCTACTCTATCTGCCGGCAGTATTTCTGGTTTTCTCGGCCGTGGTATCATCAGTTCTGTTCAAAAAAACCCTGAAACAGGGGCTGGCACATAGCGCTGATCTTCAGCAGAAGATGGCCGCCTTTCAAACGGCCAACATCGTGCGCATGGCCTTCTACGAAGCCTCGGGACTCATCGCTGTGGTGGTGTGCTTTCTCACCGGTGATCTGTATAACATGCTCATCCTGCTGGTGGTGGTGCTGGTCTTCCTGATGAAGATGCCCACACCCCACCGCATCGCCAAAGAAGTGGGGCTTTCCGATGCTGAACAAGCTGAACTCTCTGGCCTGAAGGATTAATGAACGCTGGTATAAAGGAGTATCTGCTCACCCTGGAGGAGGAATTTCTAAGGCATGCCAATCCTGATATAGCGGTGCAACAGGAAGCTTATCTTAAAAATCAATTCGTTTTTTACGGGCTCACCTCCCCGGTACGCAAAGCGATACAAAAGCCCTTTCTGGATAAAAAATACCTACCCCCCAAGCACGAACTACCAATATTGGTAAAGACACTGTGGGCAAAACCACAGCGGGAATATCACCATTTTGCACAGGAGCTGGCCTGCAGGTACCTCCGCCAGCCGGAACCCGCCGATATGGCTCTCTATGAACACATGGTGGAGCATCACTCCTGGTGGGACACCGTAGACCATATAGCCAATAAACTCATGGGAGCTTACCTGCTACATTATCCGGAGACCCGCGGGGAGTATGTGGAAAAATGGCTGGCGTCAGGAAACCTTTGGTTACAACGATCAGCCATCCTCTTTCCGCTGAAATACAAGCAAGACACAGATACTGACCTGCTCGGCGCTGTGATTCACCAACTCCTCGGCTCAAAGGAGTTCTTTATCAATAAGGCCATTGGCTGGGTGCTGCGCGAATACGCCAAAACCAACCCCGAATGGGTGATCCGCTTTGTGGAAGAGACACCCCTGGCGCCGCTCAGCCGACGGGAGGCCCTGAGAATATTGATGAGAAAGGGATAACCCTGGAGGGAAACCTCCGGGCAATGTCATTAATTGTAGAACTTAAAAACGAGCTAACTCTTCTAAGTATTGGGGGATCATCATCATTGGTGAATTCTCAGGGTTTCAATAATTCTAGCATCAACCCAATATTGTTTCGATTCCCAATATGTAGTTCCATCTTCCCTTACTTTTTCTTCATGCCTTGAAAAAAGCAAATACTTTCCATCCCGTGTTAAGTGTGCACCATTTTCTTCGAGTTCTGAATTTATCTTATCTCCCATATTAATGGCAGGACCCCAAGAATCATCTTGCTGTCGAAAACTTATATAATTATCAGATTTGCCATATCCATCTTCTCGCTCGCTACCCCATATTAAATATGATTCATCAGGTGCTATAAAGGGGTGACATGTCCATTTACCCGTGTTAATATGCTTACCGAGTAATTTTGGTTCTTCACGCTCACCGTTTATAATCCTCGACATTCGGATTACGTCATTACTTTTATAGTCATCAAAAACAAAAGTACCTTTAGAGGATACCGACATCACCATAATGCCCCAATCCTCCCTTTCAAACATAGGTCCTAGACTTTTAATTTTTGACCAACCGGAATCTGTACGCTCTATGTAGTTCCATCTAGAGTATAAGATGTTACTATCGCTAGGGTTATGGCTGAAGGTATACTTATTGACATTGTAATAACTACCTTCATTCCGATACACAACCACCGGGTTCTCAAAGGGGTTGTTTCCTGTGTATGTAAAATAAAACTCATCCATACTCAAAGAGTCGGTATTCCCAAATTTCCAATCTTGAGAAGTACTATTTTTCGGAACAAAAATTTCTGGGGTTAACCCTGGTGGTTTATATCCAAAGTAAAGGTTGTCTTCTGCTGAGGAATTCTTCTTAGTTTCCGATTTCTCTGTTTCGCAAGCATTCAAAAATATGGCAAATACCAGCACTACAATTTTAGTATTATTTCTCAATGTTCAGTTTGTTTTAATTACGGTTTTGTATCGCCCCGCGTTTGGCGCCTGGTCAATTTACGGAACTTTCAGTTAGGGTGGGGAAGTGGTTTCTTATAGTCCATTTCAATCGTATAGCCATCATTGCGCCAAATGCGCGTTATACGTTGTTGGCACACGTTTTTATTAATTACCTTATAGTTTACGATAGTCGTTATTATAACTGTCTACTGAATTCGTTGAATCCCGATAGCTATCGGGAGTAGAAAGCATCGCCCTTTCCCAGTGGCTGATTCATGGTGATGTATCGCACAACAGCAAGCAAAGAGGCAGTTTGGCGCATTCGTGCTAGCGTTTGTTGTGCGTTCGTCATTCACGCTCAATTGTGAATTTTAGATTTAACAGTAGATTATTTTGCTGATGAATTTGAGTTGGCAATATCTCTGAATAACTTCCATTTCCCATCTTCTTTTTTCCAAAGAATGATATATTTT
>NZ_JAVKCA010000008.1:0-423314 GCF_040222955.1 Marinoscillum sp. | reverse complement strand
TGGAGGATGTATTTGAGTTGTCGTTGGTTCATGATGGATTTGACTGGCGTCTTTTTGGAGCAGGGCAGACCAGTGATTTTATGCGAGGAGACTTTGGAGGGGATTTGTCTTCATCACCTGCGATTGAACCGGTAAGCCTTGTGATCACGGGCCCCACGAGTCTGGAGTTTCCGGAGGGTTCTGGTGTAGGAATGATACTGGATTACTCTACGGGTCAGCTGAAGAGATTAGACTATGGTTACAGTTGTTCATTGTCGGAGCGGTATTCACAGGAGGAGACACCATTAAATGTGAATTATGAAGTTTCGGGCTGGCATTACATTACATTGAAGGTGACCGATGCATCATCCAACGTGGCTTATGCAGTGGATTCTGTATATGTAAAAGAGTTAATAAGTCCCGACATCAGCTTCACGGTAGATGAGAGCCGCTGCATAGCGAATGCGAACACCTTCACATCAGAGAGCAGTACTCTTGAGAACATAGTGAGTTATAGTTGGGATTTTGATGGTGATGGGGTAGAGGATAGTAGTGAACCTAATCCTACGTATCAATTTTCGTCGGCCGGTGAGTACACGGTTATTCTCACGATAGGCGATGGTTCATCATGTGGAAACACAGCAAGGGAAACCATTATGGTTTATGCAGGACCTCCTTCTCCCGATTTTTCTGTTGACCAAACTGCCTATTGCGCCGGAGAGGATGTCACCCTAACAAACCTATCCGATGATGCCGCTTATGGTGAGGGTTTGACTTACCACTGGTCTACAGAGTTGGGAGATACCACCTCTATAGCTCCGGTGTTCAACTTTGATCAGCCAGGGGAGAAGACCATCTCACTTTATTCCTCCATTCCCGGGTGTGACTCGGAGATTCTGACCAAAACAGTGTCAATCCTTGCACTGCCAGAGATAGTATTCCAGGCCGATACGGCCTGCCACGGAGAATTTACTGAATTCACCAACCTCTCAGAAGGAACTTCTTTTGCCTGGACATTTGGGGATGGATTTACAAGCAATGCCAAATCCCCGGAGCATTTTTACACAGAGCCAGGTCTATATGAGGTAGCCATCTCCAATATCGATGAGAATGGTTGTGAAAACTTCCTGGCTAAACAGGTAATCGTCGGGGCCATTCCGGAGGCCGAGTTTGAGTACGACATAGCATGTCAGGGTGATGAAACCATTTTGTCAGATGTATCCATAGTCAATGGTGCAGACATTGTGGAGTGGGAGTGGTACATAGAGGATACGCCGGTTTCGCAGGATAAAAACCCCGGGGTTTACTTTGATCGTGAGGGGTCGCAGACGGTGACGATGACCGTTGTCTCCTCCAATGGCTGTACCGCTTCTTACAGCGAATCCATTGATGTGCTGGGCCAGCCCCAGGTAGACTTTTCTGTTGAAAGGGCCTGTCAGGGCGATTTCACCTCATTTGTAGATCAAACGACCAATCCAGATCAGATTATTAGTAGAACGTGGCAAATCAATGGGGAGACTCAGGCCTCCGATAATGATACTTTGAATTATGCGTTTGTGGAGCCGGGCATTTATGAGGTGAGTCTGATGGTGAATAACAGGAGCCTTTGTACTGCGGAGCAGACCAAAACTATAGAAATATTGGCACTACCGGAGCTGGATTTTCTCATCGATGGTGTTTGTGAGAATGAACTGATTACGGTTTTGGATCAGTCAGTGGCAATAAATGATGCGATTGTTTCCAGGAGGTGGTTGTTGAATGGGACCTTTATCGGCAATGGGAGTAAAATTGAAATACCTGCAGATGTTAGTGGCCTGCATGACGTCACGCTGGAAGTAGTAACCAAATTTGGCTGTTCACTTTCCCGCACAGAAACCATTGAAGTCTATGCCAGACCTGAGGTAGCTTTTACTCCGGCCAACGACTTTGGGGTGCCTCCTTTTTCTTTGGTTTTTGAAAACGAGACCATCAACGGACAGTCTTACAAATGGTATATAAATGGAGATCTGACCTCTGAAGAAATGACCCCATCGCTGAGTTTTGGAACGGAAGGCTTACAAACAGTGAAATTGGTAGCTACGAACGAAAACGGCTGTATGGACAGTTTAAGTACTCAAATTGAGTCTATTTTACCGGTAGTGGACCTGGTGGTGAATGAGATACAGCTGATCGAAGACAGAGGCCTCCAGAAAATCCTGTTAGATGTGAGCAATAAGAGCAACCTGCCCGTTGAGCTGTTTGAGGTACAAATCACCCTTGAAAATGAATTTACCCTATCGGAAAATGTAACCAGGCGGATCAATAAAGGAAAAGATGCGGTAATTGGTTTAAGTGTCAGCCTTCCTTCCATATCCAATCTGGGCTACCTGTGTGTGAGCCTTGTGGCTCCCTACAATGTTCCCGATCAAATACCGGAAAATAATGAAGGTTGCATTAACCTGGAAAGCCGAACTATTTTTGAACCTGCTTTCCCCAATCCCGCAACTGACCGTACCCATATCAGGATGATTTTGCCATTGGATGGTGACGTGGAACTGACCATACTGGACTTGTCAGGACAGGTAAAGCAGCAGAAAACCCTCCCTAATCGTCCTTCGGGGCTTACTACCTTCACCATTGATCTTCAGACCCTGCAGTCAGGTACCTATTTTATTGCCATTAAATACAATGGTGGGAGTCACCGGATACGCGTAATCAAGCAATAATCACTGCTTTTAGGGGAAATGGCAAATCGATTGTTTATTCGAAGAGAATTAGTCGAAAGAATCCAAATATTTATAATTATTATTACCTTTGCAGCAAATAAAATTTGGAATGAAGTTAAATTCACTGCACTTAAAGTTAGACGAGATAGACAGGAAGATTTTAGAGATTTTACAATCAAATGCTAAAATCACCAATGCCCAATTATCAAAGGATATAGGCTTATCCCCGGCCCCAACGCTGGAAAGAGTAAAAAAGCTTGAAAATTCGGGTATTATTAAGAGTTATCACGCCAAACTAGATACTGAGCGAATTGGGCTCGGTGTTCACACATTCGTACAGGTCACATTAAAAGGCCACAACAAAAAGAACATTGATATCTTTTTGGCTGAAATCAATCAGATTCCTGAGGTGATTGAGTGCCATCACATCACTGGATCGGGCGATTTCATTTTAAAAGTGATCTCCAAGGATATTACCTCATATCAACGATTAATGCTGGAGAAAGTAAGTGAGATAGATGTCGTAGACAGTTTACAGTCTATGGTCATTCTTTCTACTTTCAAGGATAGCAAAGTGATGCCTGTGCCATTGTCATGATAGCTGCACAAAACCTTATTTTATCAGAAGTACAAGTTAATCAAATCATCAGGCGGATAGCTTTTGAGATTTATGAAAACAACTTTGATGAAAAAAGCATCGTAGTTGTGGGCATTTATGACAAAGGCTATTTTCTTGCTGAAAGGATTGTGCATGAGCTTTCCGCAATAGCGGATGGGGTAAAGATTAGTCTGATTAAACTTGAGATAAATAAGGAGAAGCCACTTTCATCGGAGGTCACACTGGATGTGCCCTCCAAAAACTTAAAAGGGAAAGTGATCATTTTGGTAGACGATGTGCTCAATACGGGTAAGACTATGGCACACAGCATGAGTGCCCTGCTGGAGGTGGAAGTGAAGAAGCTTCAGATAGCCGTATTGGTGAATAGAAGTCATAAGCAGTTTCCACTTTCTGCTAATTACAAAGGGTACGAGTTATCCACCACCATAGACGAACACGTGGATGTGAAGCTGGAAGACCCGGTAGGGGTCTTCTTGTATTGAAAGCTTCTGTCCTTTAGTAATCTTTGTACAGTTCGGGCTTTTTGATGAGCATTTCCAGGCTCATTTCCACCAGTTCACCCATATTCTTGCAGTGAATGAACTCCGTTTCTTCATAAAACTCCGCTAATTCTTCACCTAACCGAGCCACATTTCCGGGTTTTGAGATCCGATCATGGGTCATCGCGCTGAGCAGGTCATCTACCCTGATTTTTTCCACTTTTACTCTGTTGGCAATCAGTGAGCGCTCCTCACGCTGGTACTGACGCACAGTTTCAGGTGTCAGGGATTTCAGGCCAATCTTAATGATGGGGTTGTTTTGCTTGAAATACTGGGGTAAATAGATGGCTCTGCGCCCTTCATAAGATTGTTGGTCAAAATCTATGGCCCTCAGTCGGTAATCTACTTCTTCAAAATCCGGGGTGATGTCAATGACAAAATTGCTGGAGTGCATATCTCCGAGTAGCCGTACAAAGCACCGTTCATTGAACTTCACAAATTCTTTGGCCAGTCGGGTCTCATTCAGATTAGGGTCATTCAGATGGTTTTTGATAAACTGTTCCGCCGGAATACCTACTATGTGTTCTTCTATGAGCGTGTCCTTGTAGACTACATAGCTGATTTTATTGGGAGAAAGCAGGTGCTCCAGTTCCAGCCCGTAGATGCGGGAAGCATCCGCATTTTTGATGTAGAAATAGTCAAAGTTATCGTTGATCCGATTGACAATTCTCACCCTGAATGGCTGTGTATTGCCATATACGCACAGGTCTACCCGGTCAATGAAGAGGTGATCCATGACCCCTACATCCCCATCGGCTTTCATAATGGAGTAAATCTTTTTCAGGGCAAAATAAATATCCGCCATATCGTCCTGCGGATATAGTACAGTCTCCCACAGGGTATCATTACCATTTCTGTCATACAGAGGGATGGAGTTGTCATACCTCAGAAGGGAGTCATATGCGATGGGTAAGGCGATTTCCCGATCATACTTATTGAGGTAAGTTCTTAGCCTGGAGCTGATCTTATACGGAATTTTTTTCTTACTGATGATGGCCATTACTTCAGGTATTTGGGAAACATATCGGCTGCCTGGTCGGCCCACTGCTGGAAGCGCTCGCTAATGTCGACATGGTGAGGGAGATATTGATAGAGCTTTTCAATATTAAAAGACTCACTGAAAGTGCCTGCGCCAGCCTTCATGGCATCCACCGCATTACATGCCTGCTCATAGTGGCCTTCCACTGGTACCATCAGTATGGGCTTGCCCATGTACATCGCTTCACATACGGACTCGAAACCAGCTGTGGTCACATAGCCTTTGGCACTAGCCATTTTATCGATGAATTTCTCGTCGTTTAGCTGGTGATAGGTAAGGGTAGTATCTATTTGATGCTCCTCAGGCATCTCTTTTTTGTCCCAAAAACAATGCAAGGCCTGATTGGGAAAGGCCTGATGAAATGTTTCCACTTCGGAAGAGTATCCGGGGTTGACCATATATACCAGAAAATGATCCCCACTCGATACTTGAGCTTCCTTTACCTCATCTCTGAGGAGCGGGGGTACCACATACAGTTTTTTCTTTGGCACATCAGGAAAAGGCTGAAAGGAGAGTGCCAATACCTTGCTGGCCCCCAGGCTGGTGATTTTATTTCCCATTTTGAGGGAGAGTTTATCCAGTTTCCGCTTTGGAGGAAAATCAAAGTCGGGATGGCTAATCAGGTACTGATGGGCAATACAGATAAACAGTGCTTTGGGCCTCCGTGAGAAATTATACAGCCCACCCAGGAAATCATAAAAATTGATAATGACATCCGGTTGATCTTCCTGCACAATCTCGTCAATACGGTCCATTGATTTTTTATAGATAGGGGCTTTGATCAGAGAGTACACAATCGTGCGAAAGGGCTTCACGGATTTCTGCTGCTTATCGGTGACAAAGTTTGGACTCTCCAATGGCACCACTTCGGCTCCAATTTTGTCTGTAAAAAACTGCGGAATCGATCTTCGCTCACTTTTGCCAACAATCACCCTGGTGATTTCATGGCCATTGAGCCTGAGGATTTTGGCTAGTGAAAGCGCCTGGGTCATGTGACCTCTTCCTTCGCCTTGTATGATGAAGATGTATTTCAAGTGGTTTCTGATTGAGAAATTAAGATAGTGATTTACTGAGAGAATTTCAGGGTGAACTCCGTGCCATCGTTAATTACAGAGCGCACGGCGATGGATCCGCGGTGATTTCTCATGATCTGTTTGGATAGGCTCAGCCCAATTCCGGATCCACTTTTTTTGGTCGTATAGAAGGGTATAAAAATCTTTTTGAGAGCTTCCTCTTCTATACCAGGTCCATTGTCCCGGATAGAAATGAGCGCACCTCCTTCAGGGCGTTCAGATGCCTTGATCCACAGGGTTTTTTGGAGCTCCTCATCGTCCACTTCTCCCAGTGCCTGGATGGCATTTTTGACAATATTGATGACCACCTGCTCTATTTGCTGTTCATCTATCTGAATGTAAAGCGAATCAGGAACATCCTGTACCAATTGCACACCGGTTTGCTGAAAATCGTGCTTGAGCAGCGAAACCACGTGCCCAATCAGTTCTTTAACGCATACCTGAGAGAAGTTGGGGAGGGTGATATGAGTCATATTTCTGAAATCGCCTACAAATTTGATCAGGCTCTCACTTCTCCTGTGAATGGTGTGAAGGGCGGTGTGGAAATCACTGATTTGCTCATTGTCTATCTGATTAATGTCCTGGCCATTGTCCAGCCACTCTTCCATCTCTGATTCGATAGTACGGGCCAAAGAGGAGATGGGGGTGACCGAATTCATGATTTCGTGGGTGAGCACTCTGATCAGGTTTTGCCAGGCTTCCATTTCCTTTTCTTCCAATTCACTTTGGATGTTTTGGAGTGAGATCAGCTTAAACTCTTTCCCCCGCAAGGACAGCTCTATGGCATAGATGGCCAGCTGTATTTCGTCTTCATCAGTTTTGGCAATTTTTACCAGATCCCTTCCGCCAGTGCGAAGTTCGCGAAGCGTGGTGACCAGTTCTTCGTTAATCACCTTTAGTTGTTTGATATTCTTGAGGTGCTTTACCCCTAAAAGTGTACGCGCAGTGGTGTTGATGATCTGCACCTCACCCTGAGCGTCAAAAGTAACAATCCCGATCCCAACATGCTGAACGATGGTCTTGAGGTACTGATAGCTGGCTTCATTTTCGGCCCTGATTTCTCTGAATTTTTTGATTACCGCGTTGAACTCATTATAAAGTTCATCGATGCTGGACCCCTCTTTTCTTTCAGGGTAGGTATGTGAGAAGTCGTCCCATTTGATGCTTTGCAAAAAGCCAATGGTCTCCCTGTTGGACTTTTCGAGAAAATAAAAGAGGTAATAACCCTGGACACCAATGAGTAGGAATATGAGAATTTTACTGAATGTATAGCTCTCGGTATAGAAGAGGTTGGCAAACAGAAAGATGGTGAGGCCGAGCAGAATGACCCGGCCTATTAGTTGATATCGAAATTTGTTATAACCCATATTTCTCCAGCCTTCTGTAGAGTGAGGCTCTGGTCAGGCCCAGTTCTTTTGCTGCCTTTGAGATGTTGCCATTGTGCTTGTTTACAGCGCGCTGGATCACATTTTTCTCTACCTCATCCAGGTTGAAATTATCAGCCTCTACCGTGTTATTATTTTCAGGCTTTTGGGCCAAAAAGAAAAAATCATCCGGGTTGAGGATTTCCGTGTCACTCATAATGATCGCTCGCTCTATGGCGTGCTGGAGTTCTCGGATGTTACCAGGCCAGCTATATTTTTGGAGTTTCTTGATCGTATTTGGAGCGATCCTGGAAATGTTCTTTCGGTATTTCTGATTGTATGTTTCCAGAAAATGATTGGCCAGCAGTGGGATATCATCCAGTCGGTCTCTCAGCGGGGGCAAATGGATCTCTACGGTGTTGATGCGGTAAAGCAGATCCTGTCTAAAGGTGCTTTCTCCTACCATTTCATAAATAGGCATGTTGGTGGCACAGATGAGCCGAATGTCTATGGGCAGGGACTGGTTGCTACCTATCCTCGTGACTTCACGTTTTTGCAGGGCAGTGAGTAGTTTGGACTGGAGCGGCATATTCAGGTTCCCTATCTCATCCAGGAAGAGTGTGCCATTGTTGGCGATCTCAAATCTTCCGGCCCGATCCTCTTTGGCGTCAGTGTAGGCGCCTTTTTTATGACCAAATAATTCACTTTCAAACAAGCTTTCGGTGATGGCACCCATGTCCACACCTATGAATACATTGTCTTTACGTAGTGATTTTTGGTGAATGGCCCTGGCAATGAGTTCCTTTCCAGTACCGTTTTCGCCCAATATCAAAATGTTGGCATCAGTCCCGGCTACCTTATCAATGATCTTGAATACTTCTTTGATTTCGTTGCTCTCGCCTATGATGTTTTTGAAAGCCAGGTTGCTGTCTTCCTGTAGTTGCTTGCTGGTTTGCTTCAGCTGAGAGACCTCCTTATAGGACTCCTTCAGTTTGGCGGCACTATTGAGTGTGGCAATTAACTTTTCATTTTGCCATGGTTTGAGCACAAAATCTGTGGCTCCGGCCTTCAGGGCCCTCACGGCCATTTCCACATCGCCAAAAGCGGTGATGAGCACTACCACGGCCTGTGGGTCTTTATCCAAAATCTGCTCCAGCCAGTAGAATCCTTCTTTTCCACTGGTGATGTCCTTACTGAAGTTCATGTCCAGCAGGATGAGGTCATATGTGTCGTTGTTGAGCAGAAAAGGTATTTTCTTTGGATTCTTTTCGATCAACACTTCCTTGGCGTGTTTCTTCAACAGCATCTTGGCTGCCAATAGCACATCCTCATCATCGTCTATTATTAAAATCTTACCTAGTTCTTTATCCACGGTAGCAGTGTTTTGTGTATTTATTGAAATTATAACGAATGAAAGTCAGAAACTATGCCAACTAAGGAAAAGCCACATGCTTTAATCCCAGGCCTATTTTCGGAGTTTTTACTTGTCCGTAAATGTACACTTATTTCCTGAGGTGTTCTTATTCGTACAGTTCCTGATAAGAAAGATTTGGAAGTCCTACTTCGTATGGTAGCTGATACCTCATTTTCTCAAACTTCACCAAGGCCTCAAGGGCTTTGATCTGGGCTCCAATGTATTTTTCCTGCTGAATGTTCAATTTAAAGAGATCGCTTTCTCCGCTTTCAAGGTTAAAAACCTCTGCCTCAAATAGAAGCCGATACCCCCTTGACATATCCGAAAACTGTTTTGCCAGGATCTGGTTAGTTTTCAGTTCGGCATAGATGCTCTTTAGTTGATTACTGAGCGCCAATCTTGTTTGGGTCATTTCAAACTCAATTTGCTCCTGATATACTCTGTTTTTTTGCAGTTTCCCACGTTCTTTTCTGAGTAGAATAGGAATGCTAAAATCAACCCCGAGCTTGTAATTGTTATCCCAGTCAGGGGTTTCGTATCCGTTGTTATTGAATGGAGCGTCTATAAGCGAGTAACTCAGATTCAGTTCTGGCTTCAGGCTTTCTCTGTTCCACCTTTGCTCTACTTCGAGCTGCTCTCTTTTGGTGTTCAGCTTTCGGAGATCCGGGTGATTACTCAGAGCCCACTCTACCAGCCTTTGAAAACCTGAATCTGTCGGCACCATAAAATCTGAAGTTTCTGCCACTGGAAATGTGCCGTTTGACAGCTCGAGCGGAATCCCCTCATCACTCCAGAGGTGAACCGAAAGTGCCAGCTTCGACTGTACTAACTCTAATTTGGCCTTTTCAAAATCAGTTTGGCGACTTTGGTAAGTTATTTTGGCCTGAATGGTATCCACTACGGCGGCTTCTCCATATTCATAATCCATGTTAGTTCTCGCCAGTACTTCCTGTGCTATTTCAATAGCGGATGCTGTAAGCTCATATTTTTTGTAGGCCAAATACCAGTCCCAGTAGGATTTGGATATGGTAAGTAGGGTTTTGTTGATCAGCTTTATTTTTTCTACTTCAGCCAGCCCGGAGAAAAGTTGGGCCTGGGTCACCAGCATTCTTCTTTCATCTATAAAAAGTCCCTTACCGATGGGCAGGCTAACACCCGCAGAGACCTGCCAGTAGTCCTGGCTGCTGCTCACATAGCTTTCCGGGTTAATGTGTTCTCCCTGATTTCTGTATACTTCTACTTTCGGATCAAGTGGGAACCAGGTGGGTATTTTTAAGGTATTATTGAATTTTTCGTAGTACTCAGTCTCATTTAGGTTTTTGACGTTATAGTTGGACTGTATCTTGGGATCAAACTGTCCTTTCGTAAACAGTAGCTCCGCTACGGCCATGTCATCTTGCAACCTCGCTTGCTTGATGATCGGATGGTTGACCTTGGCCAGAGTATAGACATCCCCCAGACTGAGGGCTACTGAATCTGATGATTGAGCACGTCCGGTGAATGCAGCCAGTAGGAATAGAATGGTAACCTTAATCCTCATTTTTTGGAAGCATTTGTGGTTTGCTGATTTTCATAAATGCTCGGCGGGAAGCCGTTGAGTTGTCTCCATAGCTCAAACCAGATAGGTACATCGTCGAGCATGACCCACCCTTTTATACCTGAACCCATACGGATCTGCTCCGGCCAGGGGTCGGTATCAGGATCAGGGGCCACCAGTATTCTGAAGGACCCCAGCTTGCTATCTACCCGGTCTATGACGCTTACAATTCCACCAAAGGTGCCCACGGAGGCATTGGGCCAGCCAGAAAACTGCAGTGCAGGCCATCCATCAAACTGAACCCGGACCTTGCGCCCGGTGCTTATGAATGGCAGATCCATGGCACGTACATGCATTTCTGCTGCCAGATCGTCGCTTTCGGGAATAATGGAAGCCACTGCTTCGCCCTCTTTTATGGTTTCTCCGATTCCAGCCTTGAGGGCACGTACGATGTAGCCCGTTTGGGGTGCAATAATTTGATATTGCTGGTTTCGGATTTCCATGTTAGTGTATTCGTTTCTGATTTTAGCAATCTCTCCTTCTGTTGCATATATATCCGCCAGTGTTTCACTCACGGTGGACTGAGCCTTACTGATCTTGTCGAGGTATTCTGCCTCGGTACCCGCAATGCTGATTTGATAATTGATAAGTTCGGTTTTGCTCTGAAGCCATTTATTCTCAGCGGAAATCAGTTTGGCTTTGCTTGCCTGAAATTTGGACTCTATTTCCTGAAACTTGGTGAGGGTGATATTTCCTGCCTGGTATCGGTTTTGGTTTCGATCGAAAGTATTCTCCGCATTGGCAAATTGAATTTTTTCAGACTCAAAGGCGATGCTGTCAACCTCCAATTTGAGAATACTCTGGCTGAAATAGTTTCTGGCCTGACGTAGTTTAATGGTCCTGGTCTCTTGCAGGGCCCTGATTTGCCTTTCGAGGGCTTCTTTTTTGGATAGTTTGGCTATCAGTCCCTGTTCTTTGGCTTCAAGTTGCTGACTGAGTCGTGTCAGTAGGTTAGGATCAAAGTACTTGTCTTTAACTTCAGACAAGGTAAGGATCGTGTCTCCTTTGGTTACATATTGGCCCTCTTCAATATTCCAGACTTTTATTCGTCCGGAGATGGCACTTTCTATGGTTTGAGGCCGGTTTTTAGGGCTTAGGGCGGTCACTTTGCCAGCTCCGCGAATGTTTTGCTGCCAGGGTAGAAACAAGAAAAGTAAGCTGATCACCATCAAAGAGGAGATGACCTTAGCCAGAAGACGTCCCATGCCCGGGGTTTTCAGTGTATGAAGGGAATAGAATTCCCCTTCCTCCATCATATCGTCTATTTTATCGTCAGATATATTCAGCATCTCAGTAGATATTTTTAAGAATATTTTCGTTTTTCAAGACGTTTTCGAAGGTGTCGTCAGCGATGATTTTACCCGCATCCATATAGATGACCCTGTCCATGGCGGCCATAATCAGGGGATCGTTGGATACCACAATGAGTGTTCTTTTTATTTCCGGATTGGTGAGTATCTCTATAAGTCTGAGGCGTTCATGTTTTTGAGCACTATTGAAGAAATCATTGAGTATAAGTAGGGAGGGTTGCTTAGCCAGGCAGCGGGCCAGGATAAGTTTATTGATAAATGAACTGCTAAAGCCCTTGCCGGCACTCCGGACAGGTGTGTTGAACCCTTCCGGCCACTCATGGATCTGATCAGTGAGCCCTACTTTATCCATGGCTTCCATGGCCATACTCATATTGGAGAAGGGTTTCCCCACAAGGATATTATCCAGGATGGTTCCTTCAAAGATGTCCTCCTGAGACACATTTTTGCCTATTTGATCTCTAAGGTGGGTTCTGTCCAGGTCCTTCAGGTTATACCTGTTATAGGTGATCACCCCGTCATAATCGGTGTGTATACCCGCAATCACATTGGTGAGGGTGGTTTTCCCCGAGTTACCTCCTCCTGAGATGCATATTTTTTCACCAGGGGCTATGCTCAGGTTAATGCCAGTAATAGAAGGATGCTTCCTGTCAGGATAGGTGTACTGGAGGTTTTTTATTTCTACTGAGAGGCCATTTTCATTGAGCTGACTGGCAGGGATATCAATGCCTCCTGATGGCTCCAGGGGTAAGTCCGTCACCTGAGCAATTTTATCAACGGCAGTGAGCATGTCATAGACCACGTCCATGTACATAATAATTTTCTCTACCGAGTTGATGATCAGGATGATGATCACTTCTGAAGCAACAAATTGCCCCAAAGTAATTTCCCGATTGATCACAAGGATCGTTCCAATGATCAGGAGTCCTCCTGTCACCACCACTTTGAATAGTAAGATGAAAGAGTATTGCTTGATCAGTACTTTGAAATGAGCACTCCGGTGTTTGAGGTAGCTGTTAACATTCAAATCAGTGTTTTTGATTGGAAGATTAGTGTTACCCGACAGCTTGAAGGAATACAAGGTGCGAGCCATTTCTTCCAGCCAATAGACAACTTTGTACTTGTACTTGGATTCTACAATGGAAGATTTGAGCCCCTGGGGACCAGTGAGATAGAAGATGCTAAACAAAGTACCCAAAAGGCCAAGACCGAAAAACACAAAAAACGGATGATAAAATGACAACAGGATCAACCCGAATATGATTTGAATAATCCCTGTAGACAAATCGATCAGCAACTTCGGTAAACCCTTCTGAAGTGTGATCACATCAAAGAACCTGTTCATTAGTTCTGGCATGTGGAGGTTGAGTACCGACTCCATTTGTATCCGTGGTACTCTAAAAGCGAACTCGAAGGCCGCTTTGGTAAACACTCTTCTTTGCAGGTATTCCACAATAGTGATTTGAAATACCTGAAGCACACCCGTAGCTATGACACCCAGGATGATAAAGGCAATGAGCACATACACAGAACTAAATAGTACACCACCACTGATAAGTTCTATGGCAGCTTGTATGCCTAGGGGAAGCGTAAGGCTCAGTAGTCCTATGAGGGCTGCATAGATGTAGACATAGAGAATATCCTGACGCTCAGCGGCGAGCAGCTTGTAGAGTCGGTATAAGGCAGAAACCGGGGTTTTGTTCTGATAATCCTTCTGAGAACTCACCAGACTTTGATGATCAAAGATGGCCAGGAAAATGATTTCAAGTTTTTCCGTACAGGCCATATCGAGGACCCCCAGATCATCTCCTTCCCACTTTTCTATCCCTTCTTCCCGTATTTTGGTGAAAAGGTATTTTTTCCCTTTTCGCCGGATAATGACCGGCGCCAGTTCATCGTCCTTGGCAAATACCATGATCGGTGCGCCGTGGCTACTCATCGATTTCAGAAAGAGCGGTTCTTTGAGATGCTTTTCCAGGAAAATAATGCCGCAATCATTTCCGGATTCCACCATATCCCGAATGAACTCAACCAGATCAAGGTTATCATATTCCCGGAAGTTCCTTTCCAGGGATTGAACAACATCACTCGAGAGTTCTAAATTTAAGTAACCCGTACACTCCTGGATTACTTTGATGATCTGATGATTATTCATGCTTCAATAGTTTGAAAGATCATTGATTTCAGAAATTCGTAATTGGCTGCATATGGATCACTTTCTTTGCTAAGTTCAGTGAGTGAAGGAAGATGCTCCGCAAAAAATATTTGCTGATTGGCCACTAGCATTGCCGTGCTTACAATGGTATTCGGATATGGATAGGCTGGATTGATTTCAGTAATGAAAGTAGCTATTTTTTTACATAGGGACTTGTACCCCCTGAAAAAACCATCCTTATTATCCTCATCCACCTGCTTGGTAAGGTATATTTTGTCAGACTCGGCAATCACGATTTTATGCAAGGCTTCTTCATTGATATCAGGGAACGCTGGATCCTTCATCTTTTTTTCCGTGATTATCCGTAGGGCATGGCACAGTTTTGTTTTTGGATCTTCCAGGTTATGAGTTTCATATTCGATGCGATAGTCCAGCCAGGCCCAATACCAGGTGATTAGGTATACCAAAAGACGGTGCTTATTTTCAAAGTACCTGTAAACTGAGGCCTCGGTGGAGTCTATTCTGGCAGAAAGTTTTTTAAAAGTGAAACCTTCAAACCCCAATTCGTGAATCATTTCGATACTGTGCTGAGTAATCCTCTGCCCCAACTCTGAAGATTGAGGATCTTTTGAATAGAGGTTTTTGTTAAGCACTAGTTGTAAAACAACCATATTAAGTCTTTTTACTTCTAAAGATAATAGTAATACTATCAACGTTTGGTTATCCACTTTGTTTAAAACTTTGAATTGTCATAAAAAAGGTTATTTTTGATATCTATTAGTTCTTTTATTTTGAGTTTTTGACCTTTAGGTTCAGTCCGGGAGCGGATTGAACCTTTTTTTATGCCCGATAGCGGACAGTTTCCTGTTCCATTTTGTACAAGCCTGCGGATACACTTTCATCTGCAATTACCTTAACTTGCTATCTTTCAGGAAGATACAATCATTGGCACTTTAATTGGCATAGGGGGGACAGACTAGACAAAGAATATGGACCGAAAGATTCAAAAGAAAAAGTGGACGCTAAAGCGCATCGCCACCTGGGGTGGAGCCAGTGTATTCGTCATCTTCATTTTATACAGTTTTATTTTTGCTGATGGCGGCTCCCGCCTGAACGTAGAACGTGAAAAAGTGAACATAGCCACCGTGATGGAAGGTGAATTCAGAGAGTTTATCCCCGTAGATGGCTCGGTGATGCCCATTAAAACAATTCGCCTGGATGCGATAGAAGGCGGCGTGGTAGAGAAGAAGTATTATGAAGGTGGAATCCTGGTGGACAAAGGCGACACTATTCTGAAACTTTCTAACAATGACCTTTTGCAAAATTTCGTGCGGGAGGAAACTCAGGCATTTATACTGATGAATAGCCTGGAAAACACCAAGCTGAGCCTGAAACGAAACCAATTTGAATTGAAGCGCAACCTTATAGAGCTTGACTATCAGATCGATGAAGCCAAAGACGCTTATGCCAGGGGTAAGGAACTTTATGATGAAAAGATCATCTCTGAGCAAGAGTATCTGAATCTGAAGCGGGCTTATGATCGCCTGATCGACAGTAAGGTTATTCAGATCGAATCAGCCAAGTTTGACTCGCTGAATGCTCGCCTGCAGATCGCCCAGGCCGAATCCACACTCAATAGGACCAGGGATAACCTGGAAATGATCAAGAAGAACCTGGATAACCTGTATTTCAAAGCGCCGATATCGGGTAGCCTGAGTACGGTCAATGCAGAGGTGGGCGAATCCATCTCTCCGGGTCAGAATATCGGTCAGATAGATGATCTGAATGGCTTCAAAGTAAGGGCCGCCATCGACGAACACTATATAGCGCGGATTTATCAGGGGCTTTCCGGTACGTTCGACTTTGCCGGTACTTCCTATACGCTGGAGATTTCAAAAGTATATCCAGAAGTGGCTAATGGTTTGTTTTCTGTGGATATGGTTTTTACAGACACCATTCCACAAGGTATCAGACGTGGGCAGACCCTCCAGATCAGGTTGCAGTTAAGTGAAAATATTACCGCCGTACAAATACCCAGAGGTAGTTTCTATCAAACCACCGGGGGCAACTGGATTTTCGTGCTGACTGCTGATGAGTCTGAGGCCGTGAGAAGACAAATCAGGCTGGGAAGACAGAACCCAAGATATTATGAAGTGATAGAAGGCTTGCAACCCGGAGAGAAAGTTGTAGTCTCTTCTTACGAAGGGTATGATGACAAAGACAAACTAGTATTTAAATAATAAACCTAATCGACATACAAAATAAAATCTTAGACAATGGAAAACTCTGAAGCGTTAATCAAAACCGTGGGACTGAAGAAGTTCTACTATACAGACGAAATAGAAACAACAGCCCTGGCTGGTGTGAACCTGGAGGTCAAAAAAGGTGAATTTGTGGCCATAATGGGCCCGTCTGGCTGTGGTAAATCCACTTTGCTCAATATCGTGGGCTTATTGGATAACCCATCTGAAGGAGAGTTTCATTTTACAGATCAGGAAATCTCAACCTATTCTGAAAGAAAGCGAGCAGAGCTCAGAAAGGCCAATATTGGCTTTGTGTTCCAGAGCTTCAATTTGATTGATGAGCTGACTGTTTATGAAAACATTGAGCTGCCACTTATTTATCTGAAATACTCATCTTCTGAGCGCAAGAAGCGCGTGGAAGAAGTGATGGAGCAAATGAAGATCATGCACCGCAGAAATCACTTCCCGCAGCAGTTGTCTGGTGGTCAGCAACAGCGTGTGGCCATTTCGCGAGCCGTGGTGGCCAAGCCCAAACTAATCCTGGCGGATGAGCCAACGGGTAATCTTGATTCTGCCAACGGACAGGAAGTAATGAACCTGCTCACCGAACTCAATGAAAACGGAACTACTGTAGTGATGGTGACACACTCTCCGTTGGATGCCGAGTATGCACACAGGGTTATTCACTTGTTTGACGGGCAGATCGTTTCTGAAAACATGAATGCCAAAGACAACGCTTTAGTTTAATTACTTTTTGTATGCTCAAGGCCGATCCCCTTTGGGACGGCCTTTTTTTGATCTAAAATAAACTGGAAATGAAGAAGACTTTGATTTTCATGATGATTACCATGACCTTGCTGGCCCATGCACAGGATACAGAGGAGGTGACCGTCCTTACGCTGGATGACTGTATCCAGACCGCCCTGGAGAGAAATATCCAGTTGAAGCAGGCACGTAATAGTCAGCTGATTGCTGAATCCAACCGACTGCAATCCATCATGAATTTTTTCCCTTCGCTATCTGCGGGGGTGAACTATGACTATTTTTTCGGTAATTTCTTTGACACCAATGCCGCTCGTCAGGTCTCTGAGACCACCAGCAGTTCTGCGCCCAATATTTCTTCCAACATGGTCTTGTTCAATGGTTTTTCGAACCACTTTCAGTTGAGTCAGCGAAAGCATGAGCTGGTTGCTGCATCGGAGACCATTAAGAATACCGAAATCAGTGTAGAAAGCAATATTCTTGCCTTTTACCTCAGTGTGATTTTGGATAAAGAAAACATCAAGATTGCCCGAGAGCGCGTGGAGCTATTGGAGGCACAACTGGAGCGAGAGAAGAAAAGAGAATCTGTGGGAGTCGGTAATCTGGAATCTGTTTACAATTTTCAGGGTCAGCTGGCCAATCAAAAGCTGACGCTTAACAATCTGGAAAATACCCTCAGAAGAGATTTGCTCACTTTATTTCAGTCGATGCAGCTCAACCCAAATGATGGGGAGGTGGAAGTGCAGGCCTATGATGTGCAGGAGGAAGAACTCCTGCTGGAGGCAGATCCGTTCGATGTAGTCCTCGAAGAAACACTAAGCAGCAGCCCTGCACTGAAAGCCGCCAGTTCAAGTTATGAAGCGTCGAGATACCAGTTTAAGTCAGCCAAAGCTCAACTGTATCCCACCATTACAGCCTTCGGAAGAATAGGGTCTAACTATTCATCTAATGGAGCGCGAAATCCCACCAATGGCGATTTTGAACCGGATGCCAGCTTTTCCAGACAAATGGAGTTTAACGAATTTGAATATGTGAATTTTTCGTTGAACATCCCCATCTTTTCCAGGTACCAGACCAGCAACAACATTCAGGTCGCCAAAGTGGGCATGGCCAACGCCGAGCTGGGGGTAGCACAGTCGATGAACACGATCACTAATCTGGTGCAAACTGCTTATCTGGATTTGGTTTCAGCTCAAAACACCTACATCTCTGCTAAAGAAAATCTGGAGGCCACTACACAGACCTTTGAGTTTATGAAAAAGAGATTTGAGACAGGCAATACAGATTTTTATACTTACCTGGAAAGTCTTAATAACAAGAATAGGGCTGAGCTGGAGCTGATCAATTCCAAGTACAGCATAGTGTTCAGAAAGAAAATTTTGGAATTGTACAGGGGATCATAGTGAAAGTTGATAGATCAATACCTGATTTTTACTTATAAAATAGTAACGGTCTCCCCACTTCAGAACATTACTAAAGCCCTCTCGTGGGGCTTTTGTTTTTGTGATGCTTCCCGGACGAAAAACGTCGATGGAAGTAATCCACTCTCCGGCCAGAAAAACCAATTGTTCATTGACCACCTGAAAGTAAGAAACACCTTTTTCTGTATGGCTCATCTGTAGGTTTCCATACTGATCAAAGAGGTGAATACCTTGCTGAGAATCGCTGATGAGCACCAGATTTTGGTAGGCCTGCATGTAACTGGCACTGCTCAGGTTTATCTGTAGTGGATTAGATAGCAGTACATTGGAGTTTTGAATATTGTATTTTCTAAGTTCATTATAGTCTGCAGACAATACCCATACGCTGTTGTCAATTCCGGGGGCACACAGTGTCACCAGATTGCGCTGATAGTCTGAAAGGGAATAGGTGATAGGGGTGGTGCTGAAGCGATCAAGAAAAATGAATTGTTGAGGACTTTTATAATACAGAAATACTTTGAACCGATTCCAGGCGCTGATCAGGGTGACAGGAAAATTACCTATAGCTGAGTAGACCTCAGTTTCATTCCCATCCTGATCGTAGCGGAGCATATCTCCGGCCGCGGTACCGATGTATATCTTGCCGTCAGTGTCTACAGATTGTGCAGTGATTTCATTTTTGAGCGTTATGGTTTTGACAAGTGTCCACTCCTGAGCCAGACAGCCCGTGCTCAGCTGTAATAATAAAGTGCAGATCAGTAGTTTAGCTTTCAAAGGTTTTTAGGGTTGCGTTGTCCTGTGTCATTTCAAGGTAAGTACTTCCGTTGATCCATTCTCCAAGATTGAAATAAGTGGAACGGGTACCGATGGGCGCTTCTATAGCCAGGTGCCTATGTCCGAAAATGTAAAAATCATGATGCGCCGTGGCTTCTACTTCCTTACAATACTGAATCAGCCATTCTTCGTCCCCTTTAAAGGGCGGATCTGAGCAGGTATCTCTGCTATGGTCAGACCATTTATTAGCAAGCCAGATGCCCAGGTCAGGGTGCAGCCATCGAAAAGCCCACTGGGCCAGGCCATTGGTGAATATTTTCTTGAAAAACTTGAATTTTTTATCACCAGGCCCCAAGCCATCTCCATGACCAATATGCACGGAATGAGGGCCTATCTGGAAAGACTGAGGCTGATGGATGATGGGAATGTCCAGCTCCCGGGTGAGGTAGTCTGCCATCCACAGGTCATGATTGCCGGTAAAAATGACGATGGGGATGCCCCTGTCTTTGATTTCGGCCAGCTTGCCCAGAAACCTTAGATACCCTTTGGGGACTACATGCTTGTACTCAAACCAAAAGTCGAATAAATCGCCAGCCAGGAATATCCCTGCGGCACTCGGGCTCACTTCACTAAGCCATCTGACAATTTTCTTTTCCCGGTCAAGGCTGGAGGCCCTGTCCGGAGCTCCCAGGTGAAAATCACTGGCGAAGTATATTTTTTTTTGAGGGTCTAGATCAGAAAACTGTAAGTCCATAAAAAAAGGGAGCCTTTTAGGGCTCCCAATTTAAGCAATGTATTCTGTTTTTAGGACTGCTTTTTGTCCTCCAGTTCTTCCTCTGATTTTGTGTCCACGCTATCGTCTTCTTTCTGTACCTCATGGATCACGCTGCTCTTCAGCTTGGCCAGCTCCTCTTGCTTGGCTTTTTCAGCTTCCAGCTTTTCCAGCGCCTCTTGCTCGTCCCTTTCGTCATTTACATTTTTATTGTTTGTAAATCGCTCATAGGTAGTCTGATTCTCAAAAGGGCGCTTGCCAATCAGCCTGTCCAGATCACCCTGGAAAATAATTTCTTTTTCCAGAAGTTCTTTGGCAATGATCTCCAGTTCCTTGCCTTTTTCTTTCAGCAATTCTTTGGTGCGTGCATAAGCCTGATCTATGAGGGTCTTGACCTCTTTGTCAATCAACTCTGCCGTAGCGTCAGAGTAGGGCTTCGTGAAATTATACTCAGATTGCTTACTGTCGTAGAAGGAAACGTTCCCAATCTTATCATTCATACCATAAACAGTTACTATACTGTACGCCAGCTTGGTGATCCTTTCCAGGTCACTAAGGGCACCGGTAGAGATCTTACCAAAAACCAAATCCTCAGCTACTCTGCCACCCAGTGCCATGCACATTTCATCCATGAGCTGCTCAGTCTGGTAGAGAAACTGCTCCTTGGGCAAATACTGTGCATACCCCAGTGCGGCTACGCCGCGTGGTACTATACTCACCTTCACCAAAGGGTCTGCGTGCTCCAAAAACCAGCCTGCTACGGCGTGGCCAGCTTCATGATAAGCCACGATCTTTTTCTCTTCCGGAGAGATAATTTTGTTCTTTTTCTCCAGTCCACCGATTACCCTGTCAATGGCATCCTGGAAATCTGCCATGTCTACGGCCTTTTTGTCACGTCGGGCAGCAATGAGGGCTGCTTCGTTACATACGTTGGCAATTTCAGCTCCGGCAAACCCCGGGGTTTGTGCTGCCAGTTTTTTAGCATCCACATTTTCGTGCTGTTTGATTGGCTTCAAATGCACTTTGAAAATAGCTTCCCTACCAATGATATCCGGCTTGTCGATACTTATCTGTCTGTCGAATCGGCCAGGTCTTAGCAGCGCCGAGTCCAGCACGTCCGGGCGGTTGGTAGCCGCCAGTATGATGACTCCAGAGTCCGTGGAAAAGCCATCCATCTCCACCAAAAGGGAGTTAAGAGTATTTTCTCTTTCATCGTTGGAGCCTGGCATTTGCCCTTTTCCTCTGGACCTGCCTATGGCATCTATCTCATCAATGAAAACGATACATGGCGCTTTTTCTTTGGCTTGCTTAAAGAGGTCTCTTACCCTGGCAGCTCCCACACCTACAAACATCTCCACGAAATCGGATCCTGAGAGCGTGAAGAAAGGAACGCCTGCTTCACCCGCTACAGCTTTCGCCAGCAAGGTTTTACCTGTTCCGGGAGGGCCTACTAAAAGGGCTCCTTTCGGAATTTTCCCACCCAGCGTGGTGAATTTCCCAGGATTTTGAAGGAAGTCAACAATCTCCTTGATTTCCTCTTTGGCCTCTTCGAGACCAGCAGCATCGTTGAAAGTGATTTTAACTTTGTTTTCCGCATCAAAAAGTGCAGCTTTCGATTTTCCAATGTTGAAAATCTGGCCACCAGGCCCACCACCACCGGTCATCCGTCTCATCAGAAACCAGAAACCGAAAATGATCAGGAATAGAAAACCCCAGTTAAATATAAAAGTGGTAAAATCCTGCCGCTCGTCCACCTCATACCCTATCTGCTGATCCTTGGGTAGTTTATCCATCAGCTCGTTAAACTTCTGGTTGAAGATCGTCGGATCAACAATTTTGAATTTGTAGTGAGGTCCGCTATTGGTGGAAAACGGGGATTGTTCCTCTAATTCTATTTTGTATTTGGTGTTCTGAAGGGCCTCGGGTTTCAGTGTTACCTCTACCTCATCCTGATTTTTGATCAGAACTACCTTTTTCACATCGTTAGCCAGAACCATCTGCTCAAATCGCTTGTCAGAGATCGACACTGTGGTGTTGCTACGGCTGAAATATGTAAATCCAAAAACCACGGTGATCAGGCCGACTATAATCAGCAGTTGATAGTTGGGTTTATTTGGCTTTCCACCCATAAGTGGGCTTTTCTGTCTCGGTTTATCCGCCATTATCTATTTGTAAAAGTTTAATTCGTACAACGCTCAGAAGGGTATTTAGTTCGCTTTGTCTATTTCGGTGACTTTAGCATCACCCCAGAGCTCCTCCAGACCGTAAAATTTTCTTTTTTCTTTATTGAAAACATGAGCGACTACATCTACATAATCAATGATGATCCACTCTCTGCTGTCTTTGCCTTCTCTTTTCCAGGGATTTTGGGTAGAATGCTTGAATACCTCATCTTCTATAGAATCGGCAATTGCATCTATCTGCGTGTCAGAATTTCCTGAACAGATGATAAAGTAATCCGCCACTGCGTTTTTTACTTCCCGAAGATCCATCACCACTACATCAGAAGCCTTCTTCTCCACCATACCCTGCGCTACCAGTTCACTTAATTTACTGGAATTAATTGCTTCTTTTGTTTTTACCTGCATTCATTCATTTTTTAGTCTTACTTTATCTTCAAAAATACTAATATACTTTGCATAAATACTTTGCCAAACCGCTATTTCTAGGCAAAATGCTCGAATTCCTGCCAGAATGTCACAGTACCAATGAGGAGGTACTGTTGCGAATCCGACGCAAAGTCCTGAATGAGGGCTACATATTGCATACCGGGCACCAAATAGCCGGAAAAGGTCAGCGGGGTAATGCCTGGCTGAGCGAACCCGGTAAAAACCTTCTTTTCTCTATTTACCTGACCCCTAAGATGCTCCTGCCCAAACAGGCCTTTTTATTAAATATCATATCCGGGCTGGCGGTAGTGGATGCACTCTCCCCTGCGATCAGCGATACAGTGGAATTGAAGTGGCCAAATGACGTTTATGTGGGGGATAGAAAAATATCCGGCATTTTGGTTGAGACCATGATTGAAGGAGGGGTCATAGTGGATGCAGTTGTGGGGATAGGCGTAAATGTTAATCAATCCTATTTTTCCCTAACCTCCGCCACCTCCATGCTGATGGAAAGTGGTAGCACTCATGATCTCGAGGAGTTGTTGGAGCAGATCGTCTTGCAGATGGAAAAATATTATTTGAAATTGAAATCCGGAGATGCCAAAGGTATCATTGATGCCTATTATAAGGTAATGAGGTGGCGGGGGGAAATTCACTCATTTCAGGACAAGGAGGGAATTTTTGAAGGAGAAATAATTGGAGTGGATGATACTGGAAGGCTCACTGTGAAAACAAACAATACCGTCAGGAGTTTCGACGTGAAGGAAATAGCATTCCTTTACTGACTTCCCAATACTTTTAATTTATTAATTTTGCGCTTGTAAAAATTGAGTCATGATTGAAGAAAAGCTGAACTACAAAGTAAAAGACATTAACCAGGCCGAATATGGCCGGAACGAAATAAGGTTGGCAGAGGCTGAAATGCCCGGACTTATGGCCTTGCGAGAAGAATACGGACCTTCAAAAATATTGAAGGGAGCCCGCATTGCAGGTTGTTTGCATATGACCATCCAGACGGCTGTTTTGATAGAAACTCTCGTGGAGTTGGGAGCAGAGGTTTCCTGGTCTTCATGTAATATATTTTCAACCCAGGATCACGCAGCAGCAGCTATCGCCAAGGCGGGTGTACCAGTATTTGCGTGGAAAGGCCTCAATGAGGAGGAGTTTGACTGGTGTATCGAACAGACGTTGTTTGCGTTTGAAGGTGGCAAGCCCCTGAATATGATTTTGGATGATGGCGGTGACCTGACCAATATGGTTTTGGATAGATACCCGGAGTTGGTAGAGGGGATCAATGGCCTTTCGGAAGAGACTACCACAGGTGTTCACAGACTTTATGAGCGCATGAGAAAGGGGACACTGCCGATGCCAGCTATCAATGTAAATGACTCGGTCACCAAGTCTAAGTTTGATAACAAATATGGCTGTAAGGAGTCTCTGGTAGATGCGATCAGAAGAGCGACTGATATTATGCTGGCAGGTAAAGTGGCCGTGGTAGCCGGGTATGGTGATGTAGGTAAAGGTTCTGCAGCTTCCTTGCGTGGAGCTGGCGTAAGAGTGATTGTGACGGAAATCGACCCGATCTGTGCGCTGCAGGCAGCTATGGATGGTTACGAAGTAAAGAAAATGATCAATGCCGTACCAAGGGCTGATATCATCGTTACCGCCACAGGGAACAAAGACATTATCAGAGGAGAGCATTTCAAGCTGATGCGTGATAAGACGATAGTGTGTAACATCGGCCACTTTGACAATGAGATTGACGTGGCATGGTTGAATGGAAACTACGGAAGCACTAAGGTGGAGATCAAGCCACAGGTGGATTTGTATAATATTGACGGTAAGGAAATCATTCTTCTGGCAGAAGGAAGACTGGTGAACCTCGGATGTGCCACAGGACACCCTTCTTTTGTGATGAGTAACTCATTTACCAATCAGACACTTGCTCAGATAGAGCTGTGGACCAATGTGAAGAATTACGAAAATGCGGTTTATACGCTTCCTAAACATTTGGACGAAAAAGTAGCCGCGCTTCACCTAGCCAAAATCGGGGTAGAACTTGAGAGCTTGTCTCAGGATCAGGCGGAATATATTGGGGTGACTGTGTCAGGGCCATTTAAGCCGGATACTTACCGATATTAATCGCTCAAACTTAAATAACTTAGAAGGCGGCTTTCTTGATGGAAGGCCGCCTTTTTTATGGCTATGAAAATACTCTTCACTACATGTCAGGGCGGAGTAGCAGGGTCTACACATTCCATATATTATTTGATCAGAGGGCTCAGCCAAAAAGGGCATGAAATTCACCTGGCTTGCGGGAAGGGAGCATTACTGTGGAATTTGGTGTCGGATCTTGGAGATGTGTATTGTCATGACGTGCCTTTTGATAGCTACCTTGATTTTGGCTCGGTGAGGAGCATTGTTCGAGTTATAAAAAAACATCAAATAGAACTCATCAATGCACAGGGCGGGAAAGACCGCAACCTTACCATCCTGGCCAAATGGGCTTTTGCTTTGGATGTCAAAATTGTGTTTACGCGAAGACAAAGGCCCAGAAATGAGCCCTGGATCAAGCGCTGGTTTCACACCATGGGGACTTCAGGGATTGTGATGGTCAGTGAAGGGCTAAAGGATATTTTTCTAAAAAGGGGCTACCGGGAGGCGCACCTGAAAGTGATTTTTAATGGAGTTCCGAGAGATCTGTTGCTACAGGTCAGTAAAGAAAGGGTTGAAGGACTGAGGGAGGGCTATGGCTTGGTTGGTAAAACCATCTGCTGTGTAAGTAGAAAGAAACTTCAGGGGGAGCTTATAGAAGCACTGAAATACCTACCGGAGGACTACAATATTTTATTTGTGGGCATTGCTCAGGAAGATTTTGCAGAGCTACTGGCAAGGGAAAGACCAAAGCAACGAATCATTTTCACGGGGGTGGTAAGCCATGAACTGGCCCTTCATTACCTCCAGTTGGCAGATGTGAACATTCTGCCCTCACATATGGACGGGTTTGGTCTGGCTCTGGTGGAGGCTATGCTCTGCAGGGTTGCGGTTATAGGTTCCCGGTTTGGTGGGATTCCGGATATTATACAAGATGGAGTGAATGGTTTCCTTTTTAACAATGGGGAGCCTGAGGATTTAGCAATGAAAATTCAACGACTAGTAGAGAGTCAGACCTTGCGCAAGCGATTTGCAGACAAGGCCTTTAAAGATGCTACCGAAAAGTTTTTGGTAGAAAGAACCGTCCTGGAGTATGAAGCTTACTTTAGAAGGCTCGTCGGTTAGTGTCCTCTTTTTGAAGTTGCCTTAGCCTCTTATATTTCAAATATTTCTCCATCATGGCGAGTTTGATAATCTGCCAGCCGTGTTGTCCGTCCAAAAAACCACCTTTGAAGAGATAGCTCTTCACGAGGCAAGTGATTGGGCTCAGTATCATTCTGAAGAGGGCGAACTTTCTCCTTCGACTGAGGTAAGAAGCTGCGCTGATCTCTGCGTATTTTTTTACCTGATTTTCATGCTCAGAGTAGGTGGCAAAAGTGAAATGAAATAGGTCACCCTTGAGCTTTTGGGGGTTAATTCCTTTTTCAGGAAAGACCTTGTCATGTGGGTTGACCCCACTCCAGTTAGCCCGTTGCTTATTCCACAACCTGAGTTTCCAATCGGGATACCAGTCTCCATGTCTGATCCACTTGCCGCAATAAAACGATAATCTGTTCAGTAAATAAGCATGGTTCGGAAATCCGTTTTCTTTTTCATGCAGAATACTATCTGCTAGCTCCTCACTAAGGGCTTCGTCACCATCCAGCGAAAGCACATGGTCGTGCGCAGCCAGAGCGAGAACATGATTTTTCTGGTCAATTTGATTCCGGTATACCCTTTGTTCAAAGCGCACACCCAGGCTCCTGCAAATGTCCGGTGTCCTGTCTGTGGAAAACGAATCGAGTATCACCACCTCGTCAGATACTTTTTGCACACTCCGAATGCAACGCTCGATGTTCCGTGCTTCATTGTAGGTAATGATGATAGTGGAGAGCTTCATTTTGTATCATTCAGAAATCTGCAGAGCAGATCTGGCCGTAAATAACTGAGGGTGCAAATTAATGAGTACTGGTGGGGACTCCGTTTTTGTTGAGTAAATAAGTTCATTCTTATTTAGAATAAGTATAAACTATTTGAAGAGTGTCATCGTAAAAAGGTGTAGGTACATCGAAATGATCTTAAACAAATTGATGTTGAGTTCGATTTTATTATTAGGTAAAAAGAGGAGATCAAAGAAATGAGCGAGGAACAAGCAATCAGGCGCAAGTATTCGGATAAAGAGCGGAAGAACATTTTCGACAATGAATTTCTGCCTCATTTGGATGCTATGTACAATTTCGCCTACAGGCTCACCTTTGACCAGGATGATGCAAAAGACCTGGTTCAGGATACTTTTATGAAGGCATATCGGTTTATCAACTCTTTTCAGCAAGGCACCAACGCCAAAGCCTGGCTTTACAGAATTCTTAAGAATAGCTTCATCAATGACTTCAGAAAGAGAAGTAAGCAACCTGCGAAAGTAGATTATCAAGAAGTAGAGAACTTCTACAATTCGGAAGATGTTGATGAAAGCAGAACTGTAGACCTGCGGATAGATACGGTGAAGGATATGATCGGCGATGAGGTGTCCAACGCACTCAATGCGTTGGCGGTAGATTTCCGAACTGTGATTATCTTGTGTGATCTGGAGGGCTTTACTTATGAGGAAATGGCGAAGATCCTGGACATTCCGATAGGCACGGTCAGGTCCAGGTTGCATAGAGCCAGAAACCTCCTGAAAGAGAAACTGAAGTCATATGCCTTAACTATGGGCTACAAATAATATTTATTTATTTAGTTTGTGAAATAATTGCATCACCATGTCAGACAACTCTGAGAAGAAAGGAACGAATGATTGTAATGAGTTTGCGAAATGCCTCCAGTATCTCCATCTAATGTTGGACAATGAAGCCACAGAAGAGCAGGAGATTTATCTAAAAAACCATATTCATAAGTGCATGGTTTGCTTCGAGCAGTACGAAGTGGAAAAGCAAATCAGAGAGTTATTGAGGAGTAAACTTACCAATCAAAAAGTACCGGCTGACCTGGCGCAAGCTATAAGAAATAAAGTTTTTCAATCAGCCTGATTATATGAGCCGAGGCAAGGCAGTAATTTTCTGTGCACCATCTGGTGCCGGTAAGACCACCATTGTAAAGCATCTCATCGAGACCATCCCCAATTTGAAATTTTCGATTTCCGCGACCACCCGTGCAAAAAGGGCAGGTGTGGAAGAAGACGGTAAAGATTATTATTTCCTTACCCAGGCAGACTTTCGTCGGAAGCTTCAGGCAGGGGAGCTGTATGAGTGGCAGGAGGTATATCCCGGGGTGTTCTACGCCACGCTGAAATCTGAAGTAGAGCGGCTTTGGGCTGAGGGATATCATGTGATCTTTGATGTGGATGTTATAGGAGGAGTGAATCTGAAGGAAGCACTTGGCGACAGGGCCCTATCTGTATTTGTAAATGCCGAGAGTGTGGAGGTACTTCGCCACCGCCTGGAGAAGAGACAAACAGAAACCAAAGAGTCCCTGGAGCGGAGAATAGGCAAAGCAGAAGCAGAAATGCAATTCGCGGAGAAATTTGATTATGAGCTTATAAACAGAGATCTGAAGACAGCCTTCAAAGAAGCAGAGCAGATTGTAAATGATTTTCTCCAATGAAAGTTGGGCTCTTTTTCGGATCGTTCAATCCTATACACGTTGGTCATTTGATTATAGCCAATGTGGCTCATCAGTCCACAGAGCTGGATCAGGTGTGGTTCATTGTGTCGCCACAAAATCCCTTCAAGAAGAATAAGAACCTGCTGCACGAGTTTGATCGGTATGATTTAGTGCAGGCAGCCATTGAGGATGACTACCATTTCAGGGCAAGTGATGTGGAATTTCAGATGCCAAGGCCCAGCTATACAGTGGACACGTTGGCGGTACTTAGTGAAAAATATCCTGATCATGCCTTCACACTGATCATAGGGGAGGATAACCTGGGTTCTTTTCCTAAGTGGAAGAATCATCAGGTGATTTTGGATCATTATGGACTGATTGTTTACCCGAGACCGAACGCTCAGAAATCAGATTTGACAGAACACCCCAATGTCCGGTTGATAGAGGCCCCTGAGATGGACATATCGGCTACCCTGATCAGAAAAATGATAAGGGCAAACCGATCCATCAAATACCTGGTGCCACAACGTGTGGAAGAAATGATCCAGACACGCAAATTGTTTATCTGACCAGTAGATTACAAGGTCATGATGTCCTTCTCCTTCAGCTCCAGAAGCTCATCGAGTTTTTTGGTGTGAAGGTCCGTGATCTTCTGTACTTCTTCTTCGGCCCCTTTGATGGCGTCCTCCGAGGCTCCGTCCTTCAAAAGTTTTTTGAGGGAATCCATTACTTCCTTACGCACATTTCGCACACTGATTTTGCCGTTTTCAGTCTCTGATTTGGCTTGCTTTACCAGAGAGATTCTGCGCTCTTCCGTAAGGGGAGGGATGTTGATTCTGATTAGCTCACCATCATTCTGCGGGTTAAAACCAAGGTTAGAGTTGATAATGGCTTTTTCTATCTCCGGGATCATCTTCTTTTCCCAGGGCTTTATACTCAAAGTTCTGGCGTCAGGTGTAGTCACAGAGGCTACCTGTTGCAGCGGGGTGCTTGCACCATAGTATTCCACTGCGATACCATCCAGCATGTTCGGCATGGCCTTGCCGGCCCTTATTTTGGCCAGCTCGGTGTTGCAGTGACTCACTGCCTTGTCCATCATTTCTTGTGAGTGATCTAAATAAAAATCGATTTCCTCCATTGTATTAATTGATTAAAGTACCCACCTCTTTTCCATCTATGATATCAAATAGATTTCCAGGCTTATTCATGTCAAATACTATAATTGGGAGATTGTTTTCCATGCAAAGGGTAAAGGCGGTCATATCCATGATGCTCAGTCCTTTTTCGTAGGCCTCCTGAAAAGATACGTGGGTGTACTTGGTGGCGGTTGGATCTTTCTCAGGATCAGCCGTGTACACACCATCTACTCTTGTGCCTTTGAGTACCACGTCAGCTTCTGTTTCGATGGCTCGTAGGCTGGCCGTGGAGTCCGTGGTAAAATAGGGATTACCTATGCCCGCACCAAAGATGACAATCCTGTTCTTTTCCAAATGCCGGATAGCTCTGCGCCGGATAAACGGCTCACATACCTGTTCCATTTTTAGTCCTGACATCAGGCGGGTGTACATTCCGTGCTTTTCGAGTGTGCTCTGTAGGGCCATGGCGTTGATGACCGTGGCTAACATACCCATGTAGTCTCCTTGTACCCTGTCTATTCCTGACTTCTCTCCATCCACTCCTCTGAAGATATTTCCTCCTCCGATCACTATGGCCAGTTCAAGGCCTTTTTCGTGAACTCTTTTGATTTCCATAGCATATTGCTCCAGTCTGTTGGGGTCTATGCCATGTTGATTTTCTCCCATGAGGGCTTCGCCACTAAGTTTGAGGAGTATCCTTTTATATTTCATGCAGGGCTATATAATTGTTTGTTGATTAAAATTTCACAAAAGTATAAAGATTACCACATCAAGCGCCCATGATCCTTAAAAAGATACCAGAACTTGATTTTTTTCCACGTTTTGACCCTTTTCAATGTGGATTTTTTGAATTGTGGTGTTCACAGGAGATTTAATGATGTTCTCCATTTTCATAGCTTCCAGAATTAGAATGGTATCCCCTTCCTGAATTTCCTGACCTTCGGATACCACAATGTCAATGATGGTGCCCGGCATTGGAGCATTGATCTCATTAATCACTTCGTTGGCGATCACGTCCATTCCCAGGTCTTCCAGGATTTGTGCGATATGATCCTTGGTACTTACGCTAAATTCTTCTCCATTAATATTTAATGTCAGGGTGCTGCTGTCATGTGACTCAACAACCGAGATCTGATAGACGTGCTGATTTTGGTAAAGAAGAAATTCATTTGAAGACTTCCTGTGTAGGTCGTAAGAGCTTTCTTTGCCGTTGATGAGGGCGCCCCCTTCATGTTCTGCAATTTGAAACTCATTACGTCCATTTACTTCTACTTTTAGTTTCATATCGGTCATGCCATTTTCCAGGCCACTATAATAATGAAAATCAACGAACCGGAGCGGTGAAAAAGGGCCTCGGAAGGTTAAAAACATGCTTTGAAAAAATGATTCCAGATTTACTGGTAAAAATTTGATTAAAATAAAAAAGCGTATAATTTTGCATTCCCTTTTTCAAGGAGAACCGAAAAAGGGGAGTACTTTGATAGAGTAGAAATGTTAGTTGGGGGGATACCAAAGCGGCCAACTGGGACGGACTGTAAATCCGTTGACTTATGTCTTCGAAGGTTCGAATCCTTCTCCCCCCACAAAATGTTAAAAAGCGGGTGTAGCTCAGTTGGTAGAGCGACAGCCTTCCAAGCTGTAGGTCGCCGGTTCGAACCTGGTCACCCGCTCGAATTATCAACCTTTTGAAATTCCCAAAGCCGATGTAGCTCAGGGGTAGAGTGCTTCCTTGGTAAGGAAGAGGTCACGGGTTCAAATCCCGTCATTGGCTCTTGTATCCTCAAGGGGAAACCATTTGGTTGGTAATATTTGGGATATTTTTATTTTGACTTATTTATTTAATATTTAAACCGAGGATTATCAGACATGGCTAAAGCAACCTTTGATCGTTCAAAACCGCACGTTAATATCGGTACTATTGGTCACGTTGACCATGGTAAAACCACATTGACTGCTGCTATTTCTTCTGTACTTGCCTCAAAAGGCCTTGCAGAAATGAAAGACTTTTCTTCAATTGACAATGCACCTGAAGAAAAAGAAAGAGGTATTACTATCAATACTTCACACATTGAGTATCAGACAGAAAAAAGACACTACGCGCACGTGGATTGTCCTGGTCACGCTGACTATGTTAAGAACATGGTTACTGGTGCGGCCCAGATGGACGGAGCTATCATCGTGGTAGCAGCGACTGACGGTCCTATGCCACAGACAAGAGAGCACATCCTGCTTTCTCGTCAGGTAGGTGTACCTGCTTTGGTTGTTTTCATGAACAAAGTGGATTTGGTTGATGATCCTGAGCTTCTTGAGCTTGTAGAAATGGAAATCAGAGAGCTTCTTTCTGATTATGATTTCCCAGGTGATGACATTCCAGTGATCCAGGGTTCTGCGCTTGGTGCACTTAACGGTGAGCCTAAGTGGGTAGAAAAAGTAGAAGAGCTGATGAATGCAGTGGATGAGTTTATTCCACTTCCTCCTAGAGCAGTTGATAAAGAATTCTTGATGCCTGTAGAGGATGTATTCTCGATCACTGGTCGTGGTACTGTAGCTACTGGTAGAATCGAAAGAGGTGTAATCAACTCTGGAGATCCTGTTGATATCATCGGTATGGGAGCTGAAGGTCTTAAGTCTACCATCACTGGTGTGGAGATGTTCAGAAAAATATTGGACAGAGGTGAAGCTGGCGATAACGTTGGTTTGCTTTTGAGAGGTATTGAGAAGAGCGAAATCAGAAGAGGTATGATTATCTGTAAGCCTGGTTCTGTAACTCCTCACGCTAAGTTCAACGCTGAGGTATACGTTCTTTCTAAAGAAGAAGGTGGTCGTCACACGCCTTTCTTCAACAAGTACCGTCCTCAGTTCTACGTAAGAACAACAGACGTTACTGGTGAGATCATGCTTCCTGCTAATGTGGAAATGGTAATGCCAGGTGATAACGTAACCATCGAAGTGAATTTGATCAACCCTATCGCTCTTGAAAAAGGATTGCGATTTGCGATCAGAGAAGGTGGCAGAACTGTAGGTTCTGGTCAGGTTACTGAGATCCTTGACTAATTGAAATTTCAAAACATTGCCATCTGGAAATTAATTCCAGATGGCATTTGTTTATAAATATTGATTCATCTAACTTTGCAGTCCTTTTGGGCTGCATGGTTTTTTTACGGGTGTAGCTCAATTGGTAGAGTAGTGGTCTCCAAAACCATTGGTTGGGGGTTCGAGTCCCTCCTCCCGTGCAATCTTTAAACATAACGATGGATAAGGTAATATCTTTTTTTAAAGAGGCTTATGATGAGTTACTTCACAAAGTAACCTGGCCTAAATACGCTGATCTGCAAAACAGTAGCATCCTCGTTTTGGTCGCTTCTTTAATTTTCGCTCTGATGATAGGGCTTTTCGACTTTGGATTCGAAAATGCCATGAAATGGTTTTATAACGAATTTTAAGGGATGTCTGAGTTCAAATGGTACGTAGTAAGGGCCATAAGTGGCCGTGAGAAGAAGGTAAAGGGTTACCTGGAACAAGAGATCGCGAGGAACGGTATTGAGCAGCTGGTAACGCAGGTGCTTATCCCTTCTGAGAAAGTATACGAAATGAGAAATGGAAAGAAGCGTGTACGTGAGCGCAACTTTTTTCCAGGATATATACTCATACAAGCTGATTTGAGCAATGGCGAGACTCAGCATATTATTACCAATACACCAGATGTAATTGGTTTTCTTGGTGAAGGTTCTACCAGCGCTTCCAAGGATCCTGTCCCACTTCGACAAAATGAGGTGAACAGAATTTTAGGTAGGGTCGATGAAGCCGAGGAGTACGAAGAGAAACTTGATACACCTTTTATAGTGGGTGAGTCGGTAAAAGTTATGGATGGTCCATTCAGTGGCTTTACCGGTACTGTAGAAGAGGTATTTGAGGATCGAAAGAAGTTAAATGTTACAGTTAAAATTTTTGGAAGAAACACTCCTGTAGAGTTGAATTACATACAGGTAGAAAAACAAGAATAATCTAATGGCTAAAGAGATAACAGGTTATTTGAAACTTCAGGTTAGGGGAGGGGCGGCAAATCCTTCTCCACCAGTAGGACCAGCACTTGGTTCTAAGGGACTAAATATCATGGAGTTTTGTAAACAGTTCAATGCAAGAACTCAAGATAAGCAGGGTCAATTGCTCCCGGTAGTTGTTGCGATCTATACTGACAAGTCTTTCGATTTTGTAATTAAAACACCTCCAGCTCCAATATTGATTATGGAAGCTGCTAAGTTGAAAAAAGGTTCTGCTGAGCCAAACCGTGCGAAAGTGGGTTCTATCAGCTGGGATCAGGTGAAAGAGATTGCTGAGTTGAAAATGCAGGATTTGAACGCATTTAAGATTGAATCTGCAATGCGTCAGGTAGCTGGTACAGCTAGAAGTATGGGAGTAAGAGTTTCTGGTAAAGCGCCTTGGGCTAACTAAATAGTACAATGGGAAAGATTACGAAAAATCAGAAAAAAGCTGCAGAGCTTGTTGACGTAAATAAGGAATACTCTATTGAGGAGGCTGCTCAGTTGGTGAAGGACATTACCTTTTCCAAATTTGATGCATCTGTTGATATTGATATTAGACTGGGCGTAGACCCACGTAAAGCGGATCAAATGGTTCGTGGTGTGGTGGCTTTGCCTAACGGGATTGGCAAGGAAGTGAAGGTGCTTGTGCTTTGTACTCCAGATAAGGAGGAAGAGGCTAAGGCTGCTGGAGCTGACTTTGTAGGTCTTGACGACTATATCACCAAAATAGAAGGTGGGTGGACTGCAATTGATGTGATCATCACAATGCCTACAGTAATGGCTAAAGTGGGTAAGTTAGGTAGAGTACTCGGACCACGAGGATTAATGCCGAACCCTAAGTCAGGTACTGTAACCATGGACATTGCTCAGGCAGTGACCGAGGTAAAGGCTGGTAAGATTGACTTCAAAGTTGATAAAACAGGAATTATCCATACAAGCATTGGTAAGATCTCCTTCGATCGGGAGAAGATCATGCAAAATGCAGTGGAAATGATTCAAACTGTGGCGAAGTTGAAACCTTCTTCTGCCAAGGGTACATATTTTAAATCAATCACACTATCCAGTACGATGAGTAAGGGTATAGCTGTTGATAAAAATAGCATAGCTGGACTATAAGACGTTATGACTAGAGAAGAAAAAGCACAAGTGATTGCTGGTTTAACAGAAAAACTTCAGCAAACAGACCACTTCTACATCACTGACACATCAGGCCTTACTGTTGCACAAATCAACAAGTTTAGAGAGATGTGCTTCAAAAAAGGTGTAGAGTACAAGGTTGTGAAAAATACTTTGATCAAGAAAGCCCTTGATAATCTTGACAATGACTATTCATCATTGGATAGCACATTAAAAGGATTCTCGGGGATCATGTTTGTGAATGAAAACGCAAACGTTCCTGCTAGGGTCATTAAAGACTTCAAGAAGGAAGACAAAGATCAGAGACCTAAGTTTAAGGCTGCTTCCATAGATTCAGATATTTTCATCGGTGAAGACCAGTTGGAGATTTTGAGTAACCTCAAGTCGAAACAGGAACTTATTGGTGAGGTTATTTCATTACTTCAGTCACCTGCTAAGAATGTTATCTCCGCTCTACAGAGTGGTCAGCATACTTTAGCCGGTCTAGTAAAAACACTTTCAGAAAGAGAATAAGATTTTTAACAAAATTAATTGACAATTAAAATGGCAGATTTAAAAGAATTCGCTGAGCAACTAGTAAACCTTTCAGTAAAAGAGGTAAGTGAACTAGCTACAATCCTTAAAGATGAGTATGGTATTGAGCCTGCAGCTGCAGCAGCTCCTGTAATGGTAGCTGGTGGTGGTGATGGTGGAAGTGCTGCTGAGGAAAAATCATCTTTTGATGTTGTACTTAAGTCAGCTGGTGCAGCTAAGCTAGCAGTAGTGAAATTGGTAAAAGAACTTACAGGTCTTGGACTAAAAGAAGCTAAAGAACTGGTAGACGGTGCTCCAAGTAACGTAAAAGAAGGCGTAGCTAAAGATGAGGCTGAGGCGCTTAAAAAGCAGCTTGAAGAAGCTGGTGCCGAGGTTGAGCTAAAATAATTTGATTTTCATCAACTAAGGTTTAGGCCTGGCTCCCATCCCGATATACATCGGGATAAGGATCAGGTCTTTTCCTGTTTGTATCTACTACATATTGTTCTTGATCCTTATTTTGAACTAAACAGATAAAGCTTTGGCTAAAAATACATCTGAGAGAGTTAATTTCTCTTCTATAAAATCTGTAATCGATTATCCTGATTTCCTTGACGTACAGCTGAAGTCATTCGTTGACTTTTTCCAGCTGGACACTCCTTCTGAGAAAAGAAACTCCGAAGGACTGTACAAAGTGTTCATGGAGAACTTTCCTATCAGTGATTCCAGAGAAAATTTCGTGCTGGAATTTGTCGATTATACTGTTGACCCTCCAAAGTACTCAGTTGATGAGAGCATCGAAAGAGGTTTGACGCACTCTGTTCCCCTCAAAGCTAAGCTTCGTTTGCTTTGCAATGATGAGGAGAATGAAGATTTTGAGACCATAGAGCAGGAAGTCTTCTTGGGGAATATCCCATATATGACTGCAAAAGGGTCTTTCGTAATCAATGGGGCTGAGCGAGTGATCGTTTCGCAGTTGCACAGGTCTCCGGGTGTGTTCTTTGCGCAAAGCAAGCACACGAATGGAACACACTTGTACTCCGCAAGGATCATTCCTTTTAAGGGATCCTGGATTGAGTTTGCTACAGACGTTAACAACGTGATGTATGCCTATATCGATCGTAAAAAGAAGTTTCCTATTACCACACTTCTCAGATCGATAGGATATGGATCAGATAAAAAAATATTAGATCTCTTTGGCCTGTCCGAAGAGATTGATGCTACTGAAAAGGAGCTGAAAAAAGTGATAGGTCGCAGACTGGCCGCCAGGGTACTACGTACCTGGACAGAGGATTTTGTGGATGAAGACACCGGAGAAGTTGTTTCCATTGATAGAAATGAAGTGATTCTCGAAAGAGATGGCATCATTTCTGAGGATGATATTGAGACCATTTTGGAGTCCGGCAGCAAGTCAATTGTCCTTCACAGGAAGGATGTGAACATCACGGATTACTCTATCATATACAATACGCTTCAGAAGGATAATTCCAACTCTGAGAAGGAAGCCGTTGAGCAGATTTATCGTCAGTTGAGAAATACTGATGCTCCTGATGAGCAGACTGCCCGGGATATTATTCAAAATCTCTTCTTCAGTGATAAGCGTTATGATCTGGGTGAAGTTGGTCGATACAGAATCAACAAAAAGCTAGGATTGGACATAGGATACGATAAGAGAACCCTCACCACTGAGGATATCATTCTTATCGTGAAGTACCTGATCGGGTTGATCAATAGCAAGGCAGTAGTCGATGATATTGACCACTTGAGCAACAGAAGGGTTAGAACTGTGGGTGAGCAATTGTATGCACAGTTTGGTGTGGGTCTTGCCAGAATGGCCAGAACCATCCGTGAGCGAATGAATGTTCGGGATAATGAAGACTTCAAGCCAGTTGATTTGATCAACGCGCGTACGTTGTCTTCAGTGATCAATTCATTCTTTGGTACCAACCAGCTCTCTCAGTTTATGGATCAGACCAATCCATTGGCAGAGATTACGCATAAAAGAAGAATGTCGGCACTAGGACCTGGTGGTCTTTCCAGAGAAAGAGCAGGTTTCGAGGTACGTGACGTTCACTATACACACTATGGCAGACTTTGTACCATCGAAACTCCTGAAGGGCCAAACATTGGTTTGATCTCCTCACTTTGCGTACACGCCAAGGTGAACCAGATGGGTTTCATTGAGACACCTTATAGGGATGTGGTAGAAGGAACTGTGGATATGACAGGTAGTGTAAACTATCTCACTGCAGAGGAAGAAGATACCTATAATATAGCCCAGGCCAATGCGCCTTTGGATGACAAAGGAAACTTCCTGAATGATAAAGTAAAGGCACGTTTCGAAGGGGATTTCCCGGTAGTGGATCCCAAAGATTTGAAGTATATGGATGTGGCACCGAATCAGATTGTATCGGTAGCAGCCTCTATGATTCCTTTCCTTGAGCATGATGATGCCAACCGTGCATTGATGGGCTCTAACATGCAGCGCCAGGCAGTACCATTGTTGAAGCCTCAGGCTCCAATTGTTGGAACTGGTTTGGAAAAGCGTGTTGCTATTGATTCACGTGCATTAGTGATCGCTGAAGGAGACGGTGAAATCGAATATGTAGACGCTAAGAAGATAGTTGTCAGATATGAGCGAACTGAAGAAGATTTGCTTATCTCTTTCAATAGTCCAAGTGTTACTTATGAGCTCATTAAGTTCAGAAGAACTAACCAGGATACTTGTATCAACCTGAAGCCGATTGTTACCAAAGGTGATAAAGTATATAAAGGTCAACCTTTGTGTGAAGGTTTTGCTACCGAAAATGGTGAGCTGGCCCTTGGAAGAAACCTGATGGTGGCATACATGCCATGGCAGGGGTACAACTTTGAGGATGCGATTGTAATTTCTGAGAAGGTGGTAAGAGAGGATATTTTCACCTCTATCCACATCGACGAATACGACCTTGAAGTAAGAGATACCAAGAGAGGAGAAGAAGAGCTTACTTCTGAGATACCAAACGTAAGTGAGGAAGCTGTTAAGAACCTTGACGAAAATGGTATTATCAGAATTGGTGCTGAGATCAAAGAAGGAGATATCCTGATTGGTAAAATCACACCAAAAGGGGAAACCGATCCTACTCCGGAAGAAAAGCTATTGCGTGCCATCTTTGGAGACAAAGCGGGTGACGTAAAAGATGCTTCATTGAAAGCTTCACCTTCATTGAGAGGTGTGGTGATTGATACTAAACTCTTCTCAAGACCTAAGAAGGATAAAGACCTTAGATCAAGAACGAAGAAAGAGGTAGAAATGCTGAAAAACCGTTACAGCGGTGAGCTTACTGAGATCAGAAATCAAATGATCGACAAGTTGGCGAAGCTTCTCGAAGGAAAAACTTGCCAGGGAATCAAACATAAGTTTGGTGAAGAGGTAATGTCTAAAGGAACCAAGTTCAACAGAAAAAACATTGAGGCAAATCTATTCCCACCTAAGAATGCTTACAGGGATGAGAGTAACTACAATGTTCCTGAAGAAGCCAATTTGATTTCAGATTTGATCATCGAAGATTGGGCAACCGATCAGCATACTAATGATCTCATCTTCAGAATGGTCAAGAATTATATCAATGCAAGAAACGAAGTATCAGGTATTTTCAAAAGAGAGCGCTTTACGCTTGAGGTTGGAGATGAACTTCCAGCAGGCATTGTTCAGTTGGCCAAAGTCTATGTTGCTAAGAAACGTAAACTGAAAGTAGGTGATAAGATGGCGGGTCGTCACGGAAACAAGGGTGTTGTAGCCAAGATTGTCCGTGATGAAGACATGCCTTTCATGGAAGATGGAACTCCGGTGGATATTGTGTTGAACCCGCTTGGTGTACCTTCTCGTATGAACATCGGTCAGATTTACGAAACTGTACTGGGTTGGGCCGGTTTAAGATTGGGTAAGAAATATGCTACTCCAATTTTTGACGGTGCTACTGAGGATGAAGTTCAGAGCGAACTGAAGGATGCAGGATTACCATCATTTGGTCGTACTTATCTATATGATGGTTTGAGCGGAGTTCGCTTCGATCAGCCTGTTACGGTAGGTGTGGCTTATATGCTGAAACTTGGTCACCTGGTAGATGATAAGATGCACGCAAGAAGCATCGGACCATACTCACTGATCACACAGCAACCACTCGGTGGTAAGGCACAGTTTGGTGGTCAGAGATTTGGAGAGATGGAGGTATGGGCACTTGAGGCATTCGGTGCTGCCCATGTATTGCAGGAAATCCTTACCATTAAGTCGGATGACGTGATTGGTAGAGCAAAAGCCTACGAGGCGATTGTGAAGGGTGAAAACATGCAGAAGCCAAACATCCCTGAATCGTTCAATGTATTGGTTCACGAGCTTCGTGGATTGGCACTTGAAATTACCTTAGACTAATAAATTGGATAACAGCCCCGCTCTGCGGGGCTATACATAGATCATTTAATTATGGCGTTCAGAAAAAATAAAAAACTGTCTAACGATTTTTCTAAAGTTACGATTAGTCTGGCATCTCCAGAGTCGATTTTAGAAAGCTCGCATGGTGAAGTTACTCAGCCTGAAACGATTAACTACAGAACCTACAAGCCTGAAATGGGTGGGTTGTTCTGTGAGCGAATCTTTGGTCCTGTTAAAGACTGGGAATGTCATTGTGGAAAATATAAGCGAATCCGATATAAAGGGATTATTTGCGACCGTTGTGGAGTAGAGGTGACTGAGAAAAAGGTCAGAAGAGAGCGAATGGGTCACATCGAATTGGTAGTGCCTGTTGCGCATATCTGGTACTTTCGTTCGCTTCCCAACAAAATAGGTTACCTCTTGGGGCTTCCTACTAAGAAATTGGATCAGATCATTTACTACGAGCGATATGTAGTCATTCAGTCTGGTATCAAGGAAGAAGATGGTATCAATGAAATGGATTTTCTCACTGAAGAGGAGTATCTGGATATTCTGGATAAACTTCCCCGTGAGAACCAGCTTTTGGATGACGATGATCCACAGAAATTCATCGCCAAAATGGGCGCTGAGGCATTGGAAATGCTGTTGTCAAGAATTGAACTTGATGAGCTTTCTTATCAGCTTCGTCACCAGGCGGCTACGGATACTTCTCAGCAAAGAAAAGCTGAAGCACTTAAGAGATTGAGAGTGGTGGAAGCATTCAGAGATGCCAAAACCAGAATTGAGAATAAGCCCGAATGGATGATCATTAAGATGGTTCCGGTGATACCACCAGAACTACGTCCTTTGGTGCCTCTTGATGGTGGAAGATTTGCTACGTCAGATTTGAACGACCTTTACAGAAGGGTGATCATTCGTAACAATCGTCTGAAGAGATTGATTGATATCAAAGCACCCGAAGTAATCCTTCGAAATGAAAAAAGGATGCTTCAGGAAGCCGTGGATTCACTTTTTGATAACTCAAGAAAGGTGAACGCTGTAAGATCTGATGGAAACAGAGCTTTGAAGTCTTTGAGTGATATGCTCAAAGGAAAGCAAGGTCGATTCCGTCAAAACCTCCTGGGTAAAAGGGTTGACTACTCTGGTCGTTCTGTTATCGTGGTTGGACCTGAGCTCAAAATGCACGAGTGTGGGCTTCCTAAGGACATGGCAGCCGAGCTGTTCAAGCCTTTTGTGATCAGAAAGCTGATCGAGAGGGGTATTGTAAAGACTGTAAAGTCTGCTAAGAAGATTGTAGACAGAAAGGATCCTGTTGTTTGGGACATTCTTGAGAATGTACTGAAAGGACACCCTGTACTTCTTAACCGGGCTCCTACACTTCACAGGTTAGGTATTCAGGCTTTCCAGCCTAAATTAATAGAAGGAAAAGCGATTCAGCTACACCCATTGGTTTGTACAGCATTCAACGCCGATTTTGACGGTGACCAGATGGCTGTTCACGTACCGCTTGGACATGAAGCTGTTCTTGAGGCGTCATTGTTGATGCTTTCATCTCACAATATTCTTAACCCTGCCAACGGAGCGCCTATTGCGGTGCCTTCTCAGGACATGGTTTTAGGACTTTATTATATCACAAAGGGCCGAAGAAGCACTCCTGAAAAGCCAGTAATTGGTGAAGGACTCTCTTTCTACAGTGCAGAAGAAGTGATCATTGCCATCAATGAGGGCAAAGTATCTCAGCATGCTTATGTGAAAGTGAGAACTAAGGTGAGAAATGAGAATGGTGAGCTTGAGACCAAGATTATTGAGACCGTGGCCGGACGAGTCCTGTTCAATTTGCATGTGCCGGAAGAAGTGGGTTTTGTGGATGAACTTCTGACAAAGAAAAAACTACAGAAGATTATATCTACTGTATTCAAAATCACTGGAATGGCCAAAACGGCTCATTTTCTTGATGATATTAAAGAATTGGGATTCCAGACAGCCTATAAAGGAGGTCTTTCTATGGGTCTTGATAACATTCAGATTCCGGCAGAGAAGGAAGCGCTTGTGGCTCAGGCCAAAGAAGAAGTGGAAGCTGTATGGAATAACTACCTGATGGGTCTGATCACAGACAATGAGCGTTACAACCAGGTGATTGACATTTGGACAAGAACGAACACGTTGCTGACCAATACGCTGATGCAGCAGTTGGAAGAAGACGATCAGGGATTCAACTCCATCTACATGATGATGCACTCTGGAGCCCGGGGTTCAAGAGAGCAGATTCGTCAGCTTGGAGGAATGAGAGGGCTGATGGCCAAGCCTCAAAAGAATCTTCAGGGTTCTGTAGGTGAGATCATTGAAAACCCTATTCTTTCTAACTTCAAAGAAGGGCTGGATGTAATAGAGTACTTCATCTCTACACACGGTGCCAGAAAAGGTCTTGCGGATACAGCTTTGAAAACTGCGGATGCCGGTTACCTCACCAGACGATTGGTGGATGTGGCTCAGGACATGGTGGTGAACGAGGAAGACTGTGGTACTTTGAGAGGCTTATCAGTACAGGCACTAAAGGACAACGAGGAGATCGTAGAATCTCTTTTCGAGAGAATTCTTGGAAGGGTTTCCGTACACGATATCTATGATCCAATTACCGAAGAACTCATTGTTGAGTCAGGTACCGAGATCACCGAAGAAGTGGCTGTTAAAATTGATGAAACCAGCATCGAAGAGGTGGAGATCAGGTCCGTATTGACCTGTGAGACTAAGCAGGGAGTTTGTGCGAAATGCTATGGACGTAACCTTGCAAGTGGTCGTATGGCCAACATGGGAGAGTCTGTCGGAGTGATTGCTGCACAGTCGATCGGGGAGCCTGGTACTCAGCTTACATTGAGAACTTTCCACGTAGGAGGTACAGCTTCTAACATTGCCGTGGATGCCAACATTAAAGCCAAATTTGATGGTTTTATCGAATACGATGAGCTACGAACCGTAGATTCTGTAGACGAAGAGGGCAACAAGGTGAAGAAAGTGATGGGCCGATCAGGAGAGATCAAGATTCTTGACAATAAGAAGGAAAGAGTATTGATTACAAACCATGTGCCTTATGGTGCCATCCTTAAAGTAAGTGATGGCGATAAGATTGCCAAAGGCGATGAAATATGTAACTGGGATCCATACAATGCCGTGATCATGGCCGAGTTTGACGGTAAAGCAGAATTTGATTCTATCATTGAAGGAGTTACCTACAAAGAGGAGTCAGATGAGCAGACAGGTCACAGAGAGAAAGTAATTATAGATACTAAAGATAAGACCAAGAACCCGGCTGTTGTTGTGGCGGGTAAGGATGAATCCAAAGGGTATAACATACCAGTAGGCGCTCACCTTGCAGTGGATGTTGGAGATAAGATCAAAGCAGGGCAGGTATTGGCTAAGATTCCTAGAAAGACTGGTAAGTCAAGAGATATTACCGGGGGTCTTCCAAGGGTTACAGAGCTCTTCGAAGCGCGTAATCCATCTAACCCGGCTGTGGTGAGTGAAATTGATGGTGTGGTAACTTATGGAGGTATCAAACGTGGTAACCGTGAGATCTTCATCGAGTCGAAAGATGGAGTGAAGAAGCGATACCTGGTGCCATTGTCTAAGCATATTCTGGTTCAGGATAATGACTTTATCCGTGCCGGTGATGCGCTTTCAGATGGTGCGATTACACCTGCGGATATCTTGTCGATTAGCGGACCTACAGCTGTTCAGGAGTATCTCGTGAATGAAATTCAGGAGGTCTACAGACTTCAGGGTGTGAAGATCAACGATAAGCACATTGAGGTGATCGTGAGGCAGATGATGCAAAAGGTAATTATCATCGATGCGGGTGATACCAGCTTCCTGACCAATCAGTCTGTAGATAGATTTGCCTTCATGGAGGAAAATGATAATATCCTTGATAAAAAGGTGGTAATGGATCCAGGTGATTCCGAAACCTTGAAAGCAGGGATGATCATTACCAGCCGGAAGCTGCGTGATGAGAATTCTAACCTGAAAAGGAGGGACATGAAGATTGTTGAGGTCAGAAGTGCTGAGGCGGCCGTTTCTAAGCCGATCCTTCAGGGAATTACTCAGGCATCACTTGGAACTGAAAGTTTCATCTCTGCAGCATCATTCCAGGAAACAACCAAGGTTCTTAGTGAGGCTTCTATTAGAGGCAAAGCAGATTACCTGAGTGGACTTAAAGAGAATGTGATTGTAGGACATCTGATCCCGGCAGGAACCGGAAACAGAAACTTCCTGAACCACATCGTAACCTCTAACGAGGATTATGAAAACCTGGTAGCAGCTAAAGAACAGTTTGCTAATTCAAAAGAACTGGAATCATAAATAATGGATCCTAAAGAAGATAAAAAAGGGGGCAATAAGCCATCCAATCAAATCAATATTGAACTGTCTGAGGAAACAGCCGAGGGCGTTTATGCAAATTTGGCGATGATAGCTCACTCTAGTAGTGAGTTTGTCATCGATTTTATTCGGCTCATGCCGGGTGTGCCAAAAGCCAAGGTTAAATCGCGAATTGTGATTACTCCTGAGCATGCAAAACGCCTTTTAAAGGCACTGGAGGACAATATCAATAAATTCGAAAGCTCATACGGGGACATCAAGAGTGTGGAAGAGACACCAAAGTTCCCAATGAATTTCGGAGGAACTATGGGAGAGGCATAAAATTCTCTACGATAATTCGCATTTCGATTGTGATATAATACCAACTATTTCTATCTTTGCGTTCCCAAAAAATTTGGATAATAAGAAATAAAGCATAATGCCAACTATTCAGCAATTAGTAAGAAAAGGCAGAAAGAAGTTAACTTCTAAATCAAAGTCTCCTGCTCTGGATTCATGTCCACAGCGACGAGGTGTATGCACAAGAGTGTATACCACCACGCCTAAGAAGCCTAACTCTGCCATGAGAAAAGTAGCCAGAGTTAGACTAACTAACGGAAAAGAAGTGAATGCCTATATCCCTGGCGAGGGTCATAACTTGCAGGAACACTCTATCGTGCTTATACGAGGTGGAAGGGTGAAGGATTTACCTGGTGTGAGGTATCACATCATTCGTGGAGCTTTGGATACTGCCGGAGTGAATGGGCGAACACAAAGAAGATCTAAATACGGAGCTAAAAGGCCTAAGGATAAAAAGTAAAATCTGAGAAATGAGAAAAGCTAAGCCAAAGAAGAGGTACATCCTTCCTGATCCTATTTATCAGGATACCTTGGTGACAAAATTTGTTAATAACCTCATGTTGAGTGGGAAGAAGAGTATAGCCTATTCTATTTTCTACGATGCCATCAAATTGGTTGAGTCTAAGACCAAAGAGAATGGAATTGAGACCTGGAAGACTGCATTGAACAATGTGTGTCCTGGAGTGGAAGTGAAGAGCCGTCGAGTTGGTGGAGCTACTTTTCAGGTGCCGATTGAGGTTCGTCCTGAAAGAAAACTTTCTTTGGGTATCAAATGGATGATCAAATACGCCAGACTTAGAGGGGAGAAAACCATGATGGAGCGTTTGGCAGGTGAAATTATTGCTGCATCGAAAGGTGAGGGTGCTTCTATCAAAAAGAAGGACGATACTCACAGAATGGCCGAAGCAAACAAGGCATTCTCACATTTCAGATTCTAAAAATCAAAATCACTAATGGCTAGAGATTTAAAGTACACTAGAAATATTGGTATTGCTGCACACATTGACGCTGGTAAGACCACTACCACTGAACGAATCCTGTTCTACACGGGGGTAACTCACAAAATAGGTGAGGTTCATGATGGAGCGGCTACTATGGACTGGATGGAGCAGGAGCAAGAGCGAGGAATCACTATCACCTCTGCAGCGACCACTGTATTCTGGAAATATAAGAACGACGATTATCACATCAATATTATAGATACTCCGGGTCACGTGGACTTCACTGTTGAGGTGAACAGGTCCTTGAGGGTATTGGATGGTTTGGTTTTCCTTTTTAGTGCAGTAGATGGTGTGGAGCCTCAGTCTGAAACTAACTGGAGACTTGCTGACAACTATAAAGTAGCGCGAATCGGATTCGTCAATAAGATGGATCGTCAGGGTGCTGATTTTTTGAATGTTTGTAAGCAGGTGAAAGAGATGCTTGGAACCAAAGCGGTTCCGTTGCAACTGCCAATCGGATCTGAGGACAAATTTCAGGGTGTTGTTGATTTGGTTTCGAACACAGGTATGGTTTGGAACGAAGATGACTTTGGAATGACCTGGAGCGAAGTGCCTATTCCTGAGGATATGCTTGAGGAGGTTGCTGAGTATAGACAAGCGCTTCTGGAGGCTGTTGCAGATTACGATGAGACCCTTTTGGAGAAGTATTTCGAAGATCCGGAGTCCATCACTGAAGATGAAATTATTGCTGCACTTCGTGCTGCGACTATTGACCTGGCTTTTGTGCCAATGCTTTGTGGTTCGGCTTTCAAGAACAAGGGCGTACAAACAATGCTCAACTACGTGATGGAATTGCTTCCTTCACCACTTGATAGAGATAATATTACGGGTACTGATCCTGACACTGAAGAAAAGATTTCAAGAAAGCCTTCTGAAAAAGAGCCTTTCTCGGCACTTGCTTTTAAAATCGCTACTGATCCGTTTGTGGGTAGGTTGTGTTTTATCAGGTCTTATTCTGGACTGCTGAATTCGGGATCTTACGTACACAATATGCGTACGGACAAGAAGGAGCGTATTTCGCGAATTTTCCAGATGCATGCCAACAAGCAGAACCAGATTGATGCTTTGCATTGCGGAGATATTGGAGCCGTAGTTGGGTTTAAAGATATTAAGACTGGAGATACCCTTTGTGATGAGAAGCATCAAATCATATTGGAGTCAATGGTATTCCCGGAGCCAGTTATTGGTTATGCTATCGAGCCTAAACAACAGGCGGATGTAGATAAGTTGGGAATGGCGATCTCTAAATTGGTGGAAGAGGATCCTACCTTGCAGGTGGAAACAGATCAGGAGACTGGTCAGACTATTCTGAGAGGAATGGGTGAGCTTCACCTGGATATCATTATCGATAGACTTAAGAGAGAGTTTAAAGTAGAGATCAATCAGGGAGCACCTCAGGTTGCATACAAAGAGTCTGTCAATGCCACTGTGGAGCATAAAGAGGTTTATAAGAAGCAAACTGGTGGTCGTGGTAAATTCGCGGACATTGTGTTCGAACTAGGGCCTGTTGATGAAGACTTCACAGGAGAAGGACTTCAGTTCCAGAACGACATTGTGGGTGGTGTGATTCCAAGAGAATTTATTCCAGCTATTGAAAAAGGCTTTAAGGAAGCTATGAAGAACGGTCCTTTGGCCGGTTTCCCGGTTGATTCCTTGAAAGTGAGACTTTTCCATGGTTCATTCCACGATGTGGATTCTGATGCTTTGTCTTTTGAATTGGCTGCAAGGGCCGGTTTCAGGGCTGCTGCAAGCAAAGCGAAGCCTGCTCTGCTGGAGCCTATAATGGCAGTGGATGCAGTGACACCAGATGAATATACTGGATCTATCACTGGTGACTTGAATAGAAGACGAGGGATGATGAAGGGAATGGATACAAAAGGTACTTCACAAGTGGTGAAGGCAGATGTTCCGCTTTCTGAGCTCTTCGGGTATGTTACTGACCTTAGAACAATGAGTTCGGGTAGGGCCACAGCGTCACTTACCTTTGCTCACTATGCTCAGGTACCTACTGGTATTGCAGATGCAGTTATCAAAAAGACAAAAGGAGAAGCGGTTTAATTAACACAGATCATGAACCAAAAAATTAGAATAAAACTGAAATCGTACGATCACAATTTGGTGGATAAGTCCTCTGAAAAGATAGTGCGCGCTGTAAAGACTACAGGAGCTGTGGTAAGCGGACCTATTCCCTTGCCAACAGTGAAAGAGAAGTTTACTGTTTTGAGATCGCCTCACGTAAACAAGAAGGCTCGTGAGCAGTTTCAGCTTTGCACATACAAAAGACTGGTAGATATTTATTCTAACAGTGCTAAGACCGTAGATGCATTGATGAAGCTTGAGCTTCCCAGTGGAGTAGACGTAGAGATTAAAGTATAGTTACTTTTCTAGCAAAAGAAGAAGAACCAATAGCTGTGGTGTTATTGGTTCTTTTTTTGTCTCAAAAATTGAATTAAATCTTTTGTTCGGATTATGGAATTGCTATCTTTGCAGTCCTTTTTACGAAAAGTTTATCCGGAAACGGTAAAAGAATAAATATTAAGCAAAATGCCTGGAATAATTGGTAGAAAAATCGGGATGACTAGTGTTTACAATGAGGAGGGTAAGAATCTTGCCTGTACGCTCATTGAAGCTGGTCCTTGTGTGGTGACACAAGTAAAAGATAAAGAGTCTGACGGATATCGTGCAGTTCAATTGGCTTATGGTGAGCGTAAGGAAAAAAACACACCTAAAGCATTGAAGGGGCATTTTGCAAAGGCCAAGACGAGTCCTAAGAGTAAGTTGTTTGAATTCAGAGATTTCAGAGCTGAGTTTGAAGACAAGGTAAAGCTTGGAAATACAATAAAGATCGAAGACGTGTTCGTAGAGCAGGACTTTGTGGATGTTGTTGGGACATCTAAAGGTAAGGGCTTTCAGGGCGTTGTTAAGAGACATGGTTTCGGTGGAGTAGGGCAAGCCACTCACGGTCAGCATAACAGACTTAGAGCACCTGGATCTATTGGAGCATGCTCCTTTCCATCAAGAGTGTTCAAGGGCCTTAAAATGGCTGGCAGAACGGGTGGTGACAGGGTGAAGGTAATGAACCTTAAAGTGGTGAAGATTTATCCTGAGAAAAACCTTGTACTTGTCAGTGGGCCAGTACCTGGTGCTAAGAATTCTTATCTAATACTAGAGAAATAAAGATGAAACTGTCAGTTTTCAATATCAAAGGAGAAGATACCGGAAGGGAAGTGACCCTAAGTAAGGATGTGTTTGGTATCGAACCAAATCAGCATGCGGTATACCTTGAGGTGAAGCAATTTTTGGCTAACCAGAGACAAGGTACACACAAGGTAAAGACTAGAAATGAGATCTCCGGATCTACCAGAAAGATAAAGAAGCAGAAGGGTACAGGAACGGCCAGAGCGGGTAGTATTAAATCACCTGTTTTCAGAGGTGGTGGTACTATGTTTGGCCCTGAGCCACGAGACTATAGCTTTAAGCTTAACAAGAAGGTAAAGCATTTGGCTAAAAAGTCAGCTTTCTCTTCTAAGGCAAAAGATAAGCAAATCAAAATATTGGAGGATTTCTCGTTCGAGAATCCCAAGACTCAGGAGTTTGCCGGTATCCTGGCTAACCTGGAGTTGAACAATAAGAAATCATTACTCATACTGAGTGAGGCAAATAAGAACGTTTTCTTGTCATCTCGTAACCTGAAGAATACGAAAGTATCTACAGCCAATGAGATAAGCACTTATGACTTGGTAAATGCTGAGCAGGTAGTGTTGTTGGAAAGTTCAGTAGAAGTAATTCAAAATACATTAAACTGAGATGGGAGTATTAATAAAACCTTTGGTAACTGAGAAGGCTTCAGCCCTCAACGAGCACGGAAAATACGGCTTTGTGGTGGACAAAAAAGCCAACAAGGTTCAAATTAAGAAAGAGGTGGAAAAAACCTACGGTGTGACAGTTGAGAGTGTCAACACCATGGTTCACCCCGGAAAGTCTAAATCCAGGTATTCAAAGTCTGGTGTGATTGAAGGAAAGACACCCTCTCAGAAGAGAGCTATTGTGAAGGTAGCTGATGGTGATATCATTGATTTTTATAGCGGAATATAAAATAAACAGATAGATGGCTGTTAAGAAACTTAGACCCGTTACACCTGGACAGAGATTTAGAGTAGCACCAGTTTTCGATAAGATTACTAAGACTACTCCTGAGAAGTCTCTTCTAACCTCTAAAGGCAAAAAAGGAGGTAGAAACAATCAGGGTCGGATGACGATAAGAAACGTAGGAGGAGGACATAAGCAAAAGCTTAGGACCATTGATTTCAAGAGAGATAAAGAGGGGATTCCTGCTACAGTAAAAGCAATTGAGTACGATCCAGGAAGAACTGCAAGAATTGCCTTGCTTTTCTATGCAGATGGTGAGAAGCGTTACATCATTGCTCCTGCTAACCTGGAAGTAGGAACAGAGATTATCTCTGGACCTGGCGTGCCTCCTGAAGTGGGTAATGCATTGCCACTATCTGATATTCCTTTGGGTACAATTGTGCATAATGTTGAGCTTAAGCCTGGTAAAGGTGGCGCGATTACAAGAAGTGCGGGCACATACGCTCAGTTGGTAGCACGAGAGGGCAAATATGCCACATTGAAACTTCCTTCAGGGGAGATGAGAATGGTGTTGATTACTTGCTACGCTACGATCGGAATTGTTTCTAACAACGATCACATGAACGTTCGATTGGGTAAGGCTGGTAGAAACAGATGGAAAGGTAGAAGACCAAGAGTAAGAGGTGTGGTAATGAACCCTGTTGATCACCCAATGGGTGGTGGTGAAGGTAGATCATCTGGTGGTCACCCGAGATCCAGAAACGGACTCTACACCAAAGGAAAGAAAACAAGAAAGCCGAATAAATATTCTGATAAGCTGATTATAACTAAGAGAAAATAATGGCAAGATCACTAAAAAAAGGACCTTATATAGACTTCAGACTTGAGAAGAAGGTAGACGCCATGAATGAGTCTGGAAAAAAATCAGTCATCAAAACATGGTCTCGGAGATCAATGATCTCGCCGGATTTTGTTGGTCAGACATTCGCAGTACATAATGGTAATAAGTTTATCCCTGTTTTCGTCACTGAAAACATGGTGGGACACAAGCTTGGTGAGTTTGCTCCTACCAGAAACTTTAGAGGCCATATTGCTAAAAAAGATAAAGGTAGAAGATAATAAAGATGGAAACTGCAGAAAAGAAAGTTAAGAAATCAGTCAGGATTCGTCTTCAAAAGGAAGCGATCAAAAAACACAAAGAAGAAAACGCTGGTAAGTTAGGCGCTGTAAAATCTTCTTTGAAGAATGTGCCAACATCACCTCGTAAGATGAGATTGATTGCGGACATGATCAGAGGTCAAAGAGTCAATGTAGCACTCAACCTTTTGAAATTTGACAATAAGCACGCTTCGGGAACAATGGAGAAATTGCTAATGACAGCTATCGCTGATTGGCAGGCCAGTAATGGAGATGTGAATATTGAGGATGCCGAGCTAGTAGTGAAGGAAGTGTTTGTAGATGGAGGCCGGATGCTAAAGAGATTGCGACCAGCTCCTCAGGGACGGGCGCACAGGATTAGAAAGAGATCTAATCACATCACCATTATCGTGAGTGATGTAAATGAGAGTAATCAGTCTGAAGAAAAAGAAACTAAATAAATGGGACAGAAGGTAAATCCAGTTGGATTCAGATTAGGAATCGTTAAAGGATGGGATTCTGCGTGGTTTGGCGGTAAAGATTTTTCCGATAAAATCGTTGAAGACCACAAAATCAGAGAGTACATCAGTGCCCGTATTCCTAAGGGTGGTATTTCTAAAGTCATTATTGAGCGTACGCTTAAAAGAATTACTCTTACTGTACACACTGCCCGTCCGGGCGTTGTGATTGGTAAAGGTGGATCCGAAGTGGACAAGATCAAGGAAGAGCTCAAGAAGCTGACTGGGAAAGACCTTCAGATCAATATTTTTGAAATCAAAAGACCTGAGTTGGATGCCAAGTTGGTGGGTGAGTCAATTGCTCAACAATTACAGGCTCGAATCTCTTACAGAAGAGCAATGAAGCAGGCTATTGCCTCTGCAATGCGAGTAGGAGCTCAGGGGATAAAAGTAAAGGTGTCTGGTCGTCTTGGTGGAGCTGAGATGGCACGTTCTGAGCAGTATAAAGAGGGTAGAATTCCTTTGCATACCCTTAGAGCTGACATTGACTATGCGATCTCTGAAGCAGCTACGGTATACGGTAAAATCGGTATCAAAGTATGGATCTTCAAAGGTGAGGTATTCGGTAAGAGAGACCTTTCTCCAAACGTGGGCCAGGCAAGTACAGGCGGCGGCAATAGTAATGCCCCGGGACAGCCAGGTGGACCAAGAAGAAGAAGAGGTGGAGCCAATGAAGGCCCAAAGAGGAGACGTGATCGCAAATAATCTCATAAACGCTAAGTAGAAATGTTACAGCCAAAGAGAACCAAATTTAGAAAAAAGCAGAAAGGCCGGGTTAAGGGTATTGCTCAGAGAGGTCATAGATTAGCTTTCGGAAATTTCGGAATAAAATCAATGGAAGCCGGATGGATTACTTCCAGACAAATTGAGGCTTCACGTATCGCGGTTACCAGAGCGATGAAGAGAGAAGGTCAGGTTTGGATCAGGATTTTCCCGGACAAGCCGATCACCAAGAAGCCTGCAGAGGTGAGGATGGGTAAAGGTAAAGGAGCACCGGAATATTGGGTAGCTGTAGTTAAGCCTGGCACCATCATATTCGAAGCATCAGGTATATCTACTGAGCTGGCGAAAGAAGCGTTGAGATTGGCGCAGCAGAAGCTTCCGATCAAAACTAAATTTGTTGTAAGAAGAGACTATACTGGAGAATGAAAAATTCAGAACTAAGAGGTTTGAACCTGGATGAGCTTAAGAATAAGCTCGTTGCTGAGAAGGACAATTATGGCAAATTGAAGTTTGCTCACAGCATCACGCCGATCGAGAATCCTATGAAGATCAGAGAAAGCAGAAAGCTGGTGGCAAGGATTCAAACAGAAATAACAGCCAAAGAAATAAGTAAATAACGCATCGATGGAAAGAAATTTGCGAAAAGAGCGTGTCGGACAAGTGGTTAGCAATAAAATGCAGAAGACCATTACCATCAAAGTGGATAGAAAGGTAAAACACCCTATCTACGGTAAGTTTATCCGAAAGACGACAAAATTTTCTGCGCATGATGAGAACAATGATTGCAATATCGGTGATACCGTGCGCATCATGGAAACTCGTCCGCTGAGCAAGAACAAAAGGTGGAGATTAGTAGAAATACTCGAACGAGCTAAGTAAAATGATACAGCAGGAATCAAGGCTAAATGTAGCAGATAACAGTGGTGCAAAGGAAGTACTTTGTATCAGAGTTTTAGGAGGCACGGGGAAGCGTTACGCCTCAGTGGGAGACACTATTGTTGTGACTGTAAAATCAGCAATCTCTTCCAGTAGTTTAAAGAAAGGAACAGTTTCTAAAGCTGTGATCGTTCGAACCAAAAAAGAGGTAAGAAGAAAAGACGGATCTTACATCCGTTTCGAAGATAATGCTGCAGTGCTTCTCACTGCCAACAATGAGCCCAGAGGTACTCGTATCTTCGGCCCGGTGGCAAGAGAGTTGAGAGAGCGTCAGTACATGAGAATTGTGTCATTAGCACCTGAAGTACTTTAATGATGAATAACCACAAAGCAAATAAGTTTCACATCAGAAAAGGCGATACGGTAAAGGTATTGGCTGGAAACGACAAAGATAAAACTGGTAAGGTCCTGGAGGTCATATCAGATAAGTATAGAGCGATTGTTGAAGGTGTCAACATCGTGACCAAGCACAAGAAGCCTTCTGCTACTTCTCCTGAGGGAGGGAGAGAGCAAACTGAGGCCGCTGTGCACATGAGTAACCTGATGGTGGTAGATCCTGCTACCGGAGAGGCTACTCGATCTGGCAGAAAGCTCAACGAGAGTGGAAAATTGCAGAGATATTCTAAAAAAACAGGAGAATTTATCACTAATGGCTAGACCTAGATTAAAAGAAAAGTATATCCAAGAGATTGCACCTGCATTGAAAGAAAAGTTTCAATACAAGTCAGTGATGCAAGTACCTAAGCTTGTTAAGATCTCTGTGAATAAAGGAATTGGAGCCGCTGTTGCTGATAAAAAGTTAGTGGATGTTGGGGTTGAAGAACTTACTACCATCACTGGACAGAAGGCGGTACCTACTGTTGCTAAACTTTCTATCTCGAACTTTAAGTTGAGAGAAGGTATGCCTATCGGAGCTCGTGTTACCTTGAGAGGGGATAAAATGTATGAGTTTCTTGACAGGCTCATGACAGTGGCCTTGCCACGTGTACGTGACTTCAAAGGGATAAAGCAAAAGGGATTCGATGGCCACGGTAACTATAGCCTTGGTATTGAAGAGCAAATCATCTTCCCTGAGATCAGTATTGATAAGATTAACAGAATCACCGGTATGGACATCACGTTTGTGACTACCGCGGAAACTGATGAAGAAAGTTTAGCACTACTCAAAGCATTCGGAATGCCGTTTGTAGCGGGTAAAAAATAAAAGACATGGCTAAAGAATCGATAAAAGCAAGAGAAAGAAAAAGAGAGAAGTTAGTAGCTCGATATGCGAATAAGCGTGCAGCTTTGAAAGAAGCTGGTGATTATGAAGCATTGGACAAACTTCCAAGAAACTCATCTAAAGTAAGATTGCACAACAGATGTAAGCTTACCGGAAGACCTAAAGGTTACATGAGGAAGTTTGGTATTTCCAGGGTTACATTCAGAGAAATGGCCAACGATGGCAAGATTCCTGGAGTGACAAAAGCTAGCTGGTAATCTTTATTTCGTCTTAGCTTAGATTTTTAAAAATATTCATTTAATTTTGCACCCCGTTTTCGGGGTATTTAATTGTATAAAGATAATGGTAACAGATCCGATTGCAGATTACTTAACAAGGATCAGAAATGCGATAAAAGCAAACCATCGCATTTTAGTGATACCTGCTTCTAATTTGAAGAAGGAAGTAACAAAGGTTTTGCACGAGAAAGGGTTCATCCAGAACTATAAGTTTGAGGATGATGATAAGCAAGGGATCATCAAGATCGCTTTGAAATACAACCCTCAGACTAAACAGTCTGCAATTACTAGCCTGGAAAGGATAAGTAAGCCTGGCTTGCGAAAATATGCTGATGCAGAGAACCTTCCACGAGTGTTAAATGGCCTGGGAATAGCCATTTTATCTACTTCAAAAGGTGTGCTTTCAGATAAAGAAGCCAGAAAAGAGCATGTCGGAGGCGAAGTGCTGTGTTACGTATATTAAAAAATTGATTTAAAATGTCAAGGATAGGCAAAGCACCCATTTCAATACCTGCAGGAATCAGCATTACCGTGGACAAAACCGTGGTAACCGTGAAAGGTCCTAAAGGAGAATTGAAGCAAGAAATTCACCCGGATATGAAGGTGAATATTGAAGGAGATACATTAACTGTAGAAAGACCTACTGAGCAGAAGCGTCACAAGGCTATGCACGGACTATACAGATCACTAATCAACAACATGGTGGTGGGTGTGTCTTCAGGTTATAAAAGAGAGTTGGAGCTTGTGGGTGTTGGGTATAAAGCCGCAGTACAAGATAATATTCTTGAATTGAACCTGGGTTATTCACACAATATCTTCCTTGCCGTACCAGGAGAAATCAATGTAGGCGCTGAAACAGCAAAGGGTCAAAACCCAAAGGTTACAGTGGAAGGCATCGATAAGCAATTGGTAGGTCAGGTGGCTGCTAAGATCAAATCCTTGAGAAAGGTAGAGCCTTACAAAGGAAAAGGTATCAGGTTTGTTGGTGAAATAGTAAGAAGAAAAGCTGGTAAAACCGCTTCTAAATAAGAAATAAGATGGCCGTAACTAAACTAGAGAGAAGAAAGAGAATTAAGCTCGGTATCCGTAGAAAAATCAGCGGTACTGGCACCAGACCAAGGGTGTCTGTCTTCAGAAGCAACAAGGCTATTTATGGTCAGATCATTGACGATGTGAAAGGGGTTACTTTAGCCTATGCATCATCTTTAGAACTGGGCAAAGAGCAGATTAACGTAGAGGTATCCAAGGAGGTTGGAAAGAAACTCGCTGAGAAGGCAAGTGCTGCCGGTATTCAGAGTGTAATCTTCGACAGAAACGGTTACCCATACCATGGTAAAGTGAAGGCATTTGCCGAAGGAGCACGTGAAGGTGGGCTTAAATTTTAAATAAGATTATGTCACAAAGTAATATAAAAGCAGTAAAAGCCAGCGAAATCGACCTTAAAGAAAAGGTGGTTGCTATCAAGCGAGTAGCTAAGGTTGTAAAGGGTGGTCGAAGATTCAGCTTTTCAGCAATCGTAGTAGTGGGTGATGGAAGTGGTGTAGTTGGATACGGTCTTGGTAAAGCAAACGAGGTAACTGACGCCATTACAAAAGGAGTGGATGACGCAAAGAAGAATCTCGTAAGGGTTCCTTTGTTCAAAACTACAGTACCTCACGAAGCTATTGGTAAATTCGGTGGCGGTTTGGTATTACTTAAGCCTGCAGCTCCTGGTACAGGAGTAATTGCTGGTGGTGCGATGCGTGCGGTTTTGGAGAGTGCTGGGATTCACGATGTTTTGGCTAAGTCCAAAGGATCTTCTAACCCACACAACGTGGTAAAGGCTACTTTTGATGCCTTGAACAGGATGAGAGATCCTTATGCAGTTGCAAAACAAAGAGGAGTTACGTTAGATAAAGTCTTTAACGGTTAAGAAAATGGCTAAAGTAATAATTACACAGACCAGAAGTATTGTGAAGCGTCCACAACGTCAGAAGAGGACTATTCAGGCTTTAGGTTTAGGCAAGATCAACAGAAGTGTGGAGAAGGAATTGACGCCACAGATTTCTGGTATGATAAATAAGGTTCAGCATTTAATCGAAGTAAAAGAGCTTTAAGATGAAATTAGAATCACTTAAGCCTGCTAGTGGGGCTACTAAGAATAGAAAGAAGATTGCAAGGGGCCAGGGTTCTGGAAAAGGTGGCACCGCTACAAGAGGTCACAAAGGAGCTCAGTCACGTTCTGGTTATTCTCGAAAAATTGGTTTTGAAGGTGGTCAGATGCCGCTTCAGAGACGAGTGCCTAAATTTGGCTTTAAGAATAACAACAAGATTGTGATGAAACCTCTCAATCTGGATGATTTGCAGGCACTTAGTGAAGCAAAGAAATTGACAGAAATCACTCCTGAAATTTTGAGGGAGAATGGTTTGGCTCAAAAGAGCGACAGAATTAAAGTGTTGGGAAGAGGCGAGTTGAAAGCTAAATTGACGGTTAAGGCCCATAAGTTTTCCAAGACAGCTCAAGAGGCTATTGAGAAAGCTGGTGGTACTGCATCTGTAGAAAAATAATAGATGAAGAAGTTTATACAGACGATAAAGAACATTTTTTCCATTGAGGAGCTGCGGATTAGAATTCTGAATACTATCGGATTCTTGATTATTTTCCGATTGGGATCTTTCGTGGTTCTTCCTGGTGTGGACCCTGCTCAACTTACGGGTGATGCAGGTGGTATTTTTGGACTCTTAAACACCTTCCTTGGGGGAGCTTTCAGTAGAGCTTCAGTTTTTGGATTAGGTATTATGCCATACATTTCTGCTTCCATTGTGTTGCAGTTAATGACTGTGGCTGTTCCTTATTTCCAGAAGCTTCAGAAAGAAGGGGACAGTGGTCGTAAGAAGATCAGCCAAATTACCAGAGTTCTTACCATATTTATCTGTCTGGCACAATCTATTGGATATTTAACAGCGACTATTCCATCAGAGGCTATTGTTTTGGAAAATCAGTTTCTGTTTCAAATTTCATCCATGGTGATTCTTACAGCTGGTACCATATTTTGTATGTGGTTGGGTGAAAAGATCACTGATAAGGGTATCGGTAATGGTATATCCATGCTGATCATGATTGGTATTATTTCTAGGCTTCCTGCATCTCTCTGGTATGAGGTGGTTGAGGTAAAAGGATTACCAGGTGCACTGCTTTCTATCTTAGAACTTGTTGCGCTATTCCTGGTAGTGATGGCTACTGTGGCTCTGGTACAAGCAACCAGAAGGATTCCAGTTCAGTATGCTAAGCAGGTGGTCGGAAATAAGGTGTACGGCGGTCAGCGTCAGTATATCCCTCTAAAGGTAAACTCATCAGGAGTTATGCCGATCATTTTCGCTCAGTCGCTGATGTTTTTGCCAGCACTTTTAGCGGGCATCTGGAGCCAGGATAGCGACATAGCACAGTACATAGGTACTACTTTCTCAGACATTCAATCGTGGCAGTACAATTTACTGTTTGCCACGTTGATCATATTGTTTACATTCTTTTATACTGCTATCACGATTAATCCAAATCAGATAGCGGATGATATGAAGAGGAACGGAGGATTCATACCGGGTATTAAGCCGGGTAAACAGACTTCTGACTTCATTGACAATGTATTAACACGTATTACTTTACCAGGTTCTGTATTCCTGGCAGTGATCGCCATTCTTCCTGCGTTTGCAATGATGGCTGGTGTGAGCACTACTTTTGCTCAGTTTTATGGAGGTACTTCTTTGTTGATCATGGTAGGGGTTATCCTTGATACCTTGCAGCAAATAGAAAGCTACCTTTTGATGAGACATTACGAAGGAATGATGAAATCAGGTAGAGTGAAGGGACGAACTCAAAATACGGCAGTAGCATAATGGCAAAGCAGTCATCCATAGAACAGGACGGTACTATTGTTGAGGCATTATCAAATGCAATGTTTAGAGTAGAGCTTGAGAATGGCCATCAGTTGATTGCACATATTTCAGGTAAGATGAGAATGAACTATATCAAGATTTTGCCTGGAGATAAGGTAAAGCTTGAGATGTCACCATACGATTTGACTAAAGGAAGAATAGTATATCGCTATAAATAGAAATTATGAAAGTTAAAGCATCCATAAAGAAGCGTAGCGTTGATTGCAAAGTGATCCGAAGAAAAGGAAAGCTTTACGTAATCAATAAGAAGAACCCTAAGTTTAAACAAAGACAAGGATAAGAAATGGCTAGAATTGCAGGAGTTGATATACCCGACAATAAAAGAGGTGAGATAGCTCTTACCTATATTTTTGGAATCGGAAAGAGTTCGGCACAAGGTATTTTGGCCGAGGCTGGTGTAGATCCAAACAAGAAAGTTCAGGAATGGAACGATGATGAGTCAGGTGCCATCAGAACGATCATTGCTGAAAATTTCAAAGTGGAGGGTGTATTGAAGTCAGAAGTGCAGCTTAACATTAAGCGCTTGTTGGATATTGGATGCTACCGTGGACTTAGGCATAGAAAAGGTCTTCCTGTAAGGGGTCAAAAGACTAAGAACAATGCCCGTACAAGAAAAGGAAAACGTAAAACTGTAGCTAACAAGAAGAAGGCTGTTAAGTAATCAATAGACATGGCTCAGAAAAGAAAAGATAAGGCAAAAAAGAGAGTAGTAGCTGTAGATGCATTGGGTCAGGCCCACATCCAGGCTACATTTAACAACATCATTATCTCTTTGACCAACGGTCAGGGACAGGTGATCTCTTGGGCTTCGGCCGGTAAAATGGGTTTCAAAGGTTCTAAGAAGAACACTCCATATGCAGCGCAGGTTGCAGCCCAGGATTGTTCGGCTAAAGCTTACGAGCAGGGACTTAGGAAGGTAGAGGTCTTTGTAAAAGGACCAGGTGCAGGTAGAGAGTCCGCAATCAGAACCATCCAGAACAGTGGTATTGAAGTGACAATCATTAAGGATGTTACGCCGATGCCTCACAACGGATGTCGTCCACCGAAAAGAAGAAGAGTTTAATAGCTAAAAATACTGGGATAAAATGGCAAGATATACAGGGCCTAAAACAAAAATATCTAGGAAGTTCGGAGAACCTATCTTCGGAGCCAGCAAGGCTTTGCAGAAGAAGAACTATCCTCCTGGACAGCACGGTAGAGGAAGAAGAAGGAAGCAGTCAGAATATGCAATTCAGCTTGCTGAAAAGCAGAAGGCAAAATACACCTACGGAGTGTTGGAGAAGCAATTCTCTAATATTTTCGAAAAAGCTTCACGTAAAAGTGGAATTACTGGTGAAATCCTTTTGCAACTCCTTGAGGCGCGTTTGGATAACACAGTATTCAGATTGGGTATTGCTCCTACAAGAAGAGCAGCTCGTCAGCTAGTAGGTCACAAGCATATTACCGTCAATGGTGATATCGTAAACATTCCTTCATTCACACTGAAAGAAGGAGATCTTATCGGAGTAAGAGAGAAGTCAAAATCACTGGAAGCCATTTCTGATAGTCTTTCTGGCAATGCCAAAAGATACTCTTGGCTGGAGTGGGATGCCTCTGGCATGGTAGGGAAGTTTTTGAATTCTCCAACCAGAGAAGAGATACCAGAGAACATCAAGGAGCAGTTGATCGTTGAATTGTACTCTAAGTAAGATTTTTCAATAAATAAAGAAAAGAATATGTCAATTCTAGCATTTCAAATGCCGGAGAAAGTGGTGATGGAGAAGGCCGATGATTTTCACGGCTTGTTCACCTTCAAACCTCTCGAAAAGGGCTACGGCGTTACTGTAGGTAATGCCTTGAGAAGAATACTTCTCTCATCTTTGGAGGGTTACGCGATCACCGCCATTAAGATACCTGGAGTTTTGCATGAGTTTTCAACTATCGAAGGGGTAGTAGAAGATGTAAGCGAAATCATCCTGAATCTTAAAATGGTAAGATTTAAGAAAATCTCAGATGTAGCTGATACTACAATCACTGTATCTGTTTCTAACACAAGACAGTTCACGGCCGGAGACATTGCTAAGGGTACCACGTCATTCGAAATCCTTAACCCGGATTTGGTGATTTGCAACCTTGACGAAAAAGCTCAGTTTGAAATTGAAATCAGCGTAGAGAAGGGTAGAGGCTATGTGGCTGCTGATGATAACAAACCTGCTGATCAGAACTTCGGATACATTGCGATCGATTCTATCTTTACACCAATTAAGAATGTAAAGTATAGTGTTGAGAACACAAGGGTAGAGCAAAAGACTGACTATGAGCAGTTGATTCTGGATATAGAAACTGATGGTTCTATACATCCTGAAAATGCGCTGAAAGGAGCCGCTAATATCCTTATTAAGCACTTCATGTTATTCTCAGATCAGAACATGATCTTGGAGTCGCAGGAGCAAGGAGAGCCTGAGCAGGTAGATGAAGAGCTTCTGCATATGAGAAAGTTGTTGAAGACTTCACTTAATGATCTGGATCTGTCTGTGAGAGCATACAACTGCTTGAAGGCTGCGGATGTACGAACTTTGGGAGATTTGGTGAACCTTGAAATATCTGATATGATGAAGTTCAGGAATTTTGGTAAGAAATCCCTGGCAGAACTTGAGCAGCTTGTGGCTGACAAAGGACTAACTTTTGGTATGGATCTTTCGAAATATAAATTGGAAGAAGAATAATGAGACACGGTAAGAAATTTAATCATCTTGGAAGAACAGCATCTCACAGAAAGGCGATGTTGTCGAATATGGCTTCTTCCTTGATTCTACATAAGAGAATCAACACCACTGTAGCAAAAGCGAAAGCTTTGAGAAAGTATGTGGAGCCTTTGATCACAAAAGCAAAGACTGATACCACACACTCTAGAAGAATTGCTTTTTCATATCTGCAGGATAAGGTATCCGTACAGGAGCTTTTCGGCCCTATCGCTGAGAAGATTTCTTCAAGACCAGGCGGATATACCAGAATCATCAAGACCGGTATCAGACTGGGTGACAATGCAGAGATGTGTATGATGGAACTGGTAGACTTCAATGAGTTGTTGCTTCAGGATTCTGATGCAGCTAAAGCGAAGACCAGAAGATCAAGAAGAGGTGGCAAGAAAGCTGAATCTACAACTGCAACTGCGGTAGAAGATGCAGTGGTAGTAGAAGAGCCGGCAGCTGAAGCTGAGGTAACGGAAGAACCAGCTGCAGAAGCGGCTCCAGAAGAGCCTACCAGCGAGGCTTCGGATGACACTGATGAAAAAGAGAAAAGTGAATAACTTGAGTTAAGAGATATAAAAGGGATTGGGTGTTGACCTAATCCCTTTTTTTATGTCTGATTTGTGAACGATAATTTCTTATTTTTGCAAGCCATGAAGCAACCAGAAAGAAAAAAAGCCCTCCTGCTACTAGAAGACGGTTCTGTCTTTGAAGGATATTCAATAGGGAAAACCGGTACCTCCGGAGGCGAAATATGTTTTAACACAGGAATGACAGGCTATCAGGAGATCTACACAGATCCTTCTTACTATGGTCAGATCATTGTGAACACCACACCGCACATTGGTAACTACGGGGTGCATGTTGATGAAGATGAATCAGCTCATCCGATGATCCAGGGCCTGGTAGTGAATGATTTCACCCATCAGTATAGTCGTAAGACAGCCTCTGAAGGCCTCCATGAATACCTGGAAAAACATAACACTGTCGGTATTACAGATGTGGATACGCGTATGCTCGTAAGACATATCCGTACCAAGGGCGCTATGAATGCCGTGATTACCTCAGAGATTTTCGACCTGGATGCGTTAAAGACCAAACTGAGTGAGGTACCTAGTATGGAGTCATTGGAGCTTTCCAGTGTCGTTACTACCAAAGAGGCTTATGAAGTAGGCCAGGAGAATTCGGGCTTAAGAATTGCCGTGATGGATTTCGGGATCAAAAGATCTATTCTTAAGAATTTCGTGAAGCGTGATTGTCATTGCAAAGTATTCCCGGCAAAGACCACCCTTTCGGAAATGGAGGCGTGGAAGCCTGACGGTTACTTTTTATCCAATGGACCCGGCGACCCGGCAGCAATGGACTATGCCGTAGAAACTGTAAAGGGCATACTAGCTAAAAATTACCCTGTTTTTGGTATTTGCCTGGGCAATCAACTTCTGGCGCGGGCGGTGGACATAGATACCTTCAAAATGCATCATGGCCACAGAGGCCTTAATCACCCGGTGAAAAACCTGAAAACAGGCAGGAGCGAAGTGACTTCCCAAAACCACGGGTTTTCGGTGAATATGGACTCTTTAAAAAACTCAACAACAGCAGAACTTACCCACCTCGATTTAAATGATAATACTGTCGAAGGACTCAGGTTGGTCAACAAGCCAGCTTTCTCCGTACAGTATCATCCGGAATCATCCCCAGGACCCCATGATTCTGCCTATTTATTTGACGATTTTATACAACTAATTAAAGATCAGAAATCATGAGTATTATTGAAAGTGTACACGCAAGACAGATTCTGGATTCCAGAGGCAATCCTACTGTGGAGGTAGATGTTTATACCGAAAATGGTTTTATGGGCCGTGCAGCTGTTCCTTCCGGGGCATCTACAGGTGAGCATGAGGCTGTTGAATTGCGCGACGGTGACAAATCCAAATATCTGGGAAAGGGTGTTTTGAAAGCAGTGGAAAATGTGAATGAGCACATCGCCCCTGAGATCGTTGGAATCTCTGTATTTGAGCAGAAGCTCATTGATGATGTGATGATCGAGCTTGACGGCACACACAACAAGAGTAAGTTAGGCGCCAATGCTATTCTTGGTGTTTCTTTGGCTGTAGCCAAAGCGGCAGCTGAAGAGTCTGGTCAGTCACTATATCGCTATTTGGGTGGAGTGAACGCACACGTGTTGCCTGTGCCGATGATGAATATCATTAACGGTGGGTCGCATTCTGATGCGCCGATTGCCTTTCAGGAGTTTATGATCAGGCCAGTAGGCGCACCTTCGTTCAGTGAAGCTTTGCGCATGGGTGCGGAAGTATTTCATAACCTGAAAAGCATTATTAAGGACAAAGGATTAAGTACTGCAGTAGGTGATGAAGGTGGTTTTGCCCCTAACTTCTCCGGAGGTACAGAAGAGGCATTGGATGCCGTATTGAAGGCGATTGATAAGGCTGGCTACAAGGCAGGAAAAGACATCACCATAGCGATGGACTGTGCTTCTTCAGAGTTTTTCGAAGGTGGTAAATACAACTATGCCAAGTTCGAAGGAGAGAGCGGTAAGGTACGTACCAGCGCTGAGCAGGTAGACTACCTGGCCTCTTTGGTGGAGAAGTATCCAATCGACAGTATCGAGGATGGATGTGATGAGAATGACTGGGAAGGATGGAAACTCCTGACGGAGAAAATTGGCAGCAAATGTCAGTTGGTAGGAGATGATCTATTGGTGACCAACGTGAAATTTCTTGAAAAAGGAATCAAAGAAAAGGCTGCGAACTCTATCCTGATCAAAGTAAACCAGATTGGTACTTTGTCAGAAACTTTTGCTGCTATAGAAATGGCTCACAAGGCAGGATGGACTGCAGTGGTTTCGCACAGATCAGGTGAGACGGAGGATAACACCATTGCCGATATCTCTGTGGCATTGAACACTGGCCAGATCAAAACAGGTTCTATGTCAAGATCTGACAGAATGGCCAAGTACAATCAGTTATTGAGAATAGAAGAAGAATTAGGCGATATGGCCAAGTATCCTTCAGCGAAATAATTAGCGAAGTGTAGGCGGAATTTTCCGTCTTAAAATTTTAATAAACTAAAAGAGTTGAACTGCCGTTCTTTTTGGAGAATGGAATTCAGCTCTTTTTTTTATCTTTAAGTCCAACTATGAAGCGCTTCTACGAAAAAGTACCCCGGATATTCAAGAACTTCTACTTCTTATCTGCTTTATTCTTCCTCATCTGGATGCTTTTTTTTGATTCCAATGACATCATTACGCAAATCAAGCTGGGGCATAAGCAAGCCGAGTTAGAGAATGCCAAGGAGTTTTATGAGCATAAAATCGTGGAGGTGAAAAATGACCGTGAAGCACTCCTCAATAACAAGGAATTGCTTGAAAAGCTCGCCCGCGAAAAGTATCTGATGAAAAAGGAGTCTGAGGATCTTTACATCATTGTTGAGGAAGAATGAGAATAAAATTTAGCCTGATTATTTTCCTGGTATTTGGAGTGCTATCAGTATCCAAGGCCCAGTACCGCCAGTCTCGTGGTGGTAGCTTATCCGATAAAGTTTATTTTGGAGGCGGTGGTGGTTTTAGTGGTGGGACACAATATCTCAATTTGAGTGTTTCTCCCCTGGTGGGTTATAAGTTCACCGAGCAATTTTCTGCAGGCCTTCAAATTACTTATCAATACACCAAATTTGGTCAGGCTACGGCATCCAATTACGGGGGTGGGCCTTTCTTGAGGTATAACTTCTCACCTAAATTTTTTGGGTACACACAATATGAGTACCTCAATTTTGGCCTTCTTATACCAGGTACTCCAGAGCCGGAGCGTTATCATTTCAATAGTTGGTTTGTGGGGATTGGTTATTCTGAACCACTTGGGCGTAACATGGCTTTTAATATTACTGCACTTTATAACCTGCTTTATCAGGACGGTTCAAACTCGCCTTATAATAGTCCTTTGCAGTTTAGAGTCGGGATAGTAGCTGGTCTGTTTTAGTCCACAAACAGCCGGGTGAGCCGAATGGTTTCGTAGTCCATCTGCCCGTTCATAGCTTTGAATATGAAGCCAAGTTTCACCCTGCCATCTTTGTCGTAAAACTCTTCCTGGTTTTGATCTTTCAGTTTTTTGATGGTCTTCTCCACTTTAGCGATGGTCCGGTCATCAGGCTTGAACTTGCTCAGATCAATCTCTTTTTCCTCTTCGGTGATTCGTTCCAGGTGCCCGACAATGGTGCCTAGCGAGAGCTCCCTTTCGAAAGCGATTTCTTCAAGCGTTTTACCTTCACCGATGAGTTTTAGCGTTTTTTGATAGGTACTTTCTTTTTTTTCTTTGGTGTAGTACTTCCTTTCCCTTTTCAGATTCGCCTCGATTGCCTCTTCATCATTGGTTCCGTTGGATCGGCTTATGAAGTCCAGAAAGGCAATGCTCAATTCATCTTTCGGGATTTTATTGAGCCAGTCTTCACTTTCTTCAGATAATTCCTGAAACCTGTTGTCGGCTTTTACCGCCAGTGGATCCAACTCTAATGAAATCCGATTGATGCCCCCGAGTATGAGGCCCTCCCAGCTTTTCAGACGAGAGAGTGCTACATAGCCTTGCCCTGCTTCAAAGGTTTTAGATAGGTCCATCTCAGCGTTATCCAGGGTCATTCCCTGGCTTTTGTGCACAGTGATGGCCCAGGCCAGTCGCAGCGGTATTTGTTTGTAGGAGGCCAGAATGGTTTCTTTTTCATCACTCACCGTCCATTCTTCCGGCTTGGCAATCACCGTTCTCCCGGAGTCCATATTGACGATAGGATAGCCTTCTTCCCGATCAAAACCCATGACGGTTCCGGTGCTACCATTGAAATAGCCCTTTTCAGGATTGTTTTTCACAAACATCACCCTGGCATCCTCTTTTAGCTCAAGAGCCGGAGCAGCCAGCACAGATTGTTTTAAGCCTTCCAGGATCTTCGATTTGCCTTTGGTTTCGGCATAAAACACCTGAATAGGGTTTTGATTTTCTTCCAGACGTTTGGCATTCATCGCATCCACATCCGCATTGTGCGTGTAAAGCCGCAGTGCATCGGGAATGGTCCTGGTGTCTTCCAGCTTTTCACGGAGCCTCTCCAGTGAATCATCTGATACATCCTGACTTCTGATTTCTGAAAGAATAAACGACAGGGTATCCTGACCTTGTCTGAATTGTTGTTTCAGGTAGCAGATTTTGAGCTTTGCTTCCACCCATACCGGCGCCATAAAGGCAAACTTTTCGCGGTTGGTCATAGGCGCCCTGCTTACTGGTGGTAGCTGAAAGAAGTCACCCGAGAGGATTACCTGCACGCCGCCAAAGGGTGCTTTGCTTTTGCGAAAATGCTTGAGGATATCACTGATACCTGTCAGTACTTTGCCAGAGAGCATCGAAATCTCATCGATAATGAGCACATGCACCGCCTTGATTCTGTTGACTGTTTGTCTGTTTTTAGCAATCTGATCCAGGTCTTTAGAGGTGATTTCTTCACGAATCCCAATCCCTGACCAGGAGTGTATGGTTTGTCCACCGATGTGCGTGGCAGCGATGCCCGTGGAAGCAGTGATCGCCAGCGGGACCTCCCGTACTCTGAGGTATTCTATATATTGATTGATCAGGTAGGTTTTACCAGTTCCTGCCGAACCTGTGAGGTACACATTCTGTCCTGTTTTTAATATGGCAAGAGCGGTTTCCTGATTCACGTGTTTTATATTTCACCCGGAAATTGTACCCCATATCTGTCGGAGAGCCCCTTCAGGTCGTTGACCACAGCATCTAAAAGTGGTATCCCATCTTTCCTCCGCTCATGCTCCAATTTCCGCTCCGGATCACCAGGGATTAGTACATCGTGGCCTTTCATGATGGGCTCTGCATTCCTGAATCGACCGATCCAGTTGTCCATGTGGGATTTGAATTCTCCAGAAGGCCTAAATCCATCAATGCGCATGGCTCCAAAGAAATGACCTATGCCTTTGCCTACCGGATCAGCAGCCGGTTCCATAAATGCCACAAAAGGAGGCACCCAGGGTCCGTAGTTGGCGCCAGAGAGCACAGCAGATAGGATGTCCACCACTGAAGAGAGTCCATACCCTTTATGTGATCCGTGTTCACGATCTCCACCAAGAGGCAAAAGCGCTCCACCGTCTTTTACTCCATTTGGGTCGGTGGTACTTTGCCCGGAAGCATCCTGTATCCACCCGGTTGGCGCTTGCTTATTTTTACGTTGTAGTATTTCCAATTTACCATTGGCAGCCGTGGTGGTAGCCATGTCAAGTACAAAAGGAGGTTCTTTGTCAGCCGGGATAGCCACGGCTATTGGGTTGGTGCCCAGGAGTCGCTCTTTGCTGAAGGTAGGGGCTACCAGCGGACTGGCATTAGTCATGGCGATGCCTATGCAGTCATCTTTCAGTGCGAGCATGGCGTGATACCCAGCTATTCCATAGTGGTTTGAATTTCTTACAGCTACCCATCCGGACCCAACCTGCTTCGCTTTATCAATGGCCAGATTCATGGCTTCCGGGCCCACTACCAGGCCGAGTCCCGCATCTCCGTCTATAACGCCCGTGCTGGGTGTTTCATGAACGATTTTTATGTCCGGTCGGGTGTTTACCCTGTTTTTATCAATGAGGCGCACATAACCTACAAGCCGGGCAACTCCATGGGAGTCTACTCCCCGGAGATCCGCACTCAGGAGCACCTGGGCGCCCAATCGGGCATCCTTTTCGGGACATCCGGCGGCCTCCAATATAGATTTTGTAAATTGGAATAATGAGTCGTGCGCTACTACCATTCAGTTATTATTAAGTAAAACATAATATCCTTGGCAAGATAATTGGTCGGCAAATTACAACAGAATATATTAAGCATAAAGCATGCTTCAATTTAGCTTCTGAAAAACTAAAATTTTAATCGTTAATCCCAACTTTATGAAATTTATTATCGTGTGTTTTTTGAGTATTGGCCTGTGGTCGGTCTCTGCGAAGGACATTGATTCAAAAGTAGAAAGTGTTACCATTTTCCTCAATCAGGCTCAGGTTTCCCGATCAGCCAGCATCGTCATTGGACCAGAGACGGATCAGCTGGTTTTTACAGGCTTATCCTCCATGCTTGACCCCAATTCAGTACAGGTGAAAGGGGAGGGTAGTTTTATTATTCTGGGTACTTCGTTCAGGCAAAACTATTTGACAGATGAAAACCTTCCGAATGCTGTCATAACACTAAAGGACCAAATTGAATTACTGGAAGGAAAAATTGCCAATGTGGACAACCAGCAATGGGCGCTGAAGTCTGAGGAAGACATGCTCAAAGCCAATCAGGTGATTAAAGGAGCGAATCAGAACCTGGGTGTGAATGAGTTAAAGACCATGGCAGACTATTACCGGACCAGAATTCAAGCCATTAAGGACAAGGGCTATGAGTTGCAGTTGGTGAGAAAGGACCTGGATAAAGAACTAATAAAACTCAAAAATCAACTGGAGGAACAGCATGCTAAGGAGCAAATGGTCTCCGGTGAAGTGGTGATCGATATAAGTACCTCCAGGTCACAAACGGTTCATTTGAATCTCTCTTATGTGGTGTCGGGAGCATCCTGGAATCCTACTTACGATTTTCGGGCAACCTCCTCGTCAGAGAAAATTGATCTACTGTATAAGGCCAATGTTTATCAAAACAGCGGCGAGAAATGGGAGAATGTGAAGTTGACGTTGAGCACTTCGAATCCCTCCATTGGGGGATGGTTGCCTACAGTCCGCCCATGGTACCTCGATTTTTTCAGCGCTGCGCCATATCAAAACAAAGTGTCTATGCCAGCCGCCAGGTCTCAGGCCTTTGATGCCATGCCGATGGAAGAAGAGGTTTTAATGGAGTCTGTGATGGACTACACGCAGCTTACCGAAGGGTTGACTGCCGTGAATTATGAGATTGAACTCCCTGTGACTATGATTTCCGGAGGGAAGGAAATCACTGTGGCCATAAGAGAAGAGCAGGTTGATACGGAATTCCTTTACCAATCCACTCCGAAATTATCAGAACGAGTGTATCTGGTGGCGAAGACCAAAAACTGGCAGGCTTTGAATCTGCTTCCCGGCGAAATGAATGTTTTCTATGAGGGTGGTTTTGTCAATAAAACTTACTTAAATCCCGAAGCTGAGCTGGATGAGTTGAATATTTCTTTAGGGGTAGATCAGGGCCTAAAGATCACCCGCAAACCAGTGCGGGATCTCACGAATGATCAACTTATTGGGAACAAGAGACGCATTAGTTATCAATATGAAATCAAGGTGAAAAACACCAGGTCCAAATCAATTGACATAGAGGTCTTTGATCAGGTGCCGTTGAGCAAAAACACGGACATTGAGATTAGCGAGATCCTATTGGGTGGCGCTCAGCACAACGAAAAGACCGGGTTGCTTACCTGGAGTTTTACGCTGGAGCCTACCATGGAGAAAAACATGAAGTTTGGATACGAAGTGAAATACCCCAAGGATAAACGGGTGTCCGGACTATGATGCCGATTCTTTCTTCAGGGAGTGGAGTGTGCTGAGCAGCACTCCCTCTTTGAGGGCATAAGCAGAGACTCGAATATTTTCTATACCAAGCTGGCTGATCACAAAGTCTATCAACACACAGGCCACCACGATCATATCTACACGCAGGGGAATCATGCCAGGGATTTCCAGGCGTTGTGCCCGGGTTTTAATGAGCAGGTCACTAAAGATGAGACCAAAGGCCTCCAGAGTCAGGGGATACTCTGTTTCTTCATCGGCTTTTCCTATTCCGTTAGCTAGTCTGTAGATATCACTAAGTGTATCAAAAGTGCCCGACGAACCTATGAGGGTTTTGGGTTGGAAAGTAGCACATGCTTCAAATAATTCTTCAAGGTTTTCCTCGAGATAGCTTTTCAGTGAGGCAATTTGTTCGTTTTCAATCGGATCACTTTTCTGAAATTTCTCAACCATTCGCTGACCGCCAATCTCAAAACTTTGCTTCCAGAGCATTTCGGTATCCGTGCCAATAATGAATTCGATACTTCCACCACCAATGTCCATGATCAGAGTGGGTTCTTTGCCGATTGGGAGTGCTCTTTTCACACCGTAGTAGATGTACTCGGCTTCCTGTAATCCTGAGATGATGCGGGTTTCGATCCCCGTCTGATTCTTGATCATTTGCACGAGTTCCTTGCCATTTCGGGCGTTTCTGATGGCACTGGTTGCCGTGGCGAAAACCTGGTCTGCTCCTTCATTTTTGATGATTTCTTTGAAGTGCTCAAGCGTCTTCAATGCCCGGTCTATCGCATCATCGGTGATCATTCCGTGATTGATTCCTTTCTCCCCGATTTTTACTGCTACTTTTTCCCTGAATACTATTCGGAAGTCTCCATTTGCCACTTTCACCAGGATGAGGTGGAAGGTATTGGTACCCATGTCTATTACGGCGATTCTCATTTTCCTCAGAATTTCAGGGCGCAAGATACTATAATCTCCAAATACCCGGGGACGGATATCTTTGGTAACAAATAAATCACGTACTTAATCCTGAGATAAATCAGGTTTTATTTGAACCCATGCATTGATTAACTTGCCGGTGAATTTTCAAACGGCATTAAACCCCAAAATATGAGTTCAGAAAAGCCAAAAACGGCATCTTTTGTCAAATCAACTCACCAGAAAATAGAGGAGCTGGAGCAAATGAATGCAGAAGCCATGCTCGGTGGAGGCCAGTCCCGAATAGATAAGCAACACCAAAAAGGCAAACTCACGGCTCGGGAGCGGATAGATCTGCTACTTGATCCAGGGTCTTTTCAGGAGATCGGAAAGTTCGTAGTGCACAGAGGGAGAGATTTTGGTATTGATAAGCAAAAAATTCTGGGTGATGGTGTGGTGACCGGATACGGGACAGTCAATGGACGACTTATCTACGTGTTTAGCCAGGACTTCACCGTTTTTGGAGGGTCCCTTTCAGAGACTTTTGCCGAAAAGATTGTGAAGATCATGGACATGGCCATGAAAAATGGTGCACCTGTCATTGGACTGAATGACTCTGGAGGGGCAAGAATTCAGGAAGGTGTGGTTTCACTTGGAGGCTATGCGGATATTTTCTACCGAAACACCCGGGCTTCAGGTGTGGTGCCTCAGATCTCTGCCATCATGGGTCCCTGCGCAGGCGGTGCCGTGTACTCCCCCGCCATTACAGACTTTATCTTCATGGTGGAGCAAACCAGCTACATGTTTGTGACTGGTCCCAATGTGGTAAAGACTGTAACTCAGGAGGATGTGACTTCTGAGGAATTGGGTGGTGCCAGTGCCCACAGTGTGAAAAGTGGAGTAACACATTTCTCTTCCAAAAATGAGGCGGCATGTATTTTGGATATTAAGAGACTACTTACCTATATACCCTCGAATTGTGAAGAGGAGCCACCAAGGCTCCCTTATGAGATGAATGGAGATGAGATCATCCCGGCTCTGGATGATATTTTGCCGGATAACCCGAATCAGCCATATGACATCAAAGAGGTGATCAAAGGGGTGGTGGACAAGGGTTCATTCTTTGAAGTACATGAAAAGTTTGCGGACAATATTGTCGTTGGGTTTGCTCATTTAGCCGGACGCAGTATTGGCATAGTAGCCAATCAGCCGATGAGTATGGCGGGTGTGCTGGACAATGATTGTAGCAAAAAAGCTGCGAGATTTGTGCGCTTCTGTGATGCGTTCAATATCCCGCTGTTGGTTCTGGTAGACGTGCCGGGATTCTTGCCTGGGACGGATCAGGAGTGGAACGGCATCATCATGAACGGAGCCAAACTTCTTTACGCTTTCAGTGAAGCAACCGTTCCCAGAATTTCGGTCATCACCAGGAAGGCCTACGGCGGTGCTTATGACGTGATGAACTCAAAACATATCGGCTCTGACATGAACTTTGCATGGCCTACTGCTGAGATTGCTGTGATGGGTGCTCAGGGCGCTTCGGAGATTATTTTCAAAAGAGAAATAGACAAGGCCGAAGATCCGCATCAGAAGCTTCAGGAAAAAATAGATGAATACACCGAGAAGTTTGCTAATCCCTACAAGGCTGCAGAAAGAGGGTTTATTGATGAGGTGATTCTACCTCACAACACCCGGGCCAAGTTGATCAGGGCTTTTGGCATGCTGGAGAATAAGGTGGACAATATGCCCAAAAGAAAGCACGGTAACATTCCCCTGTAAGGAAGGTAGTTTAAGGTTTTCAAAAACATATCGACCTTTCGTGGCTTACTACTAAAGGAGCGGAGAAATAATATTTTCAAACTAATATATGGATAGCAAGAGTAAAGATTTTTTATTCAAATACTTAAACAATGCATCACCCACGGGATTTGAAACCAGTGGACAGGAAATCTGGCTGGATTATATCCGGCCTTATATCGATGACTATTTCACGGATACTTATGGGTCTGTAGCCGCCATCATCAATCCCGAAGCAAAATACAAAGTGGTCATAGAAGCACATGCGGATGAGATCAGCTGGTTTGTGAATTATATCACCGATCAAGGCTATATCTATGTGGTGCGCAATGGTGGTTCGGATCATCAAATAGCACCCTCCAAGCGCGTGAACATTCATACGAAGAAAGGGGTGGTTAAGGGGATTTTCGGATGGCCTGCTATCCATGTCAGAAAAGACAAGGAAGACTCTCCGACCCTGAAGAATATTTTCATAGATGTGGGAGCCGGCACCAAGAAGGAAGTAGAGGAAATGGGTATCCATGTGGGCTCGGTGATCACTTTTGATGATGAGCTGATGGAACTCAATGACAAATACCTGGTAGGGCGTGCTTTGGATAATCGCATCGGTGGTTTCATGATAGCAGAAGTAGCACGCAGGATCAAGGAGAATGGCATCGAGCTCCCCTTTGGCCTTTATGTGGTCAATGCAGTACAGGAGGAAATAGGGCTGAGAGGCGCAGAGATGATTGCTCACAGGATCAAGCCCAACCTGGCCATCATCACCGATGTGACTCATGATACCAATTCTCCCATGTATGATAAAATCACGAGTGGAGACATTAGCTGCGGTGACGGTCCGGCGATTTGCTACGGCCCGGCGGTTCAAAACAACGTGCTGGACATGATCATTGGTATTGCTGAAAAAGAGCAAATTCCTTTTCAGCGTCGGGCAGCTTCGCGCTCCACGGGTACAGATACAGATGCTTTTGCGTACAGCAATGAAGGCGTGGCCTCCGCTTTAATTTCTATCCCGCTGAAGTACATGCACACTACGGTGGAAACTTGTGCCAAGGATGACCTGGAAAACACGATTCAACTCATCTACGAAACCGTCATTCAGGTAAAGGATGGTCAGGATTTTAGGTATATGAAATAACATTGAGCAACCACAAGCTCATATTCAAAGATCAAATGGGGAGGGATGTAGAAATCAACTTTCCTCCCCGTAGGATCATCTCGCTCGTTCCTTCTATTACGGAGCTGCTCATAGATCTTGGAGCAGAAGTGGTTGGAAGAACCAAATTCTGTATTCATCCGAAGGACAAAGTATCACCAATTCCGATCGTAGGAGGGACTAAAAACTTTCGATTTGAGGTGATTGACGACCTGAAACCGGACCTGATAGTAGGGAACAAGGAAGAAAACTACCAAGCAGGGATCACCAGGCTCTCGGAACGGTATCCTGTCTGGATGAGTGACATTACTGAGCTAAATGATGCCCTGGAAATGATCAGGATGCTTTCTGAGGTGACTAACAGGGAGGAGGAGGGTGCTCTCATCCGGGCCCGCTTGCTTGCTCAATTGGACGGTTTGCAAAACTCAAAATCCGGAAGTGTATTGTACCTGATCTGGAAAAAGCCATGGATGGCTGCCGGTAGGGACACCTATGTTCATCATTTCCTGGAGCATCTCGGTTATGACAATGTGGTGTCCGCTTCCAGGTACCCCGAGCTGAGCGAAAGTGAGATCGCTGACCGCTCACCAGACCGGATACTCTTAAGCTCCGAGCCCTTCCCATTTCAGGAGGGGGACCAGAAGGCTCTTCAGTCCATTTTCCCCGATTCATTGATCGAGCTGGTAGATGGTGAGGCCTACAGCTGGTATGGTTCACGCCTGCTCAAGGTAGATCTGTAGACCGTTTTTTCTTATTCATCGATGCCTTGGGCATGATCGGCTAATAACATTCTGTTTTCTTCAGGTGGAAAGATAGATTTGATTAGGTGCTAATTGAGTCAGCGGATGTCAAATAAAGGTGAAAATTTCCAAGCAAATATTGATGAGGGCAGAGATTATTTTAAGAGCATAGTAAGTGCTTTTGTTCGTGAAATGCCCGAAAAATTACGATTTCTTACCCTGGCCTCCCGGCACGGAGACTTTGCGGAAGTGGGATTCATTGCCCATCATATTGCGGCCAGATGTGAGGTGATAGCGGCCAACGAAATTTCGGCTACGGCCAGACAGCTGGAGGTAGAAGCCAATAGCAACTCATCCAATGTCAGCCACAGCGTGCTGTCGCTTGTCAGCGATATGCAGAAACTCATGAAGAAAATGGGCTATGACATGGGCGATCAGAGTCACCACTATTGAAACGGACATACTTCATCCATTCACCCCTGCCAAAGGGAGCCTTTCATTCACTGAAATAATTTGATTTTAAAGCTTAGAGATCAGTTCCATGTGCTCTCCACTTACTAAGTAAGCTGTGGCCACAAGAACGACAATCAGAATTGCCAAGGTTCTGATGAGTCTTTTCGATTGAGTACTCATACGGTTGCGATTAGGTTGTTGGTATCTCAAATTTATGAAAAAGGAATGAGAAAAGAAATGGTTATTTGAGGTCTCTCCTGTTGAGTAGAAAGAGGATCCCACTCAAATAGATAACCAACCAGCCCGAAGCGATAAGTAGTGCTTTCATGGGTACGTTATCCACTATTTCCATGAATAGGTACTTTGGAAAAGGCACCGGAATGAGCCCGTTGAGTGCTTTGATCGGAAGAAATGGGGCGATCTCGGCCCATAGTGATCCCTTAAACCATGGAGATTCTTCCAGAATCAGCGCCAAAATGGGCTCGAACATCAGCGTATAGAGGAACAGTAGTACGATCACAAAACCAGACTTCTTGATGATCAGTGATAGGAGAAAGGCAAGTGAGCAGTAAATTATGATGTCATAAAAGTATGCGGCCAAAAATTCCAGTTCGTCCAGAATGTAACGAGCACCCCACACATGGGAGTAGATGGCACCATTGATCATGCCAGAAATAAACAGAAAGAGGGTGCTGATCAGCGCCAGGGTGGCGATGAAAAGTAATTTGCTTGCCAGATATTCCTTTTTGCTGATTCCGTCAATGACATTTTGCCGAAGGGTATTGTATGTCTGATCATTGTTGACAGAGATGATCACGATGAAGGCCAGGAGAACTTTAAGAAATGAACCCAGGTAGGTGGTGTTTTGCCAGATGTCCGGAAAATCGTAGATGGGCAGTATCGTAGGGTCTATTCCATTGAAGTCTGCCCCTTTGGATTTCAGGTATTCTAATAAAAACATACCTCCGAAGCAAATGACCAATAGTGCCAGCAGGTACATTCCTAGAAGGATCCAGAAGGTCCTGTAATCCCTGATTTTAAGCCATTCCAGTTTGAGTGCCCTGATCATTTTTCCTTAAGTATTTTTAGAAATTCCTGCTCCAGTGAGCGGGTTCTGGTGAGTAGTTTTTTCAAAACAATCCCATGCTCAAAACAGAATTGATTAATGTCTGCAGCCTTCAACTGATCGGTGACTGTCAGTGTCAATTGACCATTGGCTCGTGTGATCTCTGTGATGTTGGTATTGTCAGCCAGGAGTGCTTCCAGCTTCACCAAATCTTCGGTGACCACCTCTATCTCATTGGTTTCCCCCAATATTTCGTCTACGCTGCCTTCATGGAGCTTGAGGCCTCTGCGCAATACGCAGAAATGTGTGCATACTTTCTGTACCTCGTCCAGCAGGTGACTGGCCATGATAATGGTTTTTCCCTCTGCAGCTATGCGCTGTATGAGTTGCCTGATTTCTGCGATGCCCTGAGGGTCCAGGCCGTTGGTGGGTTCGTCCAAAATGAGGACCGGTGGGTCTGCCAGAAGGGCCGCGGCTATGGACAGCCGCTGTTTCATGCCCAGGCTATAGTTTTTGAAGCGATCATCCTTACGCTCATAAAGCCCCACCTGCTCCAGCACCTGTTCTATCCTTTCAGTAGGGCACTGTTTGATATGGGCGGTGATACGGAGGTTTTGCACAGCCGTGAGGTACGGGTAGAAGCAAGGGGTCTCCAGAATGGCCCCTATCTGTTTCCGGGCGTCAATGGGGGACATACCTCCGAACCATTTGTAGTTTCCGGAGGTGGGGGCCACCACATCCAGTATCATCCCAAGGGTAGTGGTTTTTCCACTTCCATTGGGGCCAAGTATTCCGTAGATCTGACCTTCATCTATACTCAGGTGGAGATCTGAAACCGCTACAAATTTCCCGAAGTGCTTGGTCAGTCCGTTTATTTGGAGTGTGTTGCTCAATGTTCGTCGCTTGTAGGGTCTAAAAAATTAAACAGGTCTTCTTTTCTCATGGTGTTGAGGAGTGTGGGGATTTTTTGCCAGGCGATGGCTCCACGCAGGTAAAACGCTACGGCCAGTTCATCCTGCATCAGGTACCCAACAAAGGTATTGGTGCTGGATTGCTCTGATCCAAGGATGGCCAGGGAGAGATCACCACCATAGGCCATGGCATATTCCTCGTAGCCTGCCGAGGCATAGTCTTCTGCAATCTTCCTATAGCCTTTGTCGGCCCGGATGCCACTATCCAGCATATAGATGAGCAGCTTGTCTATGTCCTTGACCAATTCATTATACTCCTGGTTTTTGGTGAGATTGATCATACGGAGAGTGCTGGGATAAAAGGCGTATTTATGCTCGTTCCGATCCTCTACCAGTGTTTTCAGGATATCTTCCTGCGCAAAAAGGGGCCGATAACTCAGCCCCAGTAGGATCATCAGGATCAAGTATTTTCCCGATCTATTTTTCATCTATTTTGCTCAGATTTTCCAGACCATCTACCTTCATCGATTTGGCAATTTTAGAAATGCTTTTCAGGTCGATTTCTCCATAGAGGCTGAGGAGGACGAATCGTTTTTTACCGCCAACCACCATGAGCAGCTCTTCTATTTTTCCAGCTTTCTCTTTGATGGAGAATTTCATGTTTTCCTCCGCATCCTTCACCGACATGAGCTCTTCGTATCCGGCATTTTGAATGTCCATCAGTACTTTGCTGTACATCTTGGCCGCATTACCAATGCTATCCGCCACGATTATTTTCAGGCCTTTGAGCTTGCTCACGGCTTTGAGAAACTCATCCTCCGTGGCGCTACCTGTTTCCAGGTCTGTGAATAGGGAGAACATTTTGCTACTTACGGAGACTTTGGTGAAGGCTTCGTCATCAGCCAGCTCTGTGAAATATTTGTTGACCACCGTGCCCTGAGCCATCAGGCTTACAGAAAACACGCTGAGAATGATTATTAAAAGTCCTTTTTTCATGATTTGAGTATTAAAGTTTTTGAATGACAGAGGTGCTTAGTTCTCACGAATGAGCTCTTCTGCCTTGTTGAGATTGTTTATTTCAGTAGAATAGGTTTTGCCTTCATTGAGTCCGGAGGAGACCATCAGTAGCGCTTTCCGGGTGATCTCAAAGGCTTCCCTGGGATCTTCCACGGCAAATTCACTTTGCTTACGGGCATCCTGTATCACCAGCACCGCCGCCATCAGGCCGATGGTCACTGCTGCAGCCACTGACCATCTGGCTCGCCTTCCGGCACGTCCTGGGTGTGCAAATTTCACTTCCGGATCTGCTTTCAGTCGATTAAGCTCACGAAAGTAAGATCCCTCTGGTGTAAGAGACGGATTTTTGCCAAAGTGCTCCTTGAGCTCCATTTCTTCCTGTATGGAAGATTCACCAGCCCAGTACTTTTCAAGTAATCCTTTAATTCGCGACTCCATATGACTCAATTTTTTCCATTGAAGACCTGATTTTCGTTCGAGCTCTGTGCAGGGCAACCTTCACTTCGCTCAGGTTCAGGGAAAGTACCTCCGCAATTTCCTGATACGGCAACTCCTCTACCTCCCGGAGGTGGTAGATTTCCCGCTGCTTGGGGGAAAGGGTGTCAAGTACCTTTTGCAACCAGTGCATCTGATCAGTCATCAAGGCCTGATAGTCCGCACTGTCATTATTGGGTTGGTCCATTTCCAGATCCGAAATCACTGTAAACCGATTCGTTTTCACCCAGTCGTAACACTGGTTTCGGGTAATGCGCATTGCCCATGCCTCCGGACTCTGGACACCTTCCAACATTTGTCTTTTGGTCCAGATTTTAGCCAAGCACTCCTGTACGACATCCTGTGCAAGCTCCGTCTCTTTTAAGATGGATTTGGCATACCGAAACATTTTGCCTGTAGCCGGTATGATGTGCGTTTCGAAGAGTTGGTTTGGTGACATTCAAAAAGGAGACGCCCTGTTTGATCTAAAGTTACACCGGATGAAAATAAAAAAAGGGAATATGGGGAAATGTGGAAGAATCCAGTGAACAAGATAGCCAGATGAGGACACAGGGCGAAAAAAAGCCACTCCCTGAGGGGAGTGGCTAGCAGCTGATTCTTAATTAATATTATTTAGTAAAGGGGTACCAGTTGTTCTAATTTGTCTATGCCATCCTGCACGATTTGGACACGAATTTCATAGCCATCAAATTGTGACATGTCGATGTTTTTGGTCATCATGCGATCATTGGGCTCCCAGTACATCATCTTCAACAGCTTGTCATAGTTGTCATAGATGAAGATATTCATTGGGTTCATATTGTAGGTGGAGACATTCACCATGAGGGTGGGGTAGTCTCTTTTGAGTGTAATGCTCGCATCCATGATTTCCTTTTCGCTTCTGAGCGCAATAGGTTCAGCCACAGATGTACCATCATATGAAATCACAAATTCATACTCCCCATTTTTTAGTTCTGTCAGCCCGAAGGGTTTTGAAAAGCCCTTGGCGGTGAAGGACTCCTGAATGAGCGTGGTCCCGCGTTTGTCCTGAAGACTCACATTGACTGTTCGGACGAGTGTGTCCGCGAAGAATACGGTATAGATTTTTTCAAGGTCGTTTTTGTAGACCTTGATCATCGGCATTCTTGTCTGTTTTTCGGGATCGCTGGCAGATAGACGCACAGCTACCAGCACAAGTATGGCGTATAGTAAGCTCTTCATTTTATTAGGTGGTTGGACCGCAAATAAAGGCAATAAGAATATGCCGCTGGCTATTCCCCGGGATCAACTTGCGTTTAATTTGAAGAGTGGGAATAATGTAGCGGTGGATAGGAAATCCTTTTTATGGCAACCGGGTCGTTTGCTGGGGTTAAATATTCGCTTCAGCCTGGTCCAGCAGGTATTTATAAGCTGAGAGTTCTTCCACCAGTTGGATTTCAGCCTGAGCCGAATCCTTAAAAATCAGGTACCTGATGAGCACTTCTTCCTGGTCCCATTTCATTTGGAAACGGTTGAGGTGTTCGTTGATTCGTGCTCTGCCATTTGTTTTTAATACAATTTTCTCCGATTTCGAAATGTTCCTTGTGGAATCATTCAGTGCCTTAAATTTGAAGCTTCCATATGACTTCATGAGTTCCTGACTGATGTCACTTTCCAGGTCATATTTCTTCTTGCAGAGCATGCCGTCTATGAAGTAAAGGGTAAGCCGGTTGACCTGAGCGTTCGAGACATAGAGCTCGGGGTTTTCTACGATATAAAACTCGGCCCGGTCACCGAAAAATTTTCCATATAGGTGTTCTTCGGCCACATTGACCTGGTTTTTTGGCGTACCGATCTCCACGGTAATGAGGCTATAGGTAACGGCCTTATCATGATTGGCTTTTTTCCCGAGCTCTGTAAGGCCTTGACGGTGGGGTTCCCTGACGCCTTCTGGCCTGGAACATGAGACAATGAGAATGATGACTGTGATGAGCGTGATGGTGAGTTTCATAGATAAGTGACAGGTGATATTTAAATATACCGTGTTTAACTAAAAGTGTAATTTGAAACCCTCATGGCTGGCTACAAATCCATGACGCTCATAAAATCTGATGGCATCAGGGCGTTTTTTGTCCGAAGTGAGTTGAAGCATTTTAACTCCCCGGATTTTCGATCGACTGATCGCCCATTGGATGATTTTTTCGCCAATTTTTAGTCCTCGTTTGTTCTTTTTCACCCGGACAGACTCTATCATGGATCTGCTACTGCCCAGGTAGTTGAGGTATTGGATAAATGTCATTTGGAAAGTGCCGATGATTTCTCCTGCTTCTTCAACGACCATGAGTTCCTGATTAGTATCCTGATCTATGACCTCAAACGCCTGATAGTAGGCTGGTGGTAGTGGGTCTGCGGGTTGTTCTCTGAGCTGACCCAGCGGGTCATCGGCCAGCAATTGAATGATCGCGGGTAAATCTGTGCGGGTGGCTTGTCTGAAGGAAATCATGGGCTCGGTTTTACTATTGTATGAAAATAGTGATTTAAAAAAATAAAAGCCCCACAGCTAGACATCTGTGGGGCCAAAACAAACCGAAAGACTGTAATTATTCTATTTGTTTTTATTCTAATCTCTGTCTACAGAGCTAATGCCGTCTTCGTCAATTTTCACATTTCGGGTGCCTCTGTACTTTACTTTACTCACTCCGGCGGCATCTATTTCGATTTCCTCACTTCCATTCACTTCAGCTTTGGAGGCGCCAATGGCGCTTACTTCCACCCGCCGTGCTAAGAAATCGAAGGCTTCAAGCCGGGAAGCCCCAACTAAATCAGCATTGAGTTCTTCTGCCTCACCTCTCAGCTCCATGGTGGATGCTCCGGTGAGGGTGAGTTCGAGTCTTCTGGGGTTTACGTTTACATACAAATCGCATGCTCCGGTGAGCTCCATGGTGATTTCATCCTCATCAAAGCCCTTCACTTCACCATCGGTGTCTCCTATTACTTCCAGGTACTGAAGTTTAGGCATGGTGATGAAAATGCCCACTTTATCAGATCGTTTGTCTTTCCACCACTCCCAACTGTCTTCCTTAAACTTCACTTCCAGGCGATCCCCCACTTGGTTGAGGTATACTTCATCCAGATCGTCATCGTCTCCTCGTACGGTCACCTGCCACTCGTCTCCCTGTCTGATATCCACATCGAAGAACGAGGCTATTTTCACTTCATCAAAATCTTCGAAGGGATAGTCTATTTTCTCAGAGCCGGAGTATGAACTGCTTTTTTCGCTTCTGTTCATCTCTTTGTCAAAGCTTTTGGACGATCGGTCAGGGCAGGTAAGGCATTTGATGCCATCCTGCTCAAATACCCAGTCGTTACCTTCCATCTGGTAGGGTCGGTATCCGTTGATGTGAAGTGTATTGATCAGGATTTCCTCCAGGTCTTCTTCCATCCTAAAAGTCTTTCCAAAAGGAATGTAGAAGTAGGCCTTCACATTTTGAAACCTGTAGTTTGCCTCTTCGGGGAAGGTGATTTTGGAATCGAAGTAAAAATCATCTCCTTTTTGTTCCACTTTGTATTCTATAGTCTGCGCGTTCGCCTGGGCATCGCGTTTGTTTTTGCCACGGCTTTCGATATTCAACAATAGCTGGTAGGTGCTGTCCTCATGCCCTCTCAGCCGCAGGTCTACCGCATCAAATGTGTCAAGGCCCAGATCGTTCAGTCGCAAGGTAGGAGTGGCGGCAGTCACAGGATAGGTTTTGTCCACCCTGAGGTCATCTTCAGTAGCAAATTCCTGAGCAAATCTTGGAACGGTAACGGCTGCAAAAATGAGTGCTACTATCCACAGGGTAAACAATGACCAGCCCACATAGGCGTTGGCCACTCTTCTTTTCAAAATAATAACCAGCCCCAGTAAACTCACGGCAAGTGCCGGAATGAACATCACAATGAAGACTGAAGCGATGGACCATCCATCCAGTGATCTTTGAATAAGTTCGATTGGGAAGTCCGATAGATGGACGTAGTTTTCCCAGCCGCCGATACCCAGAATCCCAAATATGGCCACGATGAAACCGATCATTGTAGAAACCCCGATGATGAGCAGGAGTACCCCAAAGGCAATGCGAATGAGTTCCGCGAGAAAGCGAAGTACCGGCCCCAGTACCCGACCGATGCCAGTGATAATCAGAGCGATCAGCCGGAAGGGAAACAACAGGATTTTCACCAATGCATTTTCTTCACCCTCTTTTACATTTAGTCCTTTTTTTACATTTTCTTCAATATTGGAGAGGGTGACAGGTTCTCCCTGCATCTGCATTTTCTCCGTGATGGTTTTGGCTTCAGGTGAAATGATCCACAAGATGATGTAGGCCACTATACCTGCTCCACCAAGAAAGATGGAGAGCACAAATAGAAGCCTGATCACTGTAGTGTCTGTGCCAAAATAGGAAGCGATACCACTGGCAACACCACCCAGTACCCGTTCATCCGAGTTTCTGAAGAGCTTTTTCACTTTCTGATCTTCCTCCAGGGTGTCGTTTGGAGGCAATACGATCCATAAAATGATGTAGGCCAACAAGGTGGCTCCACTGAGTCCGCCAAGGAATACATTGATGAATAGTAGTACGATCAGTAACCTGATCCACAAAGGATCGATACTGAAGTAATGCGCAATCCCGGCAGCCACACCGCCGAGAATTTTTCTTTTGGTATCCCGGTAGAGTCTCTTAGTGGCAGAAGGGGCGGGCTCTTCCGCTTGGGGTTCCTGCTGAGCTGAGGAGGCTTTTGGTTCCTCAGGCTCTGCTTCTATGGTTGCCTCAAAGTCACGGGTTGTTCCCATGGTAGCTATCAGCTCTTCTACATCCTCCAGGTTGACCGTCTGGCGGCCATCCGCAAGTTTGGAAAGAAAGATCTCTGCGATCCGGCTTTCTATGTCGGCAATGATCTCACCACTGTCCTCAAAAGTGGAGAAGTACCTATTGACAGAATCAAGATAATTTTTCAGTTTATCATAGCCATCTTCCTCTATGTGAAAGATGATGCTACCGATGTTTATGCTTACAGTCTTCTTCATGATTTTTATTTTGAGTTCTTGTTCACAGAGATGATTCGTCCTGTGGATGTTACCAGTTCTTCCCAGGTCTGATCCAGGCCGCTTAGAAAAGAGGTGCCTTCTTCAGTGAGGGTATAGTATTTTCGGGGTGGCCCGGAGTTGGACTCCACCCATTTATAATCTACCAGGCCGGCCTTTCTAAGCCGGGTAAGTAGCGGATAGAGGGTGCCTTCCACCACCATGATCTTTGCTGAGGTAAGCTCTTCGAGCATATCAGAGGCGTACACCTCGCCCCTGGCGATGATATGGAGAATGCAAAACTCCAGAATTCCCTTTCGCATCTGTACTTGTGTGTTTTCAATGTTCATTTTCCATGAGTTTATGAGTTTCCCGCGTCACGACTGATAGTGTATACGGAAAGGTACTATGCATGGCCGAGTACCTAGTAAAAAATATTACCTGTTTACGCGATATTCTTTAAAAAAATACATTCCAACTTGAAAAAGTTATATTTCATCGAAATTATCGGTGTTTAACTCTGAGTATTGTCACCTTTGTTTTCAAGAACCTCAAGTCTTCATCTAAATTAGGGGAACAAATAACGGTCAATGGGAAAAGGCGTTTTCGTATTCATTTTTGCTATGCTCTGCGGCATCATTTTACCTGCTCAGGACAACACGCCAAAATACAGCAATGAGTTTATGAACATAGGGGTGGACGCGCGGGCTTTTGGTCTCGGGTTGAGCATGGTGTCGCACACTGCAGATGCCTCATCCGGCTACTGGAATCCGGCCGGACTCTCCAAAATGGCTCCGGACCACCAGTTGGTACTGATGCACTCCGCATACTTTGCCGGCATTTCCAATTACGATTACGGCGCTTTCGCCACCCACCTGGATGACAGCTCTGCGTTGAGTGTATCGGTGATTCGGTTTGCGGTGGACGACATTGCTGATACACGACTTCTTTTTGATGCAAACGGATCGGTAAATTATGATAACATCCGCTTTTTTTCGGCGGCTGATTATGCTTTTTTGATCTCTTACAGCCGACGACTCAGGGTCCTGGGTGGTCTCGATGTAGGAGGTAGTGTTAAAGTCATTCGGCGGATTGTGGGTGATTTTGCCGGATCCTGGGGTTTCGGAATGGATGTGGGCGTACAGAAAACCTGGAAATCATGGAATTTCGGTCTGATGGGGCGTGATCTTTTTGGCACTTTCAACAGCTGGTCCATAGCGGATGAAGAATTGGCTGAAGTGTATGCCCAGACCGGAAACGAACTTTATAGTCGATCGCTGGAGGTAACATTACCCAGGATGATATTGGGTGCCTCCCGAACGCTTAGTTTTCTCGATCAATTTTCATTGATGACCTCTTTGGACCTGGTAACTACCACGGACGGCAAGAGAAATACATTGATCAGGACAGAGTCCTTTTCCGTAGATCCGTCGCTGGGTGTGGAACTGGGCTATAAGCGGCTGGCGTTTCTGAGGGGTGGGATAGGCCAGTTTCAGCACATTAAAGATTTTGATGGCAGTCAGTCCTGGACTTTTCAGCCGAATGTCGGTATCGGGCTTAAAATTCAAGAAGTAGCTATAGACTATGCTTTTACAGATATAGGTGATCAGGCAGCTGGACTTTATTCACATGTTTTTTCAATCAAAGTGGACTTCAATGTGGTGGACTAGACTTCTTTTGTTTGTAGGGTGCCTCTTGTCCGGCCTGGCGGTTAGTGCCCAGACTTTTGGCAACGAATGGATCAATTACGAGCAGAGCTACTACAAAATTAAAATAGCTAAGGACGGAGTGTATAAGGTTACAGCAGATGAGCTGGCCATAGCGGGTGTACCTGTGGGCAATATCGCCGTGAACAGGTATCAGCTCTTTCGCCGTGGGCAAGAGGTGGCCATCTCTACTCAGGATACCAACAATGATGGAAGATTAGATTCCTTTGAGTTTTACGGAAAGAAGAGCGATGGAACAGCGGACACAGAGCTTTATGTATCTCCGGAGGCGCAGCCCCATACCTATTATAATTTATTTTCTGACACGGCTACTTACTTCCTCACCTGGCACCTCACCAATACCAGTGGTAAACGAATGGAGTTTTCCAGTATAAAAGATGCCACGGGCCTCACTGCCGCACCTTACCATTGGGATAATCAGCTTAAACTTCAGGTGGGTACTTATGCCACAGGCCTTCGCTATGGCTCTACCAATGATATACTCTCTGCCAGGTATGATTATGGAGAAGGCTGGACGGGCAGCAATATTTCCAAGAATGCATCCAATAACTTCAATTACACCCTGAGTAATGTGGAGGCGACGGGTGCCAAGCCAGTGCTGCAACTGGTGCTTACCGGGGTGAGTAGTTTTGAGCATGTGGTGGATATTCGTGTGGGTAGAAATACCAATAATTTAAGAACCCTTGCCACTGTGACTTTTGATGCCAGGTATCACAAATACTACAGTGGAGCTCTTGAGTGGAGCGATGTAGGCTCTTCGGGAGAGTTAATGGTGCAGATCACGCCAAAGGGAATCTCAGGTCAGACAGATGTAATAGGGGTGTCGTATGTGAAAGTAGACTATGCCCAGAAATTTAATCATACCGGAGGTGCCAGGACTTTCAGAATCGGGTCAACGGGAGCTCAAAGAGGATATGTGAAGGTACCCACCAGTGCAGCTGCCTCTCTTCGTGTGTTCGATATTACCAATCCTACGGCGCCAAAGTCCCTGGCTACCACCGCATTTTCAGACAGGCTGGAGTTTGTTTTTCCTGACCTTACCATTGATCGGGTACTGCATGTGTTTGAAACCCCAACCTCAGTACCTTCTATATCCAGGGCTACACTGTCACCTCTGCCTGTATCCAGTGCCAACTATCTGATGGTCACTCACCCTAAGCTGGATCAGCTGGTAGATGGTGTGAATCCGGTGACCGCCTATGTAAACTATCGGGAGAGTGCATCCGGAGGAGGTTACGATGTACTGAGGGTAGAGATTATGGAGCTTTTTGATCAGTTTAACTATGGGGATCCTTCCCCATTGGCCATCAGGAATTTTGTGGGGTACGCCCTCAATGTCGGAGCTCCACATCATCTTTTTCTGATAGGAAAGGGAACCACTGTTAACCACAAGTACTATCGCAATAACCCACAAACGACTACTCTGACTCACTATGTGCCTACTTTTGGTTATCCGGGTTCTGATCTCCTCTTCAGTGTGGATACGCAGGCAGGAAACCTGGCCCCCCAGGTGGCTACGGGGCGTTTGAATGCCCTGAATAGTGCGGATGTGAAAGCCTACCTGGATAAGATTATGGAAATGGAAGCTGTACCCTATGACCAGTTGTGGAGGAAGAACCTCATTCACCTGAGCGGGGGGCAGACCGCTGGCGAACTGAGATCTTTTGAAAACTACATCCTCAATTTCAAGTCCATAGCCGAGCGGGATTTTTTGGGCGGAAAAGCATCCAATATTAACAAAAACAGCACCGATGCCGTCAAGGTCATCAATGTGGCTCAGGAAGTCAATCAGGGGGTGAGTCTGATTACTTTCTTCGGGCACTCCAGTAGTATCGTTACGGACATAGAGATAGGCAGGGCCTCCAACCCTGCTGATGGGTATAACAACAAAGGAAAATACCCGGTGATCCTGGTGAATGGCTGCAATGCCGGAGAGATTTTTACAACGAGCCTCACCTTTGGTGAAGATTGGATCAGCACACCGAATGCCGGAGCTCTGGCCGTGATGGCCAATTCAGATTTTGCGCTTTCCTCCAGTCTCAAGCGGTGGTCTGATCTTTTCTATCAATTGGCTTTTGCCACTGACGAGACCTTTGGGCGGTCGCTCGGAGAACTTACAAAGCTGGTTTCTGAAAGGTTTTTGGAAATTTACGGCACGGGAGGCACCGAGCAGTCCCAGGTGTACCAAACGGTGCTCCAGGGAGATCCTGCGGTGAAAGTGTTTGGTGCACAGTCACCGGACTACGAAATCCAGACATTGGAGACTTATGCATCCGCATTTGGCCGGGAGCGGGTACTCTCCAATGCGGATAGTTTTCAGATCAATATCCCGGTGAGAAATTATGGACGCTCTGTTACTGATTCCCTGAAGATTACTATTCAGAGGACTTTCCCCAACGGTACTCAGGAGACTGTGAGTCGTCACTTCGAAAGGGTGCTGAGACAGGATACCCTCAGTTTTACCCTCTACAACGAGCTGGAAAGCGCTAATGAAGGCACGAATACTTTTCTTATTCAGCTGGATCCGGACAATGATGTGACCGAACTCAATGAAGGGAATAACACCTCCAATTTTGAGCTGTTTATTCCGAAGGGAAATACGATTCCGCTTTACCCCATCGACTATTCGATTGTGTCTGAGCCTGTTACCCGATTGCTTTGGCAGTCGGCCAATCAGCTGGAGCAAAATCGGGTGTACACCCTGATGGTGGATACCACTGCTACCTATAATAGTGCTTTTTTGAAAAGTGAGTCTTTGGAAGGAGGATTGCTGATGAGCTATCCGCTGGATCTGACTTCAGCACCTGACAGTACCACCGTTTACTGGCGAACGAGGTTTGCAGAAGCACGCGATAATGAAGATACCTCATGGGTGGAGGCATCTTTTACGCTGGTACAGGGCGCTGCAGAGGGGTGGTCCCAGGTGGGTGCTTACCAGTTTGAGAAAGATCCACTTCATGGAGTTAGTTATGATGTAAAAAGCAAAAAACTAAGTTTTCAGGAGACAAAAACGGATATCCAAATCAATACGCACGGGGTAGATAGTCCCAATGAATATGTCGATTATCAGGTGATCGTGGACGGAATCAACCTGTTGCTTACCGACAATGCCGCTGACCCTACCTGCAAAAGACTGAACGCCATCAATGCCGTGGTATTTGACAAAGAGTCTGCTCAACCCTACCGTCCATTTGGCTTCCTGGGTACGGATGTTTATAATGACCTGGTTTGCGGACGTTTACCTCAAATGATCCATAATTTTAATGAAAGTCAGGTGCTGGGCAGTACCCGATACCTCGACAGCATCGTTTCCGTGATTGACAATGGAGACGTGGTGTTGCTCTTCTCTTTTGACCATGTGGCGTTTTCCAAGTGGGATGCACAGATCAAATCCTCCCTGAACAATATAGGAATTGCCAATGCCACCATTGAAGGGTTGACGGACGGGCAGCCCGTCATCTTTTTAGGTAGGAAAGGAGACCCCATTGGGAGTGCCATCGTGGTGACCTCAGACGGGAGTGCCGTGCCTTTGAAATCCCAGGCGATAGAGTTGGTTGGGCTGGTGACTGGAAAATTCACCTCGGGAAACCTTAGCTCCACTTTGATAGGGCCGGCTAAAAAATGGCAGAGCTTTCATTATGAGGTAGATGGGGAGCCAAATGATAGCTGGCAGTTCAATGTGACCGGGGTATCGCCCACAGGTCAGAAGGATTTGATCTTTTCGGGAAGCAGGTCTACGGAGATAGATGTCTCTGCATTGGATGCCGAACTGTACCCCTATATGACTCTTAATTTTGCATTTGCGGATGATGCCGACCAAACCCCACCTAACCTCAGAAGCTGGGGGGTCAACTATGAGTATCCGGCAGAAGGAATTCTGGTGCCTGAGGATTATGTGATTGAAGAAGTGCCTGAGGGTGCGGGTTTCAGCCGAAGCTATTTGTTTACCAATATATCCAATGCTGAATTTACAGATTCATTGGAGGTGCAGGTGGCTGTAACCAATGTGACCAGCGGAAATCGGGAGACTGAAAATTACAGGGTGGCAGCACCAGCACCTGGAGACACCACCCGGATAGCAGTGGCTAAGACTACACGAGGCAGAACAGGCTATAATAACGTTCTGGTGAGCGTGCAGGCTGCGGAAACGGAGCTTTACACAGTTAATAACATGGTAAATCAGCTAAATGCGCTGCTGGTGACCGAGGATGAGATCAATCCCGTGCTTGATGTGACCTTTGATGGGGGGTATATTTTGGATGGGGATATTGTGTCACCTACCCCGAGTATTTTGATTCGATTCAAAGACGACAATGAATTTTTGTATAAGGATGATACCTCTGGAATCACGATTGAGTTGAAGTCACCCTGCGAGACCTGCGATTATGAGCGGGTGAGCTTTGCTAACCCCAAGGTTTCTTATACCCCGGCCACAGAGACAGAAGATTTTGAAATCAACTATATGCCAGGCCCGCTTGAGGATGGAATCTATGCCCTTAGGGTACAGGGGACGGATGAGAGTGGAAATAAATCTGGTGAATATCCTTACGAAATCTCGTTTGAGGTGATCAATGAGTCTACCATCACCCATTTCTACCCTTACCCGAACCCTTTTTCTACACAGACCAGATTTGTGTTTACCCTTACAGGGAGTACTATGCCTGACCGCATCAAAATTCAAATTATGACCGTGACGGGTCGGGTGGTGCGTGAAATTACGCAGGACGAAATAGGGCCATTAAGAATTGGAAATAATATCACCCAATACGCATGGGATGGACGTGATGAATATGGTGATCGTCTGGCCAACGGGGTTTACCTCTATAAGGTGTTCATACGCCAGAATGGGGAGCAGATAGAGCATAGGAATACCAATGCCGACCGGGCTTTTAAGAATGGTTTTGGGAAACTCTATATTTTGAGGTAGGCTGTTTTCTGATTACCCCATCAAAACAATGAAGCCAGCTTCATGGCTACCCCTTTATCGCCATCAATTTTCATTTTTCCACCCATAAAGGCCATCATCGGATTCAGATTTCCGTGCATCATTTTATCAAAATTCTCCAGAGATAGCTTGATGGTGCAGGCGGCATTGAGCTCCTCATTGGATACCAGGGTAGGGCTTACCGTGTCATCCAGGTGAATGAGTCCCTCTTCAAATTTAAAGTTGATTTTGGCTTTTACTTTTCCTCCATTGTTGGCGGCCAGTTTTTTCACTTTCTCGGTGGCTTCAGATAGGGTCATGTTGTATGGTTAAAATTAGTTCTTCGGCTTAAAGGTAACTTCAAAAAGTTTAGGCCATAGCTTACCGGTCACATATATCCCGCCCGTAGCGGCGTGATAGGCGATGCCATTCAGCGCATCGATCTCCCGGTTATCAAACTGACTGGACAGGCCCGACATATCAATGTTGCGAAGCACTTTGCCTGTTTTTGGATCAACCACCACAATGAGGTCTTCCATCCAGACATTGGCATAGATCAGGCCGTCAATAATTTCCAGCTCATTGAGGTTCACTATTTTTTCATCATGTGTATAGACTTCAAGGCGTCCGGTTTCCGAAAAGTCTCTCGGGTCGAGGAGATGAAGAACCTCAGTGCCATCACTTACCACCAGGGTGTTGTCAAGGGTGGTAACTCCCCAGCCTTCGTGCGTGTAATGAAAAGTGTTGGTCTGCTCAAGCGCCCTGTTGTATACAAATCCGACCTGAGAAGTCCAGGTGAGTTGTATGATCTGGTCATTCCAAACGGTACTTCCTTCGCCAAAATATTGAGTCGGTAGGTTCACGGTCTGGTATTTTTGAGCAGTGAGAAGGTTCGTTTTACTCAGTCTGGAGAGTCCTTCACGTCCGGTACTTTCCACCAGTGTGTCATCCAGAAAAAACAGACCCTGTATGTAGGCTTCAGGGTCATGAGGAAGCTCCCGAATCACTTCATATGTATATTCCTCGGGTTGAATGTCAGAAAAAAATCGAATTTTTGGATAATGGGTCTCGGTAGTTCCATTGGCATACACAGTTACCCGAAGTTTTTGCGCACCTGTTTTCGCCTGGCTGGCCGTCCATTGAAAGCTTGGTTCCTGATAGGTTTTTGTTTGTCCTTCGTAATCCAGTACGATGGAGTCAATCTTTTCCTTTGACTGAATGGAAAAATCCACTGCGTCACCCAGGACGTATTCTGAATTGACTTTGGGTGTCACTAGTTTGCTGTGCTTTTTGATTCGCGGGGAGCCATGGCTAGCTTCGGCGTTCTCCTTCTCTCCACTGCAGGAAAACAGGCTTGCGAGGATCGCCAGGGTAAATGCTATGAATGTGTGGGTCGTTTTCATGAGCCGGTAAAATTAGTATAATTACCCAATAAATCAGGAAGGCAGTGGCGTCTAGGGGATCAAACGAACCTGAAGGTTTTTGGATACTGGTGGCCAGCTGGTGTGGTTATGATTAGTGTCCGTGGACTTTGCGCTCTTTCTTTTCTGTGAAGTTCATCTTCATCAGGAGAGGAACAGTGAGGCCCTGGTAGAGCACGGAGCAGGCCACCACGATGTAGGTCATGGTGACGATAATGTCTTTCCCATGGAAATCCGACAATGAAAGCGAGAGTGCAATGGGCAGACCTCCCCTAAGGGCACCCCAGGTCAGCACCGGGATAGTGCTGGGCGAAAATGATCGTTTGACTGACATCAGCTTGATAGGGATATATACACTGACCCACCTTCCCAGAAGTACAATATTGACCGCAAAAAAGCCTGCAGAAAAATAATCCAGTCTCCGTGGAATCACGAGCATTTCCAGCCCAATGAGTACGAAGAGCATTGCGGCCAGCGACTCTTCCATGAGGTTCCAAAACTTAAAAACATAATCGCCTGCTGCGCTCGTTACGTGCTCGCCACGCCCTTCATTGCCTATGACCAGCCCCATCACCACTGCCGCTTGCTTGGATGACACGTGTATGAAATCTGCCAGAAATGAACCTGCCATGACTATGGCTAGTGTGATGAGAATTTCTACCTCAACGGCATCATTGTCTACATATTTCAGTAGTCTGTAGCCCAGATAACCCAGGAAAAGCCCGATAAAGATTCCCCCGCCAATATCTGCACCAATGATGTAAGCCGTTTCAAATACCGAGAGGGCATGATCCTCGCCTGCATGGGCAATGTCCAGCAAGGTCAGTGCCAGTACCACTGCTATGCCGTCATTGAAAAGGGACTCTCCGGCAATCTTGATTTCCAACTCTTTGTCAAGGTTGAATCTCTTGATGGTTTTGGTCACTGCTATGGGATCGGTAGGGGAGATTAACGCTCCGAAAACCAGGCAGTAGAGGTAATGTAACTCGATGCCCACAAACCCAAGCATATAATAGATCAGGGTTCCAATGACAAAGGTGGATATTAAAACACCCGTGGTAGCCAGTATCAATACCGGAGTACGTTCCTTGGATAGCTTTTTGAAATCAATGTTTAAGGCGCCTGAGAACAGCATGAAGGAGAGCACCACATGGTACAGTACTTCCGCATAATCATACTCTTCGAGCTCCACAGCACCAATCTGAAGACTGGGAAAAATGAGCCCTACAAGCAAAATGATCACTGATAGCGCGATCGCCATAATCATAAGCCCTATGGAAGACGGTAATTTTAGAAAGTAGGTATTGACAAATATGAAAAGCCCGGCAAGAAATATAAAAAGGGCAATAATATCAAATACGTGCATAAGTGTTGCCGATTAATCGTTTAGGCGTTTTGTACCGCAAAGTTATTTTATTATTCGTCATATTACATAGGATCAACAGGCTACAATTGACCCTGCTCGCGATTTATGTTGAGCAACGGCTTTGGGTGGTTTATCGACATTCCGCACGAAAGTCATGCCGAAGATACTTTTTTTTGCCATTTATTGCAAGATTAGCCCGATTGGAAAGGGGTATTGGTTTGGTCTGTTTTGTATAATTTGCGGCTTATGAATAGGAAAGTTCAAGTTCATTACGATCGGCTACAAGCGGGGAAAGAAGCGATTTTTCGTCAGCTTCATTCCCATACTCAGGATCAACTCCGGTGGAAGCCGGTGGATCATCAATGGTCGGTTTTGCAGGTGCTGGATCATCTGCATTTTGCGGAAAGTGGATCCCTTAATTATTGCAAGAAAAAACTACTCGCAGGGGATCAAATGCCGGCGGCTTCACTATTTAATTCAGTGAGGATGGAAGTGTATAATGTCATTCTTTATTCCCGGATCAAGATAAAAGCACCCTCAGTAGTGATCAGTCCATCAGAGGAGCGGACTTTGGATGAAATGAAATCCCTATTTGACCAAACAAGTGATGACCTGAAGGTGTTTCTGGATGAGTACCCTGATGAGTTTCTGAATAGGGGCATCTATAAGCATCCCATGGCCGGGCGAATCACTTTACCCGCGATGGTGAAGTTTTTCAATGCACACCTGATTCATCATCGGCACCAGATCAACCGGCTGCTTCATCAGCAGGCTTGATGCTTTTCTTAAGTCTGGCTTTGAAGGAATGATAGAGGAAAAGTACGATGGCAACGGGAAAGAGTAGTAAGGTCATATCAGCTGGTCTTTGAGAATACTTACTCAACATAATGAAAATTTTACAAAATATTATCAAAATAGTCATATTAATTGTTAGTCACTAAAAACTTAAAATTTGCCTATGACGAGGAGGCCCTGCTCAGTTTTCCAGACTGGGAGGTTGCTGCCGGTGATCATGCGTTGATCCTGGGCCCGTCTGGATGTGGAAAAACCACCTTGCTTCATCTGCTGTCCGGGCTTTTGCGGCCTACTTCAGGCTCGGTGGTCATAGAGGGCACGCACCTGGAAACATTGTCTTCTTCAGCATTGGATAGATACCGAGGCCAGCACATTGGGTTCGTTTTTCAGAAGCCACATCTCATAGGGGCGCTCACGGTAGAGGAAAACATTCGTTTGGCTACTTTTTTTGGCCACAAACCCAAGCGGAATAAGGAGATCGGTCAGGTGCTGGAGGATCTGCAGATTCATGATCTTGCTCACCGAAAAGTCTTTGAGGTGAGTCAGGGGCAGGCTCAGCGCGTGGCTATTGCCAGGTCAGTCATCAACCAACCCGCGGTGATTTTCGGCGATGAGCCCACTGCCAGCCTGGATGATGAAAGTTGTACTGCGGTGATCCGTTTGCTGAAGAGTCAGGCTGAAGCCTGCAAAGCCACGCTCATCATTGCCACACATGACCATCGGGTAAAAAGTGAGTTTCCAAATCAGTTGACATTATGAATATCCCATACCTAAGTCTACGGAGCATTCTGGCGAAGCCTCTGAGTAGTTTCCTGAGCTGGCTATTGCTGGCATTTGGGGTGACTGTGGTGGTACTTATTCTGCTGGTTTCCAGGGAGCTCGAAAATGAGATTTCTAAAAACACCAAAGGAGTAGACCTGGTGATAGGCGCCAAAGGAAGTCCGCTTCAATTGATTTTGGCTAACATCTTTCACGTGGATTTTCCTACCGGGAATATCAATCTGATGGAAGCGGCTGAGGTGAGCCATAGCAGGTATATCAGCGAGGTAATTCCGCTTTCTTTGGGTGATAGTTATGCGGGCTACCGGATAGTAGGCACCACAGATGCTTATGCTGCTCTCTACGGAGCAGAACTGAGCGCGGGGGGATGGTTTGAGCATCCTATGCAGGTGGTTGTTGGGGCTCTGGTGGCTGAAAAGCTAAAGCTGCAATTGGGAGATACTTTCGAAAGTCAGCATGGACTTTCCGAAGATGGAGAAGCCCATGAGAGTGAGCCATTCGTGGTGGCGGGTGTTATGTCACCTTCCAACACTGTGCTGGACAAACTGATTCTGACAGGGGTGGCGAGCATATGGCAAGTACATGACCATGAAGAAGAGCATGAATCCCACGAGAAGGATTCTCTTATCACCATTGATCATTGGGGCCTCACAGTGACCCGGGAGCAGTATGAGGAGGAGCAGATCACGTCACTCCTGGTGAAGTATCGGTCTCCTATGGGAGCGGTGATGCTTCCACGGGCCATCAATGGAGAAAGTAGCATGCAGGCTGCGTCACCCGCATTTGAAGCTGCCAGGTTATTCAATATTATTGGGGTGGGCATTCAGGTATTGAATATTTTAGGTGTTATGATTATCGCCATATCAGCAATCAGCGTGTTCATTGCTTTACTAAATTCCCTGAAAGATCGAAAATACGATATTGCCATTATGCGGTCCATGGGGGCCACACGCAGGCAGATCTTGCTCCACATATTATTTGAGGGATTGATGATTACTTTTGTGGGCGCGATTTCGGGATTGCTCATTGCTCATGGGGTGTTGTATGCTATGGCATCATCATTGGAGGGGATTAACCCCCGCACTTTTTATTTCATCAATGAGGAATGGATTGTGCTCTTTGGGTGTTTAATCATTGGCCTTTTGGCCGCTGTGATTCCGGCGGTGCTGGCCTATAAAACAGATATTTCAGAAACATTAGCAAAAGGATAAATATGCGTTTATTAATAAGCAGTTTGATGATCATTTTGGGCACCTGGGCGATGGCACAGGGTACTTCGGCTGAGAACTGGAAAACCCTCAGCAAGATCGAATACGAAAAATCAAAAGACGAATACGGCGAAATATATGTCCCAAAATTTGGCCCGGACATCAAAAGCATCGAAGGAAAAGAAATAGAACTTTCCGGCTATATCATACCATTCGAGGGGATGTTTGAGCCTGACCACCTGATCATTTCCTCTGTACCCGTGGCCTCCTGTTTTTTCTGTGGGGGTGCTGGTCCGGAGTCTGTGGCCGAAATCTACCTGGACGAGACCGTAAAGTACACGGCTAAAAAGGTGACCATCACCGGTAAACTGAAATTGAATGATTCTGATGTGGATCAGTTGATGTACATCCTGGAAGGAGCCAAACTACAACCCAATTAATCTTATGAAAAGAATATTGATGATATGTCTGGTGGTATTGGGGGCGTGTGCCCAAACAAAAAAAACGGACACCAAAGCGCTGAAAGATCAGGTAATGGAAGTACATGATGCGGTAATGCCCAAAATGGGAGAGCTCAGGATGACCGAGAAGCAACTGCTGGCCGTGGCAGACTCTCTGGCAGAAGATACCGTGGCTGCTACTCGCTATCGGGAGCTGGCTGTGGCTGTGAGCTCAGCCAATAAATCCATGATGAACTGGATGCACGGATTTGATCCCGATTTTGCCGGATCCGAAGAAGAAGTGAAGACCTACCTCGAAGGCCAGCTGAAGGAAATAGAGGAGGTAAAACGACTCATGCTAAGCTCACTTGAGGAGGGTCAAAAGGCCTTAAACTAGTTTTCTGAATCCTCACAGTTTTTTAGCCACTGGGTGACATCTCTGGTGGCGGAGATACCTGCTTTATTCCCCCAGGAATTGCTGATGTAAGTGATTATTTCCGCAATTTCAATCGGTGTGAGATTGGTATTGGCTGGCATCATTTGATTGTAGCTGACACCATTGACCATTATTTCTCCGGTTTTTCCATTCTTGATGAGGCAGGCCGCCTCTTTCAGGTCTGCCATTAAATAATCGGAACCTGCCAGCGGAGGGTATAATTTGGCCAGTCCGGTACCGTCTGCCTGATGACAATTGGAGCAATAGGTCTGGTAGAGACTCTTGCCCTGCACCATGTATTGAGTGAGGCGGATTTCGGTACGCCGATCCATTGGCTCTTCATCCGCAGTTTGCTTATTAGGTGAGGAGCCACAGGAGGAAACCAGGATTGTCAGAATGAGGAATATTGGTCGTTTAAAGTTTTGCATCTGTCTTTTTGGTAGTCAGTCGGGCAATGTCTAGAATGAGGATATCTACCTGCTCCGGCACCGTGCCATCATATACACCCCGGATTCTTCTTTTCTGATCAATCAATAAAAAGGCGCCACTGTGGATGAATCCTCCAGGAGCACTATCGTCCTCATTAGCCACTACCATGTAGCTTTTTTCACCAATCTCATAAATCTCGTCTTTATCGCCGGTCACAAAATGCCAGGTATCTGAGGTCACGCCCAGTCGCTCAGCAAAATCATGAAGCAGCGCCACTGTATCATACTCCGGATCAATAGAGTGCGAGAGGATGGCCACCTCAGGATGGTCTTTATAGGCTTCATATACCCGGAGCATTTGCTGTTTCATTACCGGGCATATGGTGGGGCAGGAGGTGAAAAAGAAATCCGCCACATACACCTTACCAGAAAATGTTTCGTTGCTGACGAGGTTACTATCCTGATTCACAAACTGGAAATCAGCAATGGTATGGTAAGTGGTGTCATAGACTGTTTCGCCATTGACTACTTTTTCATTGACCTCTGATCTGCCCAGAATGGGCAGTTCGTACGTTGATTTCACCTCTCCACATGCAGAGAGGATCAGCAGAAACAGGAATGATCGGTTGAACTTGTTCATTTTGATTGTTCTCTTATTCTCTTATAAAGCTTGATGGCCAGCATGAGCGCAACGGCAAAGGCGAAAATACCAATGGTGCCCCATATCCAGCTTATTTGATTTTTTACTACAATGAGAAAAACGATAGCCACAAGAAACAATGTGGCCACTTCGTTCCAGATTCTTAATTGATTGGAGGTGTATTTAGTTTCTCCTTTTTGCAATTTTTTGTAGAGGTAGTGGCACGCGAAATGATAGAGGTACAAAAAGAAGACAAAAGAGAGCTTGATGTGCATGAAAGGTTGCTGAAGCCAGCCTGGCTGCAAGAGGAGGAGCCACGAGCCAAAGACCAGCGTAAGGATGGCTGATGGCCAGGTAATGCCGAGCCAGAGCCTGCGTGCCATAATGGCCAACTGATCGCTCAGTATGGTTTTTTCAGGGTCGGGTTTGAGCTGCGCCTCGGTCTGGTAAATGAAAAGCCTCACAATATAAAATAAGCCTGCAAACCAGGTAACAATGAAGATGATATGAAGCGCTTTTACATTTAAATAGTCCATCAATGAGACATTTTGAGTATTTATGTTGTTAGACTTACGTTGCGGCAAAAGTTGCACAAAAATGTAACTCCGTGGCACACTTAACAAACTTTTATCTATTCCTAACTATTTGAATTTGAAATATGAGTGATCAATCTAAGCTCTGGTATTTTGAAGACGTGGATTTATTTGAAATACTGTGTCCTGCCAAGACACCCAGTATGGAGGAGAAGCACAGCCCCAATGTTTTCAAGAAGGATGAATTTATCTATTTCCCGGATCAGCCTTCGCTGAACATTTACATGATAGCCTCGGGCAGGATAAAGATTGGTAGTTACCTTCAGGACGGAAAGGAGATTGTAAAGGCCATCCTCACCAAAGGAGAAGTCTTTGGCGAACTGGCATTAGCAGGGGAGGATCGCAGGGCAGACTTTGCTCAGGCCATGGATGATGACACGCGGGTGTGCCCGATGACCATAGAGGACCTCAAGGAATTGATGAAGGACAATCAGGACCTAAGCCTGAAAATTTTCAAGATACTTGGGTTCAGGTTGCGTAAAATGGAACGCCGGATAGAGTCGTTGGTCTTCAAGGATGCCCGGTCGCGCATCGTGGACTTTCTGAAGGAAATGGCCGAGGAGAAAGGGCAGAAAGTGGGCTTTGAAATGATGATCAAAAATCACCTTACGCACAAGGATATCGCCAGCCTCACAGGGACCTCCCGGCAGACGGTCACAACCGTGATGAATGAACTTAGAGAAGAAAATGTCATCAATTTTGACCGAAGGAGAATCCTGATCCGGGATATGGCCAGGCTGGTTTAGTGTGCTTCTACAATCAGGAGAGGGTCACTCATAGTCCCAGTAAGCATCTCTTTCCAGGCGTTTGATGGATAATTTGCGCCCATCGGCAGCCTCCATGCGCAGTAAGTAGTTTGGGTAATTTCCATTGATCCAAAAGGAAAGATCCGGACCTTCAGTCCTGCTGACGTTCACCTTCCAGGGGTCAGATACCAGGGTCGAATCAATGTCGCTCAGGTCATCAGGATTAGCTTTGGTGACTGATATGGTTGCTTTTTCTGCTTCGGGCATGTTTGCGCGGCTGCTGACTTGCATGGGGTAGAGAAGGATGCCAAAAGAAAGCCCTTCATCAAAGTTTAATGTTCGGAGCGTATAGCTTAGCTGGTCTTCAAACCATGGCCCTTTTCTGAGTTTATCCGTGCCGTTGCCCTGACCATCCCAATAGCTCATGTACTGGTATCGGTACTTGTTTCCATCCTCCACAAAGGACTTGGCCGTATTGCCACACCATTCCTGGGAGGTGTTGGTGAGTTTATGCACGAGGCCCGCATCATCTCTTTTCAGAAAAACGGATGTGAGATAATGATACGGATACTTCATGGTAGGAATCCGACAAAACTTATTGATTTTCATGACCTCATATAAGTCATTGCGGTCATAAGTGTCCGTTTTTACCTGATGCTCCTTATTGAAGGTCTCCTTCACCAGCACATAGGTATACTCAAACGATCTTGGCTGGCCGTAAACCACCCGCTCCGCATTGTAAGTGGCCACCTCAGCCTTTCCATCGTCCCAAAGGGCATTTTTAGCCCAGTCTTTTTGCAGGTATTGGTCTGCAGGTGATGAAGTACCCTGAGAACAGGAGGTAGATACACCACCAGCAAATACAAGGATTAAAAAGAGCTTAAAGGTCTTCATCATCCGGGTCTACAAATTCAAATTCTATATCAGAATCTTTGAGATCCTGAAAGGTATCAATGTCATTCAGTTCCGGGAGAAGATGGAAGCTGGCATTCATTTCCCCGATCTCCGTCAGCACATCCATCATCACTTTGTCATGGCTGTATTTTTTGTCATGAAAAAGCTGCGGGTAGAGCTTGTTCATCCCGATCAGGTAGTACCCGCCATCCGTGGCTGGCCCAATCACAATATCATTTTCGTCGAGCTGATCAAATGCCTCTTCTATATGTGAGCCTTTCAGTTCGAAACAGTCAGACCCGATGATCACCACTTTTTTAAATTTTTTATCAAACCCATGTTTGAAGGCATTCATCATCCGATCTCCCAGATCAGGGCCTTTTTGCACAAAGAGTTTATATTTTTCTGTGTCCCAGGTGTCCTCTATTTCCACATACTCCGAATAAAACACGGCTTTGGAATACCCCAGCTCCTGGGTTACCTCAAAGGTGTGTTCTACCAGGTATTTGTAGACATCCAGTGCCCCATCTATCCCTATATCCTTGGCCAGACGGGTTTTTACCGCTCCGGGGATCAGGTTCTTCACAAAAATGATCAGTAGGTTTTCGCTCTCGTCACTCATATACTTTTATGCCATTATAAAGCCACTGCGACCAGTTTCTGTTGTACGTATGCACACTGTCAGTGGGTAGATTATTTTTATTGTATATCGTATTTCCCTTGTTTTTCCAGTTGAAAATGCCCCCATACAGGTTGCTCACATGCTGGTAGCCCGCAGCCTGCAGCGCTTCCCCGATCCGCTCGCTGCGGTAACCCACAGAGCAGTATACTACCACTTCGGCATCTTTGGGGATCTCCTGCACCATGGAGATTTTAAAGTTATCAAAATCTATCAAACGAGCACCTGCAATATGGCTTATGCCGAATTCTTCGGGTGTTCGGGTGTCCAGAACGTAGACTTTTTCTTTTGCCAGTAGGTCTTTCAGATTATTAGCCTGTATCACCGGCACCGTATACCGGTACAGGCTTTCCATCTTTTCGTCAAAGGTCTTTTGTCCACAAGCAGGAAGCCAGATGCAGCTAAACAGAAAGAAAAAAATCCTATGTACTTTTCTCATGAGATCGGATGAGTTCTATGGCAAAGGTGCTCAGCACTACTCCATATTCCAAAACAATCCAGAGGGTGGATAGTTCGAATCCGGCCTCCTGATAACCAAAGTAGGTGACAAAAATCATCAGTGACCAGACGATGGGATAGTAAAAGCCTGAAAGCAACCCCAGGGCGATCAGTGGTAAAATATACCAGGGATGCACGGTGGTAGCCAGCAGGAGATATAGGGAAAGGGAGAAAAGCATGGTTTTAGACAGCGGCCATTTTCTTCTTTGACCATTCAGGGCCAATCCCAGCACCCCCAGTAGAGTCAGAACCGAGAGGGTAGGCCCCAGGGTCCCAATGATGTTGTATCCCCGGAACCAAAACCCTGCTTCTCTGAGGAGAAAATAGACACTGGCGTTGAATTCAAATTTCTGAAAGTAAAGTCCCAGGCTGGACTGCATACCCGAAAGAAGAGCTGAATTAACAAACGGGATGAGGCTGATGCTGACAACCAGACCAGCCACTATTGTCACAGTTGCTCCTTCTTTGAGCCACTTTTTCATAAGTATGGCTGGCAGGAAGATGAGGGGTAGTAGCTTGGTGGCTGCTGCCAACCCAAATCCAATACCGCTGCTGATCGTGCGGTTTTTTTCAAGAGTGTATAGACCAAGCAAAATGAAAAAGACCACCAGACCTTCAAAGTGGATGTTACCGGTGGCTTCTAGAATCAGCAAAGGGTTAAGGAAAAACCAGCCAATGACTGAATGGTTTTTTTGGTGGGAGAGCAGTTGGCGTAAAAAGTAAACACTCCCCAGATCTGCCATCAAAAAAAAGCATCTTAATAGATTGGCCTGAGTCAGCCAGGTGGTACCAATGGTGGTGCTGATCCAGAAAAGCAGCTGATTGAGCGGAGGATATACCGAGTAATAAGGTTGAGAATTTAGCTGATCGTACAACTTCTGATCCACACCTGGAATTCCCAGGGAGAGGTATTCGGCAGGCAAGCCGGCATAAGGAGAAAAACCTTCACGAAGGAGAGCCCCATCCCAAATAAAGCGGTAAAGGTCATCTGAGAGCGAGGGAAGTCCCAGGAAAAGTATGAGCCTGGCCGTAACACCTATGGCCAGTAAGTGAGTGAGTTTAATTTCGCTTTTACAAAGCCAGATGTAGGCAAAGAAGGCAGAGAAATAAGCAAACAGCAGCATCCAGCCATGGTGCCGGGGGATGAGGAGGCCGGTAGCAGAAATACCCGCAAAAAAGATAAAACCAGCCGCAAATACAGCTGTTTTATCCTGTTTTGGCATCATTGAGTGGATTGATCGAAAGAAAAAACACAGCGCCAAATCCCAGCGCCAGCATGGTGTGAAACAGCATCAGCCCAAAGTCCTGCATTTGGATACCTGTCACCACACCAAAAACAAAATACAATGCCAGCAGGCCTTCCATAATCGTGAGTGGGGCGATTCCCTTAGTTAGGTAGCTGTTTCCTTTCCAACTGTCTTTCCGGGAGGTGATGTTGAACTTCGGGGTTCGGATAAAAGGTGATTTGATCCCCAGGTAGCCCTCCGTTACTGCGATGGCATTGTGCAAAGCCATTCCCATGGAAAAAATGAGAAAAAGTGGGAAATGAACCAGGTAATATTTCAGTGAAAAATCAGGAGTAGAGGCCCGGGCGGAGACCCAATAGAAGATAGTCATCCCGATAAAACCTACAATAAATACTCCTGCCAGGTTAAAAATGATTTCGAACTCCGGCTGTGCGCCCTTCAGGTAAAGCATGGGGATGGACAGGACAGCCGCAATCAGCAAAAACAGAAAGACAGAGCTGTTGAACAGATGCATCAGCGCATGCAGCTTCACATGAAATGACTGGCCAGACTTCCAGATATGCACGCAATTTTTTCTGGCGGTTTCTGCCGCCCCTTTGTTCCAGCGATACTGCTGTGATTTGATGGCTGTAACGAGTACCGGTAATTCTGCAGGGCTGGTGACCCCTTCCAGGTACTCAAATTTCCATCCCTTTAACTGTGCCCGATAGCTGAGGTCCAGGTCTTCAGTGAGTGTGTCGTGCTGCCAACCACCAGCGTCCTCAATGCAGGCCTTTCGCCAGATGCCGGCAGTGCCATTGAAGTTCATGAACTTGCCCGAAGCATTTCGGGCGCTTTGTTCCACGGTGAAATGTGCGTTCAGCCCGAAAGCCTGCATACGTGTGAGGATGCTATAGTCTTGATTGATGTGCCCCCAGCGGGTTTGTACCATCCCAATGTCTTCTCTGAAAGCTGGGAGTGTTTTTTTGAGAAAGTCCGGGTGGGGTAGAAAATCTGCATCAAATATGGCGATGTATTCACCCCCGGCTTTCTGTAGGCCATATTGCAGGGCTCCTGCTTTAAACCCAACGCGCTCAGGGCGAATAATGTGTCGGATGTCTATCCCTTTAGCGGTCCATTCACCTATTTTGTTCATCACCAGGTCACTTGTTTCATCGGTGGAATCATCCAGTACCTGAATCTCCAATTTGTCTTTAGGATAATCAAGCGCACACACACAGTCGATCAGTCGATCGATCACATATTTTTCATTATACACAGGCAGCTGCACAGTCACCATAGGGAAGTGTGTCAGTGCTTCGTAGGCAGGTCTTTTTTTCGTCTTTCGATAAAGAAGGGCAAGATATAGCTGCTCCAGGCTGAAAAGGCTAATAATCAGCAGTGCAAAAGAATATCCAAAAATTACGATCCACTCCATGTACTCAAAATCCGCTTACAAGTGCCTAAAAATGGTAAATATAATCTTATAACCAGCCATGATGGTGCCCTTTACCGTGCCGGAGACTTTCGAAACTCCAATGCGCTGGCGATAGTTCACCGGTACATCCAGAGTTCTGAGTTTGAGTTTGGCGGCCTTTAGCTGCATTTCTACCGTCCAGCCGTAGTTGGTGTCTTTCATTCCTATGGCCATGAGGCTGCTGTATCGCACCGCTCTGAAGGGACCCAGGTCGGTATATTTCACCCCATAAAACCACCTGATGAGGGTGGTAGCCAGCCAGTTTCCAAATATTTGTTGTGGGGTCATCGACCCCCTTTCCTTCTGTCCTAAGGCACGTGACCCGATCACCAGATCAGCTTCTCCCGAGAGGATGGGCTTCACCAGATCCGGCAACTGTGCCGGATAGTCGGAGTGATCTCCATCCAAAAAAACGACAATCTCTGGTTGAGTGGTACTGTTGGCTATGTGTTCCATTCCTTTCAGGCAGGCCTGCCCATACCCGCGTCGAGCCTCTCTCAGGGCCGTGGCACCGCTCCGCTCCGCTTGTGCAAAGGTGTCATCGCTGGATCCATTGTCCACCACGATGATCTCTGTCACCCAGTCTTTTGGAATTTCATTCACTACCAGTCCTACGGCATTTTGCTCATTAAAAGCGGGGATGATCACCCGGATGTCGTTTTTCAAGCCTTTGTGTTTTGCTTCCCAAATTTAGTGTATGTATCCTCCATGGAGGTGTCCCATCTCTGACAATTGGGGAGAATCTGATGGATAGATAAAATTACCTGTTGGTAAACGAAACAATGAATTACTGATTAGGTTTAAAACCCTAAACCAAACCCTTTTTTCGGATGAAGAATTTGATGTCCTCCCTTTTCCTCTGTTTGACACTTTACGGGTGGTCACAGTCTGCCAATGAATTTTCATTTGGCACCGAGGTGGTGATTAGTGAGATCAATATTCCCTGGGGGATGGACTGGCTACCCAATGGGGATATGCTGGTGACCGACATCTCCGGCACTTTATATAGGTGGAATGGCGCCAAACTACAAGCCATCAGTGGCACCCCTGAGGTGGTAGTAGCAGGGCAGGGTGGCTTATTAGATGTGAGAGTGCATCCGGATTTTACTCAAAACGGATGGGTTTATCTGTCTTATTCTAAACCCATGGGTGGCAACCTGGCTACCACAGCTGTGATGCGGAGCAAACTACAGGGCAATGCATTGGTAGAGTCAGCTGAAGTATTTCGGGCGGAGCCCGCTTCGGACACCCGTCACCATTATGGATCGCGAATTGTCTTTGACCAGGCGGGCTATATGTATGTCTCGGTGGGTGATCGGGGCAATAGGGATGAGAATCCTCAAAAGCTAAACAACCACTGTGGCAAGATTCACCGAGTGAATGATGACGGCAGTGTGCCCAGAGACAATCCATTTGCAGGAAACCCCATTGCCATGCAGACCATATATACCTATGGGCATAGAAACCCTCAGGGACTGGCTGTAAACCCCGAAACCGGAGAAGTGTGGGAGCACGAACACGGACCCAAAGGGGGAGACGAAGTGAATGTCCTTAAGCCAAAGAAGAACTATGGCTGGCCGGTGATTTCTTACGGCATCAACTACAATGGTACCAAATTCACAGAGATCACGTCCAAAGACGGCATGGAGCAGCCTGAGGTATACTGGGTACCTTCCATTGCCCCTAGTGGGATGGACTTTGTGACCTCCGATAAATACGGAAAGCTCAGGGGGGACCTGTTGGTTGGCTCTTTGAAGTTTGGCTACCTGCACAGGTGTGATGTGGAGGACAATAAGATAGTGAAGGAAGAAAAATACCTGGAGGGCATTGGCCGGGTGAGAAGTGTGAGGCAGGGGCCCGATGGGTTTGTGTACCTCGGTGTAGAAGGAAAAGGTGTTTTGAGATTATTACCAGATTGAAATTTTTGACTATGAAAAAAGTGTACTACCTGTCCACGTGCTCTACCTGCACACGGATCATGAAGGAGCTGGGCATTGGCGAGGAGTTTGATGCGCAGGACATTAAAAAAGACCCCTTTACAGAAAGCCAAATTGAGGAAATGCAGGCTTTGGCCGGTTCGTATGAAGTACTGTTCTCCAGGGTGGCTATGAAATACAAGGCCTGGGGTCTCAAAGACAAGAACCTGACAGAGGAGGATTATAAGCGTTACATTTTAGAAGAATACACTTTTTTGAAGCGCCCCGTTTTTATAATTGAGGATCAGATTTTCATTGGCAACAGCAAGAAAAATGTAGAGCTGGTGAGGGATGCTATTGGCTAAAAGGTGCGCTTTCTGTCTTATATCTAACTTTTCTTGTATAAGTAGGTGTCAAAGTGGATGAACTGTCAAACTAGATTCGTACATTCAGTGAATCTTTTTTAGACAACATATGAGACACACTTTTTATTTCGTTACACCCCTCATTCTGATAGCAGTTGGTCTGATGGGTTACTATTATAGCCCCGGCTGGTTTTGGAGCTATACTGTATTAATTCCCCTGGCATTCATCGGCTTTCATAACCGGATACAGAGGAATCATACCATACTCAGGAATTTTCCCCTGCTGGGTTATTTCAGGTACTTCTTTGAGATGATTTCTCCGGAGATACAACAGTATTTTATCGAGCGAAGTACAGACGGCAAACCTTACAGCCGGAATCACCGGGCGCTGGTTTATCGCCGGGCTAAGAATGTGAATGATACCCATCCATTTGGTACGCAAATGGATATTAACAATGATCACTATGAAGCCCTGCGGCATTCTATCTATGCTACACCACCGGTTAAGGAATTTCCCCGGGTGACCATAGGCAGCAGTAAGTGTGGGCAGCCCTATAGCGCGTCTATTCTCAACATCTCTGCCATGAGCTTTGGGGCTTTGAGTAAGAATGCCATCCGAGCCCTGAATGGTGGGGCTAAAAAAGGAGGTTTCTACCACAATACAGGTGAAGGAGGAGTCTCGGACTATCACCTGGCTGAAGGTGGAGATCTTGTGTGGCAAATAGGTACAGGCTATTTTGGATGTAGGACACCCGAGGGGGATTTTAGCCCTGAGCTTTTTGCAGAAAAAGCGGCCAATCCTGTGGTGAAAATGATTGAGCTGAAAATCTCGCAGGGTGCAAAGCCCGGGCATGGGGGTGTGCTTCCGGCCATCAAAAACAATGAAGAAATAGCGAGAATCAGGGGTGTGGAGCCACACACAATGATTATCTCTCCTCCCGGACACAAGAATGTCCGCGGGCCAGAGGATTTACTTTACTTTATTCAGAAGCTGAGAGAATTATCCAAAGGGAAACCCGTAGGCTTCAAGCTCTGCATTGGTCGCACGGAAGAGTTTATTGCGCTGGTGCAGAAGATGAAGGCCCTGGAAATCTGGCCTGATTTTATTACCGTAGATGGGGCCGAGGGGGGTACAGGTGCTGCTCCGCTTGAGTTTTCAGATTCTGTAGGGCTGCCGCTGGAGCCGGCCCTCATATTTGTACACAGCACCCTACTAAAGTATGGCTTGCGTGACGAAGTGAAGGTGATCGCCAGTGGCAAAGTCCTCACGGCTTTTTCTATTTTACGTATGAAAGCATTGGGCGCTGATATCTGTAATTCGGCCCGTGCCTTTATGTTTAGCCTGGGATGTATCCAGGCACTTCGCTGCAATAGCAACGATTGTCCCACAGGGGTGGCTACGCAAAATGCCATGCTCACCAAAGGCTTGGTGGTGACTGATAAAATTGACCGGGTTTACTATTTTCATCACAATACTATCCATGCAGTATTGGAGTTACTGGGCGCCTGTGGCCTGTCCCACACGGAGGAGATTACCATAGATATGTTTGTGAAAGGAGACGAGATGGTGGCCCTTACCAATCGCTATTTCCCTGATTCCGTATTAAACAGGGTGGATGAATAAAACATCAGTAACCTTTGAGCCGATTGGCTCAAAGGTTACTGATAATACTGTTACCGTCTTTATCTTCTTCGAAAGGTGTACCAATACCCCCGACTTCCAGCTGATGAAATCCTGGCCCAAGTGTGCGAGGAGAAACGCGATCATTGTTTTCGATGATCTCAATAGCAAAGTCCTCCCCCTCCAGTAGTCGGATGTAGATTTTCTTTTCACGAAGGTCGAGGTTATGAGTCCTCATGACCGGAAACCTCATTTGGTACCACTTTTCAGCTTCTCCGATGGAAGGTGTGAGCAAGGCCAGGAAATAAGGTTGTAGGCCGCTTTGGCTTTTGTTTTCAAAAAACTGGAGTCTGTTACCATCCGGATCTTTGACTACAAATGACCGCCGGGAAAGATTGTGGTCTCTGAAAATGTCACCTACGAATTCGACTTTTCCCTGTTGGAGGGACTCAAAGAGGTCATCAAACTCATCTGTTTGAAAGCCAACTTTGAAAAAGCCATGCCGGTAATCCGGGGCATCGGGCAGGAGCTCTTCCGGACTTTTGAAATGGATGGTGAAATCATCCCGATAAAGGGACTGCTTCTGTATGGGCTCAAATCCGAGGTGCTGCGTGTACCATTCATGCAAAACCTCAGGCTGGAGCGTATGAATCACCATAGATCGGAACTGTATCTCCTGAGTCTCACCGCAAGAGAAAAGCGAAATGAACAATATGGTAATGATCAGGCCCCGCATCATAGGTTTACAAAATCAGAGAAATCACCTCGTCCCATCATGTCAGGCTCAGTATGATGCAGAAGTACGCCATGTTCGAGGTAGGCCTTCAGGTTGGCCAGCCAAAAAGTCCAGCCGGTACCACACCCATAGTAGACATTCATCTTACTTCTATCGTCTGTGGGGATGTGGTGCTGTGTGAGCGTTACGAGGGTTGTGCCCTTACTTTCTTCCAGATCGATGGTTACCTGTGCCCCGGAAAAGGAAAATGCCAGGTGGGTCCTACCATTAGCCTCGTTAATGATGCCTGATTCACCATCGGGCCAGTTATGCCAGTACCATAGGTAGGTGTCTCCGGCCTGCGTGTGCTCTTCACGGGCACGTTTCACCTCCCGATGGTCTGTGTATTCACAGCTTCGGAGAAACCACGTTTCCATTCCTTTACTTGTGGCCCAATGCCAGTAGATTTTTCCGGAAGGGGCGTTGATGTAAATTTTCCGCCTGAAAGTACTCCACGTTTGATCAGCCATGACATAATTTACTAAAATCCTGAAATATCGACACCATCCTGCGTTATTCAATAACTTATTGGGGTTTTTTATTGTCTTGTAAACAAACCACCTTTGAGGTGGAAAAAAGTGATGAAAATGGGTGTATTTAAGAAGATGATTGGTTTTGTGCTGTTGGGAATGACGGTAAGTTTATCAGGTTTCGGACAGGTAAATCAGGTTAAGGTGGCGGAGTTTGCCAGAAGTTTTTCGGACCGGAATGACATGAGTTTGGAAGAAGTCACCGTGATCCTGAACAATGCCAGGTACCAGGAGAGCATCATTCAAAAAATGGAAAAGCCTGCGGAGGGCACCATGACCTGGGCGCGATACAGAAAGATTTTCATGACTGAAGATCGGATAGCTGCCGGGGTAGAGTTTTGGAGAGCGAATAAGGAAGTGATCCACGAGGTGAGCACCAGGAGCGGCGTGGCACCGGAAATTATTGTTGGGATCATCGGGGTAGAGACCTTTTACGGTCAGCGGCAAGGGAGCTACCGGGTATTGGATGCGCTTTATACGCTGGCCTTTGGTTTTCCCAAAAGATCATCGTTTTTCACTGCGGAGCTTGAGAAATTCCTGCTGCTCGTGGAGGAGGAAAACCTGAATATGTACGAGATCAAGGGGTCTTATGCCGGGGCCATGGGCTTTGCGCAGTTTATGCCCAGCAGTTATCAGGCATATGCTAAGAGCTATGATGAAGGAGGCTCCAGGAATCTGATGCAGGCGGATGATGCCATTGCCAGTGTGGCTAACTACCTGAAGGAGCATCGATGGAAAGAAGGCGATCCGGTGGCCATGCCCATCACCAACTTGATCAACCCGACTAAGCTGACGCCTGGAGTAAAGCCCAATAACACCTTGCGCTATTACAGTGACAATGGCTACATGCCCTCAGGCAATTTGTCACCCTCTACCATGGCAGCGTTGATCGAACTGGAGCAGGAAAATGGAATGGAGTATTGGTTTGGTTTCAATAACTTCTACGTGATCACCCGGTACAACCACAGCGAACTATATGCCATGGCGGTGTTTCAGCTGGCCGAGGCGGTCAAGGCCGAGTATGATTCAGTAAAGCAATAAATGTTGCTGGGTTATGATGCCCCTTATTTCACCAGATAAGGTAGCATAAGCTCCCGCATCTCTTCGCGGCTTACGTCCTTATTTTTGATGAGAAAGGCCACCACGTCCTGATTAAAGCCAAGTCTGGTAGCCATCTGACGTGCAAAGTATTCTTCGGATGAGGTGACCATGTCATCCGCTATGACCACCAGGATGCAGTCCATCATGAAGTCCATCTTGTCGATGAGGGTCATGGGGGCCAGGCTCTCTGCAGTGGCCGGGGAGTTAAATATTTCAGCCAGTTCTTCCTCAGTTGCTCCGTATTTCTGACTGATTTTCCGGATCACCTCCTTTTCAGCGTCGGCAAAATCTTCGTCTACCATGGCTATTTTCACCAGAATACTCAGCTGCTTTTTCTTTTGAAAATCTAACATATCTGTATTTTACGAAAAAAAGATGATTCCTGCACGTGTCATCTCATAGATTTGCCCGGAGTTTGTGCCTGAAACAATCACAAAATGAACAAATGTGTTTTTTTGGATCGCGATGGAGTGATCAATAAGGATTATGTGGATTATGCGTATACGCTGGATCGGTTTACCATCCTGAATGGGGTACCCGAGGCTGTTACCCTGCTGAAGGAAGCGGGGTATGTGCTGGTAGTTGTTACCAACCAATCAGGGATCGCCAAAGGAGTCTACACCCGTGCGCAAATGCAGGAGTGTCATGACTTTATGCAAGCTGAACTGAACCATCAGATAGATAAAATCTATTATGCGCCCGGGCATGAAACCTACTCAGAGTCTTTAATGCGGAAGCCCAATACCCTGATGTTTGAGCGGGCTGTGGCCAGGTTCGAGATAGACGTTTCACAGTCATGGATGGTGGGCGACAAAAAACGAGACCTGATCCCTGCCATTAAGATGGGTTTGAAAACCATTCAGGTGGATGGTCATGACGATCAAATGGCCGATTTTGTCGAGCCGGATCTCCTGGCCGCGGCCAGGAGAATACTGAGAGAAAACGGTTAGTATTTGTTCATTGCCAGCTCGACCACTTCTCTTAATTGCTATTTTCACAAAATAATCATCTGTTATTATACCGTAAATGCAAATAATGTAATTAATTGATCTTTTTGGTGAGTGATTAACAATTTTCTATACTAGAAAATCAGTATATTATTCCGAACCAAAAATGAACAATTTATGAAACAACACTACTCTAAATGTCTTTTGACATTTCTAGCATTATTCTGCCTGAATGTGGCAATTGCTCAGGAAATAGACGTGAGCGGAACCATTATGGGAGGTGAAAACGGTGAACCACTACCCGGTGCCACCGTGATGGTAAAGGGAACTACCAACGGAACCATCACAGATTTTGATGGGAAATTCAAACTTAAAGCTCCGGCAGGTGCCAGATTGTTGGTAACCTCCATCGGATTCAAACCCGCAGAGGTGGATGCATCACCAAATGTGACCCTCACCCTGGAAGAGGATGTTACACGCCTTAACGAGGTGGTGGTGTCCGGCCTTGCATCTACCGTGAAGCGAGGAAACCTGGCCAACTCTGTGGCCTCCATTTCTGCCAAGGAGCTCACAACAATGAGTAATCAGTCCACCATGGATGGAGCACTCTATGGTAAGTTTAAGGGAGCCAATATTGTCTCCAACTCGGGAGCACCTGGTGGAGGTATATCCATCAAACTGCGGGGACTTACTTCTATCAACGGATCCAATGAGCCTCTTTACATCATTGATGGGGTTTATCTGGATAACTCGTCCATTTCAGCAGGGTTGAACGTGGTTTCTGCCGCCGCTGGCGGGGGTAGTCAGTCCAATCAGGACAATCCCTCTAACCGTATCGCAGACATAGATCCTGAAGACATTGCCTCAATAGAGATATTGAAGGGAGCCAGTGCTGCGGCGATATATGGCTCACGGGCGTCTGGCGGTGTGGTGATCATTACTACCAAGCGTGGAGAGCGTGGAGAGACCGAGGTGACACTTTCCCAAACTGTAGGAGTCACCCAAATCCTCAATCCGCTGGGCACCCGCAAATGGGATGCGGCTAAAGTAGAAGCGGCATTTGGTGCCGATGAAGTGGCCAATTTTCAAAGTGCCCAGGCTGCCGGCAATCTTCATGACTATGAAGATGAATTGTATGGCAATAAGGGCTTTTTGTCCACCTCCAGGGTGACTGCCACAGGGGGCAGTGATAAGACTAAGTTTTTTCTGGGAATCACCCGAAAGGATGACGAAGGAATTGTAAAGAATACCGGCTATGAGAAAACGTCTTTCAGACTCAACCTTGACCAGAAGATAGCTTCATGGCTGGACGTGAAAGCGTCTACCAACTACATCCATTCTTCTGCCGACAGAGGTTTTTTCAATAATGACAACTCCGGAAACACCATGGGAATTGCCTTTGTGGCTACTCCTGCGTGGGCGCAGTTAGAAAAGGGGAGCAATGGACTGTATCCAAACAATCCCTATGCAGCCTCTAACTTCTTGCAGACCCGGGACCTCATCACCAACAACGAAACGGTCAATCGATTTCTGGTAGGGGGAACTGTAGTGGCCAGGCTGATCACACAGGATAAGCAGTCGCTGCGTCTGAATGTGAATGGAGGGATTGATCAATACACCCTCTCCACAACGGCCATTTTCCCTAATACCCTTCAGTTTCAGAAAGATGGAAACGGTCTGAATGGTGTGAGTGTACAGGGAAATACTGTCACCCAAAACTCAAATGCATCCATCTTTTTGATTCATGACTTTTTCCCGGGTTCATCAGGTCTTTCCTTTACATCTCAGGCTGGTATCACGTTCATTGACTTTGATCAGAACAACATCATCGCCACCGCCTCTGATATGAACGGTACACAGACCAACCTGGATCAGTCCGGTTCAGTGAGTGTTGCTCAAAATCGAATCATCCAGAAGGATAGGGGGTTCTTCATCCAGGAGGAGGTCAATTTCAACGACATGGTGATCGCTACGGCAGGTGTACGTGGGGATAAATCTTCCAATAATGGGGATGTGAATAAGCTCTACTATTACCCAAAAGGGGCCATAGCCATTAACCTTCACAATTTTGATTTTTGGAATGTGAACTTCCTGGAGCAGACCAAACTAAGAGCTGCTTATGGTGAAGCCGGAAATTTTGCTGTGTTTGGAGATAAATTCTCAGCATTGAATGCCGTAAACATAGATGGTTCCGGAGGGTTGATCATCAGCAACCTGAAAGGTAACAGGGAAATTGCCCCTGAAAGACAGTCAGAATTTGAGACAGGAGTTGACTTTGGTCTGCTAAATGGTAAAATATCCATAGATGCTACCTACTACATCAAAAAAGTGGATGACCTGCTCTTGCGTGCGCAGATTCCATCATCTACCGGTCAAACCACAGCGGTGGTCAATGCTGCCACCATGGAAAACCGAGGTGTGGAGATAGGGCTGAATATGAACCTGATCCGGAGAGAAGATTTCTCATGGTCCAGCACCACATCTTTTTGGAAAAACACCTCTGAAGTGACCAGGCTGGATATCCCCTCCTATACGGTAGGTGGTTTTGCGGATTTTCTTGGTCAGTTTAGGATCAAGGAAGGTCACAGCCCAACAGAGATTATCGGGGTAGGTGCCAATCCGGATGAAGATGGTTTAGTGGTCTTTGGTGACCAGCAACCGGATTTTCAAATGTCTTTTCTAAACCAGCTGAATTATGGTCCTTTTGAGCTTTCTATGCTCTGGCATTGGAAGCAGGGCGGAGAAAATATCAATCTGACTGCTTTGCTCTCCGATCTAAGCGGTACGAGCCCTGATTTTGACAAAATTGATCTTGATCCGGAGGGTGAGCTTGGAAATGGAGACTATCGTTTGAGTCAGCTTGGTGCCAATACAGCACCCTATATAGAAAATGCCAGCTACGTGAGGCTACGTGAAATTGCGCTGTATTACAAATTGCCGGTGCTGCAGGACTATGCGAAATCTGTGAAGATAGGTGCCTCGGCGAATAATCTGCTCAACTTCTTTGAGTACAGAAGCTATGATCCGGAAGTTTCTAATTTCGGCGGTCAGGGTCTGTCTTCCGGCGTGGAGGTCACCCCTTTCCCCTCTTCCAAAAGGTACAATTTTCACCTAATTGTTAAATTCTGAGAATCATGAAAAATTTTAAATATATACTACTAGCCCTGCTATTCACCAGTGTGTTTTCTTGTGAAATAGAGGAGATATCAGATCCAAACAATCCTAGTCTGGTGGATATAGAAGCCGATGCCACCAAGTCCGACATCCTTTTGCTGATCACCGGCACGGAGGAGTTGATGCGATCAGAGATTGGCTTTTATTATGATGTATTGGGCATTTTAGGTAGGGAGTATTACTTCTTTACCAACTCTGATCCACGCTACACAGGTGAGCTCCTGGGAAAAGGCGATGCTGTGCTGGATGATGCCGGATTTTATGGCACCAGACCGTATGCAGGCCGGTATAAGGTGATCAGAAATGCCAATATTCTCATGACAGCCCTGGAGAATACCAGCGAAACGTTGACCGAAGCGGAGCGCAATGGGATCAAAGGATTTGCCAGAACTTGTCAGGCATACTCGTATTTGCTCGCGCTCAACCTGCAATATCAGGGAGGCATTCGGATAGATGTAGCTGATGCGGAAAACCTGGGAGCTTTTGTAGGCTACGATGCGGCCCTGGCTGATATTGCCTCATTGCTCGATCAGGCTTATACCGATTTGAACGGCGCAGGGGATGAATTTATGTTTTCACTGTCCAGTGGATTTGCCGGATTTGATGATCCCGCTACTTTCGGTGAGTTTAACCGGGCCATCAGAGCCAGAGTAGCGCTCTATGCCGGCGATGAGGCCGGTGCGCTGGATGCTTTAGGGGACTCTTTTATGGATTTGAATGGTAATCTTGATATGGGTCCCAGACACTACTATTCGGTGGTGGGAACAGAAGAGATCAACCCCATTTTCCGCACACCTGATCAAAGTGAAGCTTTGATAGCCCACCCATCTTTTGTTACGGACATCAGAACAGGAGATGCCAGAATGTCTAAAGTGACTGAGCGCACTGAGACTGCAGTACTTGATGGGCTGAGTGGTGACTATGATGTGACAGTATATCCATCCAATGCTTCACCGATTCCAATCATACGCAATGAAGAATTGATCCTGATCTACGCAGAAGCTAACATTGGGACTGATAATATCGAAGCGATAGATGCTCTGGAGGTCATTCGTGATGCGCATGGACTTGGTGTATACACCGGAGGGTTTACGGATGCTAATGTTCGTGACGAACTACTGTACAATCGCCGCTATTCTTTATTTGGAGAAGCACACCGCTGGATAGATTTGCGCAGATATGACCTGCTTCAGACCCTGCCCAAGGATCGGGCGGGTGATGATGTGTGGACTCAGCTGCCGAGGCCTGTAAGTGAGAAAGAATAGTATAAATGAAGTTGAGAAAAGGGGGCGTTCAGGTAGGACGCCCCTTTTTTTATTCACAGATCATATATTCCGTGTATCCAATCCCCAGTTCTTTGGCTTTTTCCCAGTCTCGCGCTGCACCTTCTCGGTTTTCCAGCATGCACTTGGCGGTGCCACGGCTCACGTAGGCCTCTGCAAAATTTGGCTTTAGTGCCAGCGTTTTATCAAACTCTTCGATGGCCTTTTGGGCATTTTGATCTGACAAAAAGATGTATCCCTTTTCATAATAGGCATCTGCATAGTCAGGGTTGAGGCTAGTGGCTATGTCCAGATCGTTGATGGCGGATTTTTTCTCACCCAGCAATGACCTGCATACTCCACGCAGGTAATAGATTTCAGCATTATCCGGCTCATAAGCAGCGGCTTTGTTAAAGTCCAGAATGGCGCCTTTATAATCTTCCTCCAGGTACTTGTCATACCCGGCATTGAGGTATTCTTCAGGGTCCTGGGCCATGGAGAAATGTGTGAGAAAAAGTAAACCGATCGTCAGAGCTTTCATAGTGTCAAAGTTACCGAACGATACCAGATGCAGAAGGTTAGCCTTGCGCCTATTTTTTGGCTTTATGTGCTACTTTGATTGACTTTTGGGCCCATTGGGTCAACGCCTGACTGTCTTCAAACACCGCTAAAGGCACAGTCCAGTATGGAAGGCCCTTACCATTGCCCATAGTGAAGGGCTTCATGCCGGTATTCTCAAAATCGGCCAGATTACTCTCGTCCACTTTGAGTCGAAACACCCCACCGCCGATCATGGCGAACATTTTGTCCTGATGAAAGAAGCCAATGCCCCCAAACATCCGTTTGTGGCTGATTTCGGGGATTCCTGAGAGCTGATCTAAAATAAAATGGAGGTCTGATTCACTGTATGCCATGGGTCCTGTTAGTTTAAATGCTTTTCCATGATCACCAATTCCAGATTTTGAATTCGGATCACCTCTCCGTTCATGAGCCGATACCCCAGCTTCTCATAAAATGGCTGCAAATGCTTATGCGGCCTCAGGAATACGCGGTTGGCTTTTTTTGATAGGGCAATGGCTTCCAGGTTTTCAATGATCATGCGACCTATCCCCAGGCCCCGGTAGGGTTTGATAACGGCAATGCGAGCCAGTTGCCAGCCGGAGTGGGGTACCCTTGTGAGCCGCCCTGTCCCGATCAGTTCTTTGTCTGCGTAGGCCAGCAGATGAATGCTGGTGTCATCATCTGCATCATGATCCAGGTGAGACGGAATGCCCTGTTCTTTTACAAAAACCTCTGACCGAATTTTCAGTGCCCGGTCGAGATCATCCTTCTCATCTGCTATGACCATTCTGAGCTTCATACTTAAAGATACAAAGCTTTTAGCTTTTGAGTTTCAGGCTGTTGTTGCCTATCAAAATGGGTTCATTGAATCGGCCGTCCTCATCTCTGTTTTCCAGGTTCAGCACTCCTCTGGGACATACCGACGAACAGACCCCACAGCCAACACAACTGGAGCGCACGATGTTTTGTCCCCGCTGGGCATACCAGCGCACGTCTATGCCCATCTCGCAGTAAGTGGAGCAATTGCCACAAGAGATGCACTGGCCTCCGTTGGTGGTGATTCGGAACCTGGATTTGAAGCGCTGTACCAGGCCGAGATAGGCGGCCAATGGACAGCCAAACCGACACCAGACCCGATTGCCCATGATGGGGTAGAAGCCCGTGCCGATCACTCCTGAAAAGATGGAGCCAATGGCAAATCCATAGGGCTTTCTGAGAAAAGTATAGGTATCCAGCCCCAGAAGGGTATTGGAGCCAGTAATAAAAGTATACAGAACACCAATGGTCATGATGACTGCAAACACCAGTACGCCATGCACCAGCCAGCGTTCTATTTTCCAGGCTTTGAGCGATTTGTCAGAGAGCTGTCGAAAGGAGTCGCCCGCTGTTTCTGCCAGCCCCCCACAGCCGCATACCCAGGAGCAGTACCACCGCTTTCCGAAGAAGAATACGAAAACCGGGACACCGATCACAAATAGGGTGATTCCCCAGGCAAACATGAAAATACCCAATCCGCCGGCTGATGTGAGGGTATTGATGTGCCAGGCATCAAAGAAGTCATAGTCCAGTGGCCACATGTTTTTGAAGTCAAAATAAGGCTGATTGAGGCGGACCAAAATTTCGGGCAGCAGAAATGCGATGGCCAACTGAAAAAACATGACCGAACAGGTCCTGACAATCTGGTATTTGCTGTGGCGGTATTTGATGATCATACGTACGCCCATTACCAGCACGGCGAAAGTGTACAGAAAACCATAGAGAAACCACTGGCTTGACTCCCCTGCGGGATTGATCAACTTCTGTATGGGATCTACCAGAATGATCCAGTTGGTGACATAGGCAGGGTAAAAGTAAAGCGCGATGTAAAACAGGATCAATAAGGACCCAATGAGTATACCCATCCAGCCCCTGTTATTGAGTGCATGGTGAAAAATACCATTGTTTTTAATGCCCGCCGGGCCCGCCAGACTGACCTGGGGGAGGATAAACATCAAGGCACCCAGGAGACCTGCTCCGAAGATTAACGTGAGCAACAGGGATGTATTGGTGATAATGAGGCCGGATGTGGAGGCCCTGGTGAGCGCACCGGCATAGTCATCGTAAATGATTTCATCCCATTGTTGCTGGGCTCGCTTTTCTTCATTCACTGCATTGATGGCTCCATTGATGGCATTCACAAAGGGAATGCTGAAGGAATATGTTTTACCAAAGAGGGGCTCAAACTCGGACTTTAGTAAGGACTGGTGTTCTGGTTTTACTTTTTCGGTAAAGGTGTCTTCTGATAGCTGATAAGAAGACATAAAAAAGAGCGCCAGGAAGAGTCCAAACGAAAAAAAGAAAAGAATGAGGCCTGTATATCGGATTGCTTTCATTTTAACTTAAGATTTTTTCTAAAAATGACTTCTTCCTTACGCTCACTTCCAGGTCAGGAAACGCTGCATTGAATTTTCGCTGAATATCCCCTTCCCAATGGGTTGAGAACTCGGGATCAAAATTGGCTTTGGGTAGATTTTCAATGACATACCGGATGGATTTCCCTTTACTGATCCAGTCATCCCAAACCTCGTGTCGGTTTCTGATACCAAAAATATTCACACCTTTCACGACTAGGGTGGAGGTGTCAAAAATGACCTTGATGCATTTCTTTTTATCCCCTGCTTCCCAGTAGAAAGCCGTACAATCAGCGGGGCACTCCGGTGGTACTACCCCATAGTTTTGATATTCTATATCAAAAAACTTGGCGGAATTGAACCATACCCCGGGCTGATAGCTGGTACGGGTTCCGGTGATCGTCTGAGCTACTGTTTCTCCCATCATTCTTCCGGCATACCACACCGCTTCTATGGCCCTGCGATGGGGGAGTGGGCGCTTTAGCTGTGCACAGTCGCCAATGGCATACACGTTGGGGAGGTTGGTCTGCAGAAACTCATCCACCAAAATTCCCCTGTCGGTATGGAGCGGAGAGTCTTTGAAAAGACCAATGTTTGGGCTCACCCCCACCGTGAGGCCCACAAACTGGCACTCAATGACCGCTCCGGATTTGGTTTTTACAGCCTTTACTCTGCCCTCATCGTCACCCAGTATCTCTTCCAGTTCTGTTTCGGATCTCAGGTCGATTCCCTGTTCTGCCAGGTGATGGTCTATCAGTGTTGCTTCTTCCGGCGGCAGCATATTGTCCCAAAAGTGTTTTTCACGAATCAGGTAGGTAACAGGGATGTGCCGGGAGTGGAGCATTTCAGCCATTTCTACTCCGATGAGCCCACCTCCCAGAATCACAGCGTGCTTGATCCCTTGAGTATTTTCCTCCATCAGTTCCAGGTCCTGCATGCTGTAAAGTCCCTGCACACCTTTTAGGTCCTGACCTGGCCATCCAAATTTGTTAGAAATACTACCAGTGGCAATCAAGAGCTGATCGTAAGTCATGGATTCGTTTGAGTCGAAATGAAGGCTTTTTTGCTCAAAATCGATACTCGTAACCCAGGCCTTTTTAAGGTCAATCTTGTTTTTGACCCAAAACCAGTCCTCATAGGGTTTGGTATGCTCATACTTCATGTGCCCCATGTAGATGTACATAAGGGCCGTACGGCTGAAGAAGTGATCCGTTTCGCCGCTGATCACGGTGATGCGATCATCGCCATGTTTTCGGATGTGGCGTGCCGCCGTAATGCCGGCTATGCCATTCCCAAGAATTACGATATGCTGCATAGTTGAGTGTGTTGCTGTCTAAAAGTACGCTGTATGGTTGATGCGCGGATGTATCTGCTCATAATTAGCCGGACTATGTCAATTTGTTGACAATTAACTCTGAACAAGTGATATGATATCTCGTATTGAAGATAAAACATTCGCAATGAGATACTTCCTGATAATGACTATTTGTATGATTTTTTTTGATGCCCCGGCGCAGAGTTTCTTTGATCGGGCAGATTCCTTTTTCTCTCAATATGTGGATGATGGGAGCGTGAACTATGCGATGATCAGAAAGGAACCCAGAACACTCAATGCCCTGGTGAAGGAAATCGCGGAACTGGATTTGACCAATAAGCGAGTGACGGCTGATTATCTGAAATCATTTTATATCAATGCCTACAATATACTGGTGATCAAGCAGGTGGTAGACCGGTACCCGATTGATGGCCCGCTAAAGGTGCCAGGTTTTTTTGATGGGATCAGGCATACGGTGATGGGACAGGAAATGACCCTGGATGAGCTGGAGAAAGGTACGCTCTACAAGCAGTTTCCTGATCCGCGACTGCATTTTGTTTTGGTGTGCGCAGCTAAGGGTTGTCCACCCCTGGTGAGTTATAGCTATAAGCCGACGGGACTGGATAAGCTGTTAACTGCCAGAACCAGAGAGGTTTTGAACTTAGATTGGTTTATTCGGGTTAATAATGGAAAGGTACAGGTCTCGAAGATTTTCGAGTGGTACAAGGGAGATTTTGAGAAGGATGCCGGAAGTGTGAAGGCATTTATTAACCAATACAGGAAACCAGCAATAGAAGAGAATATGAAGCTCGGATCATATGAATATGACTGGGCATTGAATGAGTAATAAGGAAATTGGTGGGTTACTGATAAATAAGGTTAGGTTAGGTTTTAAAATCCCATCAATAAAGAAGCCCCGCACGGATCAGCGGGGCTTTAATTTTTTGGCATTTGGTTCATTTCTACTACATTCTGGTGAAAGCTTCATCAGCCAGCCGATTAAAATCAGCCCATCGGGCATTGTCATCATTAAAAATCTGCTCTTCGGGGTTTTTCTTAGGGTCGAGTCGTTTGGACACCGGAATCTGCTCTTCAGCATTTTCCCGAATGTCACTTACCTTGAGTACCTGCTCTATCTCAAAAAGAGACTTTTCGTTTTTCTCAAAAAAATGAATTTTGGTGAGTTCCAGGTCCACGTCGATGTGGAAGTACTCTGGGTACCATGCGCCATTGAGGTATTGATAGCGGAGCGTTTTGGTGATATTGGGGTTGCTTACCGTGAGACCAAAGGCCAGCAGTACTGGCTCTATAGCGAAGGGAATTACAAACTTGCCTGTGTAATCAATAGAGGCAAACGCGTCTGACTCCAGATCGATATAGATTCGCCCTTTGGTTTTGAGGTGATCCACGATTCCCCTGGATTGGAAACTGATGACCAGCAATTCCCGACCCTGATAGGTTACCGGATCATCAAACTGGTATTTAAACTTTTTGAAATTAGCGCTGTCCAAAAAAGGCTCCAGTTTTTTGCTCAGGTCCATGGAGAGGATTTCATCCGGCCCACTAAACGTGCCTTCAATGATTCCAATGCCACTTTCGTCACCTGCTTCTAATTCCTCACCTTTTTTCTCAGCCCTGCGCTTTCTGCGGTCATCTTTTTTATCAAAAGTGGATTTCATGAATTGGACCTCCTGAGGGTTTTCAGCAGTTTCATAGAGAACCAGCTGATATTGGTTGGGAATGGTGTCCTGATATGATGTGTAGTAGGATTTGAATACCCCTTCTGTAAATGCCAGATATCCTCCGTTTTCGAGAAATTTTTCACGGTAGTAGGACATGGAATAAAATGGTTCTTTGGGCAATGTTTTGCTCATGCTTTTGACCACCCGTCTGATGTAGTCCTCCGGGGAGAGTGGTCGAAAGACGAGTTCTGCCAGGGTGACGGTGGTTGGGCTCAGCAGGATCGTTTTTGGCTCTTCATCGGTGCTGAGGGGGGTGATCAATACCGAAGCATAGCCCATGTAGCTGATTTGAACAGCCTTACCCACGCAGGAGGCCGGAATATTGAGCTCAAAGTACCCGTCTTTATTGGAGACTGTGCCGATGTATGAACCCGCAAAATTAATGGTGGCAAATGGCAATGGCTCCCTGGTTTCAGCATCTTTTACCAGTCCTTTAACCATCTGGCCATTGGCTTCCAGCAGTGTAAAGAGCACCAGGGTCCACAGTGCGGTCAATTTTTTCATAGTCAGGAGAATTTTACTTCTGCTCTATGATGCACAAATCGGGCCCTTGGTTTCAGAAGTCAGAAAATAATTTTCTTAAGCTAATATCGGAAGGCGTTTTTCGAGTCATTCAGTGACCAGTCATAATCGTAGGTGGCTATGTCATGATTGTCGGGTATCTGGATGATCCTGTACTTGTTGATAAATGCCTTCACGCTTCCGGCATCATTGACAAAGTCAGGTAAGTACCAATCGAATACCTTGGAGACCAGCGTCCGGTCTTTGTAAATACGCACATACCAGCTGATATTCAGCACCTCCCGGGTTTTGGCTTCTATCTGGGCCTCAAGCGAGTCAGGCACATAAGCATAATCAGCGATGGGGGGACATCCGATGGCCGCACACACCAGCACAAAGTGAAGTCTGGGATCAGGGAAGGCAGCAAAAAGTATTTCTTTTTCAAGTTCGTCCAGCGTGACATTCCTTCCGGCTACCCGATAAGTTTTCTGATTGAAAAAACCTGAAATGGTCATTGGACCCTCTGTGGGGTAATTCTCCACTATCTGTTTGATCACCAGCAGGTTATAGGCATTGGTGTAAAAAGCCTTTTGTTCATCCAGTGTTTTACCGGCAATCCGGTAATTCCCGATTTGTCGTACCAGTCCATCAAGGGGAACCGGGTTGTTTTTCAGGCTGTCATAATGGATCAGGCCAGAGGATATGTAACCCTCAAAAAAGGCCTGGGCATCACTGAAAAAATCCTTTTGCTGAGCCAGTAAGCCTGAAGAAAATAAAAGGAGAGCGGAGGCGATTAAGGTTTTCATATTTTATATTAAGAAATAATTCCCGTAAAAACTAGGGAAGAAACCATCCTAAAGACAGTTTTCAGGCCAAATACCGGGGCATTTGTCCTGGGAGTTACCTTCCGGGGGACTTACGATTATAAACGGGAACCTGGATTGGCAGCCTGTCTGAAATAGGCGAGTAATTCCCCGATGGTAGTGCAATGCTTACTGCTTTCCGGGGTGCGAATGATCCATTCTTTTTTGGAACATGAAACGGTCGTTTCTGCAGATTCGGAAACTTTGATACCGTTTCTTCTCAGTGCCTGAGAAGTCCAGAATAGCACGGCCTCTGGCCCTTCCAGCTTTACGGAGGTTCCATTTTCGGGCGTGCCAATATTGATGGAGCCATGGATCATGTCATAACCATAATCCTGTAAGTAGAGGGTTTTTTCCAAAGTTCCATCCAATATAAGGTCCTCCGGCGTTCCTTGCTGGACGGGTTCGTTGAAATTAAACAACCACAACCTGTCGGAAAGCTGGGTACTGATCTGCATATCGTGTGTGGAGATCAAAATGCCCTTTCCCTTTTGCGCAATGCTGCGGAGCAGAGTCATCACCTCTATCTTATTGTACAGGTCCAGGTGGGCGGCAGGTTCATCCAGAATGATCAGGTCAGTTTCCTGTGCCAGGGCTCGTGCAATCATCACTTTTTGTAGCTGACCATCACTGAGTTCATACAGCTTTTTGTCAGCGAGGTAATTGATGTGGGTTTCATTAATGGCCCAGTCGATGGCTTTTTTGTCTTTATCACTAAGCACACCCATCCAGTTGGAGTATGGGTGACGGCCTATGGCAATCAGCTCCAGCACAGAAATGTTGTGGGAGTACGGCTTTTCAGTCAGGACAATGCTCAATCTCCTGGCGAGTTCATTGGCGTTCAGGTGCTCCAGTGGATCATGGTGATAATAAACCTCACCACTCAGTCTGGGGATAAGCCCTGAAATGGTCTTGACGAAGGTGGTTTTGCCTACGCCATTTTGGCCCATGAGGGAGATGATTTCTCCCGGGTTGATGCTTAAGTTCACGTCTTTTTGCAACACCTTCGGAGACGTTGCTTTTTGTGTGTAACCTATAGACAATGACCGGGTTTCCAGCAGGCTCATGATTGGTAGGCGTAATTGAGGTTTTTCTTTCTCAGCAAAATGTAAATCACAAATGGTGCGCCGAACAGTGCCGTCACGGCATTGATCGGGAGGGTAGCTTCCATGCCCGGAAGCTGCGCTATAAAGTCAAAGATCAGCATGAGGGCTGACCCGAAGAGAATGATCAGCGGGGTGAGCAGCAGGTGATTGGAGGTGTTGAAAAGCATGCGCGTGAGATGAGGCAGGGCCACACCAAAGAATGCAATAGGCCCACAGAAAGCGGTGACTGTTCCCGCTAGAATGGCCGTATTGATGATAATGAGCAATCGAATTTTTTTGATGTTAAGGCCAAGACTTACTGCATAATTTTCTCCCAGCAAAAGGGTATTTAAAGGTTTGGAAAGCAGCACCGAACCGATGAGTCCTATGAGGATTACCGGGATGAAAACATAAAGTTCACTCCAGCTCAGACTACCCAGACTACCGAATGACCAGATGACATAAGCCTGGATGTTTTCTGCCTGGCTAAAAAACTGTAATATGCTTACGAGTGCCCCAGCTGCCGCACCAAACATCAAACCAATAATCAGGAGTGTGATGCTGTCTTTGAGTCGGGTAGCCGCCAAAGAGATGATGAGTAAAACCAGAAAGGAACCTGCTCCTGCAGAGGCCACCAGTAGCCAGCTGCGACCTATCCCGGAAAGCTCCAGAAATCCCCCCAAATAGAATCCCAGAAAGATGGCTATGGCTACTCCCAGGCCAGCACCCGAGCTGATTCCGAGAATGTAAGGACCGGCCAGCGGGTTACGGAAGAGAGTTTGCATCTGAAGGCCACTCACTCCAAGGGCACTTCCCACCAATACGGCCGTAATGGCTTTTGGCAACCTGAAGTTACTCAAAATCATGTCCCAGGAGGGCTGACCGGAGTTGCCGCTGGTTATAAAACTAAGGAGATTGGATAGTGGGATGGTGACGGATCCCAGAGCCACGTTCACCAGAAAACAAAGCACCAAAGCTACCGCCAGACCAATGAGTACTTTGGTCCATTTTTTTTGGGAGGCCTCCAGGAATTGAGTGATCATGGTAGTTTTTGGAAATAGTAGGTGTCATAATCCGGGAGTAGTTCCGGATGTAAAATAAAAATCAAGTCTGCCAGTACCCTGTCTGGTCGTGTGTAGGCAGATTCAAAGAAATCATATCCGCCAGTAGGCCCCAGTCGCTTATTGTAATTGTACACCCGGTCTTCTTTAAATGCTCCGAAATGCGTGTATCTGGTGTCCTGACCGGCGAGTTCACTTTTGGTGTTGAAGGTGCTGGTGCCTATCCAGAAGTCCGCTTCACCGGCTTTTTCGAATACCGATTCAAAGCTTATTTCCAGCCACCCGCTGGTGGAATCATTTTCCCAGAGGTACTGCCCGCCTGCATCCTGGTAGAACTCGGCAGCCCAGTTTTGACCACCAGGCAAAAACCAGGTGTCCCCATACATCACACCACTGACTATGGTGGGCTTATTTTCTACGGTAGCCGCCAGGGTCTTCAAGGAATCATATCGCTGGACCACGCTGGTGAAAATGGAATCGGCCTCTTTTTCCTTGTCAAAAAAGGCTCCGAAAAACTTGAGCCACTCGGCCCTCCCCAGCGAAGAAGTTTCGAGGAAATCGGCATTGTAAATGACAGGAATTCCCGACTCTTCTATTTTGTCCAGGATAGTAGACTCGCTACCCATGTCAAAAGCAAATACCGCATCCGGTGCCAGTGAAATCAAAAGCTCCAGGTTCATGCTGCCGTCAGGCCCCAGGTCCGTGATTTTACCTTCATCCACCAGTTTCCTGATGACTGGAGAGCTGATGTACTGGGTACTGGGAAAACCAACAATCCGATCTTCCACACCCAACATTTCCAGGTAAGCGAGGTGTGTGGTGGAGGTGACCACTACCCGCTGTGGTGGGGTATCTGGTGAATAAGAGATGGGAGCAACTGCCCCTGGCCACGGCTCTTTCACGATGATGTCATCTTTCTCTACTGTGAATTTTTCAGCAAATTTTACCTGAGTAGACAGGGCTCGTCCATTGGCTCGTCCCTTTTCTTTCGGAGGTGTGCAGCCAGCCATGATGAGTATCGCCAGAAAAATGAAGCGTGATCTTTTCATGTGTCCAAAATTGATTAAAAAAAATCAGACCGTCGGGAATTAGCAGAGAGATACTATATTTGCCCCCGATTGTGGTTTCTGAATGCACTGCGTGCATCAGGATTAAAAGGGAATCCCGTGAGAAACGGGAGCTGTCCCCGCAACTGTAATTCCATTCAAAGGCTTGTCACATCTTGCCACTGTTCCAATTTTGGGATGGGAAGGCGACAAGTCAGGAAGAGCCAGGAGACCTGCCAGATCATGTTTAATAGTTCCAAGCTTCGGTGGAAAGCAGAGAAATTTGATAGCCTTTTGGTTTACCATACTTCTTGTACTTTTTCCGATGGCTTTGAATTGAATTTGAAATTTAATTCATGGTCTCGAGAATATTCATGTATGTACTTACCGGTACCATTTCCCTATGGGCAATGGCCCAGGAGGATACTTTGTACCTGGAGGAGCTGCCAGTCTATGGGGATTCCTTCCAGCGGTTCACCACGGGCACGGGGTATCGGAGCATCTCCCTCACCAATAGTTCTTCCTCTTTGGAGGAAGCTCTGTCTGAGGAGAATTCCATTTACTTCAAATCTTATGGAAACCAGCAGCTGTCCAGTATTTCCTTCAGAGGTACCTCGGCGAGTCAGACCAGTGTGCTTTGGCATGGCATTCCTGCCAATTATCCCACTCTGGGACAAATGGATTTTTCTCAATGGCCAGCCTGGTTAATGGGGCGGGTGGCGCTTCAGCCGGGTAGTGGCGGAGCACTCTATGGGCCGGGAGCCATCGGTGGGACAGTCCTTATTGATTCAGAGTTGAAGCTGGCAGATGGTCCTTTGGTAGAAGCAAAAAGTAGTGTTGGGAGCTTCGGATACCTCTTTACAGGCATCAAAAGTGCCTATGGTCAGGGCCAATGGAGGGGTGCTACAAAAATATTTCGAAGCTTTCTGAAAAATGACTTTCCCTATGAATACGCGGGAAAGCAGGTACGTCAAAAGAACGCTTCCGTGCTCAACTATGGGGTGCAGCAGCAACTTAGCTATCGGGTCAGGTCCAACCAGAAAATGACCCTTGACGCACAGTACACTCGCAACGACAGGGAGGTTCAGCCCTCCAAAGTGAGCCCAAACCTGGAAGACGAACTGAAAACCGGAAATGTGAGACTGGCAGCGGGCTATCAATTGGAACTTCCCAAGGGTAGCCTTACCAGTACTTTGGCTTTTCTTCAAAATGATCAGGAGTATAACCAGAATGATCGCACTATATCCAACCAGTATTCGGCTTTGGTGGCTTATTGGGGTGAGCTTTCAGAGGTGTTGTCTGTCCGCTTGGGGGGTAATGCCAATTTTTTTACTGCTACCTCCAACAACTATGTCAACGATTTCGTGGACCAGCAAACATCGATTTTTGCTTCTCTTCAGGTCAATCCCTCCGACTGGTGGTCGGGCACTGTGAATGCCAGGCAGTCTTTTTATGAGAATAATCGTCCCTTTACGCCCTCATTTAGTCAGAAATTTTCAGTCTTAAGTACAGAGAAAAACGAGGTATTTATGACCAACCAGCTTTCATGGGGGTTTCGCTATCCTACGCTCAACGATCTCCACTGGTCGCCCGGCGGTAATCCGGATTTGAAGCCTGAGGAAAGTTTTAACCTGGAAGGTGGCTTGGATTGGAAGTATCGTCAGTCGGCATTTTCTTCCAGACTTCATTTAACCGCATTCAAAACCTGGTCCGATAACTGGATTATCTGGTTGCCGGATGGATCTGGTATCTGGTCGCCGCGCAACTTCCGCACGGTAGAAATAACCGGTATGGAGCTTAGCTGGGAGGTAAGTGGTAAGTGGGGTGGACTCCTTCATGAGTTTCGCTCGGCCTATTCTTACACCCAGTCTCAAAATAAAGCAGGAGCCAATCAAGGCAAGCAACTGCCCTATACACCACTGCACAATGCTCACTTGTCCTTGAAGACAAGCTCAGATAACGGGTGGTATGGGAAAGCTGCGGCTGATTTTACCGGAAGAAGATTTACCACGCTGGATAATACTGAAATGCAGTCTGTGGATGAATACCTGCTGATGGATGTTTTTGTTGGTAGACGATTTTCAGTGTCAGATGCATTTGATCTGGAGTTAAGTGTGGCCATCAAGAACGTATTCGATAACTCTTATGAGAACCTTATCAACCGGGCAATGCCCGGAAGAAATTATCAATTCAACCTTTTAATCAAATACAATTGAAAACAACCATGAAAAATTATTTGAAGTGCCTACTGTTGATGTTGCCTTTTATTTTGGCGTCATGTGAAGAGGATACCGAACCCCAACAGGTCGGTCAGTTTGATGCCGGAATTTTCGTCTCCAACGAAGGAAATTATGGGGAAGGGGACGGCTCACTTTCGTTTATCAGCTCAGCAGGGGTGGTTTCCAACAATCTATTCTCTGCTGTCAATGGTAAGGCGCTGGGAGATGTGGTGCAGTCACTTCATGTTGGCGCCGGTCAACTCTTTGCGGTAGTCAATAATAGCAATAAGATAGAAGCCATGACTTTGGACAGTTTGAAGTCTACTTACACCATCACGGATGTTTCCCTGCCCAGATACATGGTTTCACACGATGGCGTGGGCTTTGTTTCTGAGTGGGTAAGTTTCAGCGACCCAGGCAGAGTGACTCTTTTCGATCTGGAAACGGGAGCTATTGATAAGTCCATTACTACTGATTTTGGAGCCGAGGGGCTGATTATCTCGGAAGGGAAGCTTTTTGTTTCCAATAATTTCACCACCACAGTGAGCGTAATAGACCTGGCCTCTGAAGAGGTGGTGGCTTCCATTCAGGTGGGCAACAGCCCGGCTGGAATGGTGCTGGACGCCGATGGGGATGTGTGGGTAGTCTGTTCTGGTGGATATGATGCCAACTATGCACCTCTCAATGACGGGAAATTGGTAGAGCTAAATCCTGCTTCTTTTGAAGTGAAAACGGAAACCGATTTGAATGCCAATTTATCGGGAAAAATAGCGGTTGCTCCATCTGGGCGAACCATTTATTACCTCATGGGTAACAAGGTCTATTCCTTGTCCACGGATGCTCCGGAAGGTGGACAAGTGTGGGTAGACGAAGCGTCGGCAGTGTCATTTTACGGATTAGGCGTGGATCAGTCCGGAAATGTATATACGGCCGATGCCAAGGGGTTTGCGGAAAATGGAGAGGTGTTTGTGTATAGCCCTGCCGGTGCATTTCAAACCAAATACAATGTGGGCAGGGGACCCAATGGTTTTGCTTTCAACTAAACAGTGAATTTACTGCGTGGCGGACACCTAGTTCGCCCGCAGCTACTTTTTTCGTAACCTGGGTGATTTTGTCTTTCATTGCAGGGTCTCCGAAAAAATCAGTTTCCAACCTCGCGCGAATGAGCTCGTGCAGCCATTTTACATTTTGGGCTTCCCGTTGCTTGGTTATAAACCCACGCTCACTCAATGAAGACATATAGGTTTCTATAGTCGTCCAAATCTCCGGTATGCCCTCATTTTTTATCGCGGAACAGGTCTTTACAGGTACCACCCAGCCAGACTCGTGTGGAGGAAAAAGATGAAGGGCATTTTCATAAGCTTTTCTGGCCTGATTGGCGGGCTTGAGATTGTTTCCATCTGCCTTATTGATCACCAGCGCATCAGCCATTTCCATAATTCCGCGTTTGATGCCCTGCAGCTCATCTCCACCGCCTGCGATCATCAGGAGTAGAAAAAAATCCACCATGTCCCTTACAGCAGTTTCTGACTGCCCGACACCCACAGTTTCTATCAGGATTACGTCAAACCCCGCCGCCTCACAGAGCAGGATCGATTCGCGGGTTTTCTGAGCCACTCCTCCTAATGAAGTGCCTGCCGGTGAAGGGCGGATGAAAGCGTTGCTGTTTTGAGAAAGGTGAGTCATTCTGGTTTTGTCTCCCAGTATGCTTCCCTTCGTCAAAGAACTGCTCGGATCAATGGATAGAACAGCCAGCTTTTTCCCCAGAGTGGTCAAGTGCGTCCCAAAAGATTCAATAAAAGTGCTTTTCCCAACACCCGGCACTCCGGTGATCCCAATACGCACACTTTTACCGGTTTTATGCATGAGCGAATCCAGGAGTTTCATGGCTAACTGCTGATCTGAGGCCAGTTTGCTTTCCAATATGGTAATGGCCCGGCTCAGAACCATCCGATCAGATTGGTCGATTCCCCGGGTAAGTTCGTCTAAGGAAGGTCGCTTAGTTGATCGATCTTTCATTAATTAGTTTAGGATTAGTTGAAAAATTGATTAATTTCAATAAAAAATTACATTTTACTTATATTACATTTGATGTGTGACTTAATGCATATTACTTGCGGGTAAAGTAAAATCTTTTTTAATCACCCGCTAAAAACAAAGTCATGTTTAGAAAATTCTGGCTGGATGTAATTTTTGGTACTGCTTTCATCTTTGGTATGATGGGAGTATTTCAAAGTTTCACCGCATTTAAGGTCTTTGACGTATTTGACCCTATTGGGCAGGCATTTGGAGATATGGAGTTTACAGATATTGTATTCTCGCAACTCAGAGATGATCCTGTGGGAGATGATCGGATAGTTCTCGTCAACCTCAGTAACCTGCAGCGAGGCGAAATTGGCATGATGCTTCAGATCATCAGCCAGTATAACCCGGCGGTTATTGGTATTGACTCCTTTTTTTATACACCTAAGGAAGACACTTTAGGCGACATGATGCTGATGGAAGGCATGGCAAGTGTGGAACACCTTGTGCTGGCCTCCAAGCTACTGCCCGATCCTGTTGATCCTGCTAAGGATACAATTGAATACTCCTGGGAGTTGTTCAATTCATTTGCGGAACGAACTGCTTTCGTAAATCTGGTGACGGATGCGGAAGTTCAGGAAGATTTGAAAATGTGCCGCGAGTTTTACCCAAAGTTTGATATTGGCGGTGAGCAGCAGATTGCTTTTGCTGTGCAGTTGGCCAGTTATCTGGATTCTGCCGCAGCAGCGGAGTTTTTAACTCGCAATAATGAGACTGAGGTTATTAACTACCGCGGAAACGTGCTGGATTACGGCGCCACCAAGTTTGGTAATAAGTATTTTGCCTTGGACGTTCCTGATGTTTTTGGGGAGAACTTTGTGCCGGACATGATAGAAGGAAAGATCGTGATGTTCTGCTTTTTGGGAAAACACCTGGGAGACAGAGAGTCTTTTGAAGATAAGTTTTATACTCCGTTAAATCAGAAATATATAGGCAGGGCATTCCCTGATATGTATGGAGGGGTAGTTCACGCCAACATCATATCCATGATTTTGAACAGGGACTACATCAACTCCATGAGCGAGAATATGGGGTATGTTTTTGCCATATTAATTTGCTTTTTGAATGTGGCACTGTTTTCGCTCGTTTATAAGAAAATACCTAAGTGGTATGATGGGATTACGAAGCTGTTCCAGTTATTGGAAATTGGAGTGTTGGTATTTGGGGTCATTTACATTTTGGAGCTATACAGTTTCAAAGCTGACATTGCTGTGGGGATGGTTGCAGTAGCTCTGGCAGGAGACGCGCTGGAGGTTTATTATGGTGTTGTGAAAAATTCATTCACCAAAGAAGGACGAAAATCATTATTTAAAGTCGATAAATTATAACTTTGCTGTATAACTTCAATAAACGCTATATGATTATGAGAAAGTTTATTTCTTATGCTTTTGTGGTTGCAATGATACTCTCTTGTGGTTCTGTGAGTGCACAGGATTACGCATTTAGAGTACTTGCAAACAAAGGCACAAACCAAGTAAAAAAAGCAGGAGCTGGCCAGGCTGAGGTCCTGAAAACAGGCGCAAAACTGAATTCTGGGGATGAAATTATCGCATCCGATGATGCATATATTGGTTTAATGCACAAATCGGGGAAGACCACCGAAATAAGGGGTGCAGGGACTAAGAAAGTTTCTGAATTGGAAAAGAACATCAGCACCGGTAGTAGCAGTATTGCCAGCAGATATGCCAGTTTTGTGATGAATAAGATGAATGAGGAGGAGACCACCAACAACAGGGCACGACTCAATGCAACTGGGGCGGTGTCCCGTGCTACAGGTTCTGCGGCCATTAATGTGATGGCTCCGAGTCAGGCCGATCTTTTGGGTGATGTGGCTATTCTGAGATGGGATGCTCCAGAAGGATTTTCTGAGGACGATTCTTACGTGGTGAAAATAGAGAACATCTTCAATGAGGAGATCTACTCTGAAGAGACTCAGAAGACGTCAGTGTCTCTTGATTTCTCTGACGAAGCACTGGCTTACGACATGGGACTCTATCTGGTGAAAATCTACAAGAAAGGTGATGACGAGATCGCTTCAGGAGAAGTAGGAATTAAGAAAGTAAAATCAGGTGACAAAGTAGAGGTGCAGGAAAATCTTGCCAATCTGAAGAGCGAGGTTTCTGAAGATTCTCCTTTGAATAAAATCATCTATGCCTCTTTTTATGAGGAGAATGGTTTAATCCTGGATGCTTTGACGAAATATGAAGAGGCCATCAAAATGTCTCCGGACATTGATGATTTTCAGGAGCTTTATCAGAACTTCCTGATCACCAATGGTCTGGCAGAATGATTTAATTTCTCTTTTAGACAAACAAAAAAAGGGCTGAATCCGAGATTCAGCCCTTTTTTTGTTCTTTTCTGTTCCGTCAATTCAAAATCTTTTCAAGAATATCGGTGGCAGCCCTGGCAATGACCGTTCCTGGACCAAAGATGAACGAAACGCCACGCGCTCTTAGGTATTCATGATCGTTTTCAGGGATAATCCCTCCGGCAATCACCAGAATGTCACTTCTGCCAATTTTCCGGAGTTCTTCGACCAGCTGAGGTACCAATGTTTTGTGTCCACCAGCCAGTGACGAAGCCCCTACCATGTGAACGTCATTTTCTGCGGCTTGCCTGGCCACTTCTTCAGGAGTCTGGAAGAGTGGGCCTATGTCCACGTCAAAGCCCAGATCGGCGAACGCCGTGGCGATTACCTTGGCACCCCGGTCGTGCCCATCCTGTCCCATTTTGGCGACAAGAATCCTGGGCCTTCTGCCTTCCACTTCGTCAAACTGATCTGCAAGTTTTCTGGCCTGAAGGAAGTCCGGATTTTGTTTGATCTCTGAAGAATACACCCCTGAAATGGTTTGGTTTGTTGCCTGGTACCTGCCGAAAACCTCTTCCATGGCGATGGAAATTTCACCTAAAGTAGCCCGTTCTCTGGCAGCGTCTACGGCTAAAGCTAATAAATTACCCTGATTCGTTTTGGCACAAATGGCCAAAGCTTCCAGCGCGTCTTCTACTTTCTGATAATTCCGCCTGGCTTTGACAGATTTCAAACGGTCAATCTGTGATCTTCTTACCGCATCGTTATCCACCTCAAGGAGCTCTATGACAGTCTTTTCGTCAGTAGTGTATCTGTTTACTCCTACAATCACTTCTCGTCCCGCATCTATTCTGGCCTGTTTTCGGGCGGCTGCTTCCTCAATTTTCATTTTGGGAAACCCCTCTTCGATCGCTCTGGCCATTCCGCCCATTTCTTCTACTTCCTGTATGATGGCCCATGCCTCACGAATCAATTCATCGGTGAGTTTTTCTACCACTTCCGAACCTCCCCAGGGGTCTACTACCTGAGTGATGTTAATATCGTTTTGCAGGTACTTCTGTGTTTCCCGGGCGATGGCCGCTGAGTAGTCCGTAGGGAGAGCAATGGCTTCATCCAGGGCATTGGTGTGAAGTGACTGGGTGTGCCCAAAAGCCGCAGCAAGAGCCTCTATGGCTGTTCTCCCTACATTGTTGAAGGGATCCTGAGCTGTGAGGCTGTACCCGGAAGTTTGGCTGTGGGTTCTTAGAGCCATTGATTTGGGATCTTTGGGGTCAAACTGCTTCACCAGCTTGGCCCAGAGAATCCTTCCTGCTCTCATCTTGGCAATTTCATTGAAGAAGTTCATGCCGATGCCCCAAAAAAAGGAAAGCCTGGGAGCAAGGGAGTCAATAGGAATACCAGCCTCCAGGCCCTTACGGATGTATTCCAGTCCATCTGCCAGAGTAAAGGCGAGCTCCAGTGCTGCTGTAGCTCCTGCTTCGTGCATGTGATAGCCACTGATGCTGATGGAATTGAAGCGGGGCATATTTTGAGAGGTGTACCGAAAGATATCTGCGATGATGCGCATGGACGGTGCCGGAGGGTAGATGTAAGTGTTGCGCACCATAAACTCCTTGAGGATGTCGTTTTGGATGGTTCCGGTAAGTTGAGCGGGCTTCACGCCCTGTTCCTCTGCGGCTACTATGTAGAATGCCATAATCGGAATCACAGCTCCGTTCATGGTCATGGAGACGGACATTTCATCCAATGGGATCTGATCAAACAGAATCTTCATATCCTCCACCGTGTCAATGGCCACGCCGGCTTTGCCTACATCACCAGCCACTCTTGGGTGGTCACTGTCATAGCCGCGGTGAGTAGCCAGATCAAAAGCGATAGAAAGCCCCTTTTGACCAGCTGCGAGGTTTCTCCTGTAAAACGCATTTGACGCCTCGGCAGTAGAAAATCCCGCATATTGACGAATGGTCCAGGGCCGAACTGCGTACATGGTGGCGTAGGGCCCACGTAGAAAAGGCGGGACACCGGCACCAAATCCGATGTGTTCGGGCACCCCGGCAGCAGCTGCTTTTTCGGTTTTAATCAGTTCATCAAAGGGGATGTTTTGAAAATTTTCCTTTACCTCTTTCCAAAGAACGCGGGCCAGGCGGTCAGTGAGGTGGTCAATGAAGTAAGAGCCATTGGCCGCAGTTTGTATTTCTTCCAGTTTGGATTCATGTCTGATCAGATTGCCGATGTTTCTGCTGATTCTGTGTGATGCACCAGCGGCCCATTCGGGTTTCCCGGGATGAAATGAAATGCTATCTGCCCCGGCAATAATGGCAGCAAGCCCCTGTGTAGTTTGCTTTAGCAGGTGATCGCCCTCGTTTTGTCCTGGCAAGGGGAAGGCGTGTATGGGCAGAGAAAAGTCCTTGACTCCCAGTCTTTCAGCACTTGCCTGGATAAGAAGTTTCAGTGCCCTTATGCGAGCGATTTCATGAAAAAAATCCGGGCCGATGGATATTGCCACCTGGAGATTTTCCAAATAGGCTTTGGGATCAGCACTGGATAATTCAGTGAGTACCGAACGGAGCAGGGAAACAGAACTCCCAATAATCGCAGGGTCATTCGCTGTAGTGGTCAGCAAGTGATCTTTAAAGTCGGGAGCTGTGCTCCGCACCCCGTGTCCGAAGCCTTTCATCCCCGGAACGCTCAGTGTAAGTATTTCCTCCGAGTGATTGATAAAAGCAATAGAACAATGATCTGTGAGAATGCCGTCCAGAAGTAAATTCAGGTCCGGAAGTTGGGTGACCTCAAAAAGCACGCCCTCACACCCGGCCAGCAGTGCTGCTTTCGCTTGAGAATTAGCTTCTTTTTCACTGACCACTTGGATGTGCTCATATTGAATCCAGCGCTTCCCCTCAGAATTATTGTGTACATTGAAAGTTCGTAGATATCCGAGTCCTTTGGAAGTGGATGGATCATAATACGCTGCCAGTGGTAGATCATGCTCTGATTGCCAGGTGAGCGTTTGGTTGGGGTCTTTACCTTTTAGGAGGCTGGTGGCTTCTGCAAACCAGTCTTCATAGCTGGTTTTATTAAATTCAGTGAAGATGGAGCTGTGTTTATTCATGGGTTTTCAAAGTTACTTTTTATAACTTTGAAATAGTAGTCGGAGAGAAATAGTTAAAAATAATTGGTTTGCATTTTTTAAAGAAAATTTCTTTCAAAGAGGGGAATTCTGTTAGTATTCAAGGATTCTAAAAAGTCAAGGGCTAATGTCATTTTTTTCTTAAAAATTTTATCCGCAATTTTGATGTCCCTCTTTTTTCGGGGAGTCTCTTTTTGGGTCTAATTTCCAAATAAAATATAAATCGCCGATGCATGTAGAAACATGGGAAAAATGCCTCCTGTTTATTAAGGAGCGCATTCCTGCTCAGAGTTTTTCCACATGGTTCGAACCTATTACTCCATTGAGTATGAATAATCAGGTTTTGACCATCCAAGTGCCCAGTCAGTTTTTTTATGAGTGGTTGGAGGAAAACTATGTGCACTTGCTTAAACAGGCGATTAAGTCGGAAATTGGAGAAGGCGGCAGATTGGAATATTCTGTTGTGGTGGATCGTGGAGACGAGCAGACCAAGCCGGTAACGGTAAATGTCTCCGGTGCGAGTAACAGTCAAAATAAAAACCGGGTGAATGGATATGATGCCTATAAAAATCCGGATTTTCATCAAGAGTTAAAGCGCAATTCCAACCTCAACCCTTCTTATAGATTCGAGAATTTTATTGAAGGTGACTGTAACCGACTGGCCAGATCAGCAGGCTATGCGGTAGCTCAGAAACCGGGGATCACTTCATTCAATCCGCTGATGTTTTATGGCGGGGTGGGACTTGGTAAAACACATTTGGTGCAGGCCATAGGGAATGAGGTTATCAGTGCAGACAATTCCAAGAAAATCATCTATGTGGCGTCTGAGAAGTTCACCAATCAATTCATAGAAGCACTTAAGAATAACAACCTTCAGGACTTCATCAACTACTACAAGGAAGTGGATGTGCTCATTCTGGATGATGTGCAGTTTTTGAAGGAAAAGGAAAAGACGCAGGAAATTTTCTTTCATATTTTCAATCACCTGCATCAGAGTGGCAAACAGATTATCATGACTTCTGACTGTGCGCCAAAAGACCTTAAGGGGCTGCAGGAACGTCTGGTTTCAAGGTTCAAATGGGGGCTTACTGCGGATCTGCAGGCTCCTGATTTTGAGACCAGGATGGCCATCATTCAGACCAAAATGCAGGCTGATGGGATCGATATTCCTGAGCAGGTCATAGAATATATTGCCTATACCGTAGATACTAACATTAGGGAGCTGGAAGGGGTGGTGATTTCTCTGATCGCTCATGCATCGCTCACCAAGAAAGAAATGGACCTGGAGTTGGCCAAGCAGATTCTGAAGAACATAGTCACTGATATAGATTCTGAGGTGGGCATAGATTACATACAGAAGACCGTTTCTGACTACTTCAATGTGGCTCAGGACGATCTGAAAGCCAAAACAAGGAAAAAGGAGATTGTGATTGCACGTCAGGTAGCGATGTATTTCTCCAAGGATTACACCAATCACTCTCTGAAGTCAATTGGATATCATTTTGGAGGTCGGGATCACTCTACGGTTATTCACGCCGTACAGTCTGTCAACGACATGATTGACACCAATTCCAAGTTTAGGTTCTCAATTGACGAGCTCAAAAAGAAGCTCAAAATCCGAACGGCTGTAGCCTAAAAGAAGTAGGGATAGTAGACATTTCGGCCGTGCTTATCAATGCCGGAAATGATTACCCTGCCTTTGATGCGCTCCAGAATCTCTGAGAATTCTGCCGGACTTTCCACTACAGTGTTATTGATGTGGGTGATAATGAAGCCTTCCGCTATTCCCAGTTTGGCGAAAATACCGGTCTTCTTATAGTCCACTACTTTCACTCCGCTTTTGATCCCCAATAGGTCGCGCTCTACCTTGGGTACGGACTCAAAGGTGGCGTCCAGCCATTCCGAAGCATACACCTCTCTGCGGATGATACCCGTAGTGCCTTCTCTGTTGGTGAGGGTGAGCTTCTTCTCTTTTCTGGTGCCCTCACGCTCTATTAGCAGTTTGATCTCCTCTCCGGGATACATGTTGCCCATGTACTCCTCCAGAAAGGCCTTGCTATCAATTTTTCGACCGTTAATTTCCCTGATTACATCGCCTTTCTCCAGGTTGCCTTTGGCAGCAGCCCCTTCCCGTTGTACGTTGGCTACAATGACCCCAGATAGGTCTTCCAGATTCATTTTAGTGGCCAGCTCGCTGTTGATGTCAATGAATTCCGCTCCTATAAAGGCTTTTTGGACTTCACCATAATTTTTGATGTCCTCGAATACTTTTCTGACAATATTGGATGGGACAGCAAAACCATAACCAGTGTAAGAGCCGGTCCGGGACAGGATGGCTGTATTAATCCCAATGAGGTTCCCTTGAGTATTCACAAGAGCGCCACCACTATTTCCAGGGTTGATGGCAGCATCCGTTTGGATGAAGGATTCGATGGGGAATTTATCCCTCAGGATATTAATATTTCGGCCCTTGGCACTGACAATACCAGCGGTCACTGTAGAGGTGAGGTTGAAAGGGTTGCCAACGGCAAGAACCCATTCACCAACGTTTACATCATCTGAATTTCCAAACTTAATTGCGGGCAGGTTTTGCTGATTGACCTTGATAACGGCCAGGTCTGTGCTCGGGTCAGTCCCCATAAGTTTGCCGTCATAGGTTCTTTTGCCATGTACTACTTTGATGATGTCTGCATCATGCACCACGTGATTGTTGGTGATGATGTAACCGTCTTCAGAGAGAATCACACCAGAGCCACTACTGATCTGCTGCGATGCACGGGGCTCAAAAAACCAATCCAACCAGCTCCCGGTACGGTATTCATACTCGCTAAGGGTCTGGATAAACACCACACTGGACTTACTTTGCTCAGAGGCGAATACAAAATCATCCTCCGCATTGACCACCTTTGGGTTGATCTCGGAGTATTGCGGGGTAAAACCCAGGTCATCGTGTGTTTGATTGAGCGAGACTGTGGAGGCACGCTCACTATTCAGCAACCCTTCATTTTTGATGAGGGTAAAGGTGAAAAAACCGCCTATGATCCCAGAGAACAGGCTTACACAACCGAAGATGATGATGTTCTTTTTCATGACTTTATGTCCGATTTTTGCAATAGCATAGCTACACTATATATGTATTTGCTGAAAAAAAGTTTTGTTAAAAAAGCTAAAATTTTCATGGTGCGGCAATCGGCCTGATCAGAAAAATTGAAGGGAACTGAAAGTAGTTTTTGGAATTTAGGATTTCGGAACTGCTTTAATTTACTTTGGTCTGGATATAAATAGATTATGGGGATACGATCAGTACTGAGTAAGCCTTTTGCCGCTTACATAGCCAGAGAAACTAAAAAATGGACAGGTTCTGCGGGGCTGTTTCAGGATAAAATTTTGAAGGAAATAGTGACAAAGGCCAGGGATACCCAATTTGGCAGGGATCATGGCTTTGAAGGAATACAGCATTACGACGACTTCAAAAAACAGGTGCCCATCCGGGATTATGAGGGCCTTTCCCCATATGTGAAAAAGATTTTAGCAGGAGAGTCTGATGTCCTGTGGCCGGGAAAACCTGCCTATTTTGCCAAAACCTCGGGCACCACCAGTGGCACCAAGTACATTCCAATTACCAAAGATTCCATCCCAAATCACATCAATTCTGCTCGAAATGCATTGCTTTCCTATGTGCATGAAACCGGCAATGGTCGGTTTTTGGATGGGAAACTCATCTTCCTGTCGGGAGCACCTACATTGGATCAAAAAGCAGGGATTAATACCGGGCGCTTGTCGGGTATTGTGAATCATCACGTACCTGGCTATCTGCGAACCAACCAAATGCCCACCTATGAAACCAATTGTATGGAAGATTGGGAGAAAAAGGTAGACCAGATCGTGGAGGAAACTTATGATCAGGACATGACGCTGATTTCAGGTATTCCTCCGTGGGTGCAGATGTATTTTGATCGCCTCAAGGCCAAAACAGGAAAGCCCATCAAAGACATTTTCCCAAATTTTGAGATGTTCGTGTACGGCGGGGTGAATTTTGAACCTTACAGAGCCAAACTCTTTGAGACCATTGGAAAAGAGATTCCGTCTATAGAAACCTACCCGGCTTCCGAAGGGTTTATCGCCTATCAGGACAGTCAGACAGAGCCGGGGCTGCTGCTGCTGGCCAATAGTGGGATCTTTTTTGAGTTTATCCCCGCAGATGAATACTTCAATGAAAACCCAACCCGTCTGAAAATTGACCAGGTTGAATTAGGTGTCAACTATGCACTCATCCTCAATAGCAACGCCGGCCTTTGGGGCTATTCTATTGGAGATACGGTGAAGTTTATCAGCAAGAATCCATACCGGCTTTTGGTTACCGGACGCATTAAGCATTTCATCTCCGCATTTGGTGAGCACGTGATAGGCGAGGAGGTGGAACAGGCCATGAAGGCTACCTGCGCACTGTTCCCTGAAGTGGAATTGGTGGAGTTTAGTGTGGCCCCAAATGTGACACCAAAAGAGGGACTTCCCCTGCATGAGTGGTATGTAGAGTTTGCAACTCCTCCAAAAGATCAGTTGGGTTTTCAAAAAGAGTTAGATTTGCAGCTTCGTAAAAGAAACACCTACTACGATGATCTGATTTCAGGATCAATTTTGCGACCGCTGGAGGTGATTGATTTAAAGCAAAATGCATTTATCGAATACATGAGGTCTATCGGGAAGTTAGGGGGGCAGAACAAAGTGCCGAGGTTGTCTAATGACCGGAATATAGCGGAAGCTATGCAGCAGTTCAAAGCATAATGAAGGAGGGAGAAAAGAAAAGAGGGATTGCTATCCTGGGGTCTACGGGCTCCATAGGAACTCAGACGCTGGAGGTGATAGATCGCCACACGGACAAATTCGAAGTGGAGGTGCTTACCGCACAAAACAATGCAGAGCTGCTCATCCGTCAGGCGCTCAAATACAGGCCCAATACCGTCGTGATCGGCAATGAATCTCTTTATGATCAGGTTTTTGAAGCCCTGGATTCTGCAGATATCAAAGTGTACGCTGGTCAAAATGCCCTGGCAGATGTGGTGAAAATGGAGAGCATAGACATTGTTCTTACAGCATTGGTGGGTTATTCCGGACTGGTACCTACCATTAATGCCATCAAAGCAGGCAAAGACATTGCCCTCGCCAATAAGGAGACCCTGGTAGTGGCTGGTCAGCTGGTGACCCGGCTGGCCATGGAGCACCGGTGCAATATCCTGCCGGTAGACTCCGAGCACTCGGCTATTTTTCAGTGCATAGTAGGGGAGTTTAATAATCCCATCGAAAAAATAATCCTGACTGCTTCAGGCGGTCCATTCAGGGGGCAGGTGCGGAATCAGCTTCTGCAGATCAAAAAAGAACAGGCGCTGAAGCATCCCAACTGGGACATGGGTGCGAAAATCACCATAGACTCAGCCACCCTCATGAACAAGGGGTTGGAGGTCATTGAAGCCAAGTGGCTGTTTGGCGTGGAACTGGATCAGATAGAGGTGGTGGTACACCCACAGAGCATTATTCATAGCATGGTGCAGTTTGAAGATGGGTCTATCAAGGCTCAGTTGGGACTGCCCGATATGCGGTTGCCCATACAGTATGCGTTGAGTTTTCCGGAACGGTTCAAATCGGATTTTCCCCGGTTCGACTTTATAAATTACCCGGAACTCACATTTGAAAAACCTGACACGGAGACTTTTCGTAACTTACAGCTCGCCTTTGACGCCATTGGCAAAGGGGGCAACACTCCATGTATACTGAATGCTGCGAATGAAATAGCAGTGTCGGAATTTTTACAGGATAACATCGGTTTTTTAGAAATATCAGACGTCATAGCGGCTTGCATGCAAAAGGTGAGTTACATTAGCGAGCCTGAATTAGACGATTATATTAATACAGACATAGAAACAAGGATCATAGCAAAAGAATTAATCAAATAGATGGAAGGTTTAATTATGACGGCTCAGCTTCTGCTGGGCTTATCAATTTTAGTTGGGTTGCACGAGTTGGGACATTTGTTGGCGGCCAAAGCATTTGGAATGCGGGTAGAAAAGTACTCTATTGGGTTTCCTCCCAAAATATGGGGAAAGAAATTCGGTGAGACTGAGTATTCCATTGGGGCCATACCATTGGGCGGCTTTGTGAAAATTTCTGGTATGATCGATGAGTCACTCGATACCAAGACGCTGAGTGAAGAGCCTGAGCCGTGGGAGTTCAGAGCCAAGCCGGCGTGGCAGCGCCTGATAGTGATGCTGGGAGGTATTATTGTGAATGTCATCACTGGGATCGTTATTTTCATAGCGCTTGTTTACTCCAATGGCGAGGATTTTCTTTCTAAAGAGGAGTTGAACAAACACGGTATTGTGGCTTATGACTTGGGTTTGCAGCTGGGTCTACAGACTGGAGACAGGATTCTTAATATCAATGGCAAGGATTATGAAACTTTCAGTGATCTGAGGAGCCCTAATGTACTGTTGGGTACGGATGGATTTTACACGGTAGATCGTGGTGGAAAAACCATCACTATCCCAATCCCAAATGACTTTATAGATAAGTTTTCTGATAAAAAAGCTGCTTTTTTCAGGCCTAGAGAGTCCTTCACCGTAGGGCAGGTGAGAGAAGGTAGCAATGCTGATAAAGGTGGCCTGAAAGAAGGTGACCGTATCGTGGCTGTGGCTGGTGTGCCGGTGAAGTATTTTGATGAGTTCAAAACTGCGCTGGATTCGGTGCCAGGTGGCCAGATCAATGCCACGGTGCTGCGGGAAGGTCGCGAACTGGCCATGGCATTTGATATTTCAGAGGATGCTACCATTGGTTTTTATCCAACTATGGAGCTGAACTACTCACATCGTGATTTCACCTTTGGGGAGGCTGTGGTGAATGGAACCAGCCAGGCATTCAATGTGGTCTTTTATAATGTAAAAGCCTTTGGCAAGATGTTTTCCGGTGATGTGTCACCCTCAAAATCTCTCTCTGGACCTATAGGCATTGCTCAATTCTTTGGTGGTACCTGGGACTGGAATAACTTCTGGAGGATCACAGGATTGATCTCCATGGTACTGGCCTTTATGAACCTGCTTCCTATTCCGGCACTGGATGGGGGCCACGTAGTTTTCCTCACCTGGGAGATTGTGACGGGCAGAAAGCCAAGCGATAAGTTTCTGGAGAACGCACAGAAAGTGGGAATGGTATTGTTGCTCGGCCTGATGAGCTACGCCATCTTCAATGACGTATACAAACTGTTTTAAGAAACAGATTTAATCTTCTGAAGGAGGCTCGGGTGCCGGGCGGTAGATCTCAAACTCTACCCGTCGGTTGATGGCCTTGGCCTCTTCGTTTATTTCTTCCACGATTGGGCGGGAACTACCGTATCCCTCCCAATCCACTCGTTCAGACCCTAACCCGGCAAAATCTACCATATAATCCCTGATGTTGCGTGCACGATCCTGAGACAGCCGCAGATTGTGCTCATCAGACCCGTAGGAGTCTGTGTGGCCGGAGATTCTAAGCTTAAAATCCGGGTTGTCATAGAGAAAATTCACAATCTTATTGAGGTCACTGTACATTTCCTTTTTCAGTGCTGACTTTCCGTTATCAAATTCTATTGATTCAAATTTTACCCGGCTGGCCAGTGGCTCAGTTACTTTTTTGAGCTCCCGGGTGCCATCCAGGAAGAAAGAGTCCTCAATTCTGAAAAAATCATCCCCTTGTATCACCAGTAGATAATTTCTCTGGTCAATGAGGTCAAACTCGAAGCTTCCGTCTGGTCGCAGATACCGCGGGGCTACTTCCACACCCTCATCCAGGTCTATGATGGAGACGATGCCCCGAAAAGCTTTGCCTGTTAGTGAATCAGTCAGCGAGCCTGTGACTTTGGTGGTGGCCAGAGGCTGGGCATTCATGGGCAGTGGAAAAGAGTAAATGTCCTGCTTATTGAGGTCGTGGCTAATGGATCGGGCATAGAAAAGCAGTTCTGATTTAGAATCGATGGTAAAATAATATTCACTCCCTTTTCCATTGACCAGAGGGCCTATGTTGTAGGGTTCGGACCAGTTGCCGTCTATTTGGTAGGATTTGTAGATGTCGTATTCCCCGAAATTATAGAGCTGCCCATTGGAGCCAAAATAGAGCACCTTGTATACCGGGTGATAGAAAGGGCTTACATCATTGTTTCGGGTGTTGATGATGGGCCCCAGGTTTTTGGCGGAAGACCACTCACCGTTTTTCATTTTGTAGGTGTAGTAGATGTCTGACAAACCAAATCCACCCAATCGGTCGGATGCGAAATACAGTGTGTCCTCACTGTGAGAGAGCGAAGGGTGCGAGTCCCAGCTGAGGCTATTGACCCGTGTACCCAGATTTTTCACTTCCCCCCAGGTGCTGTCCGATTGGAGTTTGGCTGAAAAGAGGTCACAATCACCGAAGCAATCCAGACAATCGCATCTTGAAAAGTAAAGGGTTTTTCCATCTCGGGTAAGTATAGCTGAGCCTTCCTTATAGCGTGAGTTGATCTCCACAAACTCCTCCGCCTTGCTCCATGAGCCGTATTCGTCTTTGCGGCTAAAAAATAAGTCTTCATTGAAGGTGCGTCGAATGCTCAGATCCAGGTCATTTCGCTGCGAAGTGAAAATTAATACATCATTTTGCACATTGAGGGAAGGTGCATAGTCCGCCTTGGCACTGTTGATTTCCTGCCCCATATTGAGTAAAATACCTCTTGGTGGCCGCAGGGTATCGATCAGTGTCCGGTATTCCACCAGTTCGTAGTAATAGTCCAGGGGTACATATTGGGCAGCCTCCTGATCATTGAGCGAGTCATAGTAGAGTTCAATCTCCTTCATGTTGATGCCGGAGTGATGATGCCTCAATACCAGCCGGTAGAGGTTTTTCGCTTCTTCATCGTCACCAAACAGCTCAGTGAGCTTGGCCAGTCGCCAGATGAGTTTGGTGTCTTTGTAGAAATTTTGAATGCCGAATTTGCTGACGTAAGCTTTGAGTGCCTTGTAGAGTCCTTCCCAATCCTCCTCCTGGTCGAGTTTGCTGATCCTTTTGAGCTGGTCGGCGTTATAATAGTCTGGTAGTTTATTAATGTTCTTAAAATCATAGATATTTAAGAACACATCTTCTGGCACAGAATCAGTGCTGATACGTTTAGTAGTAATACGCTGAGCGGTTAACGACGATGTAGCGCAAGCGAGGATAAAGAATAAACAAAAAAGGCGGATTTTTTCCCCATTCATATAAGCATGTCTTTTCGACAGACTCTCAAACAAATCAGGTTAAAGATAATACCATTTCTGGCACAGTAGCTAATTTGGCACAGCTATTGACATTTGTCTACCTGATTCTTTTGAAAGTAGATTTTTGAGGTAGATACTGCCATATTGACACGATATTTATGTTTGAAGATAATATTACCAACCCTTTATATTTTTCCGAGTTTTTGGAGGACGAATCCGGAGAGCTTATTCAGCTCGTAGCTGATGAAGACGGAGAGGAAATGACCGACGATAATTTGCCGGATGAGCTTCCTATTTTACCTATTAAAAACACGGTGCTTTTTCCCGGAGTGGTTTTGCCAATCACCGTCGGAAGGACCAAATCCATTCGACTGGTGAAAAAGGCCTATAAAGGGGACCGGATCATTGGGGTGGTGGCTCAAAATAATACGAAGAAGGAGGAGCCGGCATTCAATGATCTGTATAAGATAGGTACAGTAGCCAAAATCCTCAAGATGTTGGTATTGCCTGATGGCAATACGACGATCATTATACAAGGGCAGCAGCGTTTCGAACTTGGAGAACCCGTCAAGGAGGAACCATTTTTAAAAGCCACATTCCGATTACTCAAGGAAACCGATGAGATGGGTGAGGATGAAATAAATGCCATTACCTCTTCACTGAAAGAAGCTGCCTATAAAGTGCTTAAGCTCAATCCTGAGATTCCTAAAGAAGCCCAGGTGGCACTGGAGAATATCCAGAGTTATACATTTCTGACTCATTTTCTGTCGTCCAACATCAATGCGGAAGTGAGCGATAAGCAGAAGCTGCTGGAAACCAACAATCCGAAGGAGCGTGCAGAGCTCCTGCTGAAATACATGCTGAAGGATATTCAGATGCTGGAGCTGAAGCATGAAATCGCCAACAAGGTGCACTCCGACATAGACCAGCAGCAGCGGGATTACTATTTGCGACAGCAGATGAAAGTACTCCAGGATGAGTTGGGGCAGGATGGCCCCGACCAGGAAGTGAATGCCCTCAGAGACAAAGCAAAAAGTAAGAAATGGCCTGAGGAAGTAAAGAAACACTTCATGAAGGAACTGGATAAGATAGGCAGAATGAACCCTGCCGCGGCGGAGTATCCGGTGGCTATGAACTATGCCGAACTCCTGGTAGATCTGCCATGGGAAGAGGGGACAGAAGATAATTTTGATTTGAAGAATGCCAAAAAAATTCTGGATAAGGATCACTTTGGGTTGGACAAAGTGAAGGAGAGAATTCTGGAATACCTGGCAGTGAGGAAACTGAAGAACGATCTTAAAGGACCTATTTTGTGCCTATATGGCCCACCCGGAGTAGGTAAGACTTCCCTGGGCCGGTCTATTGCCGATGCACTGGGTAGAAAGTACGTGCGCATGTCTCTGGGAGGAGTGCATGACGAAGCTGAAATCAGGGGACATAGAAAAACTTACATCGGAGCTATGCCGGGTAAGATCATTCAGAACATTAATAAAGCTAAGAGCTCCAATCCGGTATTCATATTGGATGAAATTGACAAGGTAAGTTCGGACTTCCGTGGAGATCCATCTTCTGCTTTGCTGGAAGTGCTGGATCCTGAGCAGAACAGCACCTTTAAGGATAATTACCTTGAAGTGGACTATGACCTGTCGAAAGTGCTTTTTATCGCCACGGCCAATTCACTGGATACCATCCAGCCACCACTTCGCGACCGGATGGAGATCATTGATGTGACGGGCTATACGCTGGAAGAAAAGGTGGAGATTGCCAAAAAGCACCTGATCCCCAAGCAACGAACTGAGCATGGGCTGAAAGCGAAGGAGATTTCTTTTGATAAATCAGCCATTGCCAAGTTGATCAATGACTATACCCGTGAGTCGGGTGTAAGGAGTCTGGAGCGTAAGGTGGCAGCAGTGATCCGAAATGTGGCCAAATCCATTGCTATGGAAGAGGAGTACCAGCCCAAAATCACGGAGAAGGAGGTAAGACGAATCCTGGGGCCTGAAGACTTTGATAAGGACGCCTATGAAGATAATAAGTTGCCAGGTGTGGCCACAGGCCTTGCCTGGACACCTTCCGGCGGAGATATCCTCTTTATTGAGGCCAGTCTGAGTCGCGGGAAGGGCAAACTGACGCTTTCCGGACAGCTGGGGGATGTGATGAAAGAGTCCGCCATGACCGCTCTTTCTTACCTCAAAACCAATGCTGCTTCACTGGATATAGATTACCGCGTGTTTGAGCACTATGATCTTCATGTGCACGTGCCGGCAGGAGCCATTCCAAAAGACGGGCCATCTGCTGGGATCACTATGCTCACGGCACTGGCCTCTGTGTATACCCAGCGCCTGATCCGAAACAAACTGGCGATGACCGGTGAGATTACTTTGCGGGGTAAGGTACTGCCTGTAGGCGGGATCAAGGAGAAAATCCTGGCTGCCAAGCGTGCCGGGATCAGGGAGATCATCATGTGTGAGCGTAATCAAAAAGATCTGGAAGAGATCAATGAGCTTTATATCAAGGACCTGAAAATTCATTTTGTCAAGACTGTACAAGAGGTGACGGAAATTGCGTTATTGACGCAAAAGCCCAAAGAGCCTATGAATTTTATACTTCCTGAGATCAACAAGGATTAATTGAAGTGGTTACCCGTCATATTGACCCTTCTGACCTTCTCTGCTTCGGCTCAGTTTGATAACTATCAGAGTCTGCAAACACCGTTTGGCGCGCGAAATGCCGCTCTGGGGGGTAAGGTGGTGTCCCTGGCCGATGGTGATTTGATGCAGTTTGTACATAATCCGGCGGTTTTAGACTCTGTGGCCTTTACCGATGTAGCCATTAATTTCAGCCCGATGTTTGCCGGAATCTACTCGTTTTCAGGCGCCTATGCCGGAGAAGTTTCCAGGTTGGGTAAGCTGGCGTTTGGGGTAAGTTATCTCGATTACGGGGACTTTGTGGAGACCGATCCCAATGGAGCAGTCACAGGGAGTTTTCAGGCGCGAGATCTTGTGTTGGCAGTTGGGAAGAGTCATCACATCGGATCTTTTGCCCTGGGTGGCAATCTTAAGTACGCTTCTAATGGCATTGCAGGTTATGGTTCGTCGCTTTTGCTGGGAGATTTTGGAGGAATTTATCGTGCGCCTGATACCGATTTCACGGTGGGGCTGGTGTTTAAGAATTTTGGTTTTGTTCTTTCAGATTTCACAGGCTCCGGCGCTCATCAAGTCCCATTTGATGTTCAAATCAGCACTTCGGTAAAACCTACCTATATGCCTTTCAGGTTTAGCATCTCTGCTTATAACCTTGTGCAGAATAATATGTATTTTTCTTTCGATGAAGAGATCAGTAAATCGAAAACCATCGAGATAGCGGATCGCATTTTTCGACATGTGAATGTGGGCGCGGAGTTTATTATTCACAAAAACCTTCAGTTTTTGTTTGGTTACAGCCACCTGATGCGTCAGGAACTGAAAGTGGGAGAGGAAGCCTACGGAGCAGGACTGAGCTTTGGACTGGCACTTGGGATCAAGCAATTCCAGATCAGGTATTCTCATGCCACCTATCATGCCGCTGGAGGGACGGATTTCTTCACCATCCAATCCAGTTTAAATTCGTTTAAGAAGATTTTATAGTACTATGAATAAGAATTTGACACCCAGGCAGATTGTTGCCGAGCTAGACAAATACATCATTGGTCAAAATGATGCAAAGCGCAATGTGGCGATCGCCCTGCGAAACAGGTGGCGCCGGATGAATGTGAAGGAGGAGATTCAGGGAGAGATAGTACCCAACAACATTCTCATGATAGGAGCTACCGGGGTGGGTAAAACGGAGATTGCCCGGAGATTGGCGCATTTGGCTGAAGCCCCGTTTACCAAGGTGGAGGCTTCCAAATTTACAGAAGTGGGCTATGTGGGTCGGGATGTAGAGAGCATGATCAGAGACCTGGTGGAGCAGGCTGTGGACATGGTGAAGACCACCAAGAAGGAGGAAGTGAAGGAGCGCGCAAGAGAAATAGTAGAGGGAATCATCCTGGATGCATTGATACCTCCGCTCAAAGGTTCACCCACACCCCATGCCACGGGCATGGGCAAGGACCAGCCGGAAGATGAACGCGAGCTGAACGAAAAAACCAGAGATCGCTTTAGGGAGAAGATCAGGAATGGGGAAATGGACGAGCGGAAGATTGAGATCGATGTAAAACAGAATAGTACACCCGGCATGGGGATGATTGGCGGAGGCATGGATGAAGCTTCCATGATCAATATACAGGAGATGCTGGGAAGCATGATGCCCAAAAAGACTAAAAAGCGCAAAGTGACCATAGCGGAAGCCAGAAAAATACTCCTGGAAGATGAGTCCGCGAAGCTGATAGATATGGATGAGGTGAAAGAGGAGGCGCTCCAGAAAGCACAGAATACAGGCATCGTATTCATAGACGAAGTGGATAAGATCGCTGGGGGCAGCAGAGGAGGCCAGGGCGGACCAGATGTGAGTCGTGAAGGGGTGCAGCGTGACCTGCTACCCATCGTGGAAGGTAGTGCTGTCAATACCAAATACGGGATTGTACATACGGATCATATTCTCTTTATTGCTGCCGGAGCCTTTCATTTCAGCAAGCCCTCAGACCTTATTCCAGAGCTTCAGGGTAGATTTCCTATCCGTGTGGAGCTGGATAATCTGACCAAAGAAGATTTCCTGAGCATACTCAAAGAGCCCAAGAATGCACTGACCAAGCAATACATAGCACTGGTAGGAGCTGAAGATGTGTCGCTGAGCTTTCAGGATGATGCGCTGGAAAGATTGGCGGAGATTGCCTTTCAGATCAATGAAGAGGTGGAAAACATTGGTGCCAGAAGGCTACATACGGTTATGAGTAAGCTGCTCAATGAAATTCTTTTCGAAATTCCCGATACCATTGGCCAGAATGCCAGGATTGTTATTGATAAAGCGCTGGTGGAGGAGAAACTTGCCGGACTGGTCAAAAACAAAGACCTCAGCCACTATATTTTGTAAGTTCAGGATAGTTTCTTGGCAAGTACTCGCCGGCTGGCTGCCTGGTCGTATGATTCATCATAGTCGGCACGGAGAGTACCAAAAACGCGATCCCAGATGAGGGTGTACAGCCCGTAATTGCCCTGAAACTTGTGGTGGTGTTGATTGTGCGCCACAGAAGTGTTCACATACCTGCCTATCCATGTCCTATTGAACCCTTTGGGATAGAGCTCATAGCCCAGGTGACCATACACATTGTAAAATATCTGGAAGATCATAAAGAGAACGATGATCCCCGCATGAGTGGGTACTGTAAAACAGAGAATGGTGATGATCAAGGCTTCTATCACCGCTTCAAAGGGATGAAATGCATAGGCAGTCCATGGTGAGGGGTTGGTGGACAGGTGGTGTATTTTATGCACTCTTTTGAAGAGTCTGGGGTGATGCATGAGCCTATGTGCCCAGTAGAAGTAAAAATCGTGAATGAAAAACATCGGGATCACGGTCAGTGGCCAGTACCACGCTGGCATGTCCTCAAATGAATCGAAAAGCAGGTGGTATGGCTGCAATACCTTAAAAGACCAAATGGAAATAACGGCGAAAATGGCCACGGTCATCAGTGAATAGCCTGCATCTCTCATGTAGTCCCTGGCTTTTGGAAACCGCTCCTGTATTTTTCTGAGGGGCATTCTTTTCCTGAAAATCACATAAAACACCAGAAACGCCAGCCCCGCAGCCCCTAAATAGCGCATGGCAATGTGATAGTAAGCAAAAGGAAATCTTTCTAAAATAGCCTCCATAGTCCTTTGATAAAGTTAACAGAAAGACAAAACAATCCTTAGGGGTAGTAAACTTTACTGGTGCAATCTTTTGGGTATCACAAGGAATTTTTTGGTCGCTTCAGCGGATTTCAGGTCTTTCCAGTCATCAATGTCTAGCTCTAAGGCATATACTCCGCAGGTGGGGAGATTGTCTACATAGTCATCTGCAAAGTGATTCACCAGGTCGGTAAACCCGGGATTATGGCCAAAAATGGCTACTGAGTTCGCCTCTCTGATATTGGAAAGCACTTCCAATATGTGGGCACTGGTGGCATGAAAAAGGGTTTCGTCCAACAGGATTTGCTCTTCAGGGTATCCCCATTCATCGGCGATGTACAGGGCGGTGTTTAGCGCCCGGCTGGCCGTGCTGCTGATTATCAGATCGGGAGTCAATTCATTTTCGCTCAGATGTTTGGCTACAATGAGTACATCCCGTCGCCCCCTTCTGCCCAAAGGACGATCATGATCAGGGAGGTCAAAGCTCCATGATGATTTGGCATGCCGGATGATGTATAAGGTCTTCATTTTTTTGAGTTAATCGGGTAAATAAAAATCAAACGAAACTTCGTTCATACATTTGAAGTGCCCTTTCGGGCATTTGTCAAAGCCGAGTTTCGAGCAAGGTCGACAGTCCAATTTTTTGTTTTCGAAAATAGTGAATTTTGTGCGATAGGGATACATGCCAAACTCCGGCACTGTACTGCCCCAGATACAAAAGATATCTTTTTTAAAAGCCGCTGCTATATGCATCAGTCCGGTATCGTGCGTAAATACCCAACGTGATTGACGGATTAAAGATGCCGATTGATTCAGGTTAAATTTACCACAGGCATTGAACACAATGGCCTTTTTGCCGAGCGCTTCAAGACCTTCTGCGAATTCATTCTTTTTTTCATCCCTTTGGAAGAAACGCTCCACGGTTTCACCTGTCTCTGTGTCTTCTTTTCCCCCAAGCAGCACTATTGGCTTATTGATGCGATCACAGAGTTCTATGATGCGGTCTTTCGGTAGTTTTTTAGTGGCAAATTTTCCTCCTATTGCAAAAGCCACAAATCCTTTCTGATAAGACTCAGGGAGCCAGTTCAGTTCCACTTCATCTTTATCGGCGATAAAGTAGTCCAGTCCCAGGTTATCCATTTTTACCCCTAGTGGAGCCACGGTATCCATATACCTGTCTACCAAATGAGTATTGGGCATTTTGTTGATCTTCAGGTTAGTATAGAGCCACTTCTGCAGGTTAAGCTTGTTGAATGAGAAGGATTTTACCCCCAGTTGCTTTTTGATGGCCAGCGTACGGAGGTTATGGTGCAGGTCAATAATGAAGTCAAATTTTTCTTGTTTGAGTTGGGAAATGAGCGATGAAAGCCCCCCTTCCAAAAGATGAATCTGATCCAGGTATGGGTTTTCCTCCAGGACTTGCAGGTACTCCTTTTTGGTGGCGAAATGTAGCTCCACTTCACTCAGTTGGGTTTTGAGCGTACGTATGACGGGGGTGGTGAGTACGATATCACCGATCGAAGAAAAACGTAAAATCAAAATTTTCATAGGGCCAAGCCAGTGGTATTGGCTGTGATAGTTTTAGTAAATTTAAAGGACATGACACCTTGAATTGTTTTAAACTCGTGAACTAATTTTTTATTTACCGTCTTAACGGAATGACCAGCCGTATAACTATGGAGTGTTCAACACCAATATACCTATGCACATGAAAGGCTCCTTTTTTACTTGCTTTCTGTTGATGTCCTGCCTGGTGATGGCTCAGAAAAAGGCTCCGGATACGAGTTCCAGGATTGATCAGCCAAATCGCATAGAATTTGAAATGGATGAGTATGGCATGGACTTCAACCTCATCAATGGGGAGGAGGCAGGCCTGCTGGTGGCAATGGAGACTGAAAAAAGAACCCCGGAAGGGTTTAACTGGACCTTTCACAGCCTGGATACATTACTGGGCATTGTCTGGACCCGGATCTATTCGATACCCTTTGATAGTTACCTGGCTGGCACGGAGTACCACAATGGAAAGTACTACCTGCTCTTTAATGTCTCCAGGTACAGGAGTCAGGAGTTTTTACTTTTTGAAATTGATGCGTTGACTTCAGGGCACCGACGAATTGAAATCAATACCGTGTTTCCGATTCAGCTGACCTTTTTTGAGGTCATTGATCATAATATCGTCTTTGCGGGCTACACCAATCTGCGGCCTGTTTTGCTCACTTTCGATCTGGAGGAGCAAAAGCCCCGCGTGGTTCCGGGGTTTTATGACAATAACAGTGATATTCTCGATATCATTATCGATGATGAGACCCTGATGTTCACGGTAATACAACAAGACAGGATGCCTAATCGAAAATATACTGTAAGGGCCAAAACCTTCACAGCGGCTGGAGATCTCATCCAGAATAATGTGATCAATCCGGGGGATAAAAAGAATCTGATTGATGGAGCCAGTACCATTTTTTATGGTGGATTTCAGTACTTGGCCGGCACTTATTCCAAAAAGGCCTCGCAATACAGTCGTGGGCTATACCTCTCCAAGTTTGTGAATGGTCGCCAGCAATTTATCAAATATCATGAGTATGCTGATTTGGATAACTTTTTCGGATATATGAATGAGCGCCGGCAGCAGCGGATCAGAGAAAGAATAGAGCGCAAGCGCTCTAAGGGGAAGAATACCCAGTTTAGCTACCGCCTCCTGGTTCATGACATCATACAGCGTGGAGATGAGTACCTGATGATTGCTGAAGCCTACTACCCACGGTATTCCAACTATACTTCCAATGTGGGTAGATATGGATGGAATAGTCCTGCCCGGTTCAACCCAAGCTTTATGGGCTACCAGTATACCCATGCTGTGGTGGTGTCGTTTGATCGAAATGGGAACATCATTTGGGACAATAGTTTTGAAATCAATGACATTGAAACTTTTTCACTCGATGAATTTGTGGCAGTCAGTAACTATGAAGATAAGACAGTGCTGATGTATCTGGAGGAAAATACCATTCGCTCAAAAATCATTCAGGGGAATGAGATTTATGAGGGAAAAACCTTTAACCCCGTTCGTTTGGCCTTTGAGGATGATGAATTGAAAACCAAAAATCCGGAAGTAGAGGGCCTAAAAGTTTGGTATGACAGGGCCATGTATGCCTATGGTGAGCAGCGGATTCGAAACGAGAACGGTACAGGTGGTAAAATCAGTAGACGGGTTTTTTATATCAATAAAATCCAGTACCACCTGGATGATAAGTCTAATTGAGATCTGTTCTGTTATTTCTGTTTTATTATCTGATGGATTATTTGGGTTAAGAGAGATGCTCTTATATTTGCAGGAAGCCTGATCATGCAAAAAAGACTCCTGTTCAACAGTAAGCTCCTTCAGATCACAATCAGCCGGTTGTGTCAGCACCTCATCGAGAACCATGGTGACTTTTCTGATTCTGTGATTTTGGGGATGCAGCCACGCGGCATCTATCTGGCCGAGCGCATTCGCAAGCGACTGGAAGAAATGCTCACCACCAAAATCAAGCTTGGCTATCTCGATACCACGTTTCACCGCGATGATTTCAGAAGGCGGGAGAGCCCCAAAACCCCCAATCAGACAAAGGTTCCTTTTATCATAGAAGATAAAAAAGTCATACTGATTGATGACGTCCTTTTCACGGGCAGGTCAGTGCGTGCGGCACTGGACGCTATGACCATGTTTGGTCGACCTGCCAAGGTGGAACTGCTGGTGCTTATTGACAGAATGTACACCCGGCATATTCCTGTAGAAGCCAACTACGTGGGCCGCAGGGTTAATACCATGACTTCTCAGCGGGTGCTCGTGGAGTTGGAGGAGCAGGGTAAAAAAGACAACATCTGGTTAATCAACGAAACTGAATGAGCCAATTAAAGACAAAGCATCTCCTGGGTATCAAAAACCTCGATCGTGATGAAATCGAATTGATTTTTGAAACCGCTGATAATTTTAAAGATGTTTTGAGCCGGCCGATCAAAAAAGTGCCCTCTTTGCGGGATGTCACTGTGGCCAATGTGTTTTTTGAGAATTCCACCCGCACCCGACTTTCCTTCGAGTTGGCAGAAAAGCGCCTCTCAGCTGATGTGATCAACTTTTCTTCGTCCTCATCTTCTGTAAAGAAGGGTGAGACCCTGCTGGATACTGTCAATAACATCCTGGCCATGAAAGTGGACATGGTGGTCATGCGTCATAGCAGCCCCGGAGCGCCCCATTTCCTGGCCAGGCACATCAAGGCTAATATTATCAATGCAGGTGACGGCACCCACGAACATCCCACTCAGGCCTTGCTGGATACTTTTTCAATCAGAGAAAAGACCGGAGGAGTAGAGGGTAAGAAAGTGGTGATCGTGGGTGATATTCTCCACTCACGGGTGGCACTGTCCAACATCTTTGCCTTGCAAAAACTGGGAGCTGAGGTGATGGTTTGCGGGCCAGCCACCCTGCTGCCTAAGCACATCGCTTCTCTTGGGGTGAAAGTGGAGCTGGATATCCGAAAGGCGCTGGAGTGGTGCGATATAGCCAATGTACTTCGCATCCAGCTCGAGCGTCAGAAGATGCGCTATTTTCCTTCTCTCAGGGAGTACTCCCTGTACTACGGTATCAATAAAGAGCTGCTCGATTCTCTGAACAAGGAGATTGTGATCATGCACCCGGGACCTATCAATCGTGGTGTGGAGATCACCAGTGATGTGGCGGATTCAGAGCACTCCATCATTCTGGATCAGGTAGAAAACGGGGTAGCCATCAGAATGGCAGTGTTGTATCTACTGGCTGGAAAAGTAGATTGAAAAGAGCCTTTCGATCTAAAGTGATGCTATGTATTTAATAGCCTGATCTTCTGAAGTGAAAATTTTGGTTGGGACAGTGGGTTTATTTACCATCAGATAAAAGTCCGTCATAATTTTTAGGCCTGGGGAAGCCACTATCAGTGCCACTACTTTCACTTTCTCAGACCCTTCATTGGCCAGGTAATCTCTTGCAGCCTTATTGACGCCCTTGAGCCCCCGAATATCGCATACCACAGGGTAGGTAGCTTCGCCCTGAAGCTTCAGACGATCAGCTACTACGCGTTTGGCACCGTCTAAATCAATCTCGATATCAGGCTTATACGTAAAGAACATCACTCCATCCTTGATGTGAAACTGAGCAAAATCATTTTCTATGGATGAAAAGTTCATTTCTGAGAACCGCTGGTTAAAATGGATAGTTAACCAAAGATAGTCATCTGTATAAAACAATCATAGATAGGTGCAACGGAGTGATTCGTCGATAAGTTCAGGTTATCTAATCTTGTGGGCCTCAAGTGAAGTATTTTTGATAAGTATGGCAAAAATCAGGCATAACAATTATATAGACACCGTTGTTGAAATTTCTCGAAATGCTTCCGAGAAAGGTGTGGTGGATTTGTATACTGAGGATGACCACTTTACCGGTCGCCATATCAAGGTAAATGGGCAGGAGCTCTGTCACTTTGGTACTACAGGATATCTGGGGCTGGAGCAGGACATCAGGATCAAGAAAGCAGCGATAGATGCTATCATGCGCTATGGCACACAGTTTCCCCTTTCCAAGACCTTTATCTCCCATTCGGCCTATAGCGAACTGGAGGAAAAGCTGGCAAAAATGTACGGCTATCCCGTGGTAGTTACCAAAAACAGCACCCTGGGACACCTGGGTACCATCCCCACAGTAGTGCGGGACGAAGATGCCATTATTCTGGATCAGCAGGTGCACTGGAGTGTGCAGAATAGCTGCCAGATAGCCAGAACACGTGGTATTCCGGTAGAAATGATCAAGCATAACAATATGGAAATGCTTGAGGCGAAGATTAAGGACCTCAGTTCCAGAGCTGATAAGGTATGGTATTTTGCAGATGGGGTGTACTCTATGTACGGAGATGAAGCACCTATTGGTCGGTTGAAAGAACTATCCGCAAAGTACCCTCAGCTTCATCTCTACTATGACGATGTTCACGGCATGAGCTGGGTCGGAAAAAATGGAACGGGTTATGTGATCAGTCAGTATGGTGAACTACCCCAGAATGTCATTGTTTTTACCACATTGAGCAAAACTTTTGGTGCCAGTGGCGCCACCATGGTTACGGCCAATAAGGATTTTTACACACGGGTAAAGCGCTTTGGGGGCCCACTTACTTTTTCAGCTCAGTTGGAGCCCAGTTCGGTAGCTGCGGCTATTGCTTCGGCAGATATTCACCTCTCAGATGAGATCTATGACATGCAGAAGGAGCTCGCTGAGAAGGTAGCTTTTTGTAACGAATGCCTGGCGAAAACTGATCTTCCTTTGATTGAGGAAAATAACTGCCCTGTATTCTACATTGGAACAGGCGCACCAGCCGTGGGTTACAATTTTGTTAAAAAGCTTATGGACGCTGGTTTTTATGTGAATATGGGGGTTTTTCCGGCGGTGGCGGTGAAGCGCACCGGCGTGAGGTTTACGGTGTCCAGGCATAACGAAAAGGAAGATATCAAAGCTCTGGTGGATGCCATGTCAAGGCTGTATCCGATCGCTTTGGCCGAAGAGTCCACTACCAAAAATCAGGTTCGTAAGATTTTTGGGCTGCCGCTTTTGAAAGAAACTCCCCCAGCTCCGCTGGCCATTCCCGATAGTTTACGTATCGAGGTGTACGAGCGCCCAGATGAGTTACCAGCAGGAGAATGGGACGAAATTTTCAAGGGGAGAAACGTCTTTGATTACGCCGGGCTGCAATTCCTGGAAAAGGCTTTTGGTGATTCAGAGGTACCCGAGCATCAATGGGATTTCAGGTTTGTACTGATCAGGGACATGACCGATAAGATTGTGCTGGCCACTTTCCTGACCAAAACACTTTGGAAGGATGATATGCTGGCTCCGGCTTCAGTGTCTATGGCGCTGGAGAAAAAACGGATCACTGATCCACTTCATCATTCCAGTCAGGTGCTGGCCATGGGTTCATTATTTACGGAGGGGGATCATTTGTATCTGGATCAGGAGCATCCTGACAAGGAGGCCATTCTGGATTTATTTTTTCAGACACTTACCCGGATGGATGAGGAGTTACAGCCGGATGTTATTGCGCTGCGTGATTTCACCTTTGCCAATGATTTCCTTAAGGCCCATTGTGATGGGCAGGGCTTTGTAAAAGCAGCCTTGCCGGATTCATGCGTGATGGAGGATTTGTCATGGTCAACGCAGGACGAATACCTCGAGGGCTTATCTTCCAAATCAAGAAAGCATTTCCGGCAGGACATAGAGAAGTACGCCGACAGGGTGCAAGTGGAGATATCCGATGTGCTCTCTGCTCCTGAACTGGAGAAGGCATACGCGCTGTACCGCAATGTCTGGGATAAGAACTTCGATATGAACACATTCGCCTATCCAAAGTCCATCTTTGAGGTGATGAACACTGATCCTAATTGGGAATTCATCAAAATGTTTCCAGCCGGAATCGAGAAGCGTCCGGGGCAGATGATTGGGGTGATGTTTTCATATAAAAATACGGGAACCACCTATGTCCCTTCGCTCATAGGGCTGGATTATGATTATTCCGACGAGTTTTCGGTCTATCGGCAAATGTTATTTCAGACTGTTTTAAGGGCACATGCCCTGGGTTTTAAGCGGATCGATTTTGGTTTTTCTGCATCTTTCGAAAAGCGAAAGGTAGGTGCCGAATCCATACAAAAAATCGCCTACATACAGGCGAAGGATAATTTTGCCATGGAAATGATGGAAGTAGTTCAGAATGAAACGACTGCTTCCTAGCCTTCGGTCTGATTGACCACAGAGGTGATCTTGTTATAAATACCATCCAGAGTAAAGGGCTTCCCAATGTGTCCGTTCATCCCATTTTCAAAACAGGTTTTGATCTCTTCCGGGTAAACATTGGCCGATAGTGCAATGATTGGTGCCTGATATCCTGCTTTTCGGAGTGCCGTTGAGGCTTCAAATCCATCCATTACCGGCATTTGTATATCCATGAGGATGACATCAAAACTTTGCTCCAGGGCCAGGTCCAGGGCTTGTTTTCCGTCCCGGGCCAGTGAGACCCCGGCATTTAGTTTCTCCAGTACCTTCTGAGCCAGTAGAATATTGATTTCATTGTCATCTACAAGTAGTACCCTGAATCCGTTGGGGAAAGCCAATGTTTGTTTTGTGGTAACAGGATCGCTTTCGGGTCGCTCGGAGGAGGTTGGCATTTCCAGCGGTAGCTCCACAAAGAAAGAGGTGCCATTCTCCCGACCTCTGGATACCGGAGGGCATTCGAATCTGATGGTGCCATTCATTAGCGCCACAAGGTGCTTGGTAATGGCCAGTCCCAAGCCTGCGCCCCCATACTTTCGGGTGGTGGAGGTATCAGCTTGCGTGAAACTATCAAAAATGGATGTCTGCATCTGATCAGGGATACCTACTCCAGTATCAGTGACTTCCAGTAAAAGGTTCAGTCGGCGATTATCCTTCCTGTTTCCGGATAACCTGATGAACAAACCACCCTCCTGAGTAAATTTGAGTGAGTTGCCTATGAGATTGCTGAGGATCTGGGTAAGCCGGGAGGGGTCCCCAATTACCAATTCCGGGAGGTCTGGCGCAAACTCAAAAACAAAATCCAGGCCTTTTTCCCTAGCCAGATGGCTGTAAGTTTGAAAACTGGGGTGAAGGGTGTTTTTGAGGTTAAAAGGTACATGCTCAATGTTTAGCTTCCCATTTTCCACCTTGCTCAGGTCTAGAATGTCATTCAGTAATTTGGCGAGGGACTGACCCGAGGTTTTAATCATGTCAAGGTATTCTGTCTGGTCAGGATCAAGTGAAGTGCCGCCCAGCAACTCCAGAAAGCCAAGCATGCCGTTTAGGGGTGTGCGAATTTCATGACTCATATTGGCCAGAAAGTGAGATTTGGCTTTGTTGGCCGCCTCCGCTTTTTCCTTCGCCATTTTGAGTTCACGCTCGGTGGTTTTTATATGCGTGATGTCTTTGGCAATCACTATTGTACCGAGGTGATTTTTTTGGTTGTCAAACAGAGATGAAAAGGAAGCTGAAGTTTCCAGAAGTGTTTTATCCTTACGGAGTAGTCTGAGCTCGGCGTTATGGTATGCTCCATTGGAGTTCAAATGAAGCTTTATTTCTTCAAGGATGGCGAAATCACCCGGTGAAAGAAGTGTTTTGAAATCACGGGCTATCAGGTCCTGGGGTGAGTAGCCCAGGTGGTCAACTACCGCGTCATTCACCCTGTCAATGGTTTGATCAGGATTGATAATGATGAGAATATCCACCACACCTTTATAGATGCTCTCCATAAAGTCTCTGGAGACAGTGCTGGCTTTCAGTTCTTCACCCAGCATATTGATTCCTCCTATGAGGCCCTCCAGTTCGCCCTCAACGTCTCGTTGTTTGAGCTTGTAGTCAAAGTTACCCGCAGCCACCTCATAGATAAGCTTGCTGATGTCCTCAACCCGTTTTCTTACATACTCATCATTGGTGTTGTCTTCCGCTGGCATAGATACATGAGGTCATCAAGTGACTCATTTTGCTCTAATATAAGGGATTCACAATTTTAAAGAGCTATTTTCCTACTGAGAGTAGCCCACACTCGATGAACAGGCGGATTGGTCAGTTTAACAATGTTTGGGGTACCTTACGTTTTTACCCAAAAAAGAATGTCCGGTGTGAATATTGGTTAGCGCCCCGTGTAATTAAAAGGAGTGATTTGCATCAGTTCAGCCTTAATCTCATCCGATACTTCCAGCTTCATAATAAAGGCATGCAAGGTGTCTTTGGTGATTTTGTCACCGGTTCTGGTCAGTGCCTTCAGCGCTTCATATGGGTTAGGAAAAGCCTCTCTTCTCAAAATAGTTTGAATGGCTTCAGCGGCTACTGCCCAGTTGTCGTCCAAATCTTTGTGAATGGCCTCTTCATTCACCTCCAACTTACCCAATCCTTTTTTCAAAGAGGATAGGGCCAGCAGGGTATGAGCCACAGGCACCCCTATGTTTCTGAGTACGGTGGAGTCAGTGAGGTCTCGCTGTAGCCTGGAGACAGGAAGTTTTGAGCTGAGGTGCTCAAACATTGCATTGGCTATGCCCAGATTGCCCTCGGCATTCTCAAAGTCGATTGGGTTTACTTTATGAGGCATGGCTGATGAACCTACCTCGTTGGGATTGATTCGCTGTTTGAAGTAGTTCATCGCTACGTACTGCCACACATCTTTACTGAAGTCCAGCAGGATGGTATTCACCCGTTTGATTGCATCAAAAAGGGCCGCGAAGTAATCGTAATGTTCTATTTGGGTGGTCGGGTAGCTGCGCTTGAGTCCAAGTTTCTGTGCCACAAAATCGTTTCCAAATGCATGCCAGTCATTGTCCGGGTAAGCCACAAAGTGAGCATTGAAGTTACCGGTGGCTCCACCGAACTTGGCGGCATAGGGCACCTGCTCCAATCCTGTCAGCTGCTCATTTAACCTGCTCACGAAGACCGCTATTTCTTTGCCCAGACGGGTAGGAGAGGCGGGTTGTCCATGCGTTTTGGCTAGCATGGGGATGTCTTTCCAATCCTGCGCTGCCTTGTCTATAAGTGCGATGGTTTCTTTCAGATATGGGATAAAAACCTCACTGAGTGCCTCTTTGGTGGAGAGCGGAATGGACGTATTGTTGATGTCCTGAGAGGTGAGACCAAAGTGGATAAATTCTTTGAAAGCACCGAGATCCAGCAGGTCAAATTTTTCTTTGATGAAGTATTCCACAGCTTTCACATCGTGGTTAGTCACCTTTTCAATGTCTTTGATCTTGAGGGCATCTGCTTCTGAGAAGTTTTCATAGATCGCTTTCAGATCCGCAAACTTTCTGTGATCCACGTTGGTTAACTGCGGGAGAGGAATCTCACAAAGGGAGATAAAATAGAGTATCTCTACTTTCACCCGATAATAAATCAGGGCGTATTCTGAAAAATAAGGAGCCAGAGAAACTACCTTGTTTCGGTACCTTCCATCAATGGGGGATATAGCAGTCAGATCGTTCAGCTCCATGGTCATGATTTTTTTGAAGGTGCAAAAATAGGTGATTCATATAAACTTGTGGAGGAAACCTGTAGGATTTACCTTTGCGGGACTTTAAAAAAAGGGACTCAAATATGGCGTTTGGATTATTCAAGAAGAAGAAAAAGGAAGCATCAAAGGATACGCGTTTTCAAACGCTCCAGATAAAAGAAGTGATAGAGGTGGCCAAAGAGGCTGTAAACGTGGTTTTTGAGAAGCCAGAGACCGCTTTTCAGTACAAGCCGGGTCAATTCATTACCATTATCAAAGAAGTGGGCGGTAAAAAAATCAGGCGAGCTTATTCGCTTTGTACCACGCCATTTGAAGATGAGTACCCTGCAGTTACTGTAAAAAGAGTCCCAGGTGGCCTGATGTCCAACCACATTAACGATCAGTTCAGGGCGGGTGATACGGTGGAGATCATGGAGCCAATGGGAATGTTTACTACAGAATACAGTGCCTCGGCATCCAGAAAGGTGGTTTTCCTGGGTGGAGGAAGTGGGATTACCCCGCTCTATTCCCTGATGAGATCTGTACTGATCAAGGAGCCATCCAGCAGCGTGGCACTCATTTACGGAAACAGAAGTGAGGAATACGTGGTTTTCAAGGATCAACTCAATGGCTTAAAAGAGCAGTATGGCAATCGTTTTGAGCTTGTGCATATATTGGAAGATGATACCAATGGATTTGCGCAATATACCGGTAGGCCTACCGCATCCATGATCGGGGAAATCACCAAAGGTCTGAAAACTGATGACAACACGGAGTTTTTCATCTGCGGTCCGGCGCCTATGATGGAGATAGCCAATGAAGGATTGTTGGAAATTGGGATCAAGGAAGAGAAAATCAGGAAAGAAAGCTTTGAGGCTGGTAAGACCTCACCCTCTGAGATCATAGCACCAGAGGTAGCGACAGGCTCCAGTGAGGTTACAATCCTTCTGGATGGCGAAGAGCATGTGGTCAATGTAGATAAGGGGGAGGCCATCCTGGATGCTGCCCTCGATCAGAATATCGATATGCCATACTCCTGCCAGAGTGGTCTTTGTACGGCTTGCAGGGCCATGTGTCTGGAAGGCAAAATAGATCAGGAAAATGCTGAGGGCTTGTCTGAAAGTGAAACGGCGGAAGGATACGTACTCCTCTGTATCGGTAAGCCGCTGACAGATACTGTGAAAGTGGAAGTCGGCTGATCTTCATGATTTGATCATCTGGCTTTTTTGTGAAACCACGGCTGACTCATTACTTTAAGCTAGAATTAGCAATTTTTTATGAAAAGTCTCTCATCCTTTCTTATTGTCCTCGCTGTGCTCATGGGGTGCAGCCCCAAATCCGCAGAAGTAAAAGAGCAGAAGGGCTCAGGGCCATTTCTTCATGGGGTGGCTTCCGGAGATCCATTGTATGACCGGGTGATTATCTGGACCAGGGTGACACCTGAATCTCCGGGAGATAGTGCGGTGGTTGCCTGGGAGGTGTCCGGCGATCAGGAGTTTAAGTCTTCGCTGGTGTCAGGTCAGGTAGTAACTGATGCAGGCAGGGATTTCACCGTCAAGGTAGATGTTGGCAACCTTCAGGCGGGGACACCCTATTATTATCGCTTTAAATCAGCAGGGTACTACTCACCCGTGGGTCGTACCAAAACTGCTGCACAGAATGCTGACTCACTGAAGTTGGCGGTGGTCAGCTGCTCTAACTATGAGTGGGGTTATTTTACGGCCTATCAGAAGATCGCTAAGAAAGAGCTGGATGCTGTGGTGCATCTTGGGGATTATATTTATGAATACGCACCAGGGGGCTACGGAGATACCACTATTGGCAGAAAGCACGAACCACCGCATGAGCTGCTTACCCTTCAGGACTACCGTACCCGATATGCGCAGTATCGGGCAGACCCAGACTTGCAGGCGATGCATGCAAGTCATCCTTTCATTGCCATCTGGGATGATCATGAAATCGCTAATGATGTGTATACTTCCGGTGCTCAGAATCATCAGGAGAATGAAGGAAGCTTTGAAGACCGGAAGCGAGCGGCAGTGCAGACGTACTATGAGTGGATGCCGATCAGGGAGGCTGATCAGCTTTACCGCTCCTTTGAGTTTGGTGATCTGGTAGAGCTCATCATGCTGGATGAACGCCTGGAGGGCCGAACGGCACCCGCTTCCAGTATCTCAGATGAGGACTTCAACTCTCCGGAGCGTACTATGTTGGGTGCGGGTCAACTGTCCTGGCTGAAAAGCACCATTGAGAACAGTGAGGCCAGGTGGAAGGTCATAGGAAATCAGGTCATTTTTTCCGACATCAACCAGGACATGGTATTCCCCGAGAATCCAAAAAACCTGGATAGCTGGGATGGTTATCCTGCGGAGAAGAAAGAGGTGGCGCGATTTATCAAAGACTTTAAGAACATCCTGTGGGTGACGGGGGATACCCATGCCAGCTGGGCCATAGAAACCATGGTCAAAGAGGTGTCGCTGGCCCCTTTGGGTGTGGAATTTGGGACACCCAGTATCAGTTCGGCCAACTACGATGAATACTCAGGGCTGGATACTGCCAGGAGGGCCGAGAACCTTTTTCAAAATTTCAACCCTCACATTAAATATGCGAACCTTACGGATCACGGATACTTTATTTTGACTTTGCGAAAAGAGCGGGCTACTGCCAGGTATTATTTTATGGAGGATATCAGAGAGCCCAATGGCGCAGAGGGTAAGCCAAAGGAGTTTTGGGTGAATGATGGTGCTCCCGTGATCAAGCAGTACAATGTCTATGGTTTCTAGGAAGGGTCTTCTTTTTTGAGCCGACCAGCGTCTTTGAGCACCTTATGAATCATCCACTCCAATTGGCCATTGGTGCTGCGAAACTCATCCGCAGCCCATTTTTCAATGGTTTTCAAAGTTTCTTCGTCAATTCTTAATACAAAGGGTTTCTTCTTTGCCATATCCTACTCACTTCCCCAGTTCTGTTTTAATTTGTTCACCGCCACCTGCAGGTCATCAGGTTTTTGTGTACCCAAAAGTAATTGCTTTCCATTTGTCAATTCGAGCTGCAGGCCCCATTTTCCACTTACCGTGAGCGCTCGCCCACTCCGCAATCTGAAACGGTAGCCCCAACCACCATATTCAGTGATTGGGCGATAGGGTCTTACATTCATTGCATTCACATCGGCTTTTCGCAATGATCGGAATGCCCTGATGTATGGGAAAAAGGAGTACCGGATACCTCCTTCATCTATTTCCATTGTCAATTTCATGGTTTGAAAGAGCCACAGCAATCCAAGCATGAGCATGCAGGTAAGCAGACCAATGATGAGCAGTCCGGTATCACTGGCTGGGTTGTTTCCAAATGGTTCTCCCAGGTAGAGCTGAACATAAAAAGCATAGAATACTCCACCGATCAGTGGTAGGGCACAAATCAAGAGCACCCACCATGACCAGGTATATCTGAAATGCTGCTCTTCCCGAAAGATTACTTTGCCTTTCATGGTTGTTAGTGATGAAGCGTGCCTGAGTTGACCACCGGAGTGATGTCCTTGTCGGCACAAAGTACCACCATGAGGTTGCTAACCATAGCGGCTTTTCGTTCATCGTCCAGATCTACAATGTCTTTCTTACTTATTTCCGAAATGGCCATTTCTACCATGCTCACAGCACCTTCCACTATTTTGTGCCTGGCGGCCACTATGGCGGTGGCTTGCTGCCTTCTCAGCATGGCTCCAGCTATTTCCTCGGCATACGCCAGGTAGCCGATTCGTGCCTCCAGTATTTCTATCCCTGCAATCGAAAGCCGCTCTTCTATTTCTTTCTCCAGGTGCTCATTCACGCTGTCCAGACCAGAGCGCAGTGTAATCTCCGCCTGTTCATCATCAAAATTATCATAGGGGTAACTTCCCGCAAGCTTTCTTACAGCAGCATCTGTCTGCACTCGCACGAAATTTTCATAATCATCCACCTCAAAAGCCGCCGCAAAGGTGTCCCGTACCCTCCAAACCAGGATTACCGAGATCATAATAGGGTTTCCGATGTTGTCATTTACTTTCACCCGCTCACTATCAAAATTTCTTGCGCGCAATGAGATTTTTTTTCTGGTATAGAAAGGATTGACCCAGAAAAAGCCGTTTTCTTTGACCGTGCCAACATATTTACCAAAGAGCACCAAAACTCTGGAGCCGTTGGGGTTAACAAAGAAAAATCCGGGAATGAATGCAATGCTCAGTGCTACGCCAAATGCAAAGTGTGGAATGCGCAGTCCGATCAGCAGGGAGATGAAGGAGAACAGGAGAATCAGGCAGAGCGCCAAAATTGTATATCCAGAGATGGGAGCGTAGAGTTTTTCGTGTGAGTCCATTGGTTTCTTGTTAGGTGAATTTAATATGATATCATATTGATATCAATATAAGTACGATAAAGAATGAGGAAAGGTTCTGTGAATCTTTGTTTTTACCTTTGGGGAATAACTTATTGGATAAGGATGTCTGTACCCTACAATAACTGGGAACGATTTTATCATCGTTTCAATCTGATTTTTCATGGACTGGTTGGAGGCGCGCTCTTGCCGTTTGCTTTCGTATTTCTGGAAACCCAAAAGGAGTTTCCCGATGGCCCGTTGATCACTGGGATGGAGAGCATGGTCATCAAAATGCTCTTGGTGGCGCTGGCTGGGGTGTTGATTTTTTTAGCTCAGACCTACAGAAAGGGGGTCATAAGAGAAGTGCAGGCGCTAAGTGATATCAGAGAAAAGCTGGACTTGTATCTCTCTAAGAAATTGGTTCAGTATGGTATCCTGGAGGGTGCTGCTATGGCAGGACTTCTCGGTCTGTACCTTACCAAAGACCAATTGTTTTCCTTTGTTTTTGTGATTGTCCTGTTTGTTTTTTCATTGGTCAGGCCCACTTTCGATCGGGTATCTTCAGAAACAGGGATAGGCCCAAAAGACCTTCAGGAATGGGGAAGTGGTTCAGGAGAAGGACAAAAAGAGTGATTGCCAAACATCTGAAGAGGTAGAGGTGATGGAAATAAACAAAAAAAAATGCTCCCTTGGGAGCATTTTTTTGTTTCTGGCCTTGTGGACTAGACAAAACTGGAAACTCATAGTGTGATGCCGAAGGTGATGGCATTCATCCCCTGACTGCCAGCCGGACCCCGACCTGATGCAAACACCTCGTTCAGGTCATACATGGCAAAGAGATCGAGTCCCTTGTAACCGACTTGCGCTCTGATTCCATATCTGAAATTGCTGAGGTAGTAATTGCCAGAGTTCTTATTCTTTTCCTTCTTGTTATTTTCTGTGTAGACATACTTGGTGCTGCCACCGAGTCGGTAGCCAGCATAGCCTCCAGCTCCAAATCGGATTCCCTGTTTTTTGTACGTACGGAAGCTGATGCTGCCTCTTTCAAGGTTTTTGACTTTTCTCCTGCCTTTGGCAAAGTCCAGCATGGGCACCATGGTTACGTTCAGATAAGGGGCGGTGAGCTTACTTTTGATGCTACTGTAGCTTGCCGGAGCGGCGTTAAATTCGATGTTGGTGTCACCTTTTTCTATGATGGTGGCGGCTTCCTGCATCTTCCAGTTGTACCAGCTTACACCCATGCCCCAGTCCAGGAAGAGTGGACCGGAAATCCAGGTTCGGTTTACGCTGTTGAGCCCAAAATACCAGCTTCCCCATGGCTTTACCGCGTATGGTTCGTTGTTTTCATCAGGGAAGGAGTTGCCCTCCATCCAGTTGTTAAGGCCAAAGTCGATGTTGAAATAATGTCTGGTACGATCTATAGACTCTTCTTCATAGTGATACTTCCGTACGGGCAGATCGTCATCCCACTCGTCATCCAGATCCTCCCACTCATCCGCATCCACCAGTAGTTCCATGTTACCAATTTTTATTTTTGTCTTGGCGCTGCTGCCTTCCCCGAAGATAATGGTGGTGTCTTTCAGGTATTTTTTGCCATTGTCATCCTGCAGTTCTATTTTTTCTATTTTGCTGGACCTCAGCGCTGAGTTCAGGTCCTTGATCATTTTATTGAGGTCATACTGCTCCAGATCTTTCAGTGCTACCCGATCTTCGGTATACACCACGATCTTACTTCTGTTGTTGAGCTCTATGACCACCGTATCACTTGTGGAGGCTTTTCCTTTTTCCGGGTGTATGATCAGCAGCAGTGCTGTCATCACGAATATTAGCTTTTTCATCGTTTCTTTTATTTTGAGTTTTTGACTTAGTTTTTGCTGAATAAATTGTCTTTGACATCTCTTATGTCTGCCAGGATCTCTGTAGGGGAGATGTCATTGGAGAAATACGCGATCAATGAATTGAACTTGTTGGCCTTTAGGGTATCAGTCTGTGGCTGATGTGTGGCTATATAGGTGATTTTCACAGCAGGAGTTTCCTGTTTTACTCGTCCCAAAGATTTGAGCTGATTTCTCACCGGTAGGTCCGCATCCAATTGGAAAGTTTTAAGAGCGGCTATCGAAATGGCCTCATAGGTGATTTCTTCAAAATCAGATTTTTCTGTAATCGTTTGTGAAGTCTCAGGGGTCTTAATTTTTGGTTGAGTGGTTGCCACTGGGGCGGCGAGATTTTCAGTATTTATTTCAGGGAGCTCCGGCCGGAATGAAAACCGATCCTGATACTCCGGGTGATCGATGGCAGAGAGGTAATCACCCTCAAGCTCATTTTCTGAAAGATTGATCACCATTATGGTAGCTGCAAGGAGCACCACCACAGCTGCGGCTATTTTCATGGGGGTAACCCAAAATCCTTTTTTACCTGCAATGCGGCCCTGTACCTGCTCCCAGCTGGTGGCCTGAGGTGTTACCTCGAACTGATCAAGGTTTTCCCTGAATAGTCTGTCTAAATTATTTGCCATTGCTGTCTTGTTTTAATTCCTTCTCCTGAATTGTTACCAGGCGATTTTGTAAATATTTTCTTGCTCTACTCAGCTGAGATTTTGACGTGTTTTCGTTGATTCCCAGCGTTTCGGCTATTTCCTTATGGTTATATCCCTCTATAGCATAGAGGTTAAAAACGGTCCGATACCCAACTGGCAGCTCTGCGATTAAGGTCATGAGGTCGGCGGCTTCCAGGCTATTTTCCAGTGTGGAGTAATCGGGCTCAGATTCTGCTTTTTCCATTTCCACTTCCAGCGACATGTTTTTATGTTTTCTGATATACATCAGACTTTCATTCACCATGATGCGCCTTACCCAGCCTTCCAGGCTGCCTTCACCCTGAAACTGCTCCAGTTTGTCAAATACCTTCACCATTCCACCAATCATCACATGCTCTGCCTCTTCCCTGTCGTGAATGTATCGGATACATACCCCCAACATTCTGGAGGCAAACCGGTCATACAACTCTTTCTGCGCACTGGGCCTGCCTTTCTTGCAGTCCTGCAGTAACTTTTGCTCAGAGTTGGATTTATCGATTCGCAACATGGTTAGGTTGGTGTTCATTGGGTAGATGCGGATAGTTGCTTCGAGGTTGCGTGGCTAATAAAAAATATAGTGGAATTAAACTTCTTTTCTATACGTATCGTCATTACAATGGTGAACAATTTATTCAAAACGTCTTTATGGACCTTCATGCTGGTTTGTCTACTTGGCTCCTGTGACAGGGAGGAGTTTAAAGATTCTACCACTTTCAATGCACGCGAATGGGAACTCAATGGTGATGGACTGTCCACCACCGAACTGAATGTGCTGATGCAGGGAGAGTGGTCACTGCGGTACACCACGCTGTTTGTGAGTGACAAGTCTCTTATAAGGAATTTCAATTCGGGGGAGATCATTTGGAATGTAGATACTGTAGGCAAAGTGATTTACCGGGATTCAAACACCAATTTTGCACCATACGAGCTGGCCCTGGAGCCAGTGGATCAGCAAAACCCAAATGCCAGGCTGGTTCCCGTTATTTATATCGATGGTGAAAAGGGATACCTCAGCATAGGTGCGGATCGCATGGTCATATCGTTTGGCTACATGGATTTACCTAACTATTATTTTGAGCGATACGACTAACCAAGGTGTCTCCTGACCTTTCAATGGGATCACGGATTTTGTTTCCAAAGTTTCATCTTGATTCTTGCCGGAGTTCTATCCATTTGTCTTAATTTTCCGCTGTGGAAAGTTTTGTTGTATCGGCCAGGAAGTATCGCCCATTAGGGTTTGAGGAGGTAGTGGGCCAGGGCCATATCACAACCACACTCAAGAATGCCATCGATAATGATCACCTGGCACAAGCCTTGCTTTTTTGTGGGCCAAGAGGGGTGGGAAAAACCACCTGTGCGCGTATTCTGGCACGGATGGTCAACGGATTCGAAGCGGAATCGGGAGATGCAGCTACCAATAATTTCAACATTTACGAACTGGATGCAGCGTCGAATAACTCTGTAGACGATATCAGAAACCTGATCGATCAGGTGCGTTATCCACCACAGCAAGGGAAGTTTAAGGTATACATCATAGATGAGGTGCACATGCTCTCCACTCAGGCCTTCAATGCTTTTTTGAAGACGCTGGAGGAGCCGCCTTCGTATGCCATTTTCATACTAGCGACTACAGAAAAACATAAAGTGATCCCCACCATCTTGTCCAGATGTCAGATTTATGACTTCAATAGGATAGAGATCAATGACATGGTGGTTCAGCTTCAGCAAATTGCAGAAAAAGAAGGGGTGGATGCCGAACCTGAAGCGCTGCACCTGATTGCGCAAAAAGCTGATGGGGCCATGCGTGATGCATTGTCCATTTTTGATTTGATCGTTACCTTTTCTTCAGATAATAAGGTGACCTATCAAAATGCAATCAAGAATTTGCACATCCTTGATTACGATTATTATTTCAAATTGGCAGACTTTTTTCTCGCAGAGGACCTCTCAGGTGCATTGCTGCTATATGATGATATCCTGAGAAATGGATTTGATGGTCATAATTTTTTGATTGGCCTGGAGGAACACTTCCGTAATCTGCTGGTCTGTAAAAACCCGGAAACCCTCAAGTTGATGGAGGTGCCGGAAAATCTTAAAGGAAAGTATCAGGAGCAGGCTAATGCGCTAAGTGCTTCCTATCTGCTCACAGGACTGAACCTGATGAATCAGGTGGATCTCAACTATAAGCAAAGCAAGAATCAGCGACTGCATATCGAACTTTGTTTGATGAAGCTTTCGCAGCTGAACCGGGCCATCAAGCTCAGTGGAGAGAATGGAGTAAAAAAAAAAGCAGTGACAGCCTAGCGGAAACCGGTCAGGCGACAGAGAAGCAACCATCTCCAACTTCACCTTCGGATCACCACCCGGTAGCCGCGCCATCAGCCAAAGTGGTTCCACAAACTCCCAAGATAAAAATCCCAACAACCCTTAAGGACCCTGCAAAAAAGGAAACCCCAAGCCTGCTGAGACCCAAGACCCCTGTGGTGCAGGAGGAGGAAGTCAAAAAACCACTACTGGAAGAACGCAGTACGCCATTTGACGAAAGTCAGGTGATCGATGCATGGAAAGCCTTCAGAAAGAAGAGATTGGAGTCGGGTGCTTCGGATACTGAGAAGCTGGTACTGGATCGGCGACTGGAGAAGACTGGAGACACCCAGGTAACACTTTTTATGGAAAGTCAACTGGAGATCAGCATTCTTGACAAGTTTGAGCAGGACCTGATCCAGCACCTTAGAAAGGCTCTGGACAACACCTTTGTCCAGATAGCAAAGGAAGTCACCGAGCAGGAGTCTACCCGCAACCTTTATACCTCTAAGGAAAAATTTGAATACATGGCCCAGCAAAATCCGGTATTACGGGATCTCAAGGATCGACTTGGGCTGGATTTTGAATATTAGAAGCCTTTTGATTCGGCGGGAATATCTGTTCACCGTTCTTTTTTCTTAGTTCACCGATATTACTTTTTTATTTAGCTTAGTTTATTGGTCATTTGTCTGAACAACCATAATACGCACACTATGAAACTAAGAGCTATTGCCATTGATGATGACCCAACCTCAATTTTGATGGTACAGAAACTGGCCTCCAAGATTGATGATCTGGAATTGGTCAATACTTATGAATCTCCGATTGAGGGAGCAGCAGGTATTATTCTTGACAGGCCGGATATCTTATTTTTAGATATTGAAATGCCGGAGTTCAATGGTATCGATATCATGAGCACCCTGGTAAAACCGCCCAAAATTATTGTGATCTCAGGAAATCCGCTTTTTCAGCCGAAAGCCCTGGAGCTGGATGCTGTTGCCTTTATTTCCAAACCGCCTCAGGAGGAAGAATTCAATATGGCGGTGAATAAGGTACGTGCTCATCTGTTGGAGGTGGAAGCTTAAAGCATCAATCTCTTTTTTCAAGCACTATCTGATCGTTGAAAGTTTTTACGATGGTGTCCAGACGATTCTTGATGCGTAAGTACTCACCAGAACCATAAACGGCTTTTTTATATTCTATTTTCCCGTCTACGGTGAGTGATTTATCAGTGGAAATGATATTATACTTGATTGTCATTAGGTGATCATCGATATTTTGGTTGGAAGGAAGGTAGGTTACTTGATAACCTTCTGGAATTTCAATGATGCTTTGATAATGATCTGTGGTTTTATAAGTGAAGTCTACCGGATACGTTCTTGATGGGTATTTGAGAGGATTTTCGTCAATGGGTAAGTTAAGAAAAGGACTAATCAAAAATTTCCCATCTACACGCTCTAGTTGGCATGCGCCTGTAAAAGCAAATGAATACTGACTATTCTGACTTCTTCCAGGGAAGGAGACTTTGTGAACGTCAAGGTATTCACCCTTTTCCAACGACTTGGTCAACAGCTTATCGTCAGTGCCATATTTCTTATGCATTTTTAGTCCTTCAAACTCCGTCATCTGGCTACTTACGAGAATGTTTGATTTCAATGAATCTGGGTTAGGTTTTTGAGAGATCGTATAATTATTCAGGGAAGCTTTAGGGGACTCTAGTCCAACCCACCCGACTCCAGCTTCATCTATAATGAGTCCATTGTCATTGAAGCAAAAGGGCGGTAATCTATCAAAAGTTAATAGCGGCTCTGTGGCATCGGTGAGGATCGTGCCGGCTTCAAGCTCAACAATGATTACTACATAATTGAAAAAGTGACTAAAGGGGTAATCCATGGTGATTTTTCCATGATCTCTTGTGCTTATCAATACGGGTTTAGCCTTTAGACCCGCGGCTTTCAATAGCCCGATCGTAAACAGATTGATCTCGGCTGCATTGCCTTGTTTTGCGGCATAAAACTCTTTGACTGACTGGTTGGCATACTTAGCATAATACCTGTCCCAAGAGAAGTCGTTTTTAATGTAATCAATTAGCAGACTAGCCATCTCTGTTTGAGTTTTGTTACTCAAGTCGAGGGAGGGAAGGATGGTCTTTTCTGAGAATTTCTGTGCCTTCTTAATGTATTTCCCAAAATTTTCATGGTCATTAAGCTCTTCAATGAGTTTGGGCCAGGTGGTTATGATCTCAGTTTTGAGGCCGTTGGGGTTATTGACCTGCGTCAATTGAAAGTCCATTTTGATGATGTAATCATCTGTAGAGGAGATGAATGTCTCATCTTTGAAGGCTGGGATGTTCTCCATGGTGAATTCATGTACAAAATCATTGTACTTGACATGCGCAAAGTATCTGGGCAGCTCTGATGACGTGTAGGACTTGTGAGAATCAAATTTTCCACCCTGCATCAAATAAATATACTCGTAAAAGGGCACCATCCGCACAGTGTATTTGCTGAAAAGCGTAGGGATAGTACTTTGAAATGCCCAATCGGGCAGGTTGAACTTGAATGGCGAAATGAGTTTGTATCTGTATTCTATAATAGAACCCGCCTTCACCCCGGGGAAGGCGAACTTTTTGACCCGGTAGTATTTATTCTTTACTTCATCAAATATGTCTTGCTGATTGAGACTGATCCTTTCCATGGTTCCATTCTCTAATGGGTTGTAGGTGAAAGCTTCTATTTCCTCGATACGCTCTCTCTGATTTCCTTCTACATAGTAGGGGATTTCTATTTCGGCATAGTCAAATCCCGCTGTGGTAAAGATTTTGAGCCTTTTGGAATGAGTAAACTGGATATCAAAACCTGTATTTCCTTCCAGAAAGTAAGAATCCCCTACATCAAATAAGATCAACGCCTCTGCTTCCGGGTCATCTGCGGATACCTCAAGGTCAAACTCATCTTTGGCGATTACCCCAAACTCCTGAGAATACCTTTGGGCTGTGGACGAATCCGCCAGAGCTATGAAAAAGAGGCCTAAAAGAAGTCTAATGGGTAGGGATGATCGGAGCACTCGATTCATAAGTTTCAATTTCTAAAAGGAAGGTGTATAATTCTGCTGTATTTTCAATGGGGATGTCCCTTGACCCGAGGCTAATGCGCCTGTTGATCACCGGGCTGTTGTTCACGAGTTCATAGGTGATCTGGTAGGTTCCAAATTCGCTGATCAGGCTAAAGTTTTCAGGTAGTTTCCATGTCCAATTTTGGGAGGAATCAATAATGACCTTGTCATGAGCATCAATGGGCATCATCAGTCGGACAGGCCTCGTTCTGTCTTTGAAGACTTCACTGGCGGGCATAGTAGAGGCTGGTAGGGAAATTATCCGCAGGGGACCCACCTGTCTCAGGTGCTTTGGTAGATCTATTTGAGCGGTGAGCTCTACCTCCGGAAGTGATCGGCTATTTTGATGAATGGTCAGATCGATTAACTCAAACCCCTGATTGTTAAAGTACTTGTGGCAATATTTTTTCTTCTCCTGACTGGAGAGGTTGGTTTCTACGTAGGCAATTTTTTCATAATCCTCTCCTTTCAATTTTGAATAGAGGGTGCCAGTGAGCCTGTCGCCTTCAAAAGTGAGATGGTAGGTGTTTGTTTGGTGGACATCCGTATGAGTGAGTGCAGGAGTTTTTACAAGTTGACTGCCTCCCTTATTTACCAGGAGCGCTTTTCGGTTTTGCGTGAATGAACCCAGATAATTGTATGGCAAATAAGATACTGTGTTTTCCAGCCATATGGTGTCAGATTTGGTCGGCACACAAAGGATGACATGGTCAAATTGTTGAGAAGGGAAATTTTCCCTGATGGATTTCGGGTTAGATCCAGACTCTACCAGTGTATAAAAAGAGGGAATGCCGAAGGCGTTGAGCAACGCTTTCATGTAAATGGTTAAAGCCTTACAATCTCCGTATTTGTTGATCAAAACATATTCAGCAGGGTGCGGCTTCATGCCTCCTATATCCAGGGAGACGTTGATGTATCTTGTGTTATCCTGAAGGTGGTGGTAGAGTTTTTTTATCAAAGTATCCTGATCCTCTATATGACCAAATTTCTTTTTGAGCGTGGCGATTTCTTCCTCAGGGAGCAGATCCAGCCCACTATTGAGATTGGCTACCCACTCTCCAAAGTCTTCCCAGCTTGCATGACTGCCTTTTACTCCATAATTGATGTCAGATGGTACAATGGAAATTTGCTGCAGGCTTTCCGTAGCAGGTGGAGAAAAATCTGCTTTACCAATTTTTTTCGGCTGCTTAATGGACCATTTTTCGGTGATCAGACCTGCTGCCCTGGTTGATGAATAAGTGAATTCTCCTATCGAGTCCAGGTGTATTTCATAGTCCATAGGACGGGTCAAAGAGAGCGATGAAGAAATAGTGCTGACATTGGAATAATACTGGGGTATCCAGTAGGCCAGGAAGAGGAAATCCCGCTTGATGATCCGGTATGAATATTTAATGTAGTAAGGAAACTGGTTGTGCCTGAGGGAAAATTTGTCTTCAAGATGGTCATCAAAAAAGGTGCTTCTCGAATCCGCATTCTTCGTATAAACATCCTTGGCTTTTATCTTTCTCACTACGTTGAGCCGGTGGTCCAACAATACTGCCTCGAGTAGCCTGAATTTGTCTGTGGCCTGATGGTGAATCGATACATCTCCCAGCCAATTGGATTCCTTGTTGCCTATTTTGATAAGAAATGATTTCGTCTCGATCAGGGATTGCTTGTCGATTTGCAGATCTATGTTGTACTCCATTATACCGCTGCCTTCTTGACCAAAAGCACCATGGAAAATGAAGTAGCTAATCAGTAAGAGTAGGGTTCTAAGGGCGGTTGTCAATAATTACAGGGATCGGTGTAGGCAATTATAATAATAATCTACCTTTTCTTCACCTTCAATTCATCACCAACGGAAATAGCTGTGGAGTTCATTTGATTCAGCTCCATGAGCTCTTGTACGGTCATGTCATAGGTTTTGGCAATTTTATAAAGACTATCCCCGCCTTTGACAATGTGGGTGGTGTGAGGATCGGATGGTTCATCCTCTTTTTCAAGTGGCTTGATTAATAATTTTTGACCAGGATTAATGGTGCTTTCTGCTGTGAGTCCATTCCAGCTTCTGACCTCCTCCACGGTCAGGTTATATTTTCTGGAAATCCCCCACAGGGACTCTCCGGGTTCCACTTCATGAAAATCCGCGGTAGGTTTTGATTCGGGTACTGCTGCGGGCTTTTCTTCTGTCACTGGTGACTTTTTTTCACGCACGGCGTTGTAGATGAGTAGTTCCTGTCCCGTACTTAAAGGCAGCCCCTGATTTAAATTGTTCCAGGAGTTAATGTCGTTGACGGAGACTTCATAAAGTCTGGAAATTCCCCAAAGCGTTTCACCTGCCTGCACCACATGGATGAGGCGATCACCAGAAGGTGGGGTAGATGTATGAGGCTTGTTTATTGGGGTTTCGGCCTCCTTCGCAACAATCTTTTCCTCCACCTCGGGTTTTTCATCCGGTTCCACGAGTGCAGGCTCTATCTTTTCGGCCGGAGGATTTTCTTTCACTTGCTCTTTGACCACCACTGGCCTGGGCTTTACCTTTTGAATGGGTTCGGGTTTTCTTACCTCATGGTATTCCACCGGAGTATGCTGCGACCTGGTTTTTCTGAGCCAGATGAGCCTGCCGGGTTTCACACTGTCAGCCATACCCATTCTGTTTTTTTGAGCAAGTTTTTTGAGTTTCACGCCATATTTTTGAGAGATGTCCCAAAGAGACTCCCCGTACTGGGCCACATGAAACCTGATGGCCGACCGATTTCGCTTGCTACTTACATAGTATATCTCCCCTGATCGTACCTCTTCGCCAGGGTTCAGATCATTGTTCTTGATGAGCTGGGTGCTACTGATCCCGCATTTCAGCGCCAGACTCACGACATTATCCTCTGCCCCGGCCATCACTGCTTCCAGTCCATTGATCTTGATGAATATGGCCTTTTGGTTTTTGGTAATATCTGAGGCAATCTGATCAGGGTATTTGACAGGTTCCACAGCCTCAATAGACCGGGTCAGGGGCCTTTCGTTTTCTTTATCAAAGCCTTTCGGAGCTTTACCTTTGAAAGGGATGATGACGGTATACACTTTGTCATCCGGGATTTTGCCATGGGCCAACCACTTGTTGTAATCTGCCACTGTGGTGTGATCGGCTTTGAATTCATGAGCGATCTGCTCCAGGGTTTTGCCGGCTCCCTTATCGTGCTCCAGAAGGCGGAGTCCCTCACTGTGAGGATCGCCCACTTCATCCTGAAAGGCAATGACATGTGCAATGAAGCGGAGCACATACCAGTGTGTCTTGCTGGTAATGGTGAGCTTGTCCGATCCGAAATTTTCCTTGTCTACATATTTTTTGGCACCGGCAGCTCCGGCCTGGTAGGCACTTACTGCGTATATCCAGTTTTTGAAATAAAAATTGTTACGCTTGAAGTATTTAGCTGCTCCGCGTGTTGCTGAAACGATGTTTTTGCGTTCGTCGATCTTTGAGTCAACCCTCAGCCCCACTTCACGTGCCGTGAAATCTTTGAATTGCCAGTACCCCACAGCATCTGCCGATGATACAGCATCAGAAATCAGGGCACTTTCCTGAATGGAGAGGTATTTGATTTCATCCGGCACCCCTTCTTCTTTCAATACCCGCTCTATGATAGGGAAATACAGATTGACCCGATCCAGTTTGATCTGAAAATACTTTTCACTGGCCCTCAGGGCGTTCACATCCTTTTGGATCTCCTCTCGGGCATCGGCAGTGAGTTTGAGCTTTATGCCAGCTATTTCTATGCTGGCCGGCACCACCGGCACCCCACCTATATGACCAAATGAAAATGTATGAATAAAAAGAAACAGTCCTAAAAGTACAACCCTCATATTTTCCTTAATACCATTAAGCCATCTCTGATGGGAAATAATACGTTTTCCACCCCCGGGTGATCATGCACCATCTGGTTAAACGCTTTGATGGAGGCAGTGGCTTTGTCCTTTTGGTCATCGGTAGTCACCTTGCCACTCCAGAGCACATTGTCTATGATCATAAACCCTCCTGAACGAAGCTGAGGAAGGATCAATTCAAAATATTCGGGGTACGTCTCTTTATTGGCATCTACAAAAACCATATCCCAGGTATAACTCAGTGTGGGAATGATTTCTTGTGCATCACCAATATGAAAATCAATTTGCTGATCATAAGGAGATTCCGCAAAGTACGCCTGGGTGAGGTTGGCCAGTTCCTCATTTACTTCTATGGTCACCAGTTTTCCATCGGGCTGCATGCCCTCTGCCATACAAAGTGCCGAGTACCCTGTGTAGGTACCGATCTCCAAAATATACCTGGGCCGAATCATATGCGTGAGCATGGCCAGCACCCGGCCCTGCAAATGGCCAGAGAGCATCCTGGGCTTTAGGATATTGAGATGTGTTTCCCGATTGATGCGACGAAGCAGCTCAGTCTCTGGGCTGGTGTGCGATTCTACATACTTTTGGAGTTCGGTTGGCAGAAAATCCATGGAGTAAAATTAAGAGATTTTCGGCGTGCAAACCTATTCAGGCAAATAAGTTAATTGACTCATTTTGTCTGTTTGAAAATTTTCCCGGGCCAGGTCCAGCAATTGACCGGCAGTGGTTTGGTCTATTTTTTTGAAAAGTTCATTGATATCCGGTACCCTGCTCAGGTCGAGGATACTTTTGGCCATCATCAGCATCATGGAGTTGTTATTTTCTTCAGACATGGCAAGCTGGCCCTTGATTTGTTGTTTGGCTTTGTGTAGCTGCAGATGACCCATTGGTCGTTTTTTCAGGAGTTCAAGCTCCTTTTCCACCAGCCGCAAACTCTTTTTTAGGTTTTTGGGGTCGGTGGCAAAGTAAATCCCAAGTTGCCCTGTTTCATAGTATGGGGTGTAGCTGGCCTCTACTCCATACACAAACCCATGCTTTTCTCTTAGCGACATATTGAGGCGGGAGTTCATGCTGGGGCCGCCCAAAATATTGATCAGAAGAAAAAAAGAAATCCTCCGCTCGTCCAATAGCCCGTATGAAGTGCTTCCCATAGCCACATGTGCCTGAGAGATGGGTTTCTTTACCGTTTCTATCAGCGGACGGTACCCATCGAAAAAATTTCTTTTCGGGGTATGATTTTTATGTGGCACAGCCACCAGGTATTTTTCTGCCAGCCGCTGGAGCTTTTTAGCTGAGTAATTACCTACGCTTGAAAGGATAATTTTTTCAGTGTTGAGGTTTCTACTCAGAAAAGCAAGGAAATCCTTTTGTGTGAAGGAGTTTACGGTATCCTGGGTGCCGAGAATATTTTTTCCAAGGGGGTGGTCTTTGAAGATCAGTTCATCAAAATCGTCCTGTATGGCATCTTCGGGAGTATCCAGGTACATGGACATTTCCTCCAGAATGACCATGCGCTCGCGCTCAATCTGCGCTGCGGGGAAGGTGGAGTTGAAAGTGATGTCTGCCAGAAGCTCTACCGCTTTGTCCAGGTGATTGTCCAGCAGGGAGGCATAGAAGCAAATTTTTTCACGGGTGGTGTAGGCATTGAGTTCTCCACCCAAGGAGTCCAGACGGTTGATGATGTGAAATGATTTCCTCTTTTTGGTGCCTTTAAAAGCCATATGCTCCCAGAAGTGAGCAATCCCCTGCTCATTTTCCTCCTCATCGCGGCTGCCTATGTCCAGCATGATGCCCACATGCGCAATCCTCGTGTTGGTGATTTGCTTGTGGATTATTCTGATGCCGTTTGACAGCTCTATCATTTCGTGCTCCTCCATAGGGGCGCAAATTTACTACCGATTTATGTACTTGTGGTATAATGTGGTAACATAGTCTCCCGGAGGAAGATGGCGTGACTCAGGAAGTTGGGAGGGCAGCCAATTTGCGGTTAAGAAAGGCTTTTTCTTTGTCATTTTCTGCCTTTTCTATGGCCTCTTGCAGGGCAGTTTTGGCGTTCTGCCAATCTGCCAGTTGGCAGTAAATCTCTGCCCGGGTGGCTGCCAGCAGGTGATTGCGGATGAGCAGAGGCTCATCTTCCAGTTTGGAGAGCTCTGACAGAGCTGCTCCCGGGCCGTGAGTCATCGCCACGGGGATGATGCGATAAAGCGCAATGAGTGGGTTGGGCTTGAGCGAATACAGAAGGTTGTACATGGTAAGTATTCCCGGCCAGTCCGTCTGTTCATAGGATCTGGCATTGACATGAATGCCGCTGATGGCGGCCTGAATAAAGTATTCGTTGTGATAGCCCTCTGGTATGGTATTCAGGTAGCGATTGCCCAGCTCGATGTGTCTGGCGTCCCATTTGGATCGATCCTGAAACTCCAGCGAGATGGCCTCCCCTGCCTCATCGGTACGAGCGTCGAATCGGGCCACGTGATAATGCATCAGGGCCATATGAGCCCGGGTCCATTCGTTGTTGGTTTCGGGTTTGTCCAAAAGGATGTGATTAAGCCTCATGGCCTCTTCGCAGAGTTCTTTGCGGATCAGCTGGTTACCCTCTGTGCATTTGTACCCTTCATTGAAAAGGAGATAAAGGACTTTTAAAACTACGGCCAGCCGATTTTGAATCTCACCTCCGGTAGGGATTTCCAGCGTTGGGTTTTCTTCTTTGAATTTCTTTTTGGCTCGTGTGTAGGCCTTGGCAATGGTTTCTTCTTTTTTCAAGAGGGCTGCGGCGATCTCCCGAATGGAGAGCCCGCCAAGGATTTTCAGTGTGAGGATCAACTGATGTTCGGTGCTCATTGCCGGATTGCAGCAGGCAAAGATCATTTTTACCATCTCGTCATTGAAGAGCTCTTCTGAAATGACCGGGGGAGCTTCGGACGTTTCTGGTAATTGAGTGGCGTAGTATACTTTCTGCTGGCGGCGGAGCTGGTCTATAAGTTTATTGTTGGCTACCCTGATGATCCAGCCAGTGGGGTTGTCGGGGATCTTGCCAAAGGGCCAGGACTGCATGGCTTTCATGAGGGCATCCTGCACGGCATCTTCTGCAGCGCTCAGGTGACCAGGGCCGAATTTACCCGTGAGATAAGCTACGGCTTTCCCAAACTCATTGCGAAATAGGTGATCGATGACCTGCGTGGCTTGCTGCTTTTCTGCCATGGGATAAAAATAGAACACCCCATCATCGTTTGGGGTGTTCCTTGAAACTATTTACATCTCTACCGCTTCACGCACCTCCAGAGATCCCCCAAACTCGAATATCGGGCAATCTTTGGATAGCTCCACGGCATGCTCCAGGTCTTTGGCTTCCACCAGTACATAACCTCCCACAAGCTCTTTGCCTTCCATAAATGGACCGTCGGTGATGGTTTCTCCTCCATTGTAGACCACCTTTCCCTCGGCCTGAAGTGGGAGGCCGGGTACAGGTTGGTCGTTTTGACTTACCTTGAGCATCCATTCGCCCCATCGGGCCATGTGAGCCTGCATTTGCTCTGGTGATTGCCGGGCATATTCCTCATCACCCCCTCTGAATAAATACAAGAATTGTTTCATAACGTTAAAATTGGTTAGATAAAATTTAAACTCTTTGCCCTTTTGACGAACACTTTGGCCACAAATGGACATGAGCACTGAATTTTTTTTAACAGTCGGTAGAAATACCTAAAGCACATTACCGAAAAATGGAGAGGTTGATCATCTTCAGGGTCATCTAATATTGTAATGCCAACAGACGGTTGGCGTTTTCCTCTCCAGTAATCACAATAGCGGTTTTGTTTGGAGAATTCTAGTTTACCTAAAAGCAAAAATCGGAAGGGCGAAATGGAAATCATATTGGCGCAGCCCTTCCGGTTTAGCTTTATTCCCAAAAAATCTCTATTACCTCTTTACCCATCAGCAGGCTGGTTTGTCGGGCACCTTCTATCCTTTTTATTTTCACTTTGTTTCCCACAGGTCGATACACCACTCTGGCCATCACATTTCTCTCATCCTTTTTGTGAAAGGCCACCAGATACTTGGTGTCAAAATCACGGGTAAGCTTGTAGCTTTCTTTTGATGTTTTGACCTTTTGTGGCCTCACCATGGTCTGACCATCCATCACCTTAATGATGTTCGGGCAGGTGGGCACTCCATACCCAAGGTAATTGTTGGGGTATGGATAGAAGTTACCTGCTTCCTTCAGTAGATCAATGATTTCGAGATTGGTGAGGGTGGGGTCCATTTGCCAGATGCATGCCACAAGACCAGTAACGATGGGCGTGGAGTAGGAGGTACCCAGCGTAGAATACACCGAAATGTCAGGTTTCACAAAATCTGTATAATCAGGGCCTATGCTACTGTAGTCCATCTTGTCCCAGATGTCAAACTTGCTGGCTCCCACTGTGAGTGCATGCGGGGCATCTCCGGGAGTCGACAGGGTTTGCCAGGCATCCCGGGCTTCATTGCCGGCAGCCACTACGATCAGCATCCCCTTCTGTGTGGCCGCTATTTCTACCGCCCGGGCGATTGCTGTGGTTTGACCATCCATCTGGTTGGGCTTGTAATTTTCAGAAGCGTCTGTGTAGCCCAGGTTGTACCCGAGCGAAACATTGACCAGCCGGATGCCTTGTTGCTCCATTTCTTCCAGTGCCAGTATGAAGAGGTCTTCCTCTATTCTTTTTTCGTAGGCACCATGATCCGTCCGGGCGAGGTAATACTCAGCCTCCGTGGCCAGTCCGTACAGGATGTTCTTTTCCTTGTCAAATCCACCAATAAGCTGCCAGACCTCTGTGCCGTGGTTGTCGTCCAGCCCAATGGCTCCACCATAAGGTTCCATTTCGGGGGTGATATAGTCTTTGTAGGATTTTACCAGTCCCTTTTCAAAAAGATGCCTTAGCGTAGGGTCTTTGTTTGCCTTCAAAAATCCCCCATCAATGATTCCAATTTTCACACCTTGACCGGTGAGGCCCATTTCCAGAAAATAATTCGCCTGAATTTGCTCCAGAGCAAAGCCCAGGATAGGGTCTTTGTGGACGAGTGAAGCGGGGGCAAAAGTGAGCATGGGGGTGAGGGATCCTCCTGCTGCGGTTACGGCTGATCGCTGATCTTCAGTCAGTGCGTAGGTACAGGCGCCCAGCCATTCTGAACATCTGTCCGGCTCCGGGAGTGTCACATTGAGTTTAACCAGAGCAGTAGGGTCAAGCCAGTATTTCTGCTGGGCGTTAGCACTCCGGCCAGCGAAAAGCAGTAAAAAAAACACACATAAACCAATCAGGCGAGTCATCTTCAATAATACGGAATAGCTGCCAATAAAGCTCTATAAGTGAAGATTGAGCCCGGAGTGAATGGCGAAGACATCACTAGTTAATTGTGTTTTTTTCAGAAAATATTGGATTTAGTAAATCCAGGGGCACCTGTGGGTTCGTAGGTGGGGCATCGTATAAGAATTCATCCAATATAAATTATTCAAAATGAAACGTACTAAAAGACTATTCAATCACAGTTCATTGTTACTCCTGGCAGGAGCATTTTTGTTCGCTGCTTGCGGGGAAGATGACACTAAAGACATGGAACCGGAAGAGCAAATGCCCACGGGCATGCTGACGGTTTCCAGTCAGACCATTTCTCAGAATACCATCATGGTTTCTAATGTTAATTTTGACAGTAAGGGCTGGGTGGTAGTACATGCCAGCAATGAAGATGGCACACCTGTGGTGCCCGGTATCATATCAGAGCCACTACTTGTAGAGGCAGGATCGCAGAATGATCTGGAGGTCACCCTTACGGAGGTAGATGATCTGCAGGATGGAGACAAGCTATGGGTAATGCTTCATACAGATGATGGCATTGAAGGAACCTATGAGTTTGATGGAGCCAATGGTTTTGACGGACCCATCCTTTCTGAAGGAAGCATAGTGATGACAGATATTACTGTGTCTGCTCCTGGTATCACAGCTTCTAATCAGGTGGTGAGTGAAAACTGGGTAACTGTAGGAGAAGTCAAAGCTGCCGTAGATGGTTGGTTGGTTATTCATGCAGACAATGGCAGTGGTGCACCCGGACCAGTATTGGGTCAGACCATGGTTTCGGCTGGTGTCAACAGTGATGTTGCCATTGATTTGGGTGACGCAGTGTTTGCCGGTGGCGAAATGCTTTTCCCAATGCTTCATGTCGAAAGTCCTGCTGATGGGATGTATGGTTTTCCTGAAAATGGTGATGGACCTGAGGTGTTTGCCAACGAGGTAGTGGTAGTAGGTTTTGAGACGCTGGCCCCAACTGGCAGCATTTCAGCATTGAATCAGGTTGTTCAGGGCAATATGATTATGGCCAGTGAGCTGACGCTCAATGCCACAGGTTGGGTAGTGGTGCATGCCAGCAATGCCACCAAAGATGGCCCGGAAGTACCGGGGATTATTTCTACGCCTGTACAACTCCAGGCCGGAACGAATACAGATGTGGCTATCGAACTGAACAGTGATTATGCCCTGAGTGCCGGAGATGTGATTTACATTATGCTCCATACGGAGAACGGAATCGTAGGTGAATATGAGTTTGATGGAGCCAATGGCTTTGATGGGCCTATCACCACCGCTCCTATTACATTGGAGGCTCCTTCCGGTTCGTTTATGGCCAGTAATCAGGTGGTGTCTCAAAACACGCTGATAGTAGAAAGCATCACCGTGGGGCAACCCTCCTGGGTAGTTGTTCATAGAGACAATGGTGCAGGATCGTTTGTAGCACCTGGTATTATTTCAAATCCGGTGGCCATCGACGCAGGCACCACCGAAAATGTGGCCATCACATTCAAAGATGATGAACCCCTTGCAGACGGTGAAACCCTCTGGGTCATGCTGCACAATGAAAGCGGAACCATAGGCGCGTACGAATTTGACGGAGCCAATGGTTTTGACCTTCCGATCACCTTTAGTGCCATTGATATAGAAGCTCCATCCGTCATGGTGTCAGACCAGGTGGTTGCTAACAATATGGTGACAATAGCCGAAGTGAAAGCCGGGGTAGATGGTTGGATTGTGATCCACGAAGACAATGGCAGCGGAGCACCGGGTCCGGTACTCGGCCAGACATTTGTGTCTGCCGGAAGTACGAGTGATGTAATGGTAGACCTGGGTAATGCTACAGTGGCTGCAGGTGATAAACTGTTCCCGATGCTGCATATAGAAAGCCCTGCCGATGGAGAATATGGATTTCCTGATAATGGAGATGGGCCTGAAGTGTTTAATTCAGACGTGGTAGTGGTGTCATTTACTGCCCTCTAAAGATTAGGTTGGTTTAGGATTACGTCAGTGAAAACGGATCACATTTTTGTGGTTCGTTTTTTTTTATACACTTCGGTGTAAGCTGCCTGAGCCGAAAAAGAAATACTAACTTTAGGGCTGAAGAGCGGCACCGGTTTTTGAGCGTATGGCTCACACCCCAGATCTCAGTTATAAAGTGCCTCCTTTGGTAACAACAGACTTTGATTATAAAGAAAAACCCATGAGATACGGCCAAATAGATCATCAGCTTTTTATTGAGAACAGGAAGAGACTTGTTTCAAGGCTGAAACCACATTCTGTGGTGATTATCCACTCCAATGACATCATGCCTACCAATGCAGATGGCACCATGAGTTTTAAACAAAACTCAGACCTCTTTTACCTCACAGGCGTGGACCAGGAAGAGTCTATCTGTATCCTGGCTCCGGATTTTCCGGATGAAAAAATGCGGGAACTCCTCTTTCTGAGAGAGACCAGTGAGGAAATTGCCATATGGGAGGGGCATAAACTGACGAAAGAAGAGGGGCAGGAGATTTCAGGCATTCAAAACATCAAATGGAATCAGGATTTTGAGAAAATACTTTACACCATTCTTGCCGAGACTGAGCATATCTATTTACCCACTAATGAACACATCAGAAACGCCTCACTTGTAGAGACGGCCAATGACCGTTTTATCAAGCAGTGCATGTCCAGATTTCCACTTTATAAGTATGAGCGTCTGGCTCCCATTACCTATGATCTTCGTACCATCAAGTCTGGGATTGAGACGAAGCTGATAGAACATGCCTGTCACATTACCGAGCAGGGATTCAGAAGGATTTTGGAAACGGTGAGCCCCGGAGTGTGGGAGTACGAAGTAGAGGCCGAGTATGCCCATGTGTTTCTTTCTAACCGTTCGCGGGGGTTTGCTTACACGCCGATCATTGCCGGAGGGGGGAATGCTTGTGTGCTTCATTACGTTGAAAATAACCAGCAGTTGAAAGATGGAGACCTTATGCTGATGGATGTGGGGGCTGAGTACGCCAACTATAACGCAGACATGACACGTACCATTCCGGTGAATGGGCGCTTTACCAAAAGGCAGCGGCAGGTGTATGACGCAGTACTCAGGGTGAAAAATCAGGCCACTGACCTGCTCACTCCGGGTAGCGCCATTCCCGAGTACCATAAGGCTGTGGGTGCCCTGATGGAGGAAGAGTTGATAGAGCTTGGGCTGATAGATAAGGTCGACGTAAAGAATCAAAATCCGGACTGGCCGGCGTATAAAAAGTATTTCATGCATGGCACCTCTCACCATCTGGGGTTGGATGTACATGATGTGGCGTCTATCTATAAGAAATTTGAACCGGGTATGGTCTTTACGGTGGAGCCCGGGATCTATATCCGGGAGGAAGGTATCGGCATCAGATTGGAGGATAATATTCTAATTACCGAAAACGGGCATAAAAACCTGATGCGAAACATTCCGATACATGCAGAGGAGATAGAGGATTTGATGAATGAAAGTCGAAAGAGCTGATGCAGGTCGTGGTACGTTCTGGTACGATAGAGGAGGCCATTCAGATTCAGGAGCAGATTCCTGAGTTCGAAAATGGATATACTGCGGCAGAATATACCAACAGGCTTTTGGGAGGTGAATCGGTCATTCTGATCGCAGAGATAGCCGGGAAACTGGCGGGGTTCAAAGTGGGGTATGACCGGTTTTTGGATGGAAAGGTTTTCTATAGCTGGATGGGCGGCGTGGTACCGGTGTTTCGGGGGCAGGGTGTTGCTAAGATCCTGCTTCAGAAAATGGAGGTGTGGTGTAAGCTGAAGGGGTATAAATCCTTAAAGTTCAAAACACGCAACAGCCACCGATCCATGATTCATTTTGCCATTCACCAGGGTTTTGATGTGGTGGACTTTGAACCACAGCCAAATCCTGAGGATTCTAAAATCTATTTTTTAAAAGAGTTATGAGCATTTATCAATCAGACAAGGCACCCGAGCCCGTAGGGCTGTATCCGCATGCTCGCAGAGCTGGTAACCTGCTGTTTTTATCCGGTGTAGGCCCCAGGGAAAGGGGCAAGAAGGAAATTCCGGGAGTTACCCTTAATGAGCAGGGTGAAATTGTGGCGTATGACATAGAAGCCCAGTGTCATTCTGTGTTCAAAAATGTGAAGGACATCCTGGAGGCATCCGGTGCCGGATGGCGACATCTGGTGGATGTTACGGTTTTTCTTACCAATATGAAGGAGGATTTTGGTACCTTTAACCGAATTTACGCGGAGTACTTTGAAGAGGTGCAACCCTGCCGCACTACGGTGGAGGTAAACGCCCTGCCTACGCCGATAGCCATAGAGCTAAAGTGTGTGGCGGCACTGGACTTCTGAAAACTTGCATTTTTTTCCTTTTTTATCCCTGTTGGCTGCCAAAGCTGCATGAATTATCCCCTGCATGTGCGGCCTAATGTTGGATTTACTTTAGTTTTGAGCAAAATCAAAAATCAATGAGTTTAGAATACAATACCCAGCGTCCTCATCTTACTTTGAGAGAGTACGGCCGAAACGTGCAGAACCTGGTGAAGCATCTTAAAGCGACCGACGATAAGGAAAAACGTAACAAATATGCGGCGTTGATTGTGGAGTTAATGAAAATGATCAACCCGGAGTTTAGCAAAGATGCCAGCGAATACACGCAGAAGGTATGGGATGATCTATTCATCATATCTAAGTTTGATCTGGATGTGGAAAGCCCTTTTCCGATTCCTGAGTCGACCATCCTGGATCGTAAGCCGGATCGCATGCGTTATCAGGCGAACGAGATCAAGTTTCGCCACTACGGCAGAAATATTGAGATCCTCATCAGCAACGCCATCGCCCTGGAAGATCCCGAAGAAAAGGAAGCGGCCATCGTGGCCATTGGCAAACTCATGAAGTCTTTCTACCTGACCTGGAACAGAGACAATATTGAGGATGAGCAGGTGCTGAAAAACATCAAACAATTGTCTAAAGATCAGTTGGATATCGATATCGAAAAGGTGAAAGCTAATGGGCTTTTCGATAGTAGCGAGCGCAAAGAGCGGTCATTTGATAACAACAGAGGTCAGCACCAGGGCCAGAACCAAAACAGAAACCGCAACAGCAATAACAAGGGCGGTAAAAGAAATTTCTCCAACAAACGCAGAAGAAACAACAACTAAATGGCTTCATTTCGAGTGAAGGGAGGCAATCGCCTCAAAGGGAGCATCGTGCCACAAGGAGCCAAAAACGAAGCCCTCCAGATTATTTCAGCTGTACTTCTCACTTCTGAGCCGGTACATATTCATAAGATTCCCAACATCCGGGATGTCATCAAACTCATAGATTTGCTGGCTGACCTGGGCGTGCAGATAGAAAAGACTGACGAAGAGTCCTATCGGTTTACGGCTAAAGAGGTGAATCTCAAGTTTTTGGATACCGAAGATTTTAAGGAAAAGGCGTCCTCTCTCCGGGGGTCTATTATGATCCTGGGTCCATTGCTGGCCAGGTACGGTACCGGTAAGATGCCAAGACCGGGAGGAGATAAAATAGGACGAAGAAGGCTCGATACCCATTTTGTGGGCTTTCAGAAACTGGGAGCCCAGTTTGATTATGACTCAAAAAACTCGTTTTATACAGTAAGTGGGAAACTCACGGGAGCCTATATGCACCTGGATGAGGCATCTGTCACCGGTACGGCCAATATCATCATGGCTGCCGTACTGGCAGAGGGACTTACCACCATTTACAATGCCGCATGTGAGCCCTACATTCAGCAGCTTTGCAATATGCTGGTGCGTATGGGTGCCAGGATTGAAGGGATAGGAAGCAACCTCCTGAAAATTGAAGGTGTAGAATCTCTGGGTGGTACGGACCACACCATGCTTCCGGACATGATTGAGATAGGTAGTTTTATTGGTTTGGCTGCTATGACCAGGTCAGAAATCACCATCAAGGATGCCAGAATCGATATGTTGGGGATTATCCCTGACACATTCAGAAGACTGGGTGTCAAACTTGAATTCAGAGGGGATGATATCTTTGTGCCTGCTCAGGAACATTACGAGATAGAGTCTTTTATAGACGGGTCTATCCTGACCATTGCGGATGCCATATGGCCCGGATTTACGCCGGATCTGCTCAGCATTGTACTGGTGACCGCTACACAGGCCAAAGGCACCGTGTTGATTCATCAGAAAATGTTCGAAAGCCGACTCTTTTTCGTTGATAAATTGATCGATATGGGTGCTCAGATTATCCTTTGTGACCCACACAGGGCCACGGTAATTGGGCTGGACCGGGCGTTTGACCTCAAGGGTATTAGCATGACCTCACCTGATATCAGAGCGGGGGTATCATTGTTGATTGCTGCGCTGTCTGCAGATGGTACATCCACTATCCACAATGTGGAGCAGATAGACAGAGGCTATCAGTTTATTGATAAGCGCCTGAAGGCACTTGGCGCTGATATTGAGCGTTTCTAAAAAACATCAAGGTAAAAAAAACGCCGTGAGTCCCCTCACGGCGTAAATCAACCAGCTTTAAGAAGTTTCTGAACAGAAACTGAAGTACTTACGTAAGTCGTATGGTAGCTGGATTTTGTTAGAGGATATAATATTGAATTTTTTTTGTAGGAAGGGATCTACTTTTGGCTCCCATCACGGAAGAATTAAATCTGAAGGGGAAAAAAATACCCCGAATGGTCCATTCAGGGTATTTTGATTTTAACTTTTATTACCGATGATCAGGACTCTCCATATACCTGCATGGTAGAGAGGGTAGGGCTTTCAGCTCCGCCAGACTGCTCGATGGTCACGGCAAAGGCATCTGCTTTGGCTATGTTTTTCATGATCTGGAAGGTGCCATCTGAGGCGTCAAATACCCCTGCATCCACCGGTACTCCATCTATCAGCGCCCATAGTTGATACTGCTGGTTTTGAGGTAGCTGGGCCAGGTTGGCCGAATTCAGATAGACTTCCTCATCCGTAGGGTTCCAGTAGATGACCGCTTTCGCATCAGCAGCATTAGCTGTGCCGTTCAGGATAATCCGGCTAAATTCCGGGCTGACCAGTACTGCCAGGTCTCCACGAATACCTGTGAGTTCCTGATTCACCCGCTGATAGCTTTCTGCCATTTCTATATTGCGGGCTGTGAGCAGCGCGAGGCGACTGTCTGTATCTTTCCACTGAGTCCAAAAATAAAAAGCCGAAAGGGCAGAGATGAGGGCCACGGTGATGCTTGCCGCCATCAGGTATCTGGATCCACCACCGCTTTCGCCAGGGCTATGCATGTTCATGATCACGGATTCATGTTGCATCACAAACTTCTTCACCGATGGCGAGGGAGCAATGGAATGGTGAAATGCCACCAGTTCCAGGGTTTTTTGCAGGTCGAAATACTCGCGTTTGACCTGCTGATCCGACCGGATATACGCTTCTACCTCCTGTGCTTCACCTTCGCTTAACTCGCCGGTGATGTAGGCTGCCAGGTATCCGTCCGATAAAATTTCTTGCTTATTCAAAATCTTTACTCAGTTTTAATTTAATGTCTTTCAAACAGTTTCTAAGCCTGGTCTTTACAGTTCCCAGGGCCATATCTTCATTCTTTGAGATTTCCGCATGGGAGTACCCCATGAAGAAGTTCAACTGAATGAGCTTCTTGCACATCTCGCCTATTTCACTTAAAACTGCTGATAACCCAATGTAATCCTCCTCAGAGTTTGACGAAGATTCAAACATATCTACGAACCCCGTGATATCATCAGATTTATCGGCGGTCTTAAAATCTTTGGATCGGCGAGCATCAATGGCCCTGTTTCTGGCAATGCGGTACATCCAGGTGAATAAGGTACCCTTGCTGGCATCGTAGCTTTCTATTTGATTCCAGATTTTGATGAAGACATCATGCAGGGTCTCCTCGGCGATTTCGGTGTGGTGGAGCGTGCGATAAATGATCCCGTAGAGTGCATCTGAGTAATGTTCGTAGAGATAGTCCATGGCTGTCACATCCTTGTTTTTCAGACGCTTTACCAGTAGAGTGTTGAAGTCGATACTTTTGGTCAAAATTTTAAATTAAATTAACGTTTAAGTTATCAAAACTCAGATTCAATCTTAATGTTCCGAAAGGTTTTTGTTTCTCTCCTGATATTGCTGATCGCCTTGAGCGGATTGATGGTACTGAGTCCAGGTGAAACCGAGGAGACATTATCCCCAAGAATTAATGGGGTGAGCCTGGTGAATCCGCATTTTGTGGTGGATTCAGTACAAATGAACACAGTGCGACGGGTAAATGGAGACTGGGTAGCGGTGATACCCTTCGGCTTTAGCCGTGACAATGAGCCTGAGGTGCATTTCAATCATGAACGACAATGGTGGGGAGAGCGCCTGGAGGGTGCTGAGGAGCTCATACGGCTGGCCCATGGCTGTGGTCTCAAAGTAATGTTGAAGCCGCATGTCTGGCAGCGAGGTAGCTGGATTGGAGATTTTGACCTGGATAGTGAGGAGAAATGGAAAGTTTGGGAAGCGCATTATAGCGCGTATATCATGGCATATGCACGGCTGGCGGAGAAAATGCAGGTGGAGCTATTTTGTATCGCTACTGAGTATAAAGTGGCGGTGGTGAAGCGACCCGCATATTGGAGTAACCTTATTAAAGAAATTAAAAGGGAGTATCACGGACCGCTCACCTATGCGGCCAATTGGGATAATTATGAAAATGTCCCGTTTTGGGATCAAATGGATTATATCGGGGTGGATGCCTACTTCCCGCTGGTGCATGAGGAGGACCCGGATGTGGCCACCATCAAAAGGGCATGGGAGCCATTGGCTAGTAAGCTACGCTCGTTTGGGGCTATCTACAATAAGCCAATCCTATTTGCGGAATACGGATACCAAAGTGCCAATGGATCGGTGGGTAATCACTGGGAGGTTTCACAATCAGCTGATCAGGTGAATATGGAGCTACAGGCGCGTGCTTACGAAGCGCTTTATGGAGTTTTTTGGAATGAGCCCTGGTTTGCCGGTGGCTTTTTCTGGAAATGGCATTTTGATGAACAACGCCATGGAGGGCCTCAGGACTTATCTTTTACTCCGCAGGGCAAACCAGCTGAAGCTGTGATTACCAGGTGGTATGGCTCCAATGTTAGTAATCCCGTGCGTTGAGTAACTGGCGGTAGCTGGAGAAAGGCACTATGCCCAGGGGCCCTTCGTATATCCCTGCATTTCCTCCCATGTCACTTACCCTCACGGAAAGAACATTTTTACCCTTCTTGTTCAGTAGCTTGTTGGGGATGGGGTATACCCTGTACTGGTGCCATGAGTCAGAGAGCCCGAAAGGTTTTCCGTCGTTGGTGGAGCCTATGAGTACACCGTTTAGATACGTGTGGTCAAAGTCGTCTATTTTGCCCAGTACCAGAACGAGTTTGGATTCCTCCTGAAGCTGCGGAGGCAGTACAAATTCTTTTTTGTACCAGATCACCCCTTCCAGACGTGAGTGTTTCATGCTCTTCCAGAACCCGGGCACCATCATGTATTCCCAGTCGCTGATATCATAGTCGTTTTCTTTCCACCGCACGTTGTCTCCCTCGCGAAACCGCCATGGTCCTTCGAGTAAGAGCGTTTTCTCCGGCTCGTTTCTGTTGGTGTAAATTCCCACATCGCCTTTGATGATGCCGCCATCCAGTACTGTGTCGTATACCCTCACAGCGATGACATTTTTTCCGTCTTTATTGAGGAGCTCCGGGGGAATTCGGTAACGTCTGAAGGACTGGTAAGCCGTATAAAACCTGGGCGGGAACGAACCCGAAAAACCAATCATTTCACCATTGAGGAACACCTGGTCTACATCATCTATGTAACCCAGTACCAGATACAGGTTACTCTCGGATAGCCCGTGCAGGTCCAGGGTGATCCGGTACCAGGCGTAGCCATCAAATCCGCTAAATCCTTCATTTTCCCAGGGAGATGGCACGAAAATTTTCTCCCAGTTGCGATCATCAAAATCGGGACTGGACCACCTTGGATTATCTCCAATGGTAAAGCGCCATTCCCCGCGCAGATCCACCACTCTCCGAAGATCATCGGAGATGCCAACGAGTGGTAAGAGGATAATGAGGAGTGATATAAGGGATTTCATTTGATTTATATAATGGATAATCAATTATACTGCCTTTAGGATTATTGGTGGTCATCTGGCTGTAAATGATTGTCACTGGTTGTCATAAAAAACAAAAACCTTCCTGAATCAGGAAGGCATTTGTAATAGTATAAAGAAGTATATTTTTAATCTACAGAGACAATTCTTGTAGAGTTATGGTCTGTGAGCTCAAATACGAAGTTTTGAGAATCAAATTTGGATAGATCATACACTCGCGAAAAGTTTTTCATATCCTGATACCGCTCCTTGTACAGTACCTCCTCATTGGAGTTGTAAATGGTCAGGAGCAATGGGAGCTTTTCGTTTTGTTCTACAGACAGTTCGTATTTTTTGTTTTCCAGTGCTTTTACTGAAAGGGTGCTGCTTTCTTTTTCAGGTTGTAGCTCTATTTTTTCACTGATGACGCCATACTGATCAGTGAGCTCAAAATAGTAAGTTCCATTCTCGAGTTTTGAGAGATCGTATGGCTTCATGAAGCCACCTTCATTCTTCACCCGATCTGTGTGGATCAGCTTACCTTCGTTATCTCTAAGTCTTATTTTGACTACCGGAGATTCACTGTTTACATACAATACTTTGAATATGTCACTCTTGCTGGCAATTACTCTTGCCCTGTTTTCATTGGTGCCATCCCCGGCTGCAAAGGCTACACTCATAACTGTTAGGAGTACGGCTGCTGACATTGTTAGTTTTTTCATGATTTTGGAGTTTTGACCTGTTGGTTCGATTGTTCTTGTTTTACAATACAATCATACGGGCGAATCCAGCCAGGTTTGTCACTCTTCAGTCAACGATTGTCACGAAATGTCACCGTTTTGTATATATATGTTCAGTAAAAGTAGATAAACGTTGCGAAAATTGAATATGGTATCGTTTGTTTTTTATTAATCTGCATATTTCCCTGTTGAAAAGGAATAAAAGGGGATAGAGGGGTGGACCGTCAGTCCAGAGTGATGATTCCACAGGCCACTTTGGCGTTTGGGTGCGTGTGGTTATGGGTGTGTGAAGGGTCGCACTCAGTGATAAAATCCTGATAAGCCTCATGGATGACAATGGACAGCCCCAGTACGTCCCGATGATCCTGACTACCGAGTCTCCAGAGGTCTGTCTTGATGGTGAAAAAACCGGAACCATCGTAACCCACGCTCACATTACCCACATCTCCAGCCATGGGCTTGGCCCAGGGGATGCCCATGCTGGTTTCATTACAGAAGCGGGTGGTCATGGGCTCACCAAGGTTCCAGTGCATGGCTGGCATTTCACAGCCACCCTGATGCAGGTGTACGGCATGAATGGTGTTGGGAGGAAAGTGCTCCAGCGATACAGTGATGGTTACCACACTGTCGTGCTGGACTAAGCTGGCTTTCCCATATGGCGCTTCGCCTATCAGGTAGGTAGAGTCAGTGACTGAGTGCATGCCATACAAAAACGCAGTTGCGGTAGTTTCCGGCTCATCCGGTGTATGTGTATCTTCTTTGCAACTGATGAACAGCAAAAGCAAGGTGATGAGCGGGATGAATTTAATCATCGTCATCCGAGGGCTCGTCATCCGAGATATAGTCGCTCATGTAGCTTACATCCGAGTATTTGCTCTCATAGTCATCCTTGATCTCGTCCTTCAGGTTGCCATCGTCATCAAAATCCTCATCGTCTTCAATGATGGCTTTGGCTTCTGCCACGGTCATACGCACCATGTAATACCTGTCGTCGGTTTCAAACGGCAAAGCCGACACCTTCTTACCGTCCTTGTTGTAGAAATGAATCAAAGAGTCATAAAACCCATAAGGGTAGGCAAGCTTGATCTGCTCCTGCAGATTCTCATCTAACTTTTCAAAATCTTTAATTACACGTGGTTTAGAAGGTTGCATTGTTCGAATTTTGGTCGAAAGGTAATAGACGTTTTATAAAATCAAAAGTTCCCTACTTCAACATTTTTGTTTTTTTGTAAAATAGGCCTCCTTCCATCTCAAATAAGCATTTTGTAACCTGCTCCATGCACGGTCAGAATGTGTTTGGGATCATTGGGGTTGAGTTCTGTTTTTTGCCTCAGCTTCAAAATAAAATTATCCACCGTACGCGTAGTGGGCTGGGTGTCATAGCCCCAGACATCCTCCAGAAGCTGGTATCTGCTTACAATCTCATTTTTGTGCTGATAAAGATATAGCAGTACCTCAAATTCCTTATGTGACATTTTCACTTTGCCCTGTGTGCTATGCTGAGCTTCATAGTGGGTGAAGTCCACCGTGAGACAACCGATCTGCAACTGCTCAGGCAATGCTTCTTTCTCCGGGATTGTCGCACCTGGTGCCCGGCGCAAAACCGCTTTTACCCTGGCGATTAATTCCCGGACACTGAAAGGTTTGGTGATGTAATCATCTGCACCCAGTTCCAGACCCAGCACTTTGTCTATTTCTTCACCCTTGGCAGTCAAAAATATGATTGGAGTGGTTACACCGTTTTTTCTGGCGGTCTTGCACACGTCAAAACCAGACATTTTGGGCATCATCACATCCAGCAGGATAAGATCAAACGTGTCTCCATCCAGGTGGTTCAATGCTTCCTGGCCATCCCTGGCCAATGCCACCTCAAATTGTTCATACTCCAGATTGTCCTTCAGGCCAATTCTGAGGTTGGGTTCGTCCTCAACTACTAATATTTTCGCCATGATTTTCAAGATAAAATACTAATCTAAACGTACTGCCTTTGCCGGGTGCACTCTCTACTTCAATGTCTCCCTGGTGCGCATCCATGATGTGGCTGACCAGTGCCAGCCCAAGCCCGGCACCCTGTGTGGTGTACACGTTGCCGTCCGTTACCCGGTAAAACTTCTCAAAGATCTGCTTCACTTTGTCCGCGGCTATTCCAATGCCCCGATCCTCCACCTCTAAATACACCGCCTGTCCCTTTTGTCCGGTTCTGAATACCAGGGTTTTTTCCTGGTCACTGTATTTGATGGCATTGTCCACCAGATTGACCATTGCCTCATAGAGGCCTTCCCGATCCACCAGAGGATGCGGAAGTAGCTCGGTGAGCTCACAACTATACGTAAATCCGTTCTTTTCGATGTGATAGGCATAGTCATGGATGACCTCCCGAAGCAGTTCATTGATGTCGGTACGGGTGGGTGTATAGATGCGTTTGTTGGCTTCTATCTGTGAGAAATTCAGAATCTTATTGACGATGTTGGTGAGGCGGTTGGTCTCCTTCAGGATAATTTCTTCGTATTCTTTACGCTTTTCTGGACTAGGTACCCGATCCAAAAACAATGTTTCGGCAAACATACTGATGAGCGAAAGGGGTGTTCTGAGCTCGTGTGAAACATTTGAGACAAAATCAGATTTGGTCTGAGCCAGATTCATTTCTCTTCTGAAGTTTCTGACCACCAGGGTGAAGCCAAAGATGAGCAGTGTGATGAGCAGGAGAGAGGAGCCCAGGTTATAGTACATGCGCTCCTCCACCAGCTGCTTGACCGTTTTGCTGCTGGAGCTAATTCCCACTTCCAGGTCAGGAAATAACCACATGGTTTTCCTTAAGATCACTTCATTGGAAAGGGAGTCTGTCAGATATACGAGCTGGTTGGTGGCTGCATAGCTCAAGGTAATGACCAACTCGCCCTCTGCTATTTGCTGGAGTTTTGGTGCAAGCACATTATTGGCGAATCCTTCGATGCTCAGCAGGCCAGTGAAGTGGATCTCACCCATTTTGGTATCCAGTATTGCTCTGATGATTTGTAGGTTTTCGCCATCCAGTGTGATGGTACCCCTGGGTTCTATTTTGCGATAGCCTCCGGCCTTGTACCTGAGGAGCTGCTCGCTCAGTTCAGGGTTGGCCGCCAGGAGGGAGTCTTGCAGTGCCAGCCAGTTTCTTCGTTTGAGCCGATCATTTAGTACCACCGCACTGGCCTGAGAGGAATCTGCCGCTTTGAAGAGTAAAACCTTAAAATTGCTGAATGCCAGGAAAGGCTCGGCTGCTGAGAGGGTGAGTGAGTCGCTCAGATTGTCTTCCAGCTTATTGAGAATACTGCTGAGATTGTCGTCAGAAAACTGATTCACAGAGAATATAATGGCATTGAGCTGGTCGTGGTATACTTTTTCAATGACCTCTTCATCTTCGGTGATGGATGAGATTTCATATACGGTGTACATGATGATAGGCAGCAGAATGGTGCCAATGACAGTGATGATGAGCCTGTTTGCAGCGGATTTCATGGGGTCTAAAGTGCCTAAGATATAAATGTATAACTCAATGGTTGGAAATAATTGCCCTTATCTTTAATTTCCTTAACGAACCAGATAACAAACCAATGGCAAACGACACTAAAGGACAAGTAGAGAAAATATTAGCCGAACTCGGCAAAAAGATTGATCAGCTCATTGTGGAAACCAAAAGTGCCAGTGGTGATGTGCGTGAGGATGTGGAGAAAAAAATCAAGGAGCTGAAGAAGAAAAAAGAGAAGTTGGAGGAGGATTTTGAGAGCTACAAAGGGAAGAATGAAGGCAAATGGCAGGATGCCAAGTCTCATTTGTCCAGCGCCGTTCAGGAATTGAAAAAAGCCATTGAGGCGATGTTCAAGGACAACTCCGCCAAGAAGTAGTTCTTAGATAGTTTCCAGCACCTTTTTGATCAGGGAATCCACCACTTTGTTGGGGTCTTTGGAGAACTTGTTTCTGATTCTGTTGGCAATGATGGCATTCATGCTGATCATTTCGTGACCCAGAAGTTTGGCCAGGGCGTAGTAGCCTGCTGTTTCCATTTCAAGGTTGGTTAGCCAGAAATTACCCACATGAAAATAGTTGAGTTTGTCCACCAGGTCAGGGTAACGGATAGGCAATCTGAGCGATCGACCTTGGGGGGCGTAAAACCCATGGCAGGTTACGGTGTTGCCCAGTATGGTTTTATCCCTGAATTGCTCGATCAGTTCGTCCGAACCACGCACACAATAGGGCATATAGGGCAGTCCGATTTCTTTCTGTAGACCCTGACTCACCTCCAATTCCAGGCCCTTCATTTCCAATTGATAGAAATGAACCATTGGATCCATGCCTATGCCATACTCACTCATGACGTGGCTGCCCAGGCGGATGTCATTCTGTATACTGGCCGATGTGCCAATCCGGATGATTTTCAGGCGAGTCGGGTTGGGTTTCGGCTCTCTGGTCTTCAGGTTAATATTGAATACAGCATCCAGCTCATTCATCAGGATCTCCACATTGTCCGTCCCCATTCCGGTACTGATGACGGTGAGTCTTTTGCCTTTATAGGTGCCCGTATGAGTGATGAACTCACGCTTGTTCATTTCAAACTCTATCTTATCGAAATGACGCGATACACGATGAACCCTGCTGGGGTCGCCCACCGTGATGATTTTATCAGAAACGTTCTCAGGCTTTAAGTTGAGGTGATAAATACTCCCATCCGGATTGATGATGAGGTCTGTTTCAGAAAATTTGGCCATAGGGAGTATTTTTCTATGATGTTATGAGCTGGTGTCTTTTTGGCGCTTTAGGCCCCGGTAGGGGTTATATCCATTCATTTCCTTTTGGTAAAACCCTGTGCCGTCATAAGGTCTCACATCCGGGTTTTTAGAACATTCCTCAGAGCAGCAGCCATTGTAAACAAGGGCGCCCTCTTCACTCATCGGTATGTGCTTGTTGCAGTGTGGATTGGCACAGTTGACCATTCGGTCACTCGGTACTCCGGTCACGTAGCATCTGGAAATGACTTTTGGATTCACCTTATTGAGGTCTTTGACGATGCGATTGTCAAAAACATAGCATTTCCCTTCGAAATCCTCCCCCTCAGCTTCGATACCATATTTGATGATGCCGCCATGGAGCTGATGCACGTCTTTAAAGCCCTGCTCCAGCAGGTAGGCACTGGCCTTCTCGCATTTGATACCACCGGTACAGTAGGTGATCACTTTTTTGTCTTTGAGCGATTCCAGTTCCTTGACCTTCTCAGGGAAGTCTCTGAAATTTTCAATGTCCAGCGTAATGGCATTTTTGAACTTGCCCACTTCGTGCTCATAGTTTGAGCGCACATCCAGAATGACTGTGTCCTGGGGCTGTTCTTTCAGGATTTTTCTGAATTCTTCAGGCTCCACATAGGCACCGGTTCGTTTGGTAGGGTCTATGTCCGGTAAGCTGGCATGCACGATCTCTGGTTTGACCCTTACATGAAGTTTGGTGAAAGTGTGGTCAGGCACGACCTCCACTTTGAATTCCACATGGCTAAACCGTGGATCTGATTGCACATCTTTCATGTACTGCTCACAATCCGCACGCAGGCCCGAAACGGTACCATTGAGTCCTTCTTCGGCCACAATGATTCGCCCCTTAAGGTTGAGTTCCAGGCATCTGAGGTGATGTTGCTCTCTGAATGATTCGGGATCCTCGATCCTCGAATAGCAATAGTAAAGTAGGTTTAAGTATTCTGCTTCCATAACTGAGCCTTGTTTCGGCAAGGTGTTTGAAAAAGGAATATTTTTTTAAAACAGCAAATTAAACGAATGAGCCACAAAAAGGCATTAAAAAAGATTATTTTGAGTCGATCACAGTTGCGGGGTTGCCAAAGACGGTTTTACCATCGGCAACATCTGCAATGACTACTGACCCGGCACCTATTCGTGCTTTTTTTCCGATTTTCACTCCGGCAACTATCAATGAGCCACTGCCAATAAAGGCCTCATTGGCGATCTCCACACCAGAGTTGATGGTGGTGCCCGCGCCCACTTGCACAAAATCACCCATTTTCACCTCATGCTCGATGATGGCCCCCGAGTGAATGAGGCAATGCTGGCCAATGACCGCATTGGCGCCAAGGGTAACCCGGGCGTTGATGAAGTTGCCGTGTCCAATGACTGCAGAATTAGAAATGATCGCAGCGTCATGAATGGCATTGGTAGGCATCACCTTGCGGGTGTCCATAAGCATTTTTACCTGACGTTTGCGCAGGGCATTGTCATCTGTGGCCACAAATGCCTCCGTTTTCTGCCCGATCAATTTGATAAAGCCATGATCGTCGGTTTTGCCCAATACGGTCACATCATCTATCTCCAGCCCGTGCATTTCAGCATCATCCTCCAGAAACCCATACACAACCACTCTGTTGCTTTTGAAAATCTCTAATGCGGCCTTGCCGATACCCTTTGCTCCGAAAATGATTACTGGTTTCTCCATAGTCCTGAAAATCAGGCTGCAAAGGTAGCGAAAAGCCTATTCTTAAGAAAGGAATCTCTTGCTGGGAATGATGAGCAAAATAAAAAGCAGAAATGGCTGATACGCCGCCTTGTAGCGTTCCAGTGATCCCAGGTTTGGAGATACCAGTGGTAGAAAGGTAGCCAGGATGGTAATGAAGCCAACTGTGATCAAAACCAATGTGGTGAATCGATAGCGATGGGCATGAAAGAGGCTGTAGAAAAACAGGAGTAGAAAAAAGAGATTTTGGAGGCCCCCCACGATCAACGGCCCATTGACTTCCCAAATGAACGGTCTGAACAGCCCGGCAATAAGTCCTTTGGGTAAATGCATGATCAAACTGGGATAGGTAGGCTCCAGGTCAGGAAAATGAAGTGTCTTGTCGGGTTCCGAATCATTGTAAATCACCTGGTGAGTGTTATACACTGATTCAGGTAATTGGTCAAAATGAAGATTTTTATTGACTTGTGTTACCAGCAACCCCATCAAAATAGCGCCGCCCAAAGTAAAGAGGAGCTTGAAAGTCTTTCGGGGTACCAGTGCATCCAGTACTTTGGCCCATGCCAAAATCCCCATAGCCATGGAGGTAACAGCCACCAGATAGAATTTTAAGTAAAAGAGTATCAACAACCCACCACCGACCAGGAAGTATTCTCTGAGTCTGTTGGCGGTGTGGTGCCAATAGCGGATACAGAACCCCGCCAGCATACACAGGGCTCCATTGATGAGGGGGTCTTTGAGTACACCGGAAGACCAAAACATGGCCGTGGGCAGGAAGAGAAATGAGGCGATGGCTGCTGTAACATATGCGGGATGGTACTGGTGAATGCGGGACACGAGATACCAGCTGCCGTAAAATCCAGCAAACGATAGGTAAAGCCCACTGATCCAGTAGTTCCCTCCGGTGATCAGGTATAAAATGCTGAGGATTTTAATAAAAAACTCATTTCTGGCCTCTCCCATATAGACCGGGTGCTGTGCGGTAAGGAGGGAATGAATGTATTCTGAAAAGGAATCACCGGAGAGCTGGAAAAGGGTGGTAGCCTGTTCGTGGAAATAGGTTGTGTCGCCAGCGCCCAAATGAATGAGATAGTACCACCCAAGTGCTAGTCCACAGAGCATTCTGAAGGCCAGACCACTCCAGTAAAACACCCGGAGCTCAGCGCCGGATCGCAGGAAATAGGCCAGACCAGCCAGAAACAGAAGACTCAGAAGCTGGATCATTTGGGTGGGTTAAGAATAGACATCCCAATATTACACCTTAGGCATTTCTTCTGGACACAAAACGATTGATATTGATAAATCAGCCCCTGAGTCTCGGCTCCATTGCCAGGGGTTACCCCCTTATCTATCCATTTTTTGATGACATGATTGGATTCCGGAGGCAGTTGCTCCAGGATGTGCTGGGCACGCTCCAAATAGACGACTTCATCCAGGTATTTAGAGTAGGCACCCAAAACGGGAGCGAGCGAATTAATGACGATGTTTTCAATGGATTTGGTGCCTATTCTCGGACTTTTGTTGGTGGTTTTTCCAAAGTCAAAATGTGATTTCCAGTAGTCTGGGAGGTTTTTTTGGAGAAAGCCAATTGCCTCTTTCAGCCCTGAAATATTCAGAAGGCTGGCCAGTAGTTGATTTTCCTGAGCGAGAAAGGCTGCAAACTGGCTCAATCTTACAGATGGAAAATTGGCAGGTCGCATTTTGGAATGCTTCCAATGGTGTCTGTCCAGCATTCGGTGGAGTTGAAATTTTTTGGACAGGAATTCAAACTCGTTCCTCAAATTTTCCTGATACTCATCCACAGGATCTTCCAGAAAACCGGCCATTCCAAAAACGAGAGCGTATACCTGCAATTCCTTGCCGGCATGCTTACGAATAATGTGGTAGGGGAGCGAGGACGCTAGTTTCTGAAAGGCATCTGCATTGGTTTTAAATCCAAAATCTCGAGCCAGTGTCTGGTAGGCCGTTTCTTCCCAGTCGCCCCCCTGTTGTTCAAGGGTCTCCAGCACGCGTATACTCTTCTCTTGCAGCCGTGAGGCAACCGCCCGATCGATCATTGCGCTGACTTGGATTTGAGGAATGTCGCTAAGGCCGGGACCACATCGGATCACCTCTGGCTGGTTGATATACCTGCGGTATTCCTGCTCCAGGTTGGCGGACACATACCGAGACATTTCCAGAGTGGGTATCGGTTCTTGGTCGATCAGAATTTCGCCATCGTTGATCCACACCACATGGAGGATGACATTCTCATAGGCTCTGTCAGTTTGATGGTTGTGCCTCTTCCAGTCAGAGGATTTGTAATGTATTTCCACAGAGCCTGACCAGGTGAGGTCATCTATTTTGATTTTGGCTTCCAGAAAATCAGGGCCAGAGTCGTGATTTTGATGGCCTGTCTGGAAAACGGTCAAACTGCTTCCATTGGAGAGAACCAGCTCTTTTGACGCGAATTTTTGAAATTTCCAGAGAAACTGCAGAAAGTATTCATCCATAGGCGGCGGTAATTGATGAACCCTAATATACTGTTATTGTGGTTTTTGTAAGCGCTTTTCAGCCAAAATGCTTCTGAAGTTCAGCGGCCATCTGAACCTGCACTTCTTTGGCGGCTGTAGCTGCCTGCTGCGCAAAATCCGCCCCGTTTCCCGCATAGATAATGCCCCGGGAGGAGTTTACAATCAGCCCGCACTGTCTGTTCATTCCGTACTTACAGACCTGTGAGAGACTGCCACCCTGGGCGCCTACGCCCGGTATCAGGAGGAAGTGATCGGGGACAAGTGCCCGCACGCCCACAAGTGATTCGGGCCTGGTAGCTCCTACTACGTACATCATGTTGTTGGGATTGCTCCAGGTGGCGCTTGTGCGGATGACCCTTTCGTAGAGTTTTTCGCTGGAGTTTTCAATGAGCACTTCCTGGAAGTCGAAAGAGCCACTGTTGGAAGTGGCTGCCAATAAGATGACCCACTTTCTGGAATAGTTGAGATAGGGAGTGACTGAGTCCTCGCCCATGTAGGGGGTTACCGTGACTGAGTCAAAATTCATGTTTTCGAAAAAGGCTTTGGCGTACATGTTGGAGGTATTCCCAATGTCACCACGTTTGGCATCTGCTATGGTAAATACATCCTCAGGCATATATTCCATGGTTTTCTCCAGGGAGGCCAGCCCTCTGCTGCCAAGGGCTTCATAAAACGCGAGGTTGGGCTTGTATGCAATGGCATACGGATAGGTGGCATCTATGATTTGCTTATTGAATTCAAAGATGGGATCTTCCAGGGAGTGTAGGTGTTTGGGGATTTTTTCCAGATCTGTGTCCAGTCCTACACACAGGAAAGATTCTTTTTCCTTGATCTTATCAAATAGTTGTTGCCGGGTCATGCCTTAGGAGAAAATTTAAGGCAATTTAAACATTATTGCGAGGGGTGAAAATGGAAATTGGCATGTATTTATGCCAATTTCCACTTCAGGTTCTTATCGGAAGTCAATGACTTCCACACCTGGATATTTACTTTCGTCGAAAGTGAAAATGGAGTCCTTTACATCATTTTTCACTTGAAATTTCTCAATGGTGTAGATGTATTTGTTTCCGGATCGCTCCATTACCGTGAATTTCTTGAGGTCATCGTTCTTGTCAATCTGCAGGCGGATCTTGTAGTAGCTTTTATCCTTGCTCACAGGGTCCAGTTCCACGATTCTGCTACCATCCTTATTTACAGACATGAGCACGTATTTGAATCCATCTTTGTACAGGTCATAAATATTGCCAAGTGTGATTTCTTCATCTTCGGGTTCGTAGGTATTCACTGTGACTTCCCCGAGCTCGGCACTGTAGCTGTATACATCAGTGCCATTGTTGTAAATTTCCTGACCGGCCACTTTCAGCACATACTTGTCATCTTTCACCAGGATGTTCCCGGATATTTTATCATTGATTTCAGCGCTTTCATTGATGAGCTCTTGCGAAAAGTCGGCAGAGTAAGCGCCTATTTTTTTGTACTTGGCACTCATGGCATTGAGCACGGCCAACGCATCAGGGTCATACTGTGCCTGTGTGTTGTAGGCGAAACAGACTGCCGCTATTAGATAAATCAATTTTCTCATGTCCTTTCTGTCTAATTATGCTTTCGCAATTTGGTTATTTTTAATGCTTTTGGTTGATGTCATTCAATAACTGTTCCAAAGCGTACTCATCCTGCACTAAAACTTCTCTGGCCTTGCTACCTTCAAAGGATCCCACGATCCCCGCAGCTTCCAATTGGTCGATCAGGCGGCCAGCCCTGTTATAGCCTAGTTTCATTTTCCGCTGAATGAGAGAGGTGCTCCCTTGCTGGTGCATGACGATTAGTCGGGCGGCATCATCAAACAGGGAATCACGCTCAGAAAGGTCCACAGAACCAATTTCGGATCCCTCATTGTCACCAACATATTCTGGCAGCAGATACGCATCATCATAGCCACGCTGATCACCCACAAACTCACAAATGCCATCCACTTCGGGGGTATCTACAAAGGCGCATTGCAGACGGATGAGGTCAGAGCCCATGGAAAGTAGCATATCCCCTTGTCCAATCAATTGATCGGCGCCACCTGTGTCCAGAATGGTTCTGGAGTCAATCTTGGAGGTTACTCTAAACGACAGACGTGCCGGGAAGTTGGCCTTGATGATACCGGTAATGACATTGACCGAAGGTCGCTGTGTGGCCACGATCAGGTGTATCCCAATGGCACGGGCCAGCTGCGCCAGGCGGGCAATAGGTGTTTCTATTTCTTTACCGGCAGTCATCATGAGGTCAGCCAGCTCATCGATCACCAGCACAATGTACGGCAGGTATCGGTGTCCTTTTTGCGGATTGAGTCGTCGGCCTACAAATTTCTTATTGTACTCTTTCAGGTTTCTGCAGCCGGCATCTTTCAGCAGGTCGTAACGGTGATCCATTTCCATGCAGAGGGAGTTCAGTGTATTCACCACCTTGGTCGTGTCGGTGATGATGGCCTCTTCACTGTCCGGAAGTTTGGCCAGGAAGTGGCGTTCCAGTTTGTTGAAAAGCGTGAGCTCCACTTTCTTGGGATCCACCATCACAAACTTAAGCTGAGAGGGATGCTTTTTGTAGATCAGCGAGGTAATGATCAGGTTGAGGCCGACAGATTTTCCCTGGCCCGTAGCTCCGGCCATAAGCAGGTGCGGCATTTTTGCCAGGTCAGTCACGAACACCTCGTTGGAAATGGTCTTGCCCAATACGATAGGCAAGTCCATGGAGCTCTTCATAAATTTCTCCGTGGTGATCACAGATTTTACATCCACCATCTCCCGGTTCTTGTTTGGCACCTCTATACCGATGGTTCCACGCCCGGGTATGGGTGCAATGATACGAATGCCAAGGGCCGCAAGGCTCAGAGCGATATCGTCTTCCAGGTTTTTGATCTTGGAGATTTTCACTCCCGCCTCAGGGACGATCTCATAGAGGGTGACGGTAGGCCCAATGGTTGCTTTGATGCTCGAAATCCCAATCTTGAAGTTGATCAGGGTCTCTACGATTTTGTCCTTGTTCTGCTCCAGTTCATCCTTAGACACCTGAACATCGCGCTGGGGATAATCGATGAGTAGCTCCGGTGTAGGGTATCTGTATTTGGGCAAGTCCAGGGTTGGATCATAGTTTTCGGTATGATCTACCCGCACCTCATGATCTTCAGGTATTTCTACTTCTATGCTAAATTCTTCTTCTTTTTTGGGCTTTTCGATGAGGTCTTCAGGAAGCTCAATGTGAAACTCTGGTTCTTCCTTAGGAGCTGTCTTTTTGGGTTTTGGCTTGTCTTCCAGCGTCCAGGTTTCCACTTCAGCCACTTCTTCATCTGCTGTTGCCTCCTCTTCAGGTTGCGGCAGAACTGGCTGTTGCGATTTTTCTTCTTTTTCTACTTCTTCTTTTACCTTTTTCAGGATGAAGTCAAGTGAGTTATCAGTTTCTTCTGATTCTTCATCCTCATCCTCTTCGCTTTCAGAGTCACTAGCATTGGATTCAGGTTTTCTGAAGATGCCAGCGGCTTTTTCTTTCAGGTTGAGCACCAGGTCATCCACTACAGGAATCTGAGTGATGTCGAAGAAGTACATATTGAATACCAGAAAGAGGAAGATCAGAAAAAGGAGCGACCCCCATCCCATGAGCCCGTCGAGAATGATGGCCAGCTCGAAACCGGTGCCCCCACTCAGAAAGCCCCATTCGCTCACCTCGTCTGAACTGAGCATGAAGTAGCCAATAAAGATACTTAACCATAGCAGGTAGAAAAGGGAAAAGGAAAATGCTTTGGTGAGGGAAATAATGCGTTTTCTCCAAATGATTCGATGGCCAACCAAAAACAGGAATGGCGGGATAAGCAGCGCGGATAGCCCAAACCATAAGAAAATGAAGAAATGTGCAGTAATGGCCCCTATGCTACCAAACCAGTTTTGTACTTCCTGACCTGAATCTTTAATGTTGGTATGTAGAAATGCTTCTACCACGCTCTGATCGGCCTTGCCTGTACTCAGGTATGAGATAAAGGAAATGAACAGAAAGAAAGCCGTGAGCAACAAAAAGAAGCCAACTGCAAGATGAAGTTTGCGGTCATTCAAAAAATCCAATTTGAAATTGAATGACTTGGAAGACGACTGGTTTTGTTTTTTATAGGTGTTTTGTGCCATGTGAATCGTACAAAAGTAATGGAGATTCCCCCCTTCATCAAGCATTTGCCAGGATTGCCTGATTGATTTCCTTGATGAGTGCAGGGCCTTTGTATACGAGTCCGCTGTATACCTGCACCAGATTGGCTCCAGCCGCAAGTTTTTCCAGGGCGTCAGCCCCACTTAAAATTCCCCCCACTGCAATGATAGGTATATCACGATTTTGTGCTCGCAGATATTGTATGATTTCTGTGGATCTTTTGAAAACAGGAGCACCACTCAGTCCACCAGCTCCTATGGCTTCCAGGTTCTCAGCAGATTCGCTGAGTCCGCTTCTGTCTATGGTGGTGTTGGTGGCGATGATACCATCGAGGTTGATGTTGCCGGCTATTTCTATAATATCATCCAGTTGTGAGTTGGTCAGGTCAGGGGCAATCTTCAAAAGAATAGGTTTTTGGTTGGGCTTTTTCCTGTTAGCTTTTTGTAATGCCCGCAGCAGTGCCTCCAGTGGCTCCTTGTCCTGGAGTTTGCGCAGGTCGGGGGTATTGGGTGAGCTCACATTCACCACAAAATAATCTACCTCCGGATAGAGTACATCAAAACACTTCAGGTAATCGTCAGTGGCCTGCTCGTTGGGGGTTACTTTATTTTTGCCAATGTTCCCACCAATAATGATGCCTTTCGGTTTGCTCCGGAGATTTTCTTTGGCGGCATACATGCCTTTATTGTTGAAGCCCATGCGGTTGATGAGTGCCTGATCTTCTGGCAGGCGAAAAAGGCGAGGCTCAGGGTTTCCCGCCTGGGCCAGGGGTGTCACTGTGCCGATTTCTATGAACCCAAAGCCCATGGCTGCAAACTCATGAATAAACTCGGCGTTTTTGTCGAATCCGGCTGCCAGTCCCACGGGATTTTTGAAAGTGAGTCCAAAAAGTTTCCGCTCCAGTTTGGGGTGTTCCAGTTGATAGATGGATTTGAAAATGGCTTTGACCAAAGGAATTTTGAAAGATGCCCGCAAGGTATTGGTGGTGAAATGGTGGGCCTTTTCGGCTGGCATGCTGAATAAAAACTTCTTGGCGAGTTGATACATTAGCTTCTCGGATGAAATTCGTTGATGATTTGTTTTAAATAATCCCGGTCCAGGTGGGTATAGATCTCTGTGGTGGTGATGGACTCATGTCCCAGCATCTCCTGCACAGCACGCAGGTCAGCGCCACCTTCTATCAGGTGCGTGGCGAATGAGTGCCTGAAGGTATGCGGACTAATACTTTTTTTGATTCCGGCTTTGAGTGCCAGGTCTTTGATGATGGTGAAAACGCTGATGCGTGAGATGTGTGACCCACGCATATTGAGAAAGAGGAAGTCTTCATGGCCTTTCTTGATGTCCAGATGAACCCGCACGTGGTCTTTATAAAGCCCAATGTGTTTGAGCGCCTCCCTGCCGATCGGTACCAGGCGTTCTTTGCTGCCTTTTCCGATAACCCGCACAAACCCCTCTTCTACGTAAATGTTTGAAATCCGAAGTTCGATCAGCTCCGTGACGCGCAGCCCTGAACTATACAGCGTCTCCAGCATGGCGCGGTTTCTTGTTCCCCCGTCTGTGGAAAGGTCTATTTGAGCAAGCAGAGCCTCTATTTCATGAAACTCCAGCGTGTCTGGCAACTTTCGTCCTATTTTGGGAGATTCCAGCAGCTCTGACGGGTCTTTGTCTATCAGCTGCTCATAGAGTAAAAACCGGAAGAATCCTTTTACCCCTGATAGCATTCTGGCCTGGGTGTAGGGGGACATGCCCAGCTCATTCAGAAACTCGATAAAATCCACCAAATTGGCCTGAGAAACTTTCAATGGGGAGACATCTAAGTTTTTGATTTCGAAAAACTCACGTAATTTCGTGATGTCTCGCACGTATGCATCAATGGAATTGCCGGCAAGCGACCGTTCCAATTTTAGATAATTACGAAATTGCTTGATATAAACGTCCCAACTCACCATGGCGAATTTAGTCTGAGAAACTGTGAACATGAAAATAATCATCATCAACGGACCCAATTTGAACCTACTGGGCAAGCGCGAGCCAGAGATTTATGGTAGCCGGAAGTTTGAAGAATACTTTGCTGACCTTAAATCTGCCTATCAGGAGATTACGCTGGAGTACTTTCAATCAAATCATGAAGGGGCACTGATCGATAAATTGCACGAGGTGGGATTTGACTATGACGGCATTATAGTGAACCTGGGTGGCTACACGCACACTTCTGTAGCTCTGGCAGATGCCATAGCTGCCATCAGCACACCTGTGGTGGAGGTACACATCAGTAATATCCACGCAAGGGAGGCTTTTCGAACGCATACTTACACTGGAGCAAATGCCAAGGGAATTGTTTCCGGGCTGGGCTTGAAAGGATATGACCTGGCGATTAAATATTTTCTGGAGCAATGAAGGTAGCGAATTTTTATCCCGGGCCTTCACGGGTCTACTCCAACATCACGGAATACATTTACGAGGCATACATGGACGGGATCATGTCTGTGAACCACCGAAGTGAAGAATTTATGAACCTGATGGAGCTCACCAAAAAGGAGCTGCGTGAAAAACTTCAGATTCCGGCAGACTACGAAATCGCTTTTATATCCTCAGCCACCGAGAACTGGGAGATCATTGCTCAGTCACTCACACAGAAGGCCAGCCAGCATTTTTACAATGGTGCCTTTGGTGAGAAATGGGCAAGTTATGCCAGTAAACTCACCAATACCATCAATACCCACTTCGGGATCAATGAAGCGCTGCCCACCGGGGACATTGCCAAAAAGGCAGATGTGCTCTGCGTGACGCAAAATGAAACCTCCAATGCCACTCAGGTATCCATGAAAAGCCTGAAAATGCTCCGGGTTGAAAATGAAGGGAAAATCATCGCCGTGGATGTCACCAGTTCTCTCGGTGGGATTAAGCTTGATTTTACACTGGCCGATGTGTGGTATGGCTCCGTGCAGAAATGCCTGGGCCTGCCGGCAGGCATGGGTATGATGATTCTTTCGCCTTTTGCGGTACAAACTGCAGAGAAAATTGGGGAGCGCGATCATTATAATAGCTTATTGAATATTCTGGAGAATAGCAGAAAGAATCAAACACAATATACCCCCAACGTGCTGGGCATTTACCTGCTTTATAAAACACAGCAAGCCACCAAGGGGATGGACTATATCGAAGGCAAGCTGGAAAAGCGGATGGAAGAGTACGTGGCTCTTGTCAATGCGCAGGAGGAGATCAACTTTTTGATCACCAATGAGAAAGTACGCTCCAAAACTGTGCTGGCGCTCGAAACCAGCAGGATGGAGGAGTTAAAATCCGGGGCCAGTGAGCGTAGCATCATCTTAGGAAACGGCTATGGTCCCTGGAAAGCTTCTACTTTCCGGATTGCCAATTTTCCTGCCATCAAAAACAAGGAGGTGGAGAAATTGATGGAGTATCTCAGGAGTTTTACTGGCGTCTCTGCAAGGTAACGGACTCGTTGATCCAGCAGTCCACGGTGATTTTGGAGCCCTCTTCCTTGCTCTCATTGAAAATGTCTTCTATAGACGGGAATTGTTCCCTGCAGGCATTCATTTGCTCGGTGTTGCCCGCTTTCTGGTACATTTCATAGGCAGCCAGGTACACTGCCCGATCCTTCACCTTGCTTTCCCCGCCTCTGCACTCATCAAAGCTGAGAAAATACAGATTGCCGATCAGGTTGAATGCTGCGCTGGCGCCGGGTTTTACACTCAGTGCTTCGTAGGCCACTGATCGTGCTTTTTTCTTATTGCCAAGCTTTACTTCGGTAGAGGCTTGCCCCATGAGGGCATCAAATTTTTGTTCATTGTCCTGTGCCAGGTCTTCCATCTGCTGGTAGTAGTACATGGCCTTGTCATATTTTGGAGCAAAGTAATACTTATCAGCCAGGGCCTTTGCCAGCGAGTAAGAGGGAGCCGATTGGAAGAAGACTTCTCCGGCAGAAATGAAATAGGGCTTATCTGTGCACCTGGCGGAGAGCGAATAGGAGAATATTTTTTTCGCCAGATTCAGGTCTTGAGGACTTGATTTAAACTTAGGAACCAGCTGCTCTTCAATAAACTCACAGCTGATGAGATCACCGAGCGAGCTCAAAAACGCATCGATCTTGTCCTGTTCTTTTTGTAGCTTTTCTCTATTGCCGCCTTGCAGGACCTTTTCATCGATCACCGCTGTGATTTTGCCATGAGTATCCAGAACATCCGTAGCGGAGAATTCTGCTGGCTTTTGCTTGTAGTAGTAAGTAGCCAGGGTCATGTAAGGTGTGAGATTGAAGTCTGAGATGTCTGCGGCATTCATGGTGTAGAGCTCTTTATACATCGCACTCAGCATGGGGTACTTGGTGGCGTTGCGATAATAGAGTTTGAAAGCAGTATAAGCCTTTCGGTCCAGAACGGAAGCCTTGTTATCAAAGTACTTCATTCGCATATCATATGTCCAGAGGAGGGAGTCCTCCAGGGCGGTCTGTCTGCTTTCTGAAAGGCCCGGGAGCTCCAGTAGCTCGTCTATGATCTTGGAGCCATCCTGGTAGATGGATTCATGGAGGTTTGGTGTGTTTTTATATAGCCATGTGACGGTGGCGAGGGCCTCCTGATACTTATCTGTTTGCATCAGTACTTTGTAGTAGGCCTGTTTCTCTTTGGTGGCGGCATTCAGGGTCTCGTCTTCTGGCCAGTTCCATCCGGCTTGTGAGAAGGCTGAAAAGCCGATACTGACATATGCCAGGAGGGTGATTATTTTTCGCATAGGAAGTCCATATTAATTTTTAACCAAATTGATAAAAAAAGTCTGTGTTCGTTGAAATCCAACTTAGCTTTGCCTGAAAATTTTAGTACGGATGTTCAATTTTAAGGAAATTATTTCTGTTTCGCTGATTCTTTTTTCGGTGATAGACATTCTGGGGAGTGTGCCGATCATCATAGACTTACGTAAAAAGGCCGGGCATGTTCAGTCCGAGAAGGCCACCATAGCCTCCGGAGCGTTGATGATTCTTTTCTTATTTCTGGGAGAGGGCATTCTTAACCTATTTGGTATTGACATAGGTTCATTTGCCATAGCAGGTGCGCTGATTATGTTTTTCATAGGACTGGAAATGGTGCTGGGAATTCACTTTTTCCGGTCAGATCACGAAGACTTGTCGTCTTCTTCTATTGTGCCTCTGGCCTTTCCACTTATAGCCGGCGCGGGTACATTGACTACTCTTATTTCACTCAAGGCCGTCTATGCCACTTCCAATATCCTGGTTGGTGTGGTTCTCAACCTCATTTTTGTATACATGGTGCTTAAGTCCTCCAATTGGCTGGAACGAAAGATTGGTGCGGGGGGCTTTAATATCCTCAGAAAGGTTTTTGGAATTATCTTGCTCTCTATTGCGATCAAAATATTCAAAACCCACCTATTGACTCTATGATTAAAATATTCACAGATGGAGCAGCCAAAGGCAATCCCGGACCAGGTGGGTATGGAGCCATACTGGACTTTCGGGGAAAGCGAAAGGAGCTGTCCGAGGGCTTCAGAATGACCACTAACAACCGGATGGAGCTTTTGGCGGTGATAGCTGCACTGGAGTCAATTAAAAAACCCGGCTGGGAAGTACTGATCATTTCTGACTCAAAATATGTGGTAGATGCAGTGGAGAAGGGTTGGGTTTTCGGATGGGAAAAGAAGGGCTATAAAGGAAAGAAGAATCCTGACCTTTGGCAGCGCTTTCTGAAGGTATACAGGCAGCACAAGGTGAAATTTCAGTGGGTAAAAGGCCATGCCGGGCACCCGGAGAATGAACGCTGCGACGAACTGGCGGTACAGGCAGCGGAAGGAGCTGGTCTGAAAGTGGATAAGTTTTTTGAGGACGAACAGAGTGCCTAATTCCTATTTCCAATTCAAACAATTTCGGATTGACCAGACAGCATCAGCTATGAAGGTAACCACCGAGGGCTGTTTGTTTGGTGCCTGGGTGGCTGCTGCATGCAAGGCTCCCCGAGCGGTTTTGGATATAGGTACCGGCACGGGTCTTTTGGCCCTTATGCTGGCTCAGACATTCCCTGCTGCGCTGATAGATGCCGTGGAGGTGGATGGCCCGGCGGCAGGAGAGGCTCGGGGAAACTTTGGCACGAGTCCATGGAGTGAGCGTCTTCGAATGACTCACGGCACTGTTCAGTCTTTTGATCCTCCAACAACATTTGATCTGATTATTTCCAATCCACCTTTTTACAATCAATCGCTGCGTTCTGCGTCTAGGTCCATCAACTGGGCGCGACATGATGGCGAACTATCGCAAGAGGACCTGCTGGATGCTATTTGCAGGCTGTTAGCCGACGATGGGGAGGTGTTTGTGCTATATCCGGTACCGGAGGCTGAGAGATTTGAAGGAATGGCTCAAGGTCGAGGGTTATCTCCACAACGAAAATTGAAGGTGTATGATGTCGCCGGGGCAGCCCCGATTCGGGTGATCGGTCAATATGCTAAAACTGTGACAGACACGGTAGAGGAGGATTTTTACATTAAAACCGGAGATGGTAATTACACCCCCGGTTTTGTGAAGTTGCTAAGAGATTATTATCTCCATTTGTGACTAAGAGACGGTTTCGCGTTCAGAAAACTCAAAGCCCATTTTTTCCAGCTCATCCAGGATAGGTTCGTAGATTTCCTGCTGTGTAGGGATGGATACCCCTGTCGTTTTGATTTTTCCCTGAAGGATCATTTTTGCGGCTATGCCCAGCGGCAACCCCACAGTCTTCGACATGGCTGTGTTTACCGGGTCATCACCCAGCGCGATCATGTGAGCCTGTATTTCTTTGGGCCTGCCATTGTCCAGATAGCTGAACTTGTGCCACATCACTATCATGTCTTTGTCTGTTTCGTCAAGCGTCCATTTCTTCTTGAGAATGTGCTCCAGTATTTGCGCCGGGGTTCCTTTATCCAGCCCCACAGGTTCTTCTGAGAGAATATTCAGCCAGTTGAGCTTATACATCTCGTCAGATTCCAGTCCGATGTTCAGGTAATGGGCCAGCTTCAACTCTACCGAATCATGGGGATTAAACATCAGGAAAGAGTTGATGAACTGTCTGTGGGTCATTTCAGAGACATTTTCCATTTCATAAGTATCGTCTGTAGCTCCCAGCTGCACAAAGATGTCCCAGGCTTTGCAAAATCCGGGTCTTCTCAGAGTGCCTCGGTAGAGGGTCTGAATGCCACGCAGTTTGTACAGGTCGAGGTACTTCAGGGAGTCACGGTTGGCATAGCCTTCGAAGTGGCCATACCCTGGTATATGGATGATCTCAGTTCGCTTAAAAAGTTTGTGATAGGGGATGTACTTAAAGCGGGATTCCTGAAGAAACTTCACGTTGCCGGTTCCGGCTAAAACGACATTTCGGGGGTTCCAGGTAAACTTATAGGCCCATGGGTTTTCCTTGAGTTTGTCCTCGGCAAGGAGCCCTCCCGTGAAGGTCTCAAAGGAGGTAAGGGTGTGTCCGGCAGCTTTGATGCGATCCAGCACCCTCATGGCAGACATGTGATCAATGCCCGGGTCCAGTCCCAGCTCCATGATGCATTGATTGCCGGAAGCTGCAAACTGATCTGAAAGGGCTTTGATCTCAGGAGAGATGTAAGAGGCAGTGAGCATGTCCCGGCCTATTTCTGCACAGATACCAGCCACGATGGGGTGTAGGCTGGCGGGTAACATGCTGATGACCAGATGGGCATTGGTGATTTGCTCTGTGGCCAGTGTTTTGTCATAAATATCAAATTCTATGACATCTGCTTCCTTAAATTTCTTTCTGGCAATGGAGGTATCTTTTTCGCCAATCACCACTTTCCAGTTGTTTTCTTTGGCGTTTTCCAGGAGGTAATTGATCAGTGAGGTAGAGGAGCGCCCGGCTCCCAGAACCAAAATATGCTTCATAAAAAATCAGGGTTTTAGGGTAATGTTGTTACCGCAAACCTAATGGAAGCGTGAGCCATTGCAAGGCGCTTTTAGTTTTTCTTATGCACCATAGTAGCCGAGGCCTGAGCACCGGCCAGTACAAGCATATCAGCAATATTTACGTGTGCAGGTCGTGATAATATGAAGGCCACGGTTTCGGCAATGTCCTGTGCCTGTAAGGGGTCAAATCCAAGGTATACTTTCTCTGCGCGTTCCTGGTCACCTTTGAACCTGACCGCTGAAAATTCAGTTTGAACCAGGCCGGGTTTGATCTCCGATACTTTGATGCCTTCTGTGATCAGGTCTTGCCGCATTCCCTTGGAAATGGCATCTACGGCAAATTTTGAAGCATTATAAACATTGCCTTTGGGGTACACCTCCACACCCGCCACGGACCCTATGTTGATAATATGTCCTTTTTGTCGGCTCACCATGCCGGGTATGATCGCATTGCTTACATACAGAAGGCCTTTCACGTTGATGTCTATCATGGCGTCCCAGTCGGCTACTTCACCCTCCTGAATGGCACTGAGTCCATGGGCATTCCCGGCATTATTGATTAGGACGTCTACCGATTGCCATTTGGCTGGTAAACTGTTGATTGCAGCCTCGGCGGCTAGCCTGTCCCGCACGTCAAATGAAAGTGTAGTGACTTCTGTCTTTTCCGAAAGCTCTTTTTCCAGCTTAGTTAACCGGTCCTGGCGCCTGCCACAAATGATCAATTGGTAGTCTTTGACCAGACACCTGGCGGTAGCTTCACCAATGCCGCTGGTGGCGCCGGTGATCAATGCAATAGGTTTGCTCATCGTCGACGTTTTTTAGCATCTCGCAGGTACGTTGGGCCCCCTTCGAAGGTGACGTAGAACGCGATGTTTTGGTAACTAAGTCTTTTCAAAGCTACGTCATAGGTATTGGTGCCGTCTGTAAGCATGTCCCTCAGGCCCCATGAATAGCGTACTTCCGGGGAAAATTTAAATAAAGGGAAAAATAAATCAAAACCCACGCCGGCATCTACCGAAACATTCCAGTCTCGCAGTTCCAGTCGCTCACGGGTGTCCAGTTGGTCACCTTTGCCGGCAGCTTCAAAGGCAGGACTCAGGCCCCCCACCACATACATGGCAGCATTGCCCCTTCGGGCAGATTTGTATTTGAGCAACATGGGCAGCTCCACCATGGTTGCTGGTTTCAGTTCCCGCAGTTCCCGCCCATCCGTATATCGGTAGGTAAGGTCATACTCATAAAATCCTACGGTGGGCAATATTCTAAAACTCAGGTACTTGTGCAGGTTCATATCCACTACGAAGCCTACTTTCCAGCCGGGTAGATTGCCGGGGACGATCGAGTGAAGCGAGTCCAGCGCATCCGTGGCGTAGGCATCGGAGTAGCGAATTTTGTATTTGGAGCTGTGCAGGCCTATCTGAAAACCGTAGTGGATCCACTGGGCATCATAGTCAATAAGGTTTTCGCTGGCTTCATTCTGAGCATACCCGGGTAGGGCCATCATCAAAACAAGTGCGAAAACAACTATTTTGTGCCTATGTATATGGAGCTGATGCCCAGGGTTAGTGGTTTGCATTGAGTGTTTTTAAAGCCGACTTTTTCTAAAATCTCTAAAAAATTCTGGCCATCAGGAAATGCTCTTACAGACTCTGGTAAGTAAGTGTAAGCAGCCTGATCTTTGGAAATAGTATTGCCTATTTTAGGTAAAATCCACTTAAAATAAAAATGATACAATTGCTTGAAGGGGAAGGATTTTGGTTTTGAAAACTCTAATATAACTGTCCTTCCTCCGGGCTTTAATACCCGATACATATCCGCCAGGCCTTTTTCCAGATGTTCGAAATTCCGTACGCCAAATGAAACGATCACTGCGTCGAACTTATTGTCTTCAAACTGCAAAGCTTCAGAATCTCCGGATAGTAACTCTATCTTTTGATCCAGGCCTTTTTTCTTCATTTTTTGCCTGCCCACAGCCAGCATGCCTTCTGAGATGTCTACACCCGTTACTTTGTCGGGTTTCAGGGCCAATGCCTCAATGGCAAAATCACCTGTGCCAGTGGCAATGTCCAGTATTTGCTTAGGCCGGAGGTCTTTTAGCTGCCTGATGGCTTTCTTTCTCCAGGCTATGTCTATGCCCAGACTGAGAAAGTGATTGAGGAAGTCATAATTGCCACTAATGTTATCAAACATAGTGGCAACCTGTTCTTTCTTACTCCCCTGCTTATCTTTGTACGGTACTACGCTCATATTCGCTTGCAATATTAACCATAAACAGTGCGTTTGCCCCTATTGTTAAAAATTATTCCATGAAGCCAATCAAATCAGCCGAGTTTATCAAAAGTAGTGCAGAAGTAGGAGAGTGCCCGGCAGGAGATCGTCCGGAGTATGCTTTCATTGGTCGATCCAATGTGGGGAAATCATCTCTGATCAACCTGCTGACCAATCATAGTAAACTCGCCAAGGTTTCCTCTAAACCCGGAAAAACGCAACTCATCAATCACTTTTTGATTGATGATAGCTGGTATTTGGTGGATTTGCCAGGATACGGATGGGCTAAGGTGAGTAAGTCTCAGAAGGCCAGTTGGAAGAAAATGATTGCCGGCTATTTCGAGACCAGAGAAAACCTCACCAATGTGTTTGTGCTGATCGATTCCCGGCTGGAGCCGCAGCGAATCGACCTGGAATTCGTGACTTCTCTGGGGCAGGCAGGCATGCCCATTACCCTTGTTTTCACCAAAGTGGATAAAAAGGGTGCCAATAAGGCCCAGTCAAACATTGCCGCTTTTCGCAAAATTCTAAAGAAAGAGTGGGAAGAGCTTCCGCTCCATTTCATAACCTCCACTGTGACAGGACAGGGCAAGGACGACATAATCGGTTATATCCGAGAAATAAATGAAGGGATAAAAGAGTAATCCATTTTGGTATTGTGTGGCAATACCTATTTTTGCATGCTCTAACCACAAATAACAGATATGGATTTCAATGAAGTAGCCGCAGTATCGGGAAAAGGAGGACTGTTCAAAGTTGTTTCTCCTACGCGAACCGGCGTAATATTAGAAGCGCTGGACGGCTCAGGAAAAAAGATCATTGCCAACATTCAGGCTAAGGTCTCCATTTTATCGGATATCTCTATTTACACCACTGATGAAGAAGGTGCAGTGCCTCTTCAGGATGTTCTGAGAAAAATCCATGTCGAATTTAAAGGCGATACTGGCCTGACCTCATCTTCGGACCCTGACGAACTGAAATCATTTCTGAAATTTATACTTCCGGAGTATGATGAGTCCAGGGTATATGTTTCTGACATCAAGAAGCTGGTAACCTGGTATAACACCATGGTCAAAACCCTGCCTGAGCTGCTGGAAAAGGAGGAAGAAAAAGCGCAGGAAGAGGAAAAGCCAGAAGCAAAAGAAAAGAAAGCAGCGGAGCCTAAAGCCAAAAAAGCGGCAGCTAAAACCAAATCCGGAAAATAATTTGGAGCCTTTTAAGCAGCAGTTTCAGGTCATATGGGCAGATCTTGACCCCAATGCGCACATGCGCCACACTGCATACAATGACTATGCGGCCCAGGTACGTGTTGGGCTTTTTGATGAGTTGAGCCTGCCTCTGGCGGAGTTAGTAGCCTCGGGCTATGGCCCCGTACTTTTCCATGAGGACACCAGCTTTAAAAAGGAGGTTTTCATGAACGAGCGAATCACTGTGGACTGTGCCGCCCTGGCTTTCCGGAAAGATTTGAAAATCTGGAAATTTCGTCAGCAGGTATGGAAGCAAAATGGTGACCTGGCTTGTGTGATTATTGCTACCGGAGCTTTCATGAGCCTGAAGGAGCGAAAAGTAGTAGTCCCCCCTCAGAAAATCGTGGACATGTTGGAGAGCATTCCTAAAACTGAAGATTTTGGCTGGATAGACTAGCCGCCTCAAGGAGCATTTGGTCATGTATTCTCAGCACTTTGACCTGGTTAAGTTTAGAAGTTTTGTGATGCCTCGGGTCGGAATGGATTTGAGTCACCCGCAAGAATGTTAAATTTACCGGATGGAGCTATTCTTAAATGACAGTCTGGGGACAATCACCCTGGAAGTGGACGAAGCAGCTGAGTCCAGGGCGATTGTGATTATTGCTCACGGGGCAGGCGCAGGGATGCATCATCCATTTATGACCAGTATTTCTCGATTATTTACTGCTCAGGGCTTTCATGTGGCCAGATTTAATTTTCCATATATGGAGAATGGTAAGAAATTCCCGGGAGCGCCCAAGCCTAATATAGAGACCTGGGGACTGGTGATCGACCATCTGTCCACTACTTACCCATCCCTTCCGGTTTTTGTTTCAGGAAAATCCTATGGAGGGCGAATGGCCTCACACCTGCTAGCAGATGGAGCGCCCGCCGGAGTGAAGGGAGTCTTTTATCTGGGTTTCCCGCTGCATGCGCCAGGTAAGGATGCTAAGACACGCGCTGCTCACCTGGATAGGATTCAAGTACCGCAGTTTTTTCTGCAGGGAGTAAATGATCAGTTGGCCAATATCGTTTTGATGCGCGAGGTACTCTCCTCCCTGCCTGCTGCACGGATGCTGGAGGTGGAGTTTGCAGATCATTCCTTCAAAGTACCAAAAGCGAGCGGGCGTACGGGTGAAGAAGTCATGCATCAGCTGGTAGAAGAAACCACAAAGTGGATAGACACAGTACTCAAATGAAGGCCTCCGAAGGGGACGATAAGCAAATAAACGAGATGAAGCTGGCTAGTGGTAGTTATGACCTCATTCAAAAGGATCTGGGAATAGCTGATGAGTTGGATTTCGGTACCGGGGAAGATCCTTTTGGGCAACTGCATGCCTTTCTTACGCCCCGGATTCAGTACCTGTTAGACCATGATTTTGGTTATTTGATCAATGCGATGTACCGAATTGATATTTCTGAGGGAGCTTTGAAGGAAATTTTAGAACTGTCAAAACCCGGAAATATAGCGGCTGATATCGCAGAAAGAGTGATAATTAGAGAGAAAATGAAAATGGAAACCCGCATGAAGTATTCAGATAATAAAAAAATATGAAAAAACTTATACCCAGAATTGGGTATTTTCATTATCGGATATTACATTTGAGTCATTAGTTAATCATTATGGCGGTGAATGCCCCGTAGCTCACAAGGTTGCGGGGTTTCTTTTTTTCTAGGCCTCTGCTTTTTCCGCTACAAACTCCACCACTTTTTCCACCATATTTTTAGATCCTATGTAGAAGGGTGTGCGCTGATGAAAGGTTGTTGGGGCTATTTCCAATATCCTTTTGGTACCATCTGTTGCCATACCGCCTGCTTGCTCAGCGATGAAGGCCAGGGCATTGCACTCATAGAGCAAACGCAGCTTACCCTCACGCGCCTTTTTGGTGTTAGGGTAGAGGTAAACTCCTCCTTTGAGCATATTCCTGTGGTAATCTGCTACCAGTGAGCCAATGTATCTTGCAGTCATTCCCTGATCCTTGCACCAGTTGGTGTAGTTCTGGATACTCTTATCAAACTGGTGAAAGCTGCCTTCGTTGATAGAATAGATTTCACCGTCCTCAGGGCATGTCATGTTGGTGTGTGAGAGTACAAACTCACCCAAAGATGGTTCCAGGGTAAAGCCATTCACTCCATGGCCGGTGGTGTACACCAGCATGGTGGAGGAGCCATAGAGTATATACCCTGCGGCCACTTGTTCAGTGCCGGGTTGTAGAATGTCTTTTTCCGTTACAGGCCCACCTATAGGTGAGGTACGCCGGTAGATGGAGAATATCGTACCAATAGAGACATTCACATCGATATTGGAAGAGCCGTCCAATGGATCAATGGCCACTATATATCTGCAATGCGGGTTGAGGTGAACGATCTCCTCATCTTCTTCACTGACCACCGCGCACACCTGACCGCCATTTCTCAGGGCTCTGATGAATCGAATGTTGGCGATTACGTCCAGTTTTTGCTGATCTTCTCCCTGCACATTTTTGGAGCCATAGGCACCAGTGATATCCAGCAGTCCGGATTTGTTTACTTCACGGTTAATAATCTTCCCGGCAAGGGCGATATCCCGCAGTAATTGGGAGAGTTCTCCAGTGGCAAATTCAAATTCATCCTGCTTTTTTTTGATAAAGCGGTCAAGTGTAGTGCCGATAGGAAGACCTAAACTATTTTTGTTCATCTTTTGGTACAATTCGTTTTGAGCGATTTGGCAAAAATAGGCTTTTTTATTCATTTAAATCGTTTGCAAGGATGCGAATCTTCAAATTTGGTGGTGCTTCAGTACGGGATGGTCAGGGTGTTAAAAACCTGGTGGAGATTGTGAAAAAATACCTGGATCAGCCTCTTGTGGTCGTCGTTTCGGCCATTGGAAAATCCACTAATCAACTGGAGGAGATTGCCAGACAGGCTTTCTCCGGAGGATCTTATGAAGGAGCGCTTAAGGAATTTATTTTTGCTCATCAGGCCCTTACCCAGGAGCTATTCGGCGCAGTGCCCGATGAGGTAAATAATTGGCTGATACAACTCGAAAAATCACTGGAAAATCGTGCCTCGTCCTGGGGGCAGTTTTATGACAGTGTGATTCCCTATGGGGAGTTGCTGTCCACTTCTATTGTTTACCACTACATGTTGAGTGAGCTGGAATGTACCTGGGTAGATGCCCGAAAATATGTAAAAACGAATAGTATTTTCACTGAAGCTAATGTGGAGTGGCAACTCACCGAGCATTTTATTGAGCGGGAGATCCCTGAGTTATTGAAAAAAGGCCCTGTGATCACGCAAGGGTTTATAGGTTCCGACCTTACCGGGAAATCCACCACGCTGGGTAGGGAGGGCTCTGACTATACCGGAGCTATTTTCGCTTATTGTCTAAGGGCAGAAAGCCTCACTGTCTGGAAAGATGTGCCCGGACTGCTCAATGCTGATCCTAAAAGATTCCCCACTGCAGAACTTTTCGATGAGTTGTCATTTCAGGAGGTGACTGAGCTCACTTACTATGGAGCCAAGGTGATTCACCCTAAGACCATCAGACCGCTGGCTCAGCGAAATATACCTCTTTTTGTGCGCTCATTTCTGGAGCCAACAGGTAAAGGCACTAAGATTTCCGAACAGGAAAAGACCACCACTAAACATTGTTTTGTCTTTAAAGAAAATCAGTTGCTGGTCACTCTTCGTGTGAAAGACAACAGTTTCATGGATGAAAAGAAACTGGTCAAGATCTTTCAGGCGATGGATCACTCGAACATCAAGATTAATCTGATGCACAGCTCAGCACTTACCTTTACTTTTTGCATGGACTATCAGAAGGATAAGCTGGATGCTTTGAGGGATTTTCTGCAGCGGGACTTTCAGCTCCTATACAATGAGGGCCTTCAACTGGCGACGATTAAAAATTATCAGGAGGGTTCTTTTGGCTTTTTACCCGAGACCACAGAGGTAATTCTGGAGCAAAAGACCAGAAATAATTACCAGGTACTTTACCGTCCTATAGAAAAAGTTTAAGTGTCCGCCGGATGCCTGTGAGGTAGGAGGGACCAAAAAGATTCACGTGCACCAACATAGGATACAGATTGTACAGGTCTGCCCGTTCCTCAAATCCCGGCTCTAATGGATACTGCTGATGATACGCTTCATAAAACGGTTGCTCAAAACCACCAAAAAGACGAGTGAATGCCAGGTCCATTTCACGGTGACCATAGTAGACTGCCGGATCGTAGATGTAGGGCGCTCCGCCCGGTCCTGACATGAAATTTCCGCCCCATAAGTCCCCATGCAGCAGGGAGGCGGGCTCGTGGGGGATCAGTTTTTCCAGTTGTCCATATAGTTTTTCAAAACTTCCGACGAGATCCGCGGTGATTAATCCTTTTTCGTGGGCCAGCCGGATCTGTACTTCCAGCCGGTTTTCAATAAAAAAATCGATCCAATGTGGAGTGGGTTGATTCTTCTGAGAAAGCCGCCCGATGTGATTGTCATGATCCAGGCCATAATAATCCGCCGTATGTTGGTGAAGGCTGGCGATGGATTGACCAAAGTCCTCCCAGAAGTCAGGCTTCTGCGGTTCTGATTTCAGGTACTCCAATACCAGATACCTCCGATCACCAATTTGGCCATGCTTGAATGCCTGCGGCACGCCCACGCATTCACACTCCCTAAGCAGGGATAAACCGTGCATTTCTCTTTCAAATAGATTTTCTGAATAAGTATTCCATTTGACAAAATAGGTGTGTTGGTCTGTGGTGACTTTCAGGGCTTCGTTGATGTCTCCACCGGAGATCGGTCTCATTTCTCTGATCAGATGGTTTTTTCCAGTGGATTGAAAGAGGACTTCAGCCAGAAAAAGATTTTCAGACCCTGACATATTTAGAGATGGTGTTTTTCCACAAGGAAGTCTAAAAAAGCATCTATTGAACGGTTGAGGATCTGAAAGACCTGCTCAAATCCATCTTCACCACCATAGTAGGGGTCGGGTACGTCCCCACCCTGGCCTTTTAGGTCAAAGTCACGCATCAGAAACAGACCCTCCGGACGATCTGACGTAGCATGAATAATGTCACGATGGTTGGAAGCATCCATGGCCAGAATATAATCAAAAGTCGCTGCGTCTTTGAAGTGGTATTGTCGCCCTTTGTGTGAGATGGGCACTCCATGCTTCACGGCCACTTGTATGCTGCGAGAGTCGGGGTCTTCACCGATGTGATAGCTGGCAGTACCCGCAGAATCAGCTTTGATGGCATGATCCAGCTTACGCTCTTTCACTTTCTGGTTGAAAATAGCCTCCGCCAATGGAGACCTGCAGATGTTACCTAAACAGACAAAAAGAATATTTAACATTTTTTTATTGGGACTGGTTACCTTTTATAAAGATAAAGTATATACGAATGCATAACACAAATTTTATATTCATACACCTGTTTGACATCTTTGAAGAGTCCCGATTTTATCGGGACTTTTCTTTTTACCGGTAGGGAATTAACGCCGGCTTGTATTTAAAGATGTTATCAAACGAGATGGGGATGGATGTAGACAGTGAAAAGATCGTTTTCCGGGCCCCGGGCGCACTTTTGGGGAAATGGGTAACTCTCACTTCCAATGTACTAAACACCAAACTTTCATTTCTGATCCTGATCCCCCCGCCAGCACCCTGGTAGCCATAGCTTGTTTTGTGTGCCGGCCTGTTGTCCCAGGCCTCTCCCACATTGTAATAAAAGAAGGGGGCAAACCGAAATCCATAGAAATACCAGGGAGTGAAGAGGATGGATTCCACACCCAGCGAAAGAATGGTGTTTCCAGAAATGTTCGTTCCTTCAAGGTCTCTTATTCTGCTCTCCAGAGAGATGGTTTCCTGCTGAGGTTGATCAATTCCTTTGGTAAGTGATACTTTCATGAAATTGCGGACATGGTACCGGCCGGAGGAGAGCAGAGGACTGAAGTAACTGGCCCTTACTTTTACCACCCCTTCATTGATGCCCGTCTGGTCAAAGGCGCCAATCTCCTGATTGAGTAATAGATATCCAAAATTCTTGATGTAAGCACTCCAGAAAAGCTGGAACCCAAGATAATTCTGCTGGTAAAATTCATTGAAATCCCTACCGGTAATGAATGAGATCCGGTAGCCCAGGGGAATATCCTCCGAGATTCCGAAAGCCGCTATGTAGTTGCTTTTAAGAAACTTCCGACTGGAAAGACTGATTTCACCAATCAACAGTTTTCGGTTGTAGTAGATCGAGTTACTGTCCTCGGTAACAAATGGGCGCCTGTCAAAGGAGTTGTTGAGCAACCTGGCTGCGACGATTAGGTTTTTTCGTTCGTAGCTCGAGGGCAGAGCGAATGACCTTCCTGCCCAGAGGTCCTGATAGTGCAAATGGTAATATTGACCATTAGATTCTTCACCATCCAGGGTCATGGTGGAGTCTCTAATGGTTCGGATGTCCAATCCTCCGCCATATTTAATCCCGGGAGCTACAAACTCCTTCTGCAGGTCTATACCCCAGGCCTTCCTATCCCCGATGTTGGTATGGTTGAGCTCCCAGTTGGTGATGGCCTTATCGATGTTTTGCCCACCGGTTCGTATTTCATAACCCGATGCAGGGATGCTCTGGGTATCAAAAAACCAGGTGGTTGATGCGTACTTACCCCAGCCTGCAATGTTCCTGTTGAACAGTGCTACATTGAATTCATTGAGATCAGTGATATTGAGGGCTGTTCCCCAGGAGAAACGGTCTTTCACGGCCACAATCACTTCGGCATAGCCGTCAGAAAGGGGCTTCACATATATTCTCACGTCTTCTATGAACCGCAGGCGTCGGAGGATGCGCTCATTATCAGCAAGCATATAGGGGTCTATTTTCTCATTTTTATCGATCAGGAGGTTATTTCTGATCACGGTATTCCAGGTGTTAATGTGGACTTTATTGACCATGATGCTTAGAGGGGAGGAAGCCTGCCTCAGGGTGTCATTCACACTACCTTCCAGGAGGTCAATGTGTTTTATCCGTATATTTCGAATGCGCATGCCCTCGTAAGGCATAAATGGCGTGTTCGATGTGCGACTGTTTTTGGAGGGTGCGCGTTCCGACCTTGCATTCGGGCTCACATAGAGCAGATCAAATAGCTGTGCAGTGACTCTGTTTTGCCCCGTCTTCTCTCGCATTTTTTGATAGAAGTCCTGAGATGACTTATAGGGATTGCTCCTCACCCGGTATTTCTCTTCATCTACAAAGTATATGGTATCTTTATCGGGTGCGAAAATGGTATCTCTCAGGATGAGGATCTCGTTTTTTGAAACCCGCACAGTGTCCGTGATGGCCAGAGCCCGCACAGCGGGGAGAAGCATGATGAGGAGTAAGAGAGATCTCATGGAGTGGGTAAACATAAAAAAAGCGGACTTAAGCCCGCTTTTTCTAATAAGAAGTTTTCTGAATATTATCTGATGCTGATTCCAAATCCGGCAGTAAGCGTGTTGTACTTCTGCACAGCATATTCTGCGTGGAAGGTGAAGATTAACAGCTTCAAACGCGCTCCCACATTGGCTCTCAAGCCACCATTTTTATACTCAATGTCGATTGGATCTACTTCTGGTACACCGTCGTAAGTTCCCTTCATCTTAAAGTTCACCTTGCTGGTGGAGAACCCTAAGCCACCGTATACAGTAAGGACTGACAGCTTCTTGGAGATGATCCCCTGCAGCGTGGTGCCGGATACATTGAACTCACCAATTTGATCTGGTACATCTGGGTTGATTTCAATCGAGTTTTTCATGGTGTTGAATGCGAAGAAACCAGAAAGGTCGAAGGGAAGGTTTTTGATCCCGGGAATCCACTGTTTCACATCGTGTAGCACGCCGAGTCCAAACATTTTGGTGGTAAACTCTTCTCCCGGATCCCCGAAAGTCTGCTCTGGGAGCAACCTGAGTTTTAGTTCGGTATTTTTGATCAGGCCAATGCCAATCTGTACAGAGGGTGCCGGAACAAAATTACTACCAATGGACTCTTCCATACCCAGACCCGTTGGTGCTGTGATTCGAATTTCATCTTCTGTGCCTTCGTCGAAAACCAAATAAGGAATGTCATCAGCTTCCAGGTTTGGTCCCATTAAAGTAGGATAGCTTGTCTGACCATTCTCAGCAGGTGCAGTGGTCATATTGGTGTAGTCCGCAGGGTTGATCTTGAAAAATTGCGCATCCTGTGGTACATAAGCCAGGTTGGCGTTGATTGTGAGGTCAAACCCGGCCACCTTGTGAGGCTTTCCGGTGTTGTACCAGCCGCTGTTCAGTGCATATCCGAAACCAACGAAAGCCGGTTCCAGGTAACTTTCCAAAAGCTTTTCACCATTTGCAGCTCCACCTTCAAGGAATTTATCCAAATCCTGAGCATTGGAGGATGTAATGAATGCTCCAAGTATAAATATTAGTATAATTTTTTTCATGATTCTAAAGTTATCAGTTAGGCGGATTATAGGTCTCTTACTTTGGCTATTACATCAAAGTACAGCACGAATTCAAAATTCACATCTTCGTTAGGTACTTCACCAAAGTCGAAAGAAACATTGGCTGTAATGTCTTCCTGATTAGCAAGTGCTGCTTCCAGCGCAGCCAGCCCCGCAGGATCTGAGATTGACGTCTTGGTCACATTGGACAACTGAGGTGTGGTCACTGAGATCTGTGCGATGTTGGAACCTGATTGAGCCACAAGGTCGATTTCAATGGCATCCAGGTCAAATTGCTCAAAAGCATCCACTCCGGTGATTTCAAAAGCCAGGCCAACTACCTCAACGGCATCCAGGGCATCCAGGTCGTCATAACCAGCTCCTGCAAGAGAGTACTCTTCAGATCTTGTTACCGGAGGCGGATCTCCAGGAATAGTCCCGATTAATTCGGGAGTACCATTCGGTAGGTCCACAGGAATAGATATAGGAAATTCCTTTCCGATATTGAAACCAACTCCGGCTTCTCCACAAGAGAAAGCCAGGAAGGCCAAAGCAGCGATAGAAATATAATTTCTCATTGTAATTGTTTGTTTGAGTTTAAAACAAAAATAGGGATAAATACCAGTTATTTTCATTCGTATCAAAGGTAATTAACTCGGACATCTCACCATATACCGTATTCTCGGTATTCTTTTCGGATATTTTTGGGCAGTTCGGGAGGTTGTTATATCTTCGCACTCAAATAGGAATAATTCTCATTTAAAAGTGATTAACAATTCATATCAGCGAATAAAGGAACTTCTGGTGGAGTCTGGCTTAAAAGCCACACATCCCAGGATCGCTGTGTTGCATGAGCTGACAAAGGATGAGCATCCCAGTGCTGAGCAGCTCCATGAGAAAATCAGGGAGCAGAACCCCAGTATCTCATTGGGCAGTGTATACAGGATATTGGAAAAGCTGGTGGAGGCCAATCTGGCATACCGGGTGGCCACGCGAAGTGGAACCAAGCGATATGATGCTAACCTGGAGCCTCATAGCCACATTTATAGTGTGAATACAGAGGAAATACAGGACTATCATGACCCTGAGTTGAATGAGCTAATCCGGGATTATTTCGAAAAAAAGAAGGTTGGCAACTTTAAAATTACGGACATCAAACTCCAGATCAATGGAGAAAAGGCTGACCCTGATCAACAAGTAACAATTTTATAAATCATAAAAGACAAATCACAATTATGTCATTAGTAGGTAAAAAAGCGCCTTTATTTAATGCTCCGGCAGTAATCAACGGAGAGGAAATCGTAGAAAATTTCTCATTGGAAGAGTTTGTGGGTAAGAAAGACGTAATGTTCTTTTTCTATCCTAAAGATTTCACTTTTGTGTGCCCTACGGAGATCCATGCTTTTCAGGAAAAACTCGCGGAGTTTGAGAAACGAGGCGTGCAGGTAGTGGGTGCATCATGTGACACGGAAGAGACTCACCTGGCGTGGTTGATGACAGACCGGGACAAAGGGGGAATTGCAGGTGTGACTTATCCTTTGGTAGCTGATAGTTCAAAAACAGTGGCTAATAACTACGGTGTATTGGCCGGCGACTGGAACTACAACGATGAAGGTCAGTTGGTTTTTGAAGGAGCTCCTGTGGCTTACCGCGGTACGTTCTTCATAGACAAGACCGGTGTGGTAAGACATGAAACCATCAATGATCTTCCTTTGGGTAGAAATATTGACGAAATGCTCCGAATCGTGGATGCATGGCAGCATGTGGAGAAGCACGGAGAAGTGTGCCCTGCAAACTGGGAAGAAGGAAAAGATGCGATGCAGGCTACAAGAGACGGAGTGTCTTCTTACCTGGCGTCACACTAAAATTTAGTTAAATATCCAGTACTGAGAAAAGGCCACCATGAGGTGGTCTTTTTTCTTATATTCACATTTTAAATGAAAATATTCATATTTGCGGCAGTAAACTTTATAGCCTAAAATATGAAACTACTCACTACTTTATTGCTTTTGACCTTTGCAACGGTCAATTACGCCTTTGCCCAAATCCAACTCAAGGAGAAATTATCTAAAAAGGCCAATCAGGAGATTGATAAATTCCTTTTTGGCAACAAAAACAAGAACCAATCAGACGATACCAATGATCGTGCGGATGATGAAGTGTTGGATACTTATGAATCTACTGACAGCTCTGATCCACTGGGAGGGTACCGGAGAGAACCGGTGAATTACGGTACCATGAGCCCCTCAGAGGTGGTGGGTTTTCGTGATTTAATCAATTTTCTGCCGGATGACCTGGGAGCTTACCGCATTGCTGAAAAACCCGAGGGCTCTACTACCCGGTATGGCGAGTATCGATATAGTTTCGCCAGCAAATCTTACCGCAACGGTGATGAAGAACTTAGAGCGAGCATTTTTGATTATGCCCAGACGGCTTCTCTGCTCGGGCTCTATGCCAACCAGTACGAACATGAGTCTACCGACGGTGTGATGAGATCAATAGAAGTAAATGGTCAGCCAGGCTGGTATTCAGCTAACTATGAGAGCAACGACACCAATCTTGCGTTGGTGGTGAATGGCCGTTTTCTGATCACCATAGCGGGATACGGGCTGGAGGAGGCCACCCTGAAGGGCTATGTGGTGGGTATGGAGCTGGATCAACTACCAGAGGCACCACCCACTCCCGAACAAGAGGACTGAGCATTTAGAGGATTGATTGCCTACATTCGCTTATGCTGTTGTTGTACAGAACGAGCGTTTGGCTTTATGCCCTGATTGTAAGACTGATCTCCCCATTCCATGGTCGGGCAAGGCAATTTATTGGCCACCGCAGGGGTATTTTTGAGCGCCTGGAATCGGACTTTAAGAATCATGAAGGCAAGCTGATCTGGATACATTGTGCTTCGCTGGGAGAATATGAGCAGGCCAGACCGATCCTGAGTCAGCTACAGGAGCGAAGGCCAACGGTGAAAGTGCTACTCACTTTTTTCTCCCCTTCGGGCCTTTTGGCATTCAAAGACCATGAACTGGTTGACTTTCTGCATTACCTGCCTTTAGATTCTCGCCGTAATGCTTCCAGATTTTTGGAAACAGTCCGTCCCGGCTTAGCCATTTTTATCAAATATGAGTTGTGGTATTATTACTTAATGACCCTAAAGGCAAAAGAAATACCTCTTCTGTTGGTTTCGGGTATTTTCAGACCCTCGCAGATTTTTTTCCACCCTATGGGAAAGTTCTATCTGAGGGCACTGAGCACTGTCAATCACTTCTTTTTGCAGGATGATTACTCGGCTGTATTGTTGCGTTCCAGAAGAATTCGGGCTTATACGGTGGCTGGTGACACCCGGTTTGACCGTGTGCTTGAGGTGGCCAATGGCGTAAGGGAAGTGGCGTTTATTGATGTTTTTAAGGGCGATGAAAAGCTGATAGTGCTTGGCAGTGTCTGGCCTTCCGATATGGGTCATTTGCTGCCCATTTTGGAGGCCAATGTGGCGGATTTCAAATTCATCATAGCCCCACATCAGATTGATGATCTGGGACTCTATGAAAAAATTCCGACTTCTGTAAAGTACTCCGAACTGAATGAAGAGAATGCTCCTACTGCCCGGGTGGTGATTGTAGATAACTACGGTAGCCTGTCTAAACTCTATGGCTATGCAGACTTTGCTATAGTGGGGGGAGCCTTTCGAGGAGCTTTGCACAATGTGCTGGAGCCAGCTGTTTATGGCATTCCGGTGTTTTTTGGGGCGGATGCTTCCAATGAGAAATTTGTAGAAGCCATGGAGTTGGTGAAGTATGGTGGTGGGTTTACCTTTAGCAGCGCTACAGACCTGCAATCAAAATTGGATGAAATGAACGAGGATCCCGAACTTTATCAGGAAGTTTGCGGGAAATCGCGTGCGTATGTTACTGGACGAACAGGAGCTTCCGGGCATGTGATGAAGAAAATAGAAGAACTGATATGAAAGGATTGGTGATAAAATCCACCGGGTCGTGGTACAGAGTGAAAGCTGCCAATGGAGAGGAAGTAAATGCCCGTCTGCGCGGAAAATTTAAGCTGGACAATAAGAAAATCACGAACCCCATAGCGGTGGGTGATGAGGTGGTGATGGAGGCGCAGCAGGATGAGTGGGTGATCAATGAAATAGAGGAGCGCAAGAACTACATCATCCGAAAATCTCCCAAGAAAAAGCACTTTGATCACCTGATAGCGGCCAATGTAGACCAGGCGTTGATGATAGCCACACTCAAAGAGCCGAGGACTTCTCTGGGGTTCATTGACCGTTTTCTGGTTACGCTGGAGGCTTACAGGATTCCGGGTGTGATAGTCTTCAATAAGGTGGATTTGCTGGATGCTGATGGGCTGGAGGAAGCCGATTATCTCAGTTTTATTTATGAAAAAAAGGTGGGCTACCCCTGTGTGAAAACCTCCTTTATAGAAGGGAAGGTACCTGAAACACTCTCTGCACTCCTACAGGGCAAAAGAACCCTGCTGTCGGGACACTCAGGGTCAGGGAAATCCACCCTGATCAACCTGCTCCTACCCGAAATCAGTCAAAAGACCTCAGAGATTTCTTCATTCAGCGAGAAGGGAACCCATACTACCACATTTGCGGAGATGTTCTTTTTGGATGACACCACGGCCATCATTGATACCCCCGGCATTAAGGAGCTGGGCCTTTCGGAGATAGAAGGAAGCGAGCTGGGTCACTACTTTCCTGAAATCAGGACAGTCATGAATGATTGCCGGTTTCATAATTGTTTGCACGTGAATGAGCCGGGGTGTGCGGTGAAAAAAGCCCTTGAGGATGGCGGAATCACCCATGAACGCTACTATAGCTACCTCTCCATGCTGGAGAGTGATGACAACCGACGCTGAGTCTTCCCAATGATTTTGCCATATTTCAGGATCAATTCAAAGTTGAAGGTTTTCACACACTGACGGATTTCGTACCTGCATCTGCGGATGAGGGCCTGGTCTTCTGAAACTTTCTGATTGAGCTCAAATATTTTCTCACAAACCCGATAAGTAGAAGCGAGGTGTCGGCTTCTGAATCCAAACTGTCGGGTGGAGAGTGAGTTTTTCACCACTCTTTTTTTCACCAGCGGGGCAGGGTTGAACAGGTATTCATAGGTTCGGCCGGACCTGATCCAAAAGTCAAAGTCTTCGTAGCTCAGGCTTTCATCATATCCTTCCAGATCGTCAAAGACCCTTCGTCTGATCATCATGGTGGGTGGACAGATGAAGTACTTACGAATGAGGTTTTCATAGATATTACCTGCGGGAATTTCGGCCCGCATTTGCCCATCCTGATTTCTGGGGTAATGTGTTTTGAGGACACTGCCGGACTCATCGGTGATGAAGGCATCAGAAAAATGTACGCCTGCCTGGTCAGGTCCGTTGGCAAAGTCATTGATGCCCAGCTCCACTCTGGTGGGCAGGAGCAGGTCATCCGCGGCCAGGTCTATAAGGTACTCACCGGTGCTTGCCCGGTACCCCGCATTGAAGGCCGCGCAGTTTCCAATGTTTTTTGGGAGGTCAATGAATCGAATGGCGGTGCCTTTGATGCTTGCTGAAATTTCTTCTTTGCTGCCATCAGCGCTGCCATCATCCACCACGATGATCTCGATATTTTGATAGGTTTGAGCCAATGCAGATCTTATTGCAGCTCCCACGAAAGCTTTTTGGTTATAACAGAGGCAGATTATTGAAACTAAAGGCAGAGAATCCATAAATTTCCGTTCTGATCACAAATATGAGAAGAATAAAACTAGCCAGAACACTTCAGCGCATTTCGGATTTCCTACCCAGGAAATATCCGGTCAAAAGTAAAACAGGCCTGGCAGAGCAGCCTTTCTTCGTCCTGGGGTCGGGAAGAAATGGGAGCACGCTGCTCAACAGAATGCTGAACCAGCACAGCGGGCTTTTTCTGCCGTCTGAGCAGTATTTTTTGGGAAATAGCATCATTAAGTACAAGCTTTATAATTTCCTGATCTGGCGCGATCTGATGAAGGTGATTACGGGAGAGCTGATGCCCGTCACGGGCAGTCATACCTGGGATTTCGGTGCTGAGGAGATCTTCGGGGAGCTCAATGGGACTAATGACAAGAGTTTACAAAATGTTCTGGATGCCATTTTCAGAACATATGGGTTAAAGAACAAGGTGGCATTTAGTCAATGGGGGGACACCACACCCCTCAATACTTACTACATCCCCGAGCTAGTCAGCGTGTTTCCTAAGGCCAGATTCATTTTTCTTCTCAGAGACGGCAGAGATGTGGTGGCCTCTTACAAGCGTGGTGGTGAGGCTTATCTGGGTAAGCTGGCTGAGCCACAGCAAGCTGCCATTCACTGGGTGCATGCCGTGAAGGAGTATCAAAAGCTTCAAAAGCAGACTGAGGTTTTGCTCATTCGCTATGAAGATCTGGTCACTCAGCCTGAGGTGGAATTGATGAAGGTTTGCGATCACCTGGGGGTGGCCTACGAGCCAAACATGCTGTCTTATCATCATACGGCACCCACGGCACCCATGTATCAGGAGCCGCAACATGCCAAAATTCTGAAGCCTGTGGATGCATCATCTATTGGTAGCTGGAAGGACGACCTCAGTACGCATGATTTGCAGGGGTGCACAATCATGAATTCCCTGCTCTCTAAATTTGATTATCAATGAACGTTTTTGTAATTCCCTCCTGGTACCCGTCGGAGCATTTTCCCTCCACAGGCATATTCTTTCGGGAGCAATCCAGGCTTCTGGCGACTCACCGGCCTGCCTGGAATGTAGGGATCAGTCTTTGGGGCTCTCATGAGCCGAAGCTGTGGCTGAAAGCCTATGCACCCTTGAATGGTTTCATAAAGTACAACTCCAGACCACCTATCCGTAAGTATGAAAATCAGCTCGAATACAATTGTGTAGAGTTTTTTACGCCTGCTTTCACATGGACCAGAAAGTTTCGTTCCGGTAATATTGAGGGGATCATTGCTGCGAATCAACGAAACTTTGAACGATTTACCAGCCATTTTGGGAAACCCGACGTGATCCACGCCCATGTATCCTATCCTGGGGGGGCCATCGCCAGGGCATTGTCTGAGGCCTATGAGGTGCCATTTGTGATCACCGAGCATATGAGCCCGTTTCCGATGAACTCTTTCAAAAGAGATTATAAGAAAACACTGCTCTCTCCTCTGCGTGCGGCCGGGCAGGTACTTGCTGTGAGCCAGGCATTGACCGCAAGACTTGGTGAGTTTGGGGTAAGGGCTGATCGTATTTCCAACTTTATAGATGATCACTTTTTTACTCCGGGAAGTACTCAAAACGACCGATTTACACTCGTGGCCATTGGTCGACTGGAAAGACAAAAAAATTATGATGTCCTGTTAGAATCTGTGGCACACTTGAAGAGTGTGGGTGTGGATTTTGCGCTGAAGGTCATTGGAACAGGCACGCTGGAAAGACATCTGCGAAATCAGTGTAGTAAGCTTCACCTTGACGGAAATGTCCAGTGGATGGGAGAACGTGATCAGAATGAAGTGAGGCATGCCCTTTGGGCGGCTGATTTGATGATCAACACCAGTCGACACGAAAATCAGCCGGTAGCTATTCTGGAGGCGCTGGCCTGTGGGGTGCCTGTGCTTACTTTTCGCTGGGATGGTGCGGAGGAGCTGGTGGTAGCAGGTGCCGGAGAGGTAGTGGCTTCTGATCCCTCACTGCTGGCCGAACGGGCAGCTTTCATCAGTCAGCATCCATATAATTCTCAGCAGGTCAGAGCCACTTTCGAAGATCACTTTGGCACTGCTGACCAGGTGGCTATGCTGGAGCAGTACTTTCAAAGGCTATTGGAGTGATTTGATAAAAGTGCTTCTGGTGGTTTGGATGCCGCCCATTCTTTCTTTGAAGGTGATCAGACTCTTCTGTGGCACGGCATTCACCGAGGAAATGCCAAGGTCGATGTACTGGAATCCACGCTGCTGATAGTACTGATACAGGTAGGCAACGAGGTGTACCATCGGGCTTTCCGTTTTGTGGGCTGGCGAGGTGGCTGGCAGGAAATAATAGACAATTCCTTCAACGGGAATCACCATAATGGCTGCGGCAAGCAGGGTTTCATTTCTTTTTGCGGTAAAAATCTGATAGCGATCCGGGAATGTTTGAAACAGCTGTTCCAGAATTTCAAAATTCATGTTAATCTCAAGGCCCTGATTTTTTCTGCATTGCGCGATGAAGTCGTAAACAGATTGTAGCTGTGTAGCACTCGCCAGAGTCAGATCAAAAGTGGGCGTTTGCTTCAGCTTTCTTTGCTGCATGGTGTGGATTTTTTCCTGCAGCACCCCCTTGAGGGGAATGTAATGAGAGATTTCTCTGACGCGCTCAGAAAATCCGAGGGACTCCATCAAGCTTTTGTCAGGGACCCCCATATAATAGTGCGGTGGAAGGGTGATTTCCAATGAGGATATACCGTTTTGGACAAGTGACTTTTCTGATTCTTTGTAAAATTGCAAGAAATCTGATTTTGGGGCGTTAATGCAGGAAAGTCCGCCTATGGGACTTCTGGGAAGACAGACTGCTTTTTTATCGTTACACTCAACACAAAAAACACTATGGTCAGAATGAAATCGGTGATAACTTTGAAAACCCTGAACCTTCGCGTAATCTTCATGACAATAAAGCATAAACCCCAAATCCTCATTCATAGACCATCTATTCTTTCATTCATTGTGTCCCTAAAGTTAGTCAGGTGATCGTTTCCAGTTCTACCATGCTTGGTTTAAATTACCCTTCATTTTGTACAATTAAATCTACTTTTAGCACAAATTGAAAACAGTAATCATCGCCGCATTACTTTTTATTTGTCAGGGAGCTTATGCCCAGTTGTTTGACAATCCCGTCAATATGCAGCTTGTACAGAAGGGGGTATACTTTATATACAATGTAGAGGAGGACTCGGCCGACCTCTATATCGAAAAAGTAGAGGCCAGACTTCCCAAACACCCCACTGTGCCCATGATGCGTGCCCTCAAGGTGCTCTGGGCTAATATTCCACTCGTGACGGTAGACTCGGTATTTAAGGTGTTCAGTGGGCATCTCAGGGAGACTGTCCGGTTGGCGGCCTATCTCGATGGCGGACGACAAACCCATCCGGAAGCCATATTTTTCGAAATGGCGGCCAGGGGGTTACTGGCGGAATATTACGCCGATGATGGGCACTATATGAAAGCGTTGAGTGAGGCAAGCAAGGCTTATGACCTTATTAAAAAGGGTTTTGACCTCTCCGAGGAGATTCCCGAATTCCTTCTCACCACCGGGGTTTACAATTACTTTCGTGAAAAATATCCCGAAAAATATCCGGTTTATAAACCGCTTCTCTGGTTTTTCAGGAGTGGAGATGTGCAGTTGGGCATACAGCAGATCCATGAAGCCACCCAAAAGGCTGTGCTCACCAGAGTGGAGGCCTATGTTTACATGTCCTACATTTATCTTAGATATGAATATGAACCCCAGAAAGCCCAGTCATATTTGTGGGAGCTGACCAAGGACTATCCCAATAACCTCTACATTAAGTCCAAACTCCTGGAGTCTCTCACGCCAAAGAATGATTTTGTGCATGCACCTGTGGCCATTATGAAGGAGCTGTCCAATTCCGACCGGCCCTACTATCAGATGGCTGGGGCTTCCTTTATGGGGATCTATTATGAGAAGGTGAAGGGGCAGCCTGATAAAGCTTTGGGTTTTTATAAAAAGTCTTTGACAGTGGGCCAAAACATACCCGGACACGGTACTTATTATCGCACGCTGGCTTATCTGGGTTTAGGTCGGGTGTATGCCAAAAAGGGTATGAGCGGACAGGCAGAGTATAACCTCAGGAAGGTGCTGGAATCGGGTGAATCGGAAGACCTGCTGTCTGAAGCCCGGGACTTGTTGGACCAGCTTTGATGGTTTACCCAATCTGACTTTCTTTGCACCGTGATCAATGAGTTTCAAACGATTGTCCAGTCCACGGAAGGTTTCTACAAGGAGAAGGGAAGTAAGTTTTTGTCATTTGCCTACCACGTGAAAACGGAGGAAGAGATCAAAGCACACCTGGAAGCTTTGCGGAAGCAATACTATGATGCCCGTCATCACTGCTATGCATACATCATCGGGCTCAAGGATCAGACATATCGTGCCAATGATGATGGGGAACCCAATCACTCAGCCGGAGATCCCATCCTGGGACAAATCAGGTCGAAAGGACTAACCAACTGTCTGGTAGTGGTAGTGCGGTATTTTGGTGGCACCAAGCTGGGAGTGGGCGGGCTGATTAGTGCGTATAAAATTGCTGCTGAAGATGCTCTGGATAAGGTGGAGGTGATAAAGATTTACGCTCAGACACGTTTTTCCATCAGTTTTGGCTATGAGCAGACCACAGAGGTAGAGCGCGCACTTGCTGAATTTGAGGTGGATTATGAGGATAAAATGTACACATCCGCCTGCCGGTTTGTGGGGTTGCTCCGGGATGAGGACGTATCTGTGCTGGCGGAGAAGGTGAGCTTGTTAAAAGCCGTAGATTTTCAGGTACTTCAGGAGCCTATATGACGCCTTTGTCCAACAGCATTTGGTAAATTTTGATACACACCCAGGCATCGGTGGCGGCGTACGAAAGCTGGCCCGGGCTGAGCTCTTTGGTTTCCCAATTGGATGTCTGCTGGCTTTTGGAAATCCGGGCTTTCAGAAATATGCCTGTCAGACTTTTCATTCCTATCTGAGTGATTCCTAATTCTTTGGCGATCTCATTGAGGTCCAGAAAACCTCCGGGTTTGAATGCTTTCATCGCTTTCAATTCTTTGATGTCATCCCGAATGCTGATACCCACCTTAAGAATTCCCTGATCCTCAAGGATATTTCTTAACTGATCAGGTATGCCTATTTCGCTGATCCGGATGATGTAGGCATCGGTGAGGGTAGAGAGTTGGATGATCGCAGTGTGGTTGTAGTCCCCTTTTGTGAAAGTAGGTTTAGTCTCAGTGTCAAACCCCATGATTTCCTGGGTGCGGATGATATTCAGGGCTTCATCCAGGGCTTCCACGGTCTCCACCGTGTGGATAGTTCCCTCAAATTTTATAAGGGGTAGGTGCTTGATGTCTTCTTTGGGTATCGAACTTGCAAACATTAGGTTTATTTAGCGGGATTAAGTTTTTTGATTTTATACCCCAGGTATCCAACCAGAATGGACATGAAGGGGCTGATGATATTGAAAAAGCAAAAAGGCGCATAGACCAGTGTGGACACGCCGAGCACACTTGAGTGATAAGCCCCACAGGTATTCCATGGGATGAGTACGGAAGTTACAGTGCCGGAATCTTCGAGTGTTCTACTCAGGTTTTCGGGGGCAAGTCCTTTTCTTTTGTAGATGTCTGCATACATACGCCCCGGCACCACTATGGCCAGGTATTGGTCTGATGCGGTGACATTAAAAAACACACAGGTGCCTACAGTAGCGGTGATCAATGCTCCTGTAGAGTTGACCAGGCTGATCAACGCTTTGGCGATTCTTTTGAGCATTCCGGAGCTTTCCATCACGCCACCGAAAATCATAGCCGAAAGGATCAGCCAGATGGTGCCCAGCATGCCGGCCATACCTCCGGAGCTCAGCAATTCGTTGACCATGTCGTTGCTGGTGGCGATGGAAATGTCACCATAAAGAGACTTCATGGTCCCTATGAACATTCCTGATGCCGTAAAGCCTTCGCCTACTTCAGCCACCAGATCTGGCTGGAAGAAAAGTGCAAATGCGGAGCCTAGTAAAGTACCAATAAGCAACGCCGGGATGGCCGGCATTCTTCGTACGATGAGTACCACTACCACCACAGGAACGATAAACAGCCAACCGGAAATGTAAAATTTATCATCTATGGCTGTGAGTATGGCCTGGGTGTCCACTACAGAGGCACTGGTTTCGTTGGTGAAGCCCAGTACCAGAAAAATAGTGAGTGCGATACTAATGGAAGGGACGGTGGTAATGGCCATGTACCTGATGTGTGTGAAAAGGTCCGTGCCCGCCATGGCCGGAGCCAGGTTGGTAGTGTCGGACAGTGGAGACATCTTGTCTCCAAAATAAGCGCCTGAAAGAATGGCCCCGGCGACCATCCCCTCTGAGATCCCAAGGGCCTTACCAATACCGATGAGGGCGATACCCACGGTGGCTGCTGTGGTCCATGAACTCCCAGTAGCCACTGAAACTATGGCGCATACCACACATGCAGCAAAAAGAAAGATGGTAGGGTTGAGAATCTGAAGTCCATAATAAATCATGGCAGGTACGATGCCACTGAGCAGCCAGGTGCCCGCCAGTGAGCCAATGAGCAGGAGGATAAGCAGAGAGGTCATGGCGGAGCTAATGCTTCTGACGATTCCATCCTGAATTTCGTCCCAACGGTAACCCAGCCGGATAGCCACAATGGCACCAACCCCGGCAGACAGAATGAGTACAATCTGATTAGACCCGTCCAGTGCAGCATCACCAAAGATGCCCACATTAAAAGAAAGAAGAATTATGAGAAAAAGTACAGGTATAAAGGACTCTAAAAGTGTAGGGTCTCGCTTGATCGCCATCAGTTGTTTTTTTGCCAAAACGAAAAGATAATACAATTTTCAAAAAACATCCCTAACTATCCGCTCTGCCAGTTCGTCCCCCAGAAGACTACCAAGCGCCACACCCATGCCTCCAAGTCTCACCCCCAGATATATTCCGGGTTGTACCTTTTGCAGAATAGGCTCTTTTGTTTGACCAAAGGCCATTATTCCGGACCATTTGATGTCCACCGTGTAGCTGTTGTCAGGCAATATGATTTCTTTCAGAATTTGATGCAGCTTCCGCTCAATTTTTTCATTGAAGCCAAACTCAGTGGTAGTTTCTTCTTCAAAGGCCAGGTTTCGACCACCTCCAAAAATGATTTTATCTTCAAAATCGCGGAAGTAATAGTACCCTTCGTCATAGTGGAAAGTCCCGGAAATATGGGTTGGACGTGTGGGAGTAACGACCATGACCATGCCACGTCCCGGGGTGATGTCCAGTGGGGTTTGGATCAGTGATTTGGTGAAGGCATTGGTACATACAGCCACTGAGTGGGCCTTGAAAGTGTAGCCCTTCGTTTGAACAATGACCTGATCACCCTCGGCATAGAGCGCGGACACCTCTGTACCGGTAATAATCTGGATGCCGGATTGTGCGCAATAATGCCAGAGTGACCGGATGAGCTTGCCGGTATGAAGCTGACCTTCAAATTGATTGAAAATGAGGTGCTTTGTGCCTGCAAAACCAAAGGTGCCGATGGCCGCATCTGCCTGGGAAAAGACCGGCTGGTCAAAAACAGGGTGGAGTAATTCATTCAACGACTCGATATCTCCCAGATAATGGCTGTTGGCTGCTGTCAGGAGTTCGTAGCCTCCTTTTTGGAGAAAGCCGATTTGATCTTTCCCTAGTCGGTTGATGGTTTTTTGGAGGCCATCCCAGCGTCGTTTGACCAGTTTGGTCATGCCCTCATCTCCCAGCGCCTTCCGATCCTGGGCCAGTTCTGAAATGCTGCCGAAACAGGCAAAACCTGCGTTTTTGGTGCTGGCACCGGTGGGGAGTGATCCACGCTCGATCACCAGTATGTTCAGATTTGGGGATTTTTCTTTTAGGGAAGCTGCCGTGGATAAACCGGTGATCCCCGCCCCAATCACGATCACATCATAGGATAATAAAGATTGCTGCTCCCAAAAACTTACCATGCCGTATCGTTGTTATCTTTTACAAAACCCCAAAAGTAATGAGGAAAATAGATCAGCTGCTGACAGAGTATGGTGAAAGTCATCAAAATCAGACCAATAAGCTTATTCATTGGATTTGCGTTCCTTTGATTTTTTTGAGCATTGTGGGACTGCTCTGGTCTGTCCCGTCCAATAACTTACGGTTTGTACTGGGTACTGGACCTTTTAACAACTGGGCCACCATTGCGCTTTTCGTTACGGTATTGTATTACATGAGCATTTCTTTTCCGCTATCTATCGGGATGGCTGCTTTCTCGGTATTTTGCCTCTGGTCTGTCAGACTAATCGAAATGAATGTGGCCCTACCCGTATGGCAGGTCAGCCTGATCATCTTTGCATTGGCATGGGTGGGGCAATTTTACGGTCATAAAGTGGAAGGTAAAAAGCCGTCTTTCTTCAAAGATCTTCAGTTTCTGCTCGTGGGGCCTGCCTGGCTGATGCACTTTATCTATAAAAAATTAGGTCTGAGGTATTGAAAAGTCATGTTTCAGGTCTTTTGATATACTTTTTCTATCCGCCTCACGGTGTTTTCCCAGGTGAGTTTAGAAGCCTCCCTGAGGCAGCTTTCTGTGATCTCCCGTCTGTAGGAATCATCCGTCATCAGTCGCACAATCAGCTTGTTGTAGCTGTAGTGATCCCACCGGTCTACCTGGGGCATGCTGGGGATAAACTCACCCACTCCCGATCCTTTAGCCGCAGCTACCGGAATTTTTTTCATGATGGCCTCCAGCGCCACTAACCCAAAGGGCTCAGAAGCAGAAGGCATTACCAATAGGTCCATTTCATTGAGTTTTTGCAGCAGACGAGTTCTTTCCAGAAAACCCGTGAAAGTGACCCGGTCAGAGAAATTGGACGTTTTTACATTTTCTTCCAACTCCGAACGGAGATAACCATCGCCCATGATGAAGTAGTGAAAGTCATATCCCAGAGATGTCAGCTCTCGGGCAATATCCAGAAAAGTAGCCGGGCTCTTTTGAGGCGTGAGTCTGCCCACAAATGCAATATTTACCGGGGGTCTTTTGATGGGATGTTCCGGCGCACTCAGTGTGAGGGCATTGGGAGCTACTGTAATTTTTTTGGCCGCAATGCCGTAGTGAGAGACAATTGTGTTTTTTAATTTTTCGCTTACGCAAAAAATGTGGTCACAGGCCTCAAAACCCAACTGCTCTTCTTCCAGAATAAAGGGCTGCGCATAGGATCCGTTGCGGTCATATTCCGTGCTGTGCACATGCAGGCACAGTTTCTTTTTGAGAAGTGATTTGATCATTCTGCCGGCACGAAACGTGATCCAGTCGTGGGCGTGGATCATTTTTGGCTTTTCTTTGATGGCCACCTGCACGGCCAGCATGGCATATTTGATCAGCTCGTCATTTAGCTGACCTTCATACTCACCGGTGAGCCGGATGCGCTCCAGCAGTTCCGATTCTTCGGTTGGCTCCAGAACCACTTTCCTGATTTTGGTTTCTTTTATGTTCTGGAAGCTTTGTGCTGGCAGGTAGGGGAGCACCCTTTCTCCCATTTCTACATCTTTGATGATTTGCTCATAAGTTTTCTTGTCTTTCCAGTAGTCCAGGTCTGGAGTGAGCGCTGAAGCGTCAACCAGCTTCACGAGTTTGCTTACCTGATTTTTGGTTTTTTTGGGTAGAAGAAAGGTGACCTTATGTCCTGCTTTGGCCATGGCCTCTGAAAGTCCCTGACTGGCCACGCCCAGCCCTCCTGATATCTTGGGAGGAAATTCCCAGCCCAACATGAGTATTGTCATAGTTGATTTCTTTTGGAGCAATAATTTAGGAATAAAATCAGGTTTCTGATGACCTATGGGAAGCTATTATTGGTGTGTTGTCAAAACTTTTTCAACGGGACCAAAGTGACAAAAAAAATACCGGAACAGGATTTAGTGATACTTTACCCGGAGGATATCTGCTTTGATGTTCTGAGCATTGAAGAAGTCGATCCAAAAGAGCTGCTGGGCAGACAGGTGATCATTGGGTGATTTGATTTCATAGAAGTGATAATCCTCCTGGGTCCATATAAAGAGATCCGGGAATCCTGAGCTGTTGTCTTTTACATTTTTGGCCATTTCCATGAGGATACTGAAAAGACTCCTGAGTGGGAGGTGATGAACACAGGCAGTCACTGTTGGGAGGAGGCTCTCATGCCAGCCCACCAGCGAATTATTGATGTCTTGTTTTTGCCTGTGAATATCCTCTAAGTAGGATTGTAACTTTTTCTTGGTTTTGAAAGCGTTCACTTTTTCCTGCAAAAGACCAGCTCTGCTCTCATAGAAGGTGTCACTATGAAGGTCACTCGGCATGCGCTGTAGTGGGTGGTGAAATGAGGCGTGCTCAGCAGCGAAAAGCTCATCCCAGAAAAACAGCCCAAACAGCCCGCGCCAGAGGTAGTTTTCGGTGTGCATGCCCTCATAGCCCTGATTGGCAAAGTAAGCCAGGGCGTGAGCTTCCACCCGTGGTCCTTCGGGATTTTCAATGATGATCTCCGGACTCAGGTTGGCTTTGGCTGTGGTGCTGCGGTAGTTTCGCTTACTTTTTTTAGACAGATAATCCTGCGCGAAAATCTTCTCTGAGGCATTATACGGACTGTCAAAAGCCACTTCAGCAATTTCCCGGGCAGCATTCAGCTCATCCATTTTCTCCAGAATTCGGATTCTTCGCTCCCGGGCAGGGTGCTTCCGTGCCAGGCTGTAGTAATCCAGCGCCTCGGTGAGGAGGCCACATTTCTCAAAATATTCTCCAAGGTGGAGCATGAATTTATCCCCTATTTTTCGGGCTTTGGGGTGCTGCAGAAAATTGCTCCAATTGACCGGGGAGATGAGCTCCAGAATCTCCTCAGGCAGCAATACATGCATGGCTTTTTTGACCAGTCGGTTCCACCCATAGAGTTCGAATACGGCCCGTGCTTCTGCCTGGGTCTCAAACCAGGGGGTAAACTCATGGCCATCCAGATTTTCGAGCTTTACGTTGCCAATGTCCCTGATTACAAACTCCGTCATCATGCCATGTGTATGGCCAAAGAAGAGCATTTTCAGATACTCCACCTGCTCTTGTGCCAGGAAGTGCAGGATGGTATAGGCTGACCTCAGGGTTTGAAAATCTTCGAGACGATTTTCTTCTGCCAACTCTTCCAGCACCTCTTCTTTGCGTTTTTTGTTAAACGCCCTGTCCGGGTATAGCTTATGGAGCTCTGCCTTTGTAAACAATCCGAAGAGCAGAAAGTCATCTGGTGCATCCAGGGAAGCCAGGCCGGACGCTACCAGCTCCTCAGCGGCCTGAGGAATGTTTTCGATTTCCTCGTAGGCGAGCTTGTCCAGTCGGAAGTAAGCACCTTTTCGATTCATCATGCGCACCATCAGGCATTGCGCATCTTCGGAGAGTGCTTCGAATAGCTGGATGAAAATGACATCATCTGCACTGAGGAGATGCGATGAACCCTTTTGGATAAACGCCAGCAGGTCCCTGAAGTAGTCCAGGTAGTATTTTGGGGGAAGTATGATTTTTTCGGATTCTGGCATTCCTTCACAAGCGGGTTTCCGGGGCAAATGAAAACATTTTTTAGGTTTATCAGATTCGCCGGTTGTATTTTGCTACTTTCATTTTGATCGACTCACTTAATAACCTCAACACGTTGTCCAGGGTTTCCATTATTGTCACAGTTTATAACAGGGTGGCCTTCCTCAAAGCCGCGCTGACATCCGCTTGTGCGCAGGTGCTGGCTCCCTATGAAATATTGGTGATAGACGATGGATCTGACAAGGCGAAAGCCGCTGAGATAGCAGCGATTGTGGCGGGGTTTGATTACACGAAACTCATAAGGTTGGATAAAAACGGAGGGGTTTCTGCGGCTAGAAATCGAGGGGTTGAGGTTGCTACTGGTGATTACCTGCTCTTTTTGGATGACGATGACTGGCTGGACGAGCATTTGCTATCAACGGCTGTTTTGTACCTGGAGCAGCAGACGACAGTCGATGTGTTCATTACCAAAACCAGTCTGTTTTCGGAGCATGTGTCTGATCGTTTCGCGAGGCTACACCGCTACTATGTACACCTTCAGGAGCGTTACCACTTGCAATCGGCCAATCTTCCGGCCTATTTTCTCATCTACTGCCCTGCCATTCATTCCATGGTTTTTCGAAAGGGACTTTTTCAGCAGCATAGGTTTCCGGAGGACCTCAGCTATGGAGAAGATCGGTATTTGTTGATGAATATGCGGAAGAATGGCGTGATTTTCCACTCAGCAGATGTGGTGGGTGGCTCCTATCGGATACATCAGCAGGAGTCTGTGCCGGTGGTTCGCCAGCTCGATTTCATTGAAAAGCTGAATCGGTCGGGCTGGCTCAGAAGTCCTTATGAAAAAGCATATCTGCACTTACTCAAGGGGTATTTTTTGATCAGGGCAGACCACTGGCTGAAAGCCCTGGGGTCCATTTTTTTCACTTTGCAAAGTCCGAGGGTGATTGGGGAGGCGTTGATCGCTTTTGTCCGATCCAGATTTTAAGGTGTATCAGAAAAGGACAGTAATGACCGTATTCGGTCACTCTTCGTGATAAGGAATCTTCTCATACAGCCCGTAAGGGCATTTTTTTGGTTGCGGCACAGAATTGGTATATAGTGCACCTACCACAAAACAATAACCTATGAAATTTTTAGCTATCCTTATTTTTGTCATGTTTGGGTTCGGAAATCTCGGCGCTCAGACAGTGACCATCGGTGACGTGAATCCTGAAGATCTGCAGATCAAAGCATTTAACCTATCCAGCAGTGCCACTGTGAAAGTAAGTGGAGTGGGGGGTGTGTTCAGAGATGATTACAGACTGCTGATGTACTACGGTTGGATTTTGGATGCCGACACCCGCGAGGTGGTTTGGCATTTGTTTGACGAGATGAAGGATCGTGAGTTTCGCAAAAGCGACGGATTATACGACTTCTCAGCTGAGGTACCCCTAAAAGCAGGCAACTACGAGCTCTATTTTACGGGTGCATATGACACTCGGGGATGGGGTAATAACTTCACCATGAGCGACTGGACCATCGATAGTTTTGATGACCTGGTAGATGAGATTTTTGATTCCAGAGACAAGGAGAAGTTCAGGAGAAGTTTGCAGGAGGACCTGCTGATTTCTGTGAGTGGTGCCGGGCTGTCACCAGCGAGCGTGGATGCGCTCTTTGATGCCAAGGTGAAAAAGGCTCCTGTTTACTTCGTAAAGGCCGAAAACGGAGAGCGTTTTGAGCAGGGTTTTACACTCACAGCACCCACAGATATTCGTATCTATGCCATAGGCGAAGGCCGCAAGGACGAGATTTTTGATTATGTCTGGATCTACAATGCAGCTTCCAGAGAGCGGGTCTTCGAGATGAATTATAAAAACACCGACTTTGCCGGAGGGGCTGATAAAAACCTAAAGGTAGATGAGCAGATCACTTTGCCAGCCGGTAGCTACATGTTGAGTTATCGTACGGATGATTCACACTCTTTTGAGCAGTGGAACGCCCTGCCTCCAGATGATCCTCAGTTCTGGGGAGTGTCCCTTTTTCCAGCCACAGAGACGGATCGTAAAAACTTTTCAGAATTTAAGGCACCCAAATCGATGCAGCCTGTGGCCGAGTTGGTGGAAGTGGGCAATAATGAATTGGTCTCCAAAGGGTTTTCCCTGAGTAAGGAAATGGACGTGCGGATCCTTTGTTTGGGTGAGAGCACGAGCTATGATGAAATGGCTGACTATGGGTGGATAGTGGATGCCAATACCCGAAAGACCGTATGGAAAATGCGTGGGTACAAAACAGAACACGCCGGTGGTGCCAGCAAAAACCGAAGATTCGAGGATGTACTCACCCTTGATAAGGGCGATTACATTGCTTATTATGTTACAGACGGATCTCATGCCTACAACTCATGGAATGCTGCCAGTCCACATGAGGAGGACCGTTGGGGAATTACCCTATGGGCGACTAAAGATAATGAGGTGGGACAAGTGAAGACTTTTGAGGTGGAGGACTATGTCGTCAAAAACCTTATTGCTGAGCTGGTAATGCCGGGCGATCATGTCTACCTGAAAAAGATTTTTGTACTGGATGAAGACACTAATGTAACCATCATGGCCATGGGAGAAGGCTCCGATAACAGGATGTATGACTATGGCTGGATAAAGAATATGAATACCGGGGAGGTGGTTTGGGAAATGGACTACTACGATACGGATCATGCGGGCGGCGCCCGCAAAAACCGAATGGTGGTGGAGGACATCAGATTGCCCAAAGGTGAATACCGCCTGAATTATGAGACCGACGGATCTCATTCTTTCAATGACTGGAATGCAGATCCCCCTAATGACCCTCAGAGCTACGGTATCAGAGTATTAATAGCTGAGTAGTAGAATAACAAAAGCTGTTTTGTGTTAAGGGCACGGAGTAATCTGTGCCCTTTTTTTATGCCTTCCGCCAGGGAGTTCTCAGCCGATCTCCTCCAGCACAGATTCACCCTTTTCTCCACCATCATTCCACTGCCATGCCTCGCGGAGCTGGATGCGGCCATCCTCCAGTATTTCAGGGGTGGAGATGCACTTCCCGCTGCGGATGTCACCTTCTGTGTTCACGTGCTGGTAGGCAAACTCCAATGTGCCGTCATTTTTTACCAGACCTGTAATGGTACCCAGCTTGATGCTGCTGCCCTGATAGACCGCCCACAGCACATCACCTTCCTGTGAGTAATGAAAGATGGTTTGTGGGTCTACTTCGCCGTGTTCGCTGTTCGTCACGGCCTTAAAACGTTTCTTGTGGTAATTAATCTTCAATGATTCTCAATTTTGCAAAACTCAATAATAATGTCTTCTCTCCCGCGGTATCAAATTCCACTTTTGCTTTTTTATTGGCGCCTTCGGCATCTATGACAGTGACTTTGCCAAAGCCAAATTTGGCGTGTTCCACGCGCATTCCCTCCTGCAGCCCGCTGGTGTCGCTGGGCTGAAAATCAGGGCTGGGTTTATGCTGAGGGGCAGAGGCAAACTTTCGGTTGCTCTGGTCTTTTTTCAGATTATTCACGAAGTTCTTGGTGACATAACTCTCCGCGCTGGACAGTGCCGCCCTGCTTCCAAACTTTTTGTTGACCTTAATGTATTGGGGGTCGATTTCTTCCAGAAACCTGCTGGGTTCACAGTTTTTCAACCTCCCAAATCGGTACCTGTTGAGGGCGTAGCTCAGGGTAAGTTTCTTTTTGGCTCGGGTGATGGCCACATAAAACAGTCGGCGCTCTTCTTCCAGATCGGCGCGGCTGCTCAGCATCATCTGCGAGGGAAAGAGGTCTTCTTCCATACCCACGATGTACACATGGTTAAATTCCAAACCCTTCGCCATATGGATGGTCATGAGGGTGACGGCTTCTTCATTGGTATCACTTCGGTCCTCGTCTGTGAGTAGCGTTACCTCCTGCAGGAAGGCACTCAGGCTTTTGTCTTCGCGCTCTTTGTCATCGGTAAATTCCTTGATGGCATTCAGGAGTTCCTGTACGTTTTCGTACCGGCTCATGCCTTCTATGGTTTTATCTGCATAGAGCTCCTTGAGCAGGCCTGAGTTTTTGGCTACCAGTGCGGCTGTGTCGTATGCGTCTTTTTTCTCAGAGGTGAGTCGGAAACTTTTGATTAGCGTTACATACTCATCTACCTGATTGCCACCTCTTCCCCCCAGGTAGCTTTTGGCATTTTCCATCACATTCCAGAGTGGTTGATTCTCCTCTGAGGCTATGACCACCAGCTTTTCGATGGTGCCTGGGCCTATCCCACGTTTGGGAAGATTGATGCTCCGGCGCATGGCCTGCTCGTCATTAGGATTCACGATGAATCGCAGGTAGGCGATCAGGTCCTTGATTTCTTTTCTTTGGTAAAATGACAGCCCGCCGACCACCCGATATTTCAGGTTATTTCTGCGCAGGGCTTCTTCCATGGCCCTGGACTGGCTGTTGGTTCGGTACAAAATGGCAAACTCTGCGTTACTCGACTGGGTTTGCATCTTGGTTTCAAAAATGGCCGAAGCGATCAGCTTGCCCTCTTCATTATCGGAGGTGGCTTTGATCAATTCTATCAGGTCACCCTCATCGTTGTCCGTCCACACGTTCTTCTGAAGCTGGGCCGTGTTTTTATTGATGACAGAATTGGCCGCATTCACAATGGTTTTGGTGGAGCGATAGTTTTGCTCCAGTTTGATCACCTGCAGGTCCGGGTAGTCGCGCTCAAAGTTGAGGATGTTTTGAATGTCCGCTCCCCGAAAAGCATAGATGCTCTGAGCATCATCTCCCACCACAGCAATATTTTGGCGTACCGCTGCCAGTCTTTTGGCAATGAGGTACTGCGAAATGTTCGTATCCTGAAACTCGTCGATGAGCAGGTATTTAAATCGTTGCTGGTATTTGTTCAGTACGTCCGGATGTTCCTGAAAAAGCACATTGGTATTGAAAAGCAAGTCATCAAAATCCATGGCATCTGCACTAAAGCAGCGCATCACATAGGTTTGATAGAGTTTGCCCATTTCGGGCCGCATGTTGTCGGCATCATCCTGTGCGTAGATGGGATTACTGAGGTAATCCTGCCACGAGACCAGCCTGTTTTTGGCAGCTGAGATCCTGTTGAGTACCACGTTGGCTTTGTAGAGCTTATCGTCCAGGTTCATCTGCTTTACAATCTGGCGGATGAGTGTCTTGGAGTCGTCGGTATCGTAAATGGTGAAGTTGCTGGGGAAACCAAGTCTGGAGGCTTCGGACCTGAGAATACGGGCGAACACCGAGTGAAAAGTGCCCATATAAAGGTTCCTCGCTTCATTGCCCACTATTTTTTCAATACGCTCGCGCATTTCCTTTGCGGCCTTGTTGGTAAACGTGAGGGCCATGATGCTGAACGGCTCCACGTTGTGATGCTGAATAAGGTGCGCAATGCGGTAGGTGAGCACACGCGTTTTGCCCGATCCTGCACCCGCAATCAGCATGGTGGGTCCTTCTGTGTTTACTACGCCTTCTCTTTGGGGGGGATTGAGCTCGTTGAGATAGTCTGCCTGCACTTCACTTGCCATGGCGCAAATCTAATTTAAACCCTTCAACTTAGGGGTTGGAAAGCGAAAAATGACAGCTCCTTTTTGGTGATTAACTGTATAAACAGCTCAGAGCAGAAACCGATAGAAGTAGTTGAGGACCACAAGGGCCAAAAATCCGAGAACCAGACTGATCTCCATGATCAGAATGACATTTTTCCAGTTGACTTTATCCTTTTTCACAAGGTTTTTGGTAGTAGAATCCAAATTTTTAAAATGGTTGGGCACCCGCATGGAGTGATCGGCTAAAATAATAAAACATTACTCAAATATTAATGCAACATTACTCAAAGAGTATTTTGCCCTGATAAAACACAGTTGGTGTCAAACCCTTACTTTCGCTGTATGGGAGCTAAGCAGGAAGTTTATTTTCATGTGGGACTGGGTAAGGTGGCTTCTACCTACCTGCAAAAGGCCGTTTTCCCCAGAATGGAGGGTGTGCATTATATTTCTACCCACAGCTATCGAAAGTGTAAGACCATCATACCGAAGTTAAGCGCAAAGAAGATTTTGGTGTCCCGTGAGTTTGATCGCCAGCTGGAAGAAGAAGTGCGGTGGTTTACCAGTACCTATCCGCAGGCCCGGGTGATCATTCTTTTGCGGCGACATGGTGACTGGATCGCTTCCCAATATAAGCGACATGTGAAGAACGGGTGGTTCGGAAGCTTTGAAGCGTTTTTGGATTTGGAAAATGATGCCGGATACTGGCGGCAAAAAGACCTGTACTATGCCCCAATGCTCCGGGTGATATCGGAATGCTGCACGCATCCACCTTTGGTGCTGTTTTATGAGGATTTGAAAAAGAATCGTAAGGCTTTTTTGAAATCACTGGCGGGTTATCTGGGCGTGCCTACGCCTCAGGTAACAGACAAGGTCATTCATCCTTCCTTCAGTGAGAAGCAGCTCAAAGTCCTGCGAACATTTTGTCGCAAAGTTGTGCGCAGGGTTCCGGTCAATTATCAGAATAATAAGTGGAAACACTGGCTGCTGTACCGGCCGGTTTGGGCATTTTATCATTTGATTCTCTATGGGGCGTCATTCCTTCCGGACAGATGGGTGGGTGAAGAGCCGCTGATTGACCCTGTTTCGCTGAGGAGGGTGAATAAGAAGTTTGCAGCGGATTGGAAGGTGGTTAAAGAATGGTGACTTATTTTGTTTTGAGTACGTTATCCAGTTATGTTTGAAAAAGGATGTTGAGGCCAAACCCACCCCTCGTGGAACTGGTTTCTGTGATGTGACAATCTCAGGTCCCTCAGATTTTCCGCTTGATCTAAAACATCTGGCAAAGCCCACCCGAATCGCTGTAAAATACCGGAGATGAAAGAGGCTAATTATTTCGCTTAGAATAGCTATATTTCTCCATCAACTAACCTTATGAATCATGGATATTTCATCATTAAACTGGCTGGCGGTGATCGCCTCTGCCGTTATGACTTTTGTAGTGGGCGGCATCTGGTATGGTCCTCTTTTCGGGCAGACCTGGATGGACGAGATGGGCTTCACCGAAGAAGAGCTCAAAAACGCCAATATGGTTAAAATCTACGGGATCGCCTTTGTGCTCGAGTTCATCATGGCGGTGAACCTGGCCATGTTCATTGGAGAAGCCAGCGTGAGTGAAGGAGCCCTGTACGGTTTTCTGACCGGCTTTGGTTGGGTGGCCCTGGCCATGGGGGTGAACGCCCTGTTTTCCAGAAGCTCCTTCAAGCTGTGGTTTATCAACTCCTTCTATTTCGTGATCACCTTTACTTTGATGGGTGTGATTCTCACGGCCTGGAGGTAGTTATTCCTGTATCAGTTCCACAAACACCGGTCCTTGTTGATAAGTAGAGTCTGAGGTCAGTTGTCTGATGTGGCCTGTTTCATACTCCATTAGGTAAATATCAAAATCCCTGTCACCTTCATGCGGCCGGGGGTACCCGTCGAAGGTGATCCATTTGCCGTCTGATGACCAGGTGTGCCATGCTGCATAGAGCGAATCTGGTGTGATTCGTTCCGGGGTTTTCCCTGTAGGGTCTGTGAGAAAAAGACTACTGTAGCCGTTTTGCACGGAATTATAAGTAATCACATTCCTGTCGGGCTCCCAAAAGGGCGGGCCGGCATGGTATTGATACCACGCTGATAAGGTGTCATTTTCGGGATAGGTTGTGAGTTTTCTCAGGCCTGTTCCATCCGCACCAATGATGTAGAGTTCGTCCAGGTAGCCACTTTCCTTTTTGAATTTTTGGGTAGCACCCCGAAAGACCACCTCAGTGCCATCCGGAGAAAAATAGGGATCATTGTAATAGGCCAGGTTGGTATACAGCTTTGAAATCAGCTGGCCGTCACTGCTAATAATGTGAAACGCACTATCACCGCTCACCCTGGGATCTACTATCAGCTCCGAACCTTTGTTTCTGGAGCTGAGCCAGCTGTCGTTAAGCCTTTGATCTGAAACCTTGCGAATGTTCTGACCGAAAGCATCCATTTCATAAAGGAAATACATCCTGTGGGTGGTGTCACGATCCGAGATAAAATAGATTTTGTCCTGATAGGCATAGTATACCCAGTCTACGCCCTCCCAATTGCTGATGTTGATAATGTCGGTGCCATCAGGTTTCATACTGAACACTTCGTAATCATCTTTTTCCTGATCATACCACACATTATAGGCAATGCGATATTCTTTTCTTGTCTCGTTGGTGTTTTGTGTGGACTGACAGCCCATCAGTACAGCTAAAACAATGATGGTTAGTTTTCTCATCTCCATATGCCCAGGATAAATCCGATTAAAGTGAAATAAATAGTAATATAACCTCCGTTGATTAATATGTATCTCCAGGACTTCAGCTCGTACATGGCAATGATGGCAAAGATGATGGATGCCCACCCAAAGCCTGCCAGGAAGCCGGCAGTAGTGCCCCAAACCCAATCTGTTTTTGCATCTCCCAGAAAGAAGGCCAGATTATAGCAAATAATCAGTGAAAGCAAAGTGGAGATCCCATACAGTTTGATCGGGCTGACCTGTTGGATTTGGTCGTCGGTAAGGTTGTTTTCTCTTTTCCATGCCTTATAAAAAAGTAGCGGTGAATACCAGATGGCACCTACTAATAAATTGGCCAAAGCAGCCACGACTACTGCCCAGTGATTGATTGCGACGTTTTCCATTTTTTTTGGATCAAATATAGAATGGCCGATTGGGGGAGTATTGTAAAAAATTTACCTGACCGGAATGTAGTTCACATATTCTCCTTTTTGAGTGAGGTACTGCTCAGGACTGAAGCCAGAGAAATTCCTGAATTCCTTGATGAAATGTGCCTGATCGTAGTATCCACAGTCCAGTGCCAGTCGGGCCCAGTCAATCCGCCCCTGGTTTTCTATTTCCTGAAGAACCCTCTGAAATCGCATCACCTTCATAAATTCCTTAGGTGACATGCCCGCATGCTTCCTGAACAGGGCGATGAAATGTTTGTGGCTAAAACCGGTCTGATCTGCAAGAAGCTTGATCGAAGTACTGGAAGGGGAGTGCACGAGTTGGTCAAAAGCGAAAGACACCACTGGCGGGAGATCAATTTTACCGCTACATTGGTCAAGGACGAATTTCTCCATGACCTGAATTTTGGTCTCCACAAAGTGTGCCTCCATGATTCTGGTTCGCAGGTCGTCGAAGGAGTGCCCAAGGATGAGGTCCGCTTCGTACACTTTATCAGTGAGCTCCTCCTGCGGGATTTTGAAGATATTGTAAGCAGCCCCGAGTTTGAGGCGAACGATCATCATACTGTCATTTCTGCCGCCGGCATCTATTGACAATAATTTTTTTCTTACTCCTGAAAGCCACCCTTTTTTGAAAGTCTCATTGACCTGAAGGGTCGCATTGTCAAAGGTATGTTTGGGTGCTTCTGTGAGGTTTACGATAAAGTCCGCATGGCCATCTGGCAAGAGTCGCTCAGCAAAATGCTCCACCGAATAATTGGAATAGTAAGTGATGCTTTCTACCAGCTGATTAATGGGATATAAGGGAAGATGTACCGTGAGAAGCATTGGCGGTTATTTGGTCATTAACCTGATCAGCTCCTCCGGGTCTTCCGAAACGATGAGCTCATTGCGCTGTTTGTCAGACAGGAATCCTTCTTCCACCATGTGATCAATGAATCCGAACAGCTTGTCGTAGTAGCCATTGGTGTTCAGGAAGCCACAGCGTTTGTTGTGATACCCTATCTGGTGCCAGGTAAATACCTCGATGATTTCCTCGATAGTGCCAATACCCCCGGGGAGGGCAATAAATCCATCGGATAACTCTGCCATGAGTGCCTTGCGTTCGTGCATGGTGGCTACCACGTGCAGCTTAGTAAGGCCGGAATGCCCTACCTCTTTCGTCATCAGCTTTTCGGGGATCACACCGATCACTTCTCCGCCATGGTTCAGGGCCGCATCTGCCACCACTCCCATCAGCCCTACTTTTCCACCGCCATAGACCACTCCTATAGCCTGCTCGCTCATGATCCTCCCCACTGTACTGGCTGCCTGGGTGTAGTCTGGTTTTTTTCCTTTGCTGGAACCACAAAATATGGCGAGTCGTTTGGTCATGGGATGAGGGTTTTCTGTGTGGGCTAAAAATAGACAAACTATCATTGAACCTCGAAATCTTTACCCGGCAAACCTTTCATTTTTCGAAGGGAGGGGGGAAATTGCCGACGAACATTTTCAGAGTCATTTATTCAGTAAGTTAAATACATAGCGGATCATGGAGTATCGAATTTTAGGAAAGACCGGTCTCAGAATTTCAGAAATCTCTCTGGGCACCTGGCAGGTAGGTGGAGGCTGGGGTGGTCAGTTTGATGAAAAAGCTGCCGAACGCATCATCACCACGGCCATAGAAAATGGCGTAAACTTTTTGGATACTGCAGATGTGTACGACGACCAGCAAAGTGAGCGGGCGGTGGCAGGCTTTGTCAAAGCAAACCGGGATAAGCTGATCATAGCCACCAAAATTGGTCGCAGGTTGAGCCCCCATGTGGCCGATGCCTATACGCCAGAGGCGATGGAAGCTTTTGTGGACGATGCCCTGAAAAATACCGGACTTGAATACCTGGACCTGGTACAGTTGCATTGTCCGCCTACACCGGTTTATCAATTTGATGACGTATTCGCCCGGCTGGAGAAAATCAAGGCTTCGGGTCGGGTGCGGCATTTTGGTGTGAGTGTGGAGAAAGTGGAGGAAGCCAGGATGGCTGCCGACTATGATGTAGTAGGAAGTGTTCAGATCATTTTCAATATGTTCCGTCAGAAACCGGCAGAGGCTTGTTTTAAATTGTTGCATGAGCGCAATATTGGCATCATTGCCAGGGTGCCGCTGGCCAGTGGATTGTTGAGTGGAAAGATGTCTGCCGATCGGGAATTTGATAAAAATGATCACCGGGCTTTCAATAGAAATGGTGAAGTGTTTGATAAAGGCGAGACTTTTTCAGGAGTGCCATTAGACAAGGGACTTCAGGCTGTCAGCGAGTTGAAATCTGTTTTTGGACAGGAGGCCCTGTATCAGTATGCGCTGAGGTGGATTTTACAGTTTCCAGAGGTGAGCACGGTGATCCCCGGTGCCAGCAGCCCTGAGCAAGTGCTCTCCAACCTGAAGGTGTGTGATTTGCCAGCGCTGGATGATGAGCAGATGAAAGCAGTGAAGGCTGTATATGATGCTTATATTGGGCCGGAGGTGCATCACTTGTGGTAGATAAAAAAAATTACGCACCCAGGGGTGCGTAATCTGAAGAGGATTGATGAAGTATGTACGCTACTCAATCGTTTTACTAAGTTCGGCAAAAGCTGGGCCAATCACAATACCATTAATGAGGTATTTACCCTCCCTACTTTTTGAGTTTGATATTGTAAAGATCAAGCCTTCTGTCTTTTAGGTTTCTCACACTGCCAAACTCGTGGAGTTCCTTGAGCAGCTCCAGGTCCAGGTCGCCTATCACAGTCATCTCGGTGTTTGGGGTGGCTTCTGCTTTGATGGCATTGGTAGGGAAAGCAAAGTCAGAAGGAGTGAAGATGGCACTTTGGGCATACTGAATGTCCATGTTATTCACCTTGGGCAGGTTACCCACGCAGCCTGCTATGGCTACATAGCACTCGTTTTCTATGGCCCTGGCCTGCGCACAGTAGCGCACCCTGTTGTACCCATTCTGAGTATCCGTGAGGAAAGGGACAAACAAAATCTGCATGCCCTGCTCCGCATAGAGCCTGGAGATTTCAGGGAATTCTGAATCGTAACAGATGGTGATTCCGATCTTTCCGGCATCTGTGTCAAATACTTTTACCTTGTCACCGCCGGTCATTCCCCAGGAGTTTTGCTCGGAAGGTGTGATGTGGATTTTTTTGTAGCTATCCCACGAGCCATCCCGGCGGCAGAGGTATGATACGTTATAGAGCTTTTCATTTTCTATCTCGGGCATAGAGCCTGTGATGATGTTCACGTTGTAGGAGATGGCAAACTCTGTAAACTTTTCGCGCAAAGCGTGAGTATACTTGGCCAGCCCTCTGATGGCTTCCGGCTCGCCCAGGTGGTTAAACTCCGCCATAAGGGGCGCATTGAAAAGTTCAGGAAAAAGGATAAAGTCTGACTGATAATCCCCAAAGGCATCAATGAAGTATTCCATCTGCTCCACGAGCGATTCCAGGTCCTTGAAGGGGCGCATTTGCCACTGTACCAGCCCTATTCGCACATAGGTTCTTGGTGCGTTGATCAGCTTTTCCGTCTCAGCGTAATAGATATTATTCCACTCCAGCAGTGTCGCATAGTCTTTGGATTTACTGTCTCCGGGGAGATAGTTTTTGAGGATTTTTTTTACGTGAAAGTCGTTCCCAATCTGGAAATTCAAAATCGGGTCGTTGATTTCACGGTTCTTCACCGCCTCAATGTATTGACGGGGTGTCATTTCCTTGGCATACTTTTCATAGTTAGGTATGCGCCCGCCCGCCACTATGGATTTGAGGTTCAGGTTTTCGCAGAGTTCCTTGCGGCTGTCATACAGCCGGCGACCAAGGCGTAAGCCGCGATAGTCGGGGTGTACGAATACATCAATTCCGTAAAGCACGTTTCCGGCATCATCGTGGGTGCTGAAGGAGTCATTGCCCACGATTTGTTTGTAGGTGTGGTTGTCACCAAATTTTTTGTAATCCACGATGATGGCCAGGGCTGCCGCCACCATTTTCCCGTCCACTTCCACGCAGAGCTGTCCTTCCGGGAAAATCTTGAGCAGCCGCTTAATGTCCATTCTTTCCCAATAGGGCTCATCTATTCCCTTATAAGCCAGCTCCATGATTTCGCGCAGCTCCGGGTAGTCCGAAAGTTGTAAATGTCTGAGTTGTACATTGAGTTCTCCTGAGAGAACGGGTTCTTTTTTATTTGTCATATCTAAATGAATTAACCAGCATACGACAGTTTTGATTGAAAGTTCTTGAAAAAGAATCTTTTACTTCAGGCTGCGCGTTTCCTTATTCCATAAATTTGCGCAAAATAAACAACAGACACACATGCGATACTACAATACGCTGATAGAAACCATTGGGAACACGCCCCTTGTGAAGCTCAATAGGGTGAATAAGGGCATCAAGGGGACTATCCTGGTGAAGGTAGAATATTTTAATCCCGGTAATTCTGTGAAGGACAGGATAGCGCTCAAGATGATAGAGGATGCGGAGAAATCCGGTCAGCTAAAGCCGGGGGGGACTATCATAGAGGGCACCTCGGGCAATACAGGGATGGGGCTGGCCCTGGTGGCTCAGGCCAAAGGCTATAAGTGTATTTTTACTTTGGCCGATAAACAGTCACAGGAGAAAATGGACATCCTGCGGGCTGTGGGTGCTGAGGTGATCGTTTGCCCCACGAACGTCTCGCCGGAGGATCCAAGATCTTATTATTCTGTGGCCAAAAAACTCAATGAGGACATACCGAACTCGATTTACCCCAATCAGTACGACAATCCTTCCAATACACTAGCTCATTATGAGTCTACCGGACCTGAAATATGGGAAGATACTGACGGAAAAATCACGCATTATGCGGCGGGAATAGGCACTGGCGGAACCATTTGCGGGACTTCCAAATACCTGAAAGAGCAGAAAAAAGGTGTGGTATCTATTGCTATTGATTCTTATGGCTCAGTATTTAAGAAATATAAAGAGACAGGCATTTTTGATGAAAAGGAGATCTACCCTTACCTCACTGAGGGAATAGGTGAGGACATCCTTCCAAAAAATGTGGATTTCGATATGATCGATCACATTGTGAAAGTGACAGATAAAGATGGAGCTGTGATGGCCCGAAGACTGGCCAGAGAGGAAGGCTTGTTTTGTGGCTGGTCCTGTGGGTCAGCTGTGCATGGGGCGCTGGAGTTTGCCAGGGATCATCTGAAGGAAGATGATGTGATGGTCATTCTGCTGCCGGATCATGGAACTCGCTACCTGGGTAAGGTTTATAATGACAATTGGATGAAAGATCATGGTTTTCTGGAGACCAGAAAGTTTGCCACTGCCAAGGACATCATTGCCAACCGCAATGGAAGTTCGGAGCTGAAGACCATCGACAAGAGCCTGAAAGTAGGGGAGGCCATCCTCACAATGAATCAATACGGGATAGATCAGGTGCCGGTGGTGGATGGTGAAGACTTTGTGGGTAGCCTGAATGACACTCATGTGCTCAAGAGCCTCCTGCAAAATCCGGACATCAAAAACCAACCGGTCAGTGAAATTATGGATTCCCCATTCCAGTTTGTGGGGATGGACAATACCATTGATGTGTTGTCGTCATTGATTCAGAAAGAGAACAAAGCTTTGCTGGTCAGGGACCATCAGAATGTCGTCCACATAGTTACTCAGAGTGATTTGCTGATGGCCATCAGCGAATAGGCGAGCATTCACTTTTGAATCACTAAAGGATTTTCTACCTTTAGGTTATTATAAAATAAATACTAACTCTTTGCTTGCAGTCCCTCATCGTCATTCGGTGAGGGATTTTTTATGGGTGGATTCTTTAGTGTCCCATCACCTCTTTGATGGCCGCCTCCAGCATCACGGCAGACTGTACCTCTGACTTGCTGATATACCGGCTAATAGGAATCGCTGTATTTCGGGGTTCATTCAGGTGCCCTGAGATCACAATCACCTTTGGTGGCACGTCCAGGGTCTCTAACGCCTCGAAACCATCCAGGTAAGGCATTTCCAAATCGAGCAGAAGTACGTCGGGTTTTGACTTCACAGTAGCCATCATGCCTTCCACGGGATTGTTATGGGTGGCAATAAGTTCCGCAGACTTGATGTCGTTGAAGAGCACCATGAGCATTTTCAGGAAAAGCGGATCGTCATCAATAGCCAGGCATTTGATCATCTTGATGTTTTTTCTTCAATATTAGAGAATTTATGCCAATGTGCCGGGGAAACCAGTAAGTCAATTTCGCGAGCTTCCTCCCACCGTTTTATGCACCGGGCATTTCAAATCCCATGAGCGCCATTATTCGGCAAAATTCTTCGGGAAAATCGGCTTTTAGGGTGACGGGTATATTGGTTTGCGGGTGGATAAATGTGAGTTCACGGGCATGTAGCATCATTTCCATGAGGTTCCATTTTTCCTTGAAAAGTTTGTTTTGTTTGTTGCATCCATGCGGCCGATCTCCGATGATGGGGTGGAGGATGTGGGCAAAGTGTTTACGGATCTGATGCATGCGGCCGGTTTCAGGCCGGATTTTCACCAGTGAATAGCGTGAAGTGGCGTGCTTGCCAAAAGGAACATCCAGTTCTGCTTTCGCAACACATTCAAAATGGGTCACCGCATCCTGTTCCTTTCCATCTTCCCGCCTTAATGGATAGTCTATGGTCCCAGCATCCGGTGTGAAGCCTCGCACGATGGCATAGTAGGTTTTGCTGACGGTCTTCTCGGCAAACTGGAGGTTCAGGGCCCTGTGGATGTCTTTTTCCAAAGCAAATAGTAGTACGCCGGAGGTTTTTCTATCCAGCCTGTGAGCCGGATAAACGTGCATTTCCAACTGATCACGGAGGAGCTGCACGGCAAACTCTTCAGCATCTTTGGCGATGGGTGACCTGTGAACTAATAATCCGGGAGGTTTGTTGATCCCGACCAGATGATCATCTTGATAAAGTATCTCTAACACGATCTAAAAGCTATATGAATTGCAAATCTTCAAATATATTTTGTGGTAATGCGCTTCCGGCTTTAGTTTTCACTCTTCTTAGTTAACTTTGCGCTTTAAATAAACAATGACTCACTCAGCTAACATATCTCTTTATCAGCCTCTGCTACAGTCTATCGCCTACAAAATGCTGGGCTGTATGCATGATGCGGAAGATATCGTGCAGGATACTTTTCTGAAGTATCTGGCTGTGGACCCTAAAAAAATAGAGAATACCAAAGCCTATCTGATCCGCTCGGTGACCAACAACTGCCTGAATCACCTCAATAGCCTCAAGCAAAAGAAAAAGGAGTACCTGGAATCTGTTAAGCTGCCTGAGCTTTTTGAGAAGATAGACTTCTCCAGTCTGGATTTCAGACAGGAGATGGACGCCATGCTGAGTGTGCTACATAAAAAACTGGGCCCTCTGGAGCGTGGTTTGTTTTTGCTCAGAGAAGGCTTTGATTTTGAGTATGATGAGCTGCAGCAGATCTTTAATAAAAAGAAAGATCATTGCAGACAGATGGTGTGCCGTGCCAAAGAAAAACTGGCCCGTGAGACCGAAAAGTTTACCTATTCTTTCGACTCGGAGAAATATTTTTCTGCTTTCCAAAAAGCCTGTTCTGATGGAAATTTCGATGATTTGATTAATCATCTGAATGACGAACAGAAAGAGGTCAAATAAATTTTAAAAGTTTTTCCGGATTTCTGTCACAAACCAGCCACGACTTTGTCTTACTTATGATTGAGGGAAAGAATCCCTACACAAAACAGAAGTAAAACAAATTAAATGGCAGTAATTATCACCTTTTTCATAGCGCACTGGTATTTGTCGCTATTCTTTCAGACGTTTTTCCTGCATCGATATGCAGCCCACAAAGCGTTCACCATGAGTCCTTTCATGGAAAAAGTATTCTTCGTATTGACCTGGTTATTTCAGGGCTCCAATTACCTGAGCCCCTACGGGTATGGTGTGATGCACAGAATGCACCACGCTTTTGCAGATACGGAAAATGACCCACACTCACCGAAATATGATGAGACCATCTTTAAGATGATGTGGAAGACCAAAAGTATTTATTCAGACATCACCAATAAAAAGGTAGAAGTAGACAAGCGATTCACAGAGGGTGTACCTCAGTGGCACGCATTCGATAAATTCGCCCGTTCATGGGTATCCAGATTGTTCTGGGCCACGTCATACTTTATGGTTTATTGGTTTTATGCCGATGTATGGTGGTTGTGGTTATTGTTGCCAGCACAGTGGTTGCTGTCGCCTATCCACGGAGCGATCATCAACTGGTTTGCCCATATCTATGGCTACAGAAACTTTGAAGTGGGGGATACCTCCAAAAACTTCCTTCCGGTAGACTTCCTGATGATGGGAGAAAGCTATCACAACAATCACCACAAGCATGGATCAAGACCTAACTTTGGTGGTGTAAGATGGCACGAAGTTGACCCTACTTATCAGGTGATCAAGGTGCTGAACGCCGTGGGAGTGATCCAGGTAGCTAAGCAAAAAACCATTAAAATGGAGAAAACAGAAAAGAAAGCTGCAGCGTAGAGCCTCAGATTTAAATATTTTAAAGCCTGACTTGATTGTTCAAGTCAGGCTTTTGTATAAATAACCGCTATGATCAACTTACTCCTGACGGTTCTTTTACTCTTCACACCCAATGAAGTAAAGCTGGAAATAAGCGGGATCAAAAAGCCCATCGGAAACCTGCGCATTGCAGCTTACAACACACCCGAGAATTATCTTGATGAGTCTCAGATGGCCCATAGTTATGTCGTCAGGGTAACCGAGACGGGTACTATGACTTTTACGATTGATCTACCCGCGGGAGAATACGCACTTGCCGTCTTTCACGACGTGAATGAAGATGGGAAACTCAACAAAAACCTAATAGGCATTCCTACAGAGCATTATGGCTTTTCCAACAACACCCGGGGTGCCTTTGGTCCACCCTCGTATGACCAGGCCAAAATCCCTTTGATCCATGGAGACACCCTTCGGATCGAACTGCAGTAGTGTTTAGTTGGCGTCTTCAGGGTGTTCTATGAAGGCACGCAGATGCTCCAGTTGTTGGTCAGACATTTTCTCCTGTGTGTAATGCGGCATGTACTCCTTATGACCGTATTCTGCATAAGTACCCTTTCTGATGATTTCATAAATGGATAGCTCGGAGTTATCTGGGATATGTCTTTTCAGCCATTTATAGGTCAAATTACTATTGTCAAAGACCACATCACTCTCTCCCTCAGGTCTGTGGCAATGTTGGCATCCAAGCTCATAGATTCCTTTTCCCAGCTTGGGGTCGCCTTCATAAGGATACCCCTTTCGCTTATTGTCAGGGGGATCTACAAAGGTGGCCGGTGATTTTTGAAGGTATTCAGACTTGATCAGGGCTATTTTTTCTGCATCCGTGAGGGTTGTTCCTGCCAGTTGTTTCTTTTCCGAATCAGAGAGGTTCAAATCTCCGATTTTCATCTGCAACGACCAGAAATAGGCCAGCACACTTTGCATTTCCCAGTCTTCGAGGGGTCTTCCCTGTGCGCAGACCGTGGCGCAAAGGTGTACTGATTCCTCCAGGCTTTTTTCCGCTTTGCGCACCAGATCACCGTATTTCAGCACATAGTCGTCATTGTACCAGGTTTCACGGTTCACCATGCCCCAGAAGGTAGATCCCTGGAGATATGCGATGTTATTGGTCATGGCATAATCCAGTCGCGCATCCTGATCCACCACAGTGAGATCCGGGTCTTCACGCACTACATTGTGGCAACTGGTGCAGGTGTAGTATTTACTCACATAGCTGCTCTGTGAGCCATCGGGAGCCATGGTTCGGCCGAGTTTCACGATTTCTTCTCCCCGCAGGATCTCTTCGGCTGATGGGTTTTCTATGAGGTGCTCCGGCTTTGGCTCCCCCAGATCAAAAAGGAGTGTGGCAATGGGAGTAGTAGCATCCAGTGTTGTCTGGAAGCCTGCTGGTATCATGGCCATGCTCAAAATGAGTAGCGTTCCGAAAATAATTAAGTGCTTTTTCATCTGACTCTCCTCCCTTTTACTGTGAAGTCACGGGTGATGTTGAAGCCAAAATGGATGTCTCCATCCTGCCATTTACCACTTGTTTCTGCTACAAAGAACTTCTCAATCATGCCGCGGCTGTTGCCAAAGTGCAACTGAAAAACGTGCCCTTTGGTGTCGATCTGCACCCCTAATGCCATGGACTGAGAGTACTCGGGGCTGGGGCCGGATCCATCGGGAAGATCACTCCCGGGGGTGGCATAGTATTCCATGGAGAGGCTCCAGTTTTTAGACAGCTGGTATTGCCCGGCAAACCCCAGAGAAAAAATATCATTTTGTTCGTCATCCTCCACCAGGTTGCGATGCAGGTAGGTGGGCATGATTTGCGCACTAAACCTTGGGCTGAATTTTCTGCTAATAAGCACCTGGGAAGTGTAGGAGAGCTTTTGCTGAAGGGTTAGATCAATTCCATCAAATCTTCTGAGGGTTTTCAACGCCGTGGTGCCCAGCAAGGTGAGGGTGACGGGTACTGTGCGGTCACCACTCGATTGGGCCAGCAATCGATATTTGAGGTAACCGTCGGCAGTTTTCTCAAAGGTACTGCGGCCGATGCCCACCATCAGGTTTCCGGTGATGCCGTAATCCAGCCCCATGCGCATGGTGGCATTGTCCAGTCCCCAAACTTCATAGGCACCCAGGTTCAGTGTACCAAATCTGTGGGAGATGATAAAAGTAAGAACGCCTTCCATGTTGGTCTCTACCGAGTGGCCATTGACGATGCGCGTGTCATCGAAAGTTTCGTAGGCATATTCCGTTTGGGAGTAGGCAGTGGTGGTCAGCAGAAGAATGGCAATGAGTAGGATTGGTCTCATGATTAAGTGTTTGTACATGAATAAATATAGGAATTATTCGAAAGAACAACCTCCGGGGCTTGCGGATATCGTTTGGTCAGGGACTTACGACCGATCATTGTCATATGGATGCGCTTGTAAAAGAATAATGCCATTTGAATCACTGATCCCCGTATATTTAAAGAACCACCAAATCCTGACGAGTATGTTCTGGAACTACCTAAAAGTTACTTATCGGACTTTTCTCCGACAGAAGGTTTACTCTCTGATCAATATCACCGGGCTCGCCATTGGCCTGGCATGCTTTATTCTCATTTTCCTTTACATCAGAGATGAGATGAGCTATGACCGGTTTCATGCCAAATCTGAACGAACCTATCGGGTAATCGAGCACTTTGAGAGTGAGGGCATAGGGGAGCACTCGGCTTCTCAGCCTTTTCCCACCGGCCCCACGCTGATCAATGATTTTGGGCGGCAGATTGTGCATCAGGTAAGACTTTTCAACTTTCAAAGTCCCAGCCTGGCCCTGGCAAACAGGGAAAAAGATAAGGCATTCAATGAGTCCGGGATCTTCTTTGCTGATTCCACTTTCTTTGATGTATTTGATTTTGAGCTAAAAACAGGAGATAAGCAAACTGCCCTGGACGAACCCAACGCTATTCTACTCACGGAGGAGATGGCACGGAAATACTTTGACGATGAAGATCCGATGGGAAAGGTGCTGGAGTTTCAGGGTAATCAGCATTTGCAGGTCACAGGTGTATTGGCCAATGCCCCAAAAAATGCGCATTTTCAGTTTGACTTTATTGGTTCTTTTTCAACACTGAAGCAATCTTTCGGTGGCAACTATCCCCGCACCTGGTACTGGAACCCCTGCTGGACCTACGTAGTGCTGGAGGAGGGGGTAGGGAAAGAAGAAATGGAGGCCTTTTTCCCGGATTTTGTTCAAAAGTATTTTCCCAAGTTCGTGGTGGATGACATCACCCTTGAGCTACAGCCTCTTGAGGATATTCACCTTCACTCCAGGCTGGATTACGAAATACAGGCCAACGGTACCGCTGAAAACCTCAAAATATTTGGGCTGGTGGCTATTTTTGTGTTGTTGATAGCAGCCATCAACTTTATCAACCTATCCACCGCCCGTGCCAGCAAGAGAGCCAAGGAAGTGGGGGTGCGAAAGTCATTAGGGAGTGAGAAGAGGCAGCTTGTTCGGCAGTTTGTTTTTGAATCGGTGCTGCTAACATTCTTTGCGGTCATCATTGCATTGATCTTTGTCTGGCTGGCCATTCCTGGGTTCAATGGGCTCACCGAAAAATCAATTTCCATTGCCAGTTTGGTCAATCTTGCGGATGTGGGTGGGCTTCTGGCACTGACCCTTCTGGTGGGGGTACTTTCCGGCTTTTATCCTGCGTTTGTTCTTTCTTCATTCAATACCGTCCTGGTACTCAAAAATGCTTATCAGAAAGTCAGTGGGTTTAATTTCAGAAGGGTACTTGTGACCATTCAGTTTGCCATATCCATTATGCTGATCATTGGTACCATCGTGGCGGTGAGTCAGCTGAGGCTCCTTCAAAATGATGATCTGGGCTTTGATAAAGAGCAGGTGATCATGATTCCCGTCATCCGGTCGCCCATGGGGCAGCACTATGAAAATTTTAAAAATATTGCTCTTCAGAGTACTTTGATCAGGTCTGTTACTGCTGTGGAGGAGATTGTGGGCAGTAAACATCAGGTCAATAATTATCAATTTGAAGGGATGGATCAGTCCAAACCCTTTCCTCATTTTCATGTACGTCACGACTTCAGCGAGACCATGGAGCTGGAGATGGTAGCGGGCAGGGACTTTAGCTATGAGGTACAGACGGACGACTCATTGGCATTGATCGTGAACGAAACACTGGTTCGTAGTATGCAGTGGGGCACTCCGGAGGAGGCACTCAACAAGCGATACTACTTTGGTGGGGAGCTTCGTGGAAAGGTGATAGGCGTGGTGAGGGATTATAACTTTGTGTCCAAGCACCACCCCATTGCTCCTCTGGTGATTACCCTCAATACTTTCCCGGGGGCATTCAATTTGTTTATCAAATATGTGGCTGTGAAAGTCAATGGCAACAACACTGAGCAAGCCATAGCAGATTTGGAGGCTGCGTGGAGGGGCGTGATGCCCACCCGGCCGTTTGACTATTTCTTTTTGGACGATCGGCTGAATGATTCTTACAAAGCAGAAAGAAAGCTGAGCACAGTCACGCTTATTTTTTCCGGTCTGGCCATTGTCGTTGCCTGTCTTGGGTTGTTTGGGCTGGCTACTTATTCGGTGGAGCAGCGCAAAAAAGAAATAGGGGTACGTAAAGTCCTTGGAATCTCTCCGATGCAAATTCTGATGCTTTTGTCCCGTGAGTTCGTGCTTCTGATCGGGGTGGCATTCGTAGTGGCCATTCCACTTGCCTATTTGCTACTGGAGGCCTGGCTCAATGGTTTTGCGTTCAGGGTGAGCATCGCGGCATGGCCGTTCATTTTGTCCGGCGTGGTGGTTTTTGTGGTGGCCATGCTCACCATTGGCTTTCATGCGTATAGAGCTACCCTCATCAATCCTTCCGATACGCTGAAATACGAATGATTTGGCTCAGACAATCAGAAACCTGGTTGTCTGAATTTTTCTTTGGAAAACTCCCCAATCGTTAGGTATGGTCGATCGTGCGTTTTACCTTGAAATCACGAGCCTGTTGTGTTTCTGCATTGGTTCGACGAAAAAAAGGATGTATTAATTCGGAAATCGACTATTTTAAACTTTTATTACTGACCAAACCTAACTATAGCATGATTACTACCCTGAGGAGAATTGTATATTTTGGTGGCCTCTTCATTACCCTGATGGCTATCATCCTGATAATGATTAAGAATGACATTGGCTACATCCCTGAATATTTAAGCGTTTTTATGCTGAGCCTGATTTTTGTGATGGGCGGGTTGCTCATCTTTTTGATCGCTAAACGAGGCTTGGGAGGTTAAAAGCGTTGGAGCGAGATGTCAGAACTGATAAAAATCCTTTATGTAGATGATGAGCGGGGCAATATTGACTACTTCAGGTCTGTTTTCAGACGGGAGTATGAGATTGTTACGGCCAATTCAGGTGAGGAGGGGCTGGATTTACTTTTTGAAAATCAGGACATTCCGGTCATTCTCACGGATCAGCGCATGCCACGAATGAGTGGAGTGGAGTTTCTCCGCCGGTCCATTAATATTTCACGTGACAGCATTCGGATCCTGGTGACCGGATATGCTGACATGGAGACGGTGATCAACGCTGTGAACCTGGGCCACATCTACTATTACATTTCGAAACCCTGGACCTACGATGAGATGAAAATCATCATCAAGCGGGCCATAGAAACCTACCGCCTCCGGCTCATCAATAAGGAATTGCTGATCAAATCTGAGCGCGTGGAAAAGGAGCGAGTGGTCGCTCAGTTGGAGAACCTTCGCAATCAGGTAAATCCGCATTTTTTATTTAACTGTCTGAATACCCTCCATGCACTGGTTCATGATAACAGTCAGGCGCGTGATTTTGTAAAGAACCTGGCCAATACATACCGGTACCTGCTGGAGCACAACGATAACCTGGTGTCTCTGGACTCTGAAATGAACTTTGTGGAGAATTATATCTATCTCCAGAAGGTACGGTTCAAGGATGCGCTGATGTTTACCCACAGTGTAGGGGATCACCATAAGTACTTTAAGTTGCCCAGTGCGTCCCTCCAGTTGCTGGTGGAAAATACCCTTAAGCACAACATTGTCACGCGGGAGAACCCACTGAAAGTTGAGGTTTTTGTGGAAGGAGAGTGGTTGATCGTGAGGAATAACTATCAGCCGAAAGATGCCAGGCAGGAGTCTACCGGCATTGGCCAGGACAACCTGAAGAAACGATTGTCCTATTTGTCATTGAGCAGTCCGGAGTTTTACCAGGAAGGAGAATTTTACATTGCTAAAATTCCATTATTGCTGGATAAGTCTTAACTTTTAAAAAATGGATACTATGTTAAGCGTCGCGATCATTGAAGATGAACCTCTAGCTGCTGAAGATTTAGAGAAAACACTCATGGAGGTTTATAACGATGCCAGGGTGGTGGTGAAGTTGGACAGTGTGCATACTGCCGTGCAATGGCTGGATATAAATGAGGTGGACCTGATTCTGTCCGATATTGAGCTGGGAGATGGATTGAGCTTTGATATTTTTGATAAGGTGCGTAACAATACACCGATCATCATCACCACGGCCTATGATCAGTACGCTATTCGGGCATTTAAAGAAAACAGCATAGACTATCTGCTCAAACCGATAGACAAAACTGAGCTGGAGACAGCCATCAAGAAATACCGAAACTGGAAGCAAAAAGGGCAGGAATTTGACGTGGACAACCTCCTGGAGGCTCTTCGCCCGTATTCAGACCAAAAGTACCAGGAGCGTTTTCTGGTCACCCTGGGAGAAAAGATTAACTCCATCCCGTCTGCAGATGTTGCCTATTTTTTCAGTGAAGACCGTTATACTTTTTTAGTAACCAAGAAGGGCACGCAGCACATCATCAACATGAATCTTGGAGATCTGGAAGGAAGTCTGGACCCTAAGAAGTTTTATCGAATCAATAGAAAATTTATTATTTCCTATCAGAGCATACAGAACATGGTGGCGTACTCTAAAAGCAGGGTCAAAATAGACCTGATACCGCCACCCCCTAATGCCATGGATGTGATTGTAAGTGTTGAGCGCTCAGGGCCTTTCAAGAAATGGCTGAATGATTAAGCGCTGAAGTTGAACTTTTTTAAAGCCGATGACGGTTATATTCTTACTTCAGTAAGGTTAAGTTTTTTTGAGTTTTTGATGAAGCCCTGATCAGTTTGGTCAGGGCTTTTTCTTTGATTTAGCCAAACCCCCGGGCGTTTTTACAGTTAACTAAAATGAAAAAACAATCTGTATGTCACAATCGCAATCCACGTTAGCAGATCCTGCTCTGGACTACCTGGAAAGGTTCAAAAGTGTACGAAAGCAAACCCTGAACCTGGTAGAGCCTTTGGAGACAGAGGATTTTGTGGTCCAGCCAGTTTCAGATGTGAGCCCTCCAAAGTGGCATTTGGCACACACCACCTGGTTTTTTGAGGTGTTCTTACTCGTGCCTCACCTCCCCGATTACCAGCTTTTCAATCAAGATTTCCCCTTTCTTTTCAATAGTTACTATGTGGCAGCAGGTGATCGATGGGCCAGGGCCTCCCGCGGATACCTGACCCGACCGACTGTACAGGAGGTGCTGACGTATCGCGCTTATGTGGAGGAGCACATGGAGCGCCTGCTTCAGCAGTCCCTGCCTCCGGAACTGGCGCATGTAATGGAGATAGGGTTACAGCATGAGCAGCAGCACCAGGAACTGCTGCTCTATGACATCAAATACATTCTGGGGCACAATCCGCTTTTCCCACCTTATCAAAATCGGGAGCGGGAGAGCCATGATACGAGCGCTCCGATGGGGTGGCTGACAGTGGATAAGGGCAACTACCATGTGGGCCATCAGGGTGATGGTTTCTGTTTTGATAATGAACAGGGGCGTCATGAAGTGCATCTGGAGGCTTATGAGATTGCCAGTCGTACCGTTACCAATGGGGAGTATTTGGAGTTTATGCAGGATGGCGGTTATTCCAGTCATCAATATTGGCTTTCGGATGGCTGGGACTGGCTGGGTAACCAGGCCGTGAAGGCCCCGATGTATTGGATCAATGAAGATGGCCATTGGCTGCATTACACGCTGCTCGGCCTGAAGCCCCTTGATCTCAATGCCCCGGTGGCGCACTTGTCCTACTATGAGGCCAATGCATACGCCTCATGGAAAGGTTGCCGGTTGCCTACCGAGCTGGAGTGGGAGGTGGCAGTAGGGATCCATCAGCCTAATATTCCTGAGGATGGAAATTTCGTGGAAAGTGGTTCTCTGATCCCAAAAGGGCAATCGGGCCCTGGCTTCTTCGGCAACCTGTGGGAGTGGACGTCCAGTGCCTATTTGCCTTATCCGTTTTACAAGGCTCCGGATGGGGCACTGGGTGAGTACAATGGTAAGTTTATGATCAACCAGATGGTTCTGAGGGGCGGCTCATTCGCTACCCCAAAATCGCACATCCGGGCCACCTATCGCAATTTCTTTGCACCTCAATGTCAATGGCTTTTTTCGGGCGTAAGACTGGCAAGGCATATTAAATAATAAGAATCTTTCACATACTAAAACAATCACAGTGCCATTGAATCAATTTGCCAGGGATGTAAAAGAAGGCCTCTCATCCAGTCCGAAACGCCTGTCGTCAAAGTACTTTTATGACGCCCGCGGGGATAAGCTGTTTCAGCAGATCATGCATTTGGATGAGTACTATCTCTCCAGGGCGGAGCTGGAGATTTTCCAAACTCATAAGGAGGCTCTGTTGGCGATTATGGATCATGGAGCGCCGTTCAGACTCGTAGAGCTTGGCGCGGGTGATGGCCTGAAGACCAAAGTGCTTTTGAAACACTTTCTCGAACAGGGGGTAGACTTTTCCTATGCACCGGTAGACATTTCTCCCGATGTGCTGGAGCATCTGCAGTCCAATCTGCTGAAGGAGATTCCGCACCTGAAAATCGAGCCGTTGGCCGGAGATTACTTCAGGGTTTTGGCAGACCTGAAGTTTAAAAACCACACCCATTCAGTGGCATTCTTTTTAGGATCCAATATTGGCAATTTCCTGAGTGATACAGCCATTAATTTTCTGTCAAGTATTCATGACAACCTGCAGCAAGGTGATTACCTGATGATAGGATTTGATCTCAAGAAAGACCCCAAAAGGATATTGAATGCCTACAATGATGCTGCTGGCGTGACACGGGCATTTAATATGAACCTGCTGGATAGGATCAATCGGGAGCTAGACGCTAATTTTGATACGTCCATGTTTGACCACAATCCTATCTATGACCCCATGACCGGGCAGTGCAGGAGCTATCTCATTAGCAAGCAGCCACTGGAAGTGCATGTGGGAGCACTCAATGAGACTTTTTCTTTCAGGGAATGGGAACCTATTTTCATGGAAGTATCCAAAAAATATGACCTGGAGGAGATCGAAGAGCTGGCGGTGAAAACCGGATTCAGGCTTGTTCAAAACTTTTTTGATCAGGAACATTTGTTCTGTGATTCGGTCTGGGAAGTAATCTGATAAATTCTAAAGATTGGTGCTTCCATTTTAAATTATCCGGCTAAATTTGCCGTCGCATCTGCCCAGGTGCTGAAATTGGTAGACAGGCATGGTTGAGGGCCATGTGTTCGTTAGGACGTGGGGGTTCGACTCCCCCTCTGGGCACTTTGAGTGAAACGATGACCATATTTAGATAGCCTGTGGTAAAAAACAGGTCTTTCGATGAGGTCATTTTCAGGTATAAAATCTTTGAAGTCCGGTTGATACAGCCGGACTTTTTTTGTTAAATTCCATATTATGAAGGTAGACGTAAAATTGTTGAAAGCCATTTGTGAGGCGCCCGGAGCTCCGGGGTTCGAGCATCCTGTTCGCCAGCTGATCATCAGGGAAATACAGGGCCATGTGGATGAATATAGCATTGATAATATGGGGAATCTCATTGCCATCAAGAAAGGGGTAAAAAACCCTGAAGGCAAGAAAGTGATGGTGGCCGCCCATATGGACGAGATTGGTTTTTTGGTTTCGCACATAGATGACAATGGCTTTATCAGGTTTCAGACCCTGGGTGGCTTTGATCCCAAGACCCTCACTGCTCAGCGTGTGATCATCCATGGTCATGAGGAGGTCATAGGAGTGATGGGTAGCAAGCCTATTCACGTGATGAAGGCTGAAGAACGCAACAAGCCTGCAAAGATTGAGGAGTATTTCATTGACTGTGGGATGTCCAAAGAGGAGGTAGAAAAACTGGTGACCATTGGTGATCCGATCACCCGCCAGCGGGAGCTGATAGAAATGGGCAACTGTGTAAACTGCAAGTCCATCGACAACCGGGTGTCTGTGTATATTTTGATAGAGGCCCTCAAACAGATTAAAAACCCGGCTTATGATTTCTACGGGGTGTTTACTGTTCAGGAAGAGGTGGGCATACGAGGAGCGAATGTCGCTTCGCATACGCTCAATCCCGATTTTGGGATTGCTTTGGACACCACCATCGCCTATGACCTTCCTGGTGCCCAGGCACACGAAAAGGTCACAGAGTTGGGCAAGGGCACAGCCATCAAAATAATGGACGCTATGACCATTTGCGATAGCCGAATGGTGAAGTTCTTAAAGAAAACGGCAGACAGTCACCAGATCGATTGGCAGCCGGAAATCCTGGCAGCAGGGGGTACTGATACCGCAGGTGTGCAGCGCATGGGAAAAAATGGCTCTATTGCCGGAGCAATTTCCATTCCTACCCGCCATTTGCACCAGGTGATAGAGATGGCACACAAAGATGACATCATTGCGTCAATTAATTTGCTCGTTTATGCGTTAGAAGAGATAGACACTGCCAGTTGGGAATATTGAAAACTAAATAAAGAAGTCATGAAGACGCTGCTGCTGTTTTTTGGGTTGATTTTATCCAACGTGCTGTTCGCACAGGATTTCCTCAGATTTTCAGGAGTGGTGCTGGATAGGGAGCAGATCAAGCCGATTGATGGGACCTATGTTTTCAATCTTTCCAAAAACAAGGAAGCTGTGACCGATAGCCTTGGCTTGTTTAGTATCGAAGCACAGTCCGGGGATACCCTTGTCTTTCGCGATTTGAGGTATCTATCCTCCACGTTGGTGGTGCCATCAGTCCTGGAAGTGTCGGATTATGGCATCATTCAGCTTTTGCAACCCTCAGCGGTATTGCTCAATGAAGTCCAGGTCTTTTCTTTTCCCAGCGAAGAGGAATTCAGAGAAGCTTTCCTGAAGGTGTCACCAAAAACGGACATGGAAAGCCGTGCCCTGGAGGCGAAACGTGACCTGATGAAGATTCTCAAGGATTCGTACAAAAATGACATTTACTACTATGATATGTGGGCTGATCGCCGGTTATATGAGCTGACAGGAGTTGTTCAGCCCAACCATTTTCTGGATCCATTCCGATGGACAGAGCTCATTCGGTCAGTGGTAGGAAAAGAGAAACAGGATTGATCAGGCCGTCCTGTAAAAAAGTAAAGCCGCCGCGATATTCATCGCGGCGGCTTTACTTTTTGGTTTGACTTATGTTTTAATGCTCCTCATCACCAAACTTCACTGCGGCAGCATGACCATGCTTGTAGCTGTGAGTGATTTTCTCTGTCTGCGCCAGTAGGAGGGCAGAGATGATGAATACCATGTGAATGACGATTTCAATAATGATACCTTCAGCACCGGCTTTCTGCTCAGCTTCACGATAATCAATGAAAGTCTTTAGCAACTGAACCCCGGAGATAGAGGCGAGCGAGGTGGCCAGCTTAATTTTCAGCTGTCCTGCATCCAGGTCTTCCAGCCAAAGGGGCTTATCCTCGTGTGAGTCCACGTCTATTCTACTGGTGAAAATAGAGTAGCCACCTATCGTTACCATGACCACAAGGTTCATTACCATGGAGATATCCACCAGGCCCAGAATGCGAAGCATCATCTCAGTTTCATGAAGAGATGTGGTTTGCTGAAAAGTATGATAGAGCTCCTGAAAGAATTTAACCAGATAAAGAAAGGCTCCTATTGTAAGTCCTGTATAAAGTGGAGCTTGTACCCACCTACTCCAGAACATGAACCCCTCGAAGAAATTTTCAAATCTTTTGATACCAGAATCTTGTGCCATTTTGAATTGCTAATAGTTACAAAGGCGAAAGATACGATATTCTATAGTTTCCATTCGAATGAATAAATGAAAAATCAGGCAGGGGGAGAAAAAATAACAGAAGTTTTCATCGCCAGATCATGGAGGCTTTTTTTCTGAGGGTGGAGAATAATCGTGAGGTAACCGATGAAAAGCGTGAGTACGGAGAATGCTTTTACCAGGGCCCTCAGACCGGATTTCCAGGGAGAGAGGGTTGTCAGGTCATCGTTGGTCACTTTTATCTTCATCATCCGCTTGCCCAGCGTGCCGCCCCAGGGACTGGCTATGGCAATGACTTCATATAGATAAGTGACCACCAGGCATAGCCAAATGAGCACCTGATTTGAATGGATAAAAAAGCTCATCAGATAATAGACCGGTAGCATAACTATTAGGTCTATATTGTGTGCCATCAATCTGGTCCAAAATCCAACAGGATGCATCGTGCTTCTCTTAATTTTCCGCTATATTGAAAAAACTCAACCACAATCTCAAAGATGAAAGCAATTAAAATCGTAGGAATCATTCTGATGATTCTTGCCTCGGTAGTGCTCATAGCCATTTATTTGCTACCGGACAATGCCCATATGGAGCGTAAGATATTGATTGAGAGGCAACCTGAGGTAGTGTATACAGAGTTGATATCATTCAGAACATTCAACGAATGGTCACCCTGGGCCACCAAGGATCCCGCTGCAGCGTATCAGTGGGACGGACCGGTGATGGGCGTGGGGGCCAGGATTTCCTGGAAAAGTGCGGAGGTAGGCAATGGGTCCATGCAGGTCATTGAGGTAATGGAAAACCGCAAGGTGGTGAACCTGATGAAATTTGATGAATACGAAAGCGACCCCACGGCAGCCTTCATCCTGAATCCCGTGGACGGGGGCACTGAGGTGGTATGGACCTATGATGAATCCAATGTGAAGGGACTGGCTAAAATCTTCATGCTGGGTATTGATGGGTTTCTGGGGGAAGACTATGAGCAGGGGCTACTGGCGCTGAAAGATCGGGTGGAGTCAGCACCAGATTTTGAGTTTTCGATGAGCCTTAAGACCGTAGAACCCTTTCGGTACCTGGGCATCAGAGATTCCACTGTGAGTGATCCGGCGCTGGTGTCTACCATGATGGCACAGAATTATGGAGAACTCGTCACCTATATGTCCATACGCGGTGTAGAGGCCACAGGCAATCCCCTGGCTGTTTATTCAGATTACGGTGATGGTGACCTGTCCTTCATTTGCGGATATCCCATAGCGGCTCAGGAGATTGGTACCGGTCGAATTCAGCTGTTTCGGCAGGAAGGCGGGCCGGTCATTCTACTCAATTGCCAGGGGAGTTATGAAAATCTGGAAAAAGGATATGACGAAATCATGGAGTTTGCTGCTTTTTACGACTATGATCTGGTGGGTAATCCATGGGAAGAATACACCACAGACCCGGAGACCAATCCGGATACAGCTAGTTGGGCCACCAATATTTACTATCCGATACAATAAAATTTGGCTTTCTTTAAATGACCCGAGAGAATGTGTGGTAAAACTACTAAAAACCAATTTTAAGGCATTTTTCCCTGTGATTGTTGGAATATTTACAAGAATGATAAAAATAATACAATGCAATCGGAGATCATTGGGGGTAAATGATAGAATTTTCAATGAAAACCTTTTCGCTTTAATGAAAGTGTAAATATTTATTAATTAACCATTAATTCATTTAATAAAAGCATCATTTACTTGCGAATGACATCAGAATCTATTCAACTTTGTCATGTAATTCATAACGAAAAATGAATAGAACTATGAAACATTCAATCAAACACGTACTTGCACTATTAACAGTTTTTAGTGCATCAGTAGCCTACTCAGCAGACTCTGCTTACATGGCTACCATCTGTAAGGTTGTGGCCGAAGAGGATAAGTTATACAAAGTAATTTATCAGGCTGCAAATGAAGAGAATGTGACCATCCAGCTTTTCGACGAGAAACAACACTTAGTTTATAAAGAAAATATAAAGTCAGCAGGTTTCTCCAAAAAGTTTGATCTCACGAACCTCCCCGACGGGGATTACCAGATCCAGGTAAAATCAAGCGGATACGTTTTCAGCGAAGACCTGAAGATTGGAGACATTTCCAACTTTGTGTTTTCATTTGATCAGAAAGCTGACCGTAAGATTGCCATGGTAGGGTCTAAGGAGCAGGGTAAGTCCATGACCCTGTACATCCTGGATGAAGCCAAAGATGTGGTTTACAAAGAATCATTTGATCAGGACAATCAGGTGCACAAAAGCTTCAACTTCCAGAGTCTGAAGAGCGGAGATGTGACTTTCCTCCTGTATCACGACAGCAAATTAATCAAAGAAGAAAAGTTTGCTTTTTAAAAATCTCAAACTCAAAAGAACTAATAACGGGGATGTCAGTTTTGACATCCCTTTTTTGTTGTATTAATTAAATCATTTAAATACTTTTGCCATCCGTTTGTCGGCAGGGTCTGTGAAAGCCCTGATGGAATCCGTATGGAATCCGTTCCAACTTAAAGAAGCCTGAGTGGCGATCCCGATAGCTATCGGGAGGTAGACGCTCAGATTCGCCGGATTGATTGTATGCGTTCGGTGAGTATTTAAGAAGCCTGAGTGGCGGAACTGGTAGACGCGCACGACTCAAACTCGTGTTCCGCAAGGAGTGCCGGTTCGATTCCGGCCTCAGGTACAAAGGCCCCTGTTAACCATTTGGTTTTCAGGGGTTTTTTGTTTTTGGGTGACAAAACTATTTTCAGGGTTTATGCAGATCCGGGTGGGATCGGATCCATCTGGAAAGTTGGGTGAAAGGATGAGTTGATGTTTCTGTGCGATTAAAATGTAAATCGCCTCGATCTTTGCTTTGCTTTAAATTATTCCCGATATTTATACTCAGAGTATGAGTATTGAGAATAAAATAAAGATTCTGCTGGATCAGCACACTCCGGGTACGGTTTTTCTGGCCTCCTGGTTAGAGAAACTGGGCATCTCCCGAGCGCTACAGCAACGCTACAAAAGTAGCGGATGGCTGGAGCCTATTGGGCATGGGGCCTACATAAGACCCAAAGATAACATCACATGGCAGAGTGCGCTGGCTTCTATCAGCAAACAAACAGAAGCACCCGTGCATGTAGGAGCCATCACTGCACTGGCCGTTCAGGGATTTTCACACTACCTCAAGACTGAGGGTGAGACCGTGCATTTATTCAGCCATGGCAAGTATCGACTGCCCAAATGGTTCTTAGATTTCAATTGGAATGTACCTATTAAGCTACATCAAATCACTTCCATACCACGTGCTATTGGCGTAACTGAGCGAGAGTATGAGAAGCAAAGGATGACGATTTCAAATCCTGAGCGTGCCATAATCGAATGCCTGCTACTCACACCGCAAACCATAGACATGGTAGAATGCTATCACCTAATGGAAAGCCTGGTAAACCTTAGACCCCCTATGCTTCAAGAGCTGCTGGAAGGCTGTACCTCAGTGAAGGCCAAGCGCATGTTTCTCTTCTTAGCAGAAAATATCAATCATCAGTGGTTTGAATATTTAGATGTATCAGGAATCACATTAGGTTCTGGAGATAGGCACATTGTAGCATCGGGAGCTTTTGATTCCAAGTATCGAATTACCGTACCCAAAGAGCTTCATCTATGATTGATCCAAGGTATCGATCTCAAGTAGATTTATTGCTGTCCATTATTCCACTTGTGGCCAGAGAGAAGCAGTTGGCACTAAAGGGCGGTACCGCCATTAACCTGTTCGTTCGGGATTTGCCTCGATTATCCGTAGATCTTGATTTGCATTATATTGGATTTGAGGATCGTGAAACAGCCTTATCCAACATTCACCAGATTGTGGAACGGCTGTCGGTAAAGATCACCCAGGCCATTCCTGGCATAAGGGTGCAGCCCGTAGCGGGAGGAGATGGTCTGGATGTAAAGCTCAACTGTCAGTTGGCGGGTGCACAAGTAAAAGTGGAGATCAATATGACCACAAGAGGCGTGCTATATCCAGTTAAGACACTTACTGTGACTGATCGGGTTCAGGAAGAGTTTAGCAAGTTTGCGGCCATGCCAGTGGTTTCATTCGCAGAGCTCTACGGTGGCAAAATTTGTGCGGCACTCGACAGACAGCATCCTAGAGATTTGTTTGATGTCTATTTATTACTGAAGAATGGAGGTATTACTGATGAAATGAAGAATGCTGTGTTGGCGTTTACTTTGAGTCATAGGCGCACCATTCACGACGTTTTATTTCCAAACTATCTCGATCAAAGGCAGGCTTATGATCAGCAATTCCAAGGGATGTCCACCATTCCCTTTTCTTATGCTGATTATGAGCAAACCAGAATTGAACTGATAAGCACAATGCACCAATTGATCACTGATCAGGATAAAACATTCTTGCTGTCGTTCAAAAACTGTGAGCCAGAGTGGAATCTGTTTCCGGAGGAGAACATTCGGAATCTCCCTGCCCTAAAATGGAAGCTTCAAAACTTGCAGAACTTGAAAGCGTCCAATCCAGTCAAGCATAGGGCCATGTTGAAGGAGCTGGCGGAAAAACTTGAATCGATAGGATAAGTGGATGGTACGTTAAACATCGACAACCTTTCTATATTGAATTTTCATATTTCCATCCCTGAGATTGTCCTGTGATTGAGCAGCAATAGGATAACGGGTCTAAAAAGATTTTCTAAAAGAGAAAGGCTTTTTTGTTTTTGCAATGTTCCGCAAGGAGTGCCGGTTCGACCGAACATCGACCGGGCCTCTCTATTGAATCCATTATGAATACTATTTCTTCCAGTTCTCCTCGAATACATGGAACCTTGTATCAATCGAATTAATAGTCGTAATTTCTAAGATCCATCTTTTAAGATCCATCTTTATTAAAGGACGGACTCATGTTCTAGTCTTATTGTCTAGAATACTACGAGCGGGATGCCATAGCCATGTGATTCTCTGAAAAGATGAGGGCTGATTAAACCAATTTGTTCCCGGTTAATATTTTCTTTCCCTAAATGCAAGGTAGAGGCTTTCTAACTAAGCGTTGCACAAATATGTTTTTAACTGTGATATGGTGAAAAGGGGAATATGTGATTTTGCCCTGAAGTCGGCGTGGTTGTTATTTCTTTTGGGTTTATGGAACTAGTAATTCAATTTAAAATCCGAAAAGAAAGCCTTGAGATACTCTTGAAAGTTACCCTGCGCATATTGGTACTTTTGTGAGCTCAAGGAGTTTGTGAAATTTTGAGACGAGGCTAAACTTTTGCTTCGATTAAGTCTGTGAAGTCAACAAAAAAAAGCCCGGAATTTTCCAGGGCTTTTTTGTGCTATTTCTGAATCACCAAAATAGGTATTTCAGATTTAAGAAAGTTTTCAAAAAATGAGTGACATAGGGTTGTCACTTCACGTCATTTCTTTGAGTCATTATTCATTTTAATCATCACAACTATGACAACACAAGAAGTAGCCAACCAATTAGTGAAACTTTGCAGGGAAGGTAAATTTGAGCAAGTACTCACTGAGCTTTATGCACCAGACATTATGAGCGTGGAGCCAGAGGGGAGCACATGGCCTACGGTGCAGGGGATGGCCCAAATCATGAAAAAGGGTGAAATATGGACAAAGATGGTCGAGGAGGTTTTGGAAAGTGAAATTTCCGAACCGATCGTGGCGGACACCTTTTTTTCTATCACCATGAAGTCCAGGGTGAAGATCAAAGACGTGTCAGAGCCTATCCGAATGGATGAGGTATGTGTCTATCAGGTTCGCGACGGTAAAGTGGTATTGGAACAATTCTTTTACCAGCCTGTGATGCAAGAGGCCTGATCAGTGATTCATAAGGGCAATCAAAAACCAAAAAAGCCCCGGAAGTTCTCTAGGGCTTTTTTGTGCTATTTCTGAATCACCAAAACAGGTATTCAGGCTTATAGAATGCTTTTCAATGTTACTTGCTGGCTACGATGTTCACGGTCAGTTCAAAATCATCATAGATGGTTTTATCTCCCAGATTATCAAAAAAGCTGCCTGATCCGAATCTCACATCAAATTTTGATCGATCAATAGTCAGAGAAGCTGTGCCAGTCACCTGACCATCTTTTTCTTCCAATGAAGCAGGGAATTGAATCTCTTCGGTTTTGCCTTTAATGGTGATGTTTCCAACTACTTTGTACTTACCAGGACCTTGTGGTACGGCTTTGGTGATGACGAAAACAGAAGTAGGGTATTTGTCTACACCAAAGAAATCGTCAGATTTCAAGTGGCCTTCCAGCTTGCCTTTGTACTCTCCTGTCATGTCAGAGTCCTCTATAGTGGTCATGTCCACGGTGAAAGTACCCCCGGTCAGTACACCATCTGTGAATTCAAATGAGCCCGACTTCAGGCTAACCACCCCATTGTGCTGTCCGGTTACTTTTTTGCCCAACCACTCCACGGTACTGGCTTTGGTGTCTACTTTGTAATTGGCCTCTGTTCCTTCACCTGAAGAAAACAATAGGGCTAATGATAAAACGATTGATTGTAACATGTCTGTTTTGTGTTTCTATTGTTAAATTAAATGTACATACATATATGTAAGTACAAGGATAACGAAATGCGGGGTAAAAGAGTTTGGTTTTTTTAGAAAAAAAATATTCTTTATCGATTAAAGTGCATTCCAATACCTTTGTGCTGGTTAATAAGAAGGCATGATACAGATAGATCAAACACTCATTTCGGACGACATCAAAGAACAATTTTTTGTTTGTGACCTAGACAAGTGCAAAGGAGCCTGCTGCGTAGAGGGCGACCTGGGTGCACCGCTGGAGAAAGACGAGTTGGCAGATATGGAGGAGGTGATGGAGGTGGTAAAGCCCTACCTGTCTGCTGAGGCAGTCGCCGCATTGGAGTCCAATGGTGCCTATTTGTTGGATGAAGAAGGTGATTTTAGTACCACCACCATCGATAACAAGGAATGCGCCTTTGCCTTTTATGATGATAAGAAAATATTGAAATGCAGCATAGAACAGGCCTGGCGTGATGGGAAGACTTCTATTCAGAAACCCATTTCTTGCCACCTCTATCCCATACGGGTGGCCAAACTTCACGAATTCTTAGCCCTTAACTATGACCGCTGGCACATCTGCGCTCCCGCTTGCGAGCTGGGCGAAAAACTCTCGGTGCCGGTATACAAGTTTCTAAAGGATCCACTGATCAGACGATTTGGCCAGGAGTGGTACCAGCGTCTGTGTAAGGAGATTGAAGGGACTCAGGCCTGATCATGGGTGGGAGAGGCCCATTGAACGATATAGGAGCTCAAGAGGATTTGTTAATAAATCAGCCTGAATGTTATTATTTTATTATTGAAAATGATCAAACGATTCTGATTTGATAATCATTCGTCCCCTACTTTGTCCAGTTCATAATGAAATTATTCTGGATAGGTCTAATTGTCGTGAAATTGTCAGCTAAAATGTCTTCTTTTATAATGAGCAACCAGCAATTGCTCCATGTGCAAATACAAGCCTTTTAGTTATGAACTTTAATTTGACGATCAGGAGGAAGATGATGATTTTTATAGTGGGGGTTACGGTCCTTGTCTATATCATATCATTGGGGTACATAAGTTTTCAATTGAGAGCCAATGCCATAGACGAAGCAGAGAAACTCGCCGATTCTTACGCCCGGCAGAAGGCCAATGAAATCAAGGCGATCTTGGATGAAGACATGGCAGTGGCCCGCAGCATGGCGGACATCATCAAAGACTACACTTACATGAAGCGCCCGCTTCGCGATACCCTCCGAAAGAACCTGATGGTGAATATCCTGAAGCAATATCCGAAATATGATGCCACCTGGATGAGTTGGCAGCTTTGGGCCATTGAAGAAGGGTATGACAAGTCATACGGTCGGGAGCGGATGAACTTTTACATGCGTGACGGAAAGGTCAACTCGTCCTCAGAGTGGGCCAATCTGGATGGAGACCCCACTACAGGGGTTTACTGGTTTCTTAAATACAACCGCGATCACAGTGAAAAACTTTCGGAACCCTACTGGTACCTGGACTATGACTATTCCTCTGGTGCTACGGATTCACTGTTGGGAATATCTCCTACCGTCACCATAGAAATCGATGGCAAATTTGCTGGCGTGATCGGTACTGATATGACGGTTGATGATTTTGCGGGGGTATCAGAGGTAGATTATTATGACAATGGTTTTGCCTTTCTGCTGTCCAATCAGGGGGTGATCATTTCCCATAAGAATGAGAGTTTGTTCAGCCAATCCATGGACACCCTAAGTATTGTCAAAAAGAGCCCATACAATGTAAGAGAAAGGATTAAGAATGGAGATTCGTTCTCCTATCAGGTGTATGATGAAGACCTGGGTGAGCAGGTGTATGTTTCCTTTGCGGCCATTCCCATTGGCAGGTCATCCTTCCCGTGGTCTGCGGGTTTCGTGGTGCCGGTTTCAGAAATTACTGCCCAGTTCAATGCCGTGTTCATGGTTACCCTGATCGTCGGGTTGATTGGTCTCGTTGTGCTGATCCTTATCACTTATAAGATCTCTGCAGCCATTGCTCAATCTCTCGAGAAGTCCAGCTTCCTGCTTACTAAGTTGGCGGAGGGAGATTTATCCACCGAAAACCGACTGAATATTAAATCAAAGGATGAACTTGGCGTATTGGCGTCTGCTGCCAATGAACTCATGGATGACCTGATTCGCAAGGCGGAGTTTTCTCACTTGATAGGCAAGGGTAATCTGAATACCGAATTTACCAGTTCGGGTAAAAACGATATGTTGGGAATTTCTCTTTTGCGCATGCGCGAAAATCTGCGTACGGTAAGCCGGGAAACTCGGGAGGTAATTCAAAGTGCTGGTGAGAACGGTGAGCTAAAGACCGCCAGGATGAAGACGGATTGGGAAGATGGTGCATGGAAAGAGTTGAGTGATTCTGTCAATAACCTGCTGGATTCCATCTCCCTGCCATTTAATAAAATCAACACCATGGTGGATGCCATGGCTGCAGGTGACCTCACCGTAAGGTATGACGAGGACGCCAGAGGGGATGTGCAGGTAATGGCTTCTAGTTTCAATAAGGCGTTGGATAATATCAATGAACTGATCGAAAATATCGCCGGAATGGCCACCATTGTGAATGAGTCTTCCGTGGAAATGCGAACAGTGAGTGAGGAGATGACTTACAATACCAGAGAGATCGCCTCATCCATCTCTGAAATGAGCAATGGCGCACAGAATCAGGTGGTAAAAGTGGATGAATCCTCAGGTTTGGTAGAAGGGATTTTGCGATCTTCCAATGAAATGGGCGAGCAGGCAGAAAACATCAACGAAGCGGCACAGGGCGGCGTGGAGAATAGTGAAAAAGGTCAGAGCCTTGTGAAAAAGGTAGGTTTCAGCATGCGTGACATTGCGGCATTTTCCTCCGATACTCATGATTCGATTCAGGTATTAACCAGGCGTTCCAATGAGATATCACTGGCACTGGGTGTGATTACCGAAATAGCCTCTCAAACCAACCTGCTGGCCCTGAATGCCGCCATCGAAGCGGCTCAGGCAGGAGATGCCGGCAGAGGGTTTGCAGTGGTGGCTGAGGAAATCAGAAAACTGGCCGAGGATTCCAAAAAATCAGCGCGGGAAATTGAGCAGTTGGTAAATGATGTGCAGAGTGATGTAAGCACTGCAGCATCCGCCATAGAAATGATGAAAGCCAGTGTGAAGAGTGGTGAAGATGCCACCAACTTTGCGTCCGAAGCTTTCAATGAAATCACCAGTTCTTCTAATCATACACTCCTCATGTCAGAGGAGATTCGCAAGCGGGTGAAACAGCAGATTGAGGCCATTAAGAACGTGGTGACCATTACCGAATCTGTGGTGGTAATTGCTGAAGAAACAGCCGCTGGTACAGAGCAAATAGCCAGTTCTGCTACAGAACTGTCGGCAGGAATGGAGAGCTATGTACAGAAATCGCAGAGTTTATCAGACGTGGCGGCTGAGCTTACTGATCGGGTGAGTAAGTTTCGGTTGAGAGGATAAGTTTTTCTTTAAATATTTATGCTTTTTAGTAGGTGAAATTTTTCATTTTACTATTTTACAAATGTTTGAGTAAGGAGGTTTTAGCCGAATATTATTTCTCCGGGTGATGGAATCTGAGAATAATAGGACACTCTGAATCGTAAGTTTTTCGGAGGCTGAGCCATTGAGGAGTTTGATTTTTATTTGATTCCTGGTGGTTACATTCCCTTAGACAATATTTTAACGCAGCGAAAATGGTGGACGGAGACTCTACAAAGTCACATGGCATAGCTCAGTCAGAAAAGAGCTGGGTAGAAGCAGCCGCTTTAGGCAGGCTCAATCAGGAAATTTCAGAGACTGGGGAGGTAGAAAAAAACGAAGTACTCGTTGTCTTTCCGGTAGGGCGTGAGCGCTATGCGCTTCCCATAGAAAAAGTGCGCGAGGTGGTGAAAGTGCCCAAAATAGCCCCTGTACCTCAGGCTCCCGACTATATACTCGGTGTAGGCAATGTAAGGGGTAACGTACTGGCCGTTATTGACCTTGAAAAGAGGATCAATCCCAAGGCCCGGCTGATGGAGGATTTGGAAGAGGCGTTTATCATCGTGATCAAAGATGATACCTACCAGGCCGGTCTCATAGTGCGGCAGGTGCCTGACACCTTACTGGTTAAATCTTCACAGATCAATACCAGTTCAGCGGTGATCAATAACCTCGCACCCGAAGATCACTTTATCAAAGGCATTGTCAAAAAGGATAAGTCCATGATCATATTGGTCGATATTTTAGAGATGATCGAAGTGAAGGTGGAATAGTGCGATCAGGCCGACAAGATAAGTTTCCCCATATTTTTTGAATCCAACGCAACCCAATAGATGATAGAATTATTAAAGATTACCGGCTTTGTAAGCGCTATTTTGCTAGCGAGCACTTTAGCTATTTACTTCAACTTCAAAGGATCTTTCCTCTTTAGGATATGCCTTTTTTTTGTAGCCCTTTCTGCCGAGCTGTGCATCGTCGCCTATGCATCCGGCATGTACGGGATCGTCTATTTTATGTATGCCTCGCCGGTTATCATCCTTCAGTTTTACCTGGGCATGCGGTTTATCTTCAGGTATGTTCATTATCCGCTTTATCGGATTATCAAGCGAATCAATATGATGTCTGATGGCAATCTCGATGTTGATTTTCAGGAGCTGAAAACAGCCGGCAGAAAGGATGAAATTGGTCATATCTCCAAAGCGCTGGACAGCCACCTGGTGTTTCTGAAAAATACCGCTGGCCTGGCCAATGAGATTCGGGAGGGAAACCTGAATTCAGAGTTTAGCCTGAAAAGTGAAAACGATCTGTTGGGACAGTCCTTGCTGGATATGAGGGATAACCTGCGCACTATGCTCGGTGGGGTGGACGAAGTAGTGAGCCTGGCCGGAGATGAGGGTAAACTGGATGTGCGAATAGATAACCAAAACAAATCCGGAATTTGGCTCCAGTTGGGAGATTCAATTAATCAGCTTCTGGAGAACGTTTCCAGACCATTTTACTCCATCAACAAGATCGTCAATGCCATGGCTTCCGGTGACCTCACCCATCGGTACAAGGAGGAAGCCAAAGGAGATATTCTGAAAATGGCCAATAACCTCAACCTGGCACTGGACAACCTCGATGGGCTGCTTCATCAAATCTCTCAGAATGTGCTCACCATTGAGGAGTCTACCAGCGAGATGCGGGTCACTGGTGAGGAAATGAATTCCAACACCAACGAAATTGCTTCTGCCATTGCTCAGATGAGTAGTGGAGCCCAAAATCAGTTGGCCAAGGTGGATGAGTCATCCAGCCTGGTAGAGGAAATCCTTCAGGCTTCCCGGCGAATGGTGCTGAAGGCTGAGGCCATCAACAATGCTGCAAAGATTGGTGCTGAAAGCAGTGAAAAAGGGATCGGCATTGTAAATGGAGTGGTGAGCAGCATGGTGGAGATTTCTGAGTACTCTACCAAGACTAATCAATCGATTCAGGTACTCACTCAGAGGTCTCAGGAGATCTCAAGGACGCTGAGCGTGATCACGGAGATTGCCTCTCAGACGAACCTGCTGGCACTGAATGCCGCAATAGAGGCCGCCCAGGCAGGGGATGCCGGTCGCGGTTTTGCCGTAGTGGCAGAGGAAATCCGCAAACTCGCTGAGGATTCCCGGAAGTCGGCCAAGGAGATAGAAATATTGGTGGGAGACGTGCAAGCAGATACCCAGGTGGCAGCCAAAGTGATGTCCAATATGAATATGGTGGTGAAAAGCGGAGAGGAAACCTCCAGGTTTGCCGCTGAGTCCTTCAAGGAAATTCTTGATTCTTCCACAGAGACGCTTCGGTTCTCTGAGGAGATTCTCAATGCTGCCCAAAATCAAATCCAGAGTATTAACAATGTGGTTTCCATCACCGAAAGCATCGTGGTGATAGCAGAGCAGACCGCAGCAGGCACCGAAGAGGTGGCCAGTTCGGCTACCGAGCTTTCGTCGGGTATGGGCAGCTACAATGATAAAACCCAAAACCTTGCCCAGATCGCCATGGAATTTAAGGAGGGCATCAGCATGGTTCGACTATCGGGGCAGGCCAAAGAGAACAATGCACTCTTCCAAATGCGTGAGGCCTATGAAAAGGAGAAGAGCCTGTTGGATGCACTGCTCTCTAACATCCCGGATTATATCTATTTTAAAGACAGAGAAAGCAAATTCATTCGAAATAGCCTGGCTCACGTCAAGAGGTTTGGAATGGAAGATCCAAAACAATTGATAGGGAAGAGTGATTTTGACTTCCATGGAGAGCATGCCAGGGTATCTTATGAGGATGAACAAAATATCATACGGACTGGTGTCCCTATGATCAACAACATTCAAAAGGCGGATCTCAAAAATGGGGAATCCAGGTATATGTCTACCACCAAGATGCCGTTGAAGGATGTGGATGGAAACATCATAGGCACTTTTGGAATCTCCAGAGATATTACTGAAATGAGGCTGGCCCAGCTCAAATTTGAAGAGGAGAACAGGCTCTTGGCGGCATTACTGGATAATATGCCTGATTTTATCTACTTCAAAGATACCCAGGGACACTTCATGAGGGTGAGTGAGTCAATGGCGCCTAATTTTGGTGTAAAAGATGTGAGTGAAATCACCGGGAAGACAGATTTTGACTTTTTTGGAGAACATGCCAAAAAGGCCTTCAACGATGAGCAGAACATCATTAAGACCGGAGTCCCTTTGCTTAATCAGATAGAGAGAGAGGACAAAAAGGATGGGACTACCAGCTTTGTATCCACTACCAAGTTGCCATTGAAAGACCAGGAGGGGAAAATCGTCGGCACCTTTGGGATATCCAGAGACATCACAGACCTGAAGCTGGCTCAGATAAAATCTGAAGAACAGGAGGTGGAGCTTGAAAACCTTCAGAGGTTGGTGAAGTCCGGGAAGGATACGTCCAGGTTATTCAAAGAGCAGAAGGAATTTTTTGGAGAGGTGCTGAAGCACATCAACGACGCAGTGCTGGTGAAAACCCAAAGTGGTAAAAAGTATCTGACCAGTTCGAATGGCACTCAGGTATCCGGTGATGACTGGGCGGATGAAGGCCAGATCATCAAGAACAGAAAGCCCGTACAGCGGCTTGTGAAAGTAAAAACAGCGATGGGGGACACCTACCAGTTGGCCAGAAAAGCACCAATTTATTTGCCCGATTTGGAAGACTGGGGAATCCTGGATGTGCAAAGCGACATGGGAAATAATGTTGCAGATGAGAACAAATTCCTTGAGAGGATAAAAAAGAAGTACCCTGAGATTTTGGCAGATATCGACTAATTTCTTTGTAGATTAAAAATGGTGAGCAATCCGAATATAATATGACAGCAGGACGCAATCTTAAGAAAAAAAGCGCCCATCCTTCCAGTGCAGACAAGGGGAAGGAAGCCAAAGCCAAAAAGGTCTCCAAAAAAGAGGAACCAGCAGATAAGTCCTGGTTCCTGACTCAGGAAGAGCTGACCAGAAGATCTGAGCTTCACCGGCGGTTCAAAGAGGAGATTGATTCTCTCAAGGGTCAGCATGTACACCTCATCGTTTTTCAGTTGGGGCAGGAGTCATTTGCCATGGAAATCTCCAAAGTCAATGAAGTGGTGCCCACCGTACCCATTACCAAAATGCCGCAAACACCCCGATACATCAAAGGGATTGCCACCATTAGAGGAAAGGGCATTATCATTTTGGATCTGGCCGATAAGCTCGGTCTGGTAGATGCCAGTGAAGACATCAAAGCTCGCTCCGCCTATACCATGGTGGTGAGCACGGAGCGGTTTACCGTTGGTATATTGGTGCCTGATGTTCCATTCAATCAGAAAATTTCCGGGGACACCATTCAGTCCACCATTGATAACCTGTCCGAAACCTCTTTGGACGAAACTTACATTAAGGGACTTGTGAAGGTTCAGGGACAGATGGTCTATTTCATCGACATAGATGAGCTGATCGAGGGAGATAGACTGAAGGCCAGAATGATAACCAGCTAAGCATTTGACAGGCAAGATAAAAATATTAGTAGTAGACGATTCGGCATTCATGAGATTGCTGATCACAGATTTGTTGTCCAAAGACAAAGAGCTGGAAGTGATAGGATCGGCCTCCAATGGTAAGGAGGCGGTTGAGAAGGCCCTGGAACTGAAACCTGAGGTTATTCTGATGGACATTAACATGGATCAGTATGATGGGTTGTATGCTGTGGAGCATATCATGAAGGCCAATCCCATTCCTATAGTGATTTTGAGTTCGGTGGGAAACAGTAACCTCGATGTGGTTTTTGATGCGCTTCGGCTGGGAGCAGTGGATTACATCAACAAACCACAAAAAGGAGGCTCGAAAATCCGGGAGATCAATGCTGAGATTTTGGCCATGGTCAAGCGGGTGGCCCGTGCCAAGCCCCGGCCGACACCCATTGAAAATGATGGACTAAGCAAGTTGCCCCATACATTTGATAGCGTGGCCAGGTTCAATGTGATTGTGATTGGAGCGTCTACCGGTGGGCCGTCCGCCCTGGAGAAGGTCATTACATCCCTACCTGCCAACCTGAACGTTCCGGTGCTTATTTGTCAGCACATGCCTCCCAATTTCATTTTGTCTTTCGCAGACCGGCTGGATGCACTCAGTTCACTCAAAGTGGTGGTGGGGAAGCGTGGCATGATTCCCCAGCCGGGGATGGTCATTATCGCGCCGGGCAATGCCAACATGATCATGGTGAAGGGAGGAAAGGGAGAAAAAGTGAAAGTGGGTTTCTCCAAAGAGGAATACAAAGAGTATAACAACCCCTCCATAAATGCGCTGATGGAATCTGTGGCTGAGTGCTATGGCGAAAAAGCGATAGGGGTACTCCTCACCGGTATGGGACGTGATGGGGTGAAGGGGATGAAAATGATTAGAAATAGCGGGGGTATTACCATAGCACAGGATGAGTCATCCAGTATTATCTATGGCATGCCTAAAATAGCATTCGAAACCGGAGCGGCCGAAAAGGTCATGCATATAAAAGAAATTGGTGGATACTTGGTTAACTGTTTATAACATTGAAATCTAAGGAATCAGAATATAAGGAACTCTTTCTCATAGAAGCGAAAGACCAGATAGAAGAGCTGGACAAGCTCTTCGTGGAGCTGGAAAAAGATCAGTCCAATCAGGATGCCATTGATGGCATTTTTCGGATTACCCATACCCTGAAAGGTAATGCCATGGGTCTGGGCCTGGATGGCGTATCTGAGCTTTCACACGCTATGGAGGATGTGATGATCGCCATTCGAAATAAGCAAATCACACTAAGTAAAAAGCTTTTTGAAATCCTTTTCAGGGCCAACGACAAACTCACGCAGGTGGTGCGAGCCCTGGAGACCAATCAGAAGGTGAGTTACCTCGGGATCAAAACCAGTCTTTCGATCTTTCTTAAGAACGAGCTGGATAAAGGAGCACCGGCAGCCGCGCCCGGTGAAGAAGAATTAGAGCCTGCAGAAGAAGAAACAACCAAACAGGAAGGGCCGGCCCAGGTGATGTTTTCAGATGTCATCCAGATTCCTGTGAAGAAAATGGATGATTTGCTCAATGAGGTGGGGCAGCTCATCATCGAGCGCGACAGACTGATTGCCTTTAGCCAGGACATAGGGTTGGCCACTGCAGAGTTTGAGCGACTGAAGCGAATCAGCTCCAACCTACAGTATAGCATTATGAATGCCCGCATGATTCAGGTTGGATTTTTGTTCAATAAATTCCATCGGGTAGTGCGGGATGCCGCAGCTATTGAGGTGAAAAATGTTGCGCTGGTACTCAAAGGCACGGAGATAGAAATAGACCGCAACGTGCTCAAGGTGATCAGTGATTCGCTGGTTCATCTCGTGCGAAATGCTGTGAGTCACGGAATAGAGCCGGAGGCCAAAAGGGTAGAAAGCGGTAAACCTCCTGAGGGAGCTATTACCCTGGATGCACGCTATGAACGGGATCGGGTGATTATCGTGGTGAAGGATGATGGTGCGGGTATCGATCATGAAGTGATCCGTAAGAAAATCGTTCAGAAGGGAATGGTGGCCGATGCTGTGGCCAAAGACCTGAGTAAGGACGAAGTGCTGCGGTACATATTTGAGTCGGGCTTTTCCAATTCCGACAAGGTGAATGAAATTTCCGGACGTGGTGTGGGCATGGATGTGGTGAAGAAGGCCGTTGAGTCCATCGGTGGTCAGGTGCGTATAGAGACAGAAGTGGGCGCAGGTACCACGGTTAACCTCCATGTGCCATCGTCATTGGCGCTTAAGGGCACCTTGCTCTTCGATGTAGGGGGGCAGGAGTACGCCATGGCACTTTCATACACAGAAGCCGTGGTGACCATTGCCAGAAGTGAAATCAATAAACTCAGTGGGGGACTGATGGCCAAATATCAGGACGAAGCGATCTCTATTGTTTTCCTGAAGGATATTTTGGAAATGAGAAGTTTGGACGAAATAAGTCGCCGTGGCAGTCTGCAGAAGAGTTTCGAACTGAGTGAGGAGGAGGATGTTTTTAACGTGATCATCGTATCCTACATGGGCCAGACCACAGGGGTGATTGTAGATAAAGTCCTTCAGCAGAAAGAGATCATCGAAAAACCTCTGGCCAAACCAATTAACAAAACTAAATTACTAAGCGGCACCACGATACTGGGAAGTGGAAATGTATGCCCGGTAATAGATATAGCAGCTCTCACCGACCTGATTCATCTAAAAGTCCTCCAAACCAAATAATTCTAAATGAAGGAATCAGTAAGTATCTTTTCCGGTGAAGCAAAGCCTCTCGAGTTGATTACCGACGAAGAAATGAGTGCCTTGATGGTGGCGATCAAAAACCGATATGGACTTGATTTTACCAATTATGAGAAGGCATCTTTGAAGCGAGGGGTGAACCGGCTCATGATGAAGCATCGCATGGATTCTTCACTTGACCTCTGGGGACGAATCCTTAAGGATCATGATTTCTTCATGAGTGCCATCGATGATCTGCTGGTGAACCTTACAGAGCTTTTCAGAAACCCCGACGTATGGATTAAACTTCGCGACGAGATTCTTGAGCGATTCAAAGGAGAATCACTCAAAATATGGCACGCTGGCTGCTCCACGGGGGAGGAGGTCTACACCATGGCCATTGTCTTAGAAGAAAAAGGGCTCCTGGGCCGGACAAAAATCGCGGCCTCTGACCTCAGCACAAAAGCGCTGAAAAAAGCTAGAGATGGAGAATACTCTCTGGAGGTCATCAAACCTTATTTGACTCCTTTTTTGAAATTCTTTCCTGACCGCAAGCTGGAAGACTACTTTGAGTTTCACGACAGGCATGCGGCCATTAAATCTCACTATAAGCGGAACGTTACCTTCGAAAGGCACAACCTTGTCCATGATCCGGTAACTGGTGAGTACGACATCATTTTTTGCAGAAATGTGATGATCTATTTCGATGAGCAGCTGAAGCTGAAGGTTCTCAACCTGTTTTATAAAAGTCTGAAGCCCAATGGCTACCTGATCATCGGATACTATGACATAATGCCGGATTCGGGAAAATTATTGTTTCAGGTAGAGGACATTCGCACCAGAGTCTATCGGAAAAAAGAAGTGAAAGGGAGTATACAAAAACCAAAATTTGAGAAAAGATGAGCAAGACCATACTCATAGTTGACGATTCTGGATACTCCAGATCTACCATTAAGGGAATTTTAGTGAGCGCTGGCTATCAGGTGATTGGAGAGGCAAAAGACGGGGTTGAGGCCCTGGATAAAATAGTAGAGTTGGATCCGGATTTGATAACCCTGGATAACATATTGCCGGATATGACCGGATTGGAGATCTTACGGGCGCTCAAGGAGCAGGGCATTTCACGTACCGTTATTATGGTGAGTGCGGTGGGACAACAATCTGCGATTCAGGAGGGCCTGGATCTTGGTATTAAAGCTTATATTACCAAACCGTTTGATCCGAAGGAATTATTGGAGGAGGTGAGAAAATCTTTGACCGCATAGGATTAAAATAGGTACGGATGGGTTAGATTGTTGGCGATTGAGAAGATTACTGCATCAATCAACTGATTCAACGACTAATTAAGCCGTTCGGTCAAAGAGACTTTGACCAATAGGAATAAATTAAACAGATTGCTATAGATAATTTTAATTTTTGATGTTGGATAAACTGAACGAAAACGAACTGGAAATAGCCTCAAAGCTGGTCTTTGATGGACTATCGATGGCCAAAAAATCGATGGAGCAGATTTTGCAGAGCCCCATTTCCATAGAGAAGATCGACTACAGCAGTAGTGTAGATGTTCCCCTTCCCAAATTTGAAGATTTGGATGGCCAAAGCGTGCATGTGATCAAAACCAAGTTGATTGGTGAGCTCAAAGGTACCAGTCACCTTATTTTCAGAGAAGATGAGGTGGCCAAGGTCTTTAAAGCCTGCCTGCCTGCCAAACTGATCGATAGTGATACCCCTGAAAGCAGGATGATGAAAATTGGTTTTCTCACCGAAATCGATAATATGATGGCGGCTGCGGTGATCACAGAATTTTCAAATTTTTTGGGCTTGGAAATATACGGTCATGTACCTTCGCTGAATGTTGTGAAATCTACTGAGGTCAATAGCTATTTGGAAAAGGAAGCAGGCGAGTTTGATGCTATTATTCGTTTCAAGGCTATTTTCCACGGCGTTGAATTAGACATTGCACCTGATTTCGTTTGGATTTTTCAGGAGGAGTTTGTGGATAAAATCAGAGATTTAGTTTGATAAACAGGGTAAAATATCATGAGTAAGAGAGTACTAATAGTAGACGATTCAATTTATATGCGGTCATTGATCCGCACAGCGTTGGAAGAGGCCGGAATGGAGATTGTGGGCGAAGCAAAAGATGGAGAAGGAGCTATAGACATAGCCCTGGAGCAGCAGCCGGACCTGATTACCCTGGATAACATCCTCCCTGATATGATGGGCTTTGAGATATTGAAAGTCCTCCGGGATGAGGGATTGGAATCAAAAGTGATAATGATCAGTGCTGTTGGTCAGCAAACAGTTGTAAACAAAGGTAAAGAATTGGGAGCGGCTGACTATATTGTTAAACCATTTACGTCAGAAGAGCTGATTGCAGTGGTTAACAGAATAATGTAAAAAGTATGAGAATACTTTATGATCTTCCAATCAGGACCAAGTTTGCAGTGGTTTTGGTCCCTCTTATCGTCATCATCATTTGCTTTGATTATATCCAGATCAAGCACAACTATCTGGACTATGACGATTCGCAGAGGCTGAACAAAACCATATTGCTGGGCGTGGAAATCAACCATGCCGTACATGAACTGCAGAAGGAGCGAAGCATTTCGGTTGGTTATTTGACCAACGATGGCCAGGACTTTTCACAGGCTCTCCTACACCAGAGGCATGTGACAGACAGTACCCTGGAGCGCTTCTATGAGGAGTTGGAGCGGTTGGATCTTAAAGGGATTTTTTCCATCCATGCCAATGATGTAGAGCTCCTGAATTCGAATTTTTCTACCATCACCAGTATCCGGCAGAAAGTAGACCGCCAGGTATTGGAACCCATTCAGATTCTTGAATATTTCTCGGATATCGATGAGGTAGCCTTGAATACGGTGGATCAACTGATCAATGAAACACGGGATAAGGATATAGCACAGCAGGTGCATGCCCTGATTTACTTTTTGAAGGCCAAAGAGCGGGCCAGTATAGAGCGGGCCATAGGTACCCACGCTTTCTCCATTAGTGAGATTGATGATGAGACCTACAGCTCATTCACTGCATTGGTTGCCGAGCAGGAAGCTTATACAGACGCGTTTCTGATCATTGCAGATGAGGCGTCAAGAGGTGTGTATAATAATCTGGTCACCGGGCACGATGTGAACGAAGTAGATCGACTCAGGTCTGTTTTGCATCTTAGGGACAATTTCAATCAGGATCCTGGTTACTGGTACGAAATGACTACCAGCAAAATCAATGCCCTCAAAAAAGTAGAAGATAGCATCTCTCAGAGGCTGCTTGGGCGCACAGAGCACCTCGCCCGCACAGCATTTCAGAAATTTTGGACGTTCATCGTACTCGATATTATCATAGGGATACTAGCCATGTGGTTGATGTCTATTATCGTCACCAACCTGCTGGCCAATGTGAAAATACTGGAGCGCTTCACGGTAAGGATTTCCAAAGGAGATCTGTCCAAGAAAGTGTTCATCGCTACCAAGGATGAAATCGGGCAGTACGCCAAAACCTTCAATGTCATGGTGGACGAGATTGTGAAGTCCCACAACATTCTGCGAAAAGAGCGCGACAAGGCCAAGTTCCTGTATAACAATATCTATCGCGTATCCCTTGTTGTGTTTCAGAATATCCATCAGGGGATTTTCCTTTTGGATAGAAACTTCAAGATGAGCAAGCTCTACTCCAAATCCATGGAGAAGATCTTTGGCCTTTCTAAAATTTCAGGAGAAAACTTTGCCAATTTCATGAGGCCATTGATTATTCCGCGGGATCTGGAGGCGCTGGAGATGTTTATGCGTCACCTGTTCAACGAGGACATGGACGAGGATGTGGTCAATCAGCTCAATCCCATCGAGCAGGTTAAAATATACAGCGAGACGGACGGTATTGTGACGACCAAATACATTCGGGTGAATTTCACCAGAATCTGGAGAAGAGACCGAATCGCCAATATCATGGTGACTGTCTCCGACGAAACTGAATCAGTACTGCTCCAGAAGCACCTGGAAGATGCTGAGAAGAAAAAGAAACAAGAGACCGAGCAGGTACTGAGCATCCTGAAAATAGACCCATCACTGATCAGAGGCTTCCTGTATAATGCCAAGCGCACACTCAAGGGAATCTCCGAGCGCTATGAGGCCAACAAGGACCGGGATTTGAAGGCATTACTTGATTTCACCTTTGAAACGATCCATAACCTCAAGGGAAATGCCGTGGTTATAGGGCTCGATATCATGAGTGAAAAGTTTCATGAGGTAGAGGAAGCAATTGAGGGACTGAAGCTCAAGGAAGTGACTGGTAAGGATTTCCTCACCATCCTTTATGAGATCGATGATGCCGATAAGATGATCGATGAAATGAGTTCTATGCTCCGAAAGGTGGCAGATATTTACCGCAAGTACCCATCTGGTGGGCATGTGGTTTCCAATATCATGCTCATTGATAACCTGGAGCGGTCAGTTAAGTTACTGTCTGATAAAATGGACAAACCGGTGGACTTTTTCTTTAAAAATGAAAGCAATCTGGTACTTCCAAATGAACACATTGATGCCTTTAGAGACATCATGATTCAGCTGATTAGAAATTCTGTCAAACATGGTATAGAAGATCGCGAAACCCGAACATCACTTGGAAAACTGATCAGAGGTACCATTTCGATTGAGCTGGACCAGCCAAAGGATCAGCGGTTTGAGATCTGCTACATGGATGATGGCCGTGGACTGGATGTGATCAGAGTGAAGCAAAGGGCGGTTCAAAGTGGCATTCTTACTGAATTTGAGGCGGAGAAACTTACACATGATCAGGTGATCAATCTCATATATGAGAAAGGATTTTCTACTGCCACAGAGGTGGACGAAAACGCAGGTCGTGGAAGAGGAATGAATTTAGTGAAGACACTGATAGAGGAGATGAATGGTACATTTACCACCAGTTTTGAGGAAGGTAAGTATTTCAAACTAATCATAAATTTACCAATCAGTGGTATTGTAGAAGACCAATCAAAAGAGCATGAGACTACTGATAGTTGATGATTCATCAATTATGCGCCGCATAATTGAGAAAAATCTGAAAGATTACGATATAGAGATCATAGGTATGGCTCCTGATGGGGCAAGTGCTGTGAAGATTGTTAAGGAAGAAAAACCAGACGTGGTAACGCTGGATATTACCATGCCGGGAATGGACGGTTTGGCTTGTCTTGATGAAATCATGTTAATGCACCCAAAATGCAAGGTCATGATCATCACAGCCCTATCGGATAAATTAACCGGACTGAGAGCATTGGATAAAGGCGCACGTGGTTTTCTTTATAAGCCTGTGAATGCTGATGATCTCGCAAAAGCTTTTGACCGATTACTAAAGAGAAATGAAAACAAGCAAAGCGGAGTTTGATGCCACCTGTAGTCTGTTTATTAACTCAGTTAACAATTACTTCAGGCACCTGACTGAAATTGATTCCGAACTGAACGTCCCTTATATTAAGCAATCCGAAGGTCTGATGTTAAAAGACTATACCGGAATGATTGGGATATCTGGAAATAGGAAGGGATTTGTTTATATTTCAGCTAACCGAATTATGTATGAGGATCTGATTAAGATTTTCATTGGGATAGATGACCCCTCAGAAGAGGATATTCTGGATATGGCTGGCGAAATCTCCAACGTAGTGGCGGGAAACGTTCGTGCCAACCTGGGTGCCAACTTCATGATTTCAGTGCCTGTGGTGTTTCAGGGGATGCCTTCTAAGTTGAAAATACCCGAGGATGTGTCCATCTACGTAATTCCGATAGTTTGGAACAACCACGAAGCATTCGTGGTTATTGGTTTGCAGTAAAATTTCAGCATGCTTGATCAGGAACGCACGTATTATAACCTTGGGGTTTCGTCTTTAGAGGATGTAACAAAGAAAAACTATTTTTCTTTGTTTCCCGAGGAAGTCGTGGCGAGTTTTCTGGATGCTTTCATTATCAACCTCCCCATGAGTGGCAAGGTAGGGGGGGATGGTTTCTGGATCTTCAAAGATGGCGAGGATCTTTTTATTGCCCTTTTTGACTGCATGGGGCATGGTCACCTGGCCAGCATGATGACGCGTGTGTACAAGCAGTCACTTCAGCGGGTGATGGAGTCTTACGAGACCCGTGATCCCGGAACTATTCTTAGATACCTTCATCATAAAATTGCTACCAAGTTTAGCGACAGAGAGAAACTCCAGGTAGGTACTGGTGCTGATATAGGTCTTCTTAAGATTAACCTGGCCATCAGACATGTAGAATTTGCAGGGGCCAAAGTGGATTTGATGCATGTGAAGAATGGTCAGATGGAGATCATCAAGGCTGATAGAATGCAGATCGGTGAAATGTTCGAAATGCAGCATACCTATCAGACAAGTACCATTGTTCTGGAAGAAGGAGTGAAGTCCAACCTTTACCTATCCAGCGATGGCTTTCGTGACCTGATGGGCGGCGATAAGAACAAGAAGCTGGGCAAGAAAATGGTGGCAGATGTCATATTGGAGCATGCTCATAAGCCAATTTTGGATCAGAAGACTTTGCTTACCACCTTCATTGATGAATGGAAAGGCTCTAACGATCAGCCTGATGATGTTTTGATTATGGGATTTGCACTGTAACGAACTTTGAGCCAGCTCCGGATGGCTCAGGTCTCAGAAGTATTCAGCTTTAATATGCGCAAAAAGTTGTCGTCCAGTATCCAGATAAAAAAGGGCGCAACATTAACAGCAACTCCCTCCAAAACGGATTTGACATGGAAGGCTGTTTTGTGGACCTTATTTTCTTTTTCAAAAAACTCATTGATCAGATTTCCAGACATAATTTGAATCTGAGGTACTCTGAGCTCCAATTGTACCCCCAGATACTCAGATATTTCCTTCATGGACAGTGCGGCTATTACATTTTCAATTTCAGACATGAATCCATGCTTCATGAGCTTGGTTTCAGTACGTTTGTCTGATTTGAACTCTGGTGGCAGGCAGACAGTGTTGATCAGGTCTACTTCATGATCCAGAATGACAAAATAGAAAGCCCCACGAATATCCCCACTAAAGACCAGCTTGACCAGATGAGCTTTGAATCTACCTAACAGGTCTAGCTCGGGGATAGGAGTGAGCGGGCCTACTCCATAGGTGATATGACTGGCATTGACCCTTATTTTGAGCATTTGCTCCATAGACTGTACCGCTTTCTTGATCGCGTTGCCTATAAGCTCCGAAATAAGTTCCTTCTGTTCTTCTGTGAGGCGATTGTTTGGATGAGTAGCTGACAAAGTATGTTTGTTTGCCCAGTTAACGGCTTATATCAAAGATAGTATAAAACCTATGGTCTTTGGAACCTTTGTAAGGCATTATTGCAAGCTTATCTTGGATATTTTTCAGATGAAAGTGGCTGTTATAAAGCGCTCTAACGTCCAATCCATTACCACATTCACCCGCGGTAAAGGACTTCCGGTCTGTATTACAGACCGGAAAAGTCAAAGTCTTCCAGGAATTTGGTGGTAAATTTCCCGGACTTGAACGTAGGGTCATCCATCAATCTGATGTGGAAAGGTATGGTGGTTTTCACTCCCTCAATGACCATTTCCTGAAGGGCTCTCTTCATACGAACGATGGCCTCTTCTCTGGTCTGTCCGGAGACAATCAGCTTGCCTATCATCGAGTCATAAAATGGAGGAATTACATATCCTGCATATACATGGCTGTCTACGCGCACACCATGACCACCAGGGAAATGCAAATTGGTGATCTTTCCCGGGCTAGGCCTGAAGCCATTGGCCGGATCCTCCGCATTGATGCGGCATTCTATAGAGTGCAACTGAGGATAGTAGTTTCTACCTGAAACTTCAACTCCAGCGGCCACTTTGATTTGTTCTTTAATGAGGTCAAAGTCAGTAACTTCTTCTGTGATAGGATGCTCTACCTGGATTCGGGTATTCATCTCCATGAAGAAAAAGTCACCATGCTTGTCCACCAGGAATTCCACGGTACCGGCTCCTTCATATCCAATGGCTTCAGCACCTTTGATGGCAGCCTGGCCCATTTTCTCACGAAGTTCCTGCGTTACAATAGGGGAGGGTGTCTCTTCCACAAGCTTTTGATGTCTCCTTTGAATAGAGCAATCTCTTTCAGACAGGTGGCAGGCTCTTCCTCGGCTGTCACCTACTATTTGTATTTCGATGTGTCTGGGCTCTTCTACGAATTTTTCCAGATACAGGCCAGCATTTCCAAAAGATGCACCAGCTTCCTGTCGGGCATCATCCCACGCTTTTTTGAAGCCACTTTTGTCCTTGACGTAGCGCATGCCTTTACCCCCTCCACCGGCGGTGGCTTTGAGCATGACTGGGTAGCCAGCTTCTTCAGCTAGTTTCATGCCCTGCTCAATGGACTCCAGCAATCCTTCAGATCCGGGAATGGTAGGTACACCGGCAGCTTTCATCGTAGCTTTGGCCGTGGCCTTGTCACCCATGGCATTAATCATGTCTGCAGACGCACCTATGAATTTGATGCCATACTCTTCACAAACTTTTGAGAACTCAGCATTCTCAGCCAGGAAACCATAACCAGGATGTATCGCATCTGCATTCGTGATCTCCGCCGCTGAGATAATTTGTGGTATTTTCAAATAAGAATCTTTACTGGCCGGAGGGCCAATACAGACTGCTTCATCTGCAAATCTCACATGTAGACTGTCGGCATCTGCAGTAGAATAGACGGCCACAGTTTTGATGCCCATCTCTTTACAAGTACGTATAATACGAAGAGCGATCTCTCCGCGATTAGCTATGAGAATCTTATCAAACACGATTTTTTAATTTTTGGATTAAGAGGGATCTACAAGGAATAAAGGCTGATCGTACTCCACTGGCTGAGCATCTTCCACAAGCACCTTCACGACTTTGCCAGATATTTCGGATTCTATTTCATTGAAAAGCTTCATCGCTTCAATGATACATACCGGATCTCCTTGCTTGACAGAGTCACCCACATTCACAAAAGCGGGTGATTCAGGATTGGCTGATCTGTAAAAGGTGCCGATCATTGGAGATTTGATGGTGATGAGGTGTGCATCCGTGGCAGGTGCCGGAGCGGGTGCAGCAGGCTTAGGCGCTTCACTGGCGGCAGGTGCCGGGGCATGTGCTGCAGCCGGTGGTGCAGGAGCGGCTGGGGCTGCAGCTACGGTGACCTGAGGAGAAGATCTCTTCACATTGATCTTGAATTCCTCTGTTTCTATGTTTACCTCTTCAAGGCCGGAGCCTGAAATAAAATCTATTAAATCACGAATTTCTTTTGCTTTCATTATTTAGCATTTTTGGTTGTCTATCAAAATGGGCACAAATAAGCACTCTTTAGATCTATTCTACTCTGGTGGTAAATAAAGGTAATTATTTTATTTTACTCGTTCCACGTAGGAATTTGTTTGTGTATTGACCTTGATGACTTCATCCTGATCCACAAACAAAGGCACCTGAATGGTAGCTCCTGTCTCCAATTCGGCAGGTTTGGTGGTGTTGGTAGCGGTATCCCCTTTTAGTCCGGGCTCGGTATACACGACTTTGAGAATCACATGTTGTGGCAACTCTACACCCAGTACTCTTTCTTCCTCAGCATGGAAAAGCACATCCACTTCCTGTCCGTCTTTCAGGAGTGCAGGCGCGTTGATCAATGATTCAGAAATGGGAATCTGCTCAAAGCTGGTACTATCCATGAAGTGGAAGCCCATGTCATCTTTGTATAAGAACTGGTATGCTCTTCTTTCCACACGGGCGGTAGTCACCTTGTGTCCTGAAGTGAAAGTGTTATCGATCACACGGCCGGTTGAAAGGCTTTTTAGCTTGGTTCGCACAAAAGCGGGACCTTTCCCGGGTTTTACATGCTGAAATTCAATGATGGTAAAAAGGTCGTGGTTAAACTCTATAACAAGACCATTACGAAAATCTGCAGTTGTTGCCATGGTAAGTTTTTTGTAAAATTATTTTGGATCGTAGGCCCATTTAAGCCAGGTTGCTCCCCAGGTAAATCCACCACCGAAAGCCGCAAGAATAATATTGTCTCCTTTTTTGAGCTGAGGCTCATAATCCCAAAGGCACAATGGTAGGGTGCCGGCCGTGGTGTTGCCGTAGCGCTGAATGTTCAGCATCACTTTGTCATCACCCACGCCCATTCTACGGGCCGTAGCGTCAATAATTCGCTTATTCGCCTGATGGGGTACCAGCCAGCTAATATCATTGCTGGTGAGGTTATTTTTTTCCATGACCTCTGCTGCCACATCTGCCATATTGGTGACGGCAAATTTGAAAACCGTAGAGCCCTCCTGAAATGCAAAGTGCTCACGTTGTGCCACTGTTTCTACCGTAGCAGGCTTACGACTTCCGCCCGCTTTCATGTGTAGGTACGGAGCTCCGGAGCCATCAGACTTTAAAATGGAATCCATCACACCCAGGTCTTCTTCAGTTGGCTCCAGCATCACGGCTCCACCACCATCACCAAAAATGATACAGGTAGCCCGGTCGGTGTAATCTATAATAGACGACATCTTGTCGGCCCCAATGATCACCACCTTTTTGTAAGTTCCGGACTGTATAAACTGTGCCCCTGTGGCAAGTGCGTAGAGAAATCCTGAACATGCGGCGCTAAGGTCATAGCCAAAAGCATTTTTAGCGCCTACCATATCCGCTATTATATTGGCTGTTGCCGGGAAAGGCATATCAGGAGTCACAGTGGCACAAATAATCAAGTCGACTTCTTCTGCTTTTGTATTTGTCTTGGCCAAAAGGCCCTTAACTGCTTCAGCACCGATTACAGAGGTTCCCTGACCTTCGCCTTTGAGAATTCTACGTTCTTCGATGCCCGTTCTGCTCCTGATCCATTCGTCGTTGGTGTCGACCATGGTTTCCAACTCATGGTTGGTAAGTACATAGTCTGGAACGTACCCATGAACCCCGGTAATTGCCGCGCGGATTTTTGTCATGCTATATTGTTTGTTTGGCTAGATTAAGCCAGAACTTCTTTTTCCATAACCACTTTACCTTTGTAGTAAAGCTTACCCTCATGCCAGAATGCTCTGTGCGGGAGGTGTGGTTCACCAGTGGTTTGGCATATTACGTAGCTCTTAGGAGTAGCTTTCACATGCGTTCTTCTCTTGTCCCTTCTGGTTCTGGAAATTTTTCTCTTAGGGTGTGCCATTTTATTTTTCTATTTTTTTCCTTTTAGTTTTTTCAATGCTTCCCATCGTGGATCCACTTCACCGTTTTGTTGGTCCGTATCTTCATCTTCGGAAGTATATATCAAATCTGGCTCGTCATCTTCGGTCTCCTCATAACGTGGATGAAGTTTCTTCAGTGGCACAGCCAGGGTGATAAATTCATAAATAAACTCACTTACATCAATGGTGGCCGTGTCATCTTTGATCACAATCACATCATCGCTGAGTGAGTAATTGTCCTCACCAAATTTGATGATGAGGGATTCTTCAAGCTTAATCGGATAGTCAAAACTATCCAGGCTGCGGTCGCAGATGAGCTCCACTTTCACATCAATATGAAAATGAAGATTCATCATGGTCTCGGATTTCTCCAGGCTCAGCTTACAAACGCCACTGCCTTTTTCCACCAAACTGTGCTCATACATCCTCAAAAGACGGTTATCAATCTGAAACTCAAACTCGTGGAGCTTGTAGCCTAAATTGAAAATATCTATCTGAAATTCCCTGAGCCCTTTCATGCGCTTTCCTTCTGTCCGCTTAAAGAACCGCAAATTTAGGAATAAACCACATATAAAAAAACAAATTTCGTGGGTGATTGTCTATTGATGCTCCGTTCGGTTTTTGAATATATCTGCAGCCATGTAGATAGCGTTTCTCATAGAGGTCTCACTGGCCTCACCTTTGCCAGCTATGGGGAAGCCCGTGCCATGGTCAGGGGATGTCCTGATGAAGGAAAGCCCCGCGGTGAAATTCACTCCGGTATCGAAGGCCATGTTTTTGAAAGGGATCAATCCCTGATCGTGATACATGGCCAATATCCCGTCAAAACTTCTGAATTGATTGGTGCCAAAGAAGCCATCGGCAGGGTAGGGGCCAAATACGAGATGACCCTTGTCTTTGAAGGATTTGATGGTTGGGCTAATGATTTTTTCTTCTTCCTCACCCAGAAGGCCATTTTCACCCGCGTGAGGGTTGAGCCCAAGTACGGCAATCCTGGGTTTCTTAATCCCGAAATCTTTCTTCAAAGACTTAATCATCAAATTCAGTTTGGTGTCGATGCGCTCCTGGGTGACCGCCTGGGCCACATCTTTCAATGGAATGTGGCCGGTAACCACACCCACCCTCAGGCCTTCTGCCACTAAAAACATGAGACTATCTGTGGCTCCGTCCTCTTGCGTGAGGAATTCTGTATGTCCCGGAAATTTGAAATCGTCAGATTGCACCATCTCCTTGCTCAAGGGGGCAGTAGCCAGAGCATCTAGTCTTCCGGCTTTTAGGTCTTGGAGTGCTCTTCGGAGGGAGGCAATGGCATAATCTCCCCCGGACTTCTGAGCCTCACCAGGTGTGATTTCAATTTCCTGTTCGTTCAGGTTCAAAACGTTTACCTTCCGCTGGTGAATGTTTTCGACACTTTTGGTTTGATTGTAAGTGAAATTTTGGAGGTCCAGCTGTTTTCTGTAAAAAGAAATGACCCGTCCATCGGCATAGATCACAGGAGTCAGATGTCTCAGCATCCTGTTGTCATTGAGGGCTTTGATGACCACCTCTGGCCCTATACCATTAAAATCTCCAATAGAAATACCTATTATTGGTTTATTCTCTCTGTTTTGAGAAGTATCACTCATATTTTGTCAAATTTACAGCGCCGAAAAGTTAATTCATTTTAAAATAATCAGACCCTTTGAAACAGGTAACTCCCAAAAAGCATTTAGGTCAGCACTTTCTGAAAGATGAAAACATCGCCAGGAAAATTGTGAACGGACTGGACCTTGGTAAGATGTCAACTTTGATAGAAGTGGGGCCAGGGACTGGTGTGTTGACCAAGTATTTACTGGATGAGTTCCCCAATTTCATGGCGTTTGATGTGGATACTGAATCGGTGGCGTATTTGAAGGATCATTTCCCTGAACACGCTTCTAAATTTTTGTATCAGGATTTTCTGAAGTATAATCTGAAAGATTTGAATGGACCAATAGGAGTCATTGGCAACTTCCCATATAATATATCCTCACAGCTCTTTTTTAAAATATGGGACCATAGAGACCAGGTGAACGAAGTAGTTTGCATGATTCAAAAGGAAGTAGCGGACCGCATCGTTTCGAAAGAAGGCAATAAGACCTACGGAATACTGAGCGTGTTGCTTCAGGCTTTTTATGACATTGAATACCTCTTCACAGTACCTCCTCAGGTATTTAATCCTCCGCCCAAGGTGCAGTCTGCAGTGATCAGGCTCTCCAGAAACGCAACTACCCGGCTGGAGTGCGACGAAGCCTTATTCAAACGGGTGGTGAAAGCGGGATTTGGAAAAAGAAGGAAGACGTTGCGCAACGCCCTAAAAGACTTAAATTTGGATTTTGCTACTGATACCGAAGTTTTTGGACAGCGAGCTGAACAATTATCGGTGAGTGAGTTTATACAGTTGACAAAATACATTTCCGCATGACCACCGAAACCATCATGGAATTTGCGCTGAGCAAAGAGTTTTTGGAGCGCTTCCAGCAGGCACTGGATGAGAAAGATGAGGCTTTCATCAGGCAGTCGCTTGAAGGAGTCAATCCGGCCGATATTACCGCGCTGCTCTATGAGTTTGACTCGGAAGAGTGCCACTATGTCTTTAGCCTGCTGCCCAGAGAGGTGGATGCAGCCATTCTGAACGATCTGGAGGAGGATGTAAGGGTTGACTTTATTGCGGAGTTCACGCCTGAAGAACTGGCTAAATATATTGAATACCTTGACTCTGATGATGGAGCGGATATTCTTTACCAGATGTCCCTCAAGAAGCGGGAAGAGGTCATCCGTTTTATAGACAATGAAGAAAAGGCCAGTTACATTCTGGATCTGCTCAGGTATGATGAGGATGTAGCTGGAGGATTGATGGCCAAGGAGCTGATCAAGGCCAATATCAACTGGACGATCAAGCAGTGCATAGAGGAGATTCGAAAGCAGGCAGAGAATGTCCAGAAGATTTACTCTGTATATGTGGTGGATGACCTGGGTAAGCTGGTGGGGAAGGTGTCACTTAAGCGTATCATTCTGGCAGAAGACACTGCTAAAATCGCTGATATTTACGATGATAATGTGGTTTCTGTGGAGACTTATATGGACGAGGAAGAGGTGGCCATCATCATGAGAAAATACGATCTGGAAGCGGCTCCGGTGGTAAATGCACGTGGAAAGCTGGTAGGTAGAATTACCATTGATGACATTGTGGATGTGATCACAGAGATGGCCGAGGAAGAGCGCCAGATGATGGCTGGTATCAGTGCGGATGTGGAAGAAGATGATACTGTATGGATGCTTTCCAAGGCCCGGTTGCCGTGGCTTATTGTTGGCATGGTGGGAGGATTGTTAGGGGCTCAGTTTATGGGGCTTTTCCGCGGCGATATTGTGCTCATCCCGGCTCTTGCATTTTTTATACCGCTTATTACCGCTACAGGTGGTAATGTGGGTATACAGTCCTCTTCAATAGTCGTACAAAGTCTGGCCAACCCTAACGTATTTGCTGGAGGAATCGTGCAGCGATTGATGAAAGTACTTTTTGTGGCGGTGGTCAATGGGGTGATTCTCGCGCTGATGGTGTTTGGGGTGGTCATGATGGTGAATAGAAATGAACCTTTGGCGGCCACAGTTTCCATCGCTTTATTTAGTGTGGTGCTGCTGGCTTCTTTCATGGGCACCATTACTCCGCTGGTGTTGGATAAGTTTGGCATTAACCCGGCCCTTGCATCCGGCCCTTTCATCACCACAGCGAACGATTTGCTTGGATTAGCCGTTTATTTTTCTGTCGCCCATTTGCTCTATAATTTATGAATGAAGAAGGTTTAAAGGTGCTCATCGTGGATGACATGCACGAGAGTATTACATCGCTGTTTGAAGAGGCCGGGTTTATCCCGGACTATCGGCCCCTTATCCGGCCTGAGGAAGTGCATGAGATTATCCATGAGTACCACGGTCTGGTGATTCGCAGCAAGATGAGCGTGGACCGTGAATTGATTGACCGGGCGGTGAATTTGAAGTTTGTGGCGCGAGCCGGGGCAGGACTGGATAAGGTAGATTACACTTATGTCTCATCAAAAGGGATCAAATTGATAAATGCCCCTGAGGGCAACAGAGATGCCCTGGCGGAGCACACCGTCGGGATGCTGCTCACCATCTTTAATAAACTCAATACTGCCACTGATGAGGTGAAAAGTGGAGTATGGAACAGGGAAGCCAATCGCGGATGGGAGCTGATGGGGCGAACAGTGGGAGTTTACGGCTGTGGCTACATGGGTGCGGCTTTTGCCCAGCGGTTGATGGGCTTTTCGTGCAGAGTAGTGGCTTATGATAAGTATAAAACCGGGTTTTCCAATGATTACCTGGAAGAGGTGAGCCTGCAGGAGTTTTTTGATGAAGTAGAGATTTTGAGTATCCATGTGCCACTTACTTCTGAGACCAGGTTTCTTTTTGATGAGAAATATTTTTCTCGTTTCAAAAACCTGAAATTTTTGTTGAATACGAGCAGGGGTGAAGTGGTGAAGTTGTCCGCAGTGAATGACCTGCTGAAAAGGGGGGGGTTGCTAGGTGCAGGTCTGGATGTTTTGGAAAATGAAAAACTGGATAAACTAACTGAGAATCAACAGGCAGATTTTAAGGAATTGACGACTTATCCCAATGTGATTCTGACGCCTCATGTGGCCGGATGGACGTTTGAATCTTACCGTAAAATCAATGAGGTATTAATTCGGAAGCTTCAGGCAGGGGACCTGGCACAGTTAAGTTGAAATTGTAAATCATCCTCAAAAAAATTATATTTGCCTCTTTAGTAAGAAGAAATAAAGAAACTATCGATACGAAGGCGGTCCTACTGGGGCCGTTCTTTTTTGTTTTAGTAGGTTAAAGAATAAAGGTATGTCAGCATTAAATTATTACACAAAAGAAGGTTTGGATCGTCTCAAAAATGAGTTGAACGAGCTTAAGACCAAAGGAAGAGCGGCCATGTCTAAGCAGATTGCTGAGGCACGTGATAAGGGAGATTTGAGTGAAAATGCCGAGTATGATGCTGCTAAGGACGCTCAGGGCTTACTGGAATTGAAGATTTCCAAGCTTGAAGCGGTTGTAGGAAATGCACGTGTGATTGATGAGTCAAGTTTGGATGCCTCCAAAGTAGGTATTTTGTCTTTCGTGAAGATTAAGAATAAGAAGACGGGTATGGAGATGAAGTATCAGCTGGTGGCCGAGGAGGAAGCCGACCTGAAGCAGAATAAGATTTCCATCAAATCTCCAATAGGTAGTGGCCTGCTTGGTAAAAAGCCAGGGGATACAGCCAAAATCAACGTACCCGCTGGTGAGATTGAATTTGAAATCATCGATATCTCTATCTAATGCCGAGTATTTTCTCCAGGATCGTAGCAAAAGAGCTTCCTGCTCACATCGTGGCGGAGGATGAGAATTTTCTGGCTTTTCTGGATATCAATCCACTGGTGGAAGGGCATACATTGGTAATACCCAAGCAGGAGGTGGATTATATATTTGATCTGGATGACGAGGTGCTGGCCGGGCTTCATGTTTTTGCTAAAAAAGTGGCTAAAGCCATAGAGTCTGTGGTGACTTGCGAGCGAATAGGCGTGACGGTCATAGGTTTGGAGGTTCCACATGCGCATGTCCACCTGATCCCGATCAATGCCGTGAATGATATGAACTTTGGGAAGGAAAAACTTTCTCCAGGTAAAGAAAACTTGATGGAAGTGGCTGAGAAAATCAAGGCATCTTTTAGTGCTGGTTAGTAACCAGCTACCTGATTATAAAAAAAACGCCCCGGGAGATTCAATCTCCCGGGGCGTTTTTTTATCGCTTACTGATCTTGAATTGATACCTGAAGTCTCCGGTATTGTCCAGAAGGATCAAAAAGTAAGTACCTGTTTCCAAATGAGACAGATCCAAATTCAGCTGATGTGCACCCATTTCATCCTCCAGTTCCTGACTAAGCAGGGTAGCTCCTGACATGGAAATCAGCTCAAGCCGAAGTTGCTCAACAGATCGGTTGACCAAATATTCTGCAGTGAGTTGGTGGTCGCTTGGGTTGGGGTAAATTTTCACATTGCGCAAATAGGGTTGAGGAGCTCCCAGGATTTCAGTGGACTCCACGAATATTCCATCTTCGGTGATCAGTGCAAATACTTCAAATTTCTGACTACTACCATCATCTCTGATAATGAACTCTATTTCAGCGCTGGGGTCCATTGGTACGCCGGGATACTCTATATTGAGTCTGTAAGTACCGCGTTCAATACCCGAGAAGTTGAATCGTCCTTCATCATCGGACTCTACATAGGCGTATAATATATATTCCCCGTCCTGATCGGTTCTTCCTGACCTTACAAACCTCCTCATGGAGCAACCAGCCTTTTTGACTTTTCTTCGGGCATTGATCCGGCCCTCTTCATCACCTATTTCGGTTTCGTCCAGATCACTTTGCAGCTCTCCTGAAAGTGTGGCACCGATCTCTGCAATTGGCTCCACGTAAAAGACCATTTGAATATCCACACCTTCCATTCGGTCTCTGACTTCCAGTACAGTCGCCTCTTCATAGCTTTCGGCTTGTTCGTAATACGTCTGTATGGTGCTAGGGAAGATGGCTCTATTGGGTTGGGTGAGAATGATGAAATCACCAAGGACCAGATCCGTAAAGCTGAAGTTACCAGATGCATCTAGCTGGGCGGTGTCCTCAGGGATAAAGGGGCCATCCTTCAATCGATAAATAATCACATCACCATCGGTGAGGAGGGTATTGTTATCGTCGGCGTATACAGTACCAAAGAGATCCGTTTTCGCCATGATGTTTACGTTCCTGCTGCTGATGGTCAGGCTTGGAGCCTGCGGATGCGTGGCGGTCAGTCGGTAGGTTCCCTGCTTGCTGGCATTGATATTCTCTATTTCATACACTGGATTGGTAGCTCCGGTGATGGGCGAGACATCATTGTTATAGGGCTGTCCTGGTATCAGTGGCCCAAAATTCCACTGATAAACAGTGCCTTCGCCAAGGTCCTGAATACTGACCACTCTGGTTTCTCCGGCAGGAATGGTGTCGTAAACGGTTTCTCCAAACCTTTTCTGGGGACTGTACGTGAAGTTGGCTACAAAAGTATTGGGTACAATACCTGCAAAGGTGAGTCGGTTATCACTTAGGTTCAGCGTGGTAAGACTGGTTACTGAGAGGTCAGGAAAGCTTCTGAGCTCGTTTCCAGAGACATTGACACTCTCCAGTAAGGTTAGTCCGCTGAGCGTTGCAGGAACGTCGCCTTGTAGTTCATTGGCGGAGAGGTCCAATGTTTTTAAACCTAAAAGATTCCCAAGGCTTTCTATGAGGGATCCAGCCAGTCCATTGGAAGGAAGGGAAAGTCCCGAAACCCTTTTGGTATCGTCCATAGTCACTCCAAACCAGGTGTCAGCATTACCTGTAAGCCAGTTGGTTTTATTAGTCCAGTTTTCGCCATCCAGGTTATTGTAAAAATCCACTAGTACCAGGGAGTCGGCTTCTACTATCGTATTGGTGGCTCCTGATTTTTCAATACTTACGGAGATTCCGGTAGCGCTCATCGTAGCGAATAATTCCCAAACCGCTCCTTGATCTGTTTCTGTGACTTCAAACTCTGCAGAAGAAGTTTCGTCCATAAGTATTCCCGGGTACTGCACATCCAGCTGGTATGCACCAGCATCAAGTAGTCCAAAGTCAAAAAGACCATCAGCATCTGTGGAGACATAGATGTATGGCTCCTGTATTGAATTGATCGATTTATTCAGATTAACAGCTAAATTCTCCAGATTAGCCTCTATGCCTGACACGGTGACATTGCCCGACACAGCCACACCCTCTGTGATTTGAGGCGGAGATGGAGCCCCCAGTAGGGTGATGTCCAAATTGGAGGAAGTTTGATTCAGGAAAATGGTATCGGCAGTAGTCCAGTTGTTGGTGTTGCCGTAGTAAGTATGTGTGCTTCCGGGGCTTACGGTAAGGTTCGGGCGGGCCAGCATCATGAATTCACCCAGTATCAATCCGGAAAAGGAGTAGTCACCGGCTTCATTGGTGGCGGCAGTGGCTGTTAAAAAATAGGGCCCTGATAACACTCTGTAAAGATCAACCTGCGCTTGAGCTGACACCGTGCCGGTGATGTCTGCTTCTCCGTACAGGGTGACTCTTTCGCTCGTAAGCGTAAGAAGCGGAGCATCCGGATGAGTTGCATTTAATTCATAAAATCCCTGATCTCCCATACTCATTCCAGGGATGTTATAAGTCTGAGAGGTCGCTCCGGCAATGGGCGTAGGGGTTTCATTGATTGGTTCATCAAAGACGTACACACTCATACTCCACTGGTATTGGGTACCAGCGCCCAGGTCTCCCCAGTCAAGGGTATAGCTGGAGCCTCCGGGAATGGTATCGGTGGAGGCCATTCCCAGGTTGGCCTGAGGGCTGTAGGTAAAGCTGGAAATAATGGTATTGGGGACAATACTTCCAAAGTTCAGGCGATTGTTTTCCAGCTTCAAAGTAGCGAGAGAGGTAATTCCTGAAAGGTTCGGCACACCTGTGAGCTGATTGCCTGAAACATCAATGTACTCAGCATTCACCAGTTGATCCAGGGGGGATGCAGTTCCTGTGAGGTTGTTTCCCTCCAGAGAGAGCACTGTAAGTTCTGTGAGCAGTGCGAGTTCTTCGGGTATTTCACCGGTAAGTTCATTTGATGACAGGGATAATTCTATTACCCGCTTGCTGTCTATGTTAAGCGTCACTCCAAACCATTCGCTGGCTTTATCGGTTTTCCAGCCACCCTTGTTGAGCCAGTTGGCACCGTCCAACTGATCGAAAATGGCGACCAGTGCCAGTGAATCAGAGGTGGTGATGGTGTTAGTGGTCGTTGGAGTATTCGTGGTATTGAGGATCAACCGGTTGCCCACGTAATACTCAAGGGCGAAAATATCCATGTCTCCATCGTTATCAATGTCACCAGCTACAGGGTGATAGGAGTGTATTCCCACTGTTCCCAACAGGGTAAAACCTCCGGAACCATCACCTGTCCAGATTTCGTCTTCGTAATCTTCACCACCAGCAATGTAAAGATCAAGGTCACCGTCCAGGTCAAAATCCTGAATCAATACGCCTGCGTAGTTGCTGCTGCTGATGTCCAATACAGCGCTTTGGAAGGTGGCGTCCCCATTATTGGAAAGTATATAATGAAACTGGCCATTGTAAGCATAGTCATTCAAGGCAATGATGTCTATGTCACCATCACCATCCAGATCCCCAAGACCCATATTGTCAAAGGCCCCGGCATCTGCCAGGTAGACGGTAGGTGAACTGATCGTACCTGCGTTATTGGTGAAAACAATCACTCCCATATTGCCACCAGAGATAATGTCCGGGTCACCATCACCATCCAGGTCGGCAGCCAGGAGCACATCGTCTATCTCGTATGAAACATTTAAGGTCTGATTGAGGGTGAAATTCCCTGTTCCATCATTGTCAAAAGTGATTAGGTGATAGGAATTGTTGTGGTACCCACTTGATGCTAAATCAATGTCTCCGTCCCCGTCTATGTCCAAGGCAAGGACCTGTTCCAAATCTGAATAGGGTGCGGTTTCTATGACAGAGGCTTGGGTGAATGTGCCAGTTCCGTTATTGGTCCAAAGTACCAGTTCATCCGCATATGAATCGGAAAAGACCACATCTACATCTCCGTCTCCATCAAAATCGGCAGTGGCCATGGCATAGCTCACGAAGTTGTTTTCTCTGGCGATGTTTTGTTTGATGGAAAGGTGGCCTGTGCCATCGTTTTCGAAGATTATGGTGGTTCCGGAGATGATGATATCCAGGTCATCGTCGTTGTCTATGTCTACCATTTCGGATTCGAAACCATAAACTACTTCCACCAGATCCTCATCCAGGAGGGTGAAATTTTGATTTCCATCATTAGCGAAAACCACAATATCGAAGTAATTAGACACCACCAGATCTATATCCAGGTCACCATCCACATCCAGGCCAACCAGCGCTTCTGCTTCTCCTATATTGGGTTGGATGTTATTCAGAGAGGATTGGGAGAACGATCCTGAAGTGTTGGTGAGCAGAAGGTAACTTTGGTCATAGATGTAATCATTTCTGTTTTCATAGTCAGATTTTATCAAAATGTCAAGGTCTCCATCACCGTCTATATCCACCACATCGGAGAGGTAATAGCGCTGGTATATCCCGCCCAGATTAGTGCTCGCCAGGATAGGTTCTGTAGCTCCCAGAGAGATCATGGACACACCAGTGAAGTCGTCAAAGACAATGTCTATGCTTTCGTCATTGTTAAAGTCGCCGGCGTGGGCCTCATTAAAATAGAAGGGTACACCCTCTGATATGGTGTAGGTCTCGTTGGCGAAGGCACCCCCTGCGTTGGTGAATATTTTGAGGTAGTAATTTTCTACTGCTATGTCTATATCTCCATCATTGTCAAAGTCCCCGGTGACAAACCGACTACTTCCAAGCAGGTCTTCAGTGCTTGCGAAAAGCCCGCTTCCATCATTCGATAAAATACTTACTGCACTGCCATAGCCGAAGAGATAAGTACCTGCCAGAAGGTCCAAATCCCCATCTCCATCTATGTCTTTTAACTCAAGATCATCATCCAGTTGGATCCCCTCGAAAAGCTGGCTGGATTCGGTGAAAGTGTTGTCGCCATTGTTTTTGAGCAAGTAAATACGTGTGTTCACGCTGCTTCCATCAGGAATGCTATAACTATCTCCAATCAAAATGTCCAAATCCCCATCCCCATCCAAATCTGCCACCAAAAGATCACTGGGATCCATCACCTGAGCCACATTGATGGCGGTACCAAAGTGGCCACTGCCATCATTAGGCAAAATGCTAAGAGGCCCGTAATAGGATGCCACGAGAAGGTCCTGATCCCCGTCTCCATCGAAATCTCCGTAATGACGCACGCCATCTCCGATGAGAGGATCTCCCAGAAAGTCCTGCGGCTCAAAAAGACTGACAGTGGCTTGAGACCTGGATTTCGGACCAAAGCTGTGACGCATTGTTTGTTCTTTTCCGTCTTTTCTGAGGTGTAATTTTTCTTCTTTTTGCTTTTGGCCACCCTGGCCGGATGCAGTCACTGTGATAAAACCAAGGGCAAGAGCCATGGCCCAATGTTTCAGCCTGGGATTGGATTTTAAGCCCAACTGAGCCTCCAGCTGTTTAATCTTTTCTATCAGGTGGCGCTTTTGCTTTCTGGTTTTGCTTTGGAAGACCCCGGTTTTGAGGCCTTTAATGAATCTGGATTTGAGCTTTCGGTAGGTAGATTTCCGTCTTTGCTTGAGTACTTGATCGAGGTTATTCATGGCGGTTGGTAGAGTTTTTGGGTGGCTCATTTGATTTCACACTGATCAGACAGAGCCTTCTTCAGGGGGAGAAGGAGTGATCAAATGAGATCCTCCGCAAACAAGCACACTATGAAAATACGAGAGTTAATCCGAAAATTCAATAGGGGATCTCAAAATACCTCTTTGTAGGTACTACTCTCAGTGACAAGGAATAAGCTACTTAATCCGGCCCGGATTTTCTGAAAGGAATGCTTTCCAGCTTTTGGAAGATTGTTGCGACTTTCCCCCCTGATAATGGTGACAAAGAGCTACTGCCAGTGCATCAGTTGCATCCAGGAGTTTGGGTGCATCATTGAATTTGAGGAGTGTTTTCAGCATGGCGGCCACCTGCTCCTTGGAAGCGTTCCCATTCCCGGTGACGGATTGCTTCACTTTTTTTGGCGCATATTCTGTAATGGGTATTTCCCTGGAAAGGGCAGCGGCCATGGCCACACCCTGAGCACGGCCCAGTTTGAGCATGGATTGGACGTTTTTTCCAAAAAATGGAGCTTCCAGCGCCACCTCGTCTGGGTGGTAGTCATCAACAATGCCAATGATGCGTTCAAAGATTTTTTTGAGTTTTAGCTCATGACTGGCGTATTTGCTGAGATGGATTACACCAAATTGCAAGAGTTTAATGTCCTGCTTCTTAACTTTGATGAGTCCGTAACCCATTACACTCGTGCCGGGATCCAGCCCCAATATGATCTTTTCTAATGAAGTATCTTTTGACATCAATGCAAATTAACCATTACACAGAGAGATATAAAAAATCACTGGGGTGGACTGTGAAGATAATGATCACAGGGCTTTGTATTTATTTTATTGGTACCAGAGTTGATATCTTCAATATTAACTTGTCGGAGGCTTTTGATCAACCCGATGCTGTGATCACATACCTGCTGGTATTGGTGCTGATGCCCTTCAACTGGGCGCTGGAAGCAGAAAAATGGCGGGTGTCAATTCCCCATGAGGCAAGTTCATTTCAGGAAGCATGGCACAGGGTGCTGGCCGGTCTTGCACTCAACTGGGTGATTCCACTTACCCTGGGGGATGTAGGGGGCAGGTTGCTCAATGTGCGAAACCCAAAGAAATCGGCTGGCGCGCTGCTCATTAACCGAACCATCCTGCTATCCATCACGCTGCTTTTTGGAGGAATTTCAGTGCTGTATTATTTTGGTTGGTACGGTCATTGGGTGTTGGTTGTGCCCGTTGTGCTGATTGCGGTTGTGCTGCTAATGCTCAGGAATGATGGCAAACCCTCAATTTGGTTAAGGGTGTTGGTGCTGTCCGTGGTTCGCTATGCCCTCTTTACGTTTCAATTTTATCTCATATTAAGGCTTTTCATGCCTGAGCTGTCGTGGTATCTGGTATTGCTCGGTATTGGTTGGGTATTTCTTTTCAGGTCTTTTATTCCCTCAGTTTTTGGCCATTTCGGGGTGCGTGAAGCCAGTGCAATAGTGTTTTTTCAGGCCTATTTGTCAGATGTGAGCATTGTTTTGATTCCCTGTTTGATCATTTGGCTGATCAATACAGTGATCCCCTCTCTCATCGGCACAGTCTATGTTTTTAAATTAAAACTTAACATTGCGCAATGATTATTTTCATTGCGCTTTCGTTGGTTTATTGTGGCTTTTTGTTGTGGGTGAGGTACCACTGGGGCCAAATAGAGGCATCGGGGGAGGCGGGTAAGGCATTGTTGACCTTTTCTGTTGTTATTCCGGTACGCAATGAATCGTTAAATATTGCTGCCATACTTGCTGACCTGCAGTCTCAGGAATATCCCCGGGATTTGTATGAGGTCATCGTCATTGATGATGACTCTGAAGATGGAACCTTGGAAATAGCAGCGGAGGCACTCCAAAAATCGACAGTGAATTACCGTTTGATTCGCTTGAAGGATGATGGGATGAAGGGGAAAAAACAGGCCATTTCCAAAGCACTGGAACTGGCTGAAAATGAGATTATACTGGCCACAGATGGAGATTGCAGGGTGGGACCAAGGTGGATTCAGGCTTATGCTGACCAATACACTGAGGATATACAGATGATCACAGGGCCGGTGCGGATGGTGCAGCATAATTTTTTTACCCGGCTTCAGTCTTTTGAATTTGCCGGATTGATAGGGCTGGGTGCAGCGAGCCTGCAATCCGGTAACCCTGGCATGTGTAATGGGGCCAACCTGTCGTATCGCAAGTCTGCTTTTCAAGAAGTTTCCGGGTATGAGGGGAATCATGAAATTGCCTCCGGGGACGATGAGTTTTTATTGCAAAAAATATTTAAGATTTACCCCAGGGGAGTGGTATTCCTCAAAGATAAGAGAGCCATTGTTTCCACCCCTGCGAAAGACACTTTGGCCGAATTGATCAATCAGCGAAAGCGATGGAGTAGCAAATGGAAATTCCACAAGAGTTATTACATCAAACTCATGGCCATAGCAGTGTTCTTTAACTACCTCGTATTTGCTTATATGCTGATGGCCAGTTTTATGAATGAAACGTCGTTTGCCATATTCTTGTCGATCTTTATGCTCAGGGCATTTACTCTTAGTATCTTTATCAAGCCAGTGGTTGTTTTTCTTGGTATACGAAATGCCATTTGGGTGTCGTTAGTAATAGAGATTATTTATCCTTTCCTCGTGCTATTCTTGGGAATAGCCTCTATTTTTGGGCATTATTCATGGAAAGGCAGATACTATTCATGACCGACGAGGAGTTTGATGTTCTAGATGAGCTTTATTTTGTCACCCCATTCGGAGCACTTCGGGAGACTACTGGCTGGACTCCGGCCAAATTGATTCCTGTGCTGGACAGTATCTATAGGAAGGGGTGGATCAAAGTCATGAAGACGATAGATGATGAGCTGCCAGAAGAGCAGATCGATTTGAACAATCACGCCGACGAGTACTTTTTCCTGGCCACCAAAAGTGGATTGCTCGCACATAATTCATAACATAAAAAATGCCGAACGGCCTGGACATAAAAGACCTGGAGCTCAATGCGCTTCTGGAGATCACTCAAGCAATCAATAATAATCTTGCTGAGGAAGATCTTTTTAGGATTTACAAGTTTACACTGCTTGCGGATCTGAAGGTACAGCGCCTTGCCCTTTATGTAAAGGATGTTAACTGGGACTGTAAGGTTCATTTTGGGACACAAACGGATTGGACTAAGGTATTTCTGCCACAGTTTTTCTGGGATTTATGTGAGGTCAGGGAGCTTGCTGACTGTGACGAAGAGTTTCAGGAATTTGAGTTGGCTATTCCGGTTACTCACAAGGATCGCCTGCTGGCCGTTGTTTTTGTGGGAGGCAATGAGCGATCAGGGAAGAAGAGCAATACCACTTTTCTAAAGGCGCTCACCAATATCATCATAGTCGCGATAGAAAATAAGAAGCTCGCCAGAAAGCAACTCCAGCAAGAGGCTTATAGAAAGGAGCTGGAAATCGCCAAAAAGGTTCAGAACTTTCTCTTCCCAAAGGAATTACCAAAGACCCATCGACTGAAGATAGAGGCTGTGTACCTGCCTCATCAGGACGTAGGGGGTGATTATTATGACTATCTGGCCATAGACAATGATCGTTTTTTGGTCTGTGTGGCAGATGTGAGCGGCAAAGGGGTACCGGCCGCCTTGTTGATGTCCAATTTTCAGGCTTCGCTCCGCACGCTGGTGCGTAAGACCCAGGATCCTATGGAGATTGTGGCGGAGCTCAATCACATCATTACTGACAGTGGCAATGCCGAGAACTTCATCACTTTCTTCCTGGGTATTTATGACTTTCATGATAAGTCATTCGAATATGTGAACTGCGGACATAACCCACTTTATTTGGTGACTGCAGAGGGTGTTCAGGAACTCAATGATGGTACTACGATCCTCGGAATGTTTGATCCATTGCCCTTTTTGAAGACAGTTCGGATTGAAAACCTGACTGATTTCTTCTTTTTCGGATACACAGATGGTCTCACTGAGACCTTTAATGCTGCCGATGAGCAGTACGGTGAGGAACGCCTGCGGGAATTTTTGGAAGGGGGGATTCCTGCTGATATTAATAAGCTACACCTCGATATTTTCAAAAGCCTGGATGAATTCAGGGTAGATGTACCCTATCGGGATGATATCACCATGCTGTCTTGCCTGGTCAAAAATCCATGAGGCGTTATTTTCTCAAAAATCCCTTTTGGGTGCGATGGCGCTACCCGGGAGCTGTCTGGAAGGTCCCGACGACAAAAAGAGAGCTGTTTTTGACCTTTGATGACGGGCCGCACCCCGTGGCCACACCTTATGTGCTCGACTTGTTGGCTAAGTACCAGGCCAGAGCCACTTTTTTTTGTGTAGGTACGTGCATAGAAAGGAGCGGACACCTGATGGAGCGAATGGTGAGGGCGGGACACATGATTGGTAATCACACCCACAGTCATCCGGATGGGTGGGTTTCTGATACGGCATCCTACCTGGAAGAGGTTACAGCTTGTCAAAATCTGATTGGCTTATCCGCAGGTGAGCTTCTTTTCAGGCCACCTTATGGAAACCTCAGGTTCCGGCAACTAAAAGCTCTGAAAAAGGCAGGTTATCAAATCATCATGTGGTCTCATTTATCTGGCGATTTTGATCAGGCGTTAGATCGGGAACAATCGGTTGGTTATATGAAAAAAGCTGATTCAGGTTCTATTTTGGTTTTTCATGATAGCGAGAAAGCTTTCGAAAATCTCAGAGAAATGTTGCCCCGGGTGTTAGAACATTTTTCAACTTTGGGATATTCTTTTAAAACCCTAAGCAACTTATGATTCTGATAGACTCACACGCACACATATATACAGACGAATTCAAAGCCGACATAGAGGAGGTCATTGCCAGGGCCCGGGAGGTGGGTGTTGATCGCATTTATATGCCCAATATCGACCATGAGTCAATTGATGACATGCTCAACATGGCAGAGAAGTATCCTGGTTTTTGTATACCCATGATGGGCTTGCATCCTTGTTCGGTAAAAAAAGATTTCGAAAAGCAGCTGTATGAAGTAGAGGAATTTCTCTCTAAGGGAGGCTTTTGTGCGGTGGGTGAAATGGGGACAGATCTCTTTTGGGACAAGACTTTATTTGAGGAGCAAAAGGAGGCTTTTCGCATTCAGTGTGAGCTGGCCCTCCGGCATCAATTACCCATAGTGATTCATTGCAGAGAATCAATTGATGAGACCATAGCTCTGGTGAAACCTTATGCCAAAAGGGGGCTAACTGGCGTATTTCACTGTTTTACAGGTTCTCTGGAGCAAGCCAATGAAGTGATTGGTTTGAATTTCAAGCTGGGTCTTGGTGGAGTGGCCACTTTCAAGAATGGAGGAATGGAGCCGGTGATTCAAGGGGTTTCTTTAGAGCATATTTTACTGGAAACAGACAGCCCGTATCTCGCTCCGGCACCTCACCGGGGCAAGCGAAATGAGCCTGCATATACCCAAATCGTTGCCCAAAAAATCGCGGAGATACTTGATAGAGAAGTCGTAGAAATTGGAGAAATTACCTCCCAAAACAGCAAAACCTTATTTCGTTAATGAATTATAAAATAGTCAACATAAGGACTACTGCCTCTGTAGACCCTGTTGATTCCATATTGATTATATACACCGGAGGTACTTTTGGTATGGCTTATGATGAGTCTGGTGCCCTTGCTCCATTCAATTTTGGCAGGGTAATAGACCGTATTCCAGAGCTGAAGGGGCTGGAACTCAGGCTTACCGTTATCTCCTTTCCTGAGCCCCGGGACTCATCCAATATTAATTCGCAGGACTGGCAGGATATGGCCTACATCATTTATGAGAATTATGCTCAGTATGATGGCTTTGTGATTTTGCACGGTACTGACACCATGGCTTACAGTGCTTCAGCGCTAAGCTATATGTTGCAGGGGCTGAATAAGCCAGTGATTCTGACCGGAGCACAAATCCCAATAGGGTCCATCCGGTCAGATGCCCGGGAGAACCTCATCACAGCCCTGGAGATTGCATCTGCCAAAAATGAAAAGGGCCCGATAGTCAATGAGGTTTGTATTTACTTCAACTACTATCTCCTGAAAGGAAATCGCTCGCAAAAGATACGAAGTAGTACGTTTGCGGCGTTTCAGTCTCAGAACTACCCGTATCTGGCAGAGTCTGGCATTGACATAGAGTACAGGCTGAACTACATGTGGCCGCACAATGCACGGAGCAAACTGAAGATCAGGAAGGATTTTGATGAAAATGTAGCCATTTTGAAGATTTTTCCTGGGATTAACCAGCCAACTGTGGAAAGTATCTTTAATATTAAGGGCCTGAGGGGCGTGGTACTCGAAACCTATGGTTCCGGGAACACCATGAACTTCCCCTGGTTTATCAAGGTGCTGCAAAAAGCGATTAAAAAAGAAATCATTATTTACAATGTAAGTCAGTGCAGCGGGGGAGAGGTGATACAAGGACGATACGAGACGAGTAAGCGTTTAAATGACATAGGGGTTTTAAGTGGAGGTGACATTACTACAGAAGCCGCTATCACCAAGTTAATGTTCCTTTTGGGGACAGAGAAGAACCTGGATGAAGTGCGTAAAAAGTTGGTCATTCCCTTAAATGGCGAAATGGATAATTGAATATCTGCTAATTGCATTTAAAATTTGCATAAGCTTAATTTTCTTGATTTATTTGTTGCCCTGTATAAAAAAATTCAAGTGAATTTAGGAGAGGTGGCCGAGTGGTTGAAGGCGCACGCCTGGAAAGTGTGTATACTCTTCACGGGGTATCGAGGGTTCGAATCCCTCTCTCTCCGCGAGTTCTTGAATAATTGATATATTTACGGATTGAAAAATAAATAAAAACTTAACCGAAGACGACCACACAGATTATGAAACAGTTATTTACTCTTTTGATGTTAGCAGGTGTTTTCACCTTTTCTTCAGTGAATGCATTCGCACAAGATAGCCCCGATGTAGCATCGGATACTATAGCGGCTGAAGCTGATTCCGTTGAGGCTCCTGTAGAGGAAGAGCCAGTGGCGGCTGTTGTTGAAGAAATTGTTGAACCTGAAGAAGAGGCTGACGCAACCTTCCACCAAGTAGTGAAAGAACAATTTATCGATGGTGGACCAGAATTCATGGGGATCGTATTGCTTTGTTTGATCCTCGGATTGGCTGTTGCAATCGAAAGAATCATTCACCTCAACCTGGCTACTACCAATGTTAAAAAATTATTGACCAGTGTAGAAAGTGCGTTGTCTTCAGGTGGCGTAGAGGCTGCCAAAGAAGTTTGCAGAAACACCAGAGGGCCTGTAGCGTCGATCTTTGTACAAGGAATGATGAGAATGTCAGAAGGTATTGAAATGGTTGAAAAATCAATCATTGCTTACGGTTCTGTGGAGATGGGTAAATTAGAAAGAGGAATGGTTTGGATTTCCCTTTTCATCTCTCTGGCTCCTATGCTTGGTTTCATGGGTACGGTAATAGGTATGATCGGTGCATTTGATGCCATCGCAGAGGCTGGAGACGTTTCTCCTTCACTTGTGGCGGGAGGTATTAAAGTAGCCCTTTTGACTACTGTTGCTGGTTTGATCGTTGCTGTAATCCTTCAGCTTTTCTACAACTACCTGGTGTCTAAAATCGATTCTTTGGTAAATAGTATGGAAGATGCTTCTATATCTCTTGTAGATATATTGGTGAAGCATAATCTTTCTAAATAATATTTAAACTAGACAGACACATGGATATCATAGATGTAGGGCTATACGCCAGTTATATTTTAATCGTGCTCTGTGCTTTGGCTGCAATAATCATTCCTTTGGCTCAGTCCATAGGTGATCCACAGTCACTCATAAAGTCAGGGATCGGACTAGGCGCACTTTTAGTGGTGTTTTTAATCGGATATATTATTGCGGGCTCAGATACAGGCTCTGCGGACATCACTGAAAGCACTTCGAAGCTAGTAGGTGGAGGAATCATATCAATGTATATATTCTTCTTCATTGCGCTGGCAGGGATTGTTTATACTGAAATCTCAAAATTGATTAAGTAATGCCAAGAGGTAAAAAACGACCACTACCTGAGGTTAGCTCAGGGTCTATGGCGGACATAGCGTTTCTCTTGCTCATTTTCTTTTTGGTAACTACTACCATAGCAAATGACAAAGGGATTACGCTCTTGCTTCCTCCAAAGCCAGACCCCAATGAGCCACCACCAGAGGTGACGAAAAACGATAAGAATATCTATAAGATTCTTGCCAACTCAAGCGACCAGTTATTGGTGGAAGATGAGCCATACAAGGGGACTATGGAAGATCTGAAGAAAGAGGTTAAGGAGTTCGTTTTGAACTTTGGCGACCCGACGGAAGAAGGGATAATAGTTTATAACAGCTTACCATCAGCCATGAAGGCTGAGGTGAACAGATTCGGAAAGCGGCTTGATTCATCAGACGATCCTACGGAATGTGTGGTGTCCTTCAAATCTGCCCGAGGTACGAGCTATGAACTATATATCAACGTACTGGATGCAATCAACGGTGCCTACAATGAAATCTATGCTCAGAGAGTAGGGATTTCGGTAGAGGAGTGGTTAGCATTGGACAAGGATGACGATATTCAAAAGGATATGTACGATCGGGCAAGATCTAACATACCCCGGGCGATATCAATTGCTGAACCTGATAAATAATTTGAAGCATGTCTAAATTTAAGAAGAGTTCGAATACGCAACAGGAAATACCTACTGCCGCTCTACCTGATATTATTTTCATGCTCTTGTTTTTCTTCATGGTAACCACCGTGATGAGAGAGACTGATATCATGGTGAAACAGCAGCTTCCTCGTGCAACGCAGTTGACTAAGATTGAAAGAAAGTCCCTGGTGAGTTATATCTACATTGGTGAGCCGAAAAATACTTCTCAGTATGGAGATGAGCCAAAGATTCAGACGAATGATGTCTTTGTGGATGCAAATGAAATTGTTCAGTTTGTGAGCCAGGAAAAAGACAAACTTTCAGAAGTGGAACGCGACCAGATCACCATGTCTATGAAAGTGGATGTGGAGGTGAAGATGGGGATTGTATCTGATGTACAGCAGGAGCTAAGAGAAGCTAACGCCAGAAAGGTGCTATACAGTTCTGTCAAGAAAGCTGAGATTTAATACGAGTACTACTCGATAAAGCATAGAAAACCTGAAGGCAATCCTTCAGGTTTTTTTTATTGCTTCTGTTTCTCCAGCCAGTCGGTAAATTCACCACGGATATCGTCCAGTTGTCTTCCGGCATCCTCATAAACTTCTTTGGCCTCCTTGCTTACTCGCTTGAGGTCTTTTTCAGAAGTGTTTTTTACTCGTTTGATCATCCTGCGGACTTTGATTCGTTCAGCCTGGAGCTTTTCAATGGCTTTGTAGGTTTGAAACCGCGCATCCTCGGCCAATTCACCAGCTCCTTCCTGGAGGTCAGCTATTTTCTTCTCCAGATCTTCTTTTGTGTCTTCCAGGTTTTTCTCCAATACCTGCTTTGAGAGAGGCTCCTCTGCGCGGGATTCCTCTGAGCGGGATTCCGTAGTTTGACACGAAATACATAGGACAATTAAAGGAATGAGTAAAGAAGATTTTAATAACTTCATGGGATTGGTTTTAATGTGATCGTAGTACGAACCTACAAATATTGAACAATTTATTCTTTCTAAGTCATCGTCAGGCTATTGCCTTCCTTTCCAGATAGGGTATCCAGTCCTCCCGCAGGCTCTTGGTGGTAGATCTTAAGAACATCACGTAAGAGGGCCTCACAGGCATGCTGGAGAGCTTCAGTCCCACATCCTCGGGTCTGTAGTCACCCTTTCGCGCATTGCAGTGCTTGCAGGCCGTGACCAGGTTGGTCCAGGATGACTTTCCCCCTTTAGATTTAGGGATCAGGTGATCAAGTGTCAGGTCCTTGCCGGTACCACAGTATTGGCAGGAAAACTGATCCCTCTTGAAGACATTGTGACGGGTGAGTATGACCCCTTTATATGGGACATTCACATACTTATGAATCTTAATCACCGAGGGGTACGGATACTCACGAGATACACTCCGCAGTGATTTTTCTTTCACGTGGCTGAGGGTGTCAGCTTTTTGGAGGAAGACCAGCAAAAATGCGCGCTCCACAGAGCATACTGTGAGGGGACTGAAATCCGCATTTAATACCAGTACAGTACTCATTTCAGATTTTTAACCGTTTGAGTTCCCTATCCTGATCTTTCTTTTTGATGCTATCTCTTTTATCAAAAAGTTTTTTACCTCTGGCCACAGCAATTTCCACTTTGGCAAATCCACGACTGTTGATGTACATCTTCGTTGGCACAATGGTCAACCCTTTTTCTTCTGTTTTGGTCTTTATTTTTTCTACTTCTTTCTTTTTGAGGAGGAGTTTGCGGTCACGAGTGATCTGGTGGTTGGCAAATGAGCTGTTGGAATACGGAGAGATGTTCATGCTCTTGATAAATACCTCGTCATTTTTGAGGTAACAATAGGCTTCCTGCACACTAGCCTTGCCCTCACGAATGGACTTGATTTCAGTGCCCTTCAATACAATACCTGCTTCATATTTGTCTATGAACTCATATTCAAAACTGGCTTTCCGATTTTTGATCGAAATGTTATTTGAAAAACGTGAGGTATTTTTTGTCATGGTTTACTGGTCAATTCTAAAAATAATGAAGTTGAAGGTGTAATGGAAAGTATTGGCTAGGAAAATGACATTCTCGGTTGAGGGCTATCCCGCAGCGAGCCTGTTTTGCCTGCTTTTAAATGGTAATAGCCGGCTGTAGCTATCATGGCCGCATTGTCAGTGCAGTACTCAAATTTTGGAATAAAAACCTTCCATCCATATTTATCGGCATCTGACAATAACCGATTCCTCAAGCCGCTGTTAGCAGAAACACCTCCGGCAATGGCTATGTTTTTTATTTGTTCTCTTTTAGCCGCCATTGTGAGTTTCACAAAGAGCATGTCTATCAGAGTGCCTTGCAGGCTGGCGGCCAAATCATTGATACTTTCGTCGATGAATCTGTTATTCTTTTTCATCTCATCTCTGAGGAAGTACATGAAGGCTGTTTTGATCCCGGAAAACGAATAATCAAGGTCTGGAATATCACTATGTGGAAAATTGAATTTTTTCGAATCTCCTGTTTTGGCCAGTTGATCTATCTTAGGTCCGCCCGGATATCCCACACCCAAAAGTTTGGCACATTTATCAAAAGCCTCACCAACAGCGTCATCTTTACTTTGGCCTATGATGTACATATCCAGATGGCTGTTTACCCTTACGATTTGAGTGTGCCCTCCACTTACGGTCAGGCATAGGAAGGGAAACTCAGGGATGGGATCTTCGATGAAGTGTGCCAGTACATGAGCCTGCATATGGTTAATGGGAATGATGGGTATATCCAGCGCCATGGCTGCGCTTTTGGCAAAGGAGCTCCCCACCAGCAGGGCACCGAGCAGTCCTGGTCCCTGTGTGTAGGCAATGGCATCTAAATCTGACATTTTTATATCGGCGGCCACCAATGCTTCGTTAATCACCGGAATGAGATTCTTTTGGTGTGCACGTGAGGCCAGTTCAGGGACTACCCCTCCGTAACTTTCATGGATGGATTGAGTTGCAATTATGTTATTGATTATTTTTCCATCTTTGCACACAGCAGCGGCGGTTTCATCGCAAGATGACTCTATACCTAATATCATGGTACTCATCAGAACAGAATTTTACGGGATTTGAAGGGAAAGATTACATTTAGAAGTGCGGTTGTTTTGCTCAGAAAGCTGATTTTCTGGTGCATCACTAGCATCGCTATTTTCCTGGTCATCTTGATTTTGCTCTTGCAAACTCCCTTCTTACAAAATTATATTGCCAACGAGGTGCTGGCGCTAATCAACGTAAACACCCGACAAACCGCAAAGTTTACAAACATTAACATCAAATGGTTTGATTTTGTGGAAATAAAAGGGCTGGAAGTAAAAGATTATCAGGATAATGTGATGATTTCGGCCAGTAACCTTCAGGTGGATTATCAGTTGGATCATCTGCTGGTAGAGGGAGATTTGTGGTTTGATCAGATTTATTTGAGAGATGGGGCACTGCATATGAAGAAGTATCAGGACACGCTCAATATCAACCTCATTGAGTTTATTAACGACCTGAGGGCACTAGCCCCTCAAAAGCAGGACACGCTGTCCAGACGTGCAGCTCCGAAATTGTCTCTTGGTAAAATCAGGCTTGACCAATTCCAGTTTTCTTATGACAATCAATTGAATGACAGCTTGCCTCAGGGGAAGTTTGATTATGGACATTTCTTATTGGAAATACCTGGAGCTACGTTTGCGGACTTTACGGTGGTGAGGGATACCATACAGACCGAGATCAGATCACTGGCCGCGAGGAATCCAGCAACCGGCCTTACGGTGGAAAGGTTGCAAACAAAGTTTACCCTGAATAGCCATGAAATAGACCTGAGTGATTTGGTGCTGGAAACTCAGCATTCCTATATTAAGGATCATTTCGGGCTGAAATATTCAGATTTTTCGGCCTTATCAGACTTTACTAACAGTGTATCGCTGGATGTGAATCTGGTGGACTCGCGCATTTCAAAGCGGGACCTTGCGTTTTTTGTTGACTTGCCTACAGATGATTTCGAAGTAAATATATCCACACAAATCTCTGGTCCCGTTCCGAGGCTTTCTTTGAGTAACCTTCAGTTGGATTTTGGAACAGGAACACACCTGGAGGGAAGTTTTGATTTCATGGGGCTACCCCTGATCGAAGAGACTTTTATAGACGCAAGGGTGAAAGAAGCCCTGATTTATCCACAGGATGTGCAGGTTTTCACAACTACCTCACTGAAGGAATTGGAAGATTTGGGTGAGATTAGTTTTTCTGGCCGGTTTTTGGGATTTACTAACGATTTTGTGGCCCATGCCTCTTTTGATACGAATGAGGGCAAAGTCTATTCTGATTTGAACCTGAAATTCCCCAGGGGATGGGCAGAGGCCAGCTACTCTGGAAAGCTGAAGCTCGACCACTTTAATGTGGGCAAAGTCATTGGGGATACGATGCTTGTGGGCAGGGTGAACCTGGAAGGAAAGATAGACGGTCAGGGCCTGACCCAGAAAAACGCAAAGTTCTATTTGGATGCAGAGGTGTTTAGGTCCGAAATCTTCGGGTACGAGTATGAGCGTATCACGGCCAATGGCCAATTTTCTTCTCAGTTTTTTGAGGGCAAACTGGAAATTACTGATCCTAACTGTAGGGTCTTTACCGAGGGGAGTGTAGACCTGAAGCAGGTGCCGGAAAAGGTAAAAATATTCTCAGAGATCGATACACTGGATCTTTTTGCGCTGGGCTTTACTAAGACCAAATGGAGAATCAACGGGCAGTTGGATGCTGACCTGAGCGGACTTAGCCTGGATAGTCTGCAGGGTAACGTGAGAATAGATAACCTGGGATTGAGATGGTCGGGGGATTCATTGAAACTCGATTCTGTGAAGCTCAGCTCCTCATTAGTAGGGCGGCACCGACTGATTGAACTTACCTTGCCAGAGCTGGAGGTTGAGTTGGAAGGTGATTTTTATTTCTCTCAGATATCCTCGGATTTTGAAACGATGGCTTCTGAACTGGAGGCTTATTTCAGTCCTGACTACTCCAGAGATCAGGAGAAAGTGCCGGCAGAGCATGCAATGAATAGTTATGCCATTGATTTTCAGGTCAGATACCGTGATATCTCCAGATATACCGACCTGGTCTTCGAAGAGGATTTTTATTTGTCCCCTCGGGGTGTACTTGAGGGCACCTATTACCAAAGGCAGAATGCCACATTATCTGTTTTCTCTGAAATAGACTCGGTGTATTTCAATGGGTTTTCCTTCAATCAGAATACCATCGATGTAAACTTGTCAAAGGACCTGGATTCGGCTGGGATCATTGCATCGGTTTTTGTGAACTCGCAAAAACAGGCTTGGAAAGACAACCCGCCTACAAAGAATTTATCCATTGAAGCCGTCTGGTTTAATAATAAAATTAGTTTCAATACAAGTATAGCTCAGCCTCAAAATAACAGTTCGGCAGATATAAATGGGGAAATGAAGCTACTGGACGATAGGATTACCTTCAATTTCCTGCCATCAAAATTGGTGGCTTTTGGTGAGCGATGGTATTTCAACCCCTATAATAAAATCACCCTCACAGAGAAGGAATTGTTCATTGACAGGATGGAGTTGTATCAAAATGATCAATCCATTCTTTTAAAAGGCACCTATACAGACAGTGCCGCCACTAACCTGAATTTGTCGTTTCAAAATTTTGACTTGCAGGCCCTGGGGGCGCTTCTTCCGGTTCGTCTCGGGGGTGTATTGGATGCCACCGTTGAGCTGATCAGGGAAGATTTGCTAAACCCTTTTATTCTTGATAGTGACCTGAAGGTAGATGCCTTCGAATTGAATGAATTTGTGGTGGGAAATGTATCTGGCAGATCCAAATGGAATCCAGCCAGGCGCGGACTGGAAGTGGATTTTGGCGTACAGAGGGAAGCCATTAACACCATTACCATCGGGGGCATGTATATTCCCGGAGACTCGGCGGAGCAGCTCGATGTTAAGGCCAGCTTCAATCAGGCCAATCTCCAATTGCTGGACCCATTCTTACAGGGCTTGTTTTCTGATATTGGCGGGCTCGCGGATGGAGAGATTGCAATCACCGGATCCACAAAGTACCCAATACTCAACGGCTCAAGCAGTGTTTCCAACGGGCGTTTTACATTTGACTATCTGGGCACCACTTACTCATTTGACGGGGATTTATCCTTCGACAACCAGGCGATTAATTTCAATGGGATCCGGCTCAGGGATCGTGATGATGACAGGGCCACTTTGAGCGGATCTATCTATCATCGTGGGTTTCGCGAACTCGAAGTGGATATCAACATGGCTGTGAGGGATTTTCAGCTGCTGAATACCACTGCTTCTGAAAATAGTCTGTACTACGGTACAGCCAATGCCACAGGGGATATCAGTGTCGTAGGGCCTGTGGAGGACCTGATCATTAAGGCCAAGGCCACCACGGAGAAAGGTACCAAACTATTCATACCCCTGTCAGAAAGCAGTGAGATCTCTCAAAAGGATTATATCTCCTTTGTGGATTTTTCTGACACCACCAGCACTTTTGATATAGATGAAATCGTCAAAAACAGCATTTCAGGCATTCGGTTGGATTTTGAAATTGATGTGACCCCAGATGCGTATGTTGAGTTGATTTTTGATATCAGGACTGGAGACATTATCCGAGGAAGGGGAAATGGCAACCTCAAAATGTTTTTGGATACAAACGGAGAATTTGAGCTTTTTGGTGATCTCAGTATTACTGAGGGCGCTTATAATTTCACCATTCCGGCGCTTGGCATAAGCAAGGAATTTACCGTTTCTTCCGGAAGCACTATTTCGTGGTACGGAGATCCATATTCGGGCATACTGAACCTCAATGCGAGTTACAGACAGTTAGCTTCTTTTGATGAGTTTGATGGAACCACCGATGCGGGTGCGGTCAGTCAAAAATATCCTGTGCTGGTAGTATTGAAACTACAGGGTGAAATGCTTTCCCCGCGTATCGATTTTGAGATCAGACTCGAGGATTCTCAGTCTTCGCCCACATCCGAAGTACAGCGGGCATTGAGTGTCATGAATAATAACGAACAGGAATTGAAGCGACAGGTCTTTAGCTTACTTATTCTCCGTAAGTTTTACAGGCAGTCCAGCTTCAATGTGGGTGGTAGTGATGTAGGTGGTAGTCTCAGTGAGTTCCTTTCCAATCAGTTTTCTTATTTCATTAGTCAGGTGGATGAAAACCTGGAGGTGGATGTAGACCTCTCTTCTCTTGATGCCAATGCCTTCAACACGTTCCAACTTCGCCTGTCCTATACCTTCATGGATGGGCGCCTGCGTGTAAGTGGTGGTGGAGCCATACCCAGCGGCGGAGCAGATGACCCCACCACAAATGACGTAATTGGCGATTGGTCCATTCGGTATTTGCTGACTCCTGATGGTCATTTCAGGGTGAAGGCTTTCAGCAAGACAGAGCAAATAGCTAACGATTTGCAAAGGGAAACCGGGGTGAGCTTTCAGTACATCAAGTCCTTTGATGATCTGCGAGAATTGCTCACCCGTACCCGTGAAGAAGCCATCTCCAGCAAGCCTAAAGATATGAGTAAGGAACGCGCAGCTAACGAGGAGGGATAATTGCCTCATTGTTTAAACTATTCCTGCCGGATCGGGTTTTCATGCCATGGCTAAGATTAATATTTTCTGGCACCGTAGAGATCTTAGGATCCATGATAACGCCGGGCTTCATTATGCTCTGACCGATGGACTTCCTGTTTTGCCCATTTTCATTTTTGATTCCAATATATTAGACGAATTGGAGGATAGGAATGATCCAAGGGTCACCTTCATACATGATCAGGTCACTAAGCTGCATGCTCACTATCACACTTACGGAAGCACCCTGCAGGTCTATTATGGCACTCCTGAGGAGGTTTTTAAATCGATCCTGGAGAATTATGAAGTCAATGGCGTTTTCACCAATCGTGATTATGAACCATATGCCACTGCGCGGGATTCTGCTTTGGAAAATAGTTTGAAAACCAAAGGCGTGGGTTTCTTCACTTTTAAAGATCAGGTCATTTTTGAAGCTGGTGAAATTCTTACCAAAGAAGGAGAACCGTACAAGGTTTTCACTCCTTATAAGAATAAATGGTTGGAAAAATTCCGTCAGCTGGGGGTGACGAAGTACGACTGTGAAGCCGACCTGAAAGCCCTCCTGACAATTGAGGGAAGGGAAATACCACCCCTGAGCCAGATGAAATTTGAACGTACCAAACTCAACTTACCTACCGCTGAAGTGAGTGATGCGTTAATTTCCAATTATGCATCTAAAAGAGACTTCCCTGCTGAGCATGGTACCTCCAGGATTGGAGTGCATTTGCGCTTTGGTACAGTGAGCATCAGGGACTTGGTTCGCAGGGCTCAGCAACTATCTGAAAGATGGCTCAGCGAGCTGATTTGGAGGGAATTTTATATGATGATATTGGCACACTACCCCAGAGTGACAGATCAGGCCTTCAAGCCACAATATGATCGCATTCCATGGCTCAATGATGAGACACAGTTTGACCAGTGGTGCCGTGGGATGACGGGCTATCCGCTGGTAGATGCGGGTATGCGTGAGTTGAATGCCACAGGATATATGCACAACAGGGTGAGAATGGTAGTTGCCAGTTTTCTGACTAAGCACCTCCTGATCGACTGGAGGTGGGGTGAGCGCTATTTTGCGGAGAAGCTCCTGGACTTTGAGTTGAGTAGTAACAATGGTGGCTGGCAGTGGGCAGCAGGTACAGGTACGGATGCACAACCCTATTTCAGGGTTTTTAACCCGCAAAGCCAGCAGGAGAAATTTGATCCGGAACTGAACTATATCAGACGTTGGGTGCCAGAGTATGGCAGCCCTGACTACCCCGACCCCATGGTTCCACATAAAGAAGCGCGCTTGCGCGCTATAGAAACCTACAAGCGGGCACTTTCTCAGAACTGATTTTTTTGTATATTTCCATAACCAAAAAACATCATGGACTTTAAAGATTTTAGTAAAAGATTTGCCAATAAAATTGGTGGAGAGTATCAGGAATATGATGACAACCATTCAATTTTTGTAATTCCCTTAAAGGACGAGCGATTCCAGACTGTGATAGCCCGGGTTGTGGACCACGAAAAATACAATCGAAAGACTGTACAGGTGACCTCCAAGGTATGCAGTGTGGATCATCCCATTGACTACCCGGCAGTATTGGAAGCAAGCAAGGATTTTGTACATACCAACTTCATTGTGGAGGATGGCTTTCTGAAGGTGGATACTTCCATATTTTTGGATCACACAGATGAGGGTCTTATCGAAGAGATGATCACAGAGGTGGCTTATACCGCCGATGAGTGGGAGTTTAAAATTACCGGTCAGGATGTCTTCTGATTTATCTATTTTTGCCATTGCAAGTCGGCTCATCGCTCTGATCCCATAATTACAGGAGTCAGAGAGGAAAGTCCGGGCAGCGTAGAGCACCGCACTTCCTAACAGGAAGGCGCTAATTCAGGAATGGATAAGCGACAGATAGTGCCACAGAAAACAAACTTCCCTTTTGATTTTTTCGATTGGGTAAAGGTGAAAAGGTGAGGTAAGAGCTCACCGGCTCTTGTGTGAGCAAGGGTGCATGGTAAACCTTGCGGGCTGAAAGGCCAAATAGGTTCTGCTCTAAGGGTTGCTCGCCCAAATGCAGAATGGGTAGGCTGATGGATCCTGATGGTGACGTCAGGGCTAGATAAATGATGAGCATTCTGTTTTGGTATATTGCCGGAGCAGGATACAGGACCCGGCTTATAGACTTGCTTTTTTTATTTTTAACTCATTTTACATGTCTCATATATTGATTGTTGACGATGAAAAAACCATTCGTCAAGCCCTGAAAGATATCCTTGAGGATGAATCTTATGAAGTGAGTGAAGCCCCGGACGGTGAGGCTGCCTGGGCGTTGCTGGAGGAGCAAAGCTTTGATGCGGTGCTCTGCGATATCAAGATGCCTAAAATGGATGGAGTAGAGCTTCTCTCCAAAGCCATGGAGAGTGGTATTGATGTTCCTTTCATTATGATTTCGGCTCACGGGACTATAGAGACGGCTGTAGACGCCACCAAGAAAGGAGCGTTTGACTTTATTCAGAAGCCCCCGGACCTGAACAGACTGTTACTCACTGTCAGGAATGCGCTCAGCAATTCTACCCTGCAGACTGAGACTAAAAGACTGAAGAAAAAGATTAACAGTCGGTATGATATCGTTGGAGAGTCAGCAGGAATTGTTGAGATCAAAGAAACCATTGAAAAAGTGGCGCCTACTGAGGCAAGGGTATTGATCACAGGAGAAAATGGTACGGGAAAAGAGCTTGTGGCCAGGTGGCTCCATGAAAAGAGTCAGCGCAGTGCCGGTCCGATGATCGAAGTGAACTGTGCCGCAATCCCGTCAGAGCTTATTGAGAGTGAGTTGTTTGGCCACGAAAAGGGGTCATTTACCTCAGCGCACAAGCAAAGAAGTGGGAAATTTGAGCAAGCTCAGGGTGGAACCCTTTTTTTAGATGAAATAGGTGATATGAGTCTGTCAGCTCAGGCCAAAGTGCTTCGGGCGCTTCAGGAAAACCAGATTACCCGTGTAGGTGGGGATAAAAACATTAAGGTGGACGTCAGGGTGCTGGCGGCTACCAACAAGGATCTGAGGAAAGAAATTGAGGCTGGAAGGTTTAGGGAAGACTTATATCACCGGCTGAGCGTGATGATCATACATGTGCCTGCATTGAGGGATAGGAGTGATGATATTCCTTTGCTGGTGGATCATTTTCTCAATCAGGTGTCTCAGGAGTATGGCACGGCCCCCAAGAAGATTGGGTCAGAGGCTATTGAATTACTTCAAAAGTACAAATGGACAGGAAACATACGAGAACTTCGTAACATCGTTGAGCGACTGATTATTATGTCAAATGCTCAGATTACGAAGGAGGATGTGATAAAATACGTAGAGATTTAAGGGCTTATACCTTGGCCGCTTCTTCAACAAGCTGCTGCTCAACATCTACGTTAGCGTATGTTGGGCATGTCTTTTGGGTACAGGCTGAAAAACCTAATATTACGAGTGCGATAATTACAAATTTCAATTTCATGAGCGGCTTTATTTTTCTAAAAGGATAGAACACTCTGGTTGGTTACCTTTCTCAAAAATATCACTTACTTTAGTTCTAAACAAAAAAAATCACCTAATTGTCGGCATTAATATTATTATACCAAGAGGTTGCATCCCCTCACATCTGAGTTATCAAAGCGACCAAGTACCTCAAAATGACCCGTTTTACTCTCCAATCCAAGGTCTTTGGTTTCCAGAAATGAACATGAATTTATGTTGGCCAGGTCAATAATGTTCAGGCCTCCGGTTCGCCCGGCAGGCAGAAAAGTGAATGGGTCATTGATGTCTCTTATCAGTGCCCTGGCCCATGGGGGGAAAGCGAACTGCCCTTCTACTGCATAAGCCTGGGAGGTAAGTTCAGTCATGCCGTATTCAGAGTGAATGTGTGATGCGGAGAAGTTCTTCATTAGTACCTCATGTAGTTCAGTTCGGATCATTTCTTTCCTTCGCCCTTTCATGCCGCCGGTCTCCATTATGATCAGGTTGTCGGCAGAAAGCCTTGTTTCATCCGTCACGTCTAGTAATGCATAGGATACCCCAATGAGCAACTTTTTGCGGTCTGAGGAGTTAATTGCTTGCCGAAGAAATGAATGATCTCCCAGATAGTAAGCGCTGGAGGGGTGGCTGTGGCGCATAAAGTGATCCACCATGCTAATCAGGGAGGAGTCTCCTTGCTCCAGATAGGAGGGAAGGAGCGCCATGATCTCTATAGACGGGAGAGGGCCGTAATGGCTTTCAAAAATTACCTGAGCTATCTGATGATAGAAGCTCAGATCGCGCACATGATGCTCACTTCTTTGCATTCCTGTGGTGCCGCTGCTCATGAAAACCTTCTCCGGCTCCCATTGTCCGGTCATCACCTGATGGGTTTTGAAAAACTCAATGGGTAAAAAAGGAATATCTTGTAAAGAGTGAACGTTATCCGGGGATTTTCCGAGATGCTGGCAGTAAATTTGATAGGTAGGGTTGTGGAAGTACTGATAGGCAAAGACCTCCAGTGCATTGATCTGAAAATTTTCGGGCTGAATAGAAAATATTTTGGATTTGAAATTTTCGTAATCAAACATCGGTTATATCCACAATAAGGGAAAGAAATAATAGTTTTGTCTTTAACGAGTATGAACCTGAGAAAAGCTCAAATATCTATAATTTTAATCACACTGCTGGTCAGTGCTTGTTTTCCGCCACCAGAATTTCCGGACATTCCCAGTATTCGCTTCAGCAGCCTTCAGTACATTGACTATGAGACTGCCAGGGATTCCATGGTATTGAAATTTGAGTTTGAGGATGGCGATGGAGACATTGGTCTTACCGCAGATGAGATTTTCACGCCCTACCACCCATTCAATATTGTCATTGATTCCCGGGATTCCGTGGTTCGATATTCTGACCCGCTCGTGGAGCCACCTCTTTATCTCGTAGATCCATTAAAAAACGTTACACCTTTTAGTGAAACGGATAACAGGCCCCCCTTTAATTGCAGTAGCTATCAGGTAGGGGATTATGAAGACATTGGTAGTGATACTTTTTACATTCAAAAAAACCCATTTCACAACAACCTTCATATTGAATTTTTGAGGAAGAAAAATGGTGCATACACCAAAATAGATTTTGCTTCCGAATTTGGTAATGCGAGTTGCGATGTGGTAGATTTTAATGGGCGTATTCCCATTTTTGACCGGGAAAACATTGGCCGCTCTTTGAGTGGTACCATTAGCTACGCCATGCTTTCAGCGGGCTTCCCGATAATTCTTCGGGCAGACACTTTTAAGGTCAAATTCTACATCTACGATCGGGATTTGAATAAAAGCAATGAGGTAGAATCACCGGATCTTACCCTCAGCAAGATTACCCTCAACAGAGACTAAAACCAGAGATCGAATCACAGGCTACAAAATAGCCTTATACCGATCAGGATTTATCTCATTCATCAACGCATAGATTTTCTCAAATACATCTTCCGTGCTCGGCTTCGAGAAGTAATCTCCATCCGTACCATAGGCAGGTCGGTGCTCCTGGGCAGTGATGGTGATGGGCTTTGAGTCCAGGTGGAAGTATCCACCATCCCTTTCCAGTACGTTTTGCATCATGAAAGCCGAGGCACCACCAGGCACATCTTCATCAATGAAGGCAATTTTGTTGGTTTTCTTCAGTGACTCTACAATGTCCTTGTTTCGGTCAAACGGAAGAAGGGTCTGCACGTCGATGACCTCACATGAGATATTGAAATCACTCAGTTGCTGGGCGGCATCCATCACGATACGGCACATGCTGCCATAAGTGACCAGTGTGATGTCCGTGCCCTCGCGGAGGGTTTCCGGAATCCCAAGGGGCACCTTGATCTCTCCAATGTTTTGGGGCATTTTTTCTTTCAGACGGTAACCATTGAGAGATTCGATGATCAGGGCCGGATCGTCAGCGTCCATCAGTGTATTGTAAAATCCTGCAGCTTGGGTCATGTTTCTGGGCACCAGCACGTGTATACCACGCAGAGAATTGATGATCATCCCCATGGGAGATCCGCTGTGCCATACACCTTCCAGTCGGTGCCCTCTGGTACGAATGATGAGTGGCGCCTTTTGGCCTCCTTTCATGCGGTAATGAAGGCTGGCCAGATCATCTGATAGGGTCTGGAGCGCATAAATCAGGTAGTCGAGGTACTGGATTTCAGCAATAGGCCTCAGGCCTCTCAGGGAGGCCCCAATGCCTTGCCCAATGATAGTGAGCTCGCGAATTCCAGTGTCTGTAATTCTGATTTCCCCGTATTTTTCCTGCAGGCCGGCGAATCCTTGATTTACGTCGCCAATCTTACCAACATCTTCTCCAAAGGCGATCACCCGTGGGTCGCGCTCAAAAAGCGCATCAAAGCAGGCCTGAACAACTTCTCGTCCGTCCACCAGTTTGGATTCTTCTCCAAAGACCGGGGCCACAGCTTCCGTATTTAAAGGCGATTCTGCAGACTGGCTGTAGAGATGTGAACTGTATTCGTCTTTGTATTTTTGCTGCTTTTCTTTCAGCCAATCCTGAAGTCGCTTCTTTTCTTCAGAGTTATTGTCAGTCAGGTACCTGAGGCTCTTTCTTACAGCTTTCACAATGTCAGCTTTTAGGGCATTCAGGGAGCTTTTCAGGTCATTTTTTATTTGCTGCAGGATCTTATTGTTGTCGGAGGTCAGTGCAGCTTTTCCGATCAATTCGATCGCCTGGTTAAGGTCTTCTTTGATCTCGCTCATGTAATCCTTCCAGGCATTTTCACGTGCCTTTTTAGCCCTGGCTTTGGCTTCTTTTTCCAGTGTATCCAGCTCGGTGGCCGAAGCGATTCCTTCTTCTTCCATCCATTTGCGCATCTTCAGGAGGCAGTCATGTCCTTTCTCCCATTCCAGTCGGTCTTTAGGCTTGTAGCGCTCATGTGAGCCGGATGTCGAATGTCCCTGGGGCTGTGTGAGTTCTTCCACATGCACCAGACAAGGTACATGCTCTTCCCTGGCTATTTTCACAGCCTTGCGGTAGGTCTCTATCAGGGCGGGATAGTCCCATCCCTTTACGGCAAATATCTCTATTCCGGCCTGGTCTTCGGTACGCTGAAAGCCCGCCAGTGCCTTAGAGATAGATTCTTTAGTGGTGTGATATTTTTGTGGAACGGAAATTCCGTATCCGTCATCCCAGACCGACATCACCATGGGGATTTGTAGCACCCCGGCGGCATTCATGGCTTCAAAAAAGTGACCTTCTGAGGTAGAAGCATTCCCGATGGTGCCAAAGGCCACTTCATTTCCATTGATGGAAAAATCTTTATAATCTTTGAGGTTTGGGTTATTTCTGTAGAGTTTGGAAGCCCATCCCAAGCCTATCAGGCGAGGCATTTGCGCGGCAGTAGGAGAGATGTCAGAGCTGCTGTTTTTGATGTCTGTCAAGGTGCGCCACTCTCCTTTGGAGTTAATGGATCGGGTGCCGAAGTGCCCGTTCATCATTCGTCCGGCAGAAGCAGGTTCTGCCGCCACATCTGTATGCGCATAAAGCTGCGCAAAAAACTGCTGGGAGGTCACCTGGCCGATGGCCATGACGAACGTTTGGTCACGGTAATATCCCGATCTCCAGTCTCCATTTTGAAAGTATTTGGCCGCAGCGATCTGTGCGAGTTCTTTCCCGTCACCAAAAATTCCAAATTTGGCCTTGCCCATAAAGACCTCCTTACGCCCAATCAAACTATCCTCACGGCTTTCAATAGCCAGGGCATAATCTGCGAGTATTTCTGCTTTTTTCAGGTTGGTCTTCTTGCTGGTTTTCACGGGACTCATAGGAAGAATTTATGTAAAAATGAGAATGAAAAAGAACTATCACAAATCTAATAAATTAGCGGGAATTTTCTTTGAAATAACGATATAAAGTTACTGAAAGGAGGAGTTTAATCGTTTTCATAAAATATAATATTCCGAATTGGAGCATTAAACAGAATATTATTTCAATAAAGGATATAAGGGTGATTGCTTCTATCGAATTTCAAAACGGCTAATTATTTGTGATTTGGGCCATTTATCTTTGCTCAAATAAACACCCAAATTTGACTCAAAATTATGATTATCGGCGTTCCAAAGGAGATTAAAAACAACGAAAACAGAGTGGCTGTCACCCCTGCAGGTGTCATTGAACTTTCTAAAAACGGACATCAAGTATATGTACAATCTACCGCCGGTCTGGGTAGTGGGTTTACAGATGAGCAATATGAAGAGGCTGGAGCCACGGTGCTCCCCACCATAGAGGAGACTTATGCCATCGCTGAGATGATCATGAAAGTAAAGGAGCCAATAGAGCCTGAATATAAGCTGATTAAGAAGGATCAGTTGGTGTTCACCTATTTCCATTTTGCTTCTTACGAGCCGCTGACTAAAGCCATGATGGCGAGTGGGGCGGTTTGTCTTGCCTATGAGACCGTAGAGAAACCAGACAGATCTCTGCCTCTTTTGGTGCCTATGTCTGAAGTAGCCGGTAGAATGTCCATTCAGGAAGGAGCCAAATACCTGGAGAAACCTATGGGTGGAAGAGGTATTTTACTCGGAGGTGTACCAGGTGTTCGTCCTGCCAAGGTTTTGATCCTGGGTGGTGGAGTGGTTGGTACCAATGCGGCGAAAATGGCTGCGGGTATGGGTGCAGATGTCACTATTATGGATGTGAGCCTGCCGAGATTGCGATACCTCGATGACGTAATGCCTGCCAACGTGAATACATTCATGTCCAATGAGTTCAATATTCGCGAACTGATCAGAAACCATGACCTCATCGTAGGTGCAGTATTGATACCAGGTGCCAAGGCACCTCACCTGATCACACGAGATATGCTGAAGGAAATGAACCCTGGTACAGTTCTGGTGGATGTAGCAGTGGATCAGGGTGGATGTATCGAAACCTGCCGACCTACCACACATCAGGATCCTACCTATGTGATTGATGGTATCCTGCACTACTGTGTGGCCAACATGCCAGGAGCTGTGCCGTATACCTCTACATTGGCACTTACAAATGCTACCCTCCCATACGCCATGCAGCTGGCGAATAAAGGATGGAAAAAGGCATGTCAGGACAATAGAGAATTACTTCTTGGTCTGAATGTCATCAACGGAGAAATTGTATACGAAGGGGTAGCAAAAGCCTTCAATCTTCCTTTTGCTCCGGCTGAGAAATTTTTGTAGAAATAAAGCTTTGGTTAATAGAAGTGAAGGGTGTCGCATTGACACCCTTTTTTTATGCTCAATGGAATTTTGGAAATTCCTTGAGTTGGGTGTATTGATTCAGGTCACTGCTATACTCCCAGATAAAGTGCAGGAGGCCATTCGTGATAGCCACATAGCGGGCCTTTAATTCCTTATTGTATACACTGATCTGATTCAGGGTCTTTCGGTCTATTTTCACATCGGCAGCTTTACACTCTACCAATAAAAAATTACCGCCTTCCCTATCGCAAAGAACGATATCACTTCGCTTGGCCGATTTGAAATAAGCAAGACCTGTTTCCACTTTGATCAGTGACTTTGGGTAGGCCAGATGATTCACCATGAGGTGAATAAAATGCTGTCTCACCCATTCTTCGGGGGTGAGTACCAGATATTTTTTTCGGACAATGTCGAAAATAAACTGATTGCCCTCCTCGCTTTTTAACTTGAAGTCACTGGATGGTAGATTAAGTTTTTGCATGTTGGTTTTTGGGCATTTTCACAAAGATCAAAAGCAAAAAACCGATGACAAAATAAGAAGCCAGGGCAAGTGTACTGTTTCTCATGCTTCCCGTGATCTGCTCGATAAATCCATAGCTAAAGGTGCCAAGTACTACACTGATGTGAAAAGTTACGTCGAAGAAAGAGAAATAGGAAGCATGGTCCATGGTGTCCACAGGGATCAGTTTGGAAAACGTGGCCCTCGAAAGAGCCTGAATTCCTCCCATCACCAGGCCTACCAGGACGGCAACGATATAAAATTCATTGACCGAGGTGATGGTGTATGCAAACACACAAATGCCCACCCAGATAAAAATCATCAGACTTAGTGAGAAAATGTTCCCTCTCCAGTCGGAGATTCGGGCAAAGAGTGTAGCACCCCCGATGGCCACGAATTGAATGATCAGTATTACTGGAATGAGCTCCCCAGACCCCAGCTTGAGTTCCTTAGTGCCGAAAAGTGTGGCCAGTAGCATGATGGTTTGCACCCCCATATTGAAGAAAAAGAAGGCGAGCAGGTATTTCTTGATATTGGGCTGATGTTTCAGTGCCAAAAAGACCTTTTTTAACTCCAGATAGCCATTGAGGAGGATTCTGCCGGTGGGTTTTCGGTTGAAGACATTGGACGGGAGATGCCTGAGTGGAATCTGTGCAAAGCCAATCCACCACAGCCCTACTAGTAAAAAAACGGTACGGGTGGCGTCACCTTTATCGGCAAAACCAAATGATTCATAAAATGTGATTAGAACAAGGCTAAGAATAAGCATCAGCGCACTGCCTGCATATCCAAAGGAATAGCCCCGGGCACTGATTCGGTCAGTCATGCTGGCTGGCGCAATTTCAGGTAGATAGGCATCGTAAAACACCAGTCCGGAGCTATAACCCAGGCTGGCTAAGAGTACACAGATAATGCCCCACTCCAGTGTGTCGGAGGTAAAAAAGAACATGCCCATACAGGCGATGGCACCTAGTGTGGTGAATATCCGTAGATACTTCTTCTTCTCGCCGGTATAGTCGGCTATGCCAGAAAGTAGCGGGAGGATAAGTGCCGACAAAAGGTAAGAAAGAGAAAGTGCATAGCTGTAAAGGACAGAGTTGATCATCTCAAATCCAAAGAAGCTCACCTTGTCAGAATTGGCTTCATTGGCGGTCACCGCTGTGTAGTAAATCGGGAAAATAGAGGTGTTGATCACCAGGTTGTATACAGAGTTGGCCCAGTCGTACATACACCAGGAATTCACTACTTTTTTACTGCTTTCCATGTCTGAAAATTATTTTAAAAATATCGCCATTCCGGGTGTCCATTCTTCTATGAATCTCGTTGTAATTTTGCGTGTTTATATAATGGCAAGGTTAATAAGATTTAACCTGATCTGATTAATAAAACAAAAGGCAAAGTGGAAGAATTGACTGAAGCACCCGTACAAAGGAGGAATAAAATCACTGAAAGAATACCCTGGACCGGGATGACCCGCGTGGTGATTATTGGAGGCGGTTTTGCGGGCATCGAGTTAGTACGGAAACTCAGCAAACAAAAAGTGCAGATAGTGATGGTGGATAAACACAACCATCACACTTTTATTCCATTGCTCTATCAGGTGGCCACTGCGGGGCTCAGCCCGGGGGACATATCCAGCCCCCTCAGAGAGTTTCTTCAGGATCATAAAAATTTCCATTTCCGGATGGCCAAGGTTACTCAAATCCACGCGGATGAAAAGAAGATAGAGACCAATCTTGGTTTTTTGAAATATGACATTCTGGTGATCGCCTCCGGTGCCACTACCAACTTCTTTGGCAACAAACAACTGGAAAAAAATGCTTTCAAACTCCGCGAGATGAGCGATGCCATTGAGTTGAGAACAAAACTCATTGCCAACTTTGAGGAGGCACTCCAACTGGACGAAGCAGAGGATGAGGCTTTGGAAAAGTTCATGAACATCGTCATAGTAGGCGCGGGGCCTACCGGGGTGGAGCTGGCCGGGGCCATAGGGGAGCTACAGAAGCACGTGCTGCCTAAGGACTATCCGGAGATTGATTTTACAAAATTGAAAATCCACCTCATAGAAGGGGCGGACAGGGTGCTGCCACCCATGTCTGATAAGTCCGGACAAAAGGCTGCTAAATACCTTACTCATTTCGGGGTAAACGTGCAGTATGGAAAGCTTGTGGAGAAGTATGATGGTGAAACGGCCTATCTCAATGATGGCACCAGCATCAAGACCAACTGTTTAATTTGGGCAGCGGGAGTAAAAGGCAATACCATCCCCGGACTGAGGGAAGGAGCTGTGGAGAGAGGGCGTATTTTGGTGGATAAATTCAACCTGGTGAAGGGACATGAGTTCATTTATGCGGTGGGAGATGTAGCCATGCAGGTGGATGAGGAGTATCCCAAAGGGCTGCCTCAATTGGCCCCCGTGGCCATCCAGCAGGCTGACCTTTTGGGCGAAAACCTGAAGCGGTTGTTCAGCAAAGAACCCATGAAGCCATTTAAATATGTGGACAAAGGAACGATGGCGACGGTGGGACGAAACAGAGCCGTGGTGGATGCCCCCCTGAATATTACTTTTGGAGGCTTTTTTGGTTGGTTTGTCTGGATGTTTGTACACCTGTTCTCCATTATTGGGTTAAGAAGAAAATTTTTGGTTTTCTTAAATTGGGTATGGAATTATTTTACCTACAATCGAGGAAACCGGTTGATTATCAATAAGGATTTAGAAGACGTTTAAAGCGTTGATCAAAAACCCCGAATTGGATGCCAGGACTTTAAGTTTGGACATCCACGCACAGCCCAACGACGAAACATGTGGGCCAACCTGCCTTCAGGCAGTTTATCAGTATTTTAATGACCCAATGCCGCTGGAAAAGGTTATTTCAGAGGTGAAAACCCTGAAGAGCGGAGGCACTTTGGGCGTGATGCTGGGGAATCACGCACTGGCCAGAGGCTATCAAGCCACACTGTACACCTACAACCTCCACATGTTTGACCCTACCTGGTTTAGTCAGGGGGTGGATCTCCGCGCCAAATTGGAAGAGCAGAAGATTTATAAAACCGCCAAGCGATTTCATGTGGCTGCCAATGCATACCTCAAGTTTTTGAGCCTTGGTGGGGAAATCAAATTCGAGGAGTTAAACACCAAGCTCATCAAGAAGGTTTTGAATGAAAACAAGCCCATACTGACCGGGCTGAGTGCTACCTATCTCTACAACTGTTCCAGAGAGATCGGGGCCATCAATGAATACCATGACATAAAAGGGGAGCCAACGGGGCATTTTGTAGTGGTGTATGGCTACGATCCTGTGAACAGGGTGGCACAGATAGCCGATCCGCTGGAAGCCAACCCCATTAGCGACACTCAACATTATCGTGTATCCCTTCAGCGGCTGATTAACTCCATTTTATTGGGAATAGTCACCTATGATGCTAACTTATTGATTTTATCCCCAAAGCACAATGGCTTATAAACTGATAGTAACAGAGCGACAGGACGAGTGGAAGGACCTGCCGGATGATGTAGAATTGATTTCACCAAGTGATTACTTTTCCAACGAGACTTACCAGAAGTCCCGAAAGTATAAAGTCGTCAATCTTTGCAAAAGTTACCAGTATCAGAGTGTAGGGTATTATGTGTCCCTGCTGGCGGAGGCCCGTGGGCATAAAGTTATGCCTCAGATCACCACCCTTCAGGATTTTCGCTTTCCGGCATTGGTGAGAGAAGATGCTGAGGACTTTGATGATATCATACAGCAAAGCCTCAAAAAGCAAGCAGGTGATAAGCTGGACCTCATCATTTGTTTGGGACAGGTATATCAGCCACAGTTTACCAGGATCAGCACCTTGTTGTTCAACCTGTTTCAGGTACCTATCCTCAAGGCATGCTTTGCCAAAAAGGACAAATGGATGCTCACTCAGCTGAAACCATTGAACCTGAGTGAACTACCCGAAGATCAAAAAGGGCTCTTGCGTACAGCACTGGATGAATATCTCCAGGGCAAAAACAAATTGAACAAGCAATACAGTCGTAAGAAATACGATCTGGCGATTTTGATCAACCCTGAGGAAGAGACTCCACCGTCCAATAAGAAGGCCATTCAGAACTTTGTGAAAGCGGGGGAAAAGGTGGGTTTCAATGTGGACCTTATTACCAGGAATGACTTTGCCAAGCTCATTCAGTACGATGCATTGTTCATTCGCGAAACCACCAATGTCAACCATCATACCTTCAAGTTTGCCAAAAAAGCAGCATCAGAAGGGCTGGTGGTGATGGATGACCCGGAATCAATCCTGCGCTGTACCAATAAGGTGTATCTCAGTGAGTTGCTCAGAGCCCACAGTATCCCCACTCCGGCTTATTACATCATCAAGAAGGATAAGATGAGCCAGATCAATGCCTCAAGTTTCGAATATCCGATCATCCTGAAGCAGCCCGATGGTTCCTTTTCTAAAGGGGTGAAAAAAGCAAAAAATGAAGCTGAGCTGATCAAGGTGCTGAAAGATTTCTTTCAAACCTCTGAACTGGTCATTGGACAGGAGTTTATACCAACAGATTTTGATTGGCGGGTGGGTGTACTCAACAAAAAGCCCCTGTATGTGTGTAGGTATTACATGGCCGCCGATCACTGGCAGATAGTGAACTGGAAAGGCTCGGGTACCCCGGATGAAGGGGATGCAGATACCATTGCTGTGGAGGATGCACCGAAAGCTCTAATAGATCTGGCTGTAAAAGCTACTTCCCTTATCGGCAATGGGCTCTATGGAGTGGACATCAAACAAAGAGGCAAGAAATTTTATATTATAGAAATCAATGATAACCCCAACCTGGATGAAGGAGTGGAAGATGCTGTGCTTAAGCACCAACTCTACCAAACGATCATGCAGGAATTTATGAACCGATTGGTTTAAGAACCATGGAAAAAACATCCCGCCTCCACTTGTTCGAGGGCTACGGCGTAGAACTCGAATACATGATCACCGATCAATCTTCACTTGATGTCAGGCCGATAGCAGATGTGCTGCTTCGCAATGCCGAGGGTGAAGTAGAAGGAGAAATGGATCAGGGACTCACGGCATGGAGTAATGAGCTGGTGAGCCACGTAATCGAATTGAAGTCTAATGGCCCCACAGGAGACCTTGTAGCGCTGAGAGATAAGTTTGTGCTGGACGTGAGGGCAATTAATGGCCAACTGGCCACCAGCGGAGCTATGCTCATGTCCTCTGCCGCCCATCCATGGATGAATCCCGCCAAGGAGACCAGGCTATGGGAGCATGAAAGTCAGGAGATTTACCAGGCTTATGACCGCATTTTTAGCTGCAGAGGGCATGGTTGGTCTAACCTTCAAAGCACCCACATCAACCTGCCTTTTTACGATGATGAGGAGTTTGCCAGGCTGCACACCGCCATCAGGTTTATGATGCCCATGATCCCGGCTCTGACGGCTGCCAGCCCGGTTTTGGACAGAAAGTTTACCGGATACATGGACAAGCGACTGTACTACTACGAAAAGAATCAGTCCAAGATTCCCGTGCTTACCGGGAAGGTGATCCCTGAAAAATTATTCAGCAAATATGCCTATCAAAAGCATGTTTATGATCGGATTGCAGCAGCGATCAAGCCGTTTGATACAGATAACATTTTAAAGCCGGTATGGCTGAATTCACGGGGTGCCATGGCCAGGTTTGACAGGGGCGCCATTGAGATCAGAATTATCGACATTCAGGAGTGTGTGAGTGCAGACCTGGCCATCGTGGCTTTGGTGACTGGCCTGGTAAAGCTTTTGGTCAAAGAAAAACTGGTGCGCTTTGATGTGCAGGAAACATTTGAAACGGAGGACCTGTATGACGTATTCAAAGGCTGTGTAAAGTCGGGAAGCGTGGCACTCATAGAGGACCCGGCCTACTTCAGTGCCTGGGGATATGATCAGCCGGTCACAGGTAGACAGTTTTGGGCGGATGCCATACAGAAAGTGGGGCAGGCCCTGCCCGAGTATATGAAGCCCTGGATGGAAACCCTGGAACAGCTGAATGCGCAGGGGACACTTGCAGAGAGAATCGTTGCCACCCTCAATGGAGATTTCTCAGATGAGAGGCTAAAGGAAACCTACGCGAAACTGGCACAGTGCCTCCACCAGGATCAGCTTTTCATTCCATGAAAAAGGTGGCAGCTCTGATTACTTGTGAACACGCAAGTAATCAGATCCCTTCCCAGTATCAGGGCATATTCTCCGACGCACACAGTGACCTTCAGACCCATCTTGGCTGGGATCCAGGAGCCCTGAACCTGGCCCGGATTATTTCAGGTGAGTTAAAGACTCCACTGATAACCTATGATTATTCGCGGTTACTCATTGAGGTCAATAGATCACTTGACCACCCTCAGTTATTCTCCAGGTATTCGACAAGATTGTCTGAAGAGGATAAAGAAAAGCTGAAACACACGTTTTACCAGCCTTACAGAGATGGGGTGGAGGCCCAAATCGGTGAACTTATCGATGAAGGTCATCAGGTGGTGCACCTTTCCGTACACACCTTTACTCCTGTTTTTTTTGGTCAAAAAAGGGAAGTGGAAATCGGTTTCTTATTCGATACGGCACGAGTTGCAGAAGCTGATTTTTGCCTGACATGGCATGAGGGATTAAGCAGGATAAGGCCATCGCTGGTCATTAGAAACAATGAGCCCTATGCCGGAGCAGATGACGGATTTACCACTTATTTGCGCACCCGGTTTTCTGGAGCGTACTATTTGGGCCTTGAGCTTGAGGTGAGTCAGAAGTTTGACGGCCAATGGCATGAAGGACTCGGAACTGATATTGCAGAGAGTTTTCACAAAGCGCTTGCCGTATGGAGTTCGGATTTGGACATGGATCAAAAGAATTTGTAACTTCAGTTCGTTTTATCAGCCAAACAAATAACATATGCGCATAGCCGGGGTGGATATTCCTGTAGGGAAGACCAAAAAGATCGATGTTAACATTGCCAAACTTCCATCCGGTACACTCATTGATATCCCGATTATTGTCTATCGGGCACCCAAAGAAGGCCCCACATTGATGCTGCTGGCGGGTATGCATGGTGATGAGATCAATGGCGTGGAGATCATGCGGCGGATCATCCGTGAGAAGCTTTACAAAGTGGATGCCGGTACGGTGATTTGCATTCCCATCATCAATATTTATGGGTTTATCAATTTTTCCAGGGATGTGCCCGATGGTAAGGACATCAACAGGTCGTTTCCAGGCTCCAAAACGGGCTCCCTGGCCAGTCAGGTGGCGCACTTCATGATGGAGGAAATCATCCCTCACATAGATTATGGAGTGGATTTCCATACAGGCGGCGCTCGTATCAATAACTCACCTCAGATCAGGGTGCAGACAGACGATGCACAGAACCTTGAGCTTGCTCAGGCCTTTGGCACCAGGTTCATCCTGAACTCTCCTTATCGCGAGAAATCCCTCAGAAAGGAAGCTTTTAAGCATGGCAAGAGAATATTGGTTTATGAGGGTGGTGAGTCACTTCGTTTGAGAAAGAGTGCCATCGATGAGGGCATCACCGGGATGCAGCGGGTGATGAAACACCTGAAAATGAAGGATTCGGCACCCAAGCCAGAGCGGGAAACCATCCTGATCAATAAGTCCACCTGGGTTCGTGCCAAATCGGCGGGTTTGCACTACTCGTTTGTGCGGAACGGGTCTAAAATAATCCCCAAGGAAATACTGGGTGAAGTATGCGATCCATACGGTACGTACCAGATAAACATTAAGTCCCCACTGGAAGGATACATCATTGCTGTGAATAATCACCCTGTGATCAATAGGGGCGATGCCCTGTTTCACGTGGGGAATTGATCTCTGATGGGAAGCACTTCTGCATCGGGCAATGATTGAAAACGTTTGTATAAAAAATGTATTCCTTTTTATATCTGACTTGTGCTTTAAAATCTTATTTTCGAGCCCTTTAGCATAAGATTTTAGACAAATGACTCAATATAACAAGTGGTTTCATCCGTATAAACCGGACAAGAAGTACAGCAAAAAAGTAGCCTATTTCAGCATGGAATTTGCCATTGATCAGGCCTTGAAAATCTACTCAGGAGGCCTTGGGTTTTTGGCAGGTTCACATATGCGCAGTGCGTATGAGCTTCGCCAAAATATGATTGGGATCGGCATGCTCTGGAAATACGGGTATTATGATCAGAGCCGTGGAGAAGACGGTTCGCTGGAAGTGAAATCCATAGAGAAATATTATCCTTACCTGGAAGATACCGGTATTCAGGTGAAAATTCAGGTGTTGGATAACGCCAACGTGCATGTGAGGGCCTATGTATTGAAACCAGAGACATTCGGCACTGTACCAATGTATTTTCTCAGCACGGACGTACCGGAGAATGACCACCTTTCCCGTACCATCACTGACAGGCTTTACGACGCTAACGACCTGACCAGGATATCTCAGAGCATTGTTTTGGGAATAGGCGGCGCAAAGGTAGTAGAGCAACTCGGCGGTGCTGATATCTATCATTTGAATGAAGGGCACGGCCTTCCGGCGTTCTATTACCTCAAGGACAAAGGCTATACCCGGGAACATTTTGCATTTACCACCCACACTCCGGAGAAGGCAGGAAACGAGGAGCGCAGCGGTGACTTCCTGAATAAAATGGGCTTTTTCGGCAGACACCTTTCGGCTGAGGAGCTGGATACTCAAACCGTGAATGACGGAATGCTCAGCTACACCGTGGCGGCCCTGAGGTTGGCCAATCGATCCAATGCCGTTTCTAAACTGCATGCCAGGGTGTCGCAGGATATGTGGAATGGTTATGAAGGCATCAGTGAGATTATCCCGATCACCAATGCTCAGAATCAAAAATACTGGCAGGATGAGGCGCTGGCAGCAGCGGCCGAAAGCGGTGATCAGGTTGCCTTTATCAATCGAAAAAAAGCCCTAAAGGCTCAGCTTTTCAAGGAGGTGGCTGATCAGACAGGTAAGTTGTTTGATCCAGAGGTGCTCACCATCGTGTGGGCGCGCAGGTTCGCCGGGTACAAGCGTGCTGATTTGCTGCTGAGTGATGAGGCCCGATTTGAAAAAATGCTCAGCAATACCAAGAAGCCTGTTCAGGTGATATGGGCCGGCAAGCCTTACCCAAAGGATCAGGACGCCATAGATACCTTTAATAAGCTCCATTTTTTCAGTAAGTACCGCAGCAACGTAGCGGTGCTCGTTGGGTATGAGCTGGAGCTCTCCCGGCTTCTGAAACTTGGCTCGGATGTGTGGCTGAACAATCCGAGAGTGACCAGGGAAGCTTCTGGTACCAGCGGCATGACTGCAGCCATGAATGGGTCAGTAAATTTGTCTACTTATGATGGTTGGATTCCTGAGTTTGCCAAAGATGGGAAGAACAGTTTTGTGATACCGCCAGCTGACCTTAAACTGGATATGGATGGGCAGGACCAGCAGGACTACGAAAGCCTTTACCATATTTTGGAGAGTAAGGTGATCCCTACCTACTATGGAAAACCGAATAATTGGCATGACATTGTGGTGAATGGAATGAAGGATGTATTGCCGGAATTTGGCAGTAACCGCATGGCCGCTCAGTACTTCAAAGAGCTTTACTAATCAGGGATAAGTCCCTTTTAGACGAAATAGATTTCTCTGAGACGGTTTTTTCACTTATTTTCAAGTGAAATGAGTCCCGCACGGAAACTAAATTTGGTGATCTGCATAATAGGTGGAGTCCTTATGGTCACTCTTCCGTCGTTTGCAGTTTGGCTGGCATCCATTGTCCGGCGCTCTGGCGGGGCAGGTATTTCAGGTGAACTTTACCTCTATAGGAATGCGTTGTTTGGGGCGTCAGTTATAGCCGTGGGGTTGTTGCTGGTTCTTTATTGGCATTTCCAAAAATTGCTTTCGGAGTACCTTCAGGAGAAAAGAAAAGTTGAAGAAAAGCTGGAGACCTATTCGGCTCGTCTCACTTCTTACATTGAAAGTCCTGAGTATGTGAGCATTTTTTCCCTGGATCGGGATATGTGCTATACCGGGTTCAACTCCCTGCATCAGAAGGAGATGCGGCTGTATTTTCATGCCCATGCTGAAGAGGGCGCTTATATCGTGGATCTTCTACCCGAGGAGATCAGGGAGCGTACAGTTAGAAATTTTAAGAGAGCACTGAACGGGGAACACTTTTCCGTGACCAGTCTGTACAACCACCGGTACTACACTCAGATTTTCAACCCTGTATATGATGATCAGGATAAAGTGGTGGGACTCACCAGCAATGTTTTTGATGTCACGGATCGCATTCAGGCGGAGCAGGAACTGGAAAATTATAAAGACCAGCTGGAGGAGCTCGTAAGGCAGCGAACTGCTCAGCTGGAGGAACAATCAGAATTTTTTCAGAAGATCATTGATAATTTGCCTAACCTCATTTTTGTCAGGGATGCCCAAAGTAAATACGTCCTGGTGAATCAGGCCATGGCTGATTCTTTCGGGCTGAAAATAAATGAGTTTATAGGGCGAACCATTGCCGAAACCCATCAGAATGCAGCAGATGCTGAAAAATTTGCAGCGGAGGATGTCGAAATTCTGGCGAATAATAAAACTGTGGAGGAGGAGTCACTGCACAGGTATCCGGACGGTTCTGAAAAATGGCTTTTTCTCAACAAGCGCAGGATGCAGATAGGTACTGAACGGTTCCTATTGGGTGTGCACAATGACATCACCAATCTGAAGCAGACCGAGTTTAAACTTCTGGAAGCCAACCATGAGCTGCAGCAGACCCTCAATCGCCTGCGAACTACCCAAATGCGACTGATAGAATCAGAAAAAATGGCTTCACTTGGCCAGCTAACTGCCGGCCTTGCTCACGAGATCAACAATCCCATCAACTATGTGGCGGGTAATATTGGCCCCATCAGAAGAGACCTGGGGGAGTTGAGAGAATTCCTTACCAGCCTGAATAACAACCACCATGATCAAAGCCAGGCTCTTCAAACGCAGAATTTCGATATGCTTTTTGAGGAGTTGGATTCTTTATTGGATGGAGTGAATGAAGGAGCGGACAGGGTGAAGACCCTTATGAACGACCTCAATACCTTTTCGCTGCCGGAAGGTGCCAAAAAGGTATATTGTGATGCCAATGATTCACTCAAATCCACCATCAACCTTATTCGCCATCACCTCAAGGATAGAATTCGCCTGGAGCTGGACTTTGGTGAGTTACCTGATATTCTGTGTAATCCCCAGCAACTGAGCCAGGTGTTTTTAAACATCCTGAACAATGCCATTCAGGCCATAGAGCATGAAGGAGTGATCACGGTGAAGACCAGAAGGAAAGATGAGTATGTGATCATAGAGATGTCAGATACTGGTCACGGAATCTCCAAAGACCATATCAACAAGATTTTTGATCCCTTCTTCACTACCAAGGAAGTAGGTGAAGGCACCGGGCTGGGCTTATCTATTTCCTACCGGATCATCGAAGAACACAAGGGGAAAATAGAGGTGTACAGTGCCCCGGGGAAAGGGGCCAGGTTCAGAATATTCCTCCCGCTCGGTTCGGATTCATAAATTCCCATCCATTCGTGGTTTTTACCTGTTCATTGTTGGGCATTAGGATGTCTTTGACGGAATTCTAACTTTGGTTTGGATATTATCTGCTAATGGAACAAAATCTCGCCTCGAAGCTCTCGGGAAAATACCTCGGAAACATGGTCTATTCTGCCTCACGGAAGGTAGTGAGGACTCATGTAGAGGTGGTGAGATTGAACCACATCATCGTGAAGGTGCTTTTCAGCCTGGAGGGTCAGGAGTTCGTCTTTCGCGCCATGCTTTCAGAACAGGAGGAAGGTCTTTTGATGATCATACAGGATCGCGTGACCAAAGATCATATCCTGTCTGGTGTGAGCGGTTTTCTGTATCAGAAACCAAATGTACACGGGGGGTATATTCACAAACTCAACTCTTTTTACTTTCACATCCGTGTCAAGGGATTTGAGGGGGACTTTACAGAGGTCTACTTTATGGGTAAAGAGGAGCTTGAATATCAGCTTTTGGATCAGAAGCGCTCTCAGGATATTTTGAAAGCCAGTTCAGTATCCTAGGCTTCCGCCAAAATCCACTCAGCTACTCGTTGCATCACTGTTTCTTTGCCCAGGTCCTGAAAGGGTTCATGTAATACATTTTCCAATTTTACCCACTCCAGCAGCTCATTTTGCTCTGCGTAACTTTCTGAGGCTTTCCAGCTTACAATGGGGTCTGCGTTGCCATGAATCACCAGCCCTTTGATTTTAACCTCCGGCGCCCGCTGAAGTGCCTCTTCGCCTGCGGCAGAAGCCGAGGTAAATAATCCTGCGGAGATTACCCGGTGCACCATCGGGTCAGTGTTATAAGCTTCTACTACTGCGGGATCCTTGCTCAGGTCAGCTGCATTCAGGTCATTGGGCTGTGTAAGCGCGGGGAAGATTCCAGACACTAACTTACCCAATGCCACTTTCCATTTTGGAGGCTCGAATGCCAGGCGAAACCAGGGGCTCGTGAGCACAAACCCTGACAGTTCGGTGGTGTTCATCTTGAGTGCATAGTTGGCCACCAGATTACCCCCCATACTCTGGCCCAGCAAGTACATGGGAAGCTCGGTGTACTCTGCCCGGGCGGTTTTCAGGAGTTCTTCGATATCGCTGAGGAGGAGGGGGTAGCTTCGGGCATGCCCCCGCTTGCCCTGTGAAAGTCCGTGGCCACGGAGGTCCATGGCAAATACGGTAATCCCTTGTGAATTGAGGAAAGCAGCCAATTCCCTGTGTCGGTTACTATGCTCACCCAGGCCATGAATAATGCAGAGCATTTTTCTGGGATGCTCACAATCCCAGTGGCGATAATAAAGTCTAAGGCCGTCCTGGCTTAAAAAATATTCGGTTTCGCTATCCATTCTCAATCTTTGAAGCCGAATTTATATAAATTATCTGGATCAAATAGGGTGCCCCGATTATGCGAGAAAAGTTTAACTCATTCATCTATTCCTTTCCTGTACAATTAGTTTTTCATCACATCAGGAGAAATCTCGCCCTGGTGATACTCTGGATCCTCTTTATCGCTACGCTGGGAGGAGGTATTGGCAAGATCTATGGCATCCATTATTTGTATCTCGATCCCGAATACATGAATAAGGTGGGGTTTTGGAGCTTCTTCCTCGTGGGCCTGGCCTTTGGTAATTTCACCATGGCTTACCACATCACCTGCTATATCCTAGACAGCCATCGGTTCACCTTTGTGGGAATACTTGAGCGCCCTTTTGCCAAGTTTTCAGTGAATAACAGCTTGATTCCCCTCGTAGCATTTGTGGTTTATGTCATTTTGATTGTCCGGTTTCAGGTGAACAATGAGTTTGCCGGAGCCACCAATGTCATAATGGACCTCCTGGGTTTGCTACTGGGGATAGTCAGCATGCTTTCAGTCTTTTTTATTTACTTCAGGTTTACCAATAAGGACATTTTCAAGTACCTGGCCGGGTCCGTGGACAAGCGGCTGAGGAAGGCCAAAATCAGTCGCGAGCGGATGATGAATAAGCTCACCGAAACCAGAGAGCGAAGGTATACGGTGCATTCATACCTGGATTTGAAGCTGAGGGTCATGAACTGTAAGAATTTGCAGGATTTCTACGACAAGGAAGCCGTGTTGAAGGTTTTTGATCAGAATCACTTCAATTCTGTGGTGATCGAACTTGCGGTGATTTTTCTGATTCTATTCCTGGGCACCTTTATGGACAACCCTTATTTTCAGATTCCGGCGGCAGCCAGCTCACTTTTGCTTTTTTCTTTTTTAGTGATGCTTATTGGGGCATTTTCTTACTGGCTACGTGGCTGGGGGCTCGCTTTCGTTTTTGGGCTGTTTCTGGTAGTGAATGTGCTGGTGCGGTGGGGAGTTATTAAGGGCGAATACCAGGCGCGCGGACTGACCTATGACACACCCAAGGTCTCTTACTCACTCAGTAAACTGAATGCGATGAACAGTCAGGAGGTGTTCACTGCCGATAGCCTTCGGATGATAGAGGTCCTGGAGAACTGGAAGGCGAAGCAGGACAGTGCCCAGCCACATATGGTGTTTCTGTGTGTGAGTGGTGGTGGTCAGCGGGCGGCTTTGTGGGCTGTGAATGCCCTGCAGAAGATCGACAGCACCATAGGAAGTCCCATCATGGACAAAACGGCATTGATTACAGGAGCCTCAGGCGGCATGATTGGTGCGGCGTATTATCGAGAGCTGGAGCTGATGCGCAAGCGAAAAAAGGCAACCCCACCTGAGTCTGAACAGCTGGCCAGAATGGGCCGTGACAACCTGAATGCCATTATTTTTTCACTGCTGGTGAATGATGCTTTTTTCAGGGTGAGGTCTTACGAGTACGCCGGAAAAAAATACATCAAGGATCGGGGATTGGTTTTTGAGGAGAACCTCAATAGTAATTTGGGTAGGGTCTTTGATAAAAGGCTGATCGACTATGAGGGGCCGGAGGCTGAGGGGCTGATACCACTGATGCTGATGTCGCCGGTCATAGCCAATGACGGCCGGAAGCTCTACATTTCTCCCCATTCCGTCTCCTTTATGAACATCAACAATGAAGAGCTCCGGGAGGGTGACTATAAGATCAGAGGGGTAGATTTCAATCAGCTTTTTAATGGTCATGGTGCCAATGATCTAAGCTTTCTCACAGCCCTCAGGATGTCTGCTTCCTTTCCCTATATCACACCTACTGTGTCACTTCCCAGTCATCCGCCGATAGAGATCATGGATGCGGGTATTTCGGATAATTTTGGTGTGGGGGATGCCTCGCGGTTTATCTATGTTTTCAGAAGATGGCTGGAGGAAAACACCAGTGGGATTACTTTGCTCATCATTCGGGATACCCGAAAAAATGCACCCATTGAGCCCAGAACCAATTCATCGCTCGTGGATAAGCTCACTTACCCCATTGCCAGTGTTTACAACAATCTTGGCAACATTCAGGACATCAACAATGAATCGAAAATAGAAGGGTTGAGGACCTGGCTGCACCTGCCGGTGAATGTGGTGGAGATTGAGTACAATACTTACACGAATATCAGTGAGCAATACCTGGTGACCTCCAAGGAGCTGGAGCGGAAGCAACTGGAAAGGGCCTCACTCAGCTGGCATTTGACCACCAGGGAGAAGCAAAACATCATTCAAAACATCGAGCTGCCCAATAATCAAAAAGCGCTACAAAAGCTCCGGGAAATACTCAGTGAATAATGGTCATTTCATTTTGATGGAGTTGACCATTTCATAAAGTGCCCCCTTTTGGTCGTCATCGGCGAAGGAGAGAATGCACGAAAGGGCATATCCATCGCTGACTTTTGTGACGTAATGTTGTTTGATTTTTATCCCCATATAGGCCAGTTCTGCGGATAACACCGCAAAGCCATTCACCTCATCGTATGGCTCTCCGAAGGTGTAATCCATCCCTGTTTGCTTTAGAGCGTTTTTGGTATGAAACAGATAGTCTTCACCTTTTTTTACCCCGGGTGCATTGGAGAGATTTTCTGCAAGCATGAGAAAAGACGGATTGTAATCTACCGGAGCGCCTTGCTCATACTGGGAGATCCCAAAGAGATAAACCGTCTGTAGCATGGCCAGATCCAGCATTTCACCAAAATCAGCATTTTTGGATTTAATAAGTTCTTTACCGGCATTGGTCATGGCCTTGAGTTGTTCCTGATCCATGGTGAACCACGTGGTGTCAAATTTCACGGTAAGGTCAAAGTATTCATTTGAGTATTCATCTCCCTCCAGTTGGCCAAAAGTGAGTGCCGTGTCCTTTTGGCCAAAGCCAGTAAACGCTGAAAGGAGGGATAAGAGAAACAGGAAAGTCTTCATGGTTGTGATTTTGGGTTAAGATATTAAATATTCCCCCTTCTTAAAAAGACGATCCATCTGCTTCAGGTTTTTTTCACAATCGGGTGAACCATAGGGTAGGGTATATGGAGGGCTTTCCGTTTCATTTGTCAAAGAAGGGATACCCTTCACTTGGTTTGATTTAAAGAAATATCAACTATGAAAGTAAGAGATTTTATGAAACAATTGGCCATGCTACTTCTGATGAGCTTTTTGATCTTCACCACGGCATGCGATGAGTCCCCGGTGGACGAACCTGATCCTGAAGAACAACAGGAAGAGGAGGAAGAAGAGGAACAGGAAGAAGAAAATGAAGAGGAGGAGGAAGAAGAGGAAACGAAGGTGGACATCAGTGTGCTTGCTGCTAAATTTTACCACACCAGCGCTGTGTCCGTTACCATTACAGACGAGAGTGTGATCATTTCATCCAGCGATCAGCCTGATCATAAGAGTATGTACTACTCACCCAACAACTCATTGTATGAGGACTATGACGAACCTAATAATCCTGATTTTAAGAAAAACCCGAACAGTATAGAGATTCAGAATTTTGTCTATACGCTGCCTCGCTTTCCTGAAGAGGCTACCAATAAAGAGGCCACTGATTTTGGCCCCATGGGCGTGGCGGTCAACAGTGTGGCTTTTTACAATCAGAATGCAGGGCCGGGCGATGATATCCTGGAGGAGCTCAATACTTTTGATCAGTATGAAGGGCATCCGGCTCAGGCGGGAGATTACCATTACCACTTAGAGCCCGTCTGGCTTACCGAGACCCTCAGTGACGATGCTTTTCTCGGCCTGCTGTTGGATGGGTTTCCCGTATACGGGCCTGTGGAAGGCGGTAAGAGGTTGATTAATGATGATCTGGATGATTATCACGGGCATATTTCAGCTACTGCTGAGTTTCCCGATGGGATCTATCATTACCACATCACAGACGACCTTCCGTGGATCAATGGTGATGGATACTATGGAACTCCGGGTACCATCACCAAGTAAGAATTAAGCTAAGAAATGAGAGTACTTATCCTGTTGGTTGTGTGTGGTCTGTTTCTTGCCCTCTCTCGGTATGAGGGGGGGGAGAAGCCTGATGACGCGGTGCTTGAGGAGGTAGAGAAGCGAATCCCCAGTACCCAGCTGATCAGTACACATGAAGACCTTCGGAAGGATTCAGCAGGCGTGCTGCTGTACCGTGAGGTGCCCTATTCGGGCTACCTGGTAGACCTCAATACAGAAGGTCAGGTGATGCTGCGACAAGGGTATTTTGAAGGTAAGCTGGATGGAGAGATGCTTGCCTATTATGCCAGCGGCGCACTCAGGTTCAAAAGACCCTACACCGATGGACAAAAACATGGAGCACATATAGCGTGGTATGAGGACGGACAAATGAAGTTTCTCTATCACTTTGACCAGGGCAGGAGTGTGGGTAACCACAAGGAGTGGTACCCCGATGGCAGCCTCTTTCAGGACTTAAACTACCAGGACGGCCGGCCCTTTGGTGCTCAGAAAATATGGAGGCGCGATGGTAAGATAAGGGCCAACTATGTGATCCGTGAAAATGGAAAGCGCTATGGATTGATGGGAATTAAAAGATGCACAAAAATAGATGGAGAAAAAGAAGAAATTGACCCGTATAAAGGCATTGAGAATTAGCCTTGTATGGCTAGGCCTGATCCTGGTGGGGTCAGGATGCCAGCCCACCGCCAAAAAGGAAGCGGAAGAAATATTGCTCCCTTTTTTCAATGAAGCCACTTTTACACCCATGTGGGTGAAGGAAGGTACGGCGGCCTACGATGATATTCATACCATTGCCCCATTTCGTTTTGTAGACCAGCGCGGGGACACCGTCAGCAATGCGCTGACCGACGGGAAGGTGTATGTCGCCAATTTCTTTTTCACACTCTGCCCGAGCGTATGCCCCAGGATGTCCAAAAACCTCTTGCGGGTGCAGGAGGCCTTCGAGGCGAGCGAGGTAGTCATCCTATCGCACACGGTGATGCCCTGGGCCGATACCGTGGAGCGCCTTCAGGTGTATGCCGAGCTGAATGACATCCGTGCTGACCAATGGCACCTGCTGACAGGAGATAAGCAGGAGATTTACTCCCTGGCCCGGGAGTCTTACTTCGCCGATGAAGGGTTTGGCAAGACGGTTACCATAGAGGCTGATTTTTTGCATACGGAGAAAGTCATTTTAGTAGATCAGCAGCGACGTATCCGAGGGGTCTACAATGGCACCATTCCTCTGGAAATGGCCCGCATGATCGAGGATATAAGCACTTTGCTGTAACGAAAGCACAGCGTGCATGGGCCTTAATCACCCAAACCTCCAGGGTTTTCAAAACCCTGGAGGTTTCAAAAGGCATACCCCACACCAGTCTCGCTTGTTGGTGCCTGAGCCTGGTATTGTCATCATGAGTTTATCGAAGGATAGGACAATCCCTCTTCCAACCCCTCTCCACAAGTAGTCTCTGGCGCTTCCAGACCAGACTCCACGATCAATGCTTTCAGAACTTAGAAAAGAGTAATCCGTATATTTGGAGCATGGTAACAGTAATAAAAAAGGGCTCGCCAATCCAGGAACAACTTAAGAAGCTCAACGAAGTGGTATCAAAGGAGCATAAGGGTATTTCTACGTCCAAATACAGCGGTATCCTTAAAGGTAAAATCGACCCTGTTAAATTCCAGTCTGAATTAAGGGATGATTGGAAATAAGCTTTTTGTTGATACCAATATCCTAATTTATCTTTTGAATGGAGATCAGGAGGTTACACAAATCCTTGAAGGTAAGCAGCTTGCAATATCTATAATAACAGAACTCGAGTTACTGGCAATCCCGAATTTGTCTGCCGGTGAGCAGAAGATAATCGAAGAACTCATTGGTGAATGTCAAATAATTAGTATAAGCTCGGGCATTAAGAAGATAGCAGTTGAGTTCCGCAAAACCAGGAAACTAAAGTTGCCAGATGCCATTGTCGCGGCTTCAGCTTTTTATAGCAAGTTACCTTTATTTACAGCAGATAAAGCATTTGATAGAATCCAGGAATTGGATGTGATCATCTACGCAGTAGAATAACAAGTATTCACTGATGAGATTCCCGCCTCCGCGGGAATGATCACCCAAACCTCCAGGGTTTTCAAAACCCTGGAGGTTTCAGAAAAGAAACGCTCGATTTTTTCTGTTTTCCCCTGCGCAGGTCTGCGCAAAGTAAAAAAGATCAGTTTCGGGCTGTGCCAACATGCGGAGCGAAAAAATTTTCTTTTTCGGAGTTTCCAAATCTGTGGAGGCTAAAAATTTTCTTTTTCGGTTGTTTCCCGACTTGTGGAGAGCTAAAAATATCTTTTTTGGAGTTTTCTGACTTGTAGAAGCTAGAAAATATCTTTTCCGGGCGGCGCAAACGTGCGGAGCCAGAAAATTTCTTTTTCGAGATAATCAGGTTGGCGTAAGCGATTGACCCAAAGCACAACGTGATTGGATAGGTAGGGTGGGTCGTCCTTAATCACCCAAACCTCCAAGGTTTTGAAAACCTTGGAGGTTTCAAAAGGTATACCCCACACCAGTCTCACCTCTTGTTGAGCACCCCGAATTTCACTATTTTGCTTCTTCGATCCAAGTGCGAGCCAACGTCTCATGCACGGATATGGGACTAAAAAAAATCACAAATGAACATGAAAACTTTCGTTCGACTCTCACTGATCTTAATAACATTTCACCTTTCAATATTCTCTCATGGACAGGATGTTAAATACTTGGGGAGAGTCATTAACTCAGAAACCAAAAAGCCCGTTTCCAATGCTAATGTTATATTAAAAGGTACAGCTACAGGGACTTTCACCAATTTTCTTGGCTATTTTGAATTGACCGGGTCGAATCAGGAAATTGTTATTTCGCATGTTGGATATGAAACGGTGACTACCGCGCTTGATGAAACAAACACACAATTTCAATTAACTATTCCCCCTGTTAAATATGCACTGCAAACGTTGAGATTGGAAGATTCTGTGATAGTCAATGGTTTTCAATACAATCAAAATTACTTTTCTCAAGAAATTGATTTAAGGTCGCAAGAAAGTGCACCTCTTGAAATACCAGCCGAGTTTCCGGGTGGCCTCAGAGAATTTCATGATTATTTGATAGATGGATTATTTGAATCAAGCGGTTCCATTCCTATTCCTATCGATGTAGATGTCCGTTTTTCAATCCTTAAAGACGGTACATTAAGAGTTGATTCCATTCTAAATGCAACTGACTATGTTGACATCATTAAAGAATTATTTGAAGGTTCACCGAAATGGATACCGGCCTATCAGCGACATTCGCCTGTAATCACATCATTCGAACAACCGTTTCTCTTTAACCCTCAAGCCGAAATGTGGTCAGTTGTCGAGCAACAGCCTGAATATCCGGGCGGAATGGTGGCATTTTATAGGTTGATTGGAGACAATATGAGCTACCCTAGAGAGGCAAGAAGGAGTAAAGTTGAAGGTCGTGTTTTCGTGTCATTTGTGATTAACAAAAGTGGGGAACTGGAAGAGGTAAAGGCAGAAAGGGCCTTAGGGTATGGTTGTGATGAGGAGGCCGTACGTCTTGTAAGGTTAACTTCAGGTAAATGGATTCCAGGAAATCAAAGAGGAAGACCTGTTAAAACGAGAATGGTTCTCCCAATTATTTTCAAGCTTTAAATCGGCTAGCTTACTCAAATTACAATGAGGCGTTATAAGTGAGATCCCTCATTAAAAAGATGCTCCAGGGTTTTCAAAACCCTGGAGGTTTCTTAGAAGCACGAAAAATAATGCTTGACTCGTAATGGTTATATGGCTATTTTGAGATGGTGTTAAATATCTCACATACTCGGATAACATGTTTCATGCCCACCTGATGAAACGCCAACAATAAGCACAGTTGCAAGTCGCACGAGCTTGTGCAGCCAAGACTTGCAAAAGCATAGGGTAGCTAAACTTTATTGAATGGACTTCAAAAGGAATGAACTTAGAAAACTAATCCCTCTGACGTCATCAATCCTCGTCGGACTGATAACATACTTCACGCTTCGAATAATACCGTCTTCTGATATAGTAACCTATGAGGTGGTCGAAAATCAGAGCAGCAAGGACGTTTCCCTACTTAAAGATTTGGATGCAGATGGTGATCATGAACTAATCACCAAGGGATACCATAGAAATGGATTCGCGACAATTTATATTAAAGATGGTTCTGATGGCGTTTACCAACACAACTTCAAGTCGGAATGGCTTGACGATGCCGCACTTTTCTATGGTGATTATAATCGAAATGGAATTATGGAAGTCTATGGGTTTCAATATTCAGAAGACAGTCTGTTTATCAGTGGGGTAGAATATCCAAAAAGAGTCATACTCAATAGAAAGTTTGTGATAACTGGATTTACTGATATTAAAAGCACTACCACATCAGGTAGTATTTTATCCATTCGTGAAAATGAAAAGCGACGTATGGTTCTTTCAATAATGGGAGGATTTGGTGCAAGGCCGAGGAACGTTTGCCTCTATGATTTTGACAAAGATGAGTGGACTTATTCACAAGACTCAATTAAAGCGCATCAGCAATTTAGCACCAGTTTTGACCTGGATCAGGATGGGGTCAATGAGATTATCACCTGGGGACGGTCCCCCGACAACAACCATGGAGGTGAATACTTTAGTGATCAAAATAGTTACATTATAACGTTTGATGAGAATCTGGAAATAAAAGATTGGTATGAGGCCAAGGGATTATCTTCCAATACAATCTTCATAGTTCTGGGAGGTAAACCATATTTTATTCTCAATCACTTCGATCAATCACCGAGATCAGATGTCTATTCTTACCAAAATATAAATCAGGCTTCAATCCTTTTCAAATTGGGCCCCGATGCAAGAATAAGTCATATTTTTAGCGATCAGGACCAAAGCTACTATATTAAAACAGCCAATGATGCCAGCCAATACCTGGTTAAAGTAAAAGAGGATTTCAGTGAGTCGGCCACTTATGCTATTCCAGAAAATTTGTATTTCATTAGTAACTCCCCAAACATTGAGGAGGATTACAACTTTCTAATTTTCCGTGATAAGTCGACAAGAGATTTGTTTTATGCGAAAAGACCAGGTGCCATTTTAGAGCCGGTTCAGGAGGTTAGTGCTCAGGGTACCCTGTTATTCAGTCAGGGAGTTTATCACACCAAAGAGACCCTCGTAATGTCAGGTTCAACAGGAGATTTTTTCTTTGACCTGTCAGCGTCCGAGCTTCGAACTTATTGGGAAATACCAGCAGCTATCATAATGTCATTACTGACGTTCTTTGGCCATGCCGTACTTTTAAGGCATGGGTCAGCAAAAAGTAAAAGTAGCAACTCTAAAATTCTCAAAATAAATACACGAACGGGGTTTGAAATCATCCCACTGGAAGATATTCTCTATTGCAAAGCTGATGGTAAATATACGGCCATTCAAACCACTGACAAGCAATTCTTGAATGTAATTTTATCGATTGTTCTATCACTTCTTTTCCTAACAGGCTGCAATAAGTCTGATGACAAAATTTTACCAGAAACAGAAAGTGTAAAAGGAACGGTGAGTCTTGGTGTTAATATTCAAAACTCTGAAAAATCAGGAAATGGGAGAGTTACAAATGATCCCATTCCTGCCGCAATGCTCATAACAATTAAAGCTTCCGATGGACAGATAATTTATTCGCTGGAGAAACTTACTTTGGTAGAAGTGAATGGCTCTTATGTAAGCACAACAATCGAGCTTGATACCGGCAGTTACACCATTGAAGATTTCATAATCACTGATGCTAATGACACTTCAATTTACATTACGCCTAAAACGGGATCTGGATTTGAAGATTTAGTATCAACTCCTTTACCATTTGAATTTGAAGTTTTACCGGATGAGATGACAAAAGTTGGGCTTGATGTAGTTTCGGTATCGCTCGGGCAAACTAGCGATTTTGGATATGCGGAGTTCACTTTCAACGTGGTTGATTTAAAAGCAGGCCTGGTTGCATATTACCCTTTTAACGGAAATGCCAATGATGAGTCTGAGAATGAAAATGATGGAACGGTGAACGGAGCTACACTTACCTCAGATAGACATGGTAATTCTAACAGTGCTTATGACTTTTCAGGCGCTGGGGGATATAGTAGTCCTGCAATTGACATCCCAAGGGCTCCTGAGCTGGAACCAACAAATGCAATTACCGTATCTGCGTGGGTAAATCCTGATAATTACGAGAACACGGGCATCGTTTGCAAACGAAACTCAGCCAATGGACGACCTTATAATTCTTATAGTATCTCCTTCGGTGGGGATAAAAAATTCTCCTTTACAGTTTCCACCACTGCTACAGGGGATGATGGATATGGTTTAATTCAAAAAACTGATTTTGAGTATGGTACATGGAATCATGTGGTTGGAACGTATGATGGAAGCAAGGTCAGCCTATATGTAAATGGTGTACTTGAAACAGATACAGTGGCATCTGGCTCAATTGTTTACTCTTCGCTAGACTTATATTTTGGCAGAACCGGAGCGTCTAATTACACTTACGATGGCCGTCTGGATGAGGTTAGGATATACAATAGGGCTCTCAAACCAGCAGAAATAAAGGTACTTTCAGAATACTAAAACAATATTCTGAATAAAATAGGCCACACACTTTAATAGGTCGCACCTACTGACCTGCGACAAAATCTATCAAAGAGTGTGGCCTAAGATTAAGCCACGGGCTACTGGAAAATCAAGCAAAGACATGACTGCAAGCCTCTAGGGCATTTGAGACTTAATCTGCAAACCCAGTGTACTGGGAAATGCGTGAAGGCTTATTACCTGCTTCTGCAAACTGGGTTAATCCCCTACAAATAACTCAGCCACCACTGTTCCCGATGGTTTTGCTTGTACTGATAGTACCACTTACACACCGGGTACAGCCCCACGATCAGCAGCAGCCAGAGGGCATACACTACCCACAGTCCAAAGCCATAGCCGTCCAGCTCTGGCTGTTCGGTGATCCACACGTCTATCACCATATCCGAAAACGTGAAGCCGGTGAGCATCGCGGCTATCACTCCACCGATGTGAATGATGTAGATGTGAATGATGTAATAAAACATAGGTACCCGGCCTACGGTCACCATGTAGTTGGCCAGAGTTCCCTTCCATCTTTCGGCCAATGACAGCAGATAGATGGCCGGCCCCAGTGTCACCAGCAGATAGAGCAGCGAAGGGGGGTATTTGGAGACGTTGAAAAACGACATAATGGTATACCCCAGGTTTTTCTGTACCGTCCAGATAACCGGGTCGCCATAGAGGTTGGTGAGGCGGATGATTACAAAAAGCAGAAAGGCACCGAGTCCGATCTGCCGGAGTTTTGCTATGCGGTATTCCGGGTCAGTGCCGGGGGTGTAGAGCTGTCCGAGGTAATAGCCCAGCGGCATCACGAAGATCCATGGGATCATGGGGTAGCCCACAAAAATGGCCACCGAACCCACGGGTACGATAGAAAAAACATGCAGGAAGGACCACATCCCGCTCCAGCTTTCTGAAGGCTGGTAGCCATTGAAAGCATCGTGCCCAAAGACCACCAGCAGGCAGAGGGCAATGGTGAATTTCTTTGGCAGATGGATAATTCCTGCCAGGAAGATCATGGAGATGCCCAGCACCCAGATCACCTGAAGCACTATTAATGAGAAGTCCAGCTTGAAAAACCAGGCCAGCTTGATAATGGTGATTTCAGCAATGACCAGCCAGATGCCGCGCTTGATCAGCCAGCCGGAGAGCGCTTTTTTACCTCTGCGCTCCCCCACCAGAAAGGCTGAGGTACCCGCCAGAAAGACGAAGACCGGCGCACAAAAATGGGTGATGAAACGCGTGAAAAAGATGGCTCCATTGGTCTGAGTAAGATCCGTGGGGTCATAGAAGAAGGCATCGTAGTGGAAGTAGTCCCGCACATGATCGAGGGCCATTAAAACGATAACGACTCCCCTGAGAAGATCAATGGAGGTGATTCTTGAGTGGATGGGTGTGGCGGTCATAGGTGTAATTTCATCCCAAATTAAAGAAACAAAATTCCGCAACCAAGCCTTTTGACGCCTGCAGGAATGGGCGGGTGCTCACCGAGCACCCGCCGTATCACTTGGTTAGAGCTGAGAGTTGCTCACAAAGGCTATTTTTTTACCATCAGGCGACCAGGAAGGGACATTGATCGTCCCCTGACCTCCGTATAGGTAGGCAATCACGGTAGGCTCACCACCATCTATGGGCATGATCCTGAGGTACACGCGCTTATAGAAGGGGTGGTCTGCCGGGTCTATGTCTGTGGGATAGGAGATGATCACCATGTTTTTCCCATCCGGGGAAATGTGCGGAAACCAGTCGTTGTATTCGTCAAAGGTCATCTGCTGCTGCTCGCTGCCATCGGGCTTCATTCGCCAGATTTTCATCTTGCCTGAGCGTGTAGAGTTGAAGTAGATGTACTTTCCGTCAGGCGTGTATTCAGGCCCATCGTCCAGTGTGGTGAGATCGGTAAGTTTGGTCTCTTCACCCCCTTTTTTGGATATTTTATAGATGTTGTAAATGTCATTTCTACCTCCGGTATACACCAACTCTTTCCCGTCTGGTGACCACCCGTGAAAGTAGGATGGACCCTTAGGGGTCACCCGCACAGGGTCGCCACCTTTGGTGGGGAGGTAATACACGATAGACTGCCCATTGTCTTCCTCGCTGTGGTGGCTGATGCCAATGGTTTTGCCATCGAAAGTAAGCACATGGTCATTGTTGTTTCTGGTGGCAAAGCCGGTGTACAGTTCTGAGGAGGTGTTGGTGGCCAGGTCAAAGTTGAAAAGCTTGCCTTGGCTGTTGTAAATGAGCGTTTTTCCATCCAGTGTCCAGTTGGGAGCCTGGATGGAGTTGGGAAACTGTGCCAGGATCTTTCTTTGTCCGGTGGCTATGTCCATCACTTCCAGGTTGCTACCAATGTAATCCCTGTAAGGGGTGAAATCATCGGGCGCAGGGAGGACTATCCTCACGTTGCTGAATATGGCCTTTTCTATCACGTCGGCATTGTGCGAGCAAATGAAAATGCCCGCAAAAACCTCATCACCGAGATCTACATTGCTGAGTGTCACGCTGGTAAAGGTTTTTCCATATTGAGCGGTGGACATGATGTAGGTTCCTGCCTTACGCTCCAGCTGGATGACATCCGGAAAACTGTCTGTGGAGTTAAGACTTTCGGTCATTCCTCCTATCTCACTTCGGCTTTGGATTGCGGTGAGTCCATCGCCGTGTAGCTCGGCACTCACATGGATGCCGTTACCTTCCAGTGTAGGCCGCACAGACCACCCTATCTTGCGATGAGGATCCACCCCGGCGCCTATGAACTTCACATTGGCTCTGAGTATAAAATCGCCCTTTAGTTTTTTGTAAGCAAACTGAAATTCGTCTTTTTCACCCCACATATTAGTGCCGCTACCAGTGAGGGTATACTCCTGGGTGCTGGCGTTGTAGGAGGTGCTTCCGGTGTTTTTGGGGGCACCCACGTCGGTGGTGGCCTCCAGCACACCCAGCAGGGAGGTTTGTACCTGTGCAATGGTGGTAATACTCATGAGGAGTATGGAGCAAAAGAGAAGTCTGGATATCTGCATGACTGGTTTTGGGTTTGGTCTAATAATAACAGTGAAGGAATTTAAAGCTTGCAAAGGTCATAAGTGAAATGTATGACGATTTGATCCTTCACATATAGACATTCCAATCCCTTTCAGACCAGTGTCCTGTTCCTTTTCACCAGGCAGAGAGATGAATTAATCGATGAGTGACCTCAGGGTGAGTGAAACAGATTTTTCCTGACCGTCCTGTTTGATCACCAGGTTCACCGTTTCACCTTCTTTTTTCAGCAGGTCCTTGATGTCAGGTAGATTGATTTCGGCCACAGACTGATTATTGATGGTGATCAATTCGTCATTGAGTTTGATCCCGGCTTCAGATGCAGGGCTGTCCTCAAAGACCTGATGGATAAGGACACGTTTTTTGTCTGGGGTCAGCTGCAGGTCTATGCCACTGCAGTTGACGGAGAGCTTCTGGCCGAAGGTTGCGTTTTTCTCAAAATAGAGCATTTTGGCCGGGACATCTATCGTGATGTTGTACATGCTCAGGATTTTGTTGCCAATGATACCGGATACGTCCGGACTGGCTTGTATTCCGCTTTTGGCCTGGCTGATGCCTATAGGCAGATCTTTGATCACCTGATTGCCAAAAGACAGGGAGAGTACATGGCCTTCATAGTGTAGGGTTTCTTCATCGGTGATTCCCTTCACCACATAGGAGTAGTGTTTTCCGGTTTTATGAATCACGTCATACTTCTGGGCATAGGGCGTGTTGAAGTCCAGGGTGGTGCCCGCACCAGACATGATAAAGAAGGTGCCCGTATGTGGTTCTTTATTATTCAAAACCACCCGGCCGGAGATGGTGGGAATGGACGTGTTAAGTACAAACGGGACAGCATCGCCATTTTTGGGTCCTTTGCCGTGTTCGTAGATGTCCATCGTCTTTTTCTCATAGTTGATGTGGATCGTGTGGTGATGCATCAGATCGTAGCCCACTATACCGTCTATGTCCAGGCCAAGGCTGATTTCGAGGTGATCCAGATCCGTGGCGTATACCTTGATATTCTTTTCCATGGGAAAACCGTCGATTTCTATCTCATTGTGCTTGATGAGTTCCACGGTGGTGGTGGCTTTATTCATCTTGATTTTTTTCCCGGATAGCTTCAGACCCTGAGCTACATCACTATCGATCACGGTAAGGCCGGAGCCTGTGTCAAAAATGAAATTGAGTGGGTCTGAATTGTCCACGCTCACCTTGATGAGCATGTGATCCCCAAATAATTCAAAAGGGATGCTGGTGATGGGAGATTGAGCAAAAGCAAATGAGCAAACAATGAGACTACAAAGAGAGGCTATCTTTTTCATGTGATTAGGGTGGTGAGTTTGAGTAATGAAATTATCGATTCTTACGGAGAAAAGGAAAAAATTGAGGAGCTAAAGGCAGGTTCACCCTGTTGTAAGCGTCAGGTGGTTGACAAAATCGTGGAACCGGCCTGGTTTATTTGTAAGCTCCAAGACGTTTACGCTCACACTTTTTTGATAGAAAAAGAATGAAAAACTATCTTCAAACCATGATAAAATACATTTCCATTTTCGTATTGATTGCTGTGGGTTGTACCTCCCCAAAAGCGGATCAGAGGGGCTCTACTCTGGCAATTCCGGTTGAATTTCAGAAGGTTCTTCAAAAACATGGCGAAGTTGACAGATGGAATAGCTTCCAGGCTGTGGAATTTGATCTGGGAGATGAGCACCACCAAATCAGCTTGGGCGATCGAAAAACCAGAATAGACAAAAAGGAAGGTGGAATCATGGCATTTGATGGGGAGAATGTTTGGGTGACCGATTCCGCCGATTTACAGGGTGCCCGGTTTTACCACAACCTGTTTTTTTACTTCGGAGCAATGCCTTTTGTATTGGCAGATCCGGGTATCAGCTATGACATGGTAGCACCACGGCAATTCCTGGGCAATACCTATGATGGCATTCGGGTGTCATTTGCGGAGGGTGTAGGGGAGTCATCCGGGGATAGCTACCTATTGTTTTATCGCCCGGATCATTACCAGATGGAATGGCTGATGTACGAATCTACTTTTCACAGTGGACAGGCCAGCAATGCATACAATTTGATTCATTACAGTGATTGGGTTTTGGTAAATGGACTATTGATGCCCTCCAAAATTCAGTGGCATTCCTTTGATGGAGACAGTGTAGGAGGGGTCACGAGCGAAGCCTTTTTTGAAGAGATTCAATTAAGGGAAACCGCATTGGCGGATTCCCTTTTTGTCTTACCGGAAAATGGGCTGACTGCTCCTTAGCCATTCCAGGGTGGATTAAAATCCACCTGAATTTTTGCTGTTTTGCAACTGCTTGGCCATGGCCGCACCTATCAGACTTTCTAATGGTGTGCCACCCTTGTCTCCTCCCATGATCATGGTTTCAGGAAATTTAATTTTGGCAATTTCAGCTGCTACTTTAATGTCTCTGTCGAGTTGCATCTTCAGCTTTACCTCCGGAGTGATCCCGGCACTTACTTTTTTCATGATTTCATAAGCGTCCGCATCGGCCTGCACCTTTTTTCTTTGAGCATTAAGGCGCTCAGTTTCCAGAGCAATAGCCGCTAGTTTTTTGTTGGTTTCTTCTTGTTTCAGCTTGGTTTCAATGGCAATCAGGGCCTTCACCTGCTCCTTCTCCTGAGCCACTCGTTCCGCGGCTTTATCACGCTCACCCTCTGCGATGATTCGCTGCTGGGCATCTTTGGCTGTTTCCACTTTTTGCTGTTCCAACTGCCTTTTGGCGGATTCATCGCGCTGGGCCTCCAGTCTTTGCTTGAAGGTAGCCTCGAGCTCTATGTTGTCTACAATCACCTGTGAGACTATAATCTTGTTTTCGCTCAGCTCATGCTTGATTCTCTTTGGGATACCATCTTCGAGTATTTTCTTAACCTCGTAAGAGGTTTTGATTTCCTTGATGATGCGGTTATCATTTTGGACACTTGCAAAAACAGTGTCACGCTTTTCCAGCTTTTCTACTGCATAGGCACCACCTTTTAGCTGCTCCTCAAATGCCTGTCGGAAACTTTGAGCCTCTCCGGAAATGTAGTTTTGAGCAGCAAACATATAGGCAGTGTTTACCAACTGTTCTTTTACCGTTGGGACAATCGTGTTATTCACCAGATTGCTCATCGTACGGAATTTTACTGCCAAATTGATAAAGCTTTCTTCATCTCTGGGTAGCTCAAACCTCGTGGAAACATAACCTGAAGCCGTTACCTGATCTATAAACCGGAGAGGAATGGGTTTCATAATTCCACTGACTTCTCTTTGATCTACTTCAATGCCTTGCCCCACTACTTTTACATCAATGAATTTTTGCCAATGGTCGATCTTCGCGAAGCCTCGCCATTTAATGCCCTGCTCCATTACGGCGCTCATTCGGCCGGTGGGATACACAAGTAGATAATTGAAGCCCCTGTCTGCAAAGAAAAATAGTGAATTGATCAGCATCATAATGACACCAAAAGTCACTAGAAGCATTCCTTGTCTTATTTTGAATCTTCTCATCCAGGCCAATGTGGGCACGGTTATTTCAATTCTGGAAATGAGAATGACCACAACTCCAGTGGCCAATAGCAGTAATCCGATAAAGGTAAACATGATAGATTAAGGATTGGTGAAAAATAACGTTATAACTGGCTGTCAATCTAATAAAGATGTTGGTTATAAAGCAATTTTTTCAACCGGCCAATCATGGTGTGGTCCTGTTTTTCGGTCTGTATAGAATAGATCCGGTGCTAGATCGCTCGAACTACCCGTAATGGAAAGGTGAGTATAGCCCCAATGACCCGAAACACCACTTCGAGTGTGAAGCCGACGATTCTGAATGGGAGTAGAATCAGCCAGAAGAAGCCCAGAAAGAAAAAGAGAAAGATGGCCAGGGGCCAGGAAATGCTGAAGAGGATAAACCAGAGGATGATGGCGATGACAGTTTTCATGTTACAGTGGTTTAGGTTTATTCTCTACAAAAAGCAAACCACACTTGTAAGCCTTTGAATTTCAGACAGAAGTCTTTTGGAAGCTTGGAAATGACTATCCGTTTGCGGACAGTTATGGCCAGTACCGGACATGAACAAATAGGCTTGAGTGAACATGACTAAGCCCACCTTTTACCCGATAATCAGGTCTTAAAGCAGGTTTGAATCCAAAAGTCACCGTTCAGACCTTTATTCTGAAACCACCCAATTGGCTTTTCGTTCAGATGTAGAATTTGATTTCATTTTTTTGTGAGAAAAGTACTCTTGCTGTTGATTTTGATACCACAAGTGGTGGTGTCCCAGCGAAACACCTCCTTTTGGGAAGTATTGGATTCCAAAGCCGATCCCCAAGCGATTCATTTTGACATTGCCATTGACCCTGCCAGTGATGAGATTCACGTGGCTACGGATCATGGATTGTATAAGAGCGGGCCTGAAGGTGACAACTGGCAAAAGCTCAGTGCACCGACGATGGCCTTTTTCCAGATTAGAATTTCCGGACAGTATCGCTACGCCGTGGCAGCTCAGGGTGCTATCTACCATTCGCAGGATGGGGGCGATACCTGGGCGGAGAGTCAGCTGCCAGATACTCAGGAAATTCGGGACCTGGAAGTACTGCCCAATGGAGACGTAGTGGCTGCTACAGGTCATATTTTGGAGAAGAACCAGGTGGGCTATTTCAGGGGAAATGGTCTATTGAGATCTGTTGACCATGGAGCTACGTGGCAAAAGCTGGATATTGGCAGCTTCAACAATCGATACATTGCGCAGCTGGCTCAGGATAGCCACGGCAATCTCTTCGCTTCGGTGAATGAGTATAATGCCCAGGACGGGGCCCTCATCTACTCGGTTGACGGTGGTCTGTCATGGCGAAAAATACCTAACCCAACTTTTTTAGGAGGAGGAAACGAACTCCTCACCACCAACGTGGTGCAGGTGACCAGCCTGGAGGTGGATCATACGGATCGTATACATGTGAGCCTGCAGGGTGGCATTGGATCCATGGCTACTGCCCTCAATTTGACCAACAGCCTCACCGGGGCATTGGATAATGGCGAATGGTCGCACCTGAAACTCACACCTTATGGCTATGAATGGTTTTACAATGAGGGTTATGATCTGTTCTTTGCTGAAAATGGAGATATTTACGCGCCCAGATTGGGATTTTCCTTTCGGTTGTCGAGCATTTTCTACCTGGACCATGAGCAGGAGCACTTTGAGCGAATGCCGCTCGATCCTGTGATGATCAATGATGCACCGTATTTCAACTTTTGCCGGTTTGCTCAGCGCAAAGACGGGCGGGTTTTTGCCGTACAGCAACTGGACGGTCAGGTGTACTACACAGATCATAGCCGCAAGCCTGAGCCCGTTTTGGGGGTGGAGGATCCAAAGTCGTTGCAGGTCTTAATCTACCCCAACCCTGCTCAGGACCGATTGAAGCTTGTTTTGCCTGAGACTCAGGGTAAAGCAGAAGTGGTGGTCTATGATTTTGCGGGGCGAATGGTTGAGCATTATGAACGCTTTGAGCACCAAACGCTCGACCTGGACGTCAGGGTTTGGCCACGGGGTTTGTATACTGTTCAGGTACAGATAGACGGCACGTCAGAGTGGAAAAAGCTACTGCTCAGATAGGTTTTGATGCCTGATTCAAAGTAAACATTGATTATTTACTTTTTTGATGTTTAGTGCGGGTTGAGCCCTCAGTTTAGCACCCCACAATTACTCAGACAAAATTCGGTACAGTTCCATATTCAGGTAATAATGATGCCCGGAGATGGTGCGTTTTTCCAGAATGGATAAATCACAAAGTTGATTCAAATAGTTTCTGGCCGTACCCTCCGCATAGATTTTAGCATCGGTCAGGTGACTCACCTTGGTGAGCGGCTGGGTAAAGATCATCTGTACGAGTTGCTCAGGTTTCCGGATTTTGGTTTCCTCTGATATGGCTTGCATCATGCCTTCTTTGGCCGCCAGGATGTCATTGACCTTGTTGAATGTCAGGTTGGCTGTGGTTTCTACAGCTTTCAGCATATACAAAATCCAGCGTTCCCAAAGTCCGCGCTGGGTTACACCAGCCAGCAGGGAGTAGTACTCACTTTTATGGCTGATGATGTATCGACTCAGAAACAGGATGGGCAGATCCAAAAGCCCTTTTTGGGTCAGAATGTTGATGTTAAAAATCCTGCCGGCACGTCCGTTTCCGTCCCGAAAGGGGTGAATTACCTCAAACTGGTAGTGGGCAATGGCCATTTTGATCAGGGGGTCAATGGCATACTTTTCATCATCATTCACAAAATCTACCAGATTTTGAAGTTTTTGCTCAATAATTCCCCGGGCCCTTGGAGGAGTATAAATAGCCGTGCCCGCGTTGGGGCCGGTGCCGCCTTGTTTGATGTAGATATGAGCACTGGATGGCCGCAGACCATCATTGGTTTGCTTGATGATCCTGTACAGACGGATAAAATAGTCCTGGTCAAACTGCCCCTGCGTCATCAAATACCGATGACCTTCCCATAGCGCCTCGCGGTAGCGGAGTACCTCCTTCGGTGCACCTTTCACATGCACATCTTCCCCTTCTTCGCTGTAGGCCTGATAGAGTTCGTCGTCCGTTGTGAAGATGTTTTCGATCTCACTGGAAGCCTTGGCTTCCTGCAAACTGATAGTGTTGATGAGGATGCCCTGGTTGGGAATGGCGACCGACCGTCCATGCAGCCTCCCCAATGCCGACTTGGTGTTGCCCAACTGCTCCATGATGTCTACCGTGCGGTAAAGATTGGGGTGTATGGGCAAATCCGGCAGGTCATTCCAGGGCTTGTTTCTGTCCGGGTTGATCTTGAATAGAGGTGCTTCCATGGTTTGATGTTCAAAACTGAGTAAACATCAAATTATTAGTAATTTGATGTTTACTCGAAAGTAGACATTAATTTTCAGGGTTGCAAGAAGTCATACACCCAACCCACCAATTGTAATCCTATTGAATTTAGAAGCGTTTTGGCCAGGCTGAAGGGGTCTTACTTCAGTTGCCAGCTAATCAGACAGAAAACACTTGACTTGCAATGGTTATTTTTCTATTTTAATAGTCTAATAGCGGATATCAACATCCTGTTTATCAGCGTGTTGAAAGATCACCCAGGAGAAATCCGCAATTACCTTCGTGCGACACCAATCAATACCGATATGAAACTTCTTAGCTTTTTTGTGACAGGAGGAATAGCCATCCTTCTTTGTGCGTGCTCCCGAGACAACGGCACGCATTCCCATGGACCGGAGACCCATACCCATGGCTCGGCAACTGAAACCTTCTCGATTGAGGGTCTGGTTGACGAGATAAAAACAGTACCTGATTCCATCATCGAATACCTTCACGCCCAGCATCATTCACACAAGGTACTGGAAAGGCGAACCGTGCCGCCGGGCTATGCGACCCGGGAGCTGAAGAACTGGAAAGAATACGCTGCCCGGCTGGATGAACTACCGGTCATTAACCCGGGCCCCGGGGAATATGTGCATGTCATGGAGGGCTATAAAAACGGCTATCAAAACCTCGTGATTGGGATTACAGAGACTTTTCCTGGCGGTGCTCCGCCAATGCACACCCACAAGGGGGAGGAGTCGCATGTGTTGTTGGAAGGAACGATCCTCTATGCACTGGGAGATACCCTTTTTACCATAGAGGCGCCATATATTGTCAACATCCCTCCGATGGTGCCACATGCATTTAAGAACATAGGGGAAAAAACCGCCAATCTGGTGGTGATATTTCCTACGAATGTCTGGGAATATGATGTGCTCGATTACTTTCCGTTTCAGGAGGAGTGACCTGGGATGCATGTAACTCCAAAGACCATTTTTTGCATGAAAATGAAGAGATGCGCTAAGGAATTTTTCAGAATCATGAAGATGATTAAATTAGCATCGCGTTATGAGGAAAAAATGGTCAACATTTTTAGCGGTTCTGGCTTGGGTAGCTGTATTGACTCAGTACTTTTTAATGCTGGAAAACAGGGTTGCCTCCGTGGGTGAAACAACCATCCGATTCTTCAGCTTTTTTACCATACTGACCAATTCGCTGGTGGCGATTTATTTTACGATGATCGTTCTCCGGCATAAAAAGCCATCCAGCCTGAGTAAGCCCGGTACCTTAACAGCCGTTACCGTGTACATTACCATGGTTGGGCTTGTTTATCAGATTGTGTTGCGGCCTGTTTGGGAACCTACCGGGGTTCAGTTGGTGGTGGATGAGCTCCTTCATTCGTTGATTCCCATTGTGGTCATTGTGTGCTGGTACTTGTTTGAAGACAAATCGCAATTGGCCTATCGGCAAATACCGAAATGGCTGATTTACCCATTAGTTTATCTGGTATACATCCTCATCAGGGGCAATAGTGCTGGTTTTTACCCCTATCCCTTTGTGGATGTGGAGAGCCTTGGCCTTTCGGCCGTATTAATGAACGCCGTGGGGCTGATCATTTTATTTGTTGGGATGTCAGCCTTGTACATCAAAGTAGGGAGGGTGATTACTAAAAAATAAGGAACGATCAACTACGTCCAATGTCTGACTCCCTAAAGTCAATGGAACGGGTTTATCAAATGAGATTCCTTCAATTCTCAAAATAGAGATCACCCAATTTCTTAACTTCCCGAACATCCTTTTCCCTTTTGTCAAATCCCCGAAATGGGCACCTTCACAGTAGGGTTTTACTTATTTTTGTAGCTGTAGTCGGGAACTTAGGGCTTCTGTGAAGCGCAAGTCCAGGCTCATGAGTCATTTGAGTACTCAGTAAGACAAACAACATTAAAAGACCCCAAAACATAAACCGATCATTTATGTCTCAGACCATTGCTCCTTACAAACCCGTCAATCACATCAGGATAGTCACAGCTGCCTCACTCTTTGATGGACACGATGCGGCCATCAATATTATGCGTCGGATTATCCAGTCCACCGGTTGCGAGGTGATTCACCTGGGCCACAACCGCTCCGTGCAGGAGATTGTGGATTGTGCCATCCAGGAGGATGCGCAGGCCATTGCGATTACCAGCTATCAGGGCGGGCATGTGGAGTACTTCAAGTACATGTTTGACCTGCTGAAAGAACGTGGCGCCAGCCAGATTAAGATTTTTGGCGGTGGTGGTGGCACCATTCTTCCAGAGGAGATCAAAGAACTGCACGAATACGGCATTACACGTATTTATGCGCCCGATGATGGACGCGAGATGGGCCTACAGGGCATGATCAACGACCTGGTGAAAACCAGTGATTTTCCGGTAGGAGAAAACCTCAACGGACAGATCAAAAAACTACACAAAAAGGAAGTTAACGCCATTGCCAGAGTGATCTCAGCGGCTGAAAATTATCCTGAAGAAAACAAAGGGCTACTGGATGAAATTCGCAGTACCATCGATGCGAAAAAAACTGCGCCGGTTCTGGGGATCACAGGTACAGGAGGCGCTGGAAAGTCCTCGCTGGTAGATGAGCTTGTCCGAAGGTTCTTGTTGGATTTTGAGGATAAGAACATTGCAGTGATTTCGGTGGATCCATCCAAGCGGAAAACCGGAGGTGCACTCCTTGGCGACCGTATCCGCATGAACTCCATCTTCAGTGACCGGGTGTACATGCGCTCACTGGCCACACGCCAGTCCAATCTGGCCCTTTCCAAATATGTGAAAGATGCAGTGGACATCACCAAGGCGGCGGGTTTTGATCTGATCATTCTTGAAACCTCAGGAATCGGTCAGTCAGATACGGAAATTACGGATCACTCAGACATGGCGCTCTATGTGATGACCCCAGAATATGGAGCTGCTACCCAGCTGGAGAAGATAGACATGCTGGACTTTGCGGACGTGATCGCCCTCAATAAGTTTGACAAACGGGGCGCCCTGGATGCATTGCGGGATGTCAAAAAGCAATACAAACGCAACCATGGCCTTTGGGAAACTCCGGATGAGGAATTGCCGGTATATGGTACCATTGCCAGCCAGTTCAATGATCCGGGAATGAACCAGCTCTATCGCGCGATTATTGATGAACTGGTCAGGAAAACTGGGGCTGACCTGAAGTCCGGTTTTGAGTCTACCCAGGAGATGTCGGAGAAAATCTACATCATCCCGCCTAAGCGCACCCGCTACTTATCTGAGATTTCAGAAACCATCCGGGACTTTAACCAGACGGTCGAAAAACAAAAAGAGATTGCGCAGAAGCTTTATGGATTGGACAAATCCCTGGAGGTGATGAAGGCGATGGATAAGGAAGCTGCGATTGAGGCCATTGAGGAAGCCAAAGCACAACTGGAACTGGATCTGGATCCGCACAATAAAAAGCTACTGGAAGAATGGGAAGCCAAAAAGGCCAACTATGCCGGTGAAAAATTCACCTACGAAGTACGGGGTAAGAAAATAGAAGTGGAGACTACCAGTGAGACGCTTTCACACTCCAAAATTCAAAAAGTGAGCCTGCCGAGATATGAGGCCTGGGGGGATGTGCTGAAGTGGAGCCTGCAGGAAAATGTACCTGGAGAATTTCCCTATACGGCCGGTGTATTTCCATTTAAAAGAAAAGGAGAAGACCCTACCCGGATGTTTGCCGGAGAGGGCGGCCCTGAGCGAACCAACAAGCGTTTTCATTATGTGTCACACGGATTGCCAGCGGCGCGACTGTCTACGGCGTTCGATTCGGTCACGCTTTACGGGGAAGATCCGGATCACAGGCCGGATATTTATGGGAAGATTGGCAACTCCGGGGTGAGCATTTGCAGTCTGGATGATGCCAAGAAACTATATTCAGGATTCAACCTGTGCGATCCCACTACGTCCGTTTCCATGACCATTAATGGTCCTGCTGCTACCATTGCAGCATTTTTCATGAATGCAGCTATTGATCAGCAATGTGAGCTCTACATCAAAGAAAAAGGACTGGAGCAGGAGATAGCGGCTAAAATCAAGAAAATTTATGATCAGCTGGGCAGCGAGCGACCTACTTACAAAGGCGATTTACCAGTGGGTCATGATGGGCTTGGGTTGATGCTCCTTGGTGTCACCGGTGAGGATGTGTTGCCAAAGGAAGTTTATGAGGAGATCAAGGCCAGAACGCTCTCCAGTGTGCGAGGCACGGTGCAGGCAGATATTCTTAAGGAAGATCAGGCCCAGAATACCTGTATTTTCTCTACCGAGTTTTCTCTGAGACTGATGGGCGACGTACAGCAGTATTTCATCGATCAGGCCGTGCGCAATTTCTATTCAGTATCTATTTCTGGCTATCACATAGCCGAGGCAGGTGCCAACCCGATCACCCAGCTGGCTTTCACGCTGGCCAATGGTTTCACCTTTGTGGAATACTACCTTTCACGTGGGATGGACATCAACAAATTCGCGCCCAACCTGAGCTTCTTTTTCTCCAATGGCGTGGATGCAGAATATGCCGTGATTGGCAGGGTGGCACGGAGGATTTGGGCGAAAGCCATGAAGCTGAAGTATGGTGCCAATGAACGTTCGCAGATGCTGAAATACCACATTCAGACTTCCGGTCGTTCGCTGCATGCCCAGGAGATTGATTTCAATGACATCCGTACCACCTTGCAGGCTTTGTATGCCATTTATGATAACTGTAACTCACTGCATACCAATGCTTATGATGAAGCCATCACCACACCCACAGAGCATTCCGTGCGCAGGGCCATGGCAATCCAGCTGATCATCAACAATGAGCTGGGACTGGCCAAGAACGAGAATCCAATGCAAGGGTCATTTATTACCGAAGAGCTCACCGATCTGGTGGAAGAAGCAGTAATGGAGGAGTTTGACCGGATCACCGAGAGAGGTGGTGTGCTGGGTGCGATGGAAAGCATGTATCAGCGTGGTAAAATTCAGGAGGAAAGTCTCTATTATGAAACCAAAAAGCACAATGGCGATCTGCCAATTATCGGAGTGAATACCTTCCTGTCATCTACAGGATCGCCTACGATCACACCAGATGAGGTGATCAGAGCTACTGAAGATGAAAAACAGGCTCAGATCACTAACCTCAATGCGCTCCATCACAGAAATGAAGACAAGTCGGCAGAGGCCTTGCGCAAGTTGCAGGATGTGGCCCTGAACAACGGTAATACATTTGCTCAGCTGATGGAAAGTACCAAGTATTGTTCATTAGGACAGATTACCCATGCCATGTTTGAGGTCGGTGGGCAATACAGGAGGAATATGTAAACATCTTTCAGGTACCGGAGGGGCAGGGCGTTTACCCATCCTTCCGGTATTGAATTAATTCTTTTTTGAGGATTCTCTCGAAATGGATTCAGGAATCAATCGCGGATACCCCGTGGGTCTTGTCTTGGATAATCAAAGCTGCGTCTGTCGGCAAGGTGAATCAGGCTCATTTCTGTTTTGACACCCGTCAATTTTTCTTTAGCTTCATCCACTCAATTTTTTGATTAAGAACCCAACAATATGAATTCAATCCGAATCGCGCTCAGTGCAGTGATGTATCTGGCGTTATCAGCCTTCCTTTGTGCCCAGGATCGAGGAATGAGACCATTGCCTTTTGATGATCTTTCCGCCTTTCAAAATCAGTCTGGCAACTGGCAGATAGTAGGTGATGTGACCATGGATCCCACGGTAGATATCCATGCGCAGCCCCCGGTAGAAAAGAAGAAAAAGAAGAAAAGCCAACCTCAAGCGGATCCCATTACTTCTGTTTCGGGTACAGGCGTGTTGCTCAACAAGCCGGATGACTCACACAAAAGCCACCTCGTTACCAATTGGGAGCACGGGGACATTGCGCTGGAAGTGGAGGTGATGATTCCCAGGGGATCTAACTCCGGGCTTTACCTGCAAGGTAGGTATGAAGTCCAGCTTTGCGACAGCTGGGGGGTGAAAACCGCTCGTTTTTCGGATATAGGAGGTATTTACAGGAACTGGGAGCAGAATCCCGAAACCAGCTACATGGGGAAAGCCCCTTTGATCAATGCGGCCAAGGCTCCTGGTCTTTGGCAAAAACTGGAGGTGGTTTTTAAAGCACCGAGATTTGATGAGAGTGGAAAAAAAACAGCCAATGCCCGCGTTATTTCTACCATACTCAATGGGGTGAAGATTCATGACAATGTAGAAATCCCCAGGCCTACTGGCGGACCTTTGGTGAATGATGAAGTGCCTATGGGGCCAATCATGATTCAGGGAGATCACGGGCCGGTGGCCTTCAGGAACTTCAAATATAAGCTCATTGGTGACCTGGATATTCGTTTGGAAGACTTGACCTATGAGGTGCATCACGGCCCTTTTGAAACAGAATCGGAAGTGAAGGAATCTGCCGTGGTGAAAAGCGGAAGTATTCCTGCACTCACCTACGAGGTGGCAGGGAAAGACAATCAATACGGGATTGTTTTCAACGGGAAGCTGATAGCACCACGAAGTGATGAATATTTCTTTGATATGGTATATGGAGGTTTGGGTTCACTTAGGATTGATGGAAAATCAGTTGGAGATGGGTGGAGAGGACTTTCGGAATCTGCTACTCTGGAGGAGGGACCGCATGCTATAGAGGTAGTTCTTTTTAAAGCACAAAGTTGGTTGCAGAATAGTTTGAGCTTGTTTGTATCCACTGCCAATTCTTACCCGGTGGCTTTGCATACTTTCGGTTCTGCACCTCCTGGAAGTAATCTGGTGCCACCCATTCTTATCGAACCAGCGAGTGAGGTGAAGTTGCTCAGGGCCTTTCTTGACTTTAAAGGAGACCGTAGCCAGCGGCTCACGCATACCATAGGTGTGGGCGAACCTGATCGGATTCACTACATCTATGACCTGAATGCCGGGAATCTTGTGTGTGTTTGGAAAGGTGACTTTGTGGATGCCACACCCATGTGGCATGATCGGGGAGATGGATCATTCCGACCCCTGGGGATGCTGCAATACCTGTTTTCTGGGCCGTCTTTGGCGGTTCTCAATAGCCCCGAACAGGCATTCCCTTCATCATCTGACGATTTTAAATCCAAAGGATATACGCTGGATTATGACACTCAGCGCCCCACCTTTTTGTATGAATACAAAGGGGCTGAGGTGAGTGATAAAGTGGTTCCTGATGGGGAAGCAAAGTACTTCACCAGAGAAGTGATCGTAGCTAATCCAAGCGCAAATACTTATCTGAAAGTAGCTGAAGGAGGTAAAATAGAACAACTGCCCAATGGTTGGTACGCTGTGGATGATAAGCAGTACTTCATTAGCATGAGTTCCGGCCAGGTTCCGGTTATCAGAAGAGCGGGTGACCTTCAGGAACTGATCGTACCCGTGGACACTACACCTATCCAATATTCATTAACCTGGTAAGTCTAATCACATGAAAACTTTAAAATATCATTTTACGCTGGTTTTGACCTCTTTGTGGATTTCGTTGGTGGCTCAGCCTAAGGAAGAAGATTATTATAAGATCATCACCATGCCCGTGCCGGAAGGCATCTTGCTGGAAGTGGGCGGTGTGGCTACATTGCCGGATGGGCGGGTGGCTTTGTCTACCAGAAGGGGAGATGTTTGGATCGTGGAAAATCCTTATCTCTATGACGGAGAACTGCCCAAATACACACTTTTTGCTTCTGGTCTGCATGAGTCCCTGGGGCTGGCCTATTATCAAAATGCCCTTTACTCCGCACAGCGTGGAGAACTCACCAAGCTGGTGGATACCAATGGTGACGACCGGGCGGATGTTTATGAAACGGTTTACTCTTGGCCACTTTCGGGTCACTATCATGAATACTCTTACGGTCCGAAAATAGCTGATGATGGCAGCATGTTGGTTACAGCCAATGTGGCGTTTGGAGACCAGGAGTGGTGGCGTGGAGAGAGCAGAGTACCCTGGAGAGGCTGGACGATGAAGATATCCCCTGAAGGAGAAATGGAACCATGGGCTACTGGAATGCGCTCCCCATGCGGAATTGGGATGATTGACGGTGAGTTTTTCTATGCTGACAATCAAGGCGACTGGATGGGTTCAGGAGGTGTTTGGCATGTCACCAAAGGGAGCTTTACCGGACATCCGGCTGGGCTCAGGTGGTCTGGGGAGTCTGATTCACCGGTGAAGCTTTCACAAGAGACATTTTTTGAGGAAATAGATGAGCGGAGGAGATTTGAAGAGGGGAGATACATCAAGCCTGAAAACATCATGGATGAGGAAAACCCGCTCACTTTGGCCAAAGCCAAAGAGCAATTTCCCGAGATCAGGTTACCGGCGGTGTGGTTACCACACGCCATTTTAGGGATCTCCAATTCTGAGATACTGAAGGATGATACAAATGGTGCTTTTGGTCCGTTCACAGGGCAGGTTTTCGTAGGTGATCAGGGTCAGAGCAAGATCATGCGAGTGGTCATGGAGAAAGTGAATGATGAATTTCAGGGGGTAGCTTTTGATTTTAAGGAGGACTTTCAGTCTGGTATTTTGAGAATGGACTGGGGGAGCGATGGTTCACTTTTCATTGGTGAGACCAACAGGGGCTGGGGATCAGCCGGAAACAAGAATTCTGGTTTTGAGCGACTGGTGTGGACGGGGAAGGTACCCATGGAGATGAAGACCGTTTCGGCTAAGCCTGATGGTTTTGAGATCACGTTTACGAAACCAGTGGATCGCACGTTGGCAGAAGATCTGGATAGCTACAGTGGTCAGCGCTTTACCTACAAGTATCATTCGGTGTATGGCAGTCCTACGATCAATGCCGAGCCATTGAAAATCAAAGGGGTAAAAGTATCTGAGGATGGGCTGAGTGTACGACTGGTGGTGGACAATCTGACCCGGTACTATATCCATGAGATCAATGTCATGGGGATCAAATCTGCTGAAGAACGACTTCCTGTATTGCATCCTACGGCCTATTATACGCTCAACAACATTCCTGAAGGGAACAAGCTGCCTGCATCAGAATGGAGCACCAAAAGGACATCTGCACTGGTACCGAAAAGGCCAGCACCACCAAAGCCTGTTGTGAAGCCGACCAACGAAGTGCTCACCTACGAGCAGGTGAAGCCGCTTCTGGATAAAAATACGTGTAGCGCATGTCATCAGGTCAACAAACGGGTGGTGGGCCCTGCATTTAGCGACATTGCCAAGCGGCGCTATACGGATAAGAAAATAGTGGACCTGATCTATAATCCTCAGCCGGAAAACTGGCCGGATTATTCTACTCCCATGGCCCCGATGCCTCAGGTACCAAAGGATGAAGCGATGAAAATTGCAGCCTGGATCAACTCACTGAAGACAGGAGATTGATTTAAATGAATCTGTAAGTAATTGATATATAGTTAGTTATTATTGTGGTGAGTAAATTGGCACCATACTTGGTAATACCTCTGCATAAACCAAATATGTGGAGCCATGAAAAGAGCAATAATACTTTCCGTTTTGAGTGTCATCCTTTTAGCCTCTAAAAGTGAAGCACAGCAGTTCAGATTCGTAACCTCACTGGGTGTACAGCAGCACTGGGAAATTCCTTATGAGGTTTATCACTCCATCGAGCATGAATACCGGGGTTTTGATCTGGTTCATGCCAGACGTGTTCCGTTCAGACGTGGCTACACTTTTGAGGTGATTATGAGAAGGGGAGATATGTTTGTGGTGATTGATATTGAGCGCAATGGTCGTATAGTTCGACAAGTGGTAGATTATAACTATCCCCTTTATGACCACCACTGTAGCACTTTCTGTGGTTTTCATAACACCTATTATGCGAGCCAGAGCTTTCATCATTACCATCACGGGCCTCACTACCGTCCGGTGGCCATTCATTATCAAAATTATAGTCAACCCGGGCATGGGCACGGCCATCATAAATATGACAAAGGACAACATGGAAAAAACCATCACTCAACCAACAAGGTGGATTATGGGGTAAGCCGAAGGGAGAGTGTCAAGTATTCCTCCAATGAAGGCAGATCCAGGTTGAATGCAGGAGCTACCCAGAGAAATACCTCGGATCGTGGGGAAGAGCATCCCACGTATAGGAGTCGCTCCGGAAGAACGAGTACAAACTGATTATGAAACGAAATCAAAGAAGAGGCTGCCATTGGCGGCCTTTTTTTTGTTTTAGGGTTTCTTAAGCTTCCAGCGCTTGTGCGTCCACAACCAGTATTCAGGTGCTTCGTAGATTTGCGCTTCCAGTCGCCTGGTTTGACGCTCGGTAATAGCTCCCTCCGGGGTGTCTTTGGGGCTGTCTTCAAGGAGTTCAAACCTTAACTCATAGTGACCTCTTTTTACTTTTCGGGCACTTCCGTATACCACAGCATAGTTATAGTCTTTGGCGTACTTTTCGGCGCCAAAATGCACCGCCGTGTCCTGGTTCAGGAATTTTGTCCAGTAAACGCGCTGGCTTTTCCGTGGGCTTTGATCAATGGCGAAGGTGGTGGCTGTAAGCTGACTTTTGAATTGGTCGAAAGTGTCTTTTACTTTTTTCTTGGGAACCAATATCAGCCCAAATTTCGAACGTGATTCGGAAAATTTCTTTTCGAAAAAAGAATTGGTAAGTGGCGTATAAATTCCCAGCAGCTGATGCGAAATTTGAGGGTCTGTTGCGACTGCAAAAAGCTCCCAGTTGTTGTAATGTCCCCCCACCAGCAGAGCACTTCTGGATTGCGCGGCAAGTGCATCAAACACCTCAGGGTTTACCGCTTTAAATCGGGCAATGGCTTCTTTCTCTGAAATACTAAACAACCGGATTGACTCTGCCAGCAGGTCACAAAAGTGCCGGTAAAACTTCCAGGCAATGGCTCGGATTTCTTCATCGGGTTTGTCTGGAAAAGCATGGGAAAGATTACTGAAAACAACTTTTTTCCGGTAGGTGAGGCCACATCGCATCAGTAGGTATAGCAGATCTGCCAACACATATAATGCCCGCATGGGGAGAAATGAGAGCGGTTTAATGATGAGATAGTAAAGTATCCTTGCCATGGGAGCGCCAAAGTAATAAAGAACATCATTTTCACTAGGTTTCTTTAGATTTATGATTCAATAAACAATCAATTCATGAAAACACTTTTTTCAATTCTCTTCACCGCACTTTCAGTCTCTCTCGTGGCACAGGATATCCCTCAGCCCAACTGGGATGAACTCAATAAGACCAAGCCATGGGAAGTCACGGAACTCTACAAAGAAGTACCCACCGTTACTCCCGGAGCTAATGCCGGAGCTCCTTCCGATGCTATCGTTCTATTCAATGGGAAAGATCAAAATCAGTGGCAGAAGGCTCAGTTTGGCTCACCAGTGAAAATGGATGGCTTCAAGGCGATGATTCCTCTGATAGATCCCGAGTACAAAGGAGCGCCTGCTGAGTGGAAGATCATTGGAGAGGCACTGGAAGTGGCCCCTGGCACCGGAGCCATTGCTACCAAAAAAGCATTTGGCGATGTACAGCTGCATCTGGAGTGGAAAGCACCTAAGATGCCGGCGGATAAAACCGGACAGGCTGGGGGAAACAGTGGAGTCATTTTTATGGGGATGTATGAAGTGCAGGTGCTCAATGGCTATGAGAACCCTACCTATAGCAACGGTCAGGTGGCGTCAGTTTATAAGCAGCACATTCCACTGGTCAATGCCTCCACCCAACCAGAAGAGTGGCAGACTTATGATATCATTTTCATGGCACCGAAGTTTTCAGAAAAGGGCGTTGTGGTGAGCCCGGCTAGAGTTACTGTACTTCACAATGGTATTCTGGTTCAGAATAATGTGGAACTTTTGGGGCCAACCTGCTTCATTGGCACTCCCTATTACATCGCCCATCCGGAGAAGTTGCCACTGGTGCTGCAGGACCATAGTGACCGGATGCAGTTTAGGAATATTTGGGTACGGGAGCTGTGACCTTAAGTAAATCGAACAAAAAAAAGGCTGCCATTTGGCAGCCTTTTTTGGTTTTATACGGTAACCGGAAGCTCTTTCTTGTAGTGCTTCCTGATTTCCCAGATCTGATGAATGTCCTGAATTAACTTTTTCAACACATCCGGAGTGATGGCTTGCTTAGGGTCATCACCAATCCCTTTTTTAGGGTCACAGTGTGATTCCACGATCACCCCATCAGCTCCATAAGCCATAGCAGCCATAGCAGCAGAAGGCACATATTTAGCTCTTCCTACAGAGTGGGATGGATCCACGATCACCGGTGCCCAGGTTTTTTCCTTCAGGAGTGGCGTGATGCACTCGTCAGGATAATTTCGGTATCCGTCCATGGTAGGAGAGGTACCTCGTGGGCAAAGCATCACATCCGGGTTACCACCCGCAGCAATGTATTCTGAAGCTGCAATAAATTCATTGACAGGGCCCATGCCCATCGATCTTTTGAGTAATACCGCGATTTGCTTATCGGCGGTTTCCTGACCTACTTTTTTTAGCAGAGAGTAGTTCAGCGCATTTCTAGCACCAATCTGCAGAATGTCAACCCCTGCTTCCACAGCGATAGATAGCTGATGCTCATCCATTACTTCAGTATCCACAGGCAAACCAGTTTGCTCTTTGGCTTCAATCAATATTTTCATAGAAGCATCGTCACCCTGAAATGCATAAGGCATGGTTCGTGGCTTCCACACTCCACCTCTGATGGCAGCCGCTCCGGCTTCCTTCATGGCATGAGCAGACTCAATAAATAAATTCGGATTTTTTGGGTCTATGGTACAATGGCCCGCGATGATAAACGGCGCTTCACCAAGGATAATATTCCCAATCTTAATTTTGTGATGCGCCAGCTCAGATTTTATATCCATTAATTTAAACGGGGTATCCACCGCATCAAATCTGTCAATGTAGTCCAGACCCAGGATTCGGGTGACCATGATGGTTTCCCGTTCATCACCCAGCACGGCATATATCGTCCTGTGATGTCCTTCAATTGGTTGTACTCTACAGCCGTACTCTTCTACGATCGAAACGACCTCTTCAAACTGCTCTTTTGTTAACTTTGGCTCCTTTGGAATAATCATGACCCTGACTTTGTTACTATTGAATCGGCAAAAGTAAGTCACTCAGGACATAAGCCAAGAAGATTGGGGAAAATGTTACTTATAAATGGAAATATTTAGGATGACCTGAATATTTGCAGCCGGAAATTTTAAAAATTGTAAAAAGGACAAAACATTAAACTATAGCGTACAAGTATGAGCACCATGAAAATTAAAATGGGTTTTAAATCCGATCAGGAATATTTTGCAGTCAACGAATCCGGCAACCGGATAGAAATAGACATGCTGGCGGCTGAAAATAAAAAGGCGATGTCCCCGATGCAGCTGCTTCTCTCCGGGGTTGTCTCCTGTGCGGCTGTTGACCTGGTGGCCATGGTGAAGAAGAGGAGGAAGACCCTCCTGGCCTTTTCCGGTGAAATAGATGGTACCAGACGTGAGGAATATCCTAAGAAATTTACTGATATACATGTAAAGTACACCTTCACCTCACCGGATTTACAGGAAGAAGAGGCCGAGAAGCTCGTAAATCTGGCAGTCGAAAAGTACTGTTCGGTAGCGGCCACGATTAACGAATCTACCAAAATCACCCACAGTTTGGAGATTTTAAGACCGTAGTATGGGCCAGTCGGAGATACTCAAAGTCGCCATTGCGCAGATCAGCCCAAAGTGGCTTCATCGGGAAGCCACCCTGCAGAAGGTAATCGACTGTGTCAGAGAGGCTGCCGGTAAAGGAGCCGGACTGGTGGTTTTCGGAGAGGCGCTGGTACCCGGATATCCTTTTTGGGTGGAGAAGACCGACGGAGCTGTTTTTGAAAGCCCCGTTCAGCAAGAGATTTTTGCCCATTATGTAAATGAGGCTGTTTGCATAGAGCGTGGAGACCTGGATGTCCTTTGTGCAACGGCCTTAGAGAGTAAAATTGCTATCTATTTAGGGATCATAGAGCAGCCGCGCGACCGGGGCAGGAGCTTGTATTGTACCCTGGTGTATATAGATCAGCAGGGTGTTATTCAGTCTACCCACCGCAAGGTGATGCCCACCTATGAAGAGCGCCTGGTGTGGGCCAATGGAGACGGAAATGGCCTGGTGACACATTCATTATCTCCATTTACGGTAGGAGGTCTCAATTGCTGGGAGAACTGGCTGCCTCTGGCCAGAGCTACCTTATATGCTCAGGGCGAAGATCTGCATGTGTCTGTCTGGCCGGGAAATGATCGCAACACCAGGGATCTCATTCCTATGATTGCGAAGGAGTCAAGGTCATATGTGATAGCAGCCTGCGGACTTTTTTCTGATAAGGACATCACCGATGATTTACCACAGTCTCCTTTGATGAAAGAGAGAATAAAAGGCACCCTGGCCAATGGGGGGAGCTGCGTGGCAGCGCCGGATGGGAGCTGGCTATTGGAGCCGGTGATCAATCAGGAGGGGATATTCTATGCAGATATAGATCATCAGAAAGTGAGAGCTGCGCGGCTAAGTTTAGATGTATCCGGGCACTACAGCCGGCCTGACATCTTTCAGCTGGAGGTGAACCAGCAAAGAGCTACCATTTTGAAAAAGCCACAAAAAAACCCCTGACGTTAAAGTCAGGGGCCAGCAATGATTAAAATACTTTTATGATTAATTATTAAGCAAGCTTAACATCAACTGCATTTAATCCTCTTTTACCTTCACGCAACTCGAAGGTTACTTCGTCATCCTGTCTGATCTCGTCGATAAGACCTGATACGTGTACGAAGTATTCTTTTTCTGATCCATCTTCTTTAATGAAACCATAACCTTTAGAATCATTGAAGAATTTTACTTTTCCAGTACTCATTGTAATAAAATAAATTGTTAAAAATTGGATCAAATGTAGTGAATAAATTCTTTCAAACCACAAAGTGGAACAATGTTTGGTAAAGTCTACCTGAATCAAACATTAATATCATGAAAGCTACCGTACAATTTTTCGCAATAGGCCTCCTGGTGATGCTAAGTTCTTGTTACTCAGATACCAGTATTGGCCCACAGGGTCCTGCTGGTCCACAAGGGCCTATTGGTCCTAAAGGAGCTGATGGTCAGTCGGGGTTCGTTTTTGAATGGGAAAACATCAATTTCACTGCTCCCGACTATGAAGTGATACTGGCTTATCCAAACAACTTCGAGGGGTTTGATTCTGATGTGGCACTGGTCTATTTTTTATGGGATACTTATACCAATGCGAACAACGAAGTGGTGGAGGTTTGGCGCCAATTGGATCAGACACTCATCACCGATGACGGGCTGCTGATCTATAATTACGACCACTCCAAATATGATGTGCGGTTGTTTCTCGATGCTGAGTTTCCGCTGGATTGGCTGGGAGCTATAGATACCGACGCCTGGATAGCCAGGGTAGTGGTGGTGCCTGGTGAATTCTGGAATTCCGGGAGAGTGGATTTCTCGGATTACGCGGCGGTCGAAGCAGCTTTAGGGTTGCCTGAGATTACCGGGAAACGCTCCGCAGTAGAAAGAAGATAATATGACATCAAATAAATAAAAGGCGCCCGCAAAATTTTCAATTTTGCGGGCGCCTTTGTTTTTACCTGTATTGGTCAGGGTATTTATCCCTAATCTATTTATCAGGCTGAGGAGTCATCCTCAAATAAGGCTTGATAATGGTATGTCCTTTTGGAAATTTCGCCGGAATGTCTTCCGTTTTGATTGCCGGAGTGATCACCACATCCTGTCCTTGTATCCAGTCTGCCGGAGTGGCCACGCTGAAGTTGGCAGTCAGCTGCAAGGAGTCAATGACCCGCAGGATTTCCGCAAAATTGCGCCCGGTACTGGCCGGATAGGTGAGAGATGCCTTGATTTTCTTATCTGCACCAATGAAGAATACCGAACGTACGGTCGCTGTGGCGGAGGCATTCGGGTGAATCATATCATATAGATTAGCCACCACCCTGTCCGGGTCAGCAATGATCGGGAAATTTACTTCAGTGTTTTGTGTCTCGTTGATGTCTTTGATCCAGCCCTGATGAGACTCCAGATCATCCACGCTCACGGCCAGCACTTTGGTGTTTCGCTTGGCAAATTCCGGTGCCAGCTGGGCCGTTCTTCCCAACTCTGTGGTACATACAGGGGTATAGTCAGCAGGGTGCGAGTAGAGGATTCCCCAGCTATCTCCCAACCATTCGTGAAAATCAATTGCTCCTTCTGTGGTTTCCACCTGAAAGTTGGGAGCGTCATCTCCAATTCTTAAAGCCATAATTTGATGTAAAGTTTTTTGTTGAAAATTTAGGTTTGTGCAAGTGTTAACGCTCTTACTCTGTAAGAAGTTTGGAGAAAGCGCTTATTTAAACCTAAAAGGAAAATAGCCGATCCGCCCACCTAATCAAACATCAAAACTCCACGATTTCAAATTCTGTTCGGCGGTTTTTGGCGCGACCTTCCTCAGTAGTATTGTCTGCAATGGGCTGTGTTTCTCCATAGCCTTTGGCTTTGAGGCGGGTTTCATCTATTCCAGCCAGTTTCAGGTATTCCATCACTGCATTGGCCCTTTTTTGTGAAAGCGTGAGGTTAAGGTCATCTGATCCCAGGTTATCCGTATGGCCACCCACTTCTATGATCATGGTCGCGTTATCTTTCAGTAAGTCTGCCGCTTTGTTGAGCTCCACATAGCTGATGGGCTTGAGCTCCGCACGTCCGCTTTCAAAGAATATGTTGTTTAGTACCACTTTGGTGCCCTTCTCTATTGGCTCCAGCATGATATTGAGGCTGATCTCCTGATAAGACGTATCCTTAGGCAGTTCAAAGCTTTGTGAGTAAAAGAAAAAACCCTTGCTACTGGCCGAAACGCTGTAGTCTCTACCGGCAGGCAGCACCACGAGGTATTCACCACTGGAGGAGTTGCTTTTGTTTACACTGATGAGCTCGCCTGAGTTGATGTCTTCTATGAGCACCACTGCCTCCAGCGGGGCGCTGGTTTTGGCATTGGACACGATCCCCTGCACCACCACGGTAGGCTTGGGTTTCAGGTGATCCGGAAGTTCTATCTGAAAAATCTCATAATCTTCTCCATTCAGCCTTGAGGAGGAGAAATAGCCCATCCCCTCTGCGGAAATACTAAAGTTGGTGTCGTCCCCGGAAGAGTTGAGGGGAGCACCCAGGTTGATGGGCTTAGACCATTTGCCATTTTCAAATATGCAATAGAAAATGTCCATTCCTCCAAACCCCGGGTGGCCGTTGCTGGCGTAGTAGAGGGTTTTGCCATCGGGTGCCAGATAAGGACTGTTTTCATTGAAGGGTGTATTCACTGTACCGCCCAGGTTTTGCGGGATGCCCCATTCACCCAGGTGATTTTTTTCTACCATATAGATATCCGAGCCGCCATAGCCACCCGTTCTTGCGGAGGTAAAGATGATCCGGTTGCCATCCGAACTGATGGTAGGCTGTGAGTCCCAGTCGTCGCTGTTGACTACATTTCCCATGTTCATGGGTTCGGACCATTCTGTGCCCACCAGCTGGGTGATGTACAGGTCACAATTGCCTATGCTCTCTTTGTCTCCGCAGCGTACATAGACCATCATCTGTCCATCCCCAGTAAATGCCGATCCGAAATCATCACCCATGGAATTCAGGGGTTCGGGAAGTAGCTTGGGGGAGCTCCAGGTGCCGTTTTCGAGTACCGAAAAATAAAGGTCTTCACCAAAATCCATCATGCGCGTGCTGTCGTCCAGGTTATCAAAACCACCCTGACGCACACTGGTGAAGTAAAGACGGGTGCCTGTAGGGCTCACCTGCGGCATGTAATCTCCCGATGGACTGTTGATGGTACTTAGGGGCACAGGGTCGGTCATACTTTTGGGAAGCATCCTCAAACCTGGACTTTCACGGGCGTAAACCAATTTGGTGAGGGCCTGGTGCCTGCTGAGTTGATCCTTTGGTTTGTTGGAGTATTTTTCTAAAAATGCCGTGGCTGCATTCTGAGCATCTGGCAGTTTGTCCAGTTCGATCAGGGCTCTGCACGCCTCGTAGTAAAACCACGGATTGTAATTGGGGTTGAGTGCTTTCAGCCTTGAAAAAGAGTAGACCGCTTCTTCCCACCTTCTGGCGTAGTTGAAGGTGAGTCCCAGTTGATACCAGGCATCCTGATAGTCATTTTTCAGGTTGACAGCCTCCTTGAAATCAACGATGGCTTTGTCCAGATTGCCCTGACTCAGTGCTTTGTTGCCATTCAAAAATGATATTTTAGGATCCTGTGCCTGCACAGAGATCGTGAGCAACATACAGATAGATAGTACTAGTGGTTGGATGAGTTTTTTCATGGTTCTAAGAATGATTCAAGAAATTACTTAATTAATCCCATAAACCAAAGACTAACCAACAAACCCTATCATTTTAAGGTCCGGAGTAACTTGTCCATGATTCCTGCATCATGTGGATGGGCGCTGCTTTCGGCGAGCTGATAGGTGGTAAAATGTCCTCCATATACGCTAGCCTCAGCATGTTTTTCTGCTCCGCGTGTCAATAGGAGATCTACCATTTCCGGAAGGTTATGAGGGACCACCTGGCGTCTCATTTCCACCCCATTGCAACCGCAGTAGATGAGTAGGGTGGCCTGGTGACCAAAAGGTGAGCGGGATTTGATGAGCGCGGGATTGCTGCTCAGTATTTGATCGAGCGTTTCTATATCTCCGCTCAGCAGGGTATCCACGGCTTGCTCAAATTTTAAATTGAATGCATTTTCAGGATACCGTTCTACTCCTTCCCAATCCTCAAACCCGTGGAGCCTGGCCACCGTGGTGCGTGCGTCCAGCATCGTAAATCCATAGTTGAATATCTCGCTGATACTTTTACCAGCAAACTGCGGGAGGCCATTTCGGATCTCCACATAGGCAGCATGATGGTTGGCGCGATGCGCATGAAGCAATTTTTCAGCGGAAGCCGTCAAAAAATCAATCACCAGAGGGGTTGCCGATAAATCCGCAGTAAGGTCTGAATAGAGCTCCCGAATAGAGGATATATCCTCATGAATGTATACGTGAGTGGCAGGCGGCATTTTGTAAGTAACAAAATTTATCCCTGTAAATCAAGGGGTTAGCATTACCAGCCTGATTGTAATCCACTTTGTATAGCCTTATTATACTTTTCTTTGTCAAACTTGTAGAGCAGTGGTGCTTTGTGTGCCCCACCCTTGCGCCGGAGGTCGGTTTGGATCAGGATATCGTAGCTCAACATTTTTCTTCGGAAGTTTCTCCTATCCAGAGACTTTTCCAGTACTGTTTCATATAGGGCCTGTAGTTCGGGCATGGTAAAGTGCTCAGGAAGCAGATTGAGGCCTATTGGTTGATCGTTAAGTTCTTTTTTCAGGGTTTGGTGTGCTTTTTTCAGTATGTCAGCATGGTCGAGCATCATGGGAGGGAGGTCATTGAGTGCCCGCCAATCGCAGCGCTCACTGGTGAGGTCGGGTGTAGGTTTCTTTACTCTTGAATACTCCACCAGCGCGTAATAGCCTGCCGTCACAAAGCGCTGATCAAACCATGCTTTCAACTCTGGCGGGATCACCCCTTTTTTGACCATTGTGTCTGAGTGGCCCGCTTCATTTCGGTTCACATTTCCAAAAAGATGAAATTGATTGAGAAAAATATGATCCAGGCCGGTTCGCTTTTTCAATACCCTCACAGCCTCCGAGTCTACGTCCTTATCCTTTTCCACAAAGCCACCTGGGAGTGCCCATTTGTCGTCATTTTTGAGTTTCAGGAGTAAAACCTTAAGCTCGTTTTCATGAAATCCAAAAATCACGCAATCAATAGATAAACCAGGGTGGAGGTTTTCAGTCTGCATACATACTTGTCCTTTTCGGAGGCAAAGTTGATGAAAAATTATGATTAAGTATTATGTTTGTGTCATACTGACACAATGAAAATATGACTATGAACAAACTTTTTGCTCTCAGTTTGCTCATCCTGTGGGGGTGTGCCACTGAACATCAGAAGCCAGTATTTTCTGATTTGAATAAGAATGGTAAAATGGATCTATATGAGAATCCTGAGGCTTCACTCGATGAGCGTGTAGGGGATATCATACCAAGACTTTCCCTGGAAGAGAAAGTGGGACTGGTAGTGGGCATGGGTATGAATATTCCCGGAATGTCGATGGCCGAGCGCAAGGATAAAGTGCAGGGTGCCGCAGGTAGTACCCTGGAGCTTCCGTCGCTGGGTATTTCTTCTATTGTATTGGCGGATGGGCCAGCGGGATTGCGAATAGATCCTGTGCGCGATAGTTTGGATACGAATACTTATTACTGCACAGCATTCCCCATTGCAACGGTGCTGGCCTCCACCTGGAACCCAGATCTCGTGTATCGGGTGGGGCAGGCCATGGGCAATGAAGTGAAAGAATATGGTGTGGATGTACTGCTCGCTCCGGCCATGAATATTCACAGAAATCCACTGGCCGGCAGAAATTTTGAATATTTCTCGGAGGATCCGGTATTAAGTGGAAAGATGGCTGCGGCCATTGTGAATGGAGTGGAATCAAACGGAGTGGGTACATCGGTGAAGCACTTTGTGGCCAATAATCAGGAGACGAATAGAATGCAGATTAACACCATAGCCAGTGAGCGGGCGATCAGGGAAATCTATTTACGTGGGTTTGAAATTGCCGTGAAAGAATCTCAGCCCTGGACAATCATGAGTGCTTACAATCAGCTCAATGGCACTTACGCTTCTCAAAACGTTGAACTTTTAAATACAGTATTGCGAGAAGAGTGGGGCTTTGAGGGTCTGGTAATGACCGACTGGTTTGCGGGCAAAGATGCTGTGGCGCAGATGCAGGCCGGGAACGATCTGCTCATGCCAGGAAGACCGGATCAGCGGCAAGCCATACTGGCAGCCGTCTCTAATGGTACTTTGAATGAGGCTGTACTGGACGAAAACGTCAGGCATATTTTAAAAATTGTTGTGCAATCACCATCGTTTTCGGGTTATGCTTATAGTGATCGGCCCAGCCTGAAGGCTAATGCCCAACTGGCACGAGAGGCAGCTGCCGAAGGGGTGGTTTTGCTTAAAAATGATGGCACATTACCGCTGAAGGATTCCAGTGTGAAAATTGCTGCTTTTGGGAACGGGTCTTATGATTTCATAGCAGGCGGATCAGGCAGTGGAGATGTCAATGAAGCTTATACGGTTTCTTTGGTAGAGGGCCTTGGGCAAGCCAAGTACCTGGTGAGTGGATCGCTCAGGGAGGATTATCAAAAGTACATTGCTCAGGAGAAGTCCAAACAACCGGAAAAGAAGTTTTTCTTTGAGTTGCTTCCACCTATAGCGGAGCGGCCATTGCAGAAGGCAGAAATAGCAGCCCATGCCAGAGAAAGTGATCTGGCACTGATCACCATTGGAAGAAACTCGGGTGAGTTTCAGGACAGGACACTGGATGGTGATTATTACCTCACCGATGCTGAAAAGGAGTTGATTCGTAATGTGTCGACAGTCTATCATGCTGAGGGAAAGAAGGTTGTGATGATACTCAATATTGGTAATTTGATCGAGACGGCTAGCTGGAGGGACCAGGTAGATGCGATTGTGTTGGCATGGCAGGGAGGTCAGGAGGCTGGCAGTGCATTGGCAGATGTACTCATTGGTGCAGTGAATCCGAGTGGAAAATTACCTACCACCTTTCCTATCGCTTATGAGGATATTCTGAGTACCAAAAATTTTCCTGGGGAAGAATTGCCAGGTGCAGAGGAAGTGATGATGGGACCAATGTCTCTCGGGAAGGCTTCAGGGGTGGTATATGAGGAGGGCATTTATGTGGGGTATAGATATTTCAGCACTTTTGGAATGAAAACAGCTTTCCCTTTTGGTTACGGCCTTTCGTATACCGCATTTTCTTATAGTGGGCTGGCTTTGGGATCGGAATTTTTTCAGGACAGTGTGTACGTGTCGGTGGTAGTGACCAATACCGGAGATACGGAAGGGAAAGAGTCAGTGCAGTTATACATCACCGCACCCGGAAACGCTATGGATAAGCCTGCAATCGAATTGAAGGCTTTTTCAAAAACCAGGCTTTTGAAGCCCGGAGAGCGTGAAACGATCAACTTCAGTCTGGGCGGACGAGATTTGGCCTCATTCGATAGTGGACGTTCAGCATGGGTGATAGAGCCAGGTGAGTATGTTGTGAAAATTGGAGCCTCCAGTGAGGACATAAAAGCGGAAGCTAAATTTCAGGTGGTTGATGAAGTTGTCGTAGAAAAGGTAAATAGGGTACTGATTCCGAATCGAGCGATTTCGGAAGTCACAAGGAAATAGTTGTGGTTCAAATAAGTAGATTATAAGGCCCGGCTCACAGAGCCGGGCCTTAATTTTATCCCAACGAATAACTAGATTTAAGTGTCTTTATGAAACTTATCACTTAAGATAGCACTGCCATGATTTCTACCCGCCCGTTACTCATAGCTCTCTTGATGTCTTCGGTTATCTGGATTTCCTGTGAGTCCGAAGATGCAGCAGATGTCAACCAACAGCGAATCGAGACTAATTATACCCTCTCTTACCAGGCAGGGGACAATAAAACCACGGCCTCTGCGAGTTTCCTGTTTGGGTCTACTTTTTTGAAAATCAACTCACCGGGGAGTATCACTTTCGATGGTGATCGTCTGAAGGAAACCGAGATTCTTGGAATTGTGGATTACCAAAAGAGCTACAGTGCAAAGGTGGCTGGCGGCACTTTTGTGTATACCAACAATGATGGTGAAGTATATGAGAATACTTTGTCATTGCCCGCCGACATTGATTTGCCCGCATCTCTCACGGAATTATCCATTGCCGAAGGGGCTAAGATAGCCTGGGAGGGAGCACCTCTGAAATCTGGCGAAACCATCACTTTTCACCTTTCAGGTGATGGAGGTGATTTTTATGCCTCTATCAGCCTGGTCAACGCCACTTTCATTGAGATTGATTCTGCGGATATTCAGGCGACACTGTTAGGGCAGTGCGGCATGAGCATATCCAGGTCTTTTACAGGTTCTTTGGCAGAAGCTACCGAAGAGGGTGGTGTGGCCCACGCTCAGGTTACTTCCGAAACGTACGCTGTGAATGTAGTGGAATAAGCTAAACCTCGCTTTTCCATCTCATTTTGACCGCTGAGAGTTTTGGAGTCTCCAGTCGGGTCAGGTTCAGTTGTTCAAATTCATTTTTCAGATAAAAAGCAACCGGAGAGCGGTAAGGCTGGCCATTGGATTTTTTGTAGTTATCATGGTCGATCACCCAGCCATTCAGTGTGCCGTGCTTCAGTTTAGCTCGTGAGAGCAACTGTGAGCCCAGCCTCTGCCCCTGCACATCCGAATCCAGAAGCATGGCAAACCAATGCTCAGCATCCCGCTCGAAGGTAAAGAACCAGCCCACGGTTCGGTTCTGGTCGTCTATCACCAGCAGATGATGGTGGTTAGTCAGGTTTTGAAGATAGCCATCAAAATCTGCCACAGTGGTCAGGGCCAATGTCGTCGGGTATTCTTTGTTCCAAAGTGTCATGACAGCTTCCTTTTGAGCTGTATGAAGGGTTGTGGTTTCGAGGAAGGTCATTGTCTCCGGGTTTCCTCTCAAAAATAGGCGATTATACCGTCTTTCGGTAATTCAAAATAGCCAGTGCATTGATGAGAATGGCATACAGTCCGATCACCACAAATTGAGTTTGCACATCGTAGAAGATCGCCCCTTTGAGCATAACCAGCCGAATGACTTCTATGAAATACCGGATGGGGTTGATCAGTGTCAGATTCTGAGCCCATGGTGGCATATTTTCTATCGGAGTGAAGAGTCCACTCATCAGGATGAAGATCACCAGAAAAAACCAGGAAATGAACATGGCCTGCTGCTGGGTATTGGTGAAGGTGGAAATGAGCATGCCCAGCCCCAGAATCATGATCAGGTAGATCGCCGTGAAGCCGTATATCAGAAAGAGGCTTCCTATGATGGGCACGTGAAAGGCCAGCTTGGCTACCATCAGACCAATGGTAAAGATGAATAATCCGAGGATCCATAGCGGGATGAGTTTGCCGGCAATAAATTGGTACTTTCTGATTGGGGTGACGTTCAGTTGCTCGATGGTGCCCATTTCCTTCTCACGCACGATGTTCATGGCGGATATGAACGCCCCGATCATCGTGACCAACATCACCAGTATACCGGGCACCATGAAGGTCTTATAATTGAGGTGTTGGTTGTACCAAAAGGAATACGTGGGCACGATGGATTGCGTGGCTGCGGCTTGTACATGGATGGCAGAACCATACTTGGCCAGCCAGTCACGACTAAAATCCTGAATCAACAGATTGGCATAGTAAGTACCCAGCCCGGCCTTAGTGCCATCTATCGCATCGGCAGTCAGCTGAATGTCCGAATGTCCTTCCCGGAAAAGGTTGTTCTCAAACTCCGAAGGAATGTGGATCACCAGATCCGTTTTGCGTTGCTCCAGTGCTATGTCGGCGGCTTGTGGAGAAAATGATTGATCCACCAATTGGAAATAATCTGATGCCTGAATTTTTTGAAGTAGCATTCTGCTAGAGGTGCTTTGGTCATCATCCATCCAGAAAATACGTACGTTTCTGATTTCGAAATCTGCAGCATAGGACAGAATGAAAAGCTGTATTACCGGCATCACCAGTATCAGCGGCAGAATGCTTTTATTTCTGAATATCTGCAGGAATTCCTTTCTGATAAGAAATAGTATGACCCTCATTCCAGTCTGATTTTGAATTTTCTAACACTTACAGCAATAAAAAAGAGGATAAACCCAAACATGATCAGGATTTCCTTCCAAAGGAGGAAGAAACCGGATCCTTTGAGCATGATGGATTTTACAACGATGATAAACCACCTGGCCGGGATCACATTGGAGATGACCTGCAAAGGCCAGGGCATATTTTCTATGGGAAAAATGAAGCCGGAGAGCAAAATAGTAGGCAGCATCAGCCCCATCAGTGAGAGGAGGAGTGCGGTCTGTTGATTGGGCGAAACCGTGGAAATGAGGATACCAAGAGACAGTGCCAGGAGAATAAAAAGCAAGGTGACACCTAAGAGTAACGCAAGACTACCCAGGATCGGCACACCAAACACAAATTTGCCAAGGGTGAGAATGAGCATGGCGTCCAGAAACGAAAGCAGGACATAAGGCACTACCTTGGCCAGAATAATCTGGGCAGGTTTCATTGGTGAGGCCAGTAGCACCTCCATGGTACCGGTTTCTTTTTCCCGGGCGATGGAGATGGAAGTCATCATGGCTGATACCAGCATCAGTAGAATGGCGATAAGTCCGGGGACAAAATAATATACGCCGTTGAGTTCCGGATTGTAGCGCATTTGTGACAGTACACTGATCAATGGAGGGCTTTGTTGGGGGGGCAGGTCCCTGGCATAATCGAGTATGATGGCCTGCGCATAGTTCACCACCGTGCTGGCAGTGTTGGGGTCGGTAGCATCCGCGATCAGCTGGATATTAGCCCGACCATCTTTTTCTAACCTTTGCCCAAAATCATTTTCGAAGATCACCACCAGCTTAGTCTGACCATCCCTGAAGATGTCTTCGATTTCGGCGGGCGTGCTGATTTGCCCGGAAAGAGAAAAGTAGGGTGAGGCCAGTATTTTTTCCTGAATGGCCAGGGTTTGGGGGTCGTTGGAGTGATCCAGAAAGGCCACGCGTGCTTCCTTGAGTTCGTTGGTGATGGCAAAGCCAAAGAGCATAATCATGACCGTGGGCATGCCGATCAGGATGACGAGCGTGCGCTTGTCCCGCAGGATGTGGTAAAACTCTTTCGTGACAAATGCTGCAAATCGTTTCATTGGGCTATCGGTTGGGTGTGGCGTGCTACTTTGATGAACACCTCGTCCATGTCTTTGGCCTCAAATTGCCTTTTGAGGTCATCCGGGGTGCCCAGTGCAGTGATTTTTCCGCTGACCATCATCGAGATGCGATCGCAGTATTCAGCTTCGTCCATATAGTGGGTAGTGACAAAAATCGTTTTACCCATGTCTGCGGCTTCATAGATAAGGTCCCAAAACTGCCGCCTGGTGATGGGGTCTACCCCGCCTGTGGGCTCATCCAAAAAGACGATTTGTGGGTCGTGAAGCATCGCCACTGAGAAGGCAAGTTTTTGTTTCCATCCCAGTGGTAATGCGCTGATGAGCTCGTTTTCCGAGGAGGTCAGCTCCAGTCTGGAAAGAAGCTCTGTGCGTTTTTCCCTGATGTGGCGGGTGCTAAGGCCGTAGATCCCTCCAAAGAGCTCGATGTTTTCTTTCACAGAGAGGTCCGCGTAGAGAGAAAATCGTTGGCTCATGTAGCCAATGCTGCGTTTGACTTTTTCGGCCTGGGTGAAAACATCATGGCCGGCCACTGTGGCCTGGCCGGAAGTAGGTTTCCAAAGGCCGGTGAGCATTTTCATGGCCGTGGTTTTCCCGGCACCATTGGCACCTAAAAAACCGAAAATTTCACCCCGGTAAACTTCAAACGAAATGTCATTGACGGCATGGAAGCTGCCAAAGGTTTTCATGAGGTTCTGGACGGAAATTACTGCTTCACGAGTCATGGCTGGTCATTAGTTTCATGAATGAATCTTCTATAGAGGGCGAGATCTCTTCTAGGGAAATATCGGAGTGTCCGTGTGCCTGAAGCGAAAGGCGTAGCTCGTCAACATCCAGCTGCGGACGGGTGTCTGTATAATGGATACTGGAGCCAAAGGAATACGCAGACTGACAGTGTTCAAAGGACTTGAGGGAATGGAGCAGTGCGTGTTTATTGCCACCTTTGATGGCATAGAGCCTGGTGCCGAAAGCGTTATTTATATTTTGTGGGGTATCCACCGCCAGTATCTCCCCGGCCTGTATCAAGGCTACCCTGTGGCATAGAGAGGCCTCATCCATATAGGGTGTGGATACGAAGATGGTAAGTCCGCTGGCATTGAGTGTTTTGAGCATCTCCCAAAATTCCTTACGTGACACAGCATCAACACCGGTGGTAGGTTCATCCAGAAAAAGGATCTCAGGACGGTGTATCATCGCGCAGCAGAGCGCCAGCTTCTGTTTCATGCCTCCCGAAAGGGCTCCGGCTCTTCGGTGCTTGAATGGCTCTATCTGCTGGTAGATGTCTTTCACCAGATGGTAATTAGCCTCGATGGTGGTCTCGTATATGCTGGCAAAAAGGTTCAGATTTTCTTCCACCGAAAGATCTTGATAGAGTGAAAACTGCCCCGGCATATACCCAATCTTTTGTCTCAGCGCCTTGTACTCCATTTGAGGATCCAGGCCCAGCACGGTCACGGCTCCTTCTGTGGCAGTGAGCAGGCTGGTGAGGATACGGATCATGGTGGTTTTTCCGGCACCGTCCGGCCCTATGAGCCCGTAGAGCTCACCTTGAGCTACCTCCAGGCTCACCGCTTTCAATGCGGTTACCTTTCCGAAATCTTTTTTGAGCTGCTGGATGGTAATGGCTTTCATAGGACGAAGGTTACATCCACGGGCATCCCAATCTTCAGGCGCCCATCGTTTTTCATTTTCAGTTTTACCGCATATACCAAATTGACGCGCTCGGCTTTGGTCTGAATGGACTTTGGAGTGAACTCAGCCCGGTCGGAGATCCAGGTAATGGTACCATCATAGTTGATGCTCCCCTCTGCACCATCTACCGAAACTTTGGCCTGCCCGCCCAGCTTTATAGCCGATAGCTGATCTCCGGTGATGAAAATTCTGGCTTCCAGGGTTTCCAGATTGGCCAACTTAGCCACTGGCTGGCCCGGCATTACCATTTCGCCTGGTTCTTTAAATTTTTGTAGTACAGTGCCGTTTATGGGGGATTTGATGGCGCTTCTGGCGATCTGATCTTCCAGTTGCAGCAGTTGCCAGTTGAGGGGTTTAATTTCCGCAAGAATACTTCTATTGGCCGTGGATAGCTGACTTTCCAGTGCCTCGCTTTGCCTGGTGACCACCTCCAGTTCACCGGACAGATCGTCCAGTTGCTTTTGGGTGGCGGCTCCTGCTTCCAGCAGGTTTTTCACCCGTTGTACTTCGTACCGGAGTAGTTGTTCTTTTTTTTGATACACCTCCAGCTGAATCGGTATGTTCTGAAGCTTGTCTCTGAGGGCAGAGATCATGGCTTCTGTTTGCCCTTTTTTCAAATAAAGTTGCGTGGTGTCTACCGTGAGGATGATTTGGTTTTCTTCCAAAAGACCACCTTCCTGAATGGAGGATTGAATGATTTTACCACCTACTTCGGCTGAAACAAAGACTTCTGTGGCTTCCAGGTTGCCATAGGCATCTGGTGTCTGATCTGAAGAGGAGCAGGACAAAGCAAATGCTCCTACGAGTAATAGGCTTAGTTTTTTCATGGTAAGTTTCCGGATATGGTCAATAGTTCTACATTCATTTGCGCCAGGGCTATAGAGTGTATGGATAAGTTCATCTTCAACTGCGCCTGTTCATGAAGGATGCTCAGCAGGTCGGTTGATGAGCGGGTGCCATTTTCATATTGTTTTTCAGCCTCTGTTACAATTTCGTTTTGCATTTGCAGGATTTGTTCATCCAGTGCAATAGTGGCTTCCATTTGTGCGATCTCTGATTGTTTTTTGAGCAGATCATTGTTGATCTGTCGAAGGAAGTTTTCCTGCTCGGCCAAAGTCATTTCCTGGGTGATCAGGAGTATTTCCTTTTGGTTTTTAGAGGCCCCCCAGTCCAGCCCCCAGGTAAGTCGTGCCCCCACGATGTAGTAGCCGTTCCAATCCGTCTCGTAGAAGTTTAGTGGATTGGGCTGTGCATAGCCCACATTGGCGAATCCATAAAGCCGGGGAATATTTTTTGTGGAGGTCAGGTGGGCCATAGCGGATAGTTTTTCATTCCGACTGGTGAAAAGTGAGAGTTCGGGTCTGTCTATGGTATCGAGGTTTTTATTCTCAACAGGTGCGGGTAGTTCCAGCTGCTCCGCACTGATTTCCCGATTGATCCAGGTGGATAAAATGGAGAGTGTGGCCGCTTTTGCATGACTCACCTGCACGAGTTGTTGGCTCACTTTCAGTTGTTCTTTTGCCAGTTCATTGAGCTCACTTTTGAGGAGGATGCCATTGGCGAAGGCCGCCCGGGCGGCTTTGGTTTTATTTTCAAACTCGGCCAGCAGACTGATGAGTACGGCCTCCTGCTGATGGAGCCTGAGGCTTCCGAAGTAGAGTTCGTTGATGATGTTCCTGATCTGATAAAGGGAAACATCCAGTTCATTTTGCTTTACTTGCTCGTCCAGGGCCTCTATGATTTTTGAGGCTTTGGATACTCCGCCATCGAAAATCTTTTGGTTTACCTTCAGAGACATGTTGTACTGGTCTCTGGGAATTGCAGGAAAATCCACTCCGGGAATGTTGACTGGTAAGCCAAACACATCTGATTGATAGGAAGCAGAGGCCTCAAGCGTTACACTGGGGAGATTACGGGTATTTTCAATGAGCTGGTTGAGATCATTGATGGAGTTGAGGTATGTTTCCTTACGTTTTAATGGACTTAAGTCTTCGGCCATTGCGTAGCAGGAGAAGACACTGACGGGCTGACTCTCCACAGTGGTGGAAAGGATCAACATCAGGGAAAGTAGTCCTGGTTTAATTGTTTGGTTTAACCTTTTGGTTAATTTCATGACAAAATTTTTTAAGGTCTCAATGCGTTCATAATAAATTTTGGAACTTCCGTTCTTCTGGCCTCCATGATGCGCTGAAATTCTTCTTCAGACACACCAAAAATACCTGTGAACATGTGGCCTGCCGCGAAGGGGAATACCATCATGGAGACAAAGTTCAGCATAAACTGAGGCGCTGTGATGGGACGTATATTTCCTTTTTCCACTTCCTCATCGATTTGTCGCTGGATCACCGATAGGTCTATCAATCCACCGATATTCAGGGTCTGAATGAGTTTGAGAGGACCTCTTCTAAGCTCTGTGAGGATAAAAAGAGGCATTTCCCTGTGTTCTGAAAGGAAATCTACATACTTGTCTGCCATCTGGTACACTTTGGCTTCCAGTGGCAGGTCACTGGTGAATAGCTGAAGCATTTTAGGAATAAATGCCTTGATGATCCCTTCGAAGACCGCTTTGAACAGGAGCTCCTTACTCCTATAATAGTAGTGAAGGAGGGCTTTATTGATGCCGGCCTTATCGGCAATTTCCTGCATACGAGCTCCGGCCATTCCTTTGACCATGAAGACGTCTTTGGCAGCTTCTTTGATTTTGTATTCGGCAGTTTCCTGTGTCATCATGCAAATATACGGAAGCGCTGATATTAGGTTTAACCATTTGGTTAATTTTTTTTACTTAGTAAAAAAACTCACGACCAATCGATCGTGAGTTTTCTGAAAATAATATGAGAACTAAAATTTAATACAGGTAATCCAGGGCCACCTGATCGTTGCTGGTAAATGGACGGTCACCTTCGGGGGTTCCGCAAGCCAGCATCCAGGAGTCGGCATCCGGGCCGGTAGGGGTACCTGGTATGTGGTTGGCACCTACACCTCCGTCACCTTCATTGTCCGGTACGCCACCGCAGCTATAGCTTCTGTCCATATAATCAGTGTGTCGCATGCCGATACAATGACCCATTTCGTGGGCGATGGTGGTGGCCAGGCCATTGATGTTGCTCACATTGTCATAATAGCCACGCGTCATCAGAATGGTGGGGTAAGGGTCACCATTTTCGGGGAATCCGGCAGACCCCAGTATGCCAAGAAAGCGATAATACCAGGGAGATGCTTTGATGGTGATGTCTGCTCCCGCAGAGCTTGTCACCCGCTGAAAGGTGAGGTTAAGGCTTTCTGCGTTGTACCTCGCGTTGGCTATGTCGGTAGCATCTTTGTATTTCTGAGGCATGTCTACAAATACGCTGATGGTACGGGGATTACCGGAAACCAGGTTATCGGTACTGTACTGCTCTTCTGTGGGAATTCTTTGACCAGGCTTCATTTGGTCAAGCTTCGAGACCGGAATGGCAATGTCTCCTTCGATAAAGAGCGTGCCATCGTACATGCGGACTTCATTGGCATTGAACCCGAGCGCATCCACTTTGTCGAGTATTTCATTGGGTACATCTTCCAGTTGTGGTTGCTGAGGAGTGTCCTGATCCTGACAGGACGCAAACAGGAATACCAGGAGCGCAAAAGCGCTCAGTTTAAGATAGTTTGTCATGATTGTTTTGAATTAGGTTTAAAATCATAATTTAAAAAACATCACTTTCAATTGAAAGAAATCAGAGATAAAAGATGTGTGTGCTAATCACACAGAATTTAGGTTTTGTTTGGCACTTCTGATCCGCTCAAGCTCACCGGGAGATGGATTGGGGGGGTTAGGAGGGTGATTTGCGGTGGTGATTGGTCAGGTGAATTTGTTGGTTTTGAAGTGATCTTACAATTCACTTACACAGGGCAACTACAAAAAGTCAATGGAGAGGACGTTTTTTCTTTTCTTATACTCCCTGAATTTGAAGGCCATGAGTAAATTGTCGAACCAAACTTTTAAAATGATGAATTTCCAACACCTGACCGCCCTGCTACTGGGCATTTTTGTTCTTTCCTGCACTCAAAAAAACACTAAAATGGATTTGCTGATTGGCACTTATACCGACCAGACCAGTGAGGGGATTTATAGGGTTTCTTTTGATACACAGACGGGGGAGCTTACGGACCTCCGGTTGGCAGTGAAGGCCGCCAGCCCATCATATTTGTCCATTAGTCCGGATCGCAAGTATGTATATGCTGTGGGCGAACGAGGTGATGGTGCTGTGGTAGCCTATGAGTGGGAGCAGGATAGTCTGAAGCGAATCAATCAGGTATCATCCATGGGGATCAATCCCTGTTATGTGGATTTTAGCGCAAACAAGAAACTAGTGGCGGTTGCCAACTATTCATCTGGGAATGGTGCCGTGTATGCGGTGGCCGCGGATGGCAGTATTGTAGGGGAGCCTTCGACCTATCAGCACGAAGGTGTTGGGTTGGACTCTGCCAACAGGCAGGAAGCGGCTCATGCCCATTGTTCCATGTTTTCAAAGGACAGCCGTTTTGTCTATGTGGTTGACCTGGGGATCGATCAGGTAGTGGGCTATCCCGTGATAGATGGCGGCATTGGTGATGGGTTTACAGCTTTGAGTCTGGTACCTGGTGATGGCCCGAGACATATGGTTTTCCACCCGACAAAAGACATGGCCTTTTTGATCAATGAGCTTTCTAATAGTGTGATTTCGATCAAAGTAGATGTGGAGACGGGCATGCTCACGGAAATAGATCGGGCGAATACGGTGCCGGAAGATTTTACTGAACACAGCCAGTGCGCGGATATCCACCTTTCCAGTGATGGTAAGTTTTTGTATGGCTCCAACAGAGGCCATGATAGCATCGCTATTTTCGCGGTAGGCGAAAGTGGTGAGCTGGAGCGCATAGGGGTGGAGTCTGTACAGGGTAAATGGCCAAGAAACTTTACCCTTTCTCCTGATGAGCGCTTCCTTCTGGTGGCCAACAAAGACACGGATAACATTACAGTGTTTTCCAGAGATCCAAAAACAGGATTGCTTACCTATACTGATCAGGAAATAGCTGTTTCAAGGCCTGTTTGCCTCAAGTTCTGATCACGGCATCAGGAGTATCCAGAGCTGGATCATAAAAAAGGCCAGCAGAAAAAGCGCCAGGGTGAGTTTGGGATCTAGTGACGAGACGACATATCTGTACAGCGTCAGAAACAGGAGTATGGCCGGGATAAGGAAACCGAATACTCTGTAGATACTATAAATCTGCTCGTGTCTTTCTTCATTTCCTGCGATACTGATGTAGGCCGCGATAGGCGTGTGGAACAGCCTGGTGGTAACCACGCGACCCGTTGGCCCCAGGTCTTTCAGCCTAGAGGCATTCCCTCGGTCAAACAGCATGGTGACATTTTCAAACCGAATTTCATCGTAGCGGTAGGTTTTTTTGCTATGGCGCCCTGATTCAAATACACTGTATACACCCAGTATTTCCTGGGTTTCCTCCTTTTTGGGGAGGATATAGTCCACGATCAGCACCATGTTGGTCAGGAAAATAATGAGGGCCGCTACATTGAAGCCCTTGAGTAGTTTCATGATCAGCTCCTGCTGCATCCGTTCCTGTTCTTTGGCCTTTTTCCAGGCCCTGTGGCGAGCTTCTTTGCGCCATTTGTCATACTCCGATACGTAGGGGTTGTAGTTATAGGAGACCGTTTCCTGATGTGGGGTGGGCCCTACTTTGGTAAGGAAATTATAGGCCTCATTGATTTCAATAAACTTCTCCTTGGCGTTCGGGTCTTTGCTGATGTCTGGGTGGTGTAGCTTGGAGAGCCGTCTGTAGGCAGCCTTCACTTCCGCTTTGGTGGCGCCGGGCTGGAGTCCCAGTGTATCGAGGTATTGGTTTTTCACCCGGAAAAATTAGGAAATGTTGGGGATAAAATAATCGCGGGGCATAATAGATTAGCTGTTTTTCCTGGTGAGTTGTAAGTGGTAAATTGTTAATAAATCGACTTTTACATTAACTCAAGCGGGATTTTTGAGTTTCATCTACTTCATGGGCGCAATTCTATAATTCTCCAGACCTCATTTAGCAGCAGCGGAAACGCCGGGTAGGTCATGCCGTGGCCGTAACCCTCCATTTCATAGAGGGTGGTCTGCTCATGGCCGGCCACTTTCATCATGCGCATCATGTAGGCGTTTTCTTCATATCGGCCGAGCATTTCGAGTTCCCGGTCACCGGTAATGAGGAGTAGGGGCGGAGCATCCGCCCGCACATGATACAGGGGGGCCAGTTCATCCACGATCGGCTGGTGACCGGGGATGCCGCGCTCCTCACGGATGGTAAAATGGGTAATGGTATGACCACTGAAAGGGATGAGTCCGGCAATGTCATTGGCATCTATCCCATGGACCTGCAGGTATTTTTTGTCCAGCCCGATCATACTTGCCAGATACCCACCGGCTGAGTGCCCGGAGACAAATATTTTGGAGGGATCTCCACCATACTGTTCAATGTTTTTGAATACCCAGGCTACTGCCGCAGCAGCATCCTCAATGCACGTGGCGGCACTCACCTTCGGGCTTAGCCGATAGTTGACACCCACGATGGCAACATCTTTTCCCTGAAGCGCTTCCGGTAGCTCCTTATGGCCTCCTGTGAGGCCCCCTCCGTGAAACCAGATGACTGTGGCAAAGTCTTTGGATGCAGGGTAATACAGATCCAGTACACAGCGTTCGGCAATGTAAGGATCCCCGTTCCGCTCCGTTTGATTTCTATAAGGGAGATTGGTCAGGGTGGCATATTCCTGTGCCAGGCATGCCAGGCTGCAAAACAGGAGTAAGAAGTAAGCAAATGATCGGTTCATAATTGTATGGTGTAATCACACTGGTTGGAATGCAAAATAGCATTTTGATAAGCGGTGAAACTAGCTTTTTCTGAGGTTGATGCCAAATGCGCTTGGCCTCAGGAGGTAGATGATCCTTTATGTGTTACATTTTCACTAGATTTAATCAGAGGCGGTCTTGCTTCTGGAACATACGTATTATTGTTTTAACATTCTCGACATGAAGAAACTGCGATTTTTTGGAGTTTTGCTGCTCAGCAGTTTGGGCGGACACGCTCAAGACTCTTTGGAAATTTTTCTTAAGAATCAGCCTGTGATTGATATGCACTTTCATATTACAAAGGGTTTTGAAGACAATGAGAAGTATAATGACAGAAAGGCCGATATAGATAGCGCCAAACTAGACTGGGTAGTTGAAAATTTCGATCAGAATAATATCGTTCTGGTTGTAGGTGGGGGAAATTTGAAGTATTCCCAAATGTATGCGCAGGCTGATACAAGAATCTGGGCTGGATTAATTTTTCCCTGCAGAGATGCTGTGGAGCAAGATGCGCCATGCGAGAAGGAATTTCTCACCGAAAACGAATTGCGGGAGGTCTATCGAGTAGGGAAGCTGAAGAGTATGGGAGAATCCTTTTACAACTACTACGGAATACCTCCAACAGACGAGCGCCTGGCGCCGTATTGGAAAATCGCAAACGAATTTAACCTGCCTGTAGGAATTCATTCTGATTCAGGTCCGCCAATGGAAAGGGCTCAGAAGGAGAATCCAAATTACAACCCTGCCTATGCCAATCCTGAATTATTGAAACCGATTCTTGAACAGTATCCTGAGTTGAGGATTTATTTAATGCATTTTGGGAATGAGTATTCAAATGAGGCCATTGAACTAATGAAAGCTTACCCGCAGATTTATTGTGAGATATCCGCAGTGAGCATGTTTCTTCCAAAGCGAGTATGGGAGGTCAACCTCAAGAAGTTGTATGAAGAAGGGCTTGGGGATCGTTTAATGTTTGCCTCCGACTATTTCGGGACAATAGAAAAGAACCTGAATACCATAAACAACATTGATTGGTTGACAGAGGAGCAGAAGAAAGATATCCTGTATCATAATGCCGCTCGTTTTTTAGGGCTTTCTCAGGAGAAAGTGGCTGCGGATTATGAGCGGGTAAAAGAGAGGTAAGGATAATGCTCACTGCTCCTTAATTGGAGACGGTGAGCTGTGAAAGTAGCTTTTCCTGAGGTTGAATGTTAAGTCCGGGAAGGAGGAGGCTTCATCTCATCAAAAAAACGGTTAGGGATGGTTCTACCATATTCTGCTGCTTCCGTCATCAAAGTCAAATGCTTCCAGTTCTGTCCAAATGAAGGAAACGATCACTTCATAATTGTCCCGAACGTTCTCATGAACGGTGATGGGTACCACAAATTTAGCTGGTGCCGGTGTTCCATATATGGACATATAGGTGACCAGAGATGCCAGAAAGTAAATGGTTGGTCTCCCATGGGGCGCATCATCCTCATATAATTCCGTCATTGAAATGCTACTCAGCGCATTTATATCCGTTAAGAGCTTTGCTAAAATGGGGCCAACGGGAATCATTTTAACATCTCCATTTGGGACAGCTTCACGTACCCTGTCCTGATAATCCAGCCACCACTGATGAAACTCCCCACGTGTGTAGTCATTATAAGCCTCAAACTCCGAGGCATTGGGAGGAAAATCATTGTGTAAGAACGATGCCATATCAGGCCAGTTCTCATAGATATAGATGGTCATTTGTTCCTCTTGACCCAGGCACCAATTGACGATATTTGCAGTAACATCCACAGGGGTGAAATTTTCTCCATAATAATTTTCGGTCGCAGGTTGATACTGAATGAAATTTCCGGCTGTGAGCAAAATTGTGTTAAAATTCGCCTGATCAAACGTACTGAGATCGGAATCCCAGGCTGAATTGACATGATCGAAACCCCACTGAGAGATTGGAGGGGTGTTTTGATGCTGAGGCAAAAATCCGTATTGACCATTTGCTGCAAAATCGTATCCTGCCGCATCCGAAAGAAAATGAATCCAATGTGGGATGGTAGTTTCATTACTCGGTGTGGCAATAGCTGGTGGTTCATGTACCATCAGGCTATGCCCAAACATGAAAGCCCTTATGTTGGTTGTTATCGGCTCAGAAGTAGGTACTTCTTCTTCTTCTTCTTCTTCCACTTCCTCCACCTCATCTATCACCTCTTCCTTGTCGATATCCGGGTCACTCTGATTGCAGGCGTTGAGTGCAAAAACACATAAGACTAGCGCACATATTCTTTTCATGCTATTGGTTTTAATTGTAAAAATTTTACAAGCGAATAATAGTTGGTTTTTACACTTCTGTTTTGAAGGAACTTTAGCATAACTTATGATTTTTGATTTTGCCATATTTCACTATATCCTACAGGTTTCATTAACAGGAGAATGAATTTTGGATTTAAATAAATTTGAGAAATCGCGAGAATGAGAAAATAATAGTGATCCCCAAACAACATTAAAAGTGGTCATCGAAATGTGCTTACATCTATTTTTTAATGATCTTGGATTGAATCAACTGACCATCTTGGGTGCGTGTTTTTAGCAAATAGATGCCTTTTTTCAGGTGAGAGATATCGATGGAATACCTCTCCCTGTCTAAGGAAATATGGAGCTCTCTTCCTGCAAAATCATACATTTCCACAGATGATGGAATAATGAGTTCGGTGAACAAAATGTGATCATCAGCTGGATTTGGATATGTTATCATTTCATTGTCTGTAACTGATAAAACAACTTTAGCCTCATGAACGTAGACTGAAAATTCAGATTGGATAGTTCCGTAGCGATTGAACCCGGTGATATGGTATGTATTCAAGCCTGATACGGTTGGTGTTATCTCATAGGATTTGTCTATTTCCAGATAGGTTTCATTGCTCTCAAGATCAATCTTCAATCCATCATTACTCAGGTTACGCAAAGTGAAACTTTCTCCTAAAAGAAGATTATCAGCGGAGAGTTCGTAATCCAGAACGGGTAGTTTTTCAAATAAATCAATAAACCAATATCTCATGGAGGAAAATTCCTGACCATCTTCATTGATAATATGACCATTGATGTAAAGGGCATCGTCATAAGTTTGAATGCCAGTTATTTTAGAATCCTGATGTATGCCAATATCCAAGTCTTTTACAAAAGCACCGGTCTCCAAATCCAAAACCCGAAACTTAAGATCTGGATAAATCGAATTGTCATAATCATAGAAATAAGCAGCAATGATCAACCAATCCTGATATTCAGCCATTCCCAAAAACAAAGGCTTTTTTATCATCGGTTGATTGAACAGATCAGGATTAAAAGTATCAACCGGTTCACGGCCATTATATTTTTTCAAAACAGCCACTTCTTCGGGTTCGCCATAATAGCTGCTATTACCGGCCACTATTACGCTTTGATCAGATAGTTTCAATAGCCCTTGTCCCTTTTCTATCCAACCCCCTTCATTTAAGGTGATAACCTCCTGCTCTTCCAAATTCAAATCAGAAATCAATAATCCGCTTTTCTGATTGTTAAATAATCCAGTACTATATATCAGACCATTACTTATCTCAAGGTTTCCAGCTCCTGACAAACCAGAAGGAATCTCCAGAAGGTCGGAGGCTCGTTTGATAACATTTCCATCTGAGTCCAAAATCAGGGCCTGGTAATTGTTGCCAGCTTGCACAAAGTATCCAAAGAAATATTGACGTCCGTTTACATTGTCGTAAGCACTATTTGAAAGAATGAAATTGTCAAACTCTTCTCCTAGGAGTTCATAAATACCCACTTCATCAAAGTTTTTAGTGAAAAGAAATGTATTGACCGGGCTATTATGAGCAAAATCAACCCTGATTCCATATAACGAGTCTCCGAGCGATATCAGGTTCTCCTCATTGTAGTCACCTGGATCATATTTGATTGGGATATTTAATTTTATTATTTCCTCATTTCCATCATATCCGATTTCCATCATATCCAAATTATTTGCTGACCTATTGAATAAGCCTAATGTAACCATTGACTCATCCTCAAAAATAAAATGGGCTGGTTTCAAAGATTGAAAGTTCAAACCAGTCTCGGTCAGGGTACGAGATCCCGATTCATCGAGATTAAACCAGGCAAAACCTTCTGTTTCAATAGGATTTTGCCAGTATAGGTCCTCACCGGAAGTGATAAAATGGAATCCACCAGAAAGAATAAGACCATTATGTCCAGTAAAGACAAGTTGGTCATAGGAGTTTTCATCTACACGTCCTATAATCTTGTCAGAATTCTTCTTTAAATCGAATTGATGGATTTCAGATTGCAGAGTATATACAAGAAAATCATCATTGATCGCTTTCATTTCGTACATACCGATAAAAGAATTCAGAGAATGTTTTAGCGTCGATTCCTCATAATCATATACTGAAATTCTGGAACTACTCTCATCGGAAGAAATGTACCATATACCGTCCTCATCAGCCTTGACAAGGTTCGAGTTTGGTAAGGTAAATTGGTTCAATAGATTGCCAGTCTCAGAAAGTGAAATGTAATTGCCTGAGTTGCCTTTAAAGAGTAATTTCTTAGTTTCATTGTGAAACAAGAGAATATGAGGGGTAGCAGATACATTCGCACTGAAAGACTTATCCAAAGTCCCATCTTTTGTGAGTTTAAAGACTCCGTTAGTTTGGTGGCCTTCAATTTCAACTATTCTTGCAGATATGTAAACTGAGCTATCGGGCGTCACAATATACCTTCCAATGATTCCATTAAGGAGATAAGTGTCCCTAACATAGTCGTTCAAAGCATATTCCCAAAGCTTTTCACCTGTAGAGGAACACATGATTATCGATTCTACTTTGTCAGAATAATTTAAAAAAACGACAACACTTCCGTTTGATTCCAGACCGACCGCAGGTTTAGTTAATGGTTTATCACCTTTATACCAATTCGCATCATCCAAGCTTCCATCTGTATTTATAGAGACGATATGAGATGATGAAAGCCCATTAATTTCATGGAAACTCCCACGTATCAGAATTTTCCCGTTGACTAACGGAGTTACCTTCCAGAAATGGTTCTTTCCTCTTGTTTTTACTTTAAAATCTGGGTCGATGCCTTGAGCAGAGGTAAATAGAAAACTACATAAAACGCAGATACTGGTTAAGAGGGTGCATGTTGGTTTCATAATTCTAAGTAGGCGGTGGGTGGGAATTATGTCAAAGTTCTATCCAAAATACGAATTCACTTGAATTTAAGCAAGAAAAATTTGTACTATTTATTTATTCCATCTGTTCGCTTTAACGGAAATATGAATACGGTTCACAAAATCGGTACACCTAATGTCCCCTACCCCAAACAGAAATGCCCCGCGACTGTTTCAGATAAGAATAAAAACCAACAATATTGCGTTTAATTAAAATCAACAGGGAGAATGGAGCATTTGAAGGGTAAGCGAGCCATCGTGACAGGAGTGAGTAAAGGAATAGGTTTGGAAATGGCCCGGCAGCTGCTGGATGCAGGTGTGGAGGTAGCCGGCTGGAGCAGGTCTCAGCCAGAGCTGATGCATGACCACTTTCATTTTGTGGAGACCGATGTTGCGGATTTTAACTCTGTGGCCAGCGCCTACCGGGAATCCGTTTCGCGCATGGGTGAAGAGATTCACATCCTCATCAACAACGCCGGATATGGCGTGATGGGACCAGTGGATGAACTGAGCGTGGAGGATTGGAAAGGGATGTTTGATGTGAACGTACATGGACTCATGTACTGCACCAAAATGGTGGTGCCTCAGATGAAAAAGATGGATCAGGGCCACATCGTCAATATCAGCTCTATAGCCGGCCTCAACGGTGTGAAAAATATGAGCGGCTATGTGGCCACCAAGCATGCCGTGCGGGGATTTGGCCACTCCCTGATGATGGAGCTTCGTGATTGGGGCATCAAAGTCACCAATGTATATCCCGGGAGTATCAAGACTGCATTTTTTGATGAGATAGAATCCATAGAGGCGAATGACAACATGATGCGTCCGGAAGACGTAGCTAAGTCGGTAGTTGACCTTTTAAATACGCATCCTAATTATCTTCCTGTAGATTTGGAACTCAGACCACTCAGACCAAAAGGCAAGCAGTAAAACCTATGGCCGTATCTATCCAGCATTTAACAAAAGTATTCGGGGCACAGCGGGCCGTCAACGACATCTCTTTCGAAGCTCAGCAGGGTATGATCACTGGCTTTTTGGGTCCTAATGGAGCCGGGAAGTCTACGACCATGAAAATGGCCACCGGGTATATCCGGCCCACGGCAGGCCGGGTGGTCATAGAAGGTCTGGATGTGACAGAGCACCCCCTTCAAACCAAGGCACTCACGGGCTATCTGCCGGAGCACAATCCCTTGTACCTGGACATGTACGTGCGGGAGTTTTTGCGATTCATCGCCAGTGCCTATGGGCTAAAAAGTGCGGGCAAGCGGGTGGATGAAATGATAGAGCTCGTGGGACTGCAGCGGGAGCGCGGGAAGCGGCTCAGTGCCTTGTCTAAAGGTTACCGGCAAAGAGTAGGTCTGGCAAAGGCCTTGATTCACAACCCCAAAGTACTTATCCTGGATGAGCCCACTTCTGGCCTGGACCCGAATCAGATCCTTGAGATCCGCCAGGTGATCAAAGACATTAGTGTGGACAAGACAGTCATTCTCTCCACGCACATCATGCAGGAGGTGGAAGCCATCTGCGACCATGTGGTGATCATCGATCGTGGTGAGCTGGTGGCCAATGATAAGCTCTCAGTACTCAAAGAAGGACTCAATCATACCAATGGGATTATCATCGAATTTGAACAGCCCGTGGATCAGCGTGTGTTTATCCAGGCGGGTTTCGAACCCCAATCCTTCGGTGCCAGTGCTTACCTGGTTGAGTCTGATCGCTCAGACCTGCGGGCAGAGTTACTGAGAATCACCTCCGAACATGATCTGCCATTGGTGAGCCTCACCAAATCCCAGCAGTCGCTGGAAGAAATTTTCCATCGCTTAACGCAAAAGACGGAAGCATGATTAGCATTTTTTTGAAAGAAGTCAATGAATTTCTGGACTCCCTGATTGCCTATGTGGTCATCGGTGTTTTTCTGGTGGGCATCGGCCTTCTTATGTGGGTTTTCCCTGATACCAATGTACTAGACTATGGCTATGCCAGCATGGAGCCACTTTTCAGCCTGGGGCCGTATATGTTTATGTTTTTGATCCCGGCCATCACTATGAAGTCTTTTGCGGAGGAGAAGCGCTCCGGGACCATTGAGCTTTTGCAGACTTTGCCCTTCAGAGATTCTCAGATCATCATGGGGAAGTTCCTCGCCGGATTCTTCCTGGTCCTGTTTTCTGTGCTACCCACCATCATTTATTACTACTCCCTGAGTTACCTCAGTAACCCCGTGGGTAACCTGGATACACCGGGCATTATTGGTTCATACCTGGGGCTTATTTTTCTGGGAGGTGTATTCACGGCCATTGGCATTTTAGCTTCAGCCCTCACCGGAAACCAGATTGTCTCTTTCATTCTGGCGGCCTTCCTGTGTTTCTTCTTCTACGCCGGTTTTGATGCCGTTGCAGAAATCAACCTTTGGGCTGACTGGTCCTATTACATTTCTGAGCTGGGCATTATGGCACACTATACTTCTATCAGTCGCGGCCTACTGGATTTTAAGGATGTTGTCTATTTCGGGAGCCTTATGGCTCTAATGTTGCTGTTCACACAATTAACCCTGGGGTTCGGAAAATGAGGAAAAGTGGTTACAGGTTAGGGTTGTGGTTGCACCTGGGCATAGGCTTGCTGGTGATAGTGTTGCTTTTTCAGATTGCTGACCGGTACAGGTTTCGCCTGGACATGACCGAAGAAAACCGGTATAGCATTTCAGATCCTACCAGAAATCTGCTCAAAAGGCTGGATGCTGATGTGATCGTGGAGGTATATCTGGCAGGGGAATTACCCGCCAATTTCATTCGTTTTCAGAAGTCGATTCGAGAACTGCTGGAGGAGTTTTCCATTTACACCGATGTGAATTTCGATGTGAAATTTGTAGACCCGGGAGAAGCGGCGAGTACCCGCGCCCGCAATCAGTACTTTCAGGGATTGATCAATCAGGGGCTTCAGCCTACCAATCTCAATTATACCATTGATGGGAAGAGCACGCAAAAACTAATTTTTCCGGGAGCAATTATTTCCTACGGGGGACGCGAGTTGGCCCTTAATTTACTGAAAGGTAACCGGGCCAGTGGGCCGGAGGAGATTATTAACCAGTCGATCGAAGGGTTGGAATATGAGTTTGCCAATGCCATACAGCAGCTGGCAGGCACGGGTCGGAAAAGGGTAGGACTGATCACCGGACATAATGAACCGGATACCAGTCAGCTGGCCGGACTGAATAATCTGGTGCTTACGAAGTATGATTTATTCCGGGTGAATCTGCCCACTCGCACCACACCTATTACGGGCTATGATTTGCTGCTGGTGACCAAGCCCACTACGGCTTTTTCAGATCGTGAGAAATTTCTTCTGGATCAGTTTGTGATGAAGGGTGGCAGCATTGCTTTCTTTCTGGATGCGCTCAGTGTGAACATGGACAGTGCGGCGGGTGATGGCACTGTGGCCATTCCATATGACACCAAACTCGCCGATTTGCTTTTCAAATATGGCGTGCGGATCAATCAAAATTATGTGGCCGATCTCAACTGTGGTGATTTCCCTGTAGTGGCGGGCAATCTGGGTGATCAGGCCCAAATACGGATGTTACCCTGGCCGTACTTCCCGATCATCACCAACTATGGCAATCACCCGGTTGTGAAAAACATGGATGCGGTGATGGCCAGGTTTGCTTCCACCATTGACACGGTGAAGGCCGTGGGGGTGGAGAAGATTCCTTTGCTGATGACCTCAGCCAATAGCAAAGTGATGGGGGCGCCGGTCACCGTAAGCTTCAATGACCTGCAGTCGGATCTCATGCCAGAAAAATTTCAAAGTGGCCCACGAGCGGTTGGCTATTTGCTTGAAGGCACATTTACCTCGCTCTATAAAAACCGATTTCCACCTCAGGGATTCAAAAAGGAAAACATGGTCGAGGATGGGGTGAAGAACAAGATCGTCGTGATTGCGGATGGTGATCTCGTGCGCAATGAGCTGAGCCTTGAGGATGGCAATCCGTTGCCTTTGGGTGTGGAGCCCTATAGTCAGAAAACCTATGCCAATGAGGCATTGCTCATGAACCTGCTCGACTACCTGGTAGATGAGGATGGGCTGGTGGAGACCCGCGCCAAGGAGATTAAAATTCGTCCCCTGGACAAAGTGAAGGTGAAGCAGGAGCGTACCAAATGGCAGGTCATCAACCTGGTAGTCCCCATTGTCCTGCTCGTGCTCTTCGGGATACTCAAAATGATTTGGAGAAAACGCAGAAACAAATACTGACATGACAACACATAATCGTAACCTGTTGGTGATTTTTTTGGGACTGCTACTGGTCAATGTGGTATTCTTCTTTCTTGGGAGCCAGCGATCAGGTATCTCTTTTGATGAAAATAAGTTCATGGTGACGGATACCACCGGGATCAGCGGCATCCAAATAGGTGAGGGAGTGGTACTCTCCAAAAATACGGGCACGTGGCGGGTGAATGATCAATATCCCGTTGACCCGTCTGTTCGCCAACTGCTCTTCTCTATTTTGACGCGGGTGAAGGTGAAAAAGCCGGTGGAAATAGCACCTGAAGAGGGTATTGAAGTGTCAGTAGGTGGAGCGAGTCCTTTGAGTTTCAGGGTTTGGGGCAATCCCACCAAGACCAAAACCTATTTTGCCCTTACCGGAAGTGAGGAGGTATTTGAAGTGCACATTCCCGGATACAACGAGTACCTGGGGGGGCTTTTTGAGCTGCGGCCAGCACAATGGCGCGATCGCCTGGTGATAGACGCAAGCTGGCGTACCATTCAAAAACTAACTTTGGATTATCAGCGGTCTGACGACTCGGATTTCACCATCAATTTTGATAAAGACTTCTTTGTGGTCCAGGACATTGCCCCCATTGATTCGAATGCGGTGGTCAACTATCTCAACCTGTTTGAATATTTTCAGACCAACGAATGGTTGAGTACAGGTCGGTTTGAAAAATACGATAGCCTCTCCAAAATGCCACCATTGGCTACCCTTACCATTGAGGCGATTGACCAGGAGGCACCTGTGGTTTTAGACATTTTCCCGAAGCTATCCGGGGATCGCTTTTACTTACTCATGACGTACGAAGGGTCTATGCTCGTGGTGGATGACCGGCGAATGCGGGAGATTCTACTTAAAAAGGAGGACTTTAAGTATAAAAAATAGGATCGAGACCACATTCAAGGGGCATAAAATCGAAAGATTATTATTAAGGAAACCAATTCTCCGGTATATTTTTTTCCAATGACAATTTCGGGTTAAATTTGACGCCCAATTGAAATCGTGAATTCATGAAATTTATAGTATCATCATCTTATCTGCTCAAGCAACTCTCTGCCATCAATGGTGTAATCACCACGAATCCTGTGGTGCCAATTCTTGAGAATTTCCTTTTTGAAATTACAGATGGGACATTGACGATCACAGCCTCTGATCTTCAGACAAGTATGATCACCGAGCTGGAAGTGGAGGCCAAGGAGAATGGGAGTATTGCTATTCCTGCCAAGATTCTTTTGGAGACGCTCCGGAACTTGCCTGAGCAGCCGGTGACCTTTTCTATCGATGCGGATACTTATAGCATAGAGATCAATTCGGACAACGGTAGATACAAACTAAGTGGTGAGAACGCCACCGACTTCCCAAAGATCCCTACAGTGTCTGACGGATATGCGGTGAATATGTCATCAGGGGTGCTGGCTCAGGCCATCAACAGTACCATCTATGCCACCAGCAATGACGAGCTAAGACCTGCGATGACGGGTGTATACATTAAGCTGGATGAGACCAATACCACCTTTGTGGCTACGGACAGTCACCGACTGATCAGATACAGAAGGGTAGATATTGCCTCGGACATGGCACATAATATGATTATCCCAAGGAAAGCGTTGACGCTTTTGAAGTCTACACTTCCTTCTGAAAATACCAATGTCAATCTGGAGTTCAATGCTTCCAATGCATTTTTCAGCTTCAACAATGTGAAGATGATTTGCCGACTGATCGATGAGCGATTCCCTGATTATGAGAACGTGATTCCTTCAGACAATGAGAATGCGATGAACATCAACAAGAGCGAACTTCTGAGCTCGCTGAAGCGTATCGCGATTTACGCCAATAAGACCACCCACCAGGTGCGGTTGAAGATCACGGGTAGTGAATTGCTGATCTCTGCTGAGGATTTGGACTTCTCCAACGAAGCCAGTGAGCGTTTGTCTTGTGAGCATGATGGCGAGGATATCGAGATTGGCTTCAACGCTAAGTTTTTGATCGAGATGCTCAATAACATGGATGCGGAAGAGATCACCCTGAAACTCAATGCGCCGAACAGAGCTGGGATCATCCTGCCTGTGGAAAAAGACGAAAACGAAGACATCCTTTTGCTGGTGATGCCAGTGATGCTGAACAACTACGTGTAAGGAGTTTCAATGATATAATTTAAGAAAGAGGGACCCAAGTGGTCCCTTTTTTGTGTCTATGCCGGCCACGGACTGAGAGCATACCCCGTAAAAAAAGGGCTCCTGAAAATTTTCAGGAGCCCTTTTTATAGCTTAAATCACGTTACTTCTTCTTTTTGGCACCGCCACGCCCTTGTTGTTTTAAGTGTTCCGTCAACTGACGGGTCACTTGAAACCTCTTAAATGAAATCCAGTGTCTCTGACACGGCCAATATTTACCCAATCAACATATATCCAATAAACCCCTCGCCTCTGTTCGTGTTGTCACCAACAGACATGATGAAGCTAGTCTGCATGGTGAGTCAAAAACTGATGCCTTTCAGCGCCCCCTAATGTAAGAACGGGCTAAGAATATTCATAGTCCGGAGTACTTGATCTCATCCTGCCTTTGCAGGGTTGTGGTTTAGTCCGCCGGCCTTTAATTGATCCGAGATTTGTGGATCGCACCCTGCATTTGTTGGTGAACCACGGAGGCGAAGTGCATAACCCATAAGTGGTTTCAAACAGTCGCTTGCCAGTATATTTTCCTTTCGATCAATCCAAAAAAGATGGCGGTCTTTTCTGAAAAGATGGTGATGTTTTTCGAAAAGACCGCCATCTTTTTCGAAAAGACCGCCATCTTTTTTAAGGAGATGGCGGAGTCTTCAGCCAGTGGTTTTCACCGTTGAGCTGTGCCTGGTTATATCCGCTCTGCCTCTGGCGGTGTTGTCACCAACAGACATGATGGAGCTCGCCTACATGGATGATGCCTTTCAGGCGCCCCTAATGTAAGTACGGGCTGAGAATACTCATAGTCCGGAGCAAATGGACATCATCCAGCCTTAACAGGATTTGTGGTTTAGTCCACCAGCCTTTAATTGATCAGGGATTTGTGGATTGCACCCCTATCCTGCTTGTTGGTCACAAGACCAACAAGGGCAAAGGGGCTATCGAGAAAATGGATGAAGGAAACCCATCTGGTAGGCAAAACAGATGTAAAACTGGACAGCAAAACCATGAACCGTATTCTGGAAGTACAGAACTTAAAACAGGACATGCGGGATAAAATATTTGATTACATTGACCTAGTGATCAGGGACACCAAAACCCGACAGGCTTATTCATAAAAAAGCCACACATCTGTGAGGCTCTCAATGTCTCTTAATTATTTACTCTTGCTCATAAACATGAAGGGTATCCAGGCTATCCTTGATGTAGAGCTTCCCTTTATGATAAATGGGGGGATCAGCTTTTACACCTTCTGCTACATCCAATTTCTGGATAAATTCTATCTCGTGGGTTTCGGTATTAATTTTACCAAATTTGCTAATAAACATGCCCATGTTGGTATGAGTGCCACCAACAAAATATAAGCCACCATCACCGATAGAGTTCATATGTTGGGACACCCAGAGGTCATTTATCAGCTTTTTATCAACTAATTTTTCACCCGACTCAATATCAGTAACCTCATAAAGTCCATGCGCAAAACCATATAAAAGGCCTGAACTTTTCACTAACTGGTAGTACTGAAAACTTCCATCTCTTTTCCAAAGCAATTCACCAGATTCAACATTTATACCGTACAAATAATCCTTATTATCTGGTGCTTGCCCTGCCACTGATGGAACCACCAATACACTTTCATACAAGAAAATATTTCCTGCCACCTTCTCGCCTTCTGGAAAAGAATAAGACCAAAACGCTTGTTGTAGTGAAGTGTCTACATATTGTAACCCTGACTTTATTTTGCAGATACAACCTTTAGAAGTACTAATAAATGGAAAGCAACCATAATCAATTTTTGATTGAACTTTTAAACTATTGATATCCAATACGTAAACCACCTTCTTTCCTTCACTTTTACCAAGTACATAGATTTGCTTATTACCAACAAAAAACGCCCCTCTTAGTGAAAATGTACCTTCAACATTAACTGTACTAAGGTCAGTCAGGCTCATCCTTATTAGATTGCTCAAATTTTCTTTCTGAAAAAAAACATCGCCATTTTTAGTACTGTAGGAAAAAACATCATCGCTAACTTTTATTGGCTTGTTGTTAACACTGTACAACTCTCCATTCTTAAGCTTGTAAACGATTGAGTCCGCAGACAACGCGGTTTCTACGTCTCGGATTTGATATGACTTTTTAAACATTATTCGACTTTTTGAAAAACTTGTTTAAACCAACTATCATTTTGACCTATTGCGTCAATCAAGTCATCAGCATCAATAAAGCTTTCTTCCAAAGCATCCTCAAAAAGGTTTTTCGCTTTACTATTGAATAAATCGTTTTTAGATGACTTTAGAGCGTTAACAAAATCTTGCTGTACTAATTCATCTACCTTTTTACCATCAAAAACCCATCTCAACTGATCTAATGAATTGACTTCTCCTAGCTTTAAGTCCTTTACAAACTGATCTGCAAATCCTTTCGGTGGTAATGGAGGTTGAACGGATTTAAACTCAAAGAAGAAGTCCTTTACTCCTTTTGTGGTTTTGACATCTATCCTTCTTATTACTGAACCTGTAACATCATCTATCTTTTCCACTGATTCAAAAACGATCTTATCAAATCCCTTAAACAAATCAGCATTCTTGCCCATATATTCCAACGTCCAGTTGGATCCTATCATTTTGCCATAATCTGTTCGCTTAAGTTCATTCTTCAACAAGTCGATTCCTTCTACCTTGGTGAGATCAAGCCCTTTGAACGCACTTTCGATATTGTCAAACAATTCCTTCATTGCAGGAACTGAACCAGTACCAGCAGTCTTTTGTACATCTGACATAGCTTTTAAAAAGTCATCATCAAACACACCTTTTAACTTGTCTGAACTTGGGATTTTTTGAAGTGATTCTAGAGTAGGGATATCCTTTTTTAAACTTGGTCTCCCCCAGTTGTCGAGTTTAGCCCACGAGTCTACCAACTCCGGCTCGTTTGCCAGAGCAGTCTTAAAATTAACGGATTCTGAAAGATCGTCAAGCAGATCGTCCAACTTTTCAACATCTACTCTTGAAAATATGGCTTCAAGCTTTTCAGAGCCTACTTCAGTCGCTAAGTCATCAAACTTCTTGAGCCTCACAACATCCTTCCCTTCCACTGACTGCTGCACATACTTTCTCAGACTTGGGCACTTTTCAAGCTTATTCCCAAGCGTCCCCACTTTCTCCAGAACCTCATTCAACCCTTTTGCGGCCTTCCCTAGGAGCATATAATAGCTAAGGGCAAGCTCCACGGAGGCTTTCGTGATGGTATATTCTCTCCTTTCATCGTTGGTGAATACCTCAACGATCTCCGATGCCACCGCCTCTTTCAATCGGTCAAATCCTGCCGCGGTAAATATTTGAAGAGCAGCATTTTTTTGATCTTCAAAAATGATGAGCTGGCCCAGCGTTGAAACAAGGATCGGAATCCCCATTGCAGACTCTACTCCCCCATCAATAGCCCCACCTACAAGGGGACTCCATTTGCCTTTTTCGGGTATCAGATGCCTGACTGGGTCATCGCTCTTCCACATAGCCGCATGCATGACTCCTGCCTTTGCAATGTGTTCGAGGTTAAGGCTCATCAGCTGCAGGAATTCGAACACTTCCGAAACACATTGAGGATTTACTTTCGAATCACCACAGAACTTAATTTTTGCTTCATCCACCAGATCATCCAGATTTCGAATAATCTCAGCGATAATGGAAGGGTCGGTGAATCCCAGGTTTCGCAGGAATTCCTCAGAAATCGTTAAGTCGAGTACGCCCTGCTGATCAATAGTCACTGTAAAGAGAGACTCTGATTCATTAGGATGACCCAATACTTCCTGGCCCCCTTCTGTTTTTACGGTGACAGTAATCCTTTCATTGGGTGAAAGGGGGCTCCTCAGCGTTCGCTTAACGTTTTCAACCAGCTCGTTGGGGTTTTTTCCAGTTGCCTGGCTGCCAATACACTGGGCTAAGGAATTAAGCAGGAGGTCTTTTTCATTGGTTCCTAAACTTTGATCACAATAATCAAAGGAGTCGAAATAATCGTCAATGAACTTTGAGCAGGGAAGTAGTTCATTGCTTTTGAGAACACCAAACAATGCCTGCGTGGACTCCGACGTTTCCATCAAAGAAAGTATTCTTATCTCACCAAGGGACAGCTGACTTTGATCTGTTAAGTCTATATCTCCCTCCTCCTCTGAGTTAAACCCGTCTTCTGTAACATTGAAGGTATAAAGAAGACATTTCAGCCGCTGATAAATGACTTCTGTTAAACTCGAGGAAATTGAAACCTCTTGAAAATCTCTGACTTCTTCATCACATTTACGACAATACAGATATCCGGCTACCTGTTGTTCAGCATTCAGATTTAAAGTTGTCAACTTTTCAGAAACGAAGCTCTCAACAGGGTTCTGCTCTCCCTCCATCTCCCCCTCCTCATCATCCTGCAGCCAGCTGGTCACACCCTCGGGGTTGTGTACATTGTCCCATTGGTGTTTGTACAGGTGGGTGGCTCCGGAAGATGAACCTGCCCCGGCAGATAAATAGTCCATCAGGTTGTCAGTGGAGCCTTGGGTAGCAATGAAGGCCTCAGGGCTGAAGGTGTGCCTCAGCCTGAAGGCCCCGTGGGCCAGCTCATGGGCAATCGTGCGGGGCAGGTCGCCGGTGGACCCTGTCCAGATATAGCCATACTGCCGTTTGAAGGGCATGAAGCCTGCCCGGGCACCCGAACCAGGAATCAGGAAGAGGTAATAGGCGTCCTTGTCGGTGTCCCGGCTCTTCTTAAAGTCTTTCTGGAACTGCTTCATGTTCTTCGGAAAGCTG
>NZ_JAVKCA010000004.1:0-103823 GCF_040222955.1 Marinoscillum sp. | reverse complement strand
AACCATAGAAAAGGCCACTCAAACCATCAGTTTTGAGGCACTGGCCAACAGGACTTATGGAGATCAGGCTTTTGATCTCACGGCCACAGCCAGTTCAGAATTGACGGTGACCTTCACCAGCTCAGATGAAACGATAGCTTCAGTTTCGGGTAACACCGTGACGATCATGGGTGCAGGGACTGCCACCATCACAGCCAGTCAGGCCGGGAATGATAACTACAATGCGGCATTGGATGTAGCCCAAAGCTTAACCATAGAAAAGGCCACTCAAACCATCAGGTTTGAGGCACTGGCCAACAGGACTTATGGCGATCAGGCTTTTGAGCTGATGGCTACTGGAGGCGCCAGCGGCCAGACTGTGACCTTTACCAGCTCAGATGAAACAGTGGCTTCTGTTTCGGGAAGCACCGTGACGATTATGGGTGCAGGTATAGTTACCATTACGGCCAGTCAGGCAGGGGATGATAACCATGGGGTAGCAAGCGATGTGAGTCAGAATTTGATCATTGGCAAGGCATCATTAATGGTGTCAGCAGGTGATGCATCCAGGGTGTATGGAGCAGTCAATCCCGTATTCACCATTGGCTATCAGGGGTTTATCGGTGATGATTCGGAGGCAGATCTGGAGGCGGTTCCTTCTGCCTCCACCCTTGCCACGCAAACGAGCGACGTGGGAACTTATGCCATCACCGTATCTGGAGGAGCAGATCAAAACTATGTCTTCGATTACACGGAGGGAATATTGATCATCAACAAAGCCCTGGCAACGATTACCCTTGCGGGCCTCAGCCAAACTGCAGATGGTACCGCCAAATCGCCAACGGTCACCACCGACCCGGCTGCACTCAACTACTCCATCACTTTTGATGGCAGCAGCACCTTGCCAACGCAGGCAGGTACTTATGCTGTGGAAGTGACAGTTTTGGAGACCAATTATGAAGGGTCAGCTAGTGGCAGTTTTGTACTCACAAAAGCAGTAGCCTTAGGTGCTCTGCCGATGGTGAATGAGGTGAAGGTTTATCCCAACCCAGCCACTGAACGTTTGACGGTTAGCGGAGATGACGGACTCATAGTAAAGATTTATGACATCAGTGGTGTATTACAGATCGAGCACAAAACGAACCAAACCATAGCTGTTGACAGTCTGCCAGCAGGGGTTTATCTGATTCAGGTAAGTGACCCCAATGGTAGGATGGTGAGTCATCAAAGGGTCGTGAAATACTAAACAGGAATGAAGATTACTAGGGCAGACTGATCGCGGAGATTGGTCACTAAGCCAGCTCCCAGGGAGCTGGCTTTTTTGTGCCTTTTATTCATCACGAAGGACTTCTGCCGGATCTGCAGTGATGGTTTTATAAAAATTGGAAAATACAGTCAATGCTGAAATCAGGATGGCAAGTACTCCAGCTGCCAGGAAGGGGGCAGGTCCGAGATCTACCCGGTAGGCAAAATCTGAGAGCCAATTCCTTACCAAAAGCAGGGCAATAGGTGTCGCTAAAACGAGAGAGCCTATGATCAGAAGAAACTGCTCTTTGTACCCCACCAAAAAGAGTTTCAGATGGCCGGCACCCAGAACTTTCCGAATACCGATTTCCTTGGTCTTTTGCTGTGCAATGAACGTAGCCAATGCAAAGAGTCCAAGACAGGCAATAATGATGGTGAGTACTGCAAAAACTCCAAGAATCTGCCCCAGGTTGTTCTCACTTTTATAAAGCCCACGCAATTCTTCACCAAGAATTTTATAGGTAAAAGGCTTATTCGGAACAAACTCTTCCCATATTTTCTGAATATGACCCAGGGTCTCATTATTGACATCATTAACCTTGATGGCGACATGGCGAAAGAAGAAAAACCCATTGGGTCCACGTTGACCGATATCCAGAACAAAAGGACCTATTTCAGAATGGAGCGATTTGTAATTGAAATCCCTGACTACACCCACGATGTTTTCAGTACCTGAGAGCGAGCGGAGCGGATGACCAATGGCTTCCTCAGGGGTGGCATAGCCCAGTGTTTTCGCCATGGCGATATTGATGAGCACCGCCAGGCTGTCTTCTTTTTGATAGTTACTATTGAAATCTCTTCCGGCAACCACCTCAAGACCCATCGTGCCTGCAAAGTCTTCATCTACCAGTAGAGCAGGATAAAAATTCCAGGTGCCGGGCTGCATGCCTTCGTGATGAAAATCGTGGTTATTGTTGTTAGCTCCAATCATGTCACTCATTGTGGTGATGGATTCAATGGACGCATTGGCTTTTAGGGCAGTTTTAAATCCTTCGATTCGCTGACCGAGGTTGGTGGTGGCCGCGTCCAGAATGATCACATCATTGGTATGGTAGCCATAGTCCTGATTGCGAAGGAGCTGTAGCTGCTGATAGGTGACATAGGTAAATATAATGAGCACTATGGCGATGGTAAACTGAGAGATGACCAGGCCCTTTCTCAGGATTTGCCCCTTCGCATTGGAGATGAATTTGCCTTTGAAGACCAGCAGGGGATCAAATGAAGAGATAAAGAAGGCGGGATATATCCCGGAAATCAACCCAACCAAAACCACGACTCCCAGTTGGAAGAGCAAATTGCTTAATCCAAACAGTTCTGAAAAACTTATGTTGATCAGGTTCTGCAGAAATGGGAGTGCTACATAACATCCAACAAGGGCCAGTACGTAGGCAATGAGTGAAATGATGACTGACTCAGATAGAAACTGGAAAACCAGTTGGGACCTGGTGGCACCGGATACCTTTCTGACACCTATTTCTTTTGCCCTTAGGAGAGAAAACGAGGTAGAGAGGTTGATGAAGTTTACGACGGCAATAACGATGAGAAACAGTGCACAGGAGATAAAAATGTAGACATATTTCATGTCGCTGTTGGCACTTAATTCGAATTCAAGGTGTGACCCCAGGTGAATATCCTGAATGGGTTGCAGATAGTGACTGGTTTTATCCTTGGTTCGGGGATCGTAATACTTTTCCACCATCAGCGGAAATTTATTCTCTTCCAGGTCCTGCACAGAAGCACTTTCGCTGAGCCTGATATAAGTCCATGCCGGATTCCATACCCATTGATTTCTGAGGAAAGGAGCATTGGTTTCCAGCGTTTGCATGGAAAGGAGCATTTCGGCACGGATGTGAGAGATGGATCCTTGTTCATATACCCCTGTAATGGTATAGGTTGTATTGAACCCCTCACGGGTGATTTTCTTCCCGATGGGGTTTTCATCTCCAAAGTATTTCTCTGCAAGATTTTTGGAAATCGTTGCAGAAAAAGGTCCGGATAAGGCCGACCGATCACCCTGAATCAGCCTAAAATCCATCAGGTCAAACACGGTGGAGTCTGTGAAATAGATGTAGCGCTCATTGAACTTCCGCTGATCTTCCAGGGTGATGGTAATAATGGGTGTTTGAAAGTCAAAGAACCTTACCATACCCTCCACATCATCCGGAAACTCTCTGACAATGGCCGGGCCGGTAGGCCAGGGTGAACTTGAGCTATTCTCAAGATAATTTTCACTCTCTATCAGCTCAGCCACACGGTATAGGCGCTCGTAGTGTGGGTGTCCCTGATCATAGCTCAGTTCCTTCGTCACGTATCTGTAGATGAAAAAAAATGCAGCTAGACTTACGGCCAGTCCAACAATGTTGATGAAGCTGATCAGTTTGTTTTTGGCCAAACTTCTCACAGTGGTTTTGATGTATTCTGATGTCATGGGTGTGGAGTTGGTTTGCCCTATTTTACGTCAAACAGCGCAGAGGTGTGTGGTTTTTACTCCAGCGGTTAATTTGCCACTATTGTTTGTGTGAGGTGGAGATAAGCTGTCAATTTTGACATGCCGGAGCATTGAGCAAAATGATTGATGGCAGCAGAATTCTCATAATTTTCACTATTTTCATGTTTGTGCCCTGAATGTACCCCCTGAACAAGTAGTTACAGACATGTATCAGACGAATGTGAAAGATGCCCAAAAAGTAACACGCCTCCTGGCAGAAGCCTATGATTTGAGGGTGAGTGATCTGTCCAGAAGTGTCTTGCTGACTCAGGAAGCCCTGGAGATTAGTCAGCGGCTGGACGAGGCCATTCTTATTGCCCGCTCCCTTTCAAGGCTTTCCCTTTTTCATATGATTTTGGGCGAGTATAAGAAAACCATGAAGCTTGGCAAAAAGGCTTTGGGGTATTTTCAGATTCTGGGCGACGAAAAAGGTATTGCTGACGTCAAATACAACATCGCGGGGGTGTACTACCGCACAGACAACTACCACCTGGCGCTTATTTATCTGATTGATTGCTTTGAGATTTATCAAAAGCTAGACGATTTCCATAACCAATCCAGGGTTCAAAAATCTCTGGGTACCATTTATGAATATTTTGGAGACCAGAAGAGCGCCATTCTGTCTTACGAAAAAGCCATCAAAGCCGCTCAAATGGCTGGTGATCTAAACCTGGAATCCAATGCCTACAATCCTTTGTCTGGCATTTATCTGAACAGAGGTGAAATAGATAAAGCTGATGAAATGATAGAGCGCTCCATCCGCATGAAGAATGAAACGGGGGACATCCGGGGATTGGCATTTGGGCTATACGGAAGGGCCAAGGTTTTCGTGAAGCGCAAGGCGTTTCAACAGGCAGAGGAGACTTTCATGGAGGCCGTTCGAATCCATGTGGAAATGGGTGAGAGGCTAGGCCGGGGCATGTGTTACTACAAACTGGGACAGCTATACAGGGAAATAGGAGATCTGGAGAAGTCTGACAAGATGCTGGATGAAGCATTGGACTTTGCACAAGAGTATAATATGGTGATTATTAAAATCAATTGTAATTACCTGAAATACGAACTCTGCCGGCAGAAGGGTGATGCGGTGGAGGCACTGAAGTACCTGGAAATCTATCTGAAGGAGAAGGAGGCGGTGATAAATACCCAGACTCAAAAAGTGATAGAAAGCTATGAAGCCGTATCCAAAATGGAACGGCTTCAGAAGGAGGCTCAGATGAACCGGGAGAAGGCTGAAATTCTCAAGAAAAAGAATAGGGCAGAGGAGGCTTCGAGGGTGAAGCAGGAGTTTTTGTCCACGATGAGTCATGAGATCAGAACACCACTCAATGCGGTCATTACCATCACCTCCCTACTGGAAGAAAGGTCAGACAAAGAAGAGAATGAGTTACTGCGATCGCTGAAGTTTTCAGCGAATAATCTTTTACGGATCATCAATGACATACTGGATTTCAGTAAGCTGGATGCGGGAAGGGTAGTTTTGGAAACTCAGCCAGTGGAAATCAGCCAGCTGATGGGGAACATCCGAAATGCCTATATGGGGATGGCTCGTGAAAAAGGAATTGACCTCAAGCTGACCATGGATCCCGCATTGGCGGAGGTCTATTTGGCGGACGAAACCAAGATATCTCAGATTTTGGGCAACCTCATCAGTAATGCGATCAAGTATACAGATGAGGGCCATGTGAATGTGGAGGTTAAATTATTGGATCAGGGCGAATCCAGGGATCAGTTGGAGTTCAGGGTGGAGGACACAGGTGGAGGCATTCCTGAGAATTTTCTGGAGGAAATTTTTGAAAGTTTCTCTCAGCCCCGGTCTTACACCACCAAGAAGCAGGGCGGATCCGGTCTGGGATTAGCGATTGTGAAAAAGCTCATCGGTTTGCACGGTAGCAATATTCATGTAAAGACTCAGGAAAATATGGGATCAGTGTTTTACTTTCAGGTGAGTTTTGTCAAAGGAAAAATGAATGGTGCTCCCACCAGTCAGGAATCTGATGGACTCAGGGGCCGTACTGTGCTTATAGCTGAAGACAACATGATCAATGCCATGGTGGCTCTCAAACTGCTAGGCAACTGGGGAGTAAAAGCCACTCATGCCAGGGATGGATCAGAGGCCATCCAAATGTCCAGTCTCCACAAGTACGATTACATTCTCATGGATATTCACATGCCGGAAGTAGATGGGTTCGATGCTGCCAGGACCATTCGCGAATCAGAAAACCCAAATACCGGTACCCCTATTTTTGCTTTGACTGCCGATATCACCGCACACCAACGAGAGATTTTTGAGCCCTATTTCGATGGTTTTCTACTCAAACCCATCGAACGTGAAAAACTTTATCAGGCGCTCAGCACGCACTAGCCGGGGTTATTAAAAGTTGGCGGGATTGTGCTCCCGAATGGCAAGATCATGAAGCGTCCCACCCATACTTTTACCAAAAATCGCAGATATGTTAGTTACAAGATCCCGAAAGGACGTACATCCCTTATACAAATACATGCAACATTGGCAGGCCTTTAATCAGCTCATGAGAAAGCAGGTGACTCACTCGCTACTGAGGGGGCTGGGGTATCTGATCTTAGCGCTTCTTACCCTGGGCCTTCTGGAGTATTGGTTCTGAAACCAGGGCATAAAAAAAGCATTTTTGTTGCCAAAAATGCTTAGAAATATTTCCCTTATAAAGGATTATTGTGCCTTGACAGACTTCTTGGCGCCATCTACCAGACCCTTGGCATTGTCTATCAGTCCCTTAGACTTTGCCGCGTAGGTTTCCACCATATCATTGTAGCCGGTTTTATACTCCGTCAGTTTCTTATCCAGGGTCTTTCTCGTTTTCTTCAGATCCTTTTCTATCTTCTTCAGCTTTTGCTGACTTCCCTTAGGGTCTGCATAGTAGGCAATGGCCAGTCCTGATGCCACTCCTGTAATAAATGTGAACAATGTTTTGCTAGCACTCATATTGTTAAAGTTTTATAGTGATCGATTCTTTGAGTATTCAACAGGCTCATTATCAATTTGTTTTATTTCTCGCTCAGGTATTTTTCTGATCTATTGCGATATTTAGTTGCTAAAATGAGTTAATTTTCGGATTCTTTGGTATGAAGATAGAAGCGGAATATGAGCAGCCAACCAGCGAATAAGTACGCATTTTTTCTATTGATCGGTATCTTTTTTTGTGTTCATTGGGCTTTCTCCCAGAGTAATGAATTCCAAGATTTGGTTAGATCTATTGAAGCTATAGAGGCTCAGGATGAGCCACCTACTGAGAGCCTGTGGGCTTTGAGTCAGCCCTATTTCTCCTCTCCTTCAGATACCGTCAAGGCTCGTATTAACCTCCTATGGGGCCGTCATTACTTCACCGAATTTCAGTTTGATTCAGCCAAGCATTTTATAGAGGAGGCCATTGGGTTTTACGCCAAAGTTCCTGAAAGAGTCAAGGATAAAGCTGCCTCCCTTGTTTTTCTGGGGCACCTGTCTTATGACATTGAGGACATCTCCAGCGCCATCGGTGCTTACCATCAGGCACTGGAAATCTATGAAGATCTGGGCATGAAATCTGAGGCAGGAAATGCATACAATGGCATAGGAAACAGCTATTGTTACATTGCTGAGTTCAATCTTTCTCTGGAGAACTACCAAAAGGCTCTGGAACTCTATATGTCCATTGGGGACTCCACGGGGGTTTCAAAGGTTCTGGGAAACATAGCGAATTTATACACGGTCAAAAAAGACTATGATAAGTCCCTGGAATACTATGAAAAGGCACTGAAGTGGAGCATCAACGATCCCCGGCAGCGTATGGACTATATTTTGGGCATTGGTATTATCAAAGAAGAGACTAAGGAATATGATGGTGCAGAGGCTTATTATCGGGAAGCTGTGTCGTTGGGTAAAGAGGTTAAGGACTATATCCAACTGGCCTATACCTATCAAAACCTTGCTTTTTTATATGTGACCACTGACCTGTTGGACTCGGTGCCAAAGTATATGAATCTTACCCGAGAATTGGCAGATAAATACGCCATTGGAAACCTCCAGAATAACCTGAACGAAATCAATCATCAGTACCTCTTCAAGAGGGGGATGTACAAGCAAGCTTATGAATTACTGAAAGAAGTGCGGGCCAAAAGCGACTCATTTTATAACCTGGATATGACGAGGCAATTGCAGGAGGTGGAAGCCCAATACAGCACCCTGAAAAAGCAAAAGGAATTGGCCCAGAAAGACCTGGAATTGGAAAGGGCCTCTGGTGAGCTGGGTCGTAAGGAATTTCAGAGAAATATTCTGATTGTCGGCCTGTTGTTCGTCATGGTGCTGGTAGTGATGATTTACAGAAGCCGCCGACTGAAGGATAGAGCCAACAACATTCTGAAACAAAAGAATCAGCAGATTGAAGAGAAAAACAAGGAGATCAAATCCATGGAGGAGGCTAAGTCCCGTTGGTTTATCAATATTTCTCACGAGCTGAGAACCCCGCTAACACTTATCAAAGGGCCTATCCGGCAGGCACTTGGAGCGATTCCCAGCAATGATCACATCTATAAGGATCTCAAAATAGCCGACCGAAATGTAGGCCAGCTACAGAAGCTCGTGGATGAGATTTTGGACCTTTCTAAAATGGAAGATGGCAAGATGCCTGTTAACCTTGGTAGGACTAACCTGACGGAGATGGTATTGAATGCCCTGGCCAGTTTTGATAGTGCCGCCCGACACACCAAAGTGAAGTTGGAGTTTGACCTGGACCCTCAGGATTCTGTGGTGATCAGTGCTGATCGTGAAAAAATTAACAATGTTCTGACTAACCTCATTTCTAATGCTTTGAAATTCACACACGAAGGAGGTAAAATCACAGTTGGGCTTCAGGTGAATGAGGAGGAAGTAGCCCTTTTTGTAAGAGATACCGGAGATGGTATTCCCGCAGAGGACCTGAATAAAATCTTCGATCGCTTCTATCAGTCTGCCAACTCCAGCGGTCGCCAGGGAGGTACTGGAGTAGGTCTCGCATTTTGTAAGGAGATAGCCAGGATGCACGGTGGGGACCTTTCTGTCACCAGTGAACTGGGAGTGGGCAGCCGTTTCGAATTACTCCTGCCCGGCAAAAGGCTCATGGGGGGAGATGAGCTGGCGAAGGAGGACGAGGTACTTCAGGCAGCTATATTGGACATCGAAGAAGAGCCAGCTCATTACCGTTCTGTTTTGAAGGATAAAAAAATCCTTGTGGTCGAGGACAACGCAGATATGCGTGCGTATATCTCAGGTTTCCTGAGCAGGGATTTTGAAGTGATAGAAGCCAGGGATGGTATGGAAGGATTGGAAAAGCTCCGTGCTCATACCCCTGATTTGATCGTCTCTGATGTGATGATGCCCCGTATGGATGGCCTCACCTTTGCCAGAGAAGTTAAAAAACATCCAACCTGGAGAGGCATACCCTTTATCACTGTCAGTGCCATTGGTGATGAAACCGAGAAAGTGAATACCCTGAGGATAGGAATCGATGACTATCTGGTGAAACCGTTCTTTGCAGAGGAGCTCCTCGTGCGGGTGCAAAACCTCATTTATAATTATTCTGAGCGGATCACCTCACAGGCAGAGCCACAGGAGGAGGAGATTTCCCATGAGGAAAAGACTTTGAAAAAACTGGAAAAGGAAGTGTATGACAACATTGATGATTCCAACTTCAATGTGATCAGGCTGGCAGAGGCAGCATCAATGAGCGAGCGCCAGCTGTACAGATACATTCGTGAGATGACCGGGCTCACCCCGGCCAATTTCATCAAAGAGATCAGGCTCCAGCGGGCTATGGACCTCATCCAGAAAAAAGTTTATAAGCGCACATCCCAGCTTTCTTACGCCGTTGGGTTTCCCCAGCCGGCTTACTTTTCTACGGTCTTCAAGAAACGCTTTGGCAGACTTCCGGCTGAATACATAGAAGATTAGTCACCTTATCAGCATCCGTGTCTTATGGTTTTGTTCTTAGCGAAAGTCTGACGATGACTCCTGACCGTAGATCAGATGGTTTTTGCGTCAGATCCGGTGTTTTAATGCCTCAGTATGTTATCTTTCGACTCATGTCATCGCTAAGAAAGAAACTAATTCCAATATTCGTTTTGGTCATTTGCCTCGCCTCAGTTGGAATCGTTCAGTCCCAGCCTTCGGAAAAGCAATTTGATTTTGACAGCTTGGAGCAAGTGGTCTCCTCTTCCCCTGATTCTGTAGGAATTAAAATCCTATTTGATGCCACATATGCACTCAGAAAGAACTTTCCTGACAGTGCCATAAGTTATGGTCAGCGAGCTCTGGAGCGATCTAAGGCCATTGGTTTTGAAAGGGGAATTGCAGAGAGCTATAATAATTTAGGATCCGTTTTTATTATCAGGAGTGAATATGACACGGCCGTAGCTTTGCACAGAAAGGCGATCGAATCCTATCTGAAACTGGGAGATGAAAAGGGACGAGCAACCGCCCTAAACAACATGGGGCATATAGAACAAGAAAGGGGAAACTATGAAGTAGCTGCTGAGATACTTCTTGAGTCAATCCAGCTCAATGAGAAAATAGGCAATGAAAAAATACTGGGTTCAAACTATATTAACCTGGGTCTTGTCATGTCAAATTTGGGTCAAGCAGATGAGGCTATTTCCTATTATCGGAAGGCCATACCGCTGAAAGAAGCAAGTGAAGACTTTGAAGCCCTTGGCAATATTTATAACAATTTGGGCATTGAATTTAGGAGAAGGGATCAACTGGACTCGGCCGAATTTTTTTACCGAAAAGCCATTCATTACCGGAAAAATGCCAGGGATTACTATGCCCTTGCGGGGAGTTACAATAATCTGGGAATACTCTATTACTATTTGGACAAACCCGATTCTACTGCAAAGCTGTTTCACAATGCCCTCCTGACTTATCAAACAGTGGATGATAAGAAGGAAATAGCCAGATCCTATTTCAATATTGCAGAATTGCACAGAATGCAGGGGCGGTATGGAAATGCCATCACCAATTTAGAATTGGCCTTAGCCTCAGCAAAGCTGGCACAGAGCAAGGAACAATTGCGAGACATCTATAAGGGGCTGTCACGTGTCAATGCGACCAATGGAAATTATGAAAAAGCTTACGAATATAGGCTGAGTTATGAGGACTATGAGGATAGCCTGAAAAGCGATCGGACAAACCGCATGGTAACGGAGATGAGTACGAAGTATCAAACCGCAGAAAAGGATAGAGAGATTGCCGCGTTGAACTTAGACCAGCAAACCGCTGCTTTGGCTCTGGCCAACTCACAAAACCAGCGAAACATCTTTATTTCGGGGTTTATCATCTTTTTTATAGCTGCCGGCTTTCTACTCTACCGCTACAATACCAAGCGAAAAACCTCAAATCTCCTAACCGAAAAAAATCAACAGATATCTCTGGCACTGGAAGACCGTGAGACACTACTAAAGGAAATCCACCACCGCGTAAAGAACAACTTGCAGGTCATCTCCAGCTTGCTTAATCTTCAGGCGGGTTCGCTCAAAGACGAAGCGGCAGTGGATGCTGTGAAGGAGGGTCAGAACAGGGTGAAGTCCATGGCACTTATTCATCAAAAACTTTACAGCGCCGAAGATATCCGGGGCGTGGATGTACAAGACTATCTGGAAAACCTCACGTCTGAGCTGTTCAGTGCATTTGGAGTCCAGGGTGTGGACTATGAGATTAATGCCTCTGGCATCAAACTGGACATAGATACGGTGATACCGCTTGGCCTCATCATCAATGAGCTGATTACCAATACCATCAAATATGCTTTTGTTGCTGCGCATGATGGGCTACTGGAAATACAGATTCGGGAAGAGGGCGATAAACTCAGTGTAATGGTTCGTGACAATGGAATGGGTATGGATGCCGATGCTCTCGAAAAATCAAACTCCTTTGGATGGAAAATGATCCGATCACTTTCGAGAAAGGTAAAAGCAGACATAAACATCCTCAATAGTCAGGGGACCACCGTGCAGATGACCCTTTCCAGATATAAATTAGTCGTATGACCAAGCCGTCGATTTTAGTAGTGGAAGATGAACCGCTCATTGCGGATGACATAGCAGATACGCTTACCAAAAACGGCTACCGGGTGGTGGCCATTGTGGATGAGGGTGCGGATGCCCTTCAGGCCATGGAGGATTATAAGCCAGATCTGGCTATACTGGATGTGAACATTGAGGGTGAGATGGACGGTATAGAGTTAGCACCCAAGCTGGGCATCCCTTTCGTTTTTTTAACTTCCTATTATGACAAGGCCACGCTGGATCGGGCGAAGGTCCTGCATCCTGCGGGTTACATCGTAAAGCCTTTCAGCGAGCGAGACCTGATAGCCAATGTGGCACTGGCGCTTCATAAAGTCCCCCAGCCAGTGGCTGTCAAGACCCACCCTGAAAAGCTTTTTGTGAAGAAGGATCAGGAGATCATCTCGGTGATGTCCGATCAAATTCTCTTCGCTGAGGCGTTTGATAATTATGCTTACCTCTATACCGAATCAGAAAAGTACATTATTAGCCATACACTCAAGAGCATAGAGGAAAAGCTGGTACCGCTCGGTTTTCTGCGGGTGCATCGTTCTTATCTGATCAATTTTGACCAGATCGATTCCATATCTGAAGGGTATGTGTTTCTGAAAGGCCACAAAATTCAGATAGGAAAGTCCTACCGAAAGGAATTTATGGACAGGCTGTCGTTGCTTTAGGCCCACTAAAAGACTATAGCCCCCCACTCAAAATTTTTTACCCTTCACTAAAAGGGTGTTCTGGAGGCAAATCTCGCAGGCTAATTTCATAGAGTTAAATCTAAGCCCTATGAATAATTCACTTTATACATTCCTTCTTGTTTTCATTTCTCATTGGGCCGTAGCCCAGCTTACGGTGACCGGATTATCACCTGGTCAGAATGCCAATTACGCAGCTATTGATGCCGATATTGAAGTCACCTTTAGTGCGGCTGTAGATGCCAGCACACTGGCGGGAAACATCCTGGTGAAGAGCGACCTTCAGGGTGGCTTGCCATTCACCGTCTCCGGTGGCGGTACTGCAGTCATTACCATTGATCTTGATAATTCATTCCTCTATGGGGATAAAATACATCTATTGCTCAAATCGGGCATTCAGTCCGTCTCTGCAGATCCCTTGACCAACGGATTTGGTTATTCTTTTCGTGTGAAAACACTGCCTTCTTATTCTTCAAGCCCAACCCTGAAGCCTCAGAAATTGCCCACATATTATGCCGGGGAAAAAGATTTGAGCGTGGCGGATATGGACAACGATGGAGAGATTGACTTGCTAAGTCTTGGCGGAGGTAGTTTGTTTTGGTACAAAAACGATGGTTCCGAATCCTTTAGCACCTACACCCCTTCTGTCAACGAGCTGGCAAACATAGGAGGTGGAAATTCCTTTGACATGCACCTGGATGATCTGGATTACGATGGAGATGTTGACGTGATCTTTGAAGAGCTTGCAATGGATCTCTTTAAGTGGCTTGAGAATGACGCAGCTTCCTTTACCGAATATGATGTGACCACCGAGGCTGATGGTCCGAATGTTTTAGCTTCCGGGGATTTGAACAACGACGGCCTGGTTGATATTGCCTATACTTCCAATAATGGCCTCCAGTTGGCTTTTAACAATGGCAGCGGAGATTTTACCATAGTGGACATAGAAGGAGAACAGTCCAATGGAAAACTGGTAGGGATAGCAGATATGGATGGAGATGGCGATGTGGATGTGATATGCCAGGGGACAAGCTCAAGATGCCTTTGGTATGAAAATGATGGCACCGGGAGCATGATCCAGCATATACTGGGTAGCTCTTCATCCTCAATGTCTTACATGGATTTGGTAGATCTGGATGACGATGGGGATATGGATGTTATGGTGAGTTCCAATTTAAACGATGAGTACTACTGGTTCGAAAATGACGGATCCCAGGTTTTTACGAAACACTTGCTTTCCAATGATGCAGATGCCGTACACCTGATTAAATCGGGGGATTTAGATGGGGATGGCGACATGGATATTCTTACCACCTATAGCAATGATGCCAAGGTAGTATGGTTGGAAAATGATGGATCGGAGAATTTTACAGAGCGAGTTCTGGCTGATAATTTTAGTTCTGCGAAGTTTATGAATCCAGTGGATTTGAATCTGGATGGCCGTCTGGATTTTGTCCTTTATCAGAGTGATGGGATTTATTGGTTTGAGAGTAAAGTAAACGAAGACCCCACTGTGGACAATCCCATTGACGATCAGTTGGCTCAGGCCTATATTTCATTTGAATATACTTTTCCCTCAAATGTTTTTTTTGATCCGGATTTGATGATTCTGAGCTATTCAGCTTCCCTGGATACAGGAGATCCTCTGCCGGACTGGTTGTCGTTTGATTCAGACCGACGGGCTTTCTCTGGTACGCCAAGTGCATCGGATGCGGGTACTATCACAGTGAAAGTGACTGCCGCTGATCCAGCAGGAGCAGAAGTCAGTGACGAATTTGACCTGGTGATTACGGTGCCCGCACTCATGACGCTCGACGCTTACGCCCCAGCGCATTACGATCAAAATGTATCGGCTGGAGATAACCTGACTTTCACCTTTTCAGGAAATATAGAAAATACCACCCTGACGTCTTCCAATATCAAGGTGCGTGGATCCATGTCTGGCCTGGTAGCAGGAAGCTTTGCTGGAGGAGGTACACCCAGTATCCAGTTTGATCCTGACAATGATTTCTATCCGGGGGAGCGCGTGCATGTCATTATTTCCACAGACTTGAAAAGTGAGGGTGGAGGTATTATAGCAGGGAATAAGTCTTACTATTTTGATGTAGGGGCGGCCGATCCACTGAGCTCCCCTGCACTTTTTGTAAGTGAAAACGAGTTTAGTGTTGATGCTACACCCACTGATATGGTGGAGGTGGACCTTGATAAAGACGGAGACCTGGATGTGCTCACGAGCAGCCGACCGTATCAGCGGATCAACTGGCATGTTAACGATGGGGCCGGAAACTTTACGGTGACTTACATCAATCATAGTGGAGTTACCTCATGTAAAATTGATGTAGCTGATATCGATCAGGATGGAGACAATGATATAGTAGTGTTTGCCAACTCTGGCGGAAAGTGGACCTGGCTGGAAAACGATGGTAGCCAGGTGTTTACTTCTCATGTAGTAAGTGCCAGCATGAATTATACAATGAGTGTTTCTGTCGTGGATCTCGATGGAGATGGTCATTTGGATGTCTTAGCGACCGAAAGCGCCTCAGATAATGTGCTTTGGTTTCAAAATGATGGCGCACAAAATTTCACGCAGCTCGAAATCGGAACTTTTGGTACCAATCCGAATAAGGCGTATGCAGAAGATTTGGATAAAGATGGAGATGTTGACGTGATAGTGGGTGGTCATAACTATGGCACCAACTTCCTGGCCTGGTACGAAAACGATGGATCCCAGGGTTTTACTTACAATGAAATCACTCAAGCCGCCGACGGAGTGTCAGATGTAGATGTAGCCGATGTGGATGGTGATGGCGACCTGGATATTCTCACCGCGGAGGATTTGGAAAATCATGTGGTTATTTACCGGAATGACGGAAATCAGTTGTTCACAGCCCTTGAAGTATCAGATGATGTCATCGGTCCGGTGCAAGCACGATTTGTGGATTTGGATGCGGATAGTGATCTGGATATTTTAGTCGGTGCACATGGTGTAAACTCAGTAGGCTGGTTGGAAAATACCGGGGGTTTCAATTTCACCTATTGGGAACTGGCGGCAAATGAGGGAAACCTTATTGGCTTTGCTGATCTGGATGGCGACTTGGATTTGGATGTAGTGTCTGTTTCAGAGGGAACGAATAAACTATCTTGGTACCAGAATAAAGCCAACGAAGCTCCCGTGGTGAGCAGCGCTAAGTCTGATGAGGAGGTCGTAGTTGGAGTTGCTTTTGCTATCGATATGAGTGGAGTCTTTTCCGATCCTGATGGCAGTAATACACTGGTGTATTCCATGACCATGGCCAATGGAAACGACCTACCTGACTACCTCACTTTTAGTAATGCAAGCAAAACATTGACGGGAACAGCCCCATATGGATCAGATGGCACTTATACCCTTCGAGTGATCGCCACCGACCATGCAGGCGAAACCGCATTTGATGATTTTGATTTCACGATAAGCGCGCCTCCTCTCATTTCGGTAGTTAGTTTTACCCCTCTGCGCGGCACCTATCAGTCCACGGATGTAAGTGTTTCCATCACATTTGATAAAAACGTGGAGGCCACTACTTTACCAGGATCTTTCACGCTTCTCGACGATCAGGGGAAAACCGTTTCTGGGGTTTTGGGTGGGGGTGGAACTTCCACAATCACGTTTATCCCGGCGGATGATTTGGCTGAAAACCGTATATACACGGTCATCCTATCTGACGCGCTGGAAGCCGAGGATGGCTCCATTCGCACTTCTCCTTTTTCGTTTTTCTTTCACACCAATACCTCACCCGCTCCCGGAGCATTTGTGAAGCAGTCAACTCTTGTTAGTCATAGTTTTCCACTAGGACTTGACTTAGGCGATTTGGATGGTGACGATGATTTAGATATTACAGTACCTGGAGGTACAGCCGCTACAGCAAACTTGCTGGTATCGGCAGGTGCGGATGCAGGCGTCACCAAGGATCTGGGTGTCCATGCATCTTCAATTCTGGTTTTTGATTTGGACCAGGATGGTGATTTGGATGTGATTTCAGCCACCACGATTGATGATAAAATCACGCTGAATAAGAACGACGGGGCTGGCAATTTCACCATCACGGACATCATTCCGGGTATTTCAGACCCAGAAGCATTTAGGATAAAGGACATGGATCTGGATGGAGATTTTGACTTGATTGTTGTCTCCAACCTTTCTGTGGATATTTATCTAAATGATGGAAGTCTGTCTTTTACCAAGCTTCATGTAAGTGACGATGATCATACCGCTTTGGAAGTATTGGACTATGACCTGGATGGTGATCTGGATATTTTGGGAGGAGAAAACGTGTGGTATGAAAATGACGGACTACTTTCTTTCACCAGCCACATGGGATTTTACTTCAAAGATCTTAAAATGGATGATATCGATGGCGACGGTGATCAGGATATAGTAACTGCCAATGCGGATGATCTTACACTGTATAGCAATGATGGTACGGGCATCTACACATCCGAAATTTTGCTTACGGGGGATGATGTAGTTGCACTGGATCTGGCGGATTTTGATGGGGATGGTGATCTGGATGTTGTGGCTGCTTTTCGATCCGGTCATTCCCTCTATTTTTTGAAAAATGATGGAACTGGCGCGTTTACTACAGAATTGCTCTCTGACCAGGAGTCTGATATCATTGACCTTGAGGTAGGAGATTTGAATGATGATGGAAATCTGGACATTATCGTCTGTAACTATGGTGACAATGAGATCACCTGGTTTAAGAATCGCTCCAATGCCGATCCCACAGTGGATAGTGGTATTCCAGATCAGGAAACTAATGAAGATGCTCTTTTTACTTTTTCTATTCCTGAAAATACGTTTGCAGATGCTGATGAGGATGAACTTTCACTATCTGCAAGTTTAACTGATGAGGGTGCCTTGCCCGCCTGGCTTTCATTTGACCCTGCCAGTCACACCTTTAGTGGCACGCCCCTTCAGGCAAATGTGGGTACGATCAGCATCACGGTTACTGCCGATGACGGGCTGGAGGGGATTGTTTTTGATGAGTTTGACGTCACAGTTAACAATGTAAATGATGCTCCGGTAGTGAATCAATCGATTTCAACTAAAACCGCTTTAACGGATTTGACCTTTTCTTTCGAGGTGCCCGCAAGTACTTTTGAGGATGAGGATGAGGATGTATTAACACTTACAGCAGGTCTCTCAGATGGGTCGGCCTTGCCGGACTGGTTGTCCTTTGATGGTGCTACCGGGACATTCAGTGGTACCCCCACAGTATCAGATGTGGCTAACCATACGGTACGGTTAACTGCTACTGATCCTTTCACCGCTAGTGTTTTCACGGACTTCACTCTGAAGGTCACACTGGATAATGATCCTCCGGTGGTGGCGGTGCCTGTCTCGGACCTGGAAGCCAGCGAGGATCAACTTTTTCAGTACAGCTTTGATGCTAATACATTCACCGACCCGGACGATGATGTGCTTACGTTCAGCATTGCTCTGAAGGGCGGTGATCCGCTACCTTCCTGGTTGGTTTTTGAGGCTGCAGCTTTCGAGCTTTCCGGAACACCGTTGCAGTCTGATGCAGGCACTTATACAATTGTACTTACTGCCGCAGATGAGTTTGCTGATGTGTCAGATGAGTTTGTACTTACAGTGATTGCTGTCAATGATGCACCATTCCTGGCGTCAGGGTTACCAGACCACAGTGTAAATGTTGGGGAAGCTGTTTCCATCGTCATTCCTGAATCGGCATTTTCAGATGAGGATAATGAAGAATTGAGTTTTTCTATCAAGATGGAAGATGGAAATGATATACCGTCCTGGTTGACTTTTGATCCTACCAGTCGCACGCTGAGTGGTAGCAGTCATGAAGACTATGTGGGCCAATATTCCCTTCGGGTTACGGCTTCTGATGGGGAAGCAAGTGCTTCTGATGTTTTTCTATTGACCATTACATCCAATAACAGCTCTCCGATTGTTCGTTCTTCCGTATCTCTTCTAAGGTTGGACATTGGCGAAACACAGACGCTCATCATGAGCAGTATCTTTGATGACCCGAATGGTGATGATATGTCTTTTGAATCCCGGTTATTTGGAGGAGAGCCATTGCCAGACTGGATGGTGCTTGCTGAGGGTGAGTTAGTCCTGGCCCCTGTTGCGGGCACATTGGGAGAATACACAGTGGAGATCACAGCTACGGACCCTTTTAATGAGTCAGTATCTACAACATTTGATCTGGAGGTTTCCAAAGGTGATCAGACCATTTCTTTTACAGTAATAGCCTCCGAAGTGAAAATCGGTACGGAGGATATCCCACTGGAAGCTACAGCGAGCTCCGGGTTAGAAGTAGTGTTTAGCTCATCCAATACAGGGGTTGCCCTGATTGAAGAGGGGGTTTTGAAAGTTATAGGAGCTGGTAGTGCGATCATCACAGCGAGCCAATCTGGAGATGAAAGCTACAACGCAGCCACAAGTCAGCAAACCATTACAGTCAGCAAGTACTCACAGTCGATTACTTTCGAGCCACTGAGTGAAAGGACATACGGTGATGGCACCTTTGATCTTGCAGCAACGGTCACTAGTGGATTGGAGATCACTTACGAGAGCTCAAATGTGGAGGTGGCTACTGTATCCGGGGAAGTGGTGACCATAATTGGTGGCGGTACTACCACCATTACTGCCAGCCAGTCAGGGAATGAGGAATTTGAATCTGCAGATGAAGTAGCGCAAATTCTTACCGTAAACAAGGCAAGTCAGCTTATATCTTTTGGCGAACTTGACGAAAAGGCCGTAAACGATAAACCATTTGATTTGATAGCTACCTCTAGTTCGGGTCTGGAGGTTGCCTTTTCAAGCTCCGACCAAACGGTGGCTACCATTTCGGGAAAAACGGTGAGTATCTTGTCATCGGGGACTACTACTATTACAGCCACACAGGCGGGCAGCAACAATTACATGCCTGCATCGAAGGAGCAGATTTTGTCCGTTTCTGATATTCCCAAGCTTGAGCAGACCATCGCATTTTCAGGGCCAGACGATAAGGTGTTTGGTGATGCACCGTTTGAGCTTATCGCAACGACCACCTCCGGCTTGATCGTGAGTTTTGAAAGTTCGGATGAGTCCGTGGCCATTGTTAGTGGCAGCACAGTGACCATCGTGGGAGTGGGCACCACCACCATGACCGCAAGCCAGGCTGGTGATCTTGATTTTGTATCCGCTGAATCAGTGGATAGGTCATTTGAAGTAAGTATGGCTGAGTTGGTGGTGACACCAGATGATCAAGAGGTGATTTATGGTCAAGCACTTCCTCACTTTACTTATTCCATATCAGGATTCGTAAATGGCGAGGATGATCAGGTTCTACTGGCCCTCCCGGAAGCAGGAGTTGAGCGCTCGGGAAACCTTGACGCAGGGACTTATGAGATCATTGCCTCTGGTGGGGAGGCGGCTAACTATTTTTTTACATATGAAGAAGGACGACTCACAATCGGACAGGCAATAGCGACATTAGCGCTGACTGGTATGGAACAGGAAGAGGACGGATCCGAGAAGAAACCTCAAGTTACAACTGATCCTCCCGATTTGAATTTCATCATGACATTCAATGGAGAAGCTGATGCGCCAGTGGCAGCCGGCAGCTACGACGTATTCGTCGAAATCAATGAAACTAATTACCAGGGATCGGCTTCAGGAACTTTTGTGATTGCTACAATGGGTGTATTGGGTTCACGACCTCAAAAAAGAGTGAATGTGTATCCAAATCCGGCGAGTCGCCAAATCTTAGTCAAAACCCCGGAGCCTGGCATTTGGAGATTGTACGAACTGAATGGCGGGTTGGCAATGGAAGGAAGAAGTAATGTGCCTACAGACATTAGCCGTATTGATCAGGGTATTTACATCATGCAAATATTCAGAGAGGGCAAGCTCATTGATCAACTAAAAGTGATTAAGAAGAACTAGGGCAGTCCCGGATACTTTTCGGGCGTTAGGCCAACCCCCAGGGGGTTGGCTTTTATTATGTCACGACACCTATCAATAATTCAAAAAATCATTGATCAATTCTGAAATTTGCTCCGCCTCAGTCAGAAATCCATCATGACCAAACGCAGAGGTTACCAAACGGAATTCAGCACCCGGTATAAGTCCGGCAATGTACTGCTGCTCCTGAGGTGGAAATAATATGTCGGTATCTATGCCAATGACCAACGCTTTGGATTGGATGCGTTTCAGAGCCGTCTCTGCCGACCCGAAATGTCTGCCCACATGGTGACTGTCCATGGCCTTGGAGAGGTAATAATAGCTCTCTACAGAAAATCGCTTGCGCAGCTTTTCACCCTGATATCGTTGGTAAGAAGATGCCGAGAAGTCATCCCATCGCTGGTCTACATCTCGCTGCGTCTTGTCATAGGTATTGTAGTGCCTGTAGGAGAGCATAGCGATGGCCCTGGCGGCTTCCAGCCCTTTAGCGCTATCTATGTTCTCCAGGGCCATTCGTTGCGCTTCATTAAAAGCGATGCCCCAGGGAGAATGGAAGGCGTTGGTGGCCAAAGGTACGATGTGCTCAAAAAGTGTGGGCTCTTCCACCGCCCATTCCAGAAGCTGCTGCCCACCCATCGATCCACCGATTCCTAATTGAATTTTTTCTATACCGAGATGATTCCTCAGCACCTTGTGTGCTTTTACCATGTCACGGATGGTCACCAGAGGAAAATTGTAATTTTTCGGTCCAGTGGTTCCATAACATGAGCCGAGCATATTGGCGCATATAATGAATTTGTTTTCAGGATCGATGGCTTTTCCGGGGCCCACCAGTTCGGGCCACCATTCTGCCGGGTTGCCATTGGCTGTGAGGGCATGAAATACCCAGACCACATTGGTTTTCTCACTGTTGAGGTTACCATAGGTGGTGTAGGAAATCCGGACATTCCGGAGTGTGTCTCCACACTCCAGGATGAACGGTTCTTCTACTTTGAGGATCGCAGATTTTGGCTGTATTTGTTCGATGGTATTAGGCATTAACTTGATTGTCTGCATATATTTTTTCGAAAGCCTGCTGGAAATCCGCTTTGATGTCATCGATGTGTTCGATGCCCAGAGAGACCCGGAGCAGGTTGGGAAGTACGCCCGCATTTAACTGTTCCTCATTGGATAATTGCTGATGGGTGGTAGCAGATGGCTGTATGATCAGCGTCTTGGCATCTCCCACATTGGCCAGGTGACTCACCAGCTCCAGATTATCTACCAGCTGGGTGGCCAACTCTTTTTCCCCTTTCAGTGTGAAGGAGAGAACCCCTCCAAATCCATTTTTGAGGTATTTTTTGGCCAGTTCATGATAGCTGCTACTTTTTAGGCCTGGATAATTCACCGTTTCCACGAAAGGATGCTGCTCCAGCCACTGAGCCAGTTCCAGGGCATTATCAACGGTACGCTGTACTCGCAGAGATAAAGTTTCCAGTCCTTGTAATAGCAGGAAGCTGTTGAATGGGCTGAGTGCTGGCCCAAAATCTCTTAGCCCTTCCACTCGTGCACGTATGGCAAAGGCAATGTTGGGAAGGCCAAGTGGGTTTCCTTCTCCAAAGACATCCCAAAAGACCAGGCCGTGATAGCCTTCAGAGGGCTCGGTAAACTGCGGAAATTTTCCATTGCCCCAGTTGAAGTTTCCTCCATCCACAATCACGCCGCCAATGCTGGTGCCGTGTCCACCTATCCACTTGGTGGCAGAAGCAGTCACCACAGAGGCGCCATGTTCCAATGGGCGAAACAGGTACCCACCAGCCCCGAACGTATTGTCTACAATGAGGGGAATGTTATTCGCTTTGGCCACTGCGGCGATGGCTTCAAAATCCGGTACATTGAAGCCCGGATTCCCGATGGTTTCCAGGTAGATGGCTTTGGTTTTCTCATCAATGAGTTTTTCAAATTCTTCGGCCTGGTCGCTTTCCGCAAATTTGACATTAATACCCAGTCGTTTGAAGGCTACCTTGAACTGGTTGTAAGTGCCGCCATAAAGGAATGAACTGGACACAAAGTTGTCACCAGACTCCAGTATGTTGCTGAGCGCGATAAACTGAGCCGCCTGCCCGGAGCCAACCGCCAATGCAGCCACTCCACCTTCCAGCGCGGCTATCCGTTTTTCGAATACATCATTGGTAGGATTCATAATCCGGCTGTAGATGTTTCCAAATTCCTTCAGGGCGAAAAGGTTAGCCCCGTGCTCGGAGTTTTTGAATCCAAAGGAGGTGGTTTGATAGATAGGTACAGCCCTAGATCCTGTTGTGGGGTCTATTTCCTGGCCTGCGTGTAGTTGTAAGGTTTCAAATTTCAATGTTGACATGAGTGTATATTTTTAAGATTTTAGAATTGTATATGTGATATGCTTTTATGACCAGGACATTACATGAATTGGCCTGCGGATTTTCCAATAACTAAAAGGAAGAATACCTGCGGAATTAGCAGTAGCACATACAACAGAGAACCCTGTCAGGTGCAGCATGTGAAATAAATAAGCTTGCTTCAGTGCTTGGCAAAAAAGCAATAGCTTTCGCAAAAGTGTTTTTGTAGAATTTCATAACTATCAATTTATATTTCAGGAATTAGCACCTTCCCGTTTAGGGTGGGGGTTGCTAGCGCTTCTCAGAGCCTGTCTCTCAGCGCTTCTTTATAAATCGATGCTTTATCGATTTGAGAGCACAAACGTAACACGGAAAAATTAGTTTGCAAAAAAAATGGCGGGCAATAAAAAAATAAAGCCGGTCAGAACTATCCAACCGGCTTATGTATTGCTAATTGAGCTAAATGATTAGCTCAATGCTTTTTTCATCACTTCCCCGATATCTGCAGGGGAGTTTACCACGTGGATGCCATTGGCAGCCATGATTTTCATTTTGGCTGCGGCCGTATCATCTGCTCCACCAATGATGGCTCCGGCATGACCCATTCTTCTTCCGGGAGGCGCTGTTTGGCCGGCAATGAATCCAACTACAGGCTTTTTGTTGCCATTTTCTTTGATCCACTTAGCGGCTTCTGCTTCGTAGTTTCCACCGATCTCACCGATCATCACGATCCCTTCTGTTTCAGGATCTTCCATGAGCAACTGCACGGCATCTTTGGTAGAAGTACCGATGATCGGGTCTCCTCCGATACCGATGGCCGTAGTAATACCCAATCCTGCTTTTACTACCTGGTCGGCTGCTTCGTAGGTCAGTGTTCCCGATTTAGAAACAATCCCAATATTTCCTTTCTTAAAGACAAAACCTGGCATTATACCCACCTTGGCTTCACCCGGAGTGATCACACCGGGGCAGTTGGGCCCTACCAGCTTCGCGCCTCTGGCTATGGCGTAAGGTTTTGCCTTCATCATATCCTTCACCGGAATACCCTCCGTGATGGTGATGATGACTTTGATGCCTGCATCGGCAGCTTCCATAATCGCATCAGCGGCGAATGCTGGTGGCACAAAGATGATAGACACGTCAGCGCCTGTTGCATCCACGGCATCCTTCACGGTATTGAATACTGGCTTGTCCAGGTGACTTTGTCCTCCTTTGCCCGGAGTAACACCTCCCACCACGTTGGTGCCGTACTCAATCATCTGAGAGGCATGGAAGGTTCCTTCAGTGCCTGTAAAGCCCTGTACGATTATTTTAGAATTTTTATTGACTAGAACGCTCATTTTGGATTGGTTTCTATTTGAGTTGCAAAAATATTTGAAATGGACACATTGCCAAACGGATTGTGAATATAAAGTATTATAATACATTTGCGGCAGTCCAGATGTTATCCGCCACATCGGCAATTCAGTATAAAAATAAGGCATGCATAAGGCTGAAGGGTTTCAGATCATTTCGGAGGATAAAACCAAAATAAGCGCTACGCTTTTTTCAGGAGATGCCAAAAGTGCACATCTGATCATCGTGAGTCCAGCTGCTGGGGCTCCTCAGCACTACTACAAAGGGTTCGCGGACTACGCTTGCCAATACAAAGAATTTGATGTGGTCACTTTTGACTATCGCGGGATAGGAGGCTCTTTGCACGGCGCTGTGAAGGATGAGCGCTGCAAAATGAGCGACTGGGGTGATCAGGATCTCAAAAGCGTGATTTCCTGGGCTGATGAAAAATATGATAAAATTTTTCTGATAGGTCACAGTGTGGCCGGGCAGATTTTTCCAAAAGCGGCCAACAACGGACGCATTAGGTCTGCTTATTTCGTGGGGTCCCAGTCGGCATACCATGGTCATTGGAAAGGCTTATGGTGGCTTTATGTTCTCATTTTCTGGTACATTTTGATTCCCCTGACAGTCTCTGCCTATCGTTATCTACCGGGCTGGACCATGGGTGGCAATATTGACATCCCCAAAAATGCGGCTAAGGAGTGGCGCAAGTGGGGAACCCACCCGCAAGGAGTGCTGCAAGGGAATAGGGAAATGGCGCAGAAGTTTGACTCTGTGAGGATTCCGGTTCATTTTGTGAACATAGAGGATGACAAACTACTGGCCCCTTCGGCAGCCACACAGGCACTCATGCACTTTTACAGGAATGCAGTGACCACCTTTCAGTTTATCAAGCCTAAGGATCTTGGGTTGGAACGGATCGGTCATTTTGGATTTTTCAAGAAGAAGTTTGCCAGGAAACTCTGGCCTATGCCTATATTCTTCTTCACCCAGTATTTAAATAAGTTTGATTAACTCATTCCTCCGAAAGGATGAACCGGTCAATGAACTCACGGACCGCGGCATCACCTCCTTTTCTGTCTAGCACCACCTTCGCGATTTTTTTTATGGCTGCTGCGGCATCTGAAGGACAGGCAGAAAACCCTACTTTTTGCATGATTTCCAGGTCATTGATGTCATCACCAATAAAGCAAATCTCATCATAGCTGATGTTGAGTTCTTTGATCCATTCGCTGAGCACCTCCAGCTTAGGACGCTGACCCACATAGAAGTGCTTCATTCCGAGCATATTGGCCCGGGAGTTGACCATCTCAGTAGCCAGACTGTGGCTGATGATGCCCACTTCCACGCCTGCTTTCATGGCTTCTTTAATGCCGAGTCCATCGCGAGCGTGAAATTTTTTAAACTGCCGACCATCTTCCATGATATAGATGCCCCCGTCGGTCATGGTGCCGTCTACATCCAGCACAAGTAATTTGATGGTGGGAAGTTTTGTCATTAAGTCATTGTTTGTCCTACAGCCTCGGCCACAGGTTTGAGTGAATGAAACATTTTGGTAAACTCAGTAAAATTGAGTTGCTGAGCTGCATCAGATTTTGCCAGCTCAGGTGTTGGGTGGGTTTCTATCAGCAAACCATCAATTCCCATGGCCACGGCAGCTCTGGTGAGATCAGGTACGCCGTAGCGATAGCCCATGGCATGACTGGGGTCTACCACCACGGGCAAGTTGGTGAATTCCTTCAAATAAGCCACCCCGGTTAGGTCGAGCGTAAACCTCGTTTTATTTTCAAATGTACGAATGCCCCGCTCGCACAACATAACGTTAGGATTGCCACCCGAAAGGATAAATTCTGCCGCTTGTACGAACTCCTGCAGGGTGGTGCCAAAACCCCGTTTGAGCAGGACCGGTTTGGTTGATTTTCCACATTTCCTAAGAATGCTCTGGTCATACATGGCTTTGGTGCCTATCTGCACTATGTCGGCATGGTCAATGACCAGATCTGCATGAGAGCTGTCTTTCACCTCAGTGATAATATTCAGGCCATAGGTTTCCCGCACTTTTACCAGCATTTTCAACCCTTCTTCTCCTAATCCCTGAAAAGTGTAGGGCGATGTGCGGGGCTTAAAACAACCCGCTCTCAGCGTTTTGATGTTGAGGGATTTTAGCAGCTCAGCAGCCTGAGAGATTTGCTCCCAGGATTCTATGCTACACGGTCCGGCCATCATCATGGTATTTCGGGTATTGCCCCCTATGGCGTCCTGGCCGATTTGAATGGTTCTTTTAGTCGGTTGATAGTCCCTGCTGGCCAACTGGATGTCACTGTCCAGTACAAAAGACTGATCGGCATAAGGGGCCAGTGCCGCCGGGGTAGAAGTGACTTTGGAGGAGAGCACCAGAATATCCCGGTTTTCTGAACGAAAATGAATGGCTTCATGTGCAATCGCGAGGGTGGCTATTTTTTCAGAAGCCAGGTCACCTTTGAGGTGGATAATCATAGAATTGAATTAATGGATGTTGAGATGAATTAATGGGCATTCAAAGATAGGGTTATTTCCAATTTCCATATTTTAGGGCAATGATGACAAAAAGCACCATAGCTGACCTGAGAAGCGATACCATCACACGACCCACACCTGCCATGCTGGAGGCCATGATGTCTGCCGAAGTGGGTGACGATGTGCTGGGTGACGACCCATCTGTCAATGAGCTGCAGGAGAAGGTAGCTGAACTTTTCGGAATGGAGGCCGCCCTTTTTTGCCCCTCCGGCACCATGGCCAATCAGATTGCGCTGCGCATATCCACCAACCCACAGGATGAGGTCATCTGCGATAAACATTCTCATATTTATCTCTATGAAGGTGGTGGGATGGCCTACAATTCCATGCTTTCGCCAAAGCTGCTCACGGGTGACAGAGGACGACTCACAGCTGAGCAGATTAAAGAAAATATCAATGCTGATGACATACATTTTCCACGCACGAGATTAGTAGGTCTGGAGAATACCATGAACAAAGGCGGTGGGAGTATTTACGATATTGGTGAGATCCGAAAGATCAGAGCGGTATGTGATGCCCATGGGCTGCTTTTACATATGGACGGAGCCCGGTTTTTCAACGCATTGGCGGAAACTGGAGAAGACCCGGCGGATTATGGGGGCTTGTTTGACACACTCTCGGTTTGCTTTTCAAAAGGACTGGGGGCTCCTGTAGGTTCAGTGCTACTCGCTTCCAAATCCATGATCAAGCAGGCCACTCGGGTGCGAAAGGCATTAGGCGGGGCAATGCGTCAGGCAGGATATCTGGCGGCCGCTTGCACCTATGCCGTAGATCAACATCGTGCCCGGCTGACAGAAGATCATCAGAGAGCCAGGGAGATCGGCAAGGGACTCGAGGGGCAACCATACATTGGACAAGTGATCCCGGTTACGACCAATATCGTCATCGCCGAGCTGGATGGGATTTCACCGGAAGAATATTTGAAAAAACTCAATGAAAAGGGTGTGCTGGGCGTATCTTTCGGCAAAAAGGCCGTCAGATTTGTGACCCATCTGGATTTTACGGATGATCATCTCGAGCAGACACTCTCCACTTTTAAAAGCCTATGAAAAATCTTTCTCAATGGGGCATTTTATGCCTGATCGCTGTGCTATTTGCCGGGTGTGCAAAGAACCTTACTACTTCCAGGACTTCAGAGGTTTTCGAGGAGTTCTACGACCGCTTTCATACAGATGAAAGCTTCCAATTAGACCGGGTGAAGTTTCCACTGGCGGGAGAGTATGAAGGCCCGGAGGGCAGTCAGCCCTGGGTGAAATCCTCCTGGGAGCCTCACAAACAGAAGGTGACCGAAATTTCTGATCCGCAATACATCACTGATATTGTGGAGAAGGAAGGCGAAGTGATTGAAAAAGTACAGGAAGATGGTGGTGGTTTTTATTCAGAGCGACGTTTTCAATTGATCGGTGGCAAGTGGTATCTGGTGTTTTATGACACAGTCAATCTTTAATTTTTTTTCACTACTAACCACACTCCGGCAAACACCAGCAGGGCAGCGAAAAGGTGCCGGATGGTAAGTATTTCGCCGAAGAAGGTACTGGCGATCAGCGTGGCAAAAACCGGCTGCACATAAATGTAAACGCCCACTGTGGAAGGGTTCACTTTTTTCAGGGCCCAGATATTCAAGGCATAGACAATCACCGTCACTCCGATGATCACAAATGCCATACTCAAGTATACTTTGGCGGGGAGCGTCTGCCAGTGAATTTCCGTGAATTCACTCCAGCCAACAGGCAGCACCAGAAAGAAGCCGAAGAAAAAGATCCACTTAGCTACCGTGATGGGTCTGTATCTTGCCATAAGGGGCTTCACCAAAACGAGGTAAACCCCATAGCTCAGGGCATTGAGGAGGATGAGTACATCGCCTTTCCAGTTTCCCAGCGAAAGTTCCGTTCCCGGACGATAAATAATCAGGAATGCCCCTAAAAAACCAGCAGCCAACCCAAGGACTTTTAGCAGGGTTACCTTCTCCTTCAAGAGGACGAGGGAGGTGACAAAGACCATCACGGGGGTGAGGGTCATGATGATGCTGCCATTGATGGCGGTGGTCAGGCTTACTCCTTTGAAGAAGAAAAGCATATTGATCCCCACACCGAAGAATGCGCAGAGAACGATCCGCAGCCAGTCCGTTCGCCAGTGTATACTTTCTTTGACCGCCAGCCCCATCAGCCAGAAGCAGGCTGTGGCGATGGCCACCCGCACTACGATCAGCCCAAAAGGAAGAATGTACTCAGGTGTGATGATTTTGACAATGCTATAATTGGTGCCATAGAGCAGGCCCACGAAGAGCATGGCTGCATGTTGCTTGAGATCCGGAAATTTCACGCGGCAAAGATACGGTCGCAGACCTAAGTCTTTGGGGTTCCACTTGTATTTTCCAGCCAGTTTGTCGTGGTTGAGATTACTTTGATCAAAAGGTAATACAGTCCCGATCCGATGGCACAAAGTGACCAGAAGAGGTGATCGGATAGAAATGTCAATGGATGAAAATCTTTGTCATCGGCTATGGCTCGGGTGAGTTGAAATAGGAAGAAGATAACAAAGATGGCAGCAACCCCATTTTTCTCTTTTCTGAGCACCTTTTTCCAGTTGAAGGTACGGGTGCTGGGCTGGTACTTACCTAAAGCAGGAAAGAAGACCGGGGTGTTGCTCTTCCACGTCAGGTAAGCTGCTCCAAACTCAGTAGCCAGAAAGGTCTCTTCAGTGAAGATGATGAGCCGATAAAACCACCAAAAGCTTAAAAGAAAGAAAATGGTAAACCAGATGTGCTGGCAAAGTAGGACTATCGCCAGCCAGATCAGAAAATTGCCAAGGTACAGTGGGTTTCTGGTTACTGCATAAAGCCCTGTGGTGTTAAGCTGATCCGCCACCTGGGTGGTAGTGTTTCTTCCGGATGTACCTTTTGGGGTATATCCTACCGTAATTACCCGAATGATCAGACCGAAAAGGGCAAGCACCAAACAGGAGAGATCGTAGATGTGCTTCTCACCTTCAGTGAAGAAAAGTGCAGAGTTCCGGACTTGAAAAAAGAAAATAATCAATCCAATGATCAAAAAGATCACAGGAAGGAGGCCCCGGTATTTGAATAAAAACTGACCTTGATGCAGCATTTTATTTCGCCGATCTGTACTCTGCATAATGAATGATTTGTGCTTGAGATCTTTCACCAAATGTGAATTTAACGGACATTGGTTCGGCGCAAATAAAGTGAAAATATTTACAACGAAAATAGACTTGCAATCGTTTGCAATTCGTATAATTGTACTACGATTCTATATTCTGGTAATTCTAAAAAGACAGCTTATGGTATTCACTGAGATTGACAAAAAGACTATGCAGATCCTCTGCACCCTTGCAAAGCTGGCTGGGCCGGCTGGAGAGAAAAGAGATGCAATTGTTAATGTAGGTCAGTTTTTGGGTGTGCCAAAGGATGATACTTTGGAGCTGCTGGAAGAGTGGGAAGAGTATGATATCATGCATTTGGCTTCAGAGGAGGAAAAGCGGCATTTTGTGAATTATTGTTTTTCCTACATGAATAAGGATTATCACCCCAAAAAATCCGAAAGAGAATTTTACCAACAGGTTGTTAATCACCTGGGTCTTACGGCCAGATTCGATAACTGACATTTTTTCAATCCAAAAGTGAACAGCTTTCCTTTATAAAGGAAAGCTGTTTTTTTATACCCATTGGCCATCCGGCCATTTATCTTTGTTGCATGAGCATTTTTCAAGACAACTCTCCGCTGGCGGAGCGGATGCGGCCTTCCAATCTGGATCAGCTCATCGGTCAGGAGCATCTGGTAGGCGAAAAGGGCATTTTGAAACGATCTATCGCTTCGGGGAGAGTGCCTTCCATGATCCTGTGGGGCCCTCCGGGTACCGGAAAGACTACTTTGGCCAATATCATTGCCAATCAGGTGAAGATGCCATTTCATACCCTCAGTGCCATAAGTGCCGGAGTAAAGGACATCCGGGAGGTAATCGGAAATATAAGGGGTGGTAGCAAGGCGATTCTTTTTATCGACGAGATCCATCGATTCAATAAAGGTCAGCAGGATGCCCTGCTGGGTGCCGTGGAAAAGGGAGTGATCACTCTGATAGGAGCCACCACTGAAAATCCAAGCTTTGAGGTGAATGCCGCCCTGCTTTCCAGGTGCCAGGTGTATACACTCAATCACCTGGAGAAATCCCACCTGAAAACCATCATTGAAAAAGCCCTGGTTGAGGATCATGAGTTGAAGAAGATGCAGGTCACCCTTGAAGAGACAGAAGCACTTTTCAACCTTTCGGGAGGGGACGCCCGCAAGTTGCTGAACATCCTCGAACTGGTCATCAAGAGTGATGAAAACCAGAAAGCTATTAACATCACTGACGAAAAAGTGATCAATGCCGTGCAGCGTAAGACCGTGCTTTATGACAAGTCCGGAGAGATGCATTATGACATTATCTCAGCGTTTATCAAGTCCATACGGGGCAGTGATCCCAATGCGGCGGTGTATTACCTGGCCCGGATGATCGAAGGGGGCGAGGATGTCAAGTTCATTGCTCGCAGGCTGCTCATTCTGGCTTCTGAAGACATTGGCAATGCCAATCCCACAGCGCTTGTCATGGCCAATGCGGCTTTTCAGTCGGTCAATGTGATTGGCTATCCGGAATCCCGGATTATTCTTTCGCAATGCGTGACCTACCTGGCCTGCTCCCCCAAGAGCAATGCCAGCTATGAGGCCATCAATGAAGCACAAAGGGTAGTGGCCAGGACAGGTGATTTGCAGGTACCTATGGCCATTCGCAATGCTCCCACCAAACTCATGAAAGATCAGGGGTATGGAGACGGCTACAAGTATGCACATGCGTATGAGCACAATTTTGCGGAGATGGAGTTTTTACCGGATGAGATCAAATCCACTAAATTTTATGATCCGGGAAGGAATCCCCGTGAAGAGGAGTTGAGAAAATTTCTGAAAAATCGATGGAAAGAGAAGTACGGATATTAATCGCAATCTGTTTCTAAGTAAGCAATTCCTACTAGCTTTGTGTTCTTTTTTATTTAATCCAAAAAATATCTTCAATGCCTACTCTTCACGGACCTTTCAGGCAGATCATTGCACTTTGGGATATTCCCCTGAAGGGAAAAATACAGAATGAGCAACTTACGGTGATCGACGAGGGAGGTGTGCTGATAGAAAATGGGCACATTGTGAGCATCGCTCCCTTTTCATCTTTTGAGGTCAGGGATTACGAATACCACCCCATAGAAGAAGACATGGTGCTGATTCCCGGGCTGGTAGACTGTCATACACACCTGGTGTGGGGTGGGAGCCGCTATCAGGACTACACTATGCGTACTTCCGGGCAGTCATATCAGGATATCCTGGCTGCCGGAGGGGGCATTTTTGATTCGGTGCGCAAGACACAGCAGGCCGAATCGGAGGAGCTCCTCCAAAGCTTAATCAGGAGGGCTGACAAACACCTGTCTGAAGGTGTGACCACTATAGAAGTGAAGACAGGTTACGGGCTGGAGGCAGCACACGAGCTCCGGCTATTAGAGATCATTCGTGATGCCAAGTCGGTGACGAAGGCTGATCTGGTTCCTACTTGCCTGGCAGCCCACGTATGCCCCAAGGGGTACGAACCTGCGGCGTTTTTGACTTATCTGGAAAATGAGCTACTCCCTCAGGTTCTGGTGAGAGGACTAGCCAAGAGAGTGGATATTTTTGTGGAAGACAATGCCTTTCCTGAGTCATTGGCGCGACCTTATCTGTCCACCGCCCGCAAGCTGGGCTTTGAACTGACAGTACACGCAGACCAGTTCAGTGTAGGGGGGAGTGAATTGGCCGTGGACATGGGGGCTTTCAGTGCGGATCACCTGGAAGCTTCAGGAGAAAAAGAGATTGAGGCACTGGCCGCATCGGAGGTGGTTTCTGTGGCATTGCCAGGTGCATCGCTTGGGCTGGGAATGCAGTTTACGCCGGCGCGAAAGTTGTTGGATGCCGGTGCGAGTGTGGCCATTGCCACCGACTGGAATCCGGGCTCTGCTCCCATGGGAGACCTGCTGGTGCAAACATCACTGCTGGGCGTATATGAGAAGCTAACAGCCGCAGAGCTGCTCGCCGGAATTACTTTTCGGGCTGCCATGGCACTGAATCTGAAAGACAGAGGTCGGTTGGCCATTGGTGAGCGTGCCGATATGATCGCCTTTGCCGTAAAGGACTACAGAGAAATTTTTTATCATCAGGGGAGTGTGAAGCCATCGCTGGTTTGGAAGAGCGGGCAGCTCGTCTGAAGTCACACGATTTTATATTAGACCAAATATGTATCAGTCACCAAATAAGAAAATTTGGACGGGGAGAAATGACCCGTTTGATGGAGAGGATGGCCACCTGTGGCATCATGTAGTGGAGGTAGTGGACATGGAGAAGAGCCTGGTACCCGCCGATCATCCCAATCAGGTAGCCATTTTGGGTTTTGCTTCTGATGAGGGAGTGAAAAGAAATCAGGGAAGGCCCGGAGCCAAGGACGGTCCGGATGTTATCCGGAAAGCCATGTGTAACCTGGCTGTGCACTTCAGTGGTGAAGAGCTTAAGATCAAAGATGTGGGCAATGTGGCTACTGTAAAAAGTAAGCTGGAGGAGGCACAAAAAGAGCTGGCGGAGAAGGTGAAAACCTTGTTAAGTGCCGGGTATTTTCCGATCCTGCTCGGCGGAGGTCACGAGATCGCCTATGGTCATTACAACGGCATCTACGAGTTTGTGAAGGATAAGCCTAAGCGGAACATAGGGGTAATCAACTTTGATGCGCATTTTGATTTCCGGTCATACGCCAACGGAGCCCACTCTGGCTCGCCCTTCCGGCAAATAGTAGACGACTGTGAGGAGCGTGGAGAACAGATTCATTATCTGCCCATTGGCATTAATCAGGCGGCAAATCAGCGGGCTCAGTTCAAGGTGATGGAAATCTACAACCAGACCTACATCCCGTTGGAGGAAGTACGCATCGATACCATTGAGGAGATCAGAATGCGCATATTAGGGTTTGCTGCCCGTATGGACTATATCTACATTACCCTGGACCTGGATGTGATGTCTATGGGGTTTTCACCTGGTGTAAGCGCTCCGGCGGCCTTCGGTGTGTTTCCCTATTTGGTGCGGGGAATGATCAAAACGATCCTGGGCACCGGCAAGGTCATCAGCTTTGACGTGGCAGAATTTAACCCCACCTATGATGATGGGCGTACCGCCAAACTGGCAGCTTCCTTTGTGTACGATGTGGCCATGAGCCGCAAAAAGAAAGAGAAAAACTAAAAAAAGCTCCCGCCTGTTAGTGGCGGGAGCTTTTTGGTTCTTCTACCCGTGACTAATGACTGCAGTGGCTTCGATCTCCACCAGCAGCTGGTCGTCTATCAGGGCTGACACTTCTACCATGGTAGTGGCGGGCTTGATGGTGCCGAAAAACTCCCCGTGCGCCCTGCCAACTTCTTCCCACTGAGCGATGTTGGTGACATACATGCGCGTGCGCACCACGTCCTGCAGTGAAGCGCCGGCTTTTTTGAGTGTTTCTTCTATGATTTCCAGGCAGCACCTGGTTTGCTCATAGGCAGATCCGTAAAAGGGTGCTCCATTTTTTACGGGTGCCGTACCGGATATTTCTATCACGTTGCCAATGACCACAGCCCGGCTGTAGCCTACTTTGTCTTCCCAGGGGCTTCCCGAGGAAATGTTTGTTCTCATTTGATTGATTTATTGATTTGAAATATTTGATTGATCCATTCGAAACTTGATGACGACTGGTTTATCGGAAAGATTTTCAAAAAGTGGTTGCAGAATGAGCCCGGCATTTGTTCTGGTTTGCTCCAGGATACCCATTTTTAATGCGGAAGTCTTGATTTCTGCCTCAGCTACTTTGTACAGTTCTTCCATGAATTTTTTTTGCTCATTCCTCGCTATCCCGGAGATCTCAAGGTCATAAAGCCGAGATTTTTCCAGGTCTATTTTGAAATAACATAGCTCCGGTGCAGGTAGGGTGACATAGAGCGTATCGTTATCTTCCCTGATGTCCTCTTTTTTCACAGCAGACAGGTCTATGCACCCGGCGGCACTCCCCTGACTGATGAGTACGGCCCTCGAGTCCGGGGCCAGGGAGGTGGGTAATTTGAAAAACTTAAAATCGATCTTATCGACGGCCTTTTTTACTTCGGTTACTTCCTGAAAATTATATTTCACCAGTTCCAGATTTCCCATTTCCTCCACACGTGTGAGGATGGTGCTCTGGTACGTTTCTTTTTCCCCTGTGATCACATCCAGCGAGAGCTTCTCCTCCAGCAGCATGAAAGTGAGCAGGAGCACCACCAATAGCCAGGGGAGTATTTTGAGGATGATTTTCAGGAGACCGATCATGTGGTCAATTTATCTAAGGCAGCCGTGAAATCAAAGCGGTGAGGTACACCGCGCTACTTTCATTAGAATCATTACTTTTGTCGGATTATCAATTTACAACCTATTCCCTTTTATGCTTCAGATCAACGAATTTCTTAGCCTCATTGACAGTTTCATTGGTGGGGCAGTCTGGTTTCCTTATGTCCTGCTAGGTACAGGTTTGTTTTTCACTATTTACCTCAAGTTTCCCCAGGTCAGGTTTTTCAGACACGCCTTACGCATTGTGAGCGGAAAGTTTGATCGAAAGGATCTGCCTGGAGATACTTCTCACTTTCAGGCACTATCCACAGCACTTTCGGGTACGGTGGGCACCGGCAACATTGCGGGTGTGGCATTTGCTGTTCACCTGGGCGGTCCGGCAGCACTTTTTTGGATGCTTGTTACAGCTGCATTGGGTATGTGTACCAAGTTTGTGGAGGTTTCGCTTTCACACAAATACAGAAATAAACTGGATGATGGTACGATGGCCGGCGGGCCAATGTACTATATGAAAAATGCTGAGTTTAAAATACGAGGCAAAAAAGTAAACCTGAAGTGGCTGGCGACGATCTTCGCTGTGGCTACGGTGTTGTCCTCTTTTGGCACTGGTAGTCTTCCTCAGATCAATAGCATCTCCAGCACGATGTTATCCACCTTTGGGATCAATCAGATGCTGACTGGTGCAGTGTTGGCCATCTGTCTGGGATTGGTGATTATTGGCGGGATCAAGCGGATTGCCGCAGTGACTTCCAAACTGGTGCCCGGCATGGCAATCATCTATTTCATAGGCGCCTTTGCCGTTATTTTCTTCAATGTTGAGAACATTGTCCCTTCTTTCGTTTCCATCTTTAGTGATATTTTCACTGGTACGGCAGCTACAGGTGGCTTCATAGGTGCCAATCTTGCTTTTGCCTTCAATCGTGGGGTGAACAGAGGCCTGTTCTCTAATGAAGCTGGGCAGGGGTCAGCTCCTATCGCCCACGCATCGGCCAAGGCTAACGAGCCATTATCTGAGGGGATGGTAGCTATTCTGGAGCCTTTTATCGACACCATTATCATCTGTCTGGTGACAGGCCTGGTACTGCTCTCCTCGGGGGTGTGGTCAGAAAAACACAGTAATCAGTTTGAATATGCCGAGATAGAGATTCTCAACGATAGCTATAAAGAGAGCAACCCGGATAACTCCAAAACCATCTATGACCATTTGAATGGCATCAAAGCACTACCTGTGTATACAGGAGTGCTGAATGTGGTGGATGGCAAAATCCAGAACGAGGACATTACTTTCCTGCATTCCAGAAGTTTTGCGGAGAACATCATGGTCTACAAAAATGAAGGCCTCCTGACCGATGAGGTATTCACAGGTTCGGTAGAGATTGTCAACGGGACAGTGACAGATAGCAAACCACTGAAGTTTATTGGCGAGTCCCTTGTTCATAGTGCACCACTTACAGCTCTGGCGTTCAACAGAGGTTTTTTTGGTGATTATGGTCAATATATTGTCTCCATCGGTCTTTTGTTATTTGCCTTTAGTACAGCCATTAGTTGGTCTTACTATGGAGACCGTGCCATGACTTTCCTTTTCGGGTCTAAATCCGTGATTTATTACCGCATCGTCTATGTCATTGCCTTTTTCTTTGCTGCCTTTCAGGATACGACCATTATCTGGACTTTGTCGGGCATCACCATCGCGCTGATGACTATACCCAACCTGATCGGAATCATCTGGTTGAGAAAGGACATGAAGCGAACCATCAAGGAGTACGGTGAATTCTTCGAGAAAACTTTCCCTGGAGTCAAACATCCGAAGTTTTAAGCAAGATTTTTCTCCTTTATGAAAGCCATCCGGATACTTTATCCGGATGGCTTTTTTTCTGCCTCCGTTTGAAGCAATACCATCCAACGCCTGATTATGACCGCATACAAAATGCTGATTTCTGTCTACTAAACAATTCGGTACTTTAGTGATTGTTAAGAATAAAACAAACTGAAAATGAAGTATTTACTGACGCTATTTACAGCGCTTCTAATCTCTTTTGGGAGCTTTTCGCAAGAGCTGGAGCTGGTCAAAGACATTGACAAGCAAGTTCAACTGAGTGAAATTAAATCACATTTGTATTTTCTGGCCTCCGATGAACTGAGAGGAAGAAATACTGGTACGATAGAGAATGAAATAGCCGCCAGATATATCGCAGAGCGATTTCGCTCGTATGGTGTGAAAATGGCTCCGGGCATGGATTCTTATTTTCAGCCTGTCTCCCTTATAAAAGAAGTAAGTCCCCAGAAGGCGACGTTATCTGTTGGTGAGAAAACCTTCAACCTTGGCGACGATATGGTTTTTTATACTTCCAACAATGGCACCTTCAGCGGTGAGGTGGTCTATGTGGGGTTTGGTTTGGAAGATGACTTAAAGGGCAAAGACCTGAAAGGCAAAATAGTGGTAGCCAAAGCCGGGAATGGCAACCCGGAGGAGCGACTTACTCCTTATACCATACAAAAGCAGGAGATGGTGGAGGCAGCAGGCGGTCTAGGCCTTGTGGAACTTTATAAGCCTGGCCGCTATCCCTGGAAGCTCATTCAGTATTACTTCTCTGGTGAAAAGTACAGGCTGGACAAAGGCGAAACAAGTGGCAAATCCACATTCCCTTCGGCATGGCTGAATGATTCTGATAATTTGCTGGCCTTTTTTGAAGAAAGCGATGGAGAGATTGCTACTATTTCCATTCATGGGAAAAACAATCTGTCGATCACGGTGCCCAATGTGGTGGGCTATATAGAAGGTACAGACCCAACAATGAAAAGCGAGTATGTAATGATCTCTGCGCATCTGGATCATGTGGGCGTGAGTACGACGGAAGGCGACTCTATCTGGAATGGCGCCCGTGACAATGGCATAGGTATCGCTAATATGCTCACAGCGGCAGAGTATTTGAGTAAGAATCCTCCAAAGCGATCAGTAGCATTTTTGGCCTGCAATGCTGAGGAAAAAGGGTTGTTGGGTAGTCGCTGGTATGCAGATCATCCTGTGTTCCCGTTGGAAAAGACTGTTTTTGACCTGAATACGGATACTGGTGGATACAACGACGTGACCAAAGTAACTGTGGTGGGCTTCAACAGGACCTCCGTGACTCCATTGTTTGTGAAGTCAGCTCAAGCCTTTGGACTCACGGCCATAGACGATCCCTTGCCAGAGGAAAATTATTATGACCGGTCAGACAATGTGAGTTTTGCGGCCAAAGGTGTACCTGCCGTCTCTTATGATCCCGGGTATACCGAGATGAACGAAGAAATCACCAAATACTACCATCAGCCTACGGATGAGCCCAATACACTGGATTATGATTACCTTACCAAATACTCCAAGTCATTTATTTACGCAGTGACCCTCATAGGCAACCGCACCGAGGAGATTTTCTGGAAAGAAGGAGACAAGTACGAAGAGGCCGGAAAAACACTATACGGAGTGGAGTAAACCTTTATTAAACAACAAACCCGATACCACCTGGCACTGCCGGGTGGTTTTTTTATATCTCAAAGTAGCGCCTCACTACGCCACGCCAGATCTTATAGCCCTTTTCATTCATGTGGAGCTGATCTTCCAGATAGAGTTCTGGTCGGGCTACATTCCTTTCATTTAGCATAGAGTCAAAGACATTAATGAGGCGGGCCTTGTCCAGCCCCATGAGCTCTTTCCTGATGAGCTTATTGGTGAGCTGTATTTCGGGTAGCAGGTAGGTGCGTATAGGGCTGGGTTTAATGGTGATAAAATCCAGAGGCATCTTGGGGAAGGTGAGCCGAACCATTTTGACAAGCATCCGAAATTTTTTCAGCACTTTCTCTGGTTTAATGCCATTGGCCAGGTCATTGTCTCCTACATATATGACCATATGCGATGGCTTGATGTTGGCGAAAAGGCGCTCGAAGTAGTAAATACACCAGGAGAAAGAGGACCCGCCAAAACCCAGGTTGAGTATGTTGAGGGGAGCAAGGTCACTTTCCAGGTTATCCCAAAGTCTTATAGAGGAACTCCCGTAAAAAACCACCAGATCCTTTTTGTCCGTGTGATCAAGGATTTTTTGCTCAAGCGCCTCTATCTCCTCTTCAAATTCAAAATCCATAATATATTCATCCATGGGGCACTACACTAAAGGCGTCTTCGATTGTTCCAGGGCACGCTCCACATAGATGCGGTAGGTTTCCTGATACTCCGAAAGAAACTGCTTCATTTCTGTTTTGCTTTCAGGGTCGCTAATATAGTCAGACACCTTGAAGGGAGGCAGAATGAGGCAAGAGAAGCAATTGTTTCTTGCCCGCTTCTCGAAATTGGCCATAGCCACCGGGACGATCCAGGGCTCTTTTTTCATGGAGAGCGCCAGGTTAAAAGCGCCGGATTTGAATGGCCCCGGGGACTCTTCAGTGCTATAGGAGTTTCCTTCCGGGCTTATAATGAGGTTACCTCCTTTGGATAAGTGTGCGCCAGCTTCATTGTAGAACATTTGGCGTACCTGCTTCTTTAGTTTTTTAGGTTTCTTTCCTGAATCTTCGGTGAACACATCTATATGTCCCAGCCGCTGGTAGTACTCCTGATGGGCAAATTCTTTGCTGAGACCCACCCGCACAATGCGCAGCCCCGGGTCTCCATATTTTTTCATAAGTACCATGCTACTGATAAAGTGGGAGTCCAGTGTGATCTGAAACTGATTGGGCAGGGTGTTGTAGGTATGGTTTCTCAGGTGGTTGTATATGAAGATATTGCCCGATTTGTCGGGCAGGTTTTCAGTACCTGTAATGATATGCTCCTGCTGGTCGAAGATCTTCCTATAAGCAGTGGCACTGATTTTTCTGACTTGGTCAGCAGGGAGGTCTTTAGGGGCACCAACCACACTGTTATATACATTGACCAGGCCTTTGTAAAACTGCTGCTCTTTCCTGATCCCCTCCAGGATGTCCAGTGAAGAGAGTGCAATGGTCTTCTCCAGCGAGGTGCCGTGTTCTTTGAGGTGCTCCAGGGTATCTATGGCGTCTGTGACCGTCAGTTTGTTGTCTAGCAGGTGAGGTATTTTGTGCAATGGGGAGGTGAGTGTAAGCCTGGCGCTGTTTTGGTCGATCAGGTTACTGATGGCCACCACCTCATGGTTGAGTCTGGAGGCGATAATCCTCGCCCTGATGGCTTGTAGTTGATGGCTGATCAGCCAGAGGAGTCGCTTGAAGTACTGTGGTGAAAAGGCAGGATTGAGTTTGATGATTCTGTCCAGACTGGTCTGCGGGACAAAATAGACCAATGTGTCCTGCACAGCGTGGGCATTGATGATGTTGGGTTTGAAAACCGAGGAGGCCCAGCTGAGCACAAACCCGGGCGTGGTAATCTGGGTAAAACTGACGTTAGCCTGATTTTCGCTATGGTAACTAAACCTGACTTTGCCCATTCCCAGGATGAACAAGCCATCTGATTTTTTATCCTGTGTGTAGATGGTTTCATTGGCAGCATACATACGGCGCTCTACATTCTGGGTGAGAAACTCCAGGGGCACTTCATCAAAAGCCTCGAAAAATGAAGATTTTCGCAGAAATTTCACCAAATCCTCTTCAGGAGAAGGCTGCGTGATGGTGAATCCATTGGCATTCTCAGGAAATGAGGGGAGGACGGAAGGGGCTTTGGCATTGAGGATTTTTACTGCAATTTTGATAAGATCTCTGGCCCTTCCACAAATATCTCTGAGAAAAGCAGTGCCGAGTTCAGGATTGGCTTCCAGAATCTCACGCAGTTCTTCGTGATTCCACTTGATAAAGGTGGCCGAAAGAGAATCCACTTTCACCGTGGTGGCATATCTGCCGGGGGCATTAAAGCCACTCCACCCGATAGGAGTCAGTCTGGTATCACTTTCACCTACTTCTATTTCCCCTCCTGAGTCATCCATAGACAGAAAAAATCTTACACGCCCGGATTTGAGTAGATAGAAATCATTCGCTTTGGCGAATTGCTGCGTCAGGATTTCGCCATTTTTTAAACGGATTTCTATACCCTTATCCAAAAGAGAGGGGTCAATTACGGAGTTAATATTTAAAGCCTTCAATTATTAAAATATTTTTAATTTATTGAATCAAAATCAAAATAATATTTAATGAAATTAGATAATTGTTGGGAATAATAAAAATATAGTATGGTTTTGATCGCGCGGCTGGCCTAAATATTTTGGTGTTTTAAACGCGCACAGGTTCTCATGCAGGCTTTTGAAAATGAAACCAGCGTCAATATGACAAGGTACGGTGGACAGGTAGGCACCTACCATCTCCAATGAACATGGAGGATACATGCCCCATGATCACACGGGGAAATCCTGATGGAGTTTAAAAAAGGGGTGAATGGCTCCGACCCACAGAAGGATGTTTGTAAGAGGTAGCCTCTGGATAGGCTTAGAGCGTATCCCGGTAGTTTACAGGACTACATTGTGCAAATTTCACATCCTTGCTCATCGGGAATTTTGCGTTGTTGATGAACTCATTCAGGAGCTGATCAAACTCTGCCTGCCTTTCTGCGCTGAGTTCACCTTCTTCAAACTGATAGATGAAGTACTCGATGGAGCCATCAGCGGCAAAATATATTCTATTGAAGCACCGGGTTTGTCCGCCCCATCGGAAATCGTTGCTGTTCAGGTAAGTGCTCAGGTCACGAATCATCGCGTAATATGCCTGAATATACTCCGTTTGCTGCTCTGAAAATACCGCCAGGCTGGGGTCGCTGTGTATGCCACTTTTATAGGTACTGTCCAGCTCAGCCACGTTGATGCCCTGGTTTTTGGCTTCCTCAAAGGAGATGGCCATCTGGCCGAAGGACTGTGTTGAGAGTAGAGTGAGAATGATAATGGGTACGTACCTGAATATTTTCATGGTTGGCTTTGATTAAAACGGTGGCAAAAGTAGGACAAAACCAAGAGAACGAAAAGGTGAAACTTAATGAAAGAACCGGTAACCTGTTTGGGAGAGCATTTTTTCGGATGAAACTTCTTTGTAGGGTTTGCTTGCCTGTGTGAAGTCAGGGATTTCTACGCCCAGGTCTCTCGCAGCTCGTGTGTAAAACTCAGCTCTGGTCTGCCGTTTGGGAGAGCAGGCGTTGAATGTTTGATTCCAATGCTGGTCTCGGATGATGGTTTGGATGATCCCAATACAGTCGTCCAGATGAATCATATTGACCGGGTTTTTGCCACCATCAAGCTGCTTTCCACCTGTTAGAAACCCACCGGGATGCCGTCCGGGTCCATAGAGTCCGCCAAACCTGATAATGGTACTTTGGAGGTTGGGTACTTCTGTGAAAAGATGCTCCATGTCCAGCAGCGAAATACCAGCCCTGCTCAGGCTTAATGCTGAGGCATCCTGCTCGGTGACCACCCGATTCAGATTGGGATAGACAGCCGTGGAGCTCACAAAGATGACTTTGGAGACACCGGAAATAAGGAGGTTTTCCCTGATGGATAATAACTGCTTTTGATGAAACGATGGATCTTCGTTTCTGTTTCTGGGGGGGAGGTTGATGATTACAAGGTCACTTTCAAAAAAGTCTTTGGGTCCTTGATAGGTTGGGCCAAGATTGATGAGGTAAGGGCTGATGTTTTCTGCGCGCAAAAGGAATATTTTTTCAGAATGGGTGGTACTGCCTTTGACGGGGTGTCCTGCTTGTATGAGGGCTTTGGCCAGGGGGAGGCCCAGCCAGCCACAGCCCAGGATTGAGATTTTTTCCATGAGACAAAGGTAAGGACCAATCGTATGGGTATGATATTAACTACTACAAGTATGAATTGGTTGAATTTGATATCTTTATCAGCAGAAGATTATAAACCCATTTTTTATGACACACCGCTTAATACTACTGCTTTGTCTTACCTGCTTTTGTTTTATGGCCCAATCACAGGAAAAGGACGAGGATATTGTGACCATCATTGATGACCTTACCATACAGTGGGACAATTCTGCAGAAAAACTCAGAACCTATGAGGGCTTGATGGATTATTGCCGAAACAAGGCATACAGGGACAACACCATCTTACTTTTGAAGGAAATTCATCATTATGACAGCTCCCTTTACAGGATCGTGCAGAGCAAGTTTAAGACCAGCGAAGATCCTGAAGCCAAGGCTACGTTGGACGATATCAGTACCTTGGAGACGGATTACACGACCGGAGCTTTTCTTGCATTTCTCCGGCAGGAGTGCACCTCTCTAAATGATAATGAGCGAAACAAAACCATGGATGATTATAAGAAGGTAGCCAAGGAGTTGGAGAAAGAAATGAGAAAGTATGTGGAAGCCATTACCAAACAAATAGATGTGGTGGACGAACACATCCATCACCTAAAGGGCCTTTGAACTACTCATAATACGCCCCAAAGAGGATCATCATCTCATCGGTGCTTCTCAGACCAAAGGCAAGGTCCCGCTCTTCCCAGTTGTTATAGGTAGCCTCCAGGGTGAGGCCCTCGCCGGCATTGAGCCTGAGTGGAGGATCCAGTTGTAGGATGGGCGGATGTTCCCAGTCATTGGAGAAGTAGACCAGTTCACCGTGGCGTTCTCCCCCGGAGATGAATACTTTGAAAGAGGTATTGTGCTCGTGGGCGTGAGACCAGAGTTGAAAAATATGGCGAGCCTTATCGAAGGTGTATGTTTTTTGAATGGTTGTTACTTTTCCGGCCGGTAGATAGAAGTTGTCATTATTGAGATTGAGAATTTGAGCGACATGCATGACCTCACTGGCCGAAGTGGTGTAGATATTGGCGTACACTTCACCCTCCATGATTTGGTCCGTTCGGTTGGCATAGTGGCTGTTCATGTCAAAACCAGAATTTGCAGGTACTTTTAGTGCCACCCCTTCTGGGTAATTGTAGCGCACTTTGGGTACCTGAGTGCCAGCCACAAACTGATGAAACTGCATGTGGTACAATGTAGTGAAGACGTAGTTGCCTGAGGCATCATAGACATCCCTAATCAGGTTTTCATTTGGGAGGAGAGAGGGAGCAAAAGTTTCAGGGAAGTTATACAGGATAAAATGATGGCTGCCTGATTTCATGGTGATTTCAAATCCGGAGATGTAGAGGGGCTCAGCATTGTGGAGGGGCTGGTATTTGAAAAGCTCACGTTCACTATTCGGGCGCACCTCAAAAGGGGTGATGTGAAATTGAAACCCCTGCTCTGGTAACGGAAGCGGCTGGAAAGCCACACGCTCAAACCGACTGCTGTCTTTAAGTACATCCCTGTCTATCACATCACCCTCCGGCGGTGCCCCTGCTGAGATCCATTGGCGAATGAATTCAAGCTGCCCGTTGGTCAGAGGATCCCCGCCCAAAGGCATCTGTGAGCCATAGCCGGGATGATCTGCATAAAAGTGTTCCTGATCAGGTGCATTTATCTTTTCCCACAGGAAGCTGTCATAAAGACTTTCCAGTCCCTTGTCGCCTACCAGTGTCAGTCCATCCTCCACGGCAGCTGTGTTTTTAGGAAGGCGATTGATGAGCTGAGCATAGGAGACATCTGCTGTGAGAATCAAATCGGATTGTCGTGCAAAGGAAGATCCTGATACATGGCAGCTGATGCAGGTTTGATCCCATATTTCTCCCTGTATGATCTCATAGCTCGAAGCGTAATCTTTCAACGGATCTTCAGGAGTGTTTTCCTTTTCGCCGCAGCTGGCCAGCAGGAGGATAAAGAGCATGGGGTGTGTTAGAGTGCGCATCGTTTCAGGATTACAGGCTTAATTTAAGCAATATCCCTGTAAGGATGCTGGCGAACGCCTATTGGTTGTATGATTCGCTGAGTTTTCTCACGATCTGACTCACTGCCGGGCAAACCAGGGTGTTTTTAAACGTGAGATCCGTGATCTGATACATGCGTTTTCTGTTGGTATGCGGATATTCACGGCAGGCTTTCGGGCGGTTTTCATAGACAATGCATTTATTATCGGCACCCAAAAAAGGACAGGGAGCAGATTTCAGTACATAATCGTGCTCTTCATCCAGGTACAGGTAAGTGTCAATGAACAGGGGCACCTTCATTTTAAGGACACGGGCCAGCCGCTCAATGTCCGCCATCTGAAAGATGGGCGAGGTGGTTTTACAGCAGTTGGCACATTCCAGACAATCTACTTCTTCGAAGACTTCCTCATGTAGCGAGTGAAACTGATCATCCAGGTCTTTGGGCTTGAGCCGTTTAAGGGTTTTCAGAAAAGCCTTATTTGCTTTTTGCTGGTCTCGTGCCTGCTTCAGGGCTTCTTCATAGATCATGCTCAAAATTACCACTTAATCATTGGAAATGGTCTCAGGGGATGCCTGATGGCATGTTTAAGGGCTTTAGATGAAATCATTCCGGTGAAATTTTGCCTCGGGAAAGCACGTTCGGTTTCCGAGATGATGCTCTCAGGAATGTTGTAACGAATGAATCCGCTGGTCAGGTCTATCAGGTCAGCTTTTCTAAAGGCCTCAGCTTCTATATTTCCTTTGATGGGTCTCAGTTTGTGATGGCTTTTGATGAAAAAGGCAATCTCATCCGGCAGGTAATCAAAGTCACTGCTTTTTAAGTAGTCTCTGGCCAATTGTTCGGATCCTGGCAGATAGTCCATGCCATCAGATACCCAGATATCCAGGTCGTGAAATGCCGCAGCGATTGCCAGTTTTTTATTTTCCCGCATCAGCAGGAGGGTAGTGGCATAGGTATACACCCGCTGTGCATGGTTGTGGTACGCATGGTAGTCGTGTCCCAGTGCTTCGCGGTATTTATGAAGTATTTGCCCGATCAGTCTCAGAAAGAAATCATTTAGAAGATTTGAGCAAATAGATCTGCCCTAAATGGTAGATGTCGTGCTGAATGATGCCACACAGTAGCTTTTCGAATGTGATGGTGTGGTTTGGGACTGTCTTGGTCAGGAGTTCATCACTGCTTTCTGACAGGAGGGTGTTCAGCCTTTTCTGTGTGGATTTAAATTTGGAATAAAGTTCTGTTTTATCGGACGCTGCGAATTGTCGGGATTCCCAGTCATTTTCCCCACCCACCTCTATCTTGATCTCCACTCCTGTAAGCTTCCCAATCACATATTCTCTCCAGGCAATCATATGGGAGATGATCTGACCGATGGAGTGGCCGGTTCCCAGATGTCTGCTGAGAACCTCAGGCTCTATTTCCTGTAGGTAGGTGGAGATAGAGTTTCCAAACCAGGGCTCTCCGTCATATACCTCATTTAGCTGATCGATGATTTCCCTTAGATTCATGGGTTGAATTTAAGAAAAACATGTTGAAATGAGCAATTTTATAAGCGTACGCCCTTATTTGGATAAAAAAAGCCACCAGAGTTTTCTGGCAGCTTCTTCTTTGATGTCAAGCTTATACGGAACTTATTTGGCAGCTTCGAAATTCCTGTTCACTTCTGCCCAGTTGATCACACTGAAAAATGCGTCAATGTAGTCTGGTCTTTTGTTTTGATATTTCAGGTAGTAGGCATGTTCCCATACATCTAGTCCCAGGATTGGCCTTCCACCACATCCGGCCTCCGGCATCAGTGGATTGTCCTGATTGGCAGTGGAGCATACTTCCAGTTTTCCACCAGGGTGTACACATAGCCATGCCCATCCCGATCCGAATCGTGTGGCTGCAGCGTTGCTAAATTTTTCTTTGAAGGCTTCAAAAGAACCAAATGAGTCATGTATGGCGTCCATTATGGTGCCTGAAGGATTCCCGCCACCATCAGGTCCCATGATGGTCCAGAATAGGGAGTGATTCCAATGACCACCACCGTTGTTGCGCACTGCCCCGTTGCTGCTATGTTTGGTGAGCAGTTCTTCCAGCGAGAGTCCGGCCATATCTGTGCCTTCTATTGCTGCATTCAGTTTGGCTACATATCCTGCATGGTGCTTGCCATGATGAATTTCCATTGTCTGTTTGTCAATGTGTGGTTCAAGGTCATCATGTGCATAAGGTAAATCCGGTAATTCGAATGCCATTGTCGTATATGTTTTAGGTTTAAAAATCTATTGAATAATCAAATATAGAACATAGCAACCTATGAATTGTTCCCGCGCATCTTTCTAAAAAAGGATTTGATCATTTCGGAAGATTCCTCTGCCAGGAGTCCGGTGATGAGTGTGGTTTGAGGATGCAAAATATTCGGGTTGGCCAGGTGGTAGCCTCTTTTCTCATCTTTGGCTCCATAGCATACCCTGGCGATCTGCGACCAGTAGAGTGCTCCGGCACACATGGTACAGGGTTCCAGGGTTACGTACAGGGTACACTGGTCCAGGTATTTGGAGCCCAGGAAATTCTGTGCAGCGGTGATAGCCAGCATTTCTGCATGGGCCGTCACATCATTGAGTTTCTGCACCTGGTTGTGTGCCCGGGCAATGATCCGGTTTTGGCAGGTGACTACTGCACCCACTGGTATCTCCTTTTCTTCAAAGGCTGCTTCGGCTTCTTTCAGCGCCTGGCGCATGTAGTGTTCGTCGCTATGGATGCTGAGTGAGCTCATGACCTTACCCTCACACTCTCCATCATCCTTTGAGCGGTTTCCTGCCATTGAGCGCGTGCTCGCAGCGGACAGGTAAAGTTGAAAAGCAGAACCTTATTGTTTCGTAAAGTATACTGTATGTAGGTGTACTTGGAAATACTGCTGTTTCCTCCGAAGGTGCTCTCATCATCTGTGATTTTAGAAATAAATTCAAATACGATGAAAGTCCTTCCGCCAATTTCACGGATTTCTTCCTGTAAAAATTCTACCTCAGTAAAGAGATTGGCGATATTGGCTTTGTAAAAAGCCTGTAGAATGGGGAGGTCATCACCTGCCCAGGCACTGCTGGTTTCATTGATTCCCAGATCGATATTTCGATCCTCACTGGTGTACATGGCAATGGGGGTGCGTGATGATACATATTTACTGATGAGCTCGGACTGGCTCATCGGGATAAACGATTCGGGTACCTCCATGGAAATATCCTTGGTTACTTTCTGGCGGGTCACTGAAATCTGAGCTGTAGCAAATTGGCCAAAGGCCAAAAGAAGCAAAATCATTATCCAGAACTGTTTGGGTAGTTTCATTGGTTGTTGAGATTTATTATTTCAAAGCTAAAACTATTGTTAAATTTGCCGCTGTTTTAACTGGAAACGACGCAAAAAAATAATAAATAAACATGTTGAGAACACATACGTGCGGGGAGCTTAGAAGCAGTCACATTGGTCAGCAGGTCACCATGGCCGGATGGGTACAGAAGATCAGGGATAAAGGTGGAATGATCTGGGTAGACGTTAGGGATAAGTATGGCATCACTCAGCTTATCTTTGAAGAAGGGAAAACTGATGAGAAGACCCTGGAACTGGCCAGAAACGTAGGTCGGGAGTTTGTGATTTCGGCAACAGGAGAGGTAGTGGAGCGTGTGGCTAAAAATGATAAAATTCCAACAGGGGATATAGAGATAAGGGTGAAAGAGCTGACGGTGCTCAATGAATCGAAAACCCCGCCGTTCATTATCGATGATGAAACAGATGGTGGGGAGGACTTACGGGCAAAGTACCGTTACCTCGATTTGAGAAGGGGAATTGTCCGGAAAAACCTGGAAATGCGCCACCAGCTATTACAGAAAACCCGGGCTTACCTGTCAGATCACCTGTTTACCGAGGTAGAGACTCCTTATCTGATCAAAAGTACGCCAGAGGGAGCACGTGATTTTGTGGTGCCTTCACGGATGAATCCCAACCAATTTTATGCTTTGCCTCAGTCACCACAGACTTTCAAGCAGTTGTTGATGGTTTCCGGATTCGATCGGTATTTTCAAATAGTAAAGTGTTTTCGGGATGAGGACCTGCGCGCAGATCGTCAGCCGGAATTTACACAGATAGACTGTGAGATGTCGTTTGTCACCAGAAAGGACATACTGGATACTTTTGAGGGGTTGATAAAATACCTTTTCAAAGAAGTGAAAGGGGTGGATCTCGGTGAGTTACCTCACATCTCCTATGCGGATGCCATGGCCAAATATGGCTCTGACAAACCGGACTTGAGATTCGGAATGGAGTTCAAAGAGCTCAATGACCTGACTCAAGGAAAAGGATTCGTGGTATTTGACAGTGCAGAATTGGTGGTGGGGATCAATGCAACAGGCTGTGGTGAGTACACCCGTAAGGAACTGGATGGCCTGACGGATTTTGTAAAGAAGCCTCAGATTGGTGCCAAAGGTCTGGTCTATGTAAAATGTAACGAGGATGGCTCTTTCAAAAGCTCCGTTGATAAATTTTATGACCAGGAGGCATTGAAGTCATGGGCGGAGCGCCTGGAGGCAAAGCCAGGTGATTTGCTGCTCATCCTGGCCGGTGAGGCCAATAAAACCAGAAAGGCGCTCTGCGAATTGCGTTTGGAGATGGGCTCAAGGCTTGGACTCAGAGATCGCAGCAAGTTTACAGCGGCCTGGGTGGTTGATTTCCCGCTACTGGAATGGGATGAAGACTCTCAGCGGTACCATGCGATGCATCACCCGTTTACCTCACCGAATCCAGAGGATTTAGATAAGCTTTCTACTGATCCGGGAAGTGTGCGAGCCAATGCCTACGATATGGTGGTGAATGGTGTGGAACTTGGAGGTGGGTCTATCAGGATTCACGACCGAACACTCCAGTCACAAATGTTTGATGCTCTTGGCTTCACCAGAGAGGAGGCCCAGGATCAGTTTGGCTTCCTGATGAGTGCTTTTGAATATGGAGCTCCTCCACATGGTGGTATCGCCTTCGGTTTTGACAGGCTGTGCGCACTTTTTGGGGGACAGGACAGTATCAGGGATTTTATCGCGTTTCCTAAGAACACCTCGGGTCGCGATGTAATGATCGACTCTCCCTCGCTGATTGACTCGGCGCAGCTTCAGGAGCTACACCTAAGTTTGACAAAACCTGCAAAAAGCGAGTGAACCGCGTGGTAATGGGCGTTTATTTCTATAACTTAATGCGACTATTCGACAACTGAAATGACCAAGAAATTTCTCCTTTATTCATCACCTATCATGGTGCTGTTTTTGGCTGTCGCACTATTCGAGCCATATATCTACCTGCATTTCATTACGAGTCCGGTGATTGATAAGTCTTTGAAGAAGGAGCACTTTGACATCATCGCTCATAAGGGAGCTTCGGGTATTGCTCCGGAAAATACCCTGGCGGCATTTCGCGAGGCTATTGAGATGGGTGTGGATATGATAGAGCTGGATGTGAGAAATACCAAAGATGAGGAAATAGTGGTGTTTCATGATGAGTTTCTGGATAGAACAACCAACGGTACCGGGGCTGTGCATGATTACACCCTTGAGGAGATCAGGCAGCTGGATGCGGGATCCTGGTTTGATCCCAAATTTAGAGAAGAGCGTGTCCCTACCCTCAAAGAGGCCCTGGACCTGATCAATGGAAGATGTAAGGTGCTTATAGAGGTTAAGCACATGGATCACCCACACTATCATGATTTTGCTGAGAAGCTTGTGGACGTGATCCGGGCTGAGAAAAATGGCTATGAGTGGATCATTCTCCAATCTGAAGAGGTGGAGTACATAGAGGCTGCACACCAGTATGATGATCATGTGCAGACCAAAAAACTTATGATAGGTGAAGATTCTGCACCTTTGATTGCGTTTTATGTGGAAACAAAAATGCACCTGGGAAGGGCGAAAGAGGATGATCGAATGAAAGCACTTAACCCTGAATATCATACCCTGTCCACCCGGCGGGTCTTCAGGATGCATGCCCGGGGATTTCAGGTGTACACTTATTCACCCAATAATCGCGAGGACATGGTGAAAATGCTTCATATGGGTGTGGATGGCATTATTACCGATTATCCTCAAATCCTGATCCAGATCCGAAAAGAAATCGAGGCACTTTAAAGATTGCCGAGTGATACTTTGTCAACCTCCGCAGCGATGTATCCAAACCCATCCCACTGAGGGTTGTGTAGTATTTTGTCGATAAGTTCTCTGGCGATATCTACCTGACCATTGTACAAGTACCAGTTGGCCACACCATATCCAATGGTGGGATCAATGCTGTTATTGTCGCGATCAGCCTTGTCCAGCAGGTCTTCAGGCTGGTAGTGGCCCTGATACATCATCAACCTCTGATGGTAGGCATAATTTTCTACGATATTCATCCTTCTTGAAATGGGCGTGAGAAGCTCCTGAGCGGCCTGGAGGTTTCCGATTTTCCGGTAGGTCATATAAAACCAATCGGTGTTTGCCACGATCAGGTCATCATTGTCCGCGTAGGTGATGCATTTTTTGAAGGAGGAGATGGCTTTGTCATAGTTTCCTTTCAGGTAGTAAGCAATGCCGAGGTGATACCAGATATTAAACTTATCGTTTGAAAGAGGCTTGTTGAGTCGGTTTGGCAGACCATCGGGTTCTATTTTATTTTCGGCAGGTCTGGCATAGAAGGCCGCCCTTTGCAGGTCTTCGATTGCTGCGTCGAATTTTCGCACGGTAATGTACCTATGGCCACGATGCCTCAGCAGCCGGTAGGAGTTAGGATTAAGGTCCAACCCAATAGAGTAAATGCGAATGGCTTCCTGATAGCGGCCCAGATATGCCATACGTCTTCCATACCAGATAATATTATCCAGGTTTTCGGGATCGCTTTCATATTTTTTCCGGGCATCCTCCAATTGATCCACTCTTTTCTCTAAAACCTTTTCGGAAAGTTGTTTTGGAGGTAGCACGGTACCAAGTAGGGAGACCATTCTGCCTGAAGGATTGGTGGGAACCTGTGGTGCAGCGTTTGGTGTATCTTCCTGACCCTTGCTGGATTGAGTCTCAATACAGCCAGAGAATGTGATCAGAACAAGAAGAAATAAAATTATGGGGTTGTGCATATTAATCGTTGGATTCTGCTAAAAGTAGGAATTTTGTGCCTCAATCCCAATTGGGATATCCCGGTTGCGTGATTTCACCCCGGGTTTACAGCCACAGGGCTGGATTATTTCAGTTGCATAGAAATCAGGCCTGCTGAAAACAAAAAGTAGGGCAAGTGAGTATGTCATGGTGAAACTTCATGATAATTTTGGAGTTCAATTTAATTCATTTTTTTGGAGCAAAAAGTAAAGAAGATATGTCACTCACCTTATCCAGTATGATGTCATTGGGCACACCAGCTCCTGATTTTAAGTTGCCTGACGTGATTTCAGGCAAGGTGATCTCACTATCAGAAGCCCGGGGTGCGAAAGGCACGGTGATCATGTTCATTTGTGCACATTGCCCTTATGTGATTCATATTCAGGAAGAGATAGTCAATATTGCCCATTATTATCAGGATCAGGGGATAGATTTTGTGGCCATTTCTTCTAATGATGCCATTAAATATCCCGGTGACAGTCCGGAGGCACTGAGGGAGCAGGCTACTTCAGTTGGTTTTACCTTTCCTTATTTATATGATGAGTCGCAAAGTGTGGCCAGAGCTTACAAAGCCGAGTGTACTCCCGATTTTTTTGTATTTGACGAGAACAATCTGTGTGTATACAGAGGGAGAATGGATGAGGCCTCTCCAGGAAACGGAAAGCCGGTAAATGGTAAGGATTTGAGGGAAGCTTTGGAGGCGTTGGTGCTTGGTGCTTCAATTTCAGATGAGCAACATCCGAGTATGGGATGTAATATCAAATGGAAGTGACAAAGAGTCGTTTCAGATGAAGTAGGTTTTTATTAATTTGCGCCTTCCCCGAAGATTGGGCATTACCCCGATAGACAACCTGACCCCACAAGTATGAGCACAGCGCAAGGACAATTTAAGAAAATTACCACCCACCGGCTTCAGGAAATGAAAGCGACCGGAGAGAAGATTGCTATGCTGACGGCATACGATTATTCAATGGCTCGTATTCTGGATGCTTCCGGCATAGACGTGATTCTGGTAGGAGATTCTGCTTCCAATGTTATGGCGGGAAATGAAACAACCCTGCCTATAACCCTGGATCACATGATCTGGCATGCTACTTCGGTGGTCAAGGCAGTGCACCGTGCGCTGGTGGTGGTGGACGTTCCTTTTGGAAGTTATCAGGGAAACTCTTCTGAGGCACTCCGATCCAGCATCCGCATTATGAAGGAGTCCGGTGCGCATGCTGTGAAGATGGAAGGTGGCATAGAGATTAAGGAAAGCATCTCCAGGGTGCTGTCCGCAGGTATTCCCGTTATGGGGCATTTGGGGCTTACCCCTCAGTCTATATACAAGTTTGGTACGTACAGCGTCCGTGCCAAAGAGGAGGTAGAAGCTGAGAAATTGAAGTCCGATGCGCAGATTTTACAAGACATTGGGTGCTTTGGTATCGTGCTGGAAAAGATACCTGCCAGTCTGGCCAAAGAAGTATCTGAGTCCCTGCACATCCCTATTATTGGCATAGGAGCGGGTCCGGATGTAGATGGGCAGGTGCTGGTGGTGCATGACATGCTGGGCATCACCCAGGATTTCAAACCGCGGTTTTTAAGGCAATATGCAGATTTGAATAAAATTATTGGTGAGGCTACCACCAATTTTATCAAAGACATAAGGTCGAAAGATTTCCCTAATAAGGAGGAAAGTTATTGAATACAAACTAAGTACAAATACGATTTGAGTCTTTAAACAATGACTCAGGAAACTCAGGAACAAATGGCAAAACAAGGCACAATTATTTACACAATCACTGACGAAGCTCCGGCTCTGGCAACTCATTCTTTCCTACCGATCATTCAGGCATTTGCCGCGCCCGCTGGCATACAGCTGGAAACCAGAGACATTTCTCTGGCAGGAAGGATCATAGCTAGTTTTCCTGAAAGACTTACTCCCGATCAACGGATCAACGATGACTTGGCGGAGTTGGGTAATCTGGCCAAAACTCCAGAGGCCAACATCATCAAGCTACCCAACATTAGCGCCTCCATTCCACAACTCGTTGCGGTGATCAAAGAACTTCAGAGTAAGGGCTACAACCTGCCAGACTACCCGGCAGAAGCCACCACGGATGAGGAGAAAGACATCAAGTCGCGCTACGATAAGGTGAAAGGTAGTGCGGTCAACCCTGTGCTGAGGGAGGGAAACTCCGACAGGAGAGCCCCCAGGGCTGTGAAGGAGTACGCCAGGAAAAATCCCCATTCAATGGGGGCATGGGGAGCAGATTCCAAATCTAATGTTGCTCACATGCAGGGAGGTGACTTTTACGGAAGTGAAAAATCTGTAAGTGTGACTGAACCTGGTGAGGTGAAGATTGAGCTGGTTGGAGCAAACGGGGCTGTGACTGTATTGAAGGAGAAGACTTCATTGAAAGCAGGAGAGATCATTGACGCTTCCGTTTTGAGCAAGAAAGCACTGAGAACTTTCTTTGAGAGTGAGATAGCTTCTGCCAAAAAAGAAGATGTCCTTCTTTCGGTGCACCTGAAGGCCACCATGATGAAGGTGTCTGATCCTATTATTTTCGGACATGCGGTATCAGTATTTTTCAAGCCTGTTTTCGACAAACATGAGGCTACCTTCAAAAACCTGGGAGTAGATGCCAACAATGGTATGGCTGATCTGCTTGCCAAAATTGAGGCCTTGCCAGCTGCTGAGAAGGCTGAAGTAGAAGCAGATATTGCTGCCTGCTATGCGGCCCGACCTGAGTTGGCCATGGTCAATTCAGATAAAGGAATTACTAACCTGCATGTACCTAGCGACGTAATTATTGATGCTTCTATGCCAGCTGCCATCAGAACTTCCGGTCGCATGTGGGGCCCGGATGGAAAGCTCAAAGACACCAAATTCATCATTCCCGACAGATCATATGCGGGCGTTTATGCAGCGGTGATTGAGGATTGTAAGGCCAATGGAGCCTATGATCCCACTACTATGGGGAGTGTACCCAATGTGGGACTGATGGCCCAAAAGGCCGAAGAATATGGTTCTCACGATAAAACTTTTGAAATCCCGGGAGCGGGTGAGGTACGTGTGGTAGATGCTGCGGGCAATGTGCTGATATCTCACCAGGTGGAAGCCGGAGACATTTGGAGGATGTGCCAGGTGAAGGATGCACCTGTGCAGGATTGGGTGAAGCTTGCCGTTACCCGTGCCCGTGCTTCTAAAACTCCGGCGGTATTTTGGCTGGACGAAAATCGGGCGCATGATGCGCAATTGATTCAAAAAGTGAATCAGTACCTAAAAGATCATGACACTACCGGCCTGGAAATTCACATCATGTCTCCGGTAGAGGCTACCAGGTTTACGGTGGAGCGAATCAGAAAAGGGCTGGATACTATTTCTGTCACTGGCAATGTGCTGCGTGATTACCTGACGGACCTCTTCCCGATATTGGAGGTGGGTACCAGCGCCAAAATGCTCTCCATAGTGCCATTGATGAATGGTGGTGGATTGTTCGAGACTGGCGCAGGGGGATCAGCACCCAAGCACGTGCAGCAGTTTGTAGAGGAAGGTCATCTCAGATGGGATTCGCTCGGAGAGTTTTTGGCTTTGGCAGCGTCTTTGGAGCACCTGAGTATTGCCGATAGCAATCCTCGTGCTCAAGTGTTGGCTGACGCCTTGGATGCGGCTACTGGTAAGTTTTTGGAGGAGAATAAATCACCATCCAGAAGTGTGAATGAACTGGACAACAGAGGCAGTCATTTTTACCTGGCGATGTATTGGGCAGAAGCACTGGCAGCGCAGGACAATGATGCAGCCCTCAGGGACCTCTTCTCCGGAGTGGCCAAAGAATTGAAAGAGAAGGAATCCGCGATCAATGCAGAATTGCTTGCCGCTCAGGGAGCACCGGTAAATATTGATGGCTATTACAAGCCTAGTGAAGAACTCACTGCTCAAGCCATGAGGCCAAGTGCTACGTTCAATGCCATTCTTGACCGGTTGAAATAATAAAAATTAAAATCCATGGATAGGAATTCGCTCGACTTGCCCACCGCACTGGTTTCAGTCAATTGGCTGGCTGAACGAATTCACCATCCAGAGGTGATTGTATTGGATGCCAGCATCCCGCCTGTTCAGGGTGAGGTGGATCCTGACCTTGTCGGAATACAGATTCCCGGAGCCAGGTTTTTTGACATCAATGGTCGGTTTTCTGATACGTCTTCAGATCTTCCCCACATGATGTGCTCAGCGGAGGTATTTACCCGTGAAGCACAGAAACTTGGAATTAATCAGGACAGCATCATTGTTATTTACGACTATTTGGGAGTGTACGCTGCTCCCAGGGCATGGTGGATGTTTCGGGCCATGGGTCACAAACATGTGGCCGTATTGAACGGTGGATTGCCAGAATGGAAGGCCACTGGTCTTCCTACAGAACCCATGCGAAATGCTGATGTCATGAAAGGTGATTTCATGGCTAACCCTCAGTCAGGGTTTTTCAGGACTGCTGGTGAGGTATTGGCAGCTATCGGAAATGAGGCAGAATGTCTGATCGATGCACGATCCGCTGGCCGCTTTCACGGGACCGCTCCTGAGCCTCGCAGGGGATTGAGAGGCGGACATATTCCGAACTCCCTCAATCTCCCCTTTACAGAGCTGATCAGAGAGCGAAAGCTCCTTCCGCTGCCAGAACTTAAGGTGCTTTTTGAAAACCTGGAAATTAAAAGTCAGCAGGTTACCCTCTCTTGCGGATCCGGGCTTACCGCCTGCATTCTTGCGCTGGGCGCACATCTCTCCGGTTATCAAAATCTCTCAGTCTATGATGGCTCCTGGAGTGAATGGGGTCAGCATTCGGACCTGCCCGTGGCTACAGATTAGACATCACAAATGCGTACACCCTGTGCCAGGGAGGCAAACACATCTTCATTTTTAGGGATAAACTCCTGAGCCACATATCCTGTAAAACCTGTGGCAACAATGGCTTCCATGATGGCTTTGTAATTAAGTTCCTGTGTTTCATCAATTTCATTTCGGCCGGGTACCCCTCCGGTGTGATAATGCGCGATGTATGGATGATACTTCTGTATCGTGGCGATGATGTCTCCTTCCATAATCTGCATGTGATAGATATCGTAGAGTAGTTTAAAGTTTTCAAGCCCCAGTTTTTCACAAAGTCCGGCTCCCCACTCAGTATGGTCACATTGATAGTCGGGGTGATTGACTTTGGAGTTGAGGAGTTCCATGCAGATGGTAATGCCGTACTCCTGGGCTTTCTTTACCACGGGCTCCAGACCTACGGCGCAGTTTTCTATCCCCAGGTCATCCGCTTTGCCATTTCTGTTGCCGGAAAAACAAATAATATTCTTTAATCCAGCGTCGGCCACTTTGGGGATCAGGTCGAAATAATCTTTTTTCAGCTGGTCATGTAGCCTGGGGTCATTGAAGCCATCTGTAAGGCTCAGGGGGACACAATTGGCCATGGCGCAGGTAAGTCCGTATTTTTGGATGATCGGCCATTCATCAGGGTTGAGCAATTCTATGGATGAGATTCCTATTTCTTTCGCAGTTTCACAGAGTTCTTCCAGCGTTTTTTTGCCGTATGGCCAGCGACATACCGAGTGATTGATTTTTCCTTTCATTTCATTAATGCTTTGTGAATGACCAAACTCAGGGAATCCGATAAATCCAAGGGCTGATAGGCCGGCCATGTTTTTGAGTGCTTTTTTTCTGGATATTTTCATGTGTTCAAAGAGGGTATGTTATGTCTTTATTTTGACCGTTTTGTTAAAAGAAAACGTTTTCATTAAAAATACATCAAAAAGCCATTTAAGATTTGGCCTCAGATTGTTTAGTTTCGATTGTTCACAAATTAAGATCAATGAATTTTAATAATAAAGCAAAAGCGGAAAACACCTACGATGCAATAGTGGTAGGCACAGGCATCAGTGGAGGCTGGGCCGCTAAAGAATTAACCGAAAAGGGCCTGAAAACCCTGGTACTGGAACGGGGACGGGATGTGAAACACATCAAGGATTACCCCACCATGAACCTGAATCCATGGGAACTACCCCATGACGATCAGGTTCCTGCAGAGGAGAGGAAAGATTATGATGTTCAGCTAAGAACTGGGTACACCATCAAGGAGTCTACCAAGCACTGGTGGGTGAAAGACACAGAACACCCCTACACTGAGGTCAAGCGATTTGACTGGATCCGTGGATACCACGTTGGAGGGAGATCTCTGCTGTGGGGCAGACAGTCCTACAGGTTGAGTGAAATGGATTTTGAGGCGAACGGGAAAGAAGGAATAGCCGTAGACTGGCCCATCAGATACAAAGATGTGGCACCATGGTATGATTATGTGGAGTCACATATAGGGGTGAGTGGTCGCAATGAAGGCATTCCTCAGTTGCCCGATGGTAAGTTTCTACCTCCCATGGAGTTCAACTGTCTGGAGGAGCATGTAAGAGATAGTATTTCAAAAAACTTTGAAGACCGCCTGCTGACGATCGGCCGGGTGGCCAATATCACCCAAAATCACAATGGTCGGGCGCACTGTCACTATAGAAACCTGTGCATGAGAGGTTGTCCTTTCGGAGGATATTTCAGTAGCCAGTCCAGTACTTTGCCGGCCGCTATGGCCACTGGTAACATGACTTTACGTCCCCAATCTATCGTAATGGAAGTGCTTTATGATCCCGAAACACGAAAAGCCTCTGGTGTGCGAGTGAAAGATGCGGAAACCGGAGAGGTGCAGGAGTACTATGCTAAGATCGTTTTTCTCAATGCCTCGGCGCTGGGATCTACCTACATACTGATGAACTCCACCAGCGAATACTTTCCCGAGGGAATGGGTAATCAATCGGGCGAGCTCGGTCACAACCTGATGGATCACCACTTCAAAGCTGGTGCAGAAGGTGAATTTGATGGCTTTGAGGATATGTATTATTCTGGCAGAAGGCCAAACGGAATCTACGTTCCCCGATTTAGAAACGTCAATGAAAAGCATCCTGATTTTATCAGGGGGTATGGCTATCAGGGTGGCGCCAGCCGCGAGTCATGGAGGTCTTCCATTGCCGAGCTGGGTATTGGAGAAGAGCTGAAAGATGACATTCAGACACCTGGAAAATGGAGAATGGGACTGATGGGCTTTGGTGAAATGCTTCCATACCATGAGAATAAAGTGACCCTGAATCCGGATAAGCTGGATAAACACGGAATGGCCACTTTCATTTTCGACTGTGAGTTTAAAGACAATGAGCTAGCCATGCGAAAAGACATGCAATCTTCAGCCGCAGAAATGCTGGAAAAAGCAGGTCTGAAAAATGTGAGCACGTATGATAACATAGGCGGGCCAGGCTTGGGTATACACGAAATGGGAACTGCCCGCATGGGGAGGGACCCAAAGACCTCAGTGCTGAATAAGTGGAATCAGGTGCATGAGGTGAAGAACGTGTTTGTGACGGACGGTGCTTGTATGACGTCTTCTGCATGTCAGAATCCATCGCTCACTTACATGGCCCTCACGGCCAGGGCAGCAGATTTTGCAGTAAATGAATTGAAGAAAGGAAACCTCTGATCATGGAAAATATTAAAAGAAGAGAAGCGCTGAGACGTACCGCCTGGATAATGGGAGGTGTTTTAAGCGTGCCTACAGTAGCAGGAATTTTGAATGGCTGCACGCCTAAACCAGAACTTACCTGGACACCCACATTTTTCTCAGAAGATCAGGCGAGGTTAGTGATGCAGATCTCGGAGGGTATTTTGCCGGAGACTGATACACCAGGTGCCAAGTCCCTGGGCGTGCCGGGCTTCATTGAGGAAATGGTGAGCGTGGTTTATGACCAGGGAGCACGAGAGTGGTTTGTCAAAGGACTTGATCAGTTTGAAAGTGACTGTAAGTCACAGATGGGGGATTCTTTCATAGCGCTGGCTCCAGAAAAACAAACTGAATTCCTTAAAACACAGAATGCCGGGATTAAAAATCTGGAAAGAGGAAAGGGTCGCCCTTTCTTCTGGTCCATCAAGGAGTTGACCATCGTGGGTTATTATACCACAGAATATGGAACTACTGAGGCCTTGCAGTATCAGGCTATCCCAGTGGAGTACCATGGCTGCTCTCCTTTGAGCGAGACGGGCAATGGCAAGGTATGGGCCACTTAAGAAATGATCATTGACATAGGCGCATTGATGCGTCTATGTTTTTTCATAGTTCTTAAAGATGTCACAGCCCAGCTTTTCCGAAATGGGCGCTAACCGTTTGAGGAGCTTGTCCGGGTCCTGATCGCTGATCAGAAAGTATTTGTCTCCGTCTGTTAGTTTGAGAAAGGCCATATACTCCTGAAATTTGGAGGTTCTCACCTGACCTGCCCAGGAGGTCATTTGTTGGGCTTTTTTGGTTTCATTGACAAAGATTTTTTCAACTTCCCGAAAGGGTTTGGTTTTCCCATTTTTGTAACTAAGTATCCAGCTGATTTCTGAGATGGTTTTCTGTTCCGGATCAATTTCCAGAATGTAATAGGCTGACCACATGGCGGGGATCAGGAATGAAATAGCAATACAGATGATTATTGCCGGGAATTCAGAAAGCCGAAGTAGAGCGAAGGCCATCGAGCCAAGCACGATGAGCGTGCCGACCACCCTGAATTGCCATGGTAAAATGCGGCCTTGATTGATGCGTATTTTGTTCATCGGGTTCAAATCTGGGATGTTTGGCTAAGGTCAACAATTTTTTAAAATTTATTCAAAACTCTCCGATTACTCGGGCGTTGTGTAGATATGGTGAAAGATATTCCTCTGTTTCCGTTGAACCTGGTGGTATTTCCGGGTGAGGAGCTCAGCCTTCATATTTTTGAACCCCGGTATAAGCAGTTGATCAATGACTGCCTGTTGACCAAAACCACGTTTGGGATTCCCTCATATGTCGAAACCAGGATAGAGTATGGCACGGAGGTGAAGATCGTGGAGGTATCCAGATTATATGAAGACGGCAGAATGGACATTAAGACGGCAGGACTCAGGGTTTTTAAAGTATTGGATTTCCAAAACCCATGGGACACCAAGCAATATGCAGGTGGTCCTGTGGAGTTGGTCGAAGGCATTGATGATGCCGATTCCGCGAAAGCCCTTAAAATCACGGAGTTGTGCAAGGAACTTTTTGCGTGGCTGCATATGGAAGAAGAAATAAGCCTGGGTGAGTCTGCGGTAATGTATGATGTCATTCATAAAATAGGGATGAAGCCGGAAGAGGAGTATCAATTGCTGAAGATGAAATCCGAAAGTGAGCGACAATCTTATGTGATTAATCACCTGGAGCACCTGATACCTGCATTGGAAAGAGCGGAAAAGGCCAAAGAAAAAATCAGGATGAACGGACACTTCAAGCATTTCGACCCTTTAAAATTCTAATCATTGTGTAATTTTCAGGGATGTTAGAGATTTCAGGGTTTGGAGTTGCGTTATTGTTTATCATCGGGGGTGTGGGATTTATTATCACCACCCTGCTGGTGGGAAAAGCATTGCGCCCTGTCCGCCCTAATGCGGAGAAGGAAACGACTTACGAGTCGGGAGAGGATCCCGTGAGGTCAGCCTGGAGTATTTTTAATATACGCTTTTACGTGGTTGCCCTTATTTTTCTGCTTTTCGAAACAGAGTTGGTTTTTTTATTTCCCTGGGCCACTGTTTTTGCAGACCCAGAGATGAATGCTGAAACCGGTGGGCTTTGGGGCGTGTTTTCGCTCACGGAAACGTTCATCTTTATAGGGATTTTATTTTTGGGACTCATTTATGTGTGGGCCAATGGGATGCTCGATTGGGTGAAGCCAAAGGCTGAATCCCGAGCGTTCAAATCGAAAATACCCCTAAAAGCATACGCGCACATCAATCAAAAAGAATATAAAGTAAGGAAGCAGGATGGGACTACTTGATCAGCAGTTTGGACAGGGAGGGATTATCGTGACCAAGGCAGATGACCTGCTTAATTGGGCGAGGCTTTCCAGTATTTGGCCGATGGGATTTGGTCTGGCCTGCTGTGCCATAGAAATGATGGGAGCCTATGCTTCGGGTTATGATATGGACCGTTTCGGTGTGTTGCCACGGGCTTCTCCCCGTCAGTCAGATGTGATGGTAGTAGCTGGTACAGTTACTTTTAAAATGGCCGACCGGGTCAGGAGGCTATATGAGCAGATGGCTGAGCCACGGTATGTCATTTCCATGGGTAGCTGCTCTAATTGCGGGGGCCCCTATTGGGAGCATGGGTATCATGTGGTGAAGGGCGTAGATAAAATTATCCCTGTGGATGTATACGTACCAGGATGTCCGCCCAGGCCAGAGGCACTCATTGGTGGATTCATGAAGCTGCAGGAGAAGATCAGAGGTGAGTCGCTGATGAAGCCGGAGGCTTTGAAAAAACTAATGGAGAAAAGGAGCAAAGCTGCCGCATCATGACCTTTCAAGAACTTAAACAACTTGTTTCCAACCAATTTCCTGAGGCTATCCTTGGTGAAGACTTGAATGCCACACCGCAGGCCTTGCTCGTTGCTCCGGAGGCCATTCATGAAGTTTGTGCCTGGCTACATGCTGGTGAGAAGACTTATTTCGATTCGCTTTCGTGCCTTACTGGCCTTGATAATGGACCGGAAACGGGTACCATGGAAGTGATTTACAACCTGTATAGCATCCCGTATGATCTTCATCTGATGCTCAAGGTATCTGTGGAGAGAGCGAACCCACAGGTTGATACAGTTTCAGATATTTGGAAAACGGCCAACTGGCACGAACGGGAGGCTTATGACTTATTAGGCATTCATTTCAATAATCACCCGGATTTGAGGAGAATTCTTTTGCCCAAGGATTGGGAAGGTCATCCCCTGAGGAAGGATTATACGGAGCAGGAAAAGTATCATGGCATGACGGTGAAGTACGATAGAAAAGAAGCGCCAAATTAGATCCTGTAATAGCAAAACTTTCGATTAACCTCATTCCGATATTCATTTGAACATTCAATACACATACGACCCGGATCATCTGAAAAACTCAGAACCTTCAGTTTATACTGCTGAAAGTCTGAAGAAGGAGGAAATGCTGATCAACCTGGGGCCTCAGCATCCCTCTACGCACGGTGTACTCCGGCTGGAGGTGATTACCGATGGTGAAATGGTGAAAGACGTGGTGCCTCACCCGGGATACCTGCACAGGTGTTTTGAGAAGCATGCTGAGTCGGTTCCCTTCAACCAGGTGATTCCCTATGTGGATCGGCTGGACTATGTGGCAGCTATGAACTCAGAACATGCCTATGCCATGGGTGTGGAGCGCATGCTCGGTATTTCTGAGAAAATACCTAAGCGCGTGGAATACATCCGGGTGTTGGTGGCTGAACTCAACAGGCTGGCGTCACATTTTGTAGCCATTGGTACCTACGGGATGGATATTGGAGCTTTCACCCCCTTTCTCTGGATGATGCGCGATCGTGAGCATATCCTCAGACTACTGGAATGGGCTTCGGGTGCCCGTATGCTATATAATTACGTTTGGATTGGTGGGTTGTTCTATGACTTGCCGGTGGGCTTTGAGGAGCGATGCATCAGTTTTTCAAAGTACCTGAAACCCAAACTTCTGGATCTCGAAAAGCTCTTAATTTCCAATAAAATATTCATCGATCGTACGGCCAATGTGGGTACACTCCCACTTGACCTGGCGATCAACTATGGGGTAACAGGGCCAATGTTACGCGGCTCGGGTCTTAAGTTTGATCTCAGACGGGTGGATGGTTACAGTGTGTATCCGGAGTTGGACTTTGAAATACCCATAGGAGAAGGACGTGTGGGGGAAGTGGGTGATTGCTGGGACAGAAACTGGGTACGCTTTCGCGAATGCGAGGAATCGGTGAAGATCATTGATCAGTGTCTGGTCCAGTTGACATCAGATCACAAGCGTACCCGGGAGTTTGATCCACGGGAGATGGTCCCCAAAAAGATCCGGCCCAAAGCACAGGATTTTTACATTCGTGCGGAAAACCCAAAGGGTGAGCTGGGTTTCTTTTTCCGTACTGATGGAAGAAGTGACCAGGCCTTGCGTTGCAAGGCACGCTCCTGTTGCTTCACAAACCTGTCTGTACTTCCCGAGATCAGTCGGGGCTATATGCTCGCAGATCTTATTGCTATCGTGGGCTCTCTGGATTTTGTCATGGGCGAGGTAGATAGGTAGATAATTTTTTTCAACGCTTGCAGCGTTTTTGAGTCACCTTCAGTCTTAGTATCAAATCGATGTTGCTATGACCTGGAAAAATCAAACATTTCAAATACTGATTGCGAGCATTTTGCTGGCTTCATGCGATGCCTTTCAGGAGGATGTGGCCCCCAAAGGAGAGGAGGAGCTCGTACTGGTGGAAGGTATTTCTGCACTGCCCAATACCCCTGTTTTTATAGACCTGAAAAAGACCATCCGTTCATCCGAGGCTGTCAGGTTTAGCATTGGTGCGGCTCCTATCAAAGGGAGTGCCACCATTTCGGACCAGGCTATTTTACAATACATCCCAAACAGTGACTTCACCCAGGGGCAGGATGTGGTATCCATTCAGCTCATTAATAGATCAGGGCAGCCTATTGATACCGATAGTTTGCTGATCACCATGGCTACTTCGGCGGATAGCCTGCCTTGCTTCAACGGAGCATTGAGTGACTATTACTCCGTATCCAAAAATTCTTCATTGATCATCTACCCCATAGCTAACGATGGATATTGTGTGGAGAGCACTTCCGGGGCCGTAATTGACTTCCTGGCGGAGCCAACACATGGCACGCTCAGTCAGGTTGAATTATTTACCTATCGATACACTCCCGATGTTGATTTTGTGGGGCAGGAGCAGTTTATGTATGAGTTGACACTGATAGATAATGAAGGAGCGGAATTTTATTCCCTTGGCCAGGTGAATATTGAGGTGACCATAGCTTCTTCGGGTTGTGATTCCATGGTCTATCCACTGACTTATGAGATGCCTGATTCTCTTAGTTACCTGGATGTATTACCCTATGCGCCCAGTCCGGCCTGTGATGTCTTCACCTGGACAGTTCACCTGAAAAGCGTATTGTCAGGAAGTGCAGAAGTACTTCATAATGGCCTCATCAGATATTATCCCGGAACTGATTCTATTGACGTGATCGACTATAGTATCTCATTTGGGGATCAGACTTTTGATAATCAAATCACCATAATCATAGAAGGAAGAACCGATGATCAATGCCTTGAAGCCATTTATGACGAATATCAGCTTCCGATCAAAAAGGATTCGCTGGGTACACGAGACCATCCGTATATCCTGGATGTAGCTGAAAATGACATTACGTGTTCGTCGGAATATGCCATAGCGATATTGATCGAGCCGGAGATAGGGGTGAGTTCTGTTAATGCCGAGCACATGATCGAATACTATGTAGAGGATTTCGGGTCGGATAGTACGGAAACGGCCCTTCTTTACCAGATATGTGCCGGAGGAGTGTGTGATACGGCACATGTTTCCCTGATGTTAGAATTTTGATTGAGACAATAGCTAAGATAGAAAACGACCCGACATGGTTTCATGTCGGGTTACGTACGTTATAAAGTGAGTCATCTGATCCAGGAAATATTGAAAGGAGACCGTCGTGCCCAGGGGCGGTTTTACGATGAGTTCAGCCCGTTGGTGATGGGCATTTGTGTCCGATATATGAAAAGCCACGAAGCTGCTTCAGATGTGTTTCAGGAAGCTTTTGTTAAAATATTCAACAACCTGGGTAAGGTGAAGAACATAGAAGCAGTAACCGGGTGGATCAAGAGAATTACGGTGAACACAGCCCTGGATCATCTCAGAGCGATCAGGTATGACCATGATATTTCGTCAGCTGGAAATGAGTTGAGTGACCAGTTTTATAGCGATCTGATTGATAAACTCTCCACAGAGGTCATTTTGGAAGCCGTGAGTAACCTGGCAGAAGGTTACCGGGTGATTTTCAATATGAGTGTGATCGATGGCTATAGCCACAAAGAGATTGCTCAGGAACTGGGAATTTCGGAAAGCACCAGCAGATCCCAACTCACTCATGCTCGCCATGTGTTAAAAAGATATTTGAATGAACTAGGAATTACACGCTATGAACAAGTCATTTGAAGATAAAATAAGGGATAGACTAGGAGACTACCGCGTTGATCCACCGATTCGTTTCCGCGATGCCATTCTCAATACGCCTGGCTCCGGTGAACTATGGCTTGTTCGGTTTTTCCATGCCCTTGGAGCCGCTCTTATGCTGATTTCGTTGTTTATGGTGGGGCATATCCCCGTGAAAGAGCGGACGGAATTGGCATTTGGGAATGAGAGCAGATTGAGTAGTCAGGCGGGTGATGACTTTAATACACCTTCATTGTCTGAGCCGGAAACCGCTCACCTCTGGAAGGAGACTGAGGAGGAGGGAATGGTGCCAGAGACTGCTCCTTTCTCTGTTCCTACAGTGCATGATGCCTCAAAGACACCACTGACACCAACGGAGAGGAAGAATGAAGGGAGTTATTATGAGCATGATCAGGAAATCTTTCAGACCCTGGCTTTGGAAAAACTAGCTGCGGAGGCTGGGGAAGAGCCAGTTAGCCCCAGATGGATGAGCCTGCCCAAAGAAGATGAAGTTATTTTCAAAAAGGAGAGAAGCCTGTTCACGCCATACTTTGAAGGGGGAGCTTTCTTTTTGTATAATAGAATCAAGCCAAATATTGATGACGACATTTATGTAAGCGATTATGATGCCCCGTTCGGGCTTTCAGCTTCCAGGATTGGCTTTTCACTCCATGCGGGACTGCAGCGGGAATGGTCCGTGCGTTTTGCCACCAGGCTGGGCATGGGGTTTAACTATTATAATCAGGATTTCTCCTTTAATGTCAGGAGTACAACACCCCAAACAGTGGTGGTAGAATCGGATTTTGTTACTCCTGTTTATGAAATCCAGGCAGTGCAAATTCAAAAGCGAGTGTCTACTTTGGGGATGCGAATCCAAAACATTTGGTCTTTTCCATCGCGTTACAATTCCTTGTTTACCTCTGTGGAATATCAAAGAATCATCAGCTCATTGCCAACCTTTGACTATGGTGGCGAGAAGCACACCCTGGTAACCCCCAATCAATATTTACTGGAGTTTGGGTTGAGAAAACTCCTTTTCGAGGGTAACCGTGGATTAGTCTACGTGACTCCTGCCCTTAAATATTCCATGACAAAATTCAAAGACAGGGAGATTATAGCAGTGAAGCCTTTTTGTGTTGGGGTTTCTGTATCGTATGGCTTGAAGTAAGGGCTTTTCTTGTGTAGCTTAGTCTACTATGATACCCATCCTTTCAGCTCAGCAAATACGTGATGCCGACCAATATACCATTGATCATGAGCCGATCACCTCCATTAATCTTATGGAGCGTGCCTCCAGAGCATTTGTGAGAAAATTCTCTACGCTGGTGCCGGGAGGCGGCCGGGTGATGGTTTTTTGTGGTACCGGCAACAACGGAGGAGATGGTTTGGTCATAGCAAGGGTGCTGATTCAGCAGGCACATGATGTCAGTGTCTTTTTTGTAGGTCACCTGGATAAAGCCACTGAGGATTTTAAGGTGAATTTTGAAAGACTTTCTGTGCTCTCAGAGATTAGTCAGATAGCGAGTGAAGATCAAATTCCCAATATTCCCGAGAATGCTGTGGTCATAGACGGGCTGTTTGGTAGCGGCCTTTCCCGGCCAGTGAAAGGCTTGTATGCCAGTGTGATCGAACGAATTAATCAATCAGGAGCTGCTGTGTATGCGATTGATATCTCTTCCGGTCTTTACCCTGACCAGCCGCTCACGGATGGGGCGGTCATACAGGCCGCGTGTACCATTTCTTTTCAGACACCCAAGTTGATCTTTTTCCTTCCGGAAATGCGAAAGTATGTGGGTACGTGGCATGTCGTGGACATCGGACTTGATGACGCTTTTATACAGGGGAGTGACACCAATGTATTTTTTACTCAGCCAAATGATGTGGTCTTGCCATTACGATCCACTTTTGATCACAAGGGAAGTGCCGGCAGGTTACTTCTGATAGCTGGGAGCAAAGGAAAAATGGGTGCGGCTACTTTAAGCGCCAGAGCAGCCCTCCGTAGCGGATGTGGATTGCTTTATGTACACACTCCATGCTGCGGTTTAAATATTCTTCAGGTCAACGTACCCGAAGCCATGGTGATAGAAGATGAGCATACCGAAGTGATCACGGAGGTGGTGCCGGCTGACAATGTGGATGTGCTGGCGATGGGCCCCGGAATAGGCACCAATTCTCTTACCCAAAAGGCATTGGCTGATTTGATTCTCCATGCCAAGGAGCCTATGGTACTGGATGCGGATGCCCTTAATATCCTGGCTCAGAATCCGGAGCTGTTAAGTGCCTTACCACCAGAAAGTATCCTTACTCCACATCCGGGTGAGTTTGCCAGACTGGTTGGTGCCTGGAGAAGCGACTTTGAAAAATTGGAAAAACTCCGCTGGCTGGCCACTACTTATCAATTGAACGTGGTGCTGAAGGGAGCCTATTCTGCAGTCTGCAACTCACGCGGATCCATATACTTTAATCCAACAGGTAACCCCGGAATGGCGACAGCCGGAAGCGGTGATGTGCTAACGGGAATTGTGGCAGCTTTGCTCGCGCAGGGGCTGGCGCCATTTGAAGCGCTGCGCTCAGGAGTTTACCTGCATGGCCAGGCGGGAGATGAGGCTGCCATAAAGGTGGGGGAGGTTTCATTAATGGCATCAGATTTGATAGAACATCTGCCTGCGGCATTCAAAAAATTACATTTTTAGGGTGGTTTTTTTTAAGACATGATAAAAGATGTTAAAAACCGGACTTAACGAAGAATTCATGTAAAAATTTTGAGGCAATGCGGGAACTTTGGTATTTTTTTTGCGTACTTTGTATGTAATAATGCACAATAAACTCATCATAGCGTCGTTTGCCTGTCTCCTCTGTTTGTCCGCCTGGTCGCAGAGTGGTGCTGGTAATGTGGTGAGTGCCGAAACTAACTTCTACAACCAGCCTCTTGATATTAGTAATAAGATTGAGATTTACCCTAACCCGGCCGTGGAGTATGTGATAGTGGAGATCTCTAATTCTACCCTTACGAACACAGAGTTTGAGATGCACAGTATCATAGGCAACGAAATTAAGATTACCCCTGAGGAAATTGGGAATGGTAGATTTCGGGTTCCGGTGAAAGATTTTGCTACAGGATATTATTTCCTTGTGGTAAAAGATGAAGTCTCAAGATTTAAAAAGGCTTATCGATTTTTGAAAAATTAGAATCTCTAAATAACATACAGATGCCACCAAAGCTGAATGAGTTGGTGGTTTTTTGTGTCTAAATGTTTCGATCCCAATCCATTTGTTCTACTTCTGGGCATAGGTGACTGCCCGGGTAGCCGGATTCTAGGGCAACAATTCATGCCGTTTTTAGTCTTTTAATAAGCTATTGTATGGTCTGTAGGTGTAGCACTCACTACCGGAAGTTGTTGATGTCAGCTTAGTCAGTGTGTGTCAAAATGAAGTGCTAACCGGGATTGCGAAAAAAAGGCCCCGCGAGTGAAACTCGCGGGGCCTTTTCAGTTCTTGCCTTTGCCTTTCAGTTTAGTTATTCTGAAATGACTTATAGTATTTGTTGAACATCTCCTCGTACTTCGCCGCCTCATCATTCATCCGATTTGCCCGATAGGCACGGGTGATGTTATTCAGGGAATAGAGTTTCTGTTGGATCTCTGCACGGTTGTAAATGCCTCTTTCGATATAGTAGTCCAGCATCTCTACCGCGTCTTTTGAGGTGACCTCTGCTACATAGTTGGCCAGGTCATTTTCTCCTACCTCCAGAAGTAAACCCACCTGCTGTACATTGAAGTAATCAAATGGAATCGACTCATCGGGCATCACCTCCAGACATTTCACCAGAACTTCCTTCGCTCGGTCATAATCATTAGCCTCCATTAGTGAGATAGCAAGGGTATTAAAAGCCGATCTGTGATTCAGGCAGAAATTGCGATAATCTTCTGAGTAGTACACATCCGGATTATCGAGCTGCCTCCAGTGATATTTCTCCATCAGGTTTTCGTACATCAGGTCGTTGTTCACCTGATATTCCTGAGCATTGGGGTTTTTCACAGGCAAAAGTCGATAGGCAATACCCTCCTGAACCACATAAGGTTTCAGGTTCATATTCAGCGAATTCATAGAGGTGGTATTGAAATAGATCGGCCGCTCCCAGTTGGAGTTGACCATGAGGTCGATCACACCCAGATCGTTCTTTTCCAGTCCTCTTCCCTGGATACTCCAGGTCATTTTATCCACAATTCTGTTTTCCAGATTCTTTGGCACTACACCCAGTGCTTTGATCTTCGCAGTGTCGATGTTTAGAAACATCTGTCTGGAAGGCACAGAGTTATAGTAAGACCCGGTACTCAGCGGTACCTGCAGACCTTTGTGCTCCTGCTTGATCAGGTCCAGGAATCTATTGGCATTAATGGCTCCTTTGATGCTCTTATTTTCCATCACAGGGAGGTAGTCATTGAGCCCGCCCTGCTGATAGTTTTTCAGAGAAAGACTAAAGGGCAGTGGCGTTGACTCGTAGGCCGGGCGCATCATCTGACTCACATACCAGTCGGTATTAAAATAGCTCAGTACGATCACTCGCACGTCAGTTCTGTAGCCCTCCACTTCCTGAGCATACCAGAGGGGGAAAGTATCGTTATCCCCACCAGTGAACAAAATGGCATTGGGTGCGCAGGAGTCCAGGTAGTTTTTGGCTGCATCTACTGAGAAATACCTGTTGGATCTGTCATGGTCATCCCAGTTTTCTTTAGCCATCACTCCAGGTATGGTAAGGCCTAATAGTAACGACAGCACAGCCAAAAGTTTTTTGTTTTTCACAATGGCCCCAAGCAAGTCGTAAATGGCCAGTACTCCGAAACCTATCCAAATAGCAAATACATAATAGGAGCCCGAATAAATGTAATCACGCTCACGTGGCTCAGACGGGGGGGAGTTGAGGTAAAGCACCAAAGCTATTCCCGTCAGGAAAAAGAGCAGCAGCGTGACCGAAAAATATTTTTTATCCTTTTTGTACTGAATAAAGATTCCCAACAAGCCAAGCAAAAGTGGTAGAGAATAGTAAATGTTTCTAGCCTTGTTTTCCTGGAGCAACTCAGGGAGGTCTGTGTCAAAAGCACCGTTGAGGCCTACCCAACTCGCATCCTGGATATCTGAGCTTCGCCCCGAGAAGTTCCACAGGAAATACCTCATGTACATGGTGCCCACCTGATAGTTGAGCATGAAGTAGATGTTATCGGTGAAGCTTGGTTTTTCGTCGGGCTGTAGTCCGGTGATCTCCCGATAGCGCTGCTTGTGCGCTTCAGTGTTGCTGTACATCCTGGGCAGGATGGTGGTGTGCTTGGGATTATAGACATACTCCAGTTTGTAGTCTTTTATTTCGTACTTATCCTCACCACGCATGTATGTGGGATCTCCCTGCTTTTGATCCACGATATCGGCAGTATAGTACTGTCCTTTGAAGAGCGGTCTGCTGCCGTACTGCTCTCTTTTCAGATAGGATACGAAAGACAGCACATCTTCTGGATTGTTTTCATCTATCGGAGGGTTATATGTACTGCGTATGAGTACGATGGTGTACGATGAGTAACCGATAATGATGAAGGTGAAACAAAGAAGAATGGTATTAAGTGTAAGCTTCTGTTTTTTGATGGAGTAGTAAATCCCGTAAACCAATCCACCAAGAAATGCGGTACCAAAGAAGATAACTCCGGAACCAAATGGAAGGCCCAGACCATTGACAAAGAATATTTCCAGTGTGCCTGCTACCGAAGGCAGGCCGGGGATCACACCCAGCATCACAATCAGAATGGCTGCTCCAGCGGCAGCCAGGGTAAGAATGATGCCCTTTTTGGTAATCTTTTCGTTGTTCTTAAAGTAAATGATCAATCCCATCGCAGGGATAGTCACGAGGTTGAGCAAGTGAACGCCAATAGATAGGCCCATCATATAGGCGATCAGGATCAGCCACTTGTTGCCATCTGAATCGTTCTCGATATTTTCCCACTTGAGGATAGCCCAAAACACAAAGGCCGTAAAAAATGCAGACATACCGTATACTTCGGCTTCTACAGCACTGAACCAGAATGAGTCAGAGAATGTGCAAGACAAAGCACCTACAAGGCCGGCGCTCATAATCAGGATGGTTTGTTCCGTGGTCTCTTCACCTTTTTTGATTTTCAGTACCCTCTTCACCAGGTGAGTGATGGACCAAAAAAGGAACAAGATGGAGAATGCACTACTCATCACGCTGAGCATATTGATCCAAAAGGCTACCTGAGTGACATCACCCAGTGCCAGAAGGGAAAATAACCTGCCTACCAAAAGGAAAAATGGAGCTCCCGGAGGGTGAGGCACTTCCAGCTTGTAAGAACAGGCAATGAACTCACCACAGTCCCAGAAACTGGCGGTGGGCTCTACTGTCAAGGTGTAGACCACCATTGAAATGATAAAAGTAGCCCATCCGGCTATTACGTTAGTCTTTTGATATCCCATCATGATTCTTTTGAGTCAACTTGGCGAAATTAGTAATAATGCGGTATAATGTCTGAGGATTCGATTCTTTATATAGGCGATTATAAAGCTTATTTACTCCCAAATGGAATTTTTGATTCCTTCTTTACCTATAAATTTTGTTAAAAAGTAGGGGTGTTGGGTCCGGACGATCAGGGCGCGGGATTCACTTGTAGACAATCAGGTAATAGATTATCCAAAGGAAGAAAAAGAGCACATATGAGCTAAGTGTAATGAAAATCGAAATTTTCAATTTTTTATTGCTCAACCAATAAATACCAGCTATGAGCATTGTCCAGTAGAGCATTTCGAAGAGATTTAATGCCTTAAGGGGGTAGATCCAGCGCGGATTCAGGTGTTCGTAGTTGAAGAAATTAATAAGGCTCATTGGATAGTAAGCCACAAAGTCATGGTAGGTAGGATCGGTTTCAAACACAGAGAACCAGACTACTTTTAATAACTCAGGGACAATAAAAACCAACTCCATGATCATCACCATTTTCCAGAGCTGGGCATAAGTGACCCTGTAGCCAAAGAGAAAGCAACCCACCCATAGCAGGAAGGATGTGAGGGTAAATTTCCAGGCAATAAAGATCGGTACAGAAAGGTACTGTAGTCCGAAGAAGACATCCATGATCCACATTTCACCACGGTCTTGCAGGATTTCAAAAGCCGCAATGCCATCAATGATGAACATCCTTTTGATGAGAAAGGCGGCAAAGTAGAGCAGACATAAAACGAAGAAGAAGGCTTTTCCGTCTATGTTATACCAGTCGTCTAAAAATCGTTGGCGATACTTATTTAACCCGTTCATTGGCGCTAATTTCGTATGAAAATTCATAAGCCTTGCTCCGTTTGGAACAATAGTTGCCTACTAGCTCCTTGCTAAAGGATTACCACATGAAGAAACTCCTGATTTTTGTCTGTTGTGTCACCTGGATGAATAGTGCCCGTGCGCAGTTCACTGCCAAAATACCCATAGATAGCAACTATAGCATACTAGCCAATCCGTTCATTCAGATGGAATCCACTGAGGCAATCAACGATATGTACAATTTTCGCTTTGAGCGATCCATGTCCCACTTTAATTACCTGAGAAAGGAATATGGCTGGCATCCGCTGCCATATTTTCTCATGGGCCTAAACTACTGGTGGCGTATCCTTCCCAATTTCAACAATGAGGAGTACGATAAGACCTTTCATGCCTATATGGACACGTCCATGATGCTGGCGGAGCGGCTGTACAAAGACCTGAATAAGGTAGAGGGGGCTTTTATGCTGGCAGCCACCTATGCTTTTCAGGGGAGATTGTATTCAGAAAGAAGAGAATGGGGTAAGGCGGCCTACGCCGGGAAGAATGCCCTGAAGTATCTGGAGGAATGCAAGGGCAATGGCGACCTGAGCCCGGAGTTGTTGTTTGGGGATGCGCTGTTTAACTATTACAGGGAGTGGGTGCCGGAAAATTATCCTTTCCTGAAGCCTGTTATGGCTATTTTTCCGGATGGTGATAAAGAAAAGGGAATCGAGCAGCTAAAAATCGTGGCCCGCAATGCGTTTTATACCCGCACTGAGGCACAATATTATTTGATGCGGATCTCGTATTATGAAGAAAATGACATTCAGGGATCGATGCAGTTGGCCGGGTACCTTCATAAAACCTTTCCGGGCAATGCTTATTTTCACAGATTTTACACACGGCTCCTTTATCAATCGGGCAACTACGGAGAAGCCACCAAAGAGTGCAAATCCATTTTGAACAGGATAGACAGTGCTCAGGCTGGGTATGAATACAATTCGGGTAGGTATGCTTCCTTTTTCCTGGGCCATATGAATGAAATTCACCGCAATTTTGAGGATGCCAAGAAATACTTTAAACTAGCCATGGAGTATGGAGAGGCGGCTGATGCTACTGACATGGGCTACTACATTTATGCGGTGTTACATTTGGGTAGGATAGCAGAAAAAGAAGGAGATAGTGAGGCCGCTAAAGCGTATTATAAGCAGGTGAGAAAGCTTACCAGTAGGAGTCATTCCGCCAATAAGGAGGCTAAAATGAAGCTTAAGCAACTCTAGACAATGGAAGACCATTCAGATAAAAAAATATTGATCACCGGAGGCGCAGGATATTTGGGCTCATTTCTGGTTAGGGAGTTGCTCAGGCATGAAGGGACGCACATTGTGGCCTTTTCCAGAGATGAGTTGAAGCACTTTAATCTCAAACTTCAATTAGGAAACCTTGTAAATAGGGTGGATTTTGTGATCGGGGATGTGCGCGATGAGGACAGATTGGCCGAAGCCTGCAAAGGGGTGGATGTGGTGATACACGCCGCAGCTATGAAGCAGGTGGGGACCTGTGAGGATAATCCAACGGAATGCTACAAGACCAATGTTTTGGGCACCGAAAATGTGATTCATGCGGCCCGACGCACGGGAGTGGGACAACTCATCTTCATTTCTACCGACAAGGCAGTGGAGCCTGTTTCTGTCTATGGCAACTCCAAGCAAGCAGGAGAGCGGTTGGTGCTGAAGTCCAATGGTTCGGAGCTTCGAGCTTCGGTCATTCGATTTGGCAACCTGATAGGCTCTCCCGGTTCCATAGTGGATAAGCTATCAAAGTTAGATTCCGGTGAGACCATCACTTTATATAGCGAAGAGCTGACCCGTTTTGTGGATTCATTGGATAATGCCCGCAATTTGATCCATGCCCAGATGGCCAGGGATTTTGGAGGTACTATTATGATTCCTAAGCTTCGGTCAGTTAAAGTAGTGGATTTGGTAAGCGCCTGTGCACCTTTGATTCAAGTGAGGTTTGGCGGTGAGCGGGGGTTTGAGAAGATCCATGAAAAACTGGCAACTAAAAATGAACTGGGACGAATGAGTCAGACAGAGGATTTTTATCTGATTACAGGGGAGGTCCTGGATACAGACAATGCGTTGGACACATTTGGAGCCCTTCCTGTACGGCTGGATGCTTACGATTCGGAGACTTCAGAGCCCTTCGTGGCTTTGGAGGAGCTTAAGCCCCGCGGAATAGGTTGAAGAAGGTTAGCTTCTGACTATTCACAGAATACTTCTCCTCAATCAATAATCGGCCCTTGTTTCCTAAAGCCGTTCTTTTTTGATGGTCTCGAAGCAAAATTGAAAGTCTGGATACCCACTCTTCCGTGCTACTGGCAAAGTATCCATTCAAATCTTCCTGAATAATTTCGTTATTTACACCCACAGGGCTGGCGACCGCCGGTACACCCAGTGAGAGGTACTGGATCAGTTTAAATCCACATTTCCCTTTTGACCATTCGGTGTCTTCCAGAGGCATCACACCTATATCTATCAGACTCAGGTCTTCAATCTCCGTTTCTTCTTTCCAGGGGACAAAGCGAAAGTGTTTGAGGGGTAGATTGGGATTTTTGTTGGCAATTACCAAAAACTCAAATTCGAACCGCTCCTGTAGCAAGGTCAGGGCAGGAAGAATTGTTTCCAGATAAAAGAGGGTTGAGTGTGAACCGGTCCACCCAATGACTGGCATTGGACGCTCTTGATGAGATGGAGGAGTGTGAACCGAAGTATCCACGATGGTGGGCATGAGTACCACGTTATTGCAATATTGGCTGGCAAACCTGCCGAGGTATTGATTTCCAACCGATACTTTCCAGCTCCATTTGCAGATTGAGGCTACTTTTGATCGCCATTTCAGGGTTTTCCAAAGGAAGTTTTCCTGACGCTGGTCGGCCATCCAGATGGCGTCATCAAAGTCGTAGATCACTTTTTTTCTAAATACCCGGGCAATGAGCCATTCGAATACTGGCGGACCGAAGGGTGTGAGCTCCCGATGGATAAAAATGAAATCATACCTGTTTAATGTGAAGAGGGTTATTAGTCTGGATAAGTATCCCCTGAATACATAAAATGCCTTATGGATGAAGTTACCCCGCTGATAAGCCATGGCCCAGGCCTTTTCAGAAAGAAAAGAGCTAAAGTCATAAGTCAACTTCATTTCTTCCATAAATTTGAAAAAATGCTCAAACCGAAAGCGCTGCGAAGGGGCGGCTTTTTGAGGGTAGGGTGCGAGTATTAATACATTCAATTGGCCCATACGAGGCAAAAAAACACCTTTTAATTTGATTTTATATGAAGATTAGCGGAAGGCTTTTGTAGGATCTACTCAGAACCTCTCGTTTTATTACTATCATTGGGATTGAAACTATAAGGAAAGTAGTGAAAAAGAAGGTGCTTATAACGGGAGGCTGTGGGTATATCGGGTCGCAAATTGCTTTGGAAATGTTGCGAGGAGATAAGTTTGAGCCTGTTTCGATTGATAATTTTTGCAACTCATCATCCACTATACCGGATCAAGTGCAGAATTTGACTGGTAAACGCTACAAAAATTATAACATCAATTTATTAGCTTCTGAAGCTTTGAGGGTGGTTTTTGAGGAACATGAATTCTACGGATTGATTCACCTTGCCGCGCTGAAATCAATTCCTCAATCCTTGAAGTATCCGCTTAAGTATTATGAAAACAATATCATTTCGTTGACGAATGTGCTTAAGTATTGCCATGAATTCAAAGTTCCAAAATTGGTTTTCTCGTCCAGCTGTTCTGTATACGGAGCGGAGGCAGAATTTCCGGTTGATGAGCAATCACCAGTTGCAGATAGGCAGGCGTCATCCTATTCCAACACCAAGAAAATTGGTGAGGAAATTGTCAGAGACTTTTCCGCAGGTTTGGATATTAATTGCATCATATTGAGATACTTTAACCCGGCAGGCAGTGACCACACAGGAGAACTGGGCGAGACCCCGTCTGAGGAGAGCGGATTTATACCCAAGATTGTCTGGAAAGCCATGAAAGGTGAGCTTATTGAGATTTATGGAGAAGACTATGATACGCGAGATGGTACGTGTGTCCGAGATTTTATTCACATCCAGGATCTGGCAGAGGCTCACATTCAGGCACTCTCCACCACGGATACCGATCAGGTGGAGGTAATTAATGTTGGTTCGGGTAATGGAATGACGGTTTTAGAAGTGGCTGAGGCCCTCAAGCGTCGCTTAGCGGGTGTGAGATTTGAATATAGAAACAGACGTATCGGGGATATTCCGTGTATTTTTTCGGATAACACACATGCAATGACGAAATTACAATGGGTACCCAGGTTGGGATTGGAGGAAATCCTGGACTCTCAGATCAAATGGACCAATACCTATCTGTCAAGAACCAATGAAGATGTGATTGGGAATGAAATTGTCTGATATAAATTCTTCATATTTTTGAATCATGTTTGAGCAAAGTAGATTTTCATCCCTATTGGGGTCATCTTCTGTATGGTATTAAGAGACCTTTTAATCACACCTGTTTATTTTTTCGTCCTGCTGTTGCTGGCTTATCAGATCAGGCCATTTGTGACTAACAGGCAGCTCAGACCCTATTTCATCCCCGGACTTCTGGTGCGTTTTTTTGGCGCGATAGCCCTGGGCTCAATTTACCAATTTTACTATGGTGGCGGGGACACATTTAACTATTTCACACATGGGAGTAGATGGATATGGGAAGCCTTTTTAGATGATCCCATGATCGCTTTCAAAATGATTTTTGCGGAAAATGTGCACGAAGGAGATATCTATGAGTACTCCAGTCACATATGGTATTTTCGCGACGACCATTCCTATTTTGTTGTGAGGATTGCAGGTTGGTTGGGATTATTTACTTTCAATACCTACTCCGCTGTGGCCATACTATTTGCAGCATTCAGCTTTTCCGGATCGTGGGCCTTTTATATGGCGATGACCGAGAGATATCCTGCACAGTATAAGTGGCTGGCAATTTGCGTTTTGTTCATCCCATCTATCTTTTTCTGGGGCTCTGGCATCCTAAAGGACACGCTTACATTTGGTGCCCTCGGGTGGGCAGCCTTTGCCTATTTGAAAATCCTCAGGAAGGGTTTTTCTTTTTCAAACATAACCATTCTGCTCTTAGCCTGTCTTCTGATCTATTCTATCAAAGTTTACATCCTTATGGCATTTGTGGCAGCAATAGGGATCTCTTACTATCTGAATGTAGTACGCAAATTTCACTTTGTTTTCAAGCTTTTGGTAGCGCCGGTTATGGCGGTGGTCATTGCTGGGATTGGCTATTATGTTATTCTTCAAATAGGAGAGGACAACAGTAAGTATGCCATTGACAATATAGCAGAGACAGCCGCAATAACATCCTACGACATCAGGTATGGCTGGGGAAAGGATGCGGGTTCCGGGTATGATATAGGGATGTTGGATGGGTCCTGGGGAAGCATGTTCAGGGTGGCTCCGGCAGCTATCAATGTGAGTTTATTCAGGCCTTATTTATGGGAAGTGTCCAATCCTTTGATGTTGATATCAGCGTTGGAGAGTGCTGCCTTGCTACTTATGACCATCTATATGTTCGTGAAAGGAGTGAAAATCAGGGATATTTTTCAGGATCCTGTGATCGTTTTTTGTTTTGTTTTTAGCTTCGTTTTTGCCTTCGCAGTAGGGGTCTCCACCTCCAATTTCGGCACCTTGGCCAGGTATAAAATTCCACTTCTGCCATTTTATACGTCATTTTTGGTGTTGATTGGGAGGTTGCGAAAGCGTAGACACTCCAGACAAAAGCAAGTAGCTTAGATTGTTTATGGACGCACCTAAACATCCTGTACTGTCGGTTCTATTACCTGTTTATAATGCTGAGGCCTATGTGTCCGAGGCCTTGGAGAGTATTTTGAATCAAACTTTTAAAGATTTTGAGGTACTGGTAGCGGACGATGGGTCAGTGGATTCAACTCGACAAATTATAGATGCTTACGAGGATAGTAGAATTCGCAGATTACACTCGGATGTGAACAGAGGTAAGGTGGCTATCTGTGATTTTCTACTCAAATATGCGGAAGGAGTCTATGTCACCGTGCATGATGGGGATGATTGGTCCGATGTGAACAGGTTTGAAAAACAAGTTTCATTGCTCACCAGCAACCCCAGATTAGGCATGTGTGGTTGTGGGTTTCGTTCTTATGATGCGAAGGGTACCTTTATTAGCAACCATGTTATGCCCACAGATTTTGATACCATTAAACTGGAAATAAGATTAAGGAGCCAGTTTCATGGCCCAACGATGATGTTTAGAAAGTCCATTTTGAATGAAATAGGAGGCCTGTACCGCTACTTTACACACGCTGAGGACATTGATTTTTCCATGAGAGTCATTGAAAAGTATGAGGCTGTAAACCTGCCGGACTTGCTATACAATTACAGGGTACACACTGAGTCCCTCACCAATAGGATAGGTTTGATAAATGACCAAAGGTTTATCAACTATGAGCTGATTAATTTTTTGGCAGATCAACGGAAACAGAAAGGTATTGACAGTTTAATGTCAGGAGATACGGAGGAATTTGAGGAAGTAAGAGCTTCATTATTGGAGTTTTATTTGAATGATCCTACTTTGAAGTATGATCGGGCAATAGGTAGGTTTTTATCTCTAAACATGTGGGCTCAGGCGTTCAAAGTTTTTCTGATATGTCTTTTCAGGCATCCGCTGAAAATGAATACCTATAAAATCTTGAAGAATATGATACAGCAGGTTTATGCATAATCTAATTGTACTCGGCAGTGGAAGAAGCGGAACCAGTATGATGACCGGAATTCTGACCAGTAAAAACGGCTATTATTTAGGGGATAATCTCATTGGCAAGAATGAACGGAACCCAAAAGGTAATTTTGAATCACGGGATGTGAATGAGATCAATGAGGAAATATTGGCGCGTGTCCTGCCAGAGCGGGAGGATCGTTTGATTCACCGTTTTTTCCCCTCACCTGTGCCCGTTTCTCCTCAGAGATGGCTTGCTCAATTGCCAATGGAAACCACATTCCCGGATAATGAGGCGCTTACCAGCCGAATTCAGCAAGTGATCAGGACTGAGCCTTACTGTATTAAAGATCCAAGAATGAGCTACACTTACAGCTACTGGAAGAATCATCTGTCGGCTCATCGGGTGATTTGTGTTTTTCGACATCCGGGACAGACACACGCGAGTATCAAAAAGGAATTAAGCTATGCGCCACACCTAAAAGGCTTCAGGGTTTCTGATTCAGGCCTTTACAATGTTTGGCTCCTGATGTATTCTCACATTTTGCGATCTTTTAATCAGGCGGATATCAACGATTGGCTTTTTGTAGAATACGATCAGCTATTTGAGGAGGGGTGCCTCCGTAAAATCGAAGATTTTATTCAGGCCAAAGTGGATCATGAATTTGCAGAAAGCCGATTTAACAGATCTGGGTATGATAAGAAAGTCCCGGGAGAGGTAATGGCTATGTATGAAAGACTAAAGGGTCTGAGTCGAAAATGATGGTCTCCGTCCTCATACCGTGCTTCAATGCCGAGCGCTTTATTCGTCAGTCTATTGGGAGTATTCTTGACCAGTCCTACCAGGATTTTGAAGTGATCGTGCTGGATGATGCATCCACTGATTCTTCTTTGAAGGTCATCAGGAGCTTTTCTGATCCCAGGATTCGAGTGTTGGTTAACCCTTCCAATTTGGGTTACCTGAAGACTATGAATCGACTGTTTGGGGAGGCAAAAGGGAATTTGATTGCTTTTCAGGATGCAGATGACGTCTCCAATGAGAAGCGTCTGGAAACACAGGTAGCCTTTCTGGAGCAATATCCTTCGGTATCAATTGTAGGCACTAACTATGACTTGATTGATGAAAATGATTTGTGTTTGGGCACCTATTCAGTTTCAGAAGGCAGGGACCAACTCAAAGAGTTGATTCCGTATAGAAACATCTTTCAAAAACCGTCAATTATGTTTAGAAATGAGGTTTATGCCAAAGTGGGAGGGTACAGAGAGGCTTTTTTGGATCTGAAAAACATAAGTGAAGACTATGATTGGCTGCTCCGTGCCAGTCATCACTTTGAATTTGGAAATATTAATCATTCTCCGGCGCTCTATCAATACCGATCGGTGACTACCGCCATGACAAAGGATTTCGATCATCCGGAGCAGCTTTTTGGTGAGAAAATAGCTCAATTCCTTTATAAAGAGCGTCTCCAGAGAGGTTCAGATTCAATGTCAGAGGGTAATTACAAGCCGATTTTTGATTTTATAGAAGAATTGAAAAAACCTTACCTCCTTGATCCGTCCAGGTTTTACAGAGAACGTGCAGAGGCACTCATGTATCACGGACTAAAGAAGAAGGCTATTTCATCAGCCCTCAAGGCATTTGGTGCCAGAAAGTCTTTTAAGAACCTGAGGTTAGTCCAATATTGTATCAGGAAAACAATTTTTACGCTATGAAAATCCTACATATCGCCAACTGGTATCCGTCCATGGCCCAGGAGAAACGGGCGATTTGGATTAGGGATCAAATCGAACTTCTTCCAGAGGTTGATTGTGAAGTTTGGCATGTGGAGGTGGTGTATGGGTCTAAGCCAAAGCTGGAGGTTCAGCAGTCCTCTGCCAGGGAGCAGAGCCTTATTTTACATTTCCCAACCGAAAGGTGGTTTGCGATTGAAATCCTTACAGCCCTGCTACTGGCTTATTTGCTATTTTTTAAGTTATCCCTGAAGACATTTTCGCATATACATTTTCACATAGCCTATCCATTGCTTACGTATTGGCACTGGCTAAGGAAGTTTGTGGGCATACCAGTGATAGTCTCGGAGCATTGGAGTGCTTATCATTATAATTTCCATATTCCAGATAAGAAAAAAAGGCGAAGCATTGAACGCATATTTTTTAATCCTATGACCTTGCTGACCGTATCTGAGGCTTTGTCTGAAGACATCAGGAAATTTTCTGGCAATGAGTCATTGACCACCAGGGTGATTCCCAATGTTATTGATCAGAAAATCTTTCAATACACGAATGTTTCGAAGGATCAGGGTGTCTATTTCATGGTCAGTCAATGGAAAGATCCGAAAGATCCATTTGCCGTCCTTAGGGTGGTTCCAGATTTTCCTGATATGTATCTCCGCATTGGAGGATATGGCCCTCAGCTGGATGATATGAAGCTGCTCGTAATGACTTTAGGTTTAGAGCGGAGGGTTGAGTTTTTGGGTGCGATGAGCAAGGAGGAGATTGCTTTCCAAATGAATAAATGTCAGGGGTTCATTCAGTCTTCGCACTATGAAACCTTCAGTGTAGTTTGCGCAGAGGCTGTTGCCAGCGGTTGTCCCGTGATTGCTTCTGCTGTTGGAGGGATTGTGGAGTTTATAGATGAGGAAAATGGCGTGCTGGTGAGTGATCAGACAGAAGATTCCTGGCGGATGGCCTTGTCCCGGTTTGCGGAACGTAGCTGGAGTAGAAGTTTAATATCCCAAAACGCACACAGACGATTTGCCAGATCAGAATTATCTTCACGTCTGAGTGCGGTATATTCCGAAAGCTACCGCAACCATTAGAATTTACGTATAAATGATTAACTACGCTGACTACCCGATTGTGATCATGTCCTGCGATGGCTACAGAGATGTATGGCCACCCATGGTGGCATCCTTTGAGCGATTTTGGCCCGATTGCCCCTTCCCTATTTACTTATGTAGTGAGATGGAGGAATTTGAACATTCAAAAATTGGCGCTATTAGGGTTGGGAGATCGATGGGCTGGTCGGAGATGTTGATAGAAGTAGCCGGACGTCTGACGAGCCCTAATATCATATACCTTCAGGAGGATTATATCCTAAAGGGGCCCATCAAGACTTCAGCTATTGAGGAGCTGCTTTCTTTTTATGAAAAGAATAAGGCTGCCTATTTAAGGTTGATCCCTTTTCCTCCACCGGATCGACTGATTGAAGGAGCTCCGAATGTGGGTGTCATCGAAAAGGGGAGTCAGTATCGCACATCTTTGCAGGCGGCCGTCTGGGACAGAGCTATTTTATTGTCAATTCTCGATCCCAGGGAAAACGGTTGGGAGTTTGAGAAAAATTCTGTGAGCAGATCCGATCTGATCGATCGGCCCTTCTTTTCAGTGGGGGTCAATGCATCTGATCCCAATAAAAATCATCACAGGTATCCGTTGGATTACTACTCCACGGCCATCCTTCAGGGGAAGTGGCAAAAGGAAGGTGTCAAAATTCTGAGAAAGGCAGGTATACCGATTAACACAAAAAAACGGGGATATCTTACGCGGTGGGACTTTTACTATTATCATCAACAGAAAAGGCAATCGGGTCTTTGGCAGGATTTTTTGAAAGTTTTGGATAAATTTCTGTTTAACAGGAAGAAGCATTTTAGAAAGTTTTGAAGATATGAATGATTCTAAAAAGACAAAGTGAAGCTTCTGAAGAACTTATATTTCTGGCCGTGGAGGCGAATTTTGGAGGCCGATTCCTTATTTCAGGATCGCCAGCAACTCATGAATTTGAATCCAGTAGAGCGCACCGAAAAGCCCGAGCAGATTACTTTTGAAAACCTGTGTAGCCGTGAGCTGGAACTATATGCCACCGAAATATCCGCGCCTAAGGGGTTTGCCAGATCAGAATTAACTTCACGTCTGATTGTGGTATATTCTGGAAGAATGTTAACAAATCAGCGTATTGATAGGTAAGTTGACACATTGGATATTAGTACTCTTTGGGATTTTATCTCGAAGAAGTTGGAGAAGAAGGTTGGAAACTGGTGACGGTATTGTCCATTCTAAAAAATTCAATGATGGATTAGTAGCTATTTCGGTCGAAGAAAAAGTCCAGCTTGATTCTAAACGGTATTCTGTAGTATCAGGGCCTAATCCTGATTGGCTTGATGTTTTCTCCAAAGAGCATATCATCGAAGGGGCTTTTTACACTGAGCACGAAAATGCCTTTTTGGTTGGTTTTTGTGCCGTTGCGATTGATTCAAGGGGTAATGTGTTATTAGAGAGTACACTTGGGTCAAAGAGGTATTTAGATAAAACTGGTGATTCGAAATTCATCCAGAGTTTCAAGAGATTGCCGACAGAAGCAACCCTTGATGTGGTGTTTTCATTGGTGAACGTTTTAAGTAAATCATATTTTCACTGGGTGTCAGAAGTGCTTCCTATGCTCCGTTCCTATTTTGAATATGAGTTTATCAACAAGCAATTTCCAACGATTGTTATTGATAGGATGCCGACCGAATTTCAGCTCCAATTTCTTGATCTTTTGGGGGTTCCTAAAGACAAAGTGCTTCTTTGGAACTACAAGAAGATCAGAGCAAAAAAGCTTGTATTGTCTTCTGTAAATTTTCACAGGATCAAGGTGGATGAATTCAATGCATTGCACCTATATTCCAAAAATGGCTTGAATTGGTTGGCCGAAAGAATTGAAAGTTCTAAGAAAGTCCATAAGCATGAACGGATTTATATTTCTAGAAGAGAATCGAGGGTGGTGGTCAATGAGGTAGAGTTATTAGATTTTCTGGAAAAGAGAAATGTTAAGCGGGTGTTTCTTGAAGATCTTTCTGTTGCGGATCAGATAGATTTATTCAAAAGAACAGATTTGTTGATTTCGATTCATGGTGCAGGCTTGGTGAATTTAGTTTTTTCAAAGGGAATTAAGGTGATTGAGCTATTTCCGGATGTTCGGAACACATACCTGACCTATCATTATTTTCAAATATCCAATTACTTTAATCATGAGTATACCCTGTGTTATTGCAGAACACAGAATACCAGCCATGATATAGTGGTTGATTTGGATTTACTCAATGAATTGCTTGGAGATGTTTAGGAAAAGGTCGGTTCTTATTATTTCGCCCGAGCCCTGGGATCATATTTTTGTTTCCAAACATCATTATGCAGTTCATTTAGCGCAAAGAGGTAATCAGGTCTACTTTCTGAATCCTCCGACGGGCAGTCCTGTGTCAATAACGGATACAGAGTACCTCAACCTTAGGGTGATCAATTATTCGGGTTTTGCGAAGGGACTTAGGCTTTTGCCAGTTTTTGTACAGAAATGGCTCATCAAGAGAGTTTTCGATAAGATTCAGCAGCTCACGGGACCACTTGAGGTCGTGTGGTCGTTTGATAACTCTGTTTTCTTCAATTTTGATGCCCTACCGGATGAGGTCTTGAAGATCTCTCATATTGTGGATTTGAATCAGGATTTTGAATTCGAGATGGCCTGCAGAACAGCCGATATCTGCTTTGGGACTACACGCTACATTATAGAACGTCAGAAAAAATTCAATCCGAACTCGCATTTTATCCATCATGGATTAAGTACTTCCAGAGTAGATAACAGTAAATCAATCAAGTTGCCAGGGAAGAATAAAGTAAAGGCCTTGTATCTGGGCAATCTGTCAATGGCCTATATTGATTGGGAAGTTATCTGGCAGGCGGCAAGAACCATAGATATTGATTTTATCTTTATCGGATCTAACCAAAGCATTGTCGACTTGAGCGTCAATCCGTTGCATACTTTCAAACAGCAGGTTTTATCCCTTGAGAATGCCTATTTCTTACCGTCGATTGGCAGTGCTCAGATTCAGGGCCACCTAAAGGTGGCAGATGTACTTTTTGTGGCATATCAGCAGTCACATCATAAGGATCAGGCGAATCCCCATAAGATGATGGAATATATGAGTTCGGGTACACCTGTCATCACTTCATATACTGAAGAATATGCCGATATGGCTGACTGTGTGGCTATGAGTAGGAACAATTCAGATTGGCCTGACCTCTTTAGAAATGTTGTTGAAAATCTGGATCAGTGGAATGCGAAGAGTATGATAACGAAGAGGACTGATTTTGCTGCTAATCACACCTATGATCGCCAATTGGATCTTATTCAGGAAAAAATCAACGGAATATGAACCCTTCTGTAACCGTGATCATGCCAGTGTATAACGCCCAGGATTATGTGGCAGAAGCCATCCAGTCAATCCTGTCTCAATCGCATTCGGATTGGGAGCTTTTGGTGGTGAACGATGGAAGCACAGATGATTCTGAAGGGGTTATCAGGTCGTTTGACGATCCGAGGATACATTATTTCAAACAGGAGAACAGGGGGGTAAGTGTAGCACGGAACGTTGGCCTGGAGCATATGCGCGGGAATTACTTTTGTTTCCTGGATGCTGATGACGTGTTAACACCGGAGAGTCTGGCGGCGAGATGCACCATCCTTGACAGCCAGCCGGATGTTTGCTTTGTGGATGGGAGTGTGGAGGTCATGGACAGGGAATTGAAGACAGTAATTCGACAAAAAGAGCATACATTTATTGGAAATCCGATTAATGCCTTGCTGTCGCTGGATTCAAGTTGTTTTTTTGGTCCAACTTGGATGATCAGGAGGATGCCCGATACAATTTATTCATTTAGAGAGAACCTTACCCACGGGGAAGACTTGCTTTTTTATATGACAATCAGTCAAAACGGGTTGTATTTCCCGATTAAAGAAGTGACTTATCGATATCGCAGTGATAATAATTCAGCCATGTCTGACATAGACGGGCTGTGGTCTGGATACAAAACCATTTTGAGCTACTTGACTGACTCAGGTATAGAAAGTAGCCAGGTTAGCGCTTTTAGGCGTAAAATCTACATGATTATGCTGAAGTCATTTGTGGGTGCCGCAAGACCATGGAAAGCCATGAAATTATTATTAGAATTTGTTCGGTCATGAAGGTACTGTACATCAGCTATTGGGGATTGAATGATGGGCTGACTCAGTCGTCAGTTTTGCCGCACATAAGGATTCTTTCACAAATGCATGAGGTCTCTAAGATCTACTTTGTAACCATAGAGCGGGGCGCTGAACGTATGGGATCGCCGGAGCTTGGCCCACAAGTGGTTCATATGGTCCTTAGGTCCAAACGGCTACCGGTAAACTTTCTGGAAAAGGTGAATGATTTTTGGTTTTTCCCGCGAACACTTAAAGCCTGGATCAGCAGGTACTCTATTGACCTTATGGTGTGTCGTTCTTCCCCTGCGGGTGCCCTAGGTGCTATTATTAACAGAAGGACCGGCATTCCTTTTATTGTGGAGTCATTTGAACCTCATGCTGAATACATGCTGGATGCAAAGGTTTGGAGCAGGTGGGGACTCAAGTATTTTTTTCAGAGCAGGTGGGAGCAAAGAATTGTGCAAAAAGCAACTGGGATTATCACCGTGAGCCGGCACTATAAGGATAAATTGAAACTGGATCGGTCAGCCTCAATCGAGACTTTCCCATGTGCTGTGAATGTGGGTCAATTTGAATTTGATATGGGGCTAAGGAAGGCCATCAGGAGCAAATTGGGGTTTGAGAATAAACTGGTGGGTATATATGTGGGGAAGTTTGGTGATATCTACTATGACCAAACAGCTTTTTTTATTTTCAAAAGGGCCTACGATCTGCTGGGAGAGGAATTTAGGTTAATCGTGCTGAGTCCTGTTGAGAAATCCATCGTTTTACATGCTTTGAAAAAGGAGAATTTTCCAATTGAGAAGGTCTTTGTTGACAAAGTGCCTCATCAGGAGGTACCGGCATATTTGAGTGCCGCTGATTTTGCGTTCTCAATGGTTCGGCCGGCGCCTGTGAGGCTTTACTGCTCCCCTATCAAAGATGGCGAGTATTGGGCCAATGGACTACCCATATTGTCTCCCGAAGGAGTTGGGGAGGATAGTGAAATCATTGTCTCAGAAAATGCGGGAGCCGTCTTCAGAGAGGATTTGGGTGATCTGGATGAGGCCATTTTAAAAATTAAGATGCTCAGTGCAGGAGATCGAAAAGGACATATCCGGTCGGTGGCGGCCAAGTACCGGAGTTTTGATCCATTAGTGGGTATCTATAGAGGAGTCTTTAAAGAGATACAGAAGTCATCTCTGCTTGAAAGCATATAGCATTCCGGCTTTGGGGTTATTCTCATATTCTGAAAGAATCATAAAGCCCCTTTGAGCTAATTGATGAATAAATGGCTTTGGGCCTTTCACATGCCACTCCATCATCACGATTATTACCTGATCAAGAAACTCATTCGAAATCCCTTCGAAAATATCATATTCGGCTCCTTCACAGTCCACTTTAAGAACCACCGGGGTAGTGGGGTATTTGCTGACGATATGATCAATAGAGTCTGTAAAACTTCGAACTTCTATGCGCTCTTTTTTTGCTGAATGGATTTGTTCTCCGACAAGTTTTGTTCCCCAAATGCCCATTCTTCCCCTGTGTGTTTCGGAATACTCTATATCAAAAGTACCCGCATTTCCCAGCCCGAAGTTGTGAGTCGTAATATCCCCGGAAGCTCCATTCCTTTTAATATTGATCATGGCCTGATGATATGTGGGTGCGAACGGTTCAAATGAAAAGATGTGAAGGGGATGCTTTGTGCGACTGAAAAATAAAGAAGCAAATCCCACGTTCATGCCAATGTCGATCACAATGTGCTTCTGCTCCGGAGGTAAATGATAGTTGTAGCAACCATTGACCCATATTTCATTGAGAATGTACAGGTCTTCCGGAGTTTGTATCGGGAGTTCCAGGCTGTTAATTAAAATAGTGAGTTGGTGGTTGTCAACTTTAAAAACTGCATTGAGCCTGTCCTTCAGTGCTTTGGCCAACGCATAGTTTTGGAGTATCGACAGATGTTCGCCTTTGACGATTTCTATCCCGAAGTAATTCAATGCTAAACCCTCGGCTGTGCTTCGAATTTCATGTGGATGTGAGTATTGCAAGATGGCGGCATACTTGGCCCAATCATTCTGAGCCAGCCTGACGGCAATGATTTTTCTTAATTTTTTGATCACTTTCTGTTGGGTGCGGTTTTAAATCAGAGCTGTTAAGTTATATTATTTTGTCATTGTTGTTGAAAAAATGTACTTATCCCGGAGACCATTGCAAGTCAACACTATAGGTGTTTTGGTCTCTGAGGAGGGCCATTGCTTTTCCTACATTGCTGGAATACGTACCAATGAAGATATCTGCCATTTTCATTATTTCGGATTCCAGCAGAAAAGCCAGCGTTTCTTTTTTTCGCAGCATGGGAGTCATTTGGGCAAAGGTAGCCTCGTCGTGACCTGCCTTTTCTTCTGAGCAGAGCGTGTGGATGGTGAATTCCGGATATAACAGGCGGGATTCCCGAATCACAGCAAAGTCATCAGTGGCAATAAAAACGTCTTTTAAAGCTGGTCGTGCTTTGATGGCCATTTCGAAGTAGTCCCTAATGTCTATCCTATTCGCCTCCCATTTTTTTCCGGACACCTTGTCCCCCCGGCGGATATGCATGGCAATATATTGCTTCGGGAGTTTTGCCAGCTTGAGGCCCTCATCCAAGTATTGTTTTGTCGCAGGATTAAATGTTAGTATTTGCTTCATCAGCCCACGCGAAACGCTGAATATGTCGCCTGTCAAGTCGTATTGCGGTAAATTGAAATTTTTGGAAAGGAAGCTTGTTTCCCTGAAGTCATAGTACAGATCCTGCGCGAAAAATGGTTGACGCAATATTTTTTTCTTTAGAATCTTCAGGCGATGATAAACCAGGTTTAACCGCCAGTGAGTAAAAGGGTCATGAGGAAGTATCGTCGGATGGGCCAGATGCTCATCATCCGTTTCCTCGCAGAAAGGGACAAAATAGTCTTGCCAACCCCTGTCATATGCGGAGATCCAGTCTTTTGAATAAAGCTTAAAAGGATGTCCCTGATCCAAAGCAAATAAATAGCCAAGAATAAGGTTATTAATCTCTGAATAGAAACCACGGAATGTAAGATGGTAGATTAGGGGTGTCAAGGGCGAAATTGATGATGAATAAGCTTGTAAACATTCAAAACCTTTCTTTGAATAGGGAATAACTCAATCCTATTCGCCATGGCGATTTGTATGTAGGTTTTCATGAATGCAGTCCTTTTCCGTTTGAGTAGATAATAAGGCACTTTAGCAAAAGTCCACACTTTTTCAAGAAAACTAAATTTTTCATTGAATTGATGAACTGCGTGATAAGACATGAGGATTGGATTTCGTTCTTCCATTCCCTGCTTAAGTCTTACGAGGTAGGATTTGTTAAGTCTTTCGGGTGTTATGTGATGATAAAAGGTTAAACGCTCATCGTACCAGATGCCGTAGCCCGCAAAAAGATACCAATAGCAGATTTCGCTGTCCCCTCCCGAACTTAAGGTATCTCCTGACCTGTCTGTCAGGAGACTTTTAATTCTCTGTAAGCGGATCCAGTTGATTACCTCCTTCCTTAGCCCCATCCCAGACCCCCAAACAAATCCTCTGGTTGATATGTCACCTGATTTTTGCCCCTGATTTCCGATAGCATACATGTGTTTTTCTGCTTCAAACCAATCTGGTATGTCATGAGGAGGGTCTGTAAGCATTTCGCTTTTACCGCCGATCAGGCCGATGCGCTCATTGTCTTCAAAAATGTCAAATACGGTCTGGATATAATTGGGGCAGAGGTGGTTGTCATCATCGCAGAAAATCAGGTAGGCGTATTGCGCACTAGCCACACCTTTCATGCGTGCATGAGACAGCCCTCTTTGTTCTTCAGTTACGTATTTGATTCTTTCTTCTCTGGAGAGATAGGGCTCGAGAAAGGTCAGTAACGAGTCCGTGGAATTGTTGTCCACGATGATGATTTCCCAGTTGGTAGATTCAGTTGTTTCCTGGGTCAGGAGATGTTCAAGCGTTTGAGGCAGTATCTCCGTGCTGTTATAGCAGCAAACTATGACTGAAACTCCTGAAGGGGATTTGTGGGAATCTGTTTTTCTCAAGATCTGCTAATAAGGGTTCGTTTCAACTTGCTTAGGAAATATTTCAGGTAAAGAAACCTATTGTATTTGCGACAGTGATTCAAATAGGCTTTTTCTTTTTCCCTATGGGTGTCCATTTTAGAAGTTTTGTTTTCCCCATCAAGGTAGAATGTGCCGAATGTATGTGGCAAGTAGGAGATGGAATGGAATTTTGATGCGTAGAAGAGAAATTCCAGGTCCATGGTACAGTGATTTTGTATAGGGAATCGATATTGCTCCTGAACTTTTCTTCTGTAGAAATAGCTTACAGGGTTCGCTGGAAAACGAAAATCCCAGAATTTGATAATTTCGGAGTATGCGGTTGCCGGAGTTCTTATTTCTTCGGTATGATTTACTTCATGCAAAATTTTCAGATCTCCAAATACCATGTCTTTATGTTCTTGATTCAGACAGTTTATTACCTTGGAGAAAGTTCCTTCGCTGAACTCGTCGTCCGCGTTGAGGTATACAATGACGTCTCCTGTGCTTAAATCAAATCCCTTGTTCATAGCGTCTGATTGGCCCTGATCGGGTTCAGAAATCCATCGAATATGAGCGTACTTCTTTAGAATATCAACGGTGTGATCATTGGATCCACCATCCACCACGATATGTTCCCAGTCGGAATAATCCTGAGCCAAAACAGACTCAATAGCACGCTCGAGGTATTTTCCGGAGTTATAGGATGGTGTGATGATGCTGATTTTCAAATGCTATTGGGGTTTGGTTATTAATGAAGTAGATGAACCTTAGAAGTAGATTTGGTTGGATTCATCCTCGATGTTGATCAAGTGCTTTATTGTAGAGTTGAATGTATTTTTCTTGCAGCACATTCAGGCTATAGTCCCTTGCGATTACGTTTTTTATTTTCATTGGGTCAAACTTATATTTTCCATCAATATATTCTTGGATCAAAAGTGTTAAATCATCAACAGATTTCTTTCTTGCAATTAACCCATTTATACCATGTGTAATTACATCAAGCGCTCCTCCTGTTGAAAAGGAGATCACGGGTGTTCCGCATGCCATAGACTCAATAATTACGTTACCGAAGGCTTCTTCAAGTGAGGGAAAGATGAACGCGTCGGAGGCAGTATAGAATGCATCTAACTGACTTTGATCCAGGAACCCAAAATCAGAGTAATTCCCTTTGAAGCGGGACAGGAGTTCATTTGTAGATGATCCTGCAGTCATTAAAAAGATATTGTTTTTCTTGTGGAGTTTTTCGAGAACTTGAATTAACAAGGAAAGCCCCTTCCTATGAATTTCCTGATGATCACCGACAAAGGAAAATACCAGGTGATTTTCTGGGACAGAGAGCAATTTTCGAGCTTGTTCTTTGGTGTATTTGCCATAAGTCTCATGGTCCAATCCATTGTTAATAGTAAGATGTTCCATTTTTTGAAATATTGGGGAGGATCTGGATTTCTCTGTAATCCATTGGGAGATACCCGCTATGTATACCCTGCATTGAGCTTGTGCAACACTTTTGCGCTTTATCTCTTCACACTCCCTACTTATTTTGGAGAGATGTGGGTTGTTGTCAAGGTCTGTTTCATAATGAAAACAGCCTGAAAAAGGATTTAAATCTCTTAACGTCCAAACGACGGGCTTCTTATTTTTTCTAAAGAAGGAAGGATAGTCTATGAACCCTGCAACCCAATGAAGGTGAATTAAATCCGAATCCTTTACCCGTGAATCTGAAAGAATATCTATCATACTCAATGGCGAAGAGAACACTTCATAACTGGCACCCCTGGTCGCTTTCTTAAATTGCCAGTTCTTTTGTTCGGCAGATTGAGGCCAACCAAATCTGTAAATCAGCTTTTGGATGATTGTTGACTTCCTCCTGTGCCCATCAAACAAAAAAACCTTTTTTAACCGGGGTCCATTTTTTTTTTGGTTTAAAACAACATAGTTAGAATCTAGCCCTCCATTGAGCAAGGCAAGATGCAGTCTGTAGGAACCTTCAAATGCTCCGCCAAAACCATTCGTGTTGAAATGAACTATTCTCATTGCCCAAATTGGTCTAGGGGTTCCTTGTATTCGAGCTGAGGTAATGCTTTTTCTATATTCTGCTTGATCTGAGCATGATCAGTTTCTATAAAGTCCTTGAGATCAGGGAAGCTTTTACTACTTTGGGAAAGAATGAATGACCGCAGGGATTCCCGGTTCCCGGCATAGTGGAGAAGACCTGAGTCAATATGATCTTTCATTAAATTCTTTCCATTTGCCGAAAGGATACAGGCCGGAATATGAAAGAAACAGGCTTCGTAAACAACTGTGGACCAAAGGGTGAGAACCTTGTTGATTTGTGGAAGCAACAAATAGAGAGGAGTTTGGGTGGAAATTCTTATCTCTACATTGGGGCTATTAGCAAATAACTCTTCTACTTCCGTTAACCTGTCAATCATTCGAGGATGCAGTCTGATATGCCAAATCACTTCGGATTCATGGAGCTCGCTAATCAGATCCAGCAGAAATTGGGGGAGGGGATGCTGTATGGGCTGCATAGCAAAGAGCACATGAATAGGTTTATGAGTGCCTGATTTTACATTACTTCGGGTGGAAATGGACAAGTTAGGGTTTCCACCAACAAAAATCTGATGAAATTCATGGTTTCTGAAAACCCGTTTTCTGTTCAACGTGAGGTTACCCCAAACCCAAAAGAACTTGGGCATGAGTAGATATCCAGCCTTAGGCAATTTCGTCCAGTCGTTGTTTAAGGGGCTGATTTTGCCCTGTTGCCCGTGCTGTATTTCCACTACATCGATCCCCATTTCATTGCATGCCCATGCGGCTGCCATACTGGAGCTGCTATAGTAGACGGTGGTAAATACGGTATTTACTTTGTTCCGTTTGAACATCACCCGGTAAATTTCCCGATAGATCAGTATTTCAAAAAGAAACCAAACATACGCGATAGCTCCGAAGGTGAAATCAGGGAATAATGAATTGGTATATTGACAAACTTCAGAGATGGCTTTTTTTTGATTCAGCGCATCTCTTGTGATGGATCGTATCCTGAACGGGCTTATTAAGCGGTGCTTTATTGCAAGTAGGTCCTCTGCGCAATACTCATGTATGTTGGTGTTTGGGAATAGCTTTTGTGTGCTAAAATAAAATGGGTTTAAACGCTCTTCTGAGAAAAGAGATTTTCTATCCTCTTCACGGGTGATGAAAATGCATGTTTTTTCTTCTTTCTTAGTGAGTACGTGCACCAACTGATAAAAAACATAGACAACGTAATCTTTAAAGAAAGTCAAAAGCCTGAAAGGCCTTCTCAGGAAGTTTTTTAATTTCCTTTTTGCTTTAGTGGTGGACTTGTTGGTTACGGGTACGGGATCCTTGTAATTCAGCATCTGGAAATACATTAGTATCCGTATCATTGGCCAGAGATGACAACCTTTATAATTTATGCGATTAACGTCGAAGTTTTTCTCAACGGTTAACAATATTTCGGACATTTTGGCATGATCGAATTTCATGAATTATTTCTGGTTGACTATCACAAGGTAGATAACTCGTAACATAAAGTTAACTGAACTAAGTCTCGGGAAGTAAAAATGAGCGCGTAAGAAATTCAGTGGAGCTGTTCCGGATTTTATTGACCTTTTATGACCTTTTCTATTTTAAGGAGTATCCTTTTCAGGAGCCCATTGTTTTTGTCTGCTCTTTTCAATTTTCTCTTATGTGTTTTTATTGGCAGGGATATGTCTTTGTTTGAAGCTAAAATAATGGTCAGCTGAGCGGTGGGGAATACTTCTACATTTTGATAGCCAACTTTCTCCAGCAGTCTTTGGTCTGACTTAATGTTTTGGCTAAGCAAGAAGAGATATGATGATTGCTCCAAGTAAGTTTCGAGCATCTTTGTCCTTATTTCCTCCTTAAATCGCCACTGTTCGAAATCTATTACTGCTTCATTGAAGTGGATATTGTGGTAGCCATTTTCAAAAACAAGATTGGTAGTACCAATAAGTTCTTTGAGACAGTTGGCATTAATTACTCGTTCAGAATCAAGGTCAAACCCATTAATATTTGATTCAGGAGCGCTGGAATTAGCTACGAAAGCCAAAAAGCCCTCTGCGCAGTTTGCTATGGTAAAGCTGGAAGTATACAGCTGTGATAAACTAAAGTTTACAAGGAGTGAAACAAGGTCTGAGAAGGGTTTAGACCTGTTTTGGAAATCCTGTAGTGGAAGCTTTTCATATTCCGGAATGATCAGTTCATCTCTCGAAATGGCTCCCCATATTTTATAAGGACCATTTCCGGTTTCAATATTGATGACATCCCTCCATTGATAATCACTCACATAAGAGCCTATTTCCTCGAGTAGAATTTTTTGCGACGTGGCTTCTTTCAGGTAAAGAGGAGGAACTCTGTAGTTTATGTGTGCAAAATCAGCCTTATAAGGATACCGGAGTAACCCGGAATTGTCTGTGATCGAAGGGTTGATATCCATAAAAAGGATACGTTTTTCTTTGCAGAAGGCGCTTATGTGGTTGTTGTAGAGATCCTGATAGGTCTTATAAAGCTTGCTGGAACCAGGTAATACTGCACTGACCAGGAATTGAATATTTTGAAATTTGCCTGCGATATCAGAAATGAACGATACATATCTGCGTGAAGCACTTTCAAGGGTGTCAATTTCTTCTGGGTTTTGCCCTTTACTGTTTCGAATGATGTGTTCAACATCCCCGGAAAAAAGAAATAGAACCGTAGCTTTTTTTTGATTTAATCTGGATAGGAGTTCAGTTACCTTAAAATTTATATGGGTGGCACTTTTGTCAGTCAAAAAGTTATTGAAGACTGCCGGGCCAATAAATAAGGGGATGAAATGCTTGCTATAAGAGAATGCTCGGACGTGACTATCCCCTATAACGATTATTTTTTTACCAAACGACATTCACAATTTACTATTGATCCTTTCCTTTATTTTTGAGAATGACATTAAGTCAATAAACTCTTCCTCTTCAAATTCAATGGAGAACTCTTCTTCAAGGGCTACAATGAGGTTCATGTGTCGCAGTGAATCCCAGTTGGCCACATTCTCAGATGTAGAGTTTTCTGATATTAATGCAATGTCCGTTTCTAAAGCTACAGCCATTACTTGCTTGATTTTTTGATCCATACTTACTTAAAGGATTTTAAAATTTGCTCGAAGTTAATTTTTCCGACTTTCGATAACCAATTAAGGTACCCCTTATTTTCGACAATGGCAGAATAATCGAATGTGAGATTTCCATCGGAAATTCTATGGGAGGTATTTTGGTGGCTTGGAGAAGAAAAATAGTACGTCTGTGGGGCAGGACCCAGGTGAAAGACTTTTTTATTGTCGCGTAGTATGTCCAAAACCGCCTGCCTTTCACCGCCACTTCCATCATTAAAATCATCAAAGACCACAATGGATTTGGGATCTAAATAGCCTATCAGGTTACCAAATGAATCGATGGTGCTTTGGTAAAGGTCACAGTCTATATGGAGGAAGCAAATTTTATTTTCCCTGGAGGTATACTGTGGAATTGTGTCCTTAAACCAGCCTTTGTGAATGGTGATATAACCATTAAGACCAAAGGCATCTATTAGGGATTTGAGTTGTTCATAATCACTTCTGAATTCTCCCACTTTGTATCCCATATCCTTAGTGAGATGGGGAGCCGGTAGACCTTCGAAGCTATCAAATAGGTGGATTTTTTTGTGAATTGAAAGGTCCCGAAGCAACATCGCCAAAAGTAACCCCGTTCCTCCTTTGTATGCACCGCATTCCACTATGTCCCCATCCAGATCCAGTGTTTGATCCAGCAGATCCAAAAGGACACCGATTCTGAATGGATCAATTAGAGTATACGGAGTTATGGAGGCCCAATTTCTTTTGAGGAAATCATTGTGTTTTTTTGAAAAAAGAACATTGTCTGCTTCAACCAGTTGATCCAGACTTTTCTTTCTGAGTATGGGGATGAAACTCTTTTTCCAGGCTTGATCAACTATATCTTCAATGCTCATTTTGAATTTTGTTTTTGGAAATGGTGGGTACATTCAATGTAATCTATAATACGAGGATGGAAATCAGGAGATAGAACGTATCGTTTAAGTTCATTGGATTCGTTAGCACTTAATGTCATTCCCTGATTTTCAAAGAAGCTAATTACCTGACTGTTTTTGGGTGTTTTGACGTAAGTGGCTTTTATTTCATGATCAGGGAAATAGCTCACTATCGAACTGAACAAAACCCTCTCAAGGTCCCGTCCAATGACTCTGCAGCTTAATAAGAAGGAGTCAATTTCTACAGAATGAGTGCTGTGCCTTTTTATAATTGCTAATCCGATAATGCCGTAGTTACCAAACCTGTCCTTAGCTGACATGGAAAAAACCTCAAATTGTGAATCCCTCATCATTTGGTTCATCTCATTGAGGGTATATCTTTTCGTGGTTAGATTAAACTGATTGGTTTTTTGTGTGAGTTGTGTCAGCCGCTCGGAATTCTCCTGATCATTTAGTCTCAGCTCTACGTGCAGGTTTAAGGAGCGTATGTAATCCTCGAGATTCTGGTGCTTATTTTTCTCAGAATACCTTTGTTTTTCCACTTCATAAAGTTTGGAGCGTTGGAGGTCTTCGGATGTTTTGGATGCACTATAGAAGGCGGTTAGAAGTTCTCGGAACTTAAACGGGTATTTGTAAATCTTATCCGGAACACGAAAGGTCTGTACAGAGGTCAAGTTGGTTTGGATTAAATTGATTTCATAATCAGCATCGTCAACGAATACGATACTGTCTAACCCGACGTTCAATTCTTCGGCAATGCTTCTGATGTTGCTGGCCTTATCTTTCCAATTAATTTTACTGATTATAATGTCTTCTTGGGTAAGGATCATTTCCGGATGATGGAAGACTTCCATAACTTCGGCAGCGTTGTTTTTGCTACAAATGGCTAAAAGCACGCCTTCTTCTTTGGCAGCCTTGGCGAGTGATTGTATTTCCTGAAATACTTTCCCTGTAGGACTGGAGGCTGAAAGGTTAATACCCTCTATGCCGTCCTCGCCAATGACTCCTTTCCATAAGGTGTTGTCACAATCTAACACCAGCACCTTTTTGGTCCTTCCCAAAGTTGAAAGAATCGCCGGCATCACCAGAGAGGCATATTCTTTGAAAAATGTGACATTATAAAAGGCCTTTGTGCTGTTGAAAAACCTGTAATCAATGCAGCGTTCCACCGAATGCTGAAGATAGATTTTGTCGATATTGACCAGGATGAAATTAGAAGGAACACCGGTAACCAGAGATTCATTTAGGGATTGGCAGAATGCCTCAAGCTTGGTTTTCTTAATCGAATTATAGGTGAATGGAGACACATTGAATTGGTTGAAAACTACCATCCGATTGTTTTTGAGCGACTCAAAAACCAGATCCATTTCTGAGCGGGTTTTACGAAGTAACTCATCGATTTGAGCGCTATTGTACAACTCTATTTTATACTGGAGCCCTTCTACCATGTTCATGACATCCCAAAAAATCATGACAATGTCGGTTTGTGAAATACCGACGCTTTCCTGAACGATGTTGTCATAATTGCCGAGGTGTATGTTAGGTTTTATCCCGGCGCTTAGAAATTGATATTCAAATATCTCTTTGCACTGATTGACTGTAGTGTTGGCAAGAATTTTTATGTTCACTTCCTGATCATATACCCTATTCTTGAGCTCATTGGTGACTTCCAATATCTTTTGATAGGACAGTTGATGAAATTCTTCAGAATTTTGTGGTAACATAAAAGGTGTTTTTTGAGGGTGCCTGCTCTTTCATGTAATGATGAAATAGCTCTTCTTTGAAGGTTATTCGGAGTCCGACCTCCTTCAGATAGTTGTCCAGGACGTCATCATTTGTAAAGTTATATAAATGATCAAATTGAGGCATATTGGTGGCCGTGGTGAATATAAAATGACCACCAGGGCTCAAGGAATCAGCAACTTCCTTGATGAGCTTGTAGGGATTATGCAGATGCTCAAGGAGCTCAATAGCCACAACGGCCCCAAAGTTAAGGGAGGACTCATTCTCAAATGCGGCCTCCCGTAATTCCACCTTCTTTTCAAAATGGAATTTCGTAAAATCACTTAAGGAAATATCGTAAGCAATGATATTTGAAGATTTCAGCGATAAGAGAAGCATTTCCAGGTCTATCCCGGACCCAATGCCTATCACCGCAACAGACCTTGTGAGACTGGAGGTTTGAGAGATCAATAAATTGATAATCTGGTACCTGATCGGAGAGCAAAGAATAGAAAGTATCAATGCCAGATCATACTTTGTCCTTGGTATATTTTTTATTCCGGCAATTTCATGTGGGTATTTTCCTGTTTGATTGAAAGTAATGAGGTCTTTTGAATAATCTGATAGGAACTCGAGGTACTGATTGCCCACTTGGTGAGGGCTGAGTTTAAAATAGTGGGCATAGGCAGAGAGAAATCCTTCTGTGGTTTGATGTATTAATGTCTCGCTTCCAAACCGTTTGCATACACGGTTATACTCATACTTGATTAACCTGTGAACTTCCAGTACCTGGTTTATGAAAGAATCTTTCATATTCGATTTGGGTTAGAAATATCCTTTGTCATTTAGTGAAAGGTTATACTTTTCTGAAAGAAGTTTGTTGGAGTAGGAGAACCTCGATAAGATATAGGCTTGCATTTCGTTGAGCTCTTCTCCATTGAAATCAATGAGCATTTTCTTTGACTCCTGGTCTCTGGCTCCTTTAGGTTCTTCACCAATAATCGATTGTACGAAATCCTCGTTTCTGCTTGATGTGAGTGAATTGCTTAGGTTGCAGAGTTCATCGAATCGTGCTGACACAAAGTGTTCGTAGACAAAAAAACTGACACTCCCTTCACCAAGCAAAGACTCGTAGATATTCGCTAGCCTAAAATAGTCGTATTGATCCAATGTGATTGACTTCATTTGTTTCTTATCACAGAGACATTCGTAAAACCCATGGCTACATGTGGGATGATAGCAGGAAAATGGGTTTTCGAAGAGCGCTTGCTTTAAAGTATACTTAGGAAATTTTTTTTGCTGAAATATATGATGGTCGTGAAAGTATCGTGAGAGAACAATGTCCTGCTGATTTCTGATAGATATTAGTATTTTGATCCTGAAGGTTTCTGCCAGTTTTGAAATTCTAAAAGCCGTTTTTTCGAATGAGTAGGGCCTGATAAGGCCTTCACTTGTCACGATGTTTATTCTTTCAGTATCAACATCTTCTTTCAATTTTCTGACAAATTTTGAAGGTGAATAGTCGGAATCTTCGAACAAACTAATTTGGTGCAAGTATTTGTAGTATGGAGGCCATACTACTCCTTTTTTGCTAAAAGTTTTTTCAATTATACCGGGCTTTTTTCTCTTACTATTGGTGATATCCATCCCTATAAAATTGGTATCAGGTAGGGATGGTAAGAAATGTGTTTGTAACCAGGTGGTTCCGGTTTTCGGATACCCGATGTGAAAAACAATCGTGGGTTTAGCCTTTTTATCCATGATGAATCTCGAATTTAACCTCTGGGGAGATCATTGCCTTAGACCTGTATCTTTTGTTAACGCCTTTATAAGTTATTGTGTCGTCGGCATTGAACGAAATGACACGTTCTTCTTTGTGGTAAATGGTATTGCTGACAGATTCCCTCAGAACAAATCCGATATAGTATTTTCCAGGCTTGATTATTTTCCCCGGTACTTTAACAATGATCTCATGATTTTGGCCTATGCCTAATTCTTCAATAACGTTCATTTCACATTCATCCGAAGACGACATGATGAGTATGTTACCCTGTGAGTCTTCTATCTTGATACCCAGAAAAAGCTTGTAGCATTGCCTCAAGATGGATAAATGAAAACCAATTTTTATTTCGCTGGTATTTTCAATGAATATACCGTTGTAATCGTGAATGAATATTTTTTTTACAAACACCTCATTTTCACCGGTGTTTGTCATTGACCATGTTTTCTCAAAAGTCTCCTGAATATTAGAAGAGTGCAAATACAAGTCGATACCCCCTTCTACCTCTCCGTCATAGGCTACCTTTCCATTCTCTAATAAAATTACCCGGTCACAGAGGTTTCGTACTGAGGCCATGTTATGACTAACAAAAAGGATGGTTCTTCCCATCTCTGTACTAATATCCTGGATTTTTCCAATGGCTTTTTTTTGAAATTCAGCATCACCAACGGCTAAAACTTCATCAATTACCAGGATCTCAGGATCTAAATGGGCCGCAACAGCGAAACCTAACCGGACCTTCATTCCGGAAGAGTAGCGTTTAACAGGAGTATCCAAATATCGCTCCACCCCTGCGAAACTTACGATTTCTTCCAATTTCGAGTCAATCTCACGACGGGTCATTCCCATGATGGTTCCATTCATGTAGATGTTTTCTTTACCTGTCATTTCTGGATGAAACCCGGTGCCCACCTCCAGTAGAGATGCTATCCTTCCTTTGGCTTTGATGATACCGCTCGAAGGAGACGTGACCCTTGAAAGGATTTTAAGGAGGGTTGATTTTCCAGCTCCATTCTTTCCAATGATCCCTACCACTTCACCTTGTTTCACTTGAAATGATATATCAGAGAGAGCCCATACATAAGCACTTATACCTTTTTTCGTGCGATCATTCTCTTCTCCTATTTTGGCATAAGGATCTGCTTTTCCTCTTATTTGGTGCCACCAACGATTTATGTCATGACTGAGAGTTCCGGTACCAATCTGACCCAACCGATATTGTTTGGCGATCTTTTCGATGATGATGACTTCATTGGTACTGGGCCCTATACGCTCGTCTGGATTCAATTCGGTGTTCTTTAATCAATAACTTCTTTAAATTCTACCTTTTAAACGGTATCAACAAAGGTCTTCTCGGTTTTATTAAATATATAAGCCCCAAAGAGAAGTGAAATTATGATAATTCCTAGACTATAGAATAGTGACAACCAACTGAGATTACCTTGCCCAAGAAGTCCATGTCGAAAAGTCTCAATAATGGGAGTTACAGGGTTCAGCTCAATGAGCCACCGGTACTTGGGGGGTGTCTCCGAGAGTGGATAGATGACTGGAGTGGCGTACATTAGTAGCTGTATGCCAAATTGAAGTAAAAAAACAAGATCTCGATATTTAGTGGTCAACGAGGAAATGATCATTCCCAACCCCAAGCCAAGGGCAGCTAACATAATAATCAAAATTGGAGCCAGGAAAATAGTGAGATTTGGGGATACAGATTGCGGCATTGTGTATTTGAAGTATCCCCAAAGGAAAAAGAGCAGAATCATTTGAATCCCAAGCTTTATTAAACTGGAGATAACTATAGACAATGGAGTAATTAATCTTGGGAAATAGACCTTACTAAAAATCTGCTGATTGGCCTTAAAAACGGTGGAGGTTTTGTTAAGACAATCTGAGAAGTAGTTCCACAGGGTGATACCCGCCATGTAAAATAACGGCTTTGGTATTCCATCTGTAGGGATGCCGGCCAAATTGCCAAATACGAACATGAAAATGATCGTTGTAAAGATTGGTTGTATGAAGAACCAAAGTGGCCCCAAAATTGTCTGTTTGTAGTACGTGATGAAATCACGACGTATAAACATTCTGAGTAAATCTCTGTATGACCAAACCTCAGAAATGCGCAGGCCGAAATTATTATTTTTTGGCTTTATGACTATGTTAAAATGACTATTCTGATTCATTTGGTGTTAATCCTGAATTTAGGGGCTTTGATCTTCAAAATACAAAGTATGAACGAAGTAAGATCATTTATAAAGAAAGAAATAAAAAAAAGGAATGAAAATATTTGATCTTTGTATATGAATAAAAAGGTATTTCTTTTTTATTTCTTGATAGCATTTCTTTTAAAAGCGTCTTCCCAATGCCCCACGGCCATAATAGCTGTGGAGGATACCGTTTGCGCTCAGCAGAACCTTATTTTACAAAACCTGAGTGCCGGAGGGACGGAGAACCTTTGGGATTTTTGTGCGATGGATTTGTCGAAAAGCTATGTATCTGAGAATTCAATAAGTACCGGTGGTGGTTCTCCCCGAGGGGCTGCCTTTGTACAGTCTGGTAGTGACTGGTATGGGTTTGTCACGGTGAGGAACAACAAAAATCTTCTGCGCTTGAGTTTTGGTAGTTCACTTTCGAATACTCCCTCGGTTGTGAACCTGGGTAATCCGGGAGGCTTGTTTGAGTTGGTAGATCAGATTGAATTATACAGAGAGGGTAATCAGTGGTATGGGTTGGTGGTGAACGATCAGGGGTCTAACAACCTGATTCGTTTGAGTTTTGGCAGTAGTTTGACCGGAACTCCCACAGCCGAGAACCTGGGGAACTTTGGCGGCAAGTTGAATCGTCCACGTGGCATAGCTATCCGGGAAGATGATGGTGATGTCATAGTAGGGGTTACCAATTTTGGGAGTCGTACGGTTGCGATGCTAAATTTTGGCAGCAGCATATCGAGCGCTTTAGGCTCGATCACCTATCTGGAGAGTGGAGTGATA
>NZ_JAVKCA010000025.1:0-138011 GCF_040222955.1 Marinoscillum sp. | reverse complement strand
TAATGTCTAAGAACATTCCGCTCCTCCGGAGCTGACTAACCTGGATTCAAGAGGTGTTGTGCGGATTGAACCCCAGCGGTGTTTATGTGAATCCTATGGACAATCAAGGTCAGGAGGAAGGACTGGGCGGGTTTAAGGCTCTTGGGCACCGGCAGTGGGGTAGATTTCATCTCCTTTTTTTGAATTTTTCAGCAGAATCCTGTGTCCTAAAGTCAAACCATCAAATATTCTGAACAATGACCAGATTATTCTTACACTTTATCATTCTGCTTGCGGCTATGGGCGCTTGTGAAGAAGATCAGTTGGAACAGCAGGCCTATTTTGAATACTTTGGTGTAAACTACGCCTGGGGCTTTCAGTATAGCCACTGGATCATAGACGGTGAGGGCAATGTGCGGGTGAGTTCCTATGGAGATTCTGCGGTATGGCTTTCTGGTGGTTTGGATCCTAATATTTCCAATTTTGATAGCGTGATCTATCAGGTCCCCAAATCTGAATTGGATAGTCAGATGGCCAAAATATGGCCAGCCTCCAGAGGACCGGTGAAGACCACGGAGCAACGTCGTTATGATTTCGGGTCTTATGGGTTCAATGCTTTTTATCAGGAAAAAACCATTCCTTTATCCCTTCAGAGCGATACTGAAGATAAGGTCAATCAAAGCCCGGAAGCTGCCGAATTGGTGCTTTGGCTTCAGGGAATCAGGGAGAAGTTGCCCAGTGGAAATTAGCCGAAGGGAGGTGGGGCTGCTCCTCGTTTGCCTTTTTAGTCTGAATGTCCTTAATTCGCCCTCAAAGTTGTAGCTATGATAATTGATCAATTAGAAAATTGTGAACGGTATTTCGCATTGGGGGAGCGATTCAAAAAGGGTTTTGAGCATCTTCTTTCAACGGATTTTGGTCAGATTCCTCCTGGCAAGTATGAGCTGGAAGGTGATCAGCTCAAGGTAGCTGTACAGGAATATGTAAGCAAGGAGGAGGCTGACAGTAAGATAGAAGCGCATCAGCGCTACGCCGATATCCAGTTTATCTATGCCGGAGAAGAACTGATGGGGATCGACACCTTGCGTGATCAGCAGCCCACTGTGCCATACAACACTGAAAAAGACGTTTCGTTTTTTGGTAAGTATGACTATAAAATACGAGTGACTGCCGGAATGTTCACGGTCTTTTTTCCGCAGGACATTCATATGCCCGGCCTCCGTTCTGGAGAAGCATCCAATGTCAAAAAGGTGGTGGTGAAGGTCCTGCTTTAAGTTTCCATTGTAAAGTAATTTCTGAGTTTACATTAAGAAAATTCAGTAGGGATCACCCAGGTTGATCGTATTTGATAGGATGTTGGAAGTTTGCAGGGCAACTCCTGGCTGTCCGCCGCCCACAGAGAGTTTAAACGCTCCGGGAAGTACCACTTTTTCATTTTGATTGGTAATCACGCGAAAAGCCGCAGGCGGTAAAACAAACCGGATAAACTTAGATTCTCCTGGCTCCAGACTTACCCTTTCGAAACCCTGCAGGGAATGCGTGGGAGTGGGTAATTGGGTGCTCAAATTGGTTGAATAAACCTGAACAACTTCCTCTCCTGCCATTTCACCCGTGTTGGTCACTTTCACCAGCACACTGACGGCCTGATCGGTGGTGTTGCTGTCGCTTATGGTAAGGTCGCTGTATTCAAAACGGGTATAGCTCAGGCCATAGCCAAACGGGTAAAGGGGTTCTCCCTGAAAGTATCTGTAGGTGTGACCAGCCATGCTATAATCTTCAAAAGGAGGCAGGTCATCCACCGATTTGTAAAAGGTGACTGGTAGTCTTCCTGCGGGGTTGTAGTCTCCAAACAGAACGTCTGCTATGGCTGTACCGGCTGACTGGCCGGGATACCAGGCCTCCAGAATAGCAGGAATGTTTTCATTTTCCCAGTTGATGGCTAAGGCACTTCCATTCAGAAGAATCAAAACTGTGGGTTTGCCCAGTTGTTCTATGGACCGGATCAGGTCCTGCTGAGTCTCAGGAAGCTCAAGGGTAGTTCGGTCGCCGCCTCTGAATCCGTCAATTTGGATATCCATTTCCTCTCCTTCCATTCTGGGAGTTAATCCCATACACAGAATTATCACTTCGGCATCTTGGGCTACCTTCAGCGCTTCAGCTTTCAGGTTAGGTTTTGGAGCAGCCCAAACGAGTTGTACGGTGGCATCTGCATAAGAGTCTCCGGCTTCCAGCTTCAAATCATACGATTGTCCGGCCTCCAGCCAGATCTGGTCTGATTTTCTCAGGCGGGGGTCACCGTATTCATCACGAAAGTGGTAAGAAGTCCTGGCAACCAAACTATCGTTGAGATAGAGCTGAGTATTCATAGTGCCTATGAATCCAAGCTGGTAAAGACCGGAAATGGCAGGTGCCAGTTGCCCTTCCCAACGAACACCGAAGTTGTCATCGTCCATGTCATCACGGGGAGCGCGATCGTTCCAGTTGGCATCCAGCATGTCCCAGGATTCACTGTAGAGCGGATTACCTTGCAGCGTGCGGTTGTTGTAAAAAGAAGCCTTAAGGTCATTCAGATTTTCCCGTGGAATGGAGTAGAACATGGGCATGCCTGATGCAAGCTCACAGCCCTGCGCAAAAGTGACATTGGAATTGGGCAATTTCTGCTGAATTCCGGCAAACGGTGTGACAGGTGCTGAAGGTACGCCATTATAGTTGCCCAGAAGCATGAGCCATTGATTAGCATTGGGGCCTATGACTGCTACTTTTTTCAGGTCCTTTCTAAGCGGGAGGGTTTGTTCCTCATTTTTCAGCAGTACCATAGACTTTCGGGCAGTTTCATCGGCCAGCGCCTGATGTGCTTTGCTATCTACCACGGAGTAGGGGATTTGTGCAAACGCCACCTGCCCTTCAGGGTCAAACATTCCCAGTTTGAAACGAGCCATAAACAGTCGTTTCACTGAAGTGTCAATCGTTTTTTCATCAATCAGTCCCTTTTCCACCGCCTTGACCAGGTAAGGGAAAATGGCTTCACCGATTCCGCAATTGAGGTCACAACCCGTTTTTACGGCCAAAGCAGCGGCTTCCTCAGGGGTGGCTACCAGCTGGTGGTGCTTAAAGATGTCTTCGATGGCACCACAGTCCGAAACAATGTAGCCATCAAAGCCTATTTCATTTCTCAGAATATCCGTCATCAGCGTACTGCTGCCACAGCAGGCTTCGTCGTTGTAGCGGTTGTAGGCGCACATGGCAGAGTAGGCTTTGCCCTGGCGTATGGCCATTTCAAATTGGGGAAGGTAGGTTTCCCAGAGGTCACGATAGTTAGATTGAGCATTGAAGACATGACGTTCGGGTTCAGGTCCATTGTGCACAGCAAAATGCTTGACAGTAGCCACCGTTTTGAGGTACGTGGGATCGTCACCCTGCAGCCCACGAACGAATTGTACGGCCATTTTACCTGTGAGGTAAGGGTCTTCACCATAGGTTTCCTGGCCACGCCCCCACCTGGGGTCTCTAAATATATTGATGTTTGGAGACCACAGCGTAAGCCCCTGATAGAGGTTTCTTTTACCACGGCTGGCAAAGTTGTGATGCTTTGCACGCGCTTCATCGGAAATAGCCGTAGCTACCTTGAGCATGTGTCTTTCGTCCCAGGTGGCTCCTAACCCGATGGCCTGGGGAAATACTGTGGCCAGGCCGGCCCTGGCCACTCCATGGAGTCCTTCGTTCCACCAGTTGTATTCAGGAATCCCAAGGTGCTCAATAGCAGGTGCTTCATTGACCATCTGGCTTACTTTTTCTTCCAGAGTCATCCTGCTTACCAGGTCATCTACCCGGGTTTCCAGTGTCAGGTCTGGGTTTTGAAATGGAAAGTCGTACGAGGTAGACTGTTGGCAGCTGGGGCCAATGAGGAGAAGTGCAAGCAGCCACAGTGTATTCGTTGAACGGTCAAAAAGCATGTCTATTTAGGTTTTGTGATAAAAGTTGGATTTATTCTTCCCATTGGTCAGTGCGAAAAGGAGAAGCCGGCAAGCCCTCCTGATTGTATAAGTTGGCCTGATCCGGGTTGTCTGCCCACGCATAACGCACGGCTACCGGGTCTTTGACCTGCTCACTCCAGACAGTGATTTGGTCACCCTTGATTTTGGCTTGCGCCCAGACAAATTGTTGATCTTTCCCTGCAATGGCAAAGCCCTCAAGCGCTGCTCCAGACACTTTTAGTCCGCTACCTGTGTGATTAAAGGTAAGGATAATCTTATTTCCTTTTTTCTGAAAACCTTTATACAAAGGACCTGAATAGACCAGATCATCGCCATAAGCAAGTTTTGAGGCTGCCAGAGCCAGTCGGTTCCCCACATCCTTCTTGTTCAGTGGGTGAATGTCATTCCATTCGCCTATGTCAGTGATGACCGCCATGGCAGTGTTGGGAACCGATAGGGCCTGTAGCTGGGCTTCACGGAGCATGGCCCAGTCGCTGGCGGTAGGGGTCTCCCTGGCTTCCATGTAGTTGGCCAGCTGCACAAAAAGAAAGGGAAAATCACCCTGATTCCATTGCGTACGCCAGTCGCGGATCATAGCCGGAAACAAGGTTCTGTATTCTTTTGCCCGGCTGGCATTGGATTCTCCCTGATACCAGATGGCTCCTTTGATGGAGTAATGGAACAGCGGGGCGAGCATGCCGTTGTACAGTCCGCCGGGCTTCCACCTGATGAAAGTAGGAGGTCCCAGTGGCTCCATTTCTGCGCCCAATTGGTATTTCCAGTCACCTGTCAGGTCAAAGGTTTGATTACCAATACTCAGGGTATAGGGCTTATCGGGCACAAAGCCACCTTTGTCGCTGCTGTTGATCACGCGTACGGTTAAGATATTCTTACCAGCCCTGAGCACACCGGCAGGCACGTCATATCTCCGGGGTGGGTACCGGTAGCTGGTGGTACCCACGAAGCTGCCGTTGATGAATACAGAGTCAGCATCTATGATTCTGCCCATCAGAAGTTTAGCGGGTTTGCCTTTCGTGGAGGGCGGAAGGCTGATTTCTTTTCTGAACCAGACCACCCCATTGACATTACCTATTGGCTGATCTGCCCAATATCCCGGTATGCGCATCGATGGCCAGGTGTCTGTGTTGAGGTCAGGAGTACTCCAGGGTGTATTTGCATAGCCCATGTCCTCTTCCTGCAGGGTGTTGTACCAGGCACCAATACGCTCATTGTCACTTTTTTGGATGTCATCGATCAGGTCATCGTCTTTAAAGCGCTGAAGCTCATCAAAGTGTTTTGGGAACTCCATCAGTGCTTTTTCGCTCATCCATGCTTCCGCCGGAGATCCACCAAGGCTTGTATTGATGAGGCCGACAGGCACCTGATACTTCTCATAAAGTGACCGACCAAAGAAGTAAGCTACGGCAGAAAAACTGAGGACTGTCTCAGGCGTGGCTTTCACCCACTCACCTTCATCAAAATCATGCTGAGGATTTTTGAAATCGTACCTTGTGGATACATTAAACTGCCTGATCTCGGGATTTTCAGCAGTAGCGATCTCTTGGGTATAGATAGGGCTGGCCCTTTGCATGGTGAGCTCCATGTTGGACTGGCCGGAGCATATCCATACATCACCGATGAGAATGTCTTCTAAAACGATCTCTTCCGAACCAGATATGACCATTTGATATGGTCCCCCTGCTCCAAATGAAGGGAGTTTGATTTCCCAAGATCCTTGTGGAGAGGCTTTGGTAAGGTAAGTTACTTCCCTGAACGCTATGCTCACATGCTGACCAGGAGTATCCCACCCCCAGACTTTCAGTTCAGTGTTTCGCTGCAGCACCATCCCGTCACTGACCAGCCGGGGTAAGCGAAGTTGCCCCATACCACAGAGGGATAACAGTAAGAGGGTTGGCAAGAGGATTGCTTTCAAAATTTTGCTCATAATCAGGGATTTATAATTTCATAACTTTTAATTGGCTAACCCGGGACTGGCTCATGACTTTTATAATGTAGGTGCCGGCGGGGAGGTGTTCGCCAATGAGAGTGGAATTACTGGCTTCTCCTGAATGGACTTGATGGCCAGTCAGGGAGTAGACAGTATATCGGAAAGCTCCAGGGAATGATACCCGGATACGGTCTCGGAATGGGTTTGGGTGAAATGTAATCTTTGCCTCATCATGAGCGGATAACACCTGTGCCGCTCCGCTGGCACTTCCTATGGTAATGATTCCATGATCAGGGACAGCATCAAATACCACATATGAAATGCCATTTTCGGATTGTATATGAGATTGAATGGCTTCTCCGTCAATATATACGCTGGCAGTTCTCCAATTTGAGGGTAGCTTTCGCCTGACTGAAATGGCCTGATTATATAGAGCGTCATCCAGGTCATCGGAAATCGTAACCTTCAATGAGTCATCGGTAATTGAAGACTCGGCAATACTTACTGACTCACGTTCTTTGATGTATTTGACTACTTCGGCAAACGTACCTACCCAGTAATCATCACTGTTGGCATTCATGAAATCTACATGGTCGCTCAGTACAGCGGATGACACAGGTGAGTAGCCACCATCATTGTCAATCCCATGAATAAGAAAAACCGCCCATCCACCTGAGGATTTGGCTGATTCTACTTTTGTCTGGAATGCCGATGCGCTGTTTACACCACCCTGTGAACCAACGATCATTGCACTCAATCTATAATAATCCCCAGGCTTCGCTGGTATGATCTGCCCACTGCAAATCCTGCCTGCGATGTAATACTTCTCGATGGTCGCAAGATCACCTATGTTACAATTGGGGTAGGCGATGGTGAGCACTTCTGCATTCGGTACATTAGATCTTATCGTGCTTTGTGATTGTTGGAGTTGCGTTTCCTGTTCTTCCACGCTAATGCTCGGGAGGCTGGGATGAGAAATGGTGTGACTGGCTACTTCATGACCATTGTCTGAAGCTTTCCGCAGGGCAGTCCAATCTGGCCCCCAATTGGTCACGGTATACAGGGTGACCTTGAAGTCATATTGATCAAAGAGTGGGAGAGCCACGGGCAGTTGGTTACCGGTGTTGTCATCAAATGTGTAACTCACTGCTGAGGTTTTAAAACCGCCCCAGGTGGCTACCTCATAGTTTTCGTCTATCTGAGCACCTGCTGTGATGCTCATCAAAAGGGTGGCCGCCAGTGCCATAAATGTACTTTTCATTGCGTAGTGGTGATTCTATTGGTTTAATAAATGATCGGCGGCATTGGCCAGGTAGAGGTAGGCCGAGGCTACCGATACTACATACTCGTTTTCTCCCCATAGAAAGGGCCAATCTTCCTTGTTTTCAGGAAAATCAGGAGGTAGAATCAGAACTCCTGGCACAACACCTCCTGCTATAAAGGAGTAATCTGCCCGATTGTTGCCATAGGCCACCTTCTTGGATTTGGTACCGACACCAGAAACCAGCGAGATGTCTGATCCGGGATGATTTCCATAGAGATAGTTAAGGGACTTAAGCACATATTCTGACCCAATGATTTCAGGAAAAGCCCGATGTAAATCATAGGCCGTGATCCCAAAACCTACCACCGCTCCCGAACCGGCCCAGCCACCGGTAGTTACCGGGACACCGTATGGGTTCTGAGTTTCAAGAGAGTCCATCCATGTTTTGTACTGAGCTACCCGCTGAGTCATTTGGTTTTGAAGGTCATCTCCCAGCAGCGAGAGTACCGCGGCTATTCTGGAGGCGTGCAGCCCGAAATTTTGATCAATGGTAGGCCATAGCTCCGAAATTCGACTGGCATATTGCTGGTCTCCTGTGGTCAGGAGCAACTGAGTAGCTGCCTTGAGCTCTTCATCATCTAATGCCCCGCCTGTGGTATTCCCATGGTGAAAAAGATCGGGTTCCTTGGCGTGCTCTTCCTTCCAGACATTGACAGCTGTAGTGAGGCACTCTGCCGCCAGCGCATCATTGTATCCTTTCAGTGCCCGACTGGCAGCCGCCAACGCAGCTATGGAGCGGTAGTTGAGCGGAGTGGTGCGGCTGGTAAATGCCCACCTGTCATCAAAAGTGCCACTTCTGAAGCCATCAGTTTTAAAGCTATCCAGTTTGGGTGTATAGATGAGGTTATCTGTTTTGGTCACGCCATCTCCCAGATGAGTGTATTGAGAAAGGTGAGCGGCCACTATGCCGTGGATAGCGTGCCCTACAGCCCGATGTTGGGCTATTAGGGCCAGGGTTCCGTGCTCAATTTGCTGAAGTAAATCAGCTTTCCCATCAGGCCTGTGGATGTCTACATACTGGAGGGTTTGATCCACAAAGGTCTGGTCACGGTCTAAACCAAAAGCTTCCCAGGTATTTACTAAATTTTGTACCACATAACATTGGGTCTGAGTGCGAATGTCAAAATCTCCTGCATCATACCATCCACCAATGTCTAAGCCCGGGATATGCTCTCCAGGTTGGTAAGGAGTATCGGTCGTAGGTCCTTGAGCATAGAGGTCAAAGTGCACCCAGTCCACGGGTGCCTGGAGGGCATCATCCATGTGCGATTTTCCATGCCACACCCTGTAGGCTTCGTTCACAAACATGTGATCCATTTGGACAGGGAAGAAGATGTCCAGGGTAGGTTGCCAGGCTGTGGCATATACGTCAGGGGAGATTTTAAATGCCTCTGTGCGAGTATTTCCGGCTTCAATGATATAGAGACCGTCTTCTTTTATTTCAGAAAAATCAAATGTTCCGTAATTGTAACGGAGATAGTTGCCCCAATGGGTGAGGGCTTTTCCAATGAGAATTTCTTCACTGCCGTTTCCTGCTATTTTGATGAGCTTGGCCGATGAGGTAGACTGATCATTTCTATCCAGCTCGATCACGGCTTTTTTTGGCTGGTCCGGGTGATACCCCTGCTGCGAATGACCAATTACAGGAGGTCTGGTCCACCCCGGAATGGTGTTGGCTTCCAGTGTCCATTCTAATACTTTCCCTGTCTTGGCGGCGGGCAGGAGTGCCCTGACCACAAACCACCCGTTCTGGGCTTTATCGCGTCCATCGTAGAGGGCCAGATTCCCCGTTTTTGAATTGATGGCTACGCGGGTTTTCGGATCTTCGGGTGAAAGTATCAGTCTGGAGCCTTCTGCCAATGGCAAGGGATCAACAACCCCGTCTTTGACTTCCATGCTGCTGCTCGGGTAGAGCGGGAAGGTGCCGCTCTTCTCATCCATGAGGTACCCTTTTTCAAAATAAGCCGGTGGGATAAACTCCAGATTGAATCCGGCTTTGCCTACCAGCTCCTCTGGGATTGCATTGGGTAAGTGGACGCTAATGTTTACAGCAGAGCCTTCGCTCGATACTTTTACGCTATATTCAAAATTGAACGCCGGATAGTGCAGAAAGGCTTCAATGGTCCCATTTTCATGATCCACTTTACGCTCCCTGAATGTTGGGATGGGATCCCATTGCTCAGGGGTGGGCCCCAGGCGAACATCACCATTCGTAGCGGTGCGTACTTCGTGGTGAATGAGCTCAATGCCACTTTTTTTCTCATCACTGAAGAGCCCATTGTACCAGCTGGTATAGACAAGTACATTGAGCCCACGACTTTGGAAGTACTCCTGATCGTTCAGCTTAAGGTGGTTAGGCTGCTTTTTTTCACAGGAAAATGTGAGGAAGCAGATCATTAGGATCGTGATGTTAAATTTTGCGCTGGTTGTGTTTCTCATAGGTTTACAAAAGGATTGTTAGTCAATTAATAGTTCTGAGGAGCGGATTTGGCAAATATCCGCCAGGCTGTGTCTGCTGTTTCTCTCGTGCACTGCCCATTGAAGACCAAAAGGCGGTACTTCAGGGTATAAGTGCCTCCGGGGGCGAGCTCCCAGTCTGCATATTTGGTGGGAGAAAAATTGGCGAATATTTCTCCGTTGTTGCTATTCGATGGCCATATTCTCAAGGGTTCGGGATGATTGTAGTTGTCTGGGTGGGACATCATCACCATACCGCCATAGTCTTCCCCCAACTCACCCTGTATGATGCACCAGCGGGCCTGAGTTCCATCAGCTTCATCTCTGGTTTTGCCCTGAGAGGTGAGCACCTCACTGGTTGTGGGGGTCCATTCCTCTGTGGTCCTCCAGCCAAACCCACCATATCTGTATTGCAGTATTTTAAATGCTGAAGAAGCAGCACATCGAAGGTCAATGATGATATCAATGATATAAGATTCTTTCTCAGGTGCGTGGACAAGGATTGTTTTCCATTCTCTGAGTGCAACCTGCTCACCTTTTTCGTTAAAAACCACATGGTCTTCCAGAGCCTTGATCTTCACCAGGTGGTCATTTGAGTAAATAGTGTCGAACTGATTGAATCGTACTGTTCCTTGTCGCTTATGCAGGTTCCAGAAGTCCAGTGTGTCACCATTGTAGAGTACGTGAGTCCAGGGGTTCCAAATACCATAATGATGATAATGGTCAGATGGCTGGATCCGTGTAAGCACCTGCCCGTGAGGTGAATTTATCGGATGAATAAAGGCACTTCGCTGGTAGGAGGAGTCAACTCCCACCGGTGGATATTTGGTTTCGTATTGATAGCCCAGAAGTGTTTGGTCCCCAGACTTGACAAGCACGAGCCCATCTTGCTTCTGAAAGGTCAGAGAAGAGCGCCGGTCAGATTTCTGAGTGCATGCGTTCAGTGTAAGTGCAATCAGAAAATAGAGCAGTATGGTTAGGCTCTTTATGCTATGGACGGGCTCTTTCATGGGTTCACAGGGCATTTGGCACGGGTGGATTAATATGAAAAATGCGCAGCGAGTCGTTGTTGGCAGTGGTCAATACCCTTGGTCCATTTGGGGTGGTGATGACACAGGCATCTTTCACGTTATAAGGTACAAAAAATCCACTTTCCATAGGAGGAATGGCCCTGTAGGTGAGGTTTCCTATCCCTTGGAGGAAGTATCCGGGTGAGGCGTCGGCCGGTGTGGTTTCCACCTCCGTGTCAAAGTGATTTCCGGCCATCAGCAGGTCTATGATCCCGTCCTGATCAAAGTCCATGGGGATGATGGCATTGACAGTAGAAAACTGGGCTTCTTTTGGTAATGCAACGACCTCCAGCTTTCCGCTGTTATTTCGCAAAATGATACTCGAGAAAATGTGCGCCTTGAGGTGAAAGGCCCTTTCTAATCCTGCTCCCCCGAGTATTTGCTCCAGACTGGCGTGTGCAAAAGATTCAAATGTGGGAAATTTCTGAGAGATCAACGGTATTTGCTGAGACGAGCATTCTTTGCCCCTGACTGGCACAAGTTCCTTGTTGTTGTATTTGGCAAGGAAAATATCATTCGTACCATTAAGGTCATAGTCATTAGCAAATACCTCCAGTGGTTTTTCAGCTGAAGCGTGGAACTTATAATTTTCACCGAGATTCCCAAGAATAAGATCCATGTCCCCATCCTGATCCAGGTCGGAGGCTTCCACGGAGTTCCACCAACCTTCCATGTTCTTTAGTCCGAATTGATCGGAAATCTCGCGGAAGGTATTGTTGGTGTATTGAAAGATGAGGACAGGGGTCCATTCTCCCACGACCACCAGCTCCTCCTGCTGATCGCCGGTCAGGTCTACCCAGGCGGCGGCATTGATCATGCCCGCGTGGCTGAGGGCGGGGGCAATCTCCTGAGTTTTGTCTTTGAACGTCCCTCCTTCATTGACAAAAATAAAGCTACTTGGGGGTAAGGGGTATTTGTTGGCGATCACCTGACCTCCTATAAAAAGATCAATGTCGCCATCATTATCAAAATCATGAGGTACCACCACCGATCCGCTGCTCGTAGTTGGTGGCAAGGTTCCTTTTTTGAAGGATCCGGAGCCGTCGTTCAGGTATAACCTGGTCTGATACCACTCGGAAGATTCAGGATGCTCACTTCCACCGCTCACCACCACAAGGTCCATGTCGCCATCCATGTCTGCATCAAAAAATGACGAACCCATGTCTTCAAAGAACTTATCCTCTAAAAATACAGGATTGACTTTTGGCTGAAAGGTGCCAGACTGTTGGACATAGAGGACAGCCGCCTGGCCGGATGCACCACCCACATAGAAGTCTTCCAAACCATCGCCGGTTACATCTGCCACGGAAAAAAAAGGACCCTTCCTAGAAAACATATGCGGCAGAAGAACCTGACTGGTAAATTCATTGAAATCATTCTCGTGATGAATAAAAGGAAAATCCATCTTGTGTCGTTCGAATAAGGGGATGGGCTGTTGGTCCCTTACCGAGGGCGCCACTGCCTGGGCGTAGGCCACTGTGAGTGTTTGATTTACGGGGATGTGATATTGTCTGGTCACCTTGCCATCTGCCCAAAGGCAGGAGAGGCTATCTATTTGTTGGGTCTGGCCCAATCCAAAATGCACCATTGGGTCGTTGGATGAGAGGTACCCGCGTACCGTTTTTTGTTCAAAGTACTGCACCTGGTCGCCGTAGTGGAGTTTTATTTTGGCACCTAGTCCTGCTGGATTTTGATCAGGCCCTTTTAGATTGATCTTCAGGTAGCTATTGGCTCCATTCGAAGTGTTTTCATAGAGAAAGGCTTTGTCTTCCAGGTTGTTGATAACAATATCCAGATCTCCGTCATTGTCCAGATCAGCCACGGCTGCTCCATGGGAGAAGCTGGAATCCTGAAAGCCCCAGAGTTCGGATACGTTTTCATACTTGAGCTCACCTGTGTTTCTATAGAGGTAATTTCTCACTTTTACGGGTTTGTAGGTATTGATAATCCCTTCAAAGCCCTTACCAAATAGATCATCCGGGGTTTTGAATTGCTCCCGGTTGTCGTTGACATATTTGGCCAATCGTGTTTGCACGTCACCATCAAACAAGTCGCGGCGCATGCCATTGGAAACAAAGAGGTCTCTGTAGCCGTCATTGTCAAAATCTGATGCCAGGCAGGCCCAGCTCCAGTCGGTTTTGGAGATTCCGGCATACTGTGCAACTTCACTGAAGAACCGGTTGCCTTGATTAAGGTGGAGCATATTGTGCATGTATTGCTTATGCATACCTGCATCTACGATCGAGTAAAACCCCTTCACATCCATAGAAGGCATGGAAATCTTGGAGCGTTCATAGTCCTCTGGTCGCATTTCCATAACGAGGAGGTCCTCCAGTCCGTCATTGTTAATGTCTGCAATATCAGCGCCCATGGAATATAGTGAAATGTGGTTGGTGGTTTGTTGAATCTCCTCTTTAAAGGTGCCGTCCTGCTGGTTGATGTAGAGGTAGTCTTTGACGGAATAGTCGTTGGAGATATAAATATCGGTCCAGCCGTCCTGGTCAATGTCTGCCGTCACTACACTGAGTCCGTATCCATAATTATTGATGATACCCGCTGATTTGCCTTTTTCAATGAACCTGCCGCCTTCGTTTACATAGAGCTTATCCCTACTGTGCTCTGGTGGGCTGAATTGTCGGCGGTACATTTCACTCAGGGGCAGATAAAAGGAATCGGGTCTGTTGATAATGAAGACGTCCAGGTCCAGGTCGTTATCTATGTCGAAAAAGGAGGCATGCATGGAGTAGCCTTTTTCGTCGAGTCCGTAGTGTGATGCTTCTTCCTTAAAGGTAAGGTCACCCTGGTTGATGTACAGGAGGTTGGCCCGGTCTTCGTCCGTATCCTGCCACCCACCGCGACAGACATAGATATCCAGAAGACCGTCATGATTGAGGTCAATCATGGTCACACCATTGTGCCAGCCTTTGCCACCCGATACTCCGGCAGACTCGGTGATGTCTTTGAATTTGAGCTGACCCAGGTTGAGATAAAGGCGGTTGGATATTTCGTTTCCCGTGAAGTAGATATCCGGGAGGCCATCATTGTTGATGTCACCTATGGCTACTCCACCACCATTGTATACATAAGCAAAGAAGTCAAAGAAGTTTTCAAATTTTTCATCAACACTGTTCTGAAAGGTGATGCCGCTTTGCGACGATGACACCTTCCTAAACTGACTCGTTGGGTTATTTTGATCATCTGGCAACGTTTGGCAGCTCACCATGATCAGGAGAAATATGAGCCCACCTGAAACGATGTTTTTTAGAATAGCCCGATATACATACAGGATGTCCATATGATTATTTCAAAAATGTAATCAATCGATTGATTTTTTAAAGATATACAATAAGTTGATAATGAAGGGTCAGAGCTTGATAATGCTAAAATAGCATCAAACAACCGATTGACTTACCTGCTAGGAGAAGGCGATTCTTGCGATTTAATATTAATCCCCGGAGGTGGTATGGTACTTTCTTCGGGAAGAAGATTCCCGAATCAAGAGTTCGGTTTCTAAAACGATGGTCTGAGAGCGAACGATTTCTTTATGTTCTTTTTGTCCAAGCACCTGCATTGCGGCTATTTTACCCATTTCTATGGCAGGGTGTGTGACGGTAGATAGGGGTGGGTCTATGATGGTGGTCACAGGGTCGTTGTTGAAACCGATGACTGCTAACTCCTGTGGAACTTTGATACCAACTTTTCTGGCATATTGAATCACGCTGACAGCTGCTGTATCATTGGCGCAGAAGACCCCATCGGGCCTGTTTGGGAGGTTCATGAGGTACTCACTTTCTTTGAGTCCTTCCTCCGAACTTAAAACAGGATTTTCTACGATGTAGTCGTCGTTGATTTCGATGTTATATTGCTTTAGAGCAGCCAAATAGCCCTCTCTTCTTTCGCGATATACATTTCTTTGCTGAGCGCCTCCTATGTGGGCAATTCTCGTACAACCTTCCTGTATGAGGTGTTCGGTGGCTTTAAAACCTGCAGAAAAGTTATCGATCACCACTTTATCTGCATTGAGCTCTTCCGTTACTCTATCCACAAAAACGAGTGGGATGTTTTTCTTTACAAACTGGTTGAAGTGGTCATAATTTGTAGTTTCCATCGCCAGAGAAACCACCAGACCCTGGATGCGGCTGGCAAAAAGGGCTTGAGCATTCGCCACTTCGTTTTCGTAGCTGTCATGCGATTGGGAGATGATCACATTATACCCTGCTTTATTGGCTGCGGTCTCCACACCACTGATCATAGACGAAATAAAGGGTCTGTTGATCCATGAGATTATGACGCCTATGGTTGTCGTTTTATTGCTTCTCAGACTTGCGGCTATTGTGTTTGGCTGATATCCTCGTTCCTGTGCCAGCTTCAGCACTGCCTTTTTGGTTTTCTTACCAATACTATGATGGTCTTTCAGGGCACGTGATACCGTGGATGGCGACACATTTAGCTCTTTGGCAATGTCATAGATCGTTATTTCCTTATTGTTCTTCATCGTGGAGGGTTTGCAGCTGAGGCTGGTACATCACATCTAAGGTAGCAAAAATACGGTTGTATGGGGCAATTTTGGCTAATACAACAAATATTTTACACAATCGATTGCGTGATTGAAAAAAGTATCTTACCTTTCGGAAATCAAATTGCTTATTTGATAAATAAGTACTGTCAGAACAATCAATTGTGTAAAATAAGTGTGTTTTGATCGCTTGAAAATCCGAATTATTTAAGATCCGGAGCTTCAGGATTTAATAACTGTCTAAGTAAAACTTACTATTAACCAACCTTTAAAATGAGAATTTTTACTATTTTCTTAGAACGGCGATTGGGCATCTATGCCGTCATGTTCATCCTGTTACTAAGTGGCCTTCAGTCATTTGGGCAGGAGTTGGGTGTATCCGGAACAGTTCTGGATGAAGAGACCAATGAGGCCTTGCCGGGAGTTACAGTCCTGGTGAAGGGCACTTCTACCGGAACTGTAACAGATATTGATGGAAACTACCGGTTATCCGTGAGTGCTGATGCAGTGCTGGCTTTTTCTTTTGTGGGCTATAACCTGAAGGAAATTCCGGTTAACAATCAGTCTGTGATCGATGTGACCTTGAGTGCAAACCTTACTTCTCTGGAAGAAGTAGTGGTGGTCGGATATGGTACACAGAAGAAAAGTGACCTAACCGGCTCATTGATCTCGGTGGGCAGCAAGGAACTCGCAGATGTGCCTGCTGCCGTGGATTTTTCCAGTGCCCTGAAAGGTAGAATGGCTGGTGTGAACATCCAGACCACTTCCTCAAGACCGGGTGCAGGCACACAGATCCGTATCCGTGGAAACCGATCACTGGGATCTGACGAATCGGGGGTCAATGATCCTTTGATCGTATTGGACGGGATTCCTTATGGAGGTAAGATTAGCGACATCAATCCGGGTGATATCAAGTCGGTCAACGTCTTGAAAGATGCTTCAGCTACAGCGATTTACGGATCCAGAGGAGCAAATGGTGTGATTCTGGTCACCACCAAGCGTGGTGAAAATGGTGCTCCCAGGTTATCTTACAACGGATACCATGGTGTGGTGTCGGAGTTGGACCATTACGAACTGTTCAACGCAGAGGAATACGCGAATATCAAACAGGTATCTAATTTTGGTAAGGTTGGAGGGCAATTTACTCCAACGGAGCTGCAGTCTATGGCCGAGGGTCGCGAGACCGACTGGCAGGACCTCATTTATAAGCGTGGTATCATCAGCAATCACGAGGTGAGCCTGACAGGTGGTACTCCCTCTACGCAGTATGCCATCTCAGGAGGATACTTCAAGCAAAGTACCGTGCTTCCCGGTCAGGATTATTCAAGGCTGAACCTGCGCACAGCGCTCGATCAGGAGGTTGGGGCACGGGTAAAGGTAGGGTTGACTTCCATGAGCAATTTGGCCACCACCAATGGTGAGGGGGCTAATCCAATGTTTCAGATTTTGACTTTGAGTCCTCTCTATAATGCCTATACAGATGGTGGAGAGATCAATGAGCTGCCAGCGGTGGGCAGTGTAGAGGAGAATCTACGCAACCCATTGCTTATGTACCGAGAAAATAGCTGGAGTCAGAAGAGAAGAAGACTTCAAACCTTTAATAGTCTATATGGCGAAATCGAGATCCTAGACGGCCTCAAGTACCGTCTGAATGTGGGGCTGGACTTCTGGCAGGAAGAATATGGGGATTTTTATGGTGCAAACACACCTTTCAGAAATGGAAGTGGGAATACCGGCTCGGTGAGAAATCAGGATTCGTGGAGCTATACCCTTGAAAACCTTTTGATCTATGACAAAACTTTTGGTGCACACAAGATCAATCTGACGGGCTTATATAGTGTGCAGGAGCGCGAAACCAATCAGAGTGGAGTCAATGCCAATTCCATCTTCGCTGAATTTTTGGAATATTACAACCTTAGTCTTGCAGAAACTCAAAATGTTCCGGATGGAGCATTCAGTTATTCCAGGTGGGGGTTGGTATCTGGCATGGCCAGATTGAATTATGGTTTTCAGGATCGGTTCAATGCTACAGTCACAGTGCGATCCGATGGTTCATCCAGGCTATCAGAGGGCAACAAGTGGTTTGTGTATCCGGCCGGTGCGCTATCATGGAACCTTCACAATGAATCATTCATGAGCGGCATGACCTTCATTACCAACCTGAAGCTCAGGACCGGACTTGGTCGTACCTCCAATCAGGCGGTAAACCCATATGATGCATTGGGCAGTCTGGAGCGACGTAGATATAATTATGGTGACGATGGAGCCTACGGCTTTTTGGTGCAGTCGCTGCCCAATGCCAATCTGGCCTGGGAGTTCACCACTTCGAGCAACGTAGGAATTGATTTCGGACTCTTTAGCAACCTGATCACCGGTTCGTTGGATTTTTACAAGAACAATACTGACAATGTGCTCCAGTCCAGAAACCTTCCGATTACTTCTGGGGTGCCAGGCAGCTTCCGCCAGAATATTGGTAAAACAGAAGGAAAGGGCGTGGAATTGATGTTGAGTGCGACCATCGTGGAGCCAAAGAACAATGGATTTGGATGGAATGTGGATTTCAACTTCACAGCGCACAAAGAGACCATCGTAGAGCTTTATGATACCCTTACCAGGGATGTGAACAACGGATGGTTTGTTGGAAGTCCGGTCAATGTCATTTATGACTACAAAAAGACCGGGGTATGGCAGCTCGGTGAGGAGGACGCAGCCACTGCCTTTGATAATCGCTCTCCCGGAGACATCAAGGTGGCAGATATCAACGGAAATGGAATTCGGGATACCGAAGACCGTACGATCCTCGGGCAGTTGGACCCTAAGTCCACTTACGGATTTACCAGTAGGTTTTCTTACCAGGGCTTCGATCTTTCGACTGTTTTGTTTGCACGAGTGGGTGGCAAACTGGTGAGCACACTCTATCAAATGCGGGCAGGCAATCCTGTCAATAGCCTGGAGGGAAGAAGAAATGGCCCTAAAGTGGACTACTGGACGCCGGATAACCCTACGAATGATTATCCGAGAACAGGAAACCAGCAAACTCAACATGGGTCTACCACGGGCTATTTCAATGCCAGCTACCTGAAAGTGAGGAGTATTAATCTGGGGTATAAAATCCCTGACAAACTATTGGAAGATTATGGTATTCAGTCACTGAGGGTATACTTCACGGTGGACACTCCGTTCAAGGCCTTCTTCTCTGATTATGTAAGAGAGGGTGGTTTGGATCCTGAGCCATCTGGGCGCGACGGTGCCACGGATACTCCCGGCCTGGGCAGAAGGCTGGTGGTTACACCTAATACCCCTGTGACACGATCATTCATTTTTGGAGTAAACCTTACCCTGTAGGATTAAAAGAATAGAATCATGAAAAGAATGAGAAAATTAAACTTTATACATCAGCCATTTTTTGCACTGGTATTTGTACTGATACTAGTTGGCTGTCAGGATGTGCTTGAGGAAAACCCAAAGGGCACCCTCACACCTGAGTTTTTTGCTACCGGGCAAGGTCTGGAGGGTGGTGTTACTGCGGCATACTCTTATTTGCGTTATTACTATGGTACCGAAGGTGGTCATAACCTTACCGTGTACGGCACAGATGAGTTTACCAACGGAAACCAAACCTCGAATCCTCCACTGAATGTGTACTCCGGTATTACTTCGGACAATGGAGATTTACTGACTCCCTGGAACAGAGCTTACCCGGCCATTAATACCTGTAATGGCGTAATAGAGCTGGGAGCCGGTGCCACCGATCTTTTGGAGGAAGCAAAAACCAATATCATAGCAGAGGCCAAATACCTTCGTGCACATTGGTACTTTCTGTTGGTGAAGACTTTTGGCGGAGTTACCCTTGATCTGGGTTCTGGTCCTTTGAGATTTAACCAGACACCTTCCAGTGAATTTAAACGTGCCTCCCTGGCTGAAACCTATGATGCCATCATCACTGACCTGGAGGAAGCTTCAGTGGAATTACCGAATTCACCTCGTGATCCGGGTAGGGCCTGGAAAGCTACCGCGCTTCATCTGTTGGCCAAAGTGTACCTGACCAGGGCCTGGTCAGAGGCCGCTCAGTCCGCTGATTATGACTCTGCATTGGCTAAGGTAAACAAGCTGATTCCTTCGCCTTCTTCTCCGGTAGGTAATTACAATGCGGCCTTACTCAGCGACTTTGCTGATGTTTTTGCCGAAGGAAATGAATATAACAGTGAAGTACTCCTTACTGCGAATAGGATTGGCAATGTGGATTTTAACGTGATCGATACCAATACCGGTCAGAATGACGCTAACCTACAGCAGAATAGAAGCAATTTCTACTTCAGGATGTTTTACACTGACTTTCCTGGAATGATCCGGGACGTGGAGAATGGACGCCCCTGGATCAGGTTCAAGCCTACAGATTACCTTCTCAACCTGGCGTTTTCTGATAAAACAGTTGATTCCAGGTTTGATAAGTCGTTTCAGACTGTATGGTATGCCAATGATGAGACGGAGTTTGATCCTGACAACCCCACTGATGATCCGTACCCGAGATGGTCTCAGGCCGAGGCGGATCAAGGTTATGTGGATCCTTCTCTGGTGGGACAACGTAAGTTCGATTTGGGGGACACGGCCGTATGGTTTGTGCCGGATCACATCACGCTCACTCAGGATGAAATAGCCCAAAAAGGATATACCGTACTCTTGCCATCCTATACGAGCGGTCAGAAGGGACATTTCCCCAGTATGAGCAAGTATAATGCGGTGGAGCGGCCGGTGCCTGGTACTGAGGACGATCCCAACGTGGCCTCTTACAGGTCTTACATTATCTACCGCTTTGCGGAGACTTATCTGGTAGGTGCAGAAGCGGCATTGATGAAAGGCAACACGGCACTGGCGGCAGACTATATCAATACCCTGAGGAGACGTGCGGCATGGCCGGGGATGGAAAATGACAATGAGATTGTGGCAGGAGATGTAACCATTGATTTTATCCTTGACGAAAGGACCCGTGAATTGGCTGGTGAGCAAACCAGATGGTTTGATCTGGTACGTACCGGAAAGCTGGAGGAGCGCGTGAAGCTTCACAATCCTGATGGTAGCCCCAATGTACAATCGTATCACCGTCTGAGGCCTATTCCTCAGGACCAGATTGACAGGACTGTGGGGGATTATGGCCAAAACCCGGGATACAATTAATGGTTGATCACAACATTTTAAAGAGATTCTTATGAAAGCAACTAAAAATATATTTCGAATAGCCCTTATCACGCTCACAGTTGGCCTTCTGGCCAGCTGCGAGGAAGATGCTACAGATAAGTTGACAGGGAAGTTACCTGCATCCAATGCAGTGGATCTGAGTGCCCGCATTTCAGGGTTTGATTCTGATATTACCGGCGAGGGTGCACAGCTTACTGCTACGGGTAGTGATTTGAGCGAGGTGTTGAGGGTAATGATAGGGGGAGTATTGGCATTGAATGTAGAGTCTGCTGAATCTACCGTGTCTTTCACAGTACCCACAGTGCCTATAGGGATGCAAGATGTCGTGTTTATCTTTTCGGGAAGTGGCAGGGCTTATGCTGAGATTGAGGTGGTTCCCATTCCGGTAATCAGCTATTTTGACCCGATCTCAGGAGGAACGGGCGATTTGATCACTATCTATGGCTCCAATCTCAATATTGTAGATGCCGTGCAAATAGCCGGAGTATCTGGCAACGTGGTACGGGTAGCTGCCGATTCTGTGCAGTTTGAGGTACCAGCCGGAGCATCCAAATCAGGGCTGACCGTAGTTTCGGATGCAGGAAGTGTTACCAGTGCAGTGGAGTTTATCTCCTGCGAAGAAGACCCCACCAACAAATATTGCCTGACTCCTGTGAACACAAACGGGGATTTTGAAGCGGGAACACTTGGAATTGTAGGTGCAGAGGGCGCTACCGGAGGGAACTGGTTCCTCGCTGGCAATGGCACCCGGGCGACTTACGAAATCATAGAGGAGTCTGGTTATGGGCTAGGTCGTCGCACGCTCAAAGTGAGCGATATTACCAGCATCAACAACTTCTGGGAGCATCAGGTTGTGAACGATGGGTACGAAGTGCCGGCAGGGAAACGATTTATTTGGTTTGGAAGGGTATGGTCCGACGCAGATGGCCGGTTGATGCGAGTGGCGGGAGGTGTTTCTGTTCCGGGTTACCAGGATATGCTGAATACCACAGATTTCACACTGGTACAAGGTTGGAATTTACTATCTATCAACACGCAGCACGACATGTCCAATGACCCTCCTCAGCTCAATACTCAGGTCAGGGCTCAGATGAGTTTTGGGTTTGCTGAGAATGCAGGTGCTACCTTCTTGTTCGATGACATGCGAGTGGTGGTTTCCGGAGATTGGGTAGACTGTTCATCCCAGACAGATTTGTTTTTTGACCTGTATAATCAGTATAGCCGGGATAATGGGTGTCCCTTTTAACCAATCATCCAAAATCTATCAGCCTGTTTTGTAAATAGGTTGATAGATTTTGATATTGCCACTTAGATTGTATAGAACACGTAGTTCTACCGTGCAGAAAGCAAAAAACATCCATGAATTTATTTGATTTAACAGGGAAAGTAGTAATAATTACCGGAGGAGCCGGAGTGATCGGAAGTACCCTGGCAAGGAGCCTGGCAGAGGCCAAATGTAAGCTTGTCATTTTGAACAGGGATCAAACCAAAATTGATCAACGTGTAGCAGAGCTGAAGGAAATTACTCCGGACGTGATCGGCCAGGTCTGTGATGTGTTGAATGTTAAAGAACTGGAAGAAACGAATAAGCTCATACTCGAACAGTTTGGCAAAATTGACATTCTGATCAATGCGGCTGGGGGAAACATCCCCGGGGCCACACAGTCTGATGTCCAGCAGATTTTTGATTTGAAAATTGAAGCCATCGACCAGGCCATGGACCTCAATTTGAAAGGTACTGTTTATCCTTCACTGGTTTTTGGTCGGTCTATAGCAGAAAATGGATCAGGAAGTATCATTAATATCTCTTCCATGGCCACTTATTCAGCCATTACCAGGGTACTGGGTTATTCTATTGCCAAATCCGGTGTGAATACTTTCACCAAATGGATGGCTTGTGAGCTGGCCCGAAAGTATGGGGATAAGGTGCGCGTGAATGCCATAGCGCCAGGATTTTTTATTGGCGATCAGAATAGAGAGCTGCTGCTCAATCCTGATGGATCATTGACAGACAGAAGCAAGAAAGTAATCAATAAAACCCCCATGGGAAGGTTTGGTGAGATCAAAGAGCTTTCCGGAGCTGTGCAGTTTCTGTGCTCGGATTCTGCAAGTTTCATCACGGGTGTGGTACTGCCGGTAGATGGCGGGTTTAGTGCATTTAGCGGTGTGTGATATAGTATTTTGAATTTTACGAGACTTCTTCATACTGCTCGAAAAGGGTGGATCAAAAACTCCATCCTTTTCTTTTTTTAAGGCGCTTCGCTGTGCGATCAGTGCTTTGAATGACCCATTTTGTGTGGGCAAACCCACTGCGATGAAGAGCGGTCGGGTGCAACGATAGGACCGGGAATGGATTAATATGTCTCGAATATGGGGTTCATTGGTCATTTGACAGATCGCTTCTAACCTTGGTTGCTACTTCTTTCACCTGACGTAAGTATTTTAGAGGGTATTGGACTCCCCTCGGGATGAGGTGGTGGTGGAATAGACGCACACGTTTTTTGCTCCCCAATCAATGATTAAAATAATTAACCTAACAGAATTTAATAATGACAGAAAAACCCAAAACAAATATCAAGTCAATAGCACTTGTAGCAACTCTCGGAGGTCTGCTCTTTGGCTATGACACAGCTGTGATCTCCGGTACCGTGGGTTCATTGCAGGCTTTTTTTGTGGATCCTCGCGGACTCGATGAGCTCTCTTCCAATTCCCTTCTGGGTTTTGCCGTTTCCAGTGCTTTGATAGGATGTATCATTGGCGGAGCGATCGGTGGCCTCATTGCGCATAAATTTGGCAGAAGAGGTGGCCTCATGCTGGCAGCGGGATTGTTTGCGATATCTGCACTGGGATCCGCCGTTCCCGAGCTGGGGTTCAGGGCCATAGGAGAAGGTGATCATACTTTTTTGACCCACTTTGTGGTGTACAGGATCATCGGCGGACTGGGTGTGGGTATTGCTTCTATGCTTTCGCCTATGTACCTGGCTGAAGTATCTCCGGCAGATAAGCGTGGTTTTTTTGTGTCCTGGAATCAGTTTGCGATCATTTTCGGGATGCTGGTGGTTTATTTTGTCAATTATTCCATTTCCCTTCAGGGGGATGATCAGTGGTTAGAAACAGTCGGTTGGAGGTGGATGTTTGCCTCAGAGCTTATTCCAGCTTCATTGTTTATCATTTTCCTTTTCACTATTCCTAAAAGCCCAAGATGGCTGGCCTTGATGGGAAGGTATGAGGATTCTTTGCAGATTCTCAAAAACATCAACGGAGAGAAAATTGCCAATGAAGTTTTCAAGGAAATCAAGGATGCGATTAACCTGAACAAGAGTAGCGCGCTTTGGTCGTTTGGTTTTGCAGTTATTCTTATTGGTTTGTTGTTGTCCATTTTTCAGCAATTTGTAGGGATCAACGTGGTGCTTTACTATGCACCGGAAATTTTCAAGAATGCCGGGTCTGGAACCAATGCCGCTTTACTTCAAACCATAGTAGTGGGTGCCGTCAACCTGTTATTCACCGTCATAGCGATTCTGCTGGTGGATAAGCTGGGCAGAAAACCCCTGCAGATCATTGGAGGTCTGGCCATGGGCGTGAGCATGGTTGGTTTGGGACTTACCTTTTCCATGGACGCCATGGGAGTAGGTTCACTTGTATTCATGATGCTATATGTGGCGGCCTTTGCCATTTCATGGGGTCCGGTCACGTGGGTATTACTTTCTGAGATTTTTCCTAATACCATTCGGGACAAGGCCATGGCCTTTGCGGTGGCGGCCCAGTGGATTTCTAACTTTGTGGTGTCACAGACTTTCCCGATGATGAACAACAATTCGTGGTTAGTGGAAAAATTCAATCATGGTTTTGCTTATTGGATTTATGGAATTGTAGGCTTTATCGCTGCCTGGTTTGTTTGGAAATTTGTTCCCGAAACCAAAGGGAAGAGCCTGGAGGAAATAGAGAATCTATGGCATAAGTAAGTTTTAACATAAAATGATCAAGAAGGCACAGTCAACGGAAGCCACACTTCCGGTAACTGTGCCTTCTTTTGTTTAACTAATATTAATATAAATTAAACAACATATTTAGACCTGTGAATCATATGATGCCGAGGTATGCAAAATCAGCTAACCTCGATTGGATGCTGTTGATTCGATCTGGGATGGGTCTTTTCTGAATTTCAGGTTTTTACAAATCGATGGAATCTTTTGACTGGTGAATCCCTTCATTCAACGTCCTGGGCGCAAGGATGACCGAAAGAACAAATTTTGTGTAATTATTCTCAACAGTTTTGAAACAAAAAAAAAACTAGAAATGTTTCATAAATACGCAAAATTAACCAATCACAACATCACGGTTTGGAGGTGCTTCCCATCAGGTTCCTTAGCGTTTTTAGGTGTACTTTTTTTACTCAATATCTATCAAGCCTCCGGCCAGACGGTCATCAATGGGTATGCGAAAGTGACCAATATCGCAGGTACTACCATTACTCTGAGTGATGTAGATGAGACCAATGATCGGTTCGAGGTAGGAGAAAATCTGATCATCATGCAAATGCAGGATGATGTCATCGGTGCAAATACTGGAGATGATCCATCATTTGGTGACGTGTCGGATATAGGGTCTGCAGGGTTATACGAAATGGCCGAGATTCAAAGTGTGAGCAGAACATCCAACACCCAATGGTCTGAAGACTTTCAGGGTGCCAATATGGGTTGGAGTGTTGCTTGTTCCGGGGGTGCCTGTATCGATCCGGTGCTCTACAACAATGGTGGCGGAGATATTATACTGCTGGCGCAAAATACAGATGCGGATAATGGAAATTACTCCTATTGGTTGACCAATCCTATTGACATTTCATCTTATGCCTACATTGATTTATCGGCAACCTTTTTGCAGTTAGGTCTTGATCCGGAAGATTCTCTTGTGGCCGGCTACTACCTTGATGGATCACCCTCTTATATTCGTTATGATCAGGGAGTATTGAGGGACTCGTTTGCAGACACCACCCTAAGTGCATCGAATATTAGTGGGACATCCATACGACTGGTGGTATTTTTTATCACCAATGCAGCCGATGATTATGCAGGGATTAATAACATTGTAGTCACCGGCTATTCTTCAGCCACTTCATTGGAAGTAACCTTAAGTCTGACAGAATCTTACTCTACAGGTGCAAATGCCTCCGTTCAGGTGATTACCTATCCTGAAAGTGTTAATTTTTCTACTACAGATGACCTGACCGCTATAGATTGGGATGGCAATATAGGTGGAGTATTGGCTATGGAAGTCACCAACACGCTGACACTCAATCACAATATTAACCTCGATGGTAAAGGGTTTAGAGGTGGTGGACTAAATACCCTTGCAGAATCGTCTTCAGATTGTTATCCGGCTGTTTATAGGACCAACGATGGCGAATATGGTAGAAAAGGGGAGGGAATTTATAAAAACACCACTGCGCTCTACGAAGGAGCGAGAGGCAAACTTGCCAACGGAGGAGGTGGAGGAAGTAAGCATAACTCTGGAGGAGGTGGTGGTGGAAATTTCACCGCAGGGGGACTAGGAGGACCCGGATATAATAACGGTGCACCCGCAGACGGTTGCGATGATGATCCCTCAGGCGATGCAGGTACCGGTGCGGGAGGATACGGAGGCGCTGACCTTAGCCACTACATCTCTGCCAGCCGCTTATTCCTTGGTGGCGGTGGCGGTGGCGGTCAGCAGGATGGAACGACGGGTGATTCAGAGGCTGGTGGCGATGGAGGAGGTATTGTCCTCATCAAGGCTACTAATTTGGATGTGCCGTGCGGAACGGGAGTTTCGATCACGAGTAATGGTGAAGGATTTCCGCTGGCATCCGGCGATGCTGGAGCAGAAGGGGCACCTGGAGCAGGGTCAGGAGGAACTATCATTTTTCAGGTAGTGACATACAACCTTACATGTCCGCTAGCTACTGAGGCCATGGGTGGCGAAGGTCAATCTGCGGTAGATCCTGAACCACACGGCGGTGGTGGCGGAGGCGGCAAAGGAGTCACGATTTTTTCCGGATCAGTGCCTTCTACCAACTACACTGCCGACAATAGTCAGGGAGCCGGAGGTTCGAACGGTACCAACGGGTATGCCGGCTCAGCTGACTCTGGAGATACCTCACCAGGCAACGGTTCCTATGATCCGGATGGAATGCTCGAATCTCAGGAAGGACCACTTCCGGTGGAGCTACTTTACTGGGGGGGAGAAGATGCTGGTTCGTATAATATGCTCAAATGGGCAACCTCGAGTGAATTGAATAACCAGTTTTTCACTGTTGAGCGTTCATTTGACGGGCATCAATGGACTGTATTGACCTATGTGGAAGGATCAGGCACCTCCAAAGTAGAAAACTTTTATGATTACGCGGATTTCATTAACCACACAGACCAGGTGTATTATCGGCTTACTCAGACCGACTTTGATGGTCAGCAGGAGGTTTTTAAAATTATTGTAGTAAAGCCTGAAATTGAAGAAACCAATTTACTACTGTATCCAAATCCGAGTGATGGCCGCTTCATGGTCCAGCTCTCATCATCTCTATCAGACATGACCAAATGGAGGATTTATGACTCCAGTGGCATTGAGGTGAATGCCTCATTCACAATAGAGAATAGCAAAGTGCTATTCAATATGGAAAACTTTGCTCCGGGGCAGTACCTTTTGAAAATGAGCGACGGAGAGAACTTCAGGACGCTCAGGATAATGTTGGAATAGCCGGATATTGGCATTCAGTTTTATTCCATTTTGAAATTGAGAAAAAATCAACCAGTTTAGAGGATCAAACACTAACCTTCTTAAAAACCGGTGGCATTTTCTGTGAAATTTGGTAGTGATAGTGAATTGGTGACACGTTTGCGTGCCGGAGATGAGTATGCCTATAGCAAGCTCTATGAGAAGTATGCAGCCAAAATATACAATATCAGCAGAAAGATGGGACTCCTCCATGAAGATGCTGAGGGGGTAGTGCAGGATGTCTTTATGAAAATATGGAGGAATAGAGAGAACCTCGATAGTTCACTTTCCTTCAATGCTTATATCATTTCTATTGTCAGGTCCATTGTGTTTAAGCAGTCCCGTAAGCGGGCCCGGTTTGTAGCTTTTCAGCATTATGCCATTACCTATTGGCCTGGAGAGAGCAATGAGACCGAAGAGTATGTCATCTTTTCGGATTTGGATGAGTTGTCCAGTAAAGCAATTGACGAGTTACCCACCAAGCAGAAGCAAGTCTTCATGATGAAGAACTTCGAGCACCTGACCAACGAAGAGATCGCTGAGCGGCTTAAGCTTTCCACACGGACAGTTGAAAATCAGATTTATAGGGCGACAAAATCACTGAGAGAAAAGCTCATAGACCTTAAAGTCGTTTCACCCGGAGTGATCGGATTGATCTTTATGTTGTGATAATCCTAACAAATACGATCTTTTATTGATAACAGCGCTGGTATTTCATTCTTTTTCATGATTTTATTGTAAATATCAAAATCCCTGTGAGTATAATGAGTGAGTTGAGGCTATATAGTAGCGTAAACCAAAAACAATGGATCGACTCACACACATCCGGAAATACTTTGATGGCGAGCTTTCTCGGAAGGAAGCAGAGAATTTTTTAGAATGGTATCTTTCTGAAAAGAGTGAAGAGGAAATGTATGCCGAGATAGATAAGCTGTGGCATGCCAAAGGTAAAAGTGAATTTGAGTGGAAGGGTGACGAGTTATTTAAGAAAATTACCGAAAGCAAGGACAACGAACGAACGCTGGGGGTAGCACGGGAGATTCCGGCAGTAAAAGAAACCAGACATCTGATGTGGTGGAAAGTAGCTGCCGCTGTACTATTGCTGGCGGTTTCGTCATTTTTGCTTTATCCCCGGGAAGAAACACCCGCAGTGCAGGCCGTTGCTGAGGTGGTCAAATCGAATCCCGCCGGACAAAAATCAAAAGTATATCTTCCTGATGGCACCATCGTCAGCCTCAATTCGGAGAGTACCATTTCATTCATGGAAGAGTTTGCCGAAGGCCGCAAAGTGTACCTGGAAGGCGAGGCCTTTTTTGACGTGACGGAGGATCCCGCCAGACCTTTCACTGTTTACAGTGGTCAGTTGGCCACCACGGCTCTGGGTACTTCTTTCAATATCAAGTCGTATAACAATGAACAAACTGAAGTGTCGCTGATTACCGGCAAGGTGAAAGTAGAAAAAAGCAATTCGGAAGAGATGGTTTACCTCACTCCGGGAGAAAGAGCAGCTCTGGGAGCAGATCAATCCATTATCAAGGGAACCGTGGATTTACAGGCTGTTACCTACTGGAAGGAGGGAGTGTTATATTTTGATAAGACAGATTTGAATGAGGTGGTGGAAACACTGGAACGCTGGTATGGAGTGGATGTATTGGCTTCCGGGGATTTGCCCTTTATTAAATGCTCTGGTACTTTCCAGAAGAACGAATATTTATCCAATGTCCTTGACATACTCAGTCACTCAGTGGGCTTTGAGTATCAGCTGGAGGGCAAAAAAGTAACACTTAAATTCAACGAAAAATGATGCGTATGAAGAAAAAATGACTCTCAAAAAAATCCGGGGACTTGTGGTAAATCCCCGGTTGAAATCATCAAAATCAGCATGACAGAAAGTTGACGCTTTCATGATTGCCAATCTGACCTAATGTTCAATTAACTCATAACAAAAATATGAAATACATATTTCAAACCATCATTATGGTTACTAAATATTCTATGTACACTTTTCTGGCCCTGGTGCTCACCATGTCCTCTATTCTGGCCGATTCGGTGGCTGGACAGGTGAAGAGTGTGAAAGACGTGTTTATTAAGCTAAATGTTCCTGAAGGCTCGCTCGATGAGGTGCTGAAGGACATTGAGAGACAAACCAACTTCAGGTTTTTCTATACGGATAAGAGTCTGGGTGAAAATGTGAGCCTATCGCTTTCGCGAAAGCGTGCAGCCGTGGCTGACCTTTTGCTGGAGGTGTCAGGGCAGACAGGTGTCCACTTCAGGCAGGTCAATCAGACCATCAGCATCAGCAAGGGCAAAGGTCAGATGACCGAGCCCATAGAGGTGATCATCAATAAGCAAACGGACGTGACTGGTAAGGTCACAGACGAAAATGGGGATCCTCTCCCTGGTGCCACCATCCTGGAGAAAGGCACCAGCAACGGCACCATTTCGGATTTGGAAGGTAACTATAAGCTGAACGTTTCCGATGGTGGTATATTGATCGTGTCCTTTGTGGGCTTTCAGACCATAGAGGTGCCAGTAGGAGGCCGATCTGTGATCGACGTACAGATGGCTCCCGATTTCACAAGCCTGGAAGAGGTGGTAGTAGTGGGTTATGGTTCGGTTAAGAAAAGTGACCTCACCGGTTCAGTGGCTCAGGTAAAGTTGGAAGAAGTGAAAGATATCCCTGCCAACTCAGTGGAGACCATATTGCAGGGAAGGGCTGCCGGCTTGCAGATTATCAACTCATCGCAGGATCCCGGAGCAGGAGCTACCGTCAGAATCCGGGGTGGGAGTTCGCTACGTGGATCTAACTCTCCACTGGTAGTGGTAGATGGATTTCCAATGGGAGATGCCGGAGACCTCAAACAGATCAACCCGGCGGACATTGAGTCAGTAGAGGTACTCAAGGATGCTTCAGCTTCCGCAATTTACGGTTCTCGTGGGGCCAATGGAGTCATTATGATCACCACTAGAAAAGCCAAAACAGGTCAAACCAACATCAGCGTAAGGCAGCAAACCACGGTCTCAAGGTTTACTTCAAAACTCAACCTCTGGCGCAACCCGGCACTGATGGCTCAGCTGAACAATGAAGCCCGCAGTAATGGTGGATTTCCACCGGTATACATTGGTGAGGTGAGCCCTTCTGGCGTTTACTATCCGTCTGTTGAAGAACTGGCCACAGGAGAATGGCCATACAACACCAAATGGGATGAAATTGTATTCAGAGACAATCCTATTTCCAATAACACTACTGTCAGTATATCCAGCTCAAACGAGCGCACCAACTTTAATTTAAGTGCTAACTACTTCACCGACAAAGGGGTTTATATTGATGATGATTACTCCAAACTCAATTACAACCTCAACATCGGTCACAAGGTGTTTGACAACTTCAAAGTGACTTTTACCAATATTCTGACCAGGGGTAAACGTAATGCCAATGGAGGACTCGCTTACTGGAGAAACCCGATTTTTCCGGTTTACGATGAAGATGGGGATTACTACTTGTTGAATAATAATGACTTTGGTCATCCTGTGGCTATTTCAGAGAACAGGAAAAACATTTCGAAAACACTGGATGTGCTTTCGTTTTTGGATCTGGAGTGGAAGGTGGCACCTTCAGTCACACTGACTTCCCGCCTTAACTATAAATTTGGTTTTAGTGTGAATGACGTGTATCAGCCAAAGCGCTATACCGAAGCTGGACAGTTCAACAATGGTGCCGCATCTATCAACAATTGGCAACTCAACACACTGGTTAGCGAGACTTTTGCCAATTACACCAAACTATTGGGTAAGCATGAAATCAGCGCTACCATCGGCCAGTCGTATCAGTATGATGAAATCAGGTCTTCAAATCTTACAGCGTATGATTTCGTGAACGAAACCCTCCAAAATGAGAACATGGGGGCCGGAAACCCCGAGCTTAACGACATAGGAAATGGTCTTTCAGAGACCAAATTGGTGTCCGGTATTTTCAGAGCCAGCTATGCTTATGACAACCGATACCTGTTTACTTTCACATCCCGGGCTGACGGATCTTCCAAATTTGGAGAAAATAACAAATGGGCCTATTTTCCTTCAGGAGCAGTAAGTTGGAAAATTCATGAGGAGGGATTTATGAATGGTCAGGGCTTCTTTGACCAGTTGAAATTGCGTGCCAGCTATGGAATCTCTGGCAACCAGGGGATTTCACCTTACCAAACACTTAGCCGATACGGAATTAGCAACTATTACAATGACGGTAGCTGGATCACGGCTATAGGCCCGGGACTGGAAGTAGGCAGAACTGGTCAGGATGGAATAGAAGTACTTTGGGGAGGTATACCCAATCCTGATTTGAAATGGGAGACCACCGCGCAGGCCAACTTTGGCGTGGATATGGCCATCATCAAAAACAGACTGAGAGTTACTTTTGATTACTATCAGAAATACACTGATAATCTACTTCAGGAGCGGATTTTACCACTTTCTTCGGGCTATGACAGGATGTGGATCAACGATGGATCTATTGAAAACAAAGGAATAGAGCTCACACTGGACGGGGACATTGTTTCCAGAGGAGATCTGAAAGTGGGAGCCACTTTGATATACTATCGCAACAGAAATGAAGTGACCAGCCTCGGCAATACTGAGGAATCGGGTCTCATCACAGACGCCAACACCGATATGCAGTTTCAGTATTCGGGCAACAGCCTGGAAATGTTCAGGGGTTATCCTAACCTGTTGGCTATCGGGCAGCCTGTAAATGTGTTTTATGGCTATCAGACCCATGGTATAGTACAGACACTGGAAGAGGGCGTAGAAGCTGGTCTGGAGGGAGACCTGGCACAGCCGGGAGAGTTTAAGTATGTAGATATCAATGATGACGGAGTGATCGACGAAAATGATCGCACCATCATTGGTGATCCCAACCCGGACTTCATGGGAAGTTTAAACCTCAGTGTGAGTTATAAAAACTTTGATTTCAGTGTATTCCTCAATGGGGTTTTCGGAAATGACGTGTTGAACACTCAGGCTTTCAATCAGCCGAGTATGGTACCCTTCCGATGGACGCCTGACAACCCAACCAATGAATACCCGAGTTTGAAGGATGGCAGACAGACCAAGTTTTCAGACTGGTGGTTGGAAGACGGATCCTTTGTGAGAATCCAAAACCTCAACATGGGGTACACGATCAAGTTGCCAGCTGCTATTTCAGCACGTGTGTTTATGAATGCGTCCAACCTTTACACTTTCTCCAAATTCAACGGATATGATCCGGAGGTGGGGACAGACGGAAGGTACTGGGGAGGATATCCTCGCCTCAGAAAATGGACATTGGGTTTGAATTTGACATTTTAACGAGACACAACGATGAAACTAAGATATTATACCTTCATTATACTTGGTCTTTTGATGACCAATGCATGTGATCTGAGTGAAGAGCCCTATGGTTTTTACTCGGAGGATAACTTCTACAACTCAGCCGAAGACGCAGAGGCAGCCATCACTTATGCCTACGATGCGCTTACTTTTCTGGAGTATTCCAGAACCGTGTTTTTGCTGGGAGATATGCCTACTGATGAGTGTGGGCCTAAGGCCGATGAAGGCCCTGATGCGCAGGACCTTAACAATTGGAAAACTGATAATTTTTCTACCAACAGAAGCCTGGTGAACTTCTTTAAGTACGCCTATATTGCCATCAACAGATCCAATGCAATTCTGGATATAATCCCTCAGTCGCCAATCGACGAAGACCTGAAAGGCAAATACCTGGGTGAGGCCCATTTTCTGAGAGCATGGAATTATTTCAATTTGGTTAGAAATTTTGGCCGTGTGCCCATGCATACTACATTGGTAGCCTCCCTCAACGAGACTTCTGCACCTTTGGCCGTAGACTTGGATGAGGTATATAATCTGATCCTTTCAGACTGCCGCAAGGCCGCTGAATTACTCACGGTCAATCAGGCAACGGGAAGGGCTGATAAGGTAGCTGCACAGGCTTTGGCTGCCAAGGCCTATTTGCATATGGCGTCTTCCAAAGGGCACAACGTGCCTTTATACGGAGATCTGAGTAGAGATGTCAATGCCATGTATGACAGTGCGGCTTACTTTGCTGCTGAGGTGATCAATGGTCAGTCGGTATATGGTTTTGATGATACTTTGCTGGATATTTATGATGTGGATCAGCCGAAGGGCCCGGAGCATATTTTCCTGATGTCCATGGATAGGTCAGGAACCATAGAAGGTGATTATTCGAAAATCTCAAAACTTTTCGTTCCCTACATAGCAGGAGGGGATATCTATCTGGACGATAATGATGGCTCTTACACCGTATCTCATGACGGGTGGAGCGTATTTCAGACCAGAGAGAGTTTTTACAACACATTTGACGCGGCAGACCAAAGAGGGCAGTTGCTGCTGGTGGATGCCGTGTACGATGCTGCTGGCAATGAGATCGCTTCCTTTCCGGGTTCCATGCCTTATCGTTTCTCCAGAAAGTACATCGACCCGCACTTCATCACGGATAAAACCAGTACCAAACCGTACCTCATTCGTTTTTCGGATATCGCACTGATCTATGCAGAAGCGGCTGGTCCTGTGACTGAAGCCTATGACTTGGTGAATTATATCAGAGGCCGGGCAGGTTTGGGTGATTTGACTCCTGGCCTTTCTGAGGAAGATTTCAGACAGGCTGTGTGGAATGAGCGTGGTTGGGAGCTGGCCTTTGAGGGCAACAGGCTCTATGATTTGCGAAGGTTCAATGTGGTGAATGACCTGGTGGAAGAAGCATCCGGTCTCACAGACGAGGAGGTAGCTTATTACCCGATTCCACAGGTGGAGATTGATCTCAACCAGGGTTTATAATTATCAACGCAAAAGCATATTATCATGAAATTCATATCAAATATATTGTTAGCAGTGCTGGTAGTGTCACTATTCTCTTGTGTGAAGGATCCCTTTGCAGACTTTGAAGAGGGTGGATGGAACAACGAGCGCAGTGTGATGAACATTAAATTCGAAAATCAGGTAGGTGAAGCCGAGATCGTCCGGATTGATGAGTCTACCGGAGTTATTGAACTCACCATCAATATTGATGCAGTGCCTGACCTGAGTAGTATCAAAGTGAGCAGTCTGCAACTCTCATACGGAGCCACCGGCTCAGTAGGCATAGGCGATGCCCTTAATTTTGAGAATGGGGAGCAAAGTGCCACCATGACAGTTACTTCACCTACTGGAAAGTCCAGGGTATACACCATCACGGTAGATTCTTTTCAGGAGAGTATCCTGGGTACCTATAAGGTTTCTAACCTCATTGTCTATGGTGGCACCGGGCCGGAATATGGAGGTGGAGCAGTATTGGCAATGACTGATAAGCCATGGATTTGGCCAGAAAATGACGGGCCGCAAGCTGAGCTGGACAATTCTTTCACACTCGAGTTGACCGGGATTACCGAAGATGGTAATACCTATGGCACCATCGTCAATGATGCAGGAGCAGATGGACTATATGCAGACTTTTCGTTCGTGCTGGATCCCCCCACGGATATCAATCATTTTTACAGGAAGGTGCCTGCTGGTGAAGGAGAGTGGCTGAGAAACTACGCCACAGGTTTGATCACCTTCACCTTTGCAAATGGGACTACCACCAGCGGGTCGTTCATAGAGGCTAATACCACCGAAGATCTTGGGAATGGCTTGTCTAAAACGACCACAGGACATGCTTTTGCTTTCAATCTGAATGGCACCGATGACTGGGATAAGATCTATAGCGACTATGATAAGTTCGTGAAGAAACCCAGAAGATTCTGGATAGACCTGGAAAAACAGTAAACAGTACTTCTTCATATAGTTGACGACCCGTTTCGATCCCGCACTTCGGTGCGGGGTTGGGCTGGTGTCAGTAGATGAAACAAATCCAATAGCCAGCGCTCAAATGATCAAAATGAAAAACCTTTTATACTTACTCCTTCTTGTGTTTGGCCTGATGGCCTGTGCGGCAAATGACAACCCGGAACCCGAGCCCGAACCCAACGAAGTAGATACAGTCACCCTGACCCTGGTAGATGAACAAGCCACTCTGGAGACCAGAGCCCTATACTCCAACCTCTGGAAAATTCAGGCTGAGGGTTTTATGTTTGGGCATCATGATGATCTTATTTATGGTCGCGACTGGTATACAGATGCTGGAGGATCGGATGTTAAGGAAGTTTGTGGAGATTATCCTGCGGTCTTTAGTGTGGACTTTGCCGAGATCATGGATGACAGGTATTCAACCAGCGACCTGAACGATGACCGACGAAGAACCATACTTGAGGCCCGGAATCGCGGCGAGGTGATCACTGCATGTGCCCATTTGAACAATCCGCTTACAGGTGGAGACTCCTGGGATAACTCGAACACTGCGGTGGTCAAAAGCATTCTGGAATCTGGAAGTGAGACAAATATCAAATACACAATCTGGCTGGATCGCCTGGCTGATTTTGTCAATGGACTTAAGGATGCTGATGATAACCTCATCCCCATTTTGTTCAGGCCCTATCACGAGCATACTCAGACATGGTCCTGGTGGGGGAAAACCTGCACGACCCAGTCTGAATTCATCGCTTTCTGGCAGTTTACGGTGGATTATTTAACTAAAGAGAAGGGAGTCCACAACCTCATTTTTGCTATTTCCCCGCAACTGGACGGGGTAGGATCTGTGGATAATCTGCTCTATCGGTGGCCGGGAGACGACTATGTGGATTTTATAGGGATGGACAGCTATCATGGTACCAATACCAATGCTTTGTCCACCAATGTGAAAAACCTGGCACAGTTGTCAAAGGATAAGAAAAAACCCTGCGGAGTGACGGAAACCGGGATAGAAGGCGTGCGCGATAACAGTGGCGGCGAATATCGGAAGTACTGGACCGAACAGATTCTTACTCCCATAATCGGGAAAGAGATCAGCCTCGTGGTGATGTGGAGGAATAAATATGATCCCAGCCACTCCGGATATCATTACTATGGCCCGTGGGCAGGGCATAAGTCTGCGGCTGATTTCGTGGATTTTTACAATAGCTCATTTACCGTTTTTAGTGGAGACCTGCCGGATATGTATCAGATGGCAGAAGGTGTGACTGTGAAGTAGCCAGGCACTCAGGTGCCGTGACTAATTAAACTGAATTTTAACCAAACCCTAAAAATCATGAAAGTATTATTAATGGCTTGCCTTTGCGTATTCTGTGTAAATATCAGTTATGCGCAAACACCCTATGAATCCCTCAACTACCTGTATAGCATACAGGGCACAAACACGATCGGTGGCATCCACAACCGCCAGCCCATCAGTAATCCCAATCAGTACAGCCAGCAGCTGCACAGCGTCACCGGAGATTGGCCCGGGCTTTATAGCTCAGATTTTATGTTTGAATCCTGGGAGATCGATGACCGGCAAACCATGATCAATCAGGTAATCACCGAATGGAACAATGGTGCCATGATCAACCTCATGTGGCATGCCTGCAACCCCGTGAGCGGTGAGGCTTGCAACTGGGACTCGGGCAGCGGTGATGTGAAAAGTTATCTCAATAATACCCAGTGGAACAACCTTCTGACTAATGGCACCACTATCAATAACAATTGGAAAGCCATGATGGATGAGGTAGCTACCTTTTTACAGCAGCTGGAGGATGCCGGAGTGGAGGTCTTTTTTCGCCCGCTTCATGAGATGAATCAGGGAGCCTTCTGGTGGGGAGGCAGACCAGGATCTGGAGGAAGTGCAGCCTTATACCGGCTCACCCATGATTACTTTACTTATGACAAAGGATTGTCCAACCTTATTTGGGTATATAATCTTCAGGATTTCGGATCCTTCACGAGTGATCTCAATAACTATGATCCCGGATCGGGCTATTGGGATGTGCTGACCATGGATATGTATTGGTCAGACGGCAATGGCTATACCTCTACAAAGTATAACGCCATGGTCAATAAAGCCAATGGCAAACCAATAGGTATTGGCGAGTGTGAGGATCTCCCTGCGGTCAACTTATTGAATCAGCAGCCACTTTGGACGTTCTTTATGGGGTGGTCCGAGTTGGTTTTTTCAGGTAACTCCAACCAGAAAATTCAGAACATCTACTGGTCTGGCCGAGTGCGGGTATTGGATGAAATGCCCGGTTGGAATGGTACCGGAAGTTGGCAAAATGGTGGCGGAGGCACTCAGTACATTCAGGCCGAAGACTATAATAATATGAGTGGTGTGCAGACCGAAACCACCAGTGATCCCAATGGGGGTAATTTAAATGTGGGCTGGATAGATGCCGGAGACTGGATGACCTACAATAACATCAACATCCCTTCCAGTGGCACCTATAGTATTGCTTACCGCGTGGCGAGCCAGAGTGGTGGTGGAACCCTGCAACTGGAGCAAGCAGGTGGAGGTACGATCTATGGGAGTATTGCTATACCCTCTACCGGTGGCTGGCAGACTTGGACCACTATTTATCAAAATGTTACGCTTAGTGCAGGTACGCAGAGTTTCGGCATCAAAGCCCTCAGTGGGGGATGGAATATTAACTGGTGGGCGATCACGCCTGCAGTAGGTTCGAGAACGTCAGAGCCCATCCATGAGGTGACGACTTTGGATGCCACATCAGCCTACCCCAATCCCTTTACAGAGTCAGTGTCCATACCGATTGATTGGGATGGCGAGACGGATTTTCTTGTCAGGATATTTGATGTTTCTGGAAGTGTAATTCGAACACTGAGCATGACTGATCTGACCGGTACTAAATCTGTGATTTGGGATGGCACTGGTGCTACAGGTTCTATTGTGCCGAAAGGTGTGTATTACTATCAGTTTCAGGCTGGTAGACAGGCGGCTTCCGGTAAGATGATCAAGCAGTAAAATAGAAATAGACCAATCAAAACCAGCTGGTCACCGCAGATATTGCTGACACATCGTTTTTGATTGGTCTGTTATAAACTTTTTGAAGGAGTAAGATGAAAAAACAGCTATGGATTTTAGGTCTCTTGATGCTCATGGCATCTATTGGCCACACGCAAAACAAGCAGGACGTACTGGATTACTTATATGGTATCTCAGGTAAGCAGATCATTGCCGGGCAGCACAATAAAGAGCCCAATGCCGAGCCGGCAAAATGGACGGATTATATCAAAGCAACCACCGGCCAGTACCCGGCACTGTGGAGCGGTGATTTTCTCTTTCAGCAAGAGAATATTGACAACCGCTGGAAGATGATCAAAGAGGCTGAGCAGCAGTGGAACAGGGGAGCCGTCATTAACCTGATGTGGCACTGCTGCCCACCGGATATGGGTGAGCCTTGTGGCTGGGATCCTGGCTTGCTCAATGCGCAGCTTGACGATCAGCAATGGGAAGCATTGATCAAACCAGGTACAGACTTGAACAATATCTGGAAAAAACGCATGGATGATATAGCCACTTATCTCCAGTATTTGGAAGACAAAGGGGTAGTAGTGCTGTTCAGACCTTTTCACGAAATGAATCAGGAGCTTTTCTGGTGGGCGGGGCGAAAAGGAGCAAAAGGTACGGCGGAACTCTATCGTCAGACCCATGACTATTTTGAAAAGGAAAAAGGATTGACCAACCTCATTTGGGTATGGGACATGCAGGACATGAGCCGCGACTTTGAGGAATACAATCCGGGTGATGCCTATTGGGATGTTTTCGCTTTTGATATTTACGATCAGGGATATGATCAGTCATGGTATGATTACATTCTTCCGATTGTAGGTGACAAGCCCATGGCTATTGGTGAATGTATGCGGATTCCTTCGTTGGAAGTATTGGAAAATCAACCGCGCTGGATATTTTTTATGCCCTGGGCAGAGCTGGTCAAAGAGCGCAATACCGAAACTGAAATCAAAGCTTTATATAGTCATCCGGGAGTAATTACACTGGACGAAATGCCGGGTTGGTAATGTGGATTTTGGTGTGAGACCTGGGGTTTTCACCAGCTTTCATGTATCAATTCGTCAAAAAATGGGTGTTAAATGATTATGGACTTTTCAGACGATAAATATTGAGTCAAATTGACATAGTATGGGCAGGTTGTCAGTGCATGTGATGGACTTTATGAGATCGTAACAATTATGAGAAAGCGTAAAATGAATAGAGCAATTTTAGTTTTTTTAGGCAGCCTGATATCAGCGCCGTTTTTTGGATGTGATAGGCCCGATGACATGGAAACGGTACCTGAGACGCCCATTCAGGAAAAAAAGGAGGTTCTGGTCGATCCAAACTTCCATATCTACCTGTGCTTTGGTCAATCGAACATGGAAGGTTCGGCCAAAATAGAATCACAGGACAGAGTGGGAAAGGAGCGGTTTCAGATGATGCAGCCCATGACTTGTACGAATCCCGGCCGGACTGAAGGCCGTTGGTATACGGCCATACCACCACTGTCGCAGTGTGGTGTGGGGCTGTCTCCTGCGGATTATTTCGGGCGCACTATGACGGATAACCTCCCGGATAGTATCCGAGTGGGCGTTATCTCCGTGGCCATCGGTGGCTGCGACATCCGGTTGTTTGACAAAGATCAGTATCAGAGTTATCTCAATACCTATTCGGAAAATTGGTTTCAGGATAAGATCACTGGTTATGGCGGCAATCCCTATCAGCGACTGATCGATTTGGCCAAAAAGGCGCAAAAAGATGGCGTAATCAAGGGCATTTTGCTGCACCAGGGAGAAACCAATACGGGCAATGCCCAATGGCCTACTTATGTGAAAACGATTTATGAAAACATGATGACCGATCTCTCACTGGATCAGGAAGCGGTGCCATTGCTCGCCGGAGAAGTGGTGCATGCCGATCAGGGTGGGGTGTGTGCCAGTATGAACGAGATCATAGCCACCTTGCCAGAGGTTATCCCCACGGCCCATGTCATTTCTTCGAGTGGTTGCACAGCCCAGGCAGACAGTGTTCATTTCGACTCGGAAGGAGTGCGGGAACTAGGTGAAAGATATGCACTTAAAATGCTTTCACTACATGGGAATTAACCCGGATAAAACAATTTTTTTAATTGTTACAGGCCAATATTTAACCGCACAGAATGCTCAGCATCATTTCATCAAAAATAGGGCGTGAAATGATTATGGACATTTCATGCTATTAAATAAAGCATCATATTGAATACTTGATTGAAATATTAAAGTCAAAACCAATTTCAGCAACCAATGAGTAAATCTTTAGAAAGGGTTAAAGCCATGCTGTACAAGCATGAGCTGTTTCTAAGCATCAAAAACGAACCAATTGGCAGATCCAACGGGATCTATCAGCGATATAAAAATCCGATACTAACGGCCGCACATGCGCCGGTCCATTGGCGGTACGACCTCAACCCGGAAACCAATCCCTTGCTTATGGAACGCCAGGGAATGAACGCCGCTTTCAATTCAGGGGCCATCGAATTCAATGGCAAATTTTGCCTGGTTGTGCGAGTGGAGGGTTACGACCGAAAGTCCTTTTTTGCGGTAGCAGAAAGCGAATCCGGCATAGATAACTTCAGGTTTTGGGACCACCCGATCTCCCTACCTGAGACTCATGAGCCGGATACCAATGTCTACGACATGCGACTCACCCGGCACGAAGATGGCTGGATCTATGGTCTTTTCTGTACGGAAAGAAGAGACCACAATGCGCCAGAGGCGGATCAGTCCGCAGCCACGGCCAAGTGTGGCATTGCGCGAACCAAAGACCTGGTGACCTGGGAGCGGCTGGCAGATCTCGATTCTGGTGGTAGCCAGCAGCGAAACGTGGTGCTACACCCTGAGTTTGTAGACGGCAAATATGCACTCTACACCCGTCCGCAGGATGGATTTATCGACGCAGGAAAGGGGGGCGGTATCGGCTGGGGTCTGGTTTCCAGTATGGAAAATGCCAGTGTTCGAGACGAAAAAATCATTGATCCAAAAATCTATCATACAATCAAAGAAGTAAAGAACGGACAGGGTCCGGCTCCCATCAAAACCAGTGATGGCTGGCTGCACCTGGCGCATGGGGTCAGAAATACGGCAGCGGGTCTGCGGTATGTGCTCTACATGTTCATGACCGCTCTGGATGATCCATCCAGGGTGATTCACAGACCAGCTGGTCACTTTATGGCCCCACAAGACGAGGAGCGGGTCGGAGACGTATCCAATGTACTCTTTACCAACGGATGGATAGCGAAAGACAATGGCGATGTGTATATCTATTACGCTTCATCTGATACCCGAATGCACGTAGCCACCTCTACCGTGGAGCAATTGGTAGATTATTGTAAAAATACTCCGGAAGATGGCCTTCGCTCTGCGGCCAGTGTGCAAACCCGGAATGAATTGATAGACAGAAACCTGGCTTTTTTGAGGGCCAATGGCCTAAAATAAAGCATAATGAATGATCTGAACCAACCGATCCGGTTAAAGGAAAAAATTGCATATAGTTTTGGAGATTTTGCTTCCTCCATGTTTTGGAAGCTTTTTTCCATGTTTTTACTGTTCTTCTATACCGACGTATTCGGGATATCTGCTGCGGCAGTGGGCACCATGTTTTTGGTCACCAGAGTATGGGATGCACTCAATGATCCCATCATGGGGCTCATTTCTGACCGTACGAGGACCCGCTGGGGAAAGTTCAGACCTTATTTGCTTTTTGTCGCCATCCCTTTTGGGATTATCGGTGTGCTCACCTTTTCTACACCAGACCTTTCACCTGATGGCAAGTTAATCTATGCCTATATCACCTATACCCTCATGATGATGGTGTATACAGCTGTGAATGTGCCGTATGGCTCCCTTATGGCAGTCATGAGCAATGATGGCGCGGAGCGTACTTCATTAGCTTCCTGGAGGTTTATTGGTGCTTTTTCAGGTGGTCTGTTCGTCACTGCCACCGCCAATTCTCTGGTAGAGTACTTTAGCCAAAGCAGCGATCAGGCCACAGGTTTTCAGTGGACCATCTCTATTTATGCGGTGGTTGCCGCGGTGCTGTTTATGCTTACGTTCCTCTGGACACGCGAGCGCCTGGCACCACCAAAAGAGGAAAAGAACAGCCTCAAAGACGATTTGAAAGACCTGGGGAAAAACCTTCCATGGTTCATCATGCTCGGAGCAAACATCTTCGTGCTGATTTTCAACTCGCTCCGTGATGGCTCCATTCTTTATTATTTCAAATATTATGTAAAGGACCAGACACTCGATTTTTTCGGTAGCTCTTATGAGGTTACTTCATCAGTCTTGTCTTCTGCTTACATGTCTATATGGTTGGCAACCAATATCATAGGGGTGTTACTGGCCAAGCCGACGGCAGCCCGATTTGGCAAAAAAGCTACTTTCAGCTATGCCGCTCTGATCTCAGCCGCCCTGAGCTTTGTCTTCTTTTTTATACAACCCGATCAACTATTGCTTATTTTTATTCTGAACGTATTTATTGGGATTTCTGCCGGTATCATCCTTCCTTTAGGATGGTCTATGTATGCGGATATAGCTGACTACTCAGAATGGAAAACAGGACGCAGGGCCACAGGACTTGTGTTTTCTTCTTCGTCCATGTCACAGAAGTTCGGCTGGACCATCGGTGGCGCTATCTCGGGGTATCTTCTGGCCGGTTTTGGTTTCGAGCCCAATGTGGAACAGACCACTGAAGCACTTTTGGGAATCAGACTCATGATCAGCGTCATTGCCGGGTTGGGAGCCCTTGTTTCGTTTGGATTCATGAGCATGTATAAGCTGGATGAAAAATTCATGCAAAAAGTAAAAATGGAGTTGAATGGTAATAGGTAAAATGAGTCAAAAACGGCTATCCCAATATTCTAATCTTCTTTTAAGTGTCATCTTTCTAAGTGTCATCAGCAGTTGCCAGAGCAGGGAGTCATTGTTGGTGATACGGGCTACTGATGCTCCAACCTTGCAGACAGCGCAATTTGATTCTGTGGCGAGTGTGGAGCAGCTGGATGAGAAGATTTTGTCCCAAACCAGCCACTTATACATAGGGGCACCGGTGACCAATCTGGGATTCGACGAGCGCACCTACATAGAGCGCTACCTGGAGGCTGGCGGGCTGGTTACTTTTAGTTGCCGGGATACCATTTACAACTGGGGACAAATCAAAGGCCATTTAGAGCAGGGAACTGCACGTATTCAATGTGATGAGTCTGTGCTGGCTGTGTCTTTCCCAGATTATTCTAAAGCTAAAACTAAGGTTAAACCCGGGATGGATCGGCTGGTACGGGAAGTGCTGGTAGCTCCGTTGCGGGAGCCGATGGCTCTCGTGGTGACTGAAAACTCAGTGGTGTATTGGATTGAGCGAAAAGGAACCATCAATATGTATAATCCTGGTACCGGCCAATCGAAGGAAATAGATAAACTGGAGGTGTACACCGGCGAGGAGGATGGCTTGCTGGGGATTGTTTTGGATCCGAACTATGCTGAAAATCATTGGGCCTATGTTTTTTACTCACCTCCGGGAGACGAGCCTAAGCAGCATATATCCCGGTTTTGTTTCACTTCAGAAGGGCTGGATAGGGCATCGGAAAAGGTGATCATGGAGATACCCACTCAGCGCGATGAGTGTTGTCATTCGGCTGGCGACCTGGAGTTTGACCGTGCGGGGAATCTGTACATCTCCACAGGGGACAACACCTTCTCCAGGGCTTCGGATGGTTTCACTCCTCTGGATGAGCGACCCGGCAGATCAGCATTTGATTCACAAAAGTCCTCATCGAATACTATGGATAAAAGAGGGAAAATCTTAAGGATCCACCCGGAAAAAGACGGCACATACACCATTCCGGATGGAAATTTGTTTCCGAAAGATGCAGCCGAAGGCTTGCCTGAGATTTATATCATGGGAGCCAGAAATCCCTTTACCATAGCCATCAATGGCGATAAGGGTTGGCTCTATTGGGGGGATGTGGGCCCGGATGGCAATGTGACCTCCGACCGTGGACCAACGGCTCATGATGAGATCAATTTTGCAGCACGACCCGGAAACTACGGCTGGCCATATTTCAATGCCAATAACCTGGCCTACGCTGATTACGACTTTGAAACCGGTGCATTAGGGCCCAGATTTGATCCGACTTCACCAAAGAACACCTCCATCAACAACAGTGGAGCGGTGGATTTACCTCCGGCGGTTCCTGCCATGGTGTATTATACTTTTGATGAGACAGAGCAGTTTCCCGGTGTGGGGAAGGGTTCACGATCAGTGGGAGTAGGTGAGGTGTATGATTATTACAATACACGGAGACATGGTTACGAGTTTCCCGAATATTTTCATCATAAGCTCTTCGCTTTTGACTGGGCAAGGGACTGGATCAAAGTGGTTTCACAGGATAAGGAAGGAAATTTTCTATCCATAGAGCCATTGCTGGATCAGACTACTTTGGCTTCTCCCATCGACATGGCCTTTGGGCCCGATGGAGCACTTTACGTGTTGGAGTATGGCATTGGGTATTTTACCGATAATAGGGATTCGAAGCTGATTAAACTACATTTCATCAATGGCAACCGCCCGCCTGTAGCCAGAATTTCATCAACTGCAACCAATGGTGCATTACCGTTGAAACTGACCCTTTCAGCCAAAGAATCATCAGATCCGGATGACCGGGCAGTACTTACGCACAGTTGGCAGATCAGCGGTCCGGAAACTTTCACCCTTGATGGTCAAATACAGGAGATTAATCTCACCAAAGCGGGAACCTACGAAGTACAGCTACTAACGAGGGATGAGCAAGGCGCAACAGCCACTGATCAACTTCAGGTGATTGCAGGGAATACCACCCCACAGGTGTCTGTGCAGTTTGCTGACAATCAATCCTTCTACTGGCCTGGAAGGCCGGTGTCTTACGAGGTGCTTGTGACCGATGCGGAGGATGGAGCGCTGGGTCAGGGAATCTCACCTGATCGGGTGATTGTTGGACTATCCAAGTACAAGGGGAGCGACAACCGTGCACCAGCAAGTTTGGCAGCTTTAGATGCTGAAAGCTCTAAAGGACTGGCACCTGGTCTCCAGCTGATTCAGGCGAGTGACTGCAAAAGTTGCCATAAGCTCAATGAAAAGTCCATTGGGCCGAGTTTCTATCAGATTGCCGAAAAGTATGACCAGGACTATATTGCCATTGAGCTTTTGGCCAAAAAAATCATCAATGGTGGGAGCGGCGTTTGGGGAGATGGGATGATGATCGGTCATCCTGATTTTAGCATGACCGCTGCAAAACAAATCGTGGATTACATCTTTTCAGTCAACGATCCGGTGGAGGATGAATTTGAGTCGATTGGTGTGAAGGGGAGGTTGAGTACTACTGGGATGACTGATGAGCACCTGCGAATTTCCGCTTCTTATACTGATGATGGGAGTCCGGGAGTGGGTAAACTGACCGGAACGATAGAACGGACCTTATCCATACCTGTACGCCAGGCGGAGCAGGCGGATGAATTGATTGACTTCACTATAGTGGGCCCTGTGGAGAATGGAGATGCCCGGTTCGTGGTGAAGAGTGGCAGCAACCCCACACTGGTTTACCGCAGTATGGACCTCACCAACATCCGGAGTATCTCAGTAGGGTATTTCTTCTCTGGTGCCAACTCAACCGAGGTACCTATTGAGATAGAGTTACACCTGGAGACCCCTGATGGGCCAATGGCAGGGAAGACTGTCCTGAATCCTGCTCAACCTGATGGGGAAGCAGGAATGGATGTTGACTCCAATGGGATGCACGACCTGTACTTTATATTGAAATCCTCCGAAGCTGATTACAAGCTCGGAATAAATGAAATCAAATTTTCACTAAACCCACGATACGAATGAAACCTACCCGACGAAACGTAATTAAGACCATCGGTGCAGCCGGTACCGGACTGGCCCTTTTTGGAGGCGCTAACCTGATGTCATCCTGTACACCAGGTAAAAAGGAACAGTCTTCAGAAGCTTCTTCCGAGGAAAAGTCCGCAGCCCTGTTTTTCAGTATTTCCCTGGCTCAATGGTCACTACACAAGTCATTTTTTGGTGAAGGATTGAGCTCCTGGGAAAATTTTGGAAAGCTGTGGGATGAACACCCCGATAAAGTTTTGCAGGGAGTACTTAATCCCGTTGATTTCCCGACAATTGCCAAAAGAGACTTTGGAATCAATGCGGTAGAGTATGTGAATGTCTTCTACTATTCAAAGAAGAATGATATCCAGTTTTGGAAGAATCTGAGAAAGCAATGTGATGATCAGGGGGTCAGAAGTTTGCTCATGATGTGTGATCGTGAAGGCAACCTGGGAGATACTGACGAATCGGCGCGTATTCAGGCTGTGGAAAATCACTACGGCTGGGTAGATGTGGCGAAGATTTTGGGATGTCATTCCATTCGGGTGAATGCTGCGGGCAATGGTACCGCAGAAGAAGTGAAAACGGCCGCCATAGACGGGCTGAGCAGACTGACCGCTTACGGTCAGGAGAATGGGATCAACGTGATTGTAGAGAATCACGGTGGATACTCTTCTGATGGTCAATGGCTCAGCAGTGTGATCGCCGGAGTAGGAAGTGATTACTGTGGTACCCTTCCGGATTTTGGCAACTTCTGCGTGGAAGGTGGTCATGGCAACTGTACCAGGGAGTATGATCGCTATCAGGGTGTGAAGGAACTCATGCCTTATGCCAAAGGTGTAAGTGCCAAGTCACATGACTTTGATGAGGCTGGAAATGAGACCCATACGGATTATACAAGAATGATGAAAATTGTAAAGGATGCCGGATTTACCGGTCATGTGGGGGTAGAATATGAAGGGAGCGTATTGTCAGAGGCTGAGGGTATAAAGGCAACCAAAAAGTTGTTGGAGAAGGTAGGTAAGGTTTAAAGGAGCCGGTGATAGGATGATTGCAAAAAATGAACTCGATAAAATCCTGAGTGAAAATGTTCTTGGTTTTTGGCAGAGGAGGATGGTTGATGACGAGCAAGGTGGATTTTATGGGCGTATAGACGGTCATGGGCAGCTCCACCCGCAAGCCGATAAGGCCATCATTCTCAATACGCGGATTCTCTGGACCTTTTCGGCGGCCTTTCAGCTGACGAGAGACCCTCTGCATAAGCAGATGGCAGACAGGGCATACCGGTATATACTTGACCATTTTATGGATCAGGAGGCAGGTGGTGTTTACTGGACGGTGGACTACACAGGGAAGGTAGTCAGTGATAAAAAGCAGGTATATGCTCAGGCCTTTGCCATTTATGCCTTTAGTGAATACTATAAGATAGCTCCACAAAGCCAGGCTTTGAAACACGCAGTGACCTTGTATAACCTCTTAGAAACCCACAGTCTGGATAAAAAGGACAATGGGTACCTTGAGGCTTTCGATCGCCAATGGGGGGAGCTTTCGGACGTCCGCCTGAGCGACAAAGACATGAATGCCACCAAAACCATGAATACCCATTTGCATGTATTGGAAGCTTATACCAATCTACTGATGGTGTGGGATGACAGTGGATTACGAGAGCGTCTCAAGAACCTTATCGAATTGATGTCCACCAGGTTTATTTCAGCCTCAGATCATTTCAATTTGTTCTTCAACAATCAATGGGAGCTACAGTCACATGAAATATCCTTCGGCCATGACATAGAAGGAAGCTGGCTCCTCTGTGAGGCCGCTGAGGTGCATGGAGAGGCTGCGTTGATTACTTCCACCAAAGCATTGGCGATTAGAATGACTGGTGCCTCCTTGGAGGGGATGGATGAGGACGGTGGCCTGATGAATGAAGCCGGGCCAGAAGGCTTGACCGATACAGATAAGCACTGGTGGCCACAGGCAGAGGCATTGGTTGGCCTGGTCAATGCCTGGCAGATCACAGCAGACGAACGGTATCTCACCCAGGCTGATAAGACCTGGAGTTTCATAAAGGCCCGGTTAATAGATCCCAAAGGGGAATGGCATTGGAGGGTGACAAGGGCCGGACAGGTGATTTTAGATGAAGATAAAGCGGGGCCCTGGAAATGCCCTTATCATAATGGCCGGGCACTTCTCGAACTCAGGAAGCGCCTGTCCTGAAGGTACCTCCCGATGGCGTGGTTTAAGCTTTTACAGCCTCTGCCGAGTATCAAAAGGCTTTAATAGAGGGATCAAATGTTCATAAATTATAAAGCATAATTCTTATTGATAATATTAGCATAGTTGATACGATAGTATCCTCTTCATACTTACTTTTTAAAGAAGAGCCATTGAATGGCTCTTCTTTTTTAAAAGCTTGTATGAAAACGAGACTTTTAATTATGCATTTTGAAATATTTTCAGTGACCAACCAGTGATGAATTACAAAAAGAACATTTTAAACCTCACACTCATATTGCTCGGGGCATCATTATCTGCCCAGACTCCTATTGATAATAATGCCACTAAAAAGACCCAGAACCTGCTTGTTAACTTGCATGAAATTTCCTCGCAAGGCTTCATGTTTGGACATCAGGATGATCAGGCCTATGGGGTGGGCTGGAAGGCCGAAGAGGGTCGTTCAGATGTGAAAGAAACCGCAGGCAGCTTTCCAGCTGTTCATGGTTGGGATGTAGGGAGCCGTCTGGGGCGTGAGAGCAATCTTGATGATGTTCGTTTCAGCAATATGAAAATGTGGGTTAAGCGCGCTTATAAAATGGGGACGATCAATACCCTTTCGTGGCACCTGGATAACCTGACCACCGGCACCAATAGCTGGGATAAGACACCTTCTGTGGCGGATATTTTACCTGGAGGAGCCAAACATTCGGAATTTGTAGAGCAGCTGGACCTCCTGGCGGAGATGCTTGAAAGCATGAGAACTACATTTACAAAAATCCCCATTGTTTTCAGGCCATGGCATGAGCACAATGGAGACTGGTTCTGGTGGGGAAAAGGCAACTGTACCGAGGCGGAATACATTGCACTTTTTCAATTCACAGTGGATTACCTTAAAAATGAAAAAAACATCCATCACCTGCTTTATGCCTTTTCGCCGGACAGGAGTCGCCTCCGTTTGGATACGCTTGCCAGGCAAAATTACCTTTATGGATACCCTGGTGATGAATATGTAGATATCATTGGGATCGATAACTATGGAGATGTTGGCCGCATTGGAGGCCCAAATACACCGGAGGTGCAGCGGGAAAATTTCATTGAGAGCCTAAAACTCATCACCCGGATAGCCCGGGAAAAGGGTAAGGTGGCCGCGTTGACCGAAACCGGATTGGAAGGCGTGACCAGGCCCGATTGGTTTACGGAAGTCATCCTAAACCCCATCAAAGCCAATGATGATGAAATAGACATTGCCTGGGTGCTGGTATGGCGAAACGCTAACACTACGCACCATTATGCCCCCTATGCCGGGCACCCGAGTGTACCAGATTTTCAGAAATTTGATGCGGATCCATTAACCTACTTTGAAAAGGACATGGACAAACCCTATAAGAAAGGAAAGGCTTTGCGAAAAAGCGGTAAATAGTGATCTTAATCCAATGAACAGAAATTTTAAGCCTTCGATTATCGTATTTTTTCTTCTCGTGATGAGCACCTGGGCTGGAGCTCAGCTGAAGCTGCCACAGGTCTTTGGAGATCACATGGTCTTGCAGCGAGATCAACAGGTTAGGTTCTGGGGATGGGCAGAGGCTGGCGAGCAGGTGTCCGTGTCGATCGATGGATTGGTGGTGACCACAAAGTCGAATCCACAAGGAAAATGGGAGGTACTGTATCCCGAGCATGCAGCCGGGGGACCCTTTACGGTAGCCGTGCAAGCCTCTGGTGAAATAGTGCTGACGGATGTGTGGTTCGGAGATGTATGGGTAGCTGGAGGCCAGTCCAATATGGAGTGGAAGCTGGGTGGAAAGATCAATAACTGGGAAGCCGAGATAGCGGACAGTGACTATCCTCAGATCAGATTCTTTGAAGTGCCCAGGGAGCTGGCGTTATCCCCTCAGGAAAACATCAGTGGCGGAGTGTGGAGAGTGGCGGGTCCTGGTACTGCCGCGGATATTTCGGCTGTGGGATGGTTTTTTGCGAAAAGGAATCACCTGGAGAAGGGGGTGCCCGTCGGGTTGATTCAAAGTAACTGGGGAGGTACCCCGGCTGAGGCCTGGACTTCAGCGGAGCGCTTACTGGAGGTGCCCGGATATGAAAAAACTGCAGCCGAAATGCTCGATGAAACCATCGACTGGGAGGCCCTGAAGAAGGCGAACGATGAAAGGGAAAAGCTCAAATGGGATTTGATTGGGGATGAAACCACTTTCATGTCATTGGGAGCACATTTAGGGGAATATGACGATTCTGCATGGAAGAGTATTTCTCTGCCTAACAAGGAACCTATTGAGGATTTTGTGTGGGTAAGAAAGCATGTCAGTCTGAAGTCCACCAAAGGTGTGAGACTCTATATGGGTGAGATTACCCAGCTCTGTTCGGTGTTTCTAAATGGGCAGCTGGTGTCAAAGGAGAGCTGGCAGGACAGTACCGGGATAGTGGATATTTCAACAGATATTACCCGTAAGGGAGACAATGTGATTGCGATTCGTGCCAGCAACAGCTGGGATAACAGGGTATGGATAGGCAGACCCGGTGAGATGTGGCTGGAGGCCTCCGGCAAACGGCAGAGCCTTGAAGGCGAATGGAAGTACTCCAACACCCTGGAACCACCCATGCCGAAAGTGGAGCGGTTTAATTGGAAACCCGGAGTGTTGTACAATGGCATGATACAACCAATAGCCGGCTATGGTATTCGCGGGGCCATTTGGTATCAGGGGGAAAGCAATGCCGATAAACCCCACCTCTATAATGAGCTTTTCGAAACCATGATAGAAGACTGGCGGATTCACTGGCGTCAGGGTAATTTCCCTTTTCTCTTTGTTCAGTTGGCTAATTTTATGGAAAGAAAGGAAGTGCCTCAGGAGAGTCAATGGGCGGAACTGCGTGAAGCTCAAACACAGGCATTGCAACTGCCGAATACTGGCATGGCCACCATCATAGATATTGGGGATGCCAACGACATTCACCCTCGAAACAAGCAGGATGTTGGCAAAAGACTGTGGGCTGCGGCACGCAAAGTGGTTTTCAATGAGGAGGTTGTTTTTTCCGGTCCATCTTTTTCTTCACAGGAGATTCAGGCAGACCGCATCATCCTCAGTTTCAATCAGGTGGGTGGTGGTCTCACGACTACTTCAGGAGATCTTGTGGGTTTCGCAATAGCCGGGGCAGATAAGCAGTTTGTTTGGGCAAAAGCCAAAATAGAAGGTGATCAGGTGGTGGTTTGGAGCGATCAGATTGCCAATCCGCAGTATGTCAGGTATGCCTGGGCAGACAATCCTGCCTGCAACCTGTACAATAAGGAAGGTCTGCCAGCCGTGCCGTTTAGAACAGATCATTAATTTTTTCATTACATCAACCAGCCAATTTTCAAGGTACAACCATGAGGACTCTTTTTTCTTTAGTATTTATTCTGAGCATGCTTCTGGCAGGAGCTCAGAAATTTGACGGACTGGCACCTACTCCACCTATGGGCTGGAACAGCTGGAATAAATTTTCGTGTGACGTCACCGAAAGTCTCATCCGGGAGACGGCAGATGCCATGGTGGCAAGTGGTATGAAGGAGGCGGGCTATGAGTACATCGTGATTGATGACTGCTGGCATGGGGAGCGCGATAGTTTGGGGTTTATCCAGCCTGATCCGGTCAGGTTTCCTTCAGGGATGAAAGCACTGGCAGATTATGTGCACTCCAAAGGGCTCAAGTTTGGGATATACTCGGACGCCGGATGGCAGACCTGCGGTGGGCGACCTGGTAGCCGGGGGCGTGAGTATCAGGATGCCCAGCGGTATGCCAGCTGGGGTGTGGACTACTTAAAATACGATTGGTGCAATACCGAAGGACTCAAGGCTGAGGGGGCGTATCTGACCATGAGAAATGCACTTTATGAAGCTGGAAGACCGATCGTGCTGAGTATTTGCGAGTGGGGTGATAACCAGCCATGGGAGTGGGCCGGACCCATTGGCCATTTGTGGAGAACCACAGGAGATATTTACAACTGCTTCGATTGTGAATACGATCATGGTACATGGTCGAGCTGGGGGGTGCTTCAGATTTTGGATATGAGGAAAGACATCAGAAAGTACGCCGGGCCGGATCATTGGAATGATCCCGATATGATGGAAATAGGGAATGGAATGTCTGTCAATGAAGATCGTGCGCACTTTTCGCTCTGGGCCATGATGGCTGCACCACTCATTGCCGGAAATGACCTTCGGAACATGTCGCCAGAAACCATCTCTATCCTTACGAATAAAGAAGTGATTGCCATTGATCAGGATTCGTTGGGAATTCAGGCATTTAAGCATATCGATGAGGAAAATTTTGAGGTATGGGTGAAACCTCTGGCAGGGGGAGATCTTGCAGTTTGTTTTTTGAACCGATCCGCGGAACCATTTGAGCTTAATTTTGATTGGAAATCAAATCCAATGAAAGATCCTGATTTTGACTTTGCCTTTAACTTCACGGAAAACACCTATGACCTGTTGAATGTATGGTCTGGAAAGAAACACGGAACGACTAAGAAAGCCCTCAGGGCGACCATTCCCGGGCATGATGTCCTCATGTTTAAGCTTTTCGGGGAGTAAGACACTCGTTCGATTTTAAGGATACTTTCATGGCAAATGATTATATTGAGTACGAACCCCACTGCCAATCCAAACATGACAAGAATGCGCAACATTAAATTTTTGTTGGTGCTCTTCTGGCTGGTTTATGCACAGATCAGCCTTGGGCAGTTTTCCCAGATTCGCTTCGAAAAGCTGGATACCAGAGATGGGTTATCTCATAATCGAGCGACTTCTATTTACAAAGATCAGCTTGGTTTTATGTGGTTTGGCACCAGGTCTGGCCTCAACAGGTACGACGGCCATAGCATCAAAGTCATAGAGCATGAAGATGATAATTCATTCTCTTTGAGTGATCAAAATATTGTCTGGATCAAGGAAGGTCCGGAGGGATATCTTTGGATCAAATCTGATTACGGAGTTTTTGCTTACGATATCTATAAGGAAAGCTATGTGGACATCCGCCCACTTCTCGCGGAGTTAGACATTAATCATTACAACCTCAGCGTGATGGTCAAAGATGACCTGGGAAACTTCTGGTTTGTCATTGATGGGATCGGTGTGAAAAAATACCTGAGCGAAACCAGGGAGATTTATCATTATGGTGGAGCGTATCGGGACGTATCATCCGTGCAGCCCGACAATAAGGGCAATATGGCCCTGGTGCATTTGGATGGTGAAATAGAGCTGGCGGATGTATCCGATTTGCGAAATAGCAGCTTTATGCGGTATCCTCAGCACATCGCCCACATCCAGGGGCTTACCGTCTTCATCGACAAGGATGGGGATTATTGGTTTTATAGCTCGGCATACTCTTTTGGAGTTTGCTATTATCGCCCGTCAGAGGGTACCTGTATTCACTTGGAGAATAAGGAGCTCGGGTCTAACCTTGTCACAGGCATCATACAGGACGACTCTGAGCGCATTATCATTGGAGCGGATCATGGGGGGTTGACCATGATCTCCAAAGCAGACTGGAAACTGCAGAGGTTCAGTAACAATCCTTCAGATCCCAGATCACTTAGTCACAACAGTATTATTTCACTTTACCAGGATCGCACCGGACTGGTGTGGATAGGTACCAATAAGGGAGGCGTCAATTATTTTTCGCCCAAATCCGTGTCTTTTAATTTTTATAAACAGACCGATAATCAGACCCCCAATGCCAATGACATCTGGCCTTTGGTGGAGGATGAGGACGGGAACCTCTGGATCGGCACAGACGGAGGTGGACTGGTGCACTTCGACTTGAGGAAAGGTGAGTTTACCAACTACAGACACAAAGAAAATGACCCTAAGAGCATCAGCTCAGACATTGTCGTGAGCATGGCTCCGGGAGCCAAGGGCGGGCTCTGGCTGGGAACGTATTTTGGTGGATTGAATTATTTCGATGGTAAGAAATTTAAGACTTATTATCACGATCCGGAAGACTCCAACTCCATCAGTGACAACAGCATATGGAACCTGCTCCTTGATTCCAGAGGGCTGATCTGGGTGGGCACCCTCAAAGGTGGGGTGGATGTGTATGATGCCGATTTTAACAAGCTTCATCATTTTGGACTGGATAATCAGGGAATACACTCCAACTATGTGACCTCTCTGTGTGAGGATAAGGATGGCAACATCTGGATAGGGACAGGCTATGGAATAGAGGCCTATAATTACAAGGACGGGACCATGACTCACCTGCTGAAGGAGGAAGGAAATAACCGGTCTCTGGTGAACAATTCCATTCTGGATATCTACTGCGACCATGAAAATAACATTTGGGTGGGGACCATGTATGGGCTGAGCCGGTTCAATAGGGCAACCAATGATTTTGTCTCCTTTGTGAAGGAAGATGGGCTGCCGGAAAACATCGTGACCTCCATCATGGAAGATTTGGATGGTAACATCTGGCTGGGTACTTATACCGGACTGTCCAAACTCCATTTTGAAAATGAAGGGCCAATCTTTGAGAATTTTGACATTTCAGACGGACTACAGGGTGATATGTTCAATGAGCGCTCTGCCCTTAGACTCAAAAATGGTCACCTGGCATTTGGCGGGAAGAATGGCCTGAATGTGTTTGATCCCGAGGCAATCAAGGTGACCAATGAGGAAAACAAACTTGTCTTTCTTGATTTTTATCTGTCCAACAGACTTATCAAGCCGGGCGATGAATACAACGGAAGAAAATGGTTTGAGAAAGGCATTAACAATGTAGAGAAACTAGTACTGGAGCCCTCCGAAAATTCATTCACACTAGAGTTTACTTCGCTCAATTTTTACCAGCAGGAGAATACAGTTTATAAGTATCGGCTGGTAGGATTTGATCAGGATTGGATTCAGCGTGCCAACGTGCATCGAGCTAATTATACCAACCTGGATCCGGGAAACTATCGTTTTGAGGTGATGGCCTCTGACCGGACTCATCAGTGGAGTGATGAGCCCATAGTGATCGATATTGTCATTCTGACCCCTTTTTGGAAGACCCCACTGGCTAATTTGATTTATGTCCTCTTCGTCCTTCTGGTGCTTTACCTTACACGCAGGGCCATCATTCAAAAAGAACGTTTTCGCGCCAAGGTCACACAGGATCAGATGGAAGCCACACGGCTTCACGAGCTGGACATGATGAAGATCAAATTCTTCACCAACATCAGCCACGAGTTTCGCACACCACTCACCCTGATTCTTACTCCTATCGAGCGCATGCTGAAGCAAAGCACCGACGCGAGTGATCAAAAGCATTTCCAGCTTATTTTCCGCAATGCCAAGCGACTCCTTACACTGGTCAATCAGTTGCTGGATTTCAGAAAGATGGAGGCCAATCAGCACAGAATTTCATTGGCCACAGGAGATGTGATTGATTTCACTAAAAGCATTGTGGAGTCCTTTTCTGACCTTTCGGCTGACCGCCGTGTTCGCCTGGATTTCGAAACCAGTCTATCTGAGTTTCTTACGTTGTTTGATCGGGATAAGATGGAGAAAATCATGTTTAATCTTCTCTCAAATGCCTTCAAATTTACCCACACCGGAGGTAGAATACTGGTAAATGTGACTGACATTGCTTACCGGGAAGATATCCACACCATCCGTTTTAGCGTGACTGACGATGGTATCGGCATTCCCAAAGAGCGTCAGAGTGATATTTTCAATCGGTTTTTCCAGGTAGACAACAAGCATACCTCCAACCTCAACCACGGTAGCGGTATTGGTCTGTCCATCACCAAAGAGTTTGTGGAAATGCACGGGGGGAGTATTTGGGTGGAAAGTGAGATGGAAAAAGGCAGTTCGTTCATTTTTGAACTGCCTATGAAAAAGCTTTCGGGTGACTACAAAGTACAGGACGTAGTGGATGATTTCATGGAAGAGTCCGTACCTCTGCCACACGAAGCTTCAAAGGCAACGATCCTTTTGGCGGATGATAACGATGACTTCAGGTTTTACCTGAAGGATAACCTGGAGAGGATGTATAACATCTATGAAGCGCCCAATGGCAAAGCAGCGTGGAAGAAAATCCTGAGTTTTCAGCCCGATCTGGTGGTTTCAGATATCATGATGCCGGAGATCAACGGAATAGACCTTTGTAAGAAGATCAAAAGTGACCCGCGTACCGGACATATTCCGGTGATCCTGCTTACGGCACATTACTCTGATGATCAAAAGCTGGAGGGATTTGAGGCCGGAGCCATCGAGTACATCACCAAGCCTTTCAATTTTGAAATCCTGGTTCAGAGTATCCGCTCTGCAGTCCAGCTGCAGAAGCTGATTTTCGCATCTGAGCATCGCATAGAAGCCAAACCTCGTGACATTGAGATTACCTCTCTGGACGAGCAGTTTATCATGAAAGCGATGGATCTCGTGGAGGTTAATATTTCCAACTCAGATTTCTCCGTGCAGGAGTTGAGCAGAGAACTGGCGGTGAGCAGGGGGCAGCTCTATAAAAAGACATTGGAACTAACCGGGAAGACTCCCATAGAATTTATCCGGTCCATAAGAATCAAACGGGCTGCTGCTCTTTTGGAGAGAAGCCAGCTCAATGTGGCCGAAGTGGCATACAAAGTAGGGTTCAATAACCCCAAGTATTTCACCAAGTACTTCAAGATGGAATACAAAATGCTCCCCTCGAAGTACGCGGCTCAGGCCACTGCCCAAAAGGGCGAATAATAGCCCTAATATCAACATTTTATACCCCTCAGCACTGGTTTGGCATAAAATTGACCAATTACCTGCTAATTTTTCAAAAAGCAGGTGCTTTCGGTAATGAAATCGTCACTTTATGGCGTATTCTTCTCAAATCTCCCAATCTGATTCAGGTCAATTCCTTTGAATAGTACAATCAAAAAGGTCCATTCAAAAGCCTAAAAGGCCTTTCAGGTGCTCAGAATTACACTTTTACATTTTGATACCCTTTTGTATGCAAATGATACACCTGAGGGAATCGGGTAAAGCTTAATATTGATTAATCGATAAAAGTCGAAGCGTTCAAGTATGCTTTTTTGAAGTGTTAACAACTAAATGGTAATGAATTTTGATTTTTTTAAAATGTCAATTTTATGAGAAAGGTTTACAGTAGAAGTGAAATGATGCAAAGTTCTATTAAGCGATTGATGGGAGTTTGCTTCATGACTTTCCTTACCCTCTCGCTGAGTGTAACCACAGCATTCGGTCAGGAAAGAACAATCTCCGGAGTGATTACTTCCGGTGAAGATGGCAGCACTCTTCCGGGGGTGACGGTCTTAGTGAAAGGTACAACAAACGGAACCATCACGGATATTGATGGCAACTACAAGATTACTGTCCCTGAGGACGCTACCCTTGTGGTTTCTTTTGTTGGTTTTAAGACGCAGGAATTTCCTGTGGGCAGCAGGTCCAGTATCGATGTGACACTGGATGTAGATATCTCCACTTTGGAAGAAGTAGTGGTGGTAGGATACGGAACCCAAAAGAAGAGTGACCTGACCGGAGCTGTAGCTTCTATTTCTGGAGACAAACTCAGAGGTACGGTGGTCACCAACATGGACCAGGCGCTTCAGGGTAGAATTGCCGGAGTACAGGTGAACCAAAACTCGGGTGCTCCCGGTGGAGCAGTTTCTATCCGTATACGGGGTACCAGTTCGGTGAGTGGAGGCAATGAGCCTTTGTACGTGATCGATGGTATTCCCATTGATGGTGGAGGTCCTTCTATTACTGGTTTCGACTGGTCAGGTGGAGCCAATGGCCAAAATAGGGTAAATCCTTTGGCCGCCATCAACCCCAACGACATTGTAAGTATCGAGGTATTGAAAGATGCATCGGCTACTGCTATTTATGGTTCCAGAGCAGCCAATGGTGTGGTGATGGTAACGACAAGAAGAGGAAAGTCCGGAGAGGCCATGATCACCTATGATGGTTATTATGCCTTTCAGTCATTGCCCAAAAAAGTGGACATGATGAACTTGCGTGAATACGCGGAGTTTCAGAATTCTGTGAGCACTGAGATTGACGGGATTAACGTAAATGAAAGATTTTTGGACCCTTCTATACTGGGTGAAGGCACAGACTGGCAGGATGAAGTGTTTGGTGTGGCGCCCATGCAGAGTCATCAAATGTCATTTGCCGGTGGTAACGAAGCCTTTACTTACGCCCTTTCCGGGGGATATTTTTCACAGGATGGAATTATCATCGGTTCTGGGTTTGAAAGGGTCTCTATGCGTCTGAACGTAGATGCCAAGGTGAACGAATGGGCGAAGGTGGGAACAAGTATCTCATACGCCGACATTGATGAGACCATCACCCTGAATGACGGTGGCGATGGTGTAATCGCTCAGGCATTGGTGATGTCTCCTGCAGTACCCGTTCGGGATCTGGATGGCAATTTTGCAGGACCTACAGCTAACTCAGCCGAAATAGGAGCTAACCCAGTAGCCCTGGCGTTGATGAGAAATAATACGCTTGGAAGAGAGCAACTATATGCCAACTTCTTCGCAGATCTCCAATTGATGAAGGGCCTTAAATTCAGAACGGAATACGGAATCAGCAAGAATCATTCATTGAACAGAGCTTTCCACCCAACCTATCAGTGGGGAGTCCTTTCTAATGATGTGAACAGTCTGAACCAGTCTGAGAGCACCGGAGATTTCTGGTTGGTGAAAAACTACTTTACCTATACCCTGCAATCAGGAATTCACGATTTCACAGCACTACTTGGACAGGAAGCTCAAAAGAGTACCTACAGAGGTTCGAGCTTTCAGAAAACAGGTTTTGTGGATGAGAATATCACCACGCCAAACCAGGGACAAAACTCCGCCAACCCAATTGGTGGTTATCAGGGAGCTAACACCCTCTCTTCTTACTATGCCAGATTGAACTACATTTTGTCTGACAAGTACCTCTTCACCGTAACAGGTCGTTACGATGGATCATCTAGGTTTGGACCTAACAATAAATACGGATTCTTCCCTTCTGCGTCGTTCGCATGGAGAGTGATGAATGAAGAGTTCATGCCAAAATCCAAAGTGCTTTCTGATTTGAAATTGCGCATGGGATATGGTGAAGTAGGAAACCAGAGCATTGCTAACTATGCTTACGGTTCCGGACTGACTACAGAAAACACCTGGATAGGCACAGGAAGTAGAAATTCAAGATTCGCCAACCCGGATGTGAAATGGGAAGCCTCAAGACAAATGAACCTTGGGTTGGATGTTTCATTGTGGGCAGGCCGAATAGACCTAACCGTGGATGCTTATAACAGACAATCGAGAGACCTGTTGCTTGAGCTTACCTCCATTCCTTCATCTATCAGAGGTGATATCGGTGCACCCTATTACAATGTGGGCCAGATGGAAAACAAAGGGATTGAGATTTCTGTGAATACCAGAAACATCGAAGCAAATAAGTTCTCCTGGACTACAGATATAGCTTATACGCTCAACAGAAACAAAGTGCTCGACATAGATCAGCCTTATACCCAGAACCTTTACTGGTATGCTGGCTTCCAGACGGTGACCCGCACAACAGCTGGTAACCCTATCGGATCGTTCTACGGATACCAGACGGATGGGATCTTCACAGATGCTGAGGACATCAGAAACTCACCTACGCAAGTGGATGATCAGTCTATAGAAGGCAATCAAAACCTGATCCACCAGCGTGATGGTGTTTGGATCGGTGACCAGAAGTTTAAAGATCTGAACGGGGATGGTGTGATCGACGTAAATGACCAGACCAGCATCGGAAATCCTAACCCTAAGTTTACGGGAGGTGTCAATAACACATTCTCCTATGCCGGGATCTCCCTGAATGTATACTTCACAGGTTCTTATGGTGGTAAAATCCTGAATTTCCAGCGAGTAAGAAACGAAGGAATGTCCAGCCTGAACAACAACCAGTCAGCTACAGTGGTGAACAGGGCTCGTGTAGAGTTTATCAACCCTGATGATCCGGATGCTGATATGACCAATCCTGATGACATCAGACTGGCAAATCCGGGAACAGATATCCCGAGGTTTTCTCCAACGGACAACAACACCAACGACCGTATGTCTGACAGATGGATCGAGGATGGATCTTACCTGCGTCTTCAGAACGTAAGCTTGTCTTACCAGCTGCCAAAGGGTATGTTGAATAAGGTGAAAGTAAGCTCAATGCGTGTATATGTAAATGCTCAGAACCTTTACACATTCACGAAATACACAGGACTTGATCCTGAGATCGGTGCTTTCAACCAAAATGCACTGTTGCAAAATGTGGACATGGGAAGATACCCATCTCCCCGGGTGATCACATTGGGAACAAGTATTACTTTCTAAGCTGAGATTTTAGAATCTAAAAGTATTCAAAAATGAAAAGAGCAATTAAATTTTATATAGCCACCGTACTCATATTCGCTATGAGTTCATGTGGTGAGCAATTTCTGGAAGTACTTCCAGAGGACAACCCTGTTCTTGATGGGTTTTATCAGAACAAGGAGCAAATCAGAACAGTAACAGCCACGCTTTACGGCCGTCCATGGTTCAATTTCAATGATAAGTTTTCATGGGCAGCAGGCGATGGTTTGTCTGGAGATATGTATCAGGATTATCAGGATGAAGGACAGTTTTTCTTCTTCACTTTTACGCCTGCCAACAGCATTGTTTCCAACTCATGGGCGAGTCTTTACTCCATCATAGCACGTACCAACGTGATTTTGGCAGATATGCCGAGGATCGCCGGTGGCTACGGAGTGTCTGAGGAAGATATCAATGCAGGTTTGGCAGAGGCCAGATTCTTCAGAGGAATGGCTTATTATTTCCTTGCTGAATATTGGGGTGATGTTCCGATTGTGGAAGATCCTGCCTCGATCATAGCTGGAGGTGACTATAAGCTACCTCGAAACACTTATAAGAGTGTTCTTCAGTACACCGCCAACGATTTCGCGTTTGCAGCAGAGCATTTGCCGTCGTCTGATAGTCCCGGGAGAGTAACTTCCTGGAGTGCTAAAGGGATGCTGGCCAAAATCAAATTGACACAGGCATCTGATCTTTCAGACCCTAACTCATCGGCGAATTTTGCAGAGGCTGCAGCCCTTGCCAAAGATGTGATTCAAAACAGTGGTTATGCACTGATGGCCAACTATGAAGACCTCTTCAAGCCCGAAAATGATAACAACTCTGAGTCATTATTTGCGCTGCAGTGGATCTCAGGTGCATGGGGTACTGGAAACAGTCGTCAGGCAGTGTTTGCACGCAGCAGCATCATCACTGGTAACAGTGAGGCCTGGGGTGGCGGCAAATCCATGACCTATGATTATGTAAGAGCCATGGATGCCAATGATGGCAATCTGGATAGCGTGATTTTGGATAAAAGACAACCATGGATCTTCATGACGGTTGGTGATTTTTATCCGGATATGAACACAGACGAAGGTGGTTATCTGTACGAAATAGTGAGTAGAGATGATGATGGTAACCAGCTGGAGTACAAATCTCCCGTTTGCAACAACATCAAGAAATATGTAGTGGGAAGTCAGGATGATATCGGAGCCAGCGTCATCAATCAGGCGTCACCATTGAACCAGTACATGCTAAGACTGGCAGATGTATACCTGATTTTTGCGGAAGCTACCCTGGGGGGAGCCGGAAGCACTACTGATGGTGAAGCACTTGGCTATTTCAATGAGATCAGGGCCCGTGCAGGGTTGAATCCAAGAACTTCCATTTCTTTCATGGACATTCTCACAGAGCGTAGAATGGAATTTGGTGCAGAAGGCATCAACTGGTTTGATGTGAAGCGCTTCTACAGAAGGTCAGCTTCTGATGCAATCGACTATCTGAATGATCAGGAAAGAGCTTACAGAGTGGAGGCCATTGATGGTGCTACTCAGGCTGATGAGAACAACCCTGCATTTTATGAGGCAGTGGAGCCGGACAGCCCGGTGGTCATCTCTCCTGCAGACATGGTGTTGCCTGTTCCTGAAAATGAAGTGGTGGCCAACCCGAGATTGTCAGAGGAGCCTGTAGAGTGGATTTTTGAATAATTCTTGTATTAAAGCGAATTGCAAAATGAAAATTTTAGATAGAAAAATATTCACATTTTTAATCCCGGTGATTTTGCTGGGATTGATGACCGTGACTTCATGTGAAGACAATGAAGGCGGAGAGCCGGTGATTCACTACGTGAGGGTTACCAATCCGGAAAGCTCAGATTCTCTTTTAGTAGGGGCTTTTCTTGGAGACCTGGTGGCCATTATGGGTGAAAATCTGGGCGGTACCCGGGAGATTTGGTTCAATGACCTGGAAGCAGTGATCATCCCGACTTACGTGACCAATACAAGTATATTGGTAAACCTGCCAAGCAGGGCACCTTCAGAAGTGACCAACGACATCAGACTCGTTTTTGCTAATGGATCTGTACTTACACATGAGTTTGTGGTGGAGATTTCTGAGCCGCTACCTGTGGCCATGATCAGCGAGTATGCCCCTGTGGGGTCTACCACTGTGATTACCGGAGACTTCTTTTTTGAGCCCATGTCTGTGACTTTCACAGGTGGAGCAGAAGCCGTGGTAGAGGTAGTAGATCAGAATACCCTTGAGGTGACCATACCTGAGGGTGCTGCATCAGGTCCGTTGACGATCCAAACAAATTTTGGAACTACAGAGACTAGTTTTCATTACAGAGATCAACGCAACATCTTCCTGAATTACGATGACCTGAATGCTGATGGTAGCTGGAGACCGGGTTTGTATGTGACAGACGACCATAGCCTGGATGGTAACTACCTGAAGCTAAGTGGTACCTATAGTGCTGATGCACCTCGTGAGGAGGGACCTTTGGGCGATAATCACTATGAATCCCAGTTTTGGGGTCAGGGAAATGGCCGTCCTGAGGGCAGTCTGATCCCCGGAGAACCTGAAAACTACGCACTGAAATTTGAAGCCAAGATCATCACCTGGAATGCTTCATACCTGAACATCTGCTTTGCGCCTTGGAATAATGGTGGCAACAGTGAGATTTGGAGCAATGACCTCAACCCGAGAGCAGTCTGGGGACCATGGGAGTCTGCAGGCGGAGCTGTGGACTCTGGGGGTGAGTGGGTCACGGTGACCATTCCGATCACGGAGTTCAAATATGATATGAGTACCAATGCCAGTGGCGATGTGGTGTACACAGAGTCTGCCAACAAGTTCAATATGGACAATACGGGTAGTTTGAGCTTCTGGATGCTTGGAGCACCCTCAGCAGACAACTCTCCCTTCGAAATCTACATTGACAATGTGCGGATAGTAGAGCTTTAGGATTCTTAAATAACTATTACAGATATGAAATTGATAAAATATATAAATAGTCTGAACATACTGTCGCTTGCGCTGGTATGCATCCTGGGCACGAGTGGTTTACTTATGTCCTGCGAAGAGGAGGATACCATGGGCAGTGAAGTGGTGCTGTTGAGCTACGGACCATCCGGAGTTCAGCATGGTGACACCATTCAATTCATTGGTTTGAATCTGGATAGGGTATCAGCTATCGTGCTGCAGCCAGAGATAGAAATCACTGATTTCCTGACCAAATCTTCTACTTTGATCGAGATTACTGTGCCTAAGGAAGCGCAAGCTGGTTTGGTAACACTCAGAACCAAAGACGGGGATATTGAAACCAAATCACCTTTGAGTTTTGAGGTGCCGGTGACGATCACTTCTATCACTGCGGAGGCACGCCCCGGGGCTACTATTACAGTGACCGGTGATCTGCTGAACTGGGTTGAGAGTGTTACTTTCAAGGATGGTTTGTTGGTAGAGGAGTTTGTGAGTCAGTCACTGACCGAGTTGGTGGTGGAAGTACCCATGGAAGCTCAGACCGGATTCCTGATCTTTAGCTCAGGCGGTACAGATCCATTGACTTTTGCTTCTGAGAATGAGTTGGTAGTGACTTTGCCTGAGGTGACTTCACTGAGTCCTGAAGCAGTAAGACACACTGAAAACCTGACGATCAATGGTACCGATTTGGACCTGGTTACTTCTATTGGTTTTGGTGGGGACATTACCGTCACCAAAGACAATTTCGTGAGCCAGGCGGCCAGTAAGATTGTTGTGGCTGTACCAGCTTTGACTTTGAAAGGAACACTTACATTGAATCAAATATCTCCTGTAAGTGTGGTGACTTCTCAGTCGTTGTCCATCGTGTTGCCGATAGGCACTGCGGCTGCTCCGGCTGTAGCTGTGCCCGGTGTTGATAATTTGACCATCACGGGTACTGACCTGGACCTCGTGGCTCAGCTTAACCTGCCTTCGGTGGACGCTATTCTAGCGGCTAATTTTGTGAGTCACACCGCCACTGAAATCGTACTCGCAGTGCCTGAGGGAACCAAGTCCGGTGGTATTACTTACACGACCATTCACGGTTACTCTTCCAATTTGGGAGTGAATGTGGTGGTGCCTGGAGAGGGTCCGCCCCCATTGGGTCTTACCCTGTATGATGATGAGGTATTCTTCGGTGGAGGAGACTGGAGTTGGAATACCGAGGTATCTGACAATGCCAGCACCGAGCAGTTCTATTCAGGAGGCAAGTCGTGGAAATTCAGTACAACAAGTGATGGCGGGGTTTCTGCCGGAGGCATGTCGGGTGTTGATGCTACAGGCATGAACGTATTTGCCTTCTCTCTTTATGGAGGCCCGGGTACTGATGGTGCTTCTGTTGCCGCTATTCTTGGTTCGGATGGTGCAGATGTATGGGGCAACTATAATTCGGTAACCATTGCCGAAGGTGAGTGGACTGAGTTCGAAATTGATTTGGCCAACTATCCGGATGTAAATCTGGCAAATGTTACCAGGTGGATTTTCAAAGTAGAGGGCGTGACAGGTACCACCATTTATGTGGATCGTGTTGGGTTTGATCTGGGAGGCCCCAAACCTTTGGCTATAGATATGTTTGATGAGAGTGTCAACTTTGGAGGTGGAGATTGGAGCTGGAATACGGACGTTTCTGATAATGCCAGCACAGAGCAGGCTTATTCAGGAAGTGTGTCATGGAAGTTCTCTACTGCCAGTGATGGTGGGGTTTCTGCCGGGGGTATGACAGGCGTGGATGCCAGTGGCAAGAGCGTATTTTCCTTTGCAATTTACGGAGGACCTGGTACGAATGGAGCTTCTGTAGCGGCCATTTTGGGCGCAGATGGCTCTGATGTCTGGGGTAACTATAACGCGGTGACCATCACAGAAGGAGCCTGGACAGAGTTCAATTTGGATCTGTCTAATTATCCTGATGTGAATCTTGCCAACGTGACCAGGTGGATTTTCAAAGTAGAAGGCGTGACTGGTACCACGATCTATGTGGACCGGGTAGGCTTTAATTAATCATACGAGCCCACATCGGGGATTTGTTCTCCGGTGTGGCTCTTTTATTCCGGTGTTGCCGGAGCAAAATTATCGGTCAGTTTTTTTGACCTGTATTGTTTCTTATCATTGGTATAGTGTGGCGCGTACTGGGGTGTCGCGTCACCTTGCCGATGATTTATGAAAGTCTATTAAGCAGTGACCAGAATGGTCTCTATCGTTGAAGCGGAGGCGAAATCAACCATGTCAATGGGAAATATTATCAGAGGTGCTCGTTTACTTTTTTTTATTTCGATTTTTGGATCGATTGCTGGCTGTATGGTCAAAAGCCAAACCATCGAGCAGGTCACTCCGGACATTCGTATCAATCAGATAGGCTATCTGCAGCATGGTAAAAAGCAGGCCGCAGTAGTAGAACCAGCCAGTACTAACTTTTCCTTAATCAATGCTTCAAATGAGTCTGTTTTTGAAGGAATCTTACTGGAAACAAAATATTGGAATAAATCAGGCGAAAAAATAGCCATCGCCGATTTCAGCGCATTTAATGAGTCGGGCACCTACAGAATCCAATGTGGAGAAACGATCTCACACTTTTTTGACATTTCTCACACTCCTTATCTGGAGCTTATCAAGAATGCCTCCAAGTCTTACTATTACAATCGGGCATCAACCTCGCTTGATCCCCTGCACTCTGGTGTTTATCACCATGAATACGCACACCCGGACACCCTGGTGTATGTTCATGCAAGTGCTGCCTCTGACTCACGACCTGCAGGTACCGTGATTTCTACGCCTTACGGCTGGTACGATGCGGGCGACTATAATAAGTACGTGGTAAATTCCGGAATTGCCACCTATACACTGATCGCGGCATACCAGCACAATGCTGGTCTCTTTGACTCCCTCACCTGGAATGTGCCCGAGAGCGATAATCAGGTGCCGGACTTACTTGATGAAATTTTGTGGAACGTACGCTGGATGGAATCCATGCAGGATCCTGAGGATGGTGGGGTGTACCACAAGACCACCACGGCCAGTTTTGAAAGTTTTGTGGCTCCATCAGAGGCCACCGGTCAGCGCTATGTGGTAGCGAAAGGTACGGCGGCCACGCTGGACTTTGCCGCAGTTTTGGCCAAGTCATCTGTATTATTTAGAGCCACACATCCTGCCTATGCGGCCCGGTTGTTAGACAAGGCCGAAAAAGCCTGGAAGTGGGCCTCCGTGAACCCGAGAGTACCTTTTGAAAACCCCAATGTGGCAGTGGCTGGACATCCGGCCATATCCACCGGAGGATACGGTGATTTGGATTTTCGTGATGAATTCTTTTGGGCTGCTACGGAGCTGTACCTGGCCACAGGCCGGGATATTTACATGAAAGGCATATCCATAGACGATTTTCAGATGTTCAGGGTGCCGAGTTGGGCATCAGTGGAGACTCTTGGTCTCATCTCACTCTCCTCAGCCAGAATGGGGGTTTCAGAAAAACTCAACAAACAGTCCTCGGATCAACTGATGATCATCGCTGACAGACTCATCAATGTTTGGCGAACAGCGCCCTATAAGATCACCCTGGATGAGTTTACCTGGGGCAGCAATTCGGATATCCTCAATCAGGGCATGGTGCTGATCAATGCTTACCGGTTATTTGGAAACCGGGAGTTTTATGAAGCAGCGCTTTCCGGGCTGGATTATGTACTCGGAAGAAATGCTACCGGGTATTGCTTTGTGACAGGAGAGGGGTCCCTGTCTCCGAAGAACGTTCATCACCGCCCATCTGCCTCAGACGGGGTAGAAGCGCCCGTGCCGGGTATGCTGGTTGGCGGGCCCAATGCACGGAACGTAAATGAAGATTGCGGGCGACAGGCCTATGAGGTTACGCATCCGGCAAGATGCTATTTGGATGAAGTATGCAGCTATTCCACCAACGAGGTGGCCATTAACTGGAACGCACCGCTGGTTTATATGTCCAGCACTTTGCAGGCCACCTATCTCCACGATTTTAAATTGTAGATGATTTAGGCACCAGGCAATTGCTTCTTTTGAGCATTCCATATTTCTTGGTTTTCAGAAAAATGAGGTAAATTCATCCCCGACTCCATTTTTTTTGAGTTCATGTGCCAAAAAACTTGCCTATTGAAATGATAAAATGCCTAATACTTGTCGGGGGCGAAAGCTCCCGGATGGGTGAAGAGAAGTACCTGATGGAAGATAATGGTACTCCCCAGTATCAATACCTGTATGAGATGCTTACTGCTCAGGGATACCCAACTTATATTTCCTGCAACGAGCGCCAGAATGAAGTGATCCCGGATACCTATGCTAAACTGGTGGATACCTATGATCAGATCGGGCCCATTGGCGGTCTGGCCACGGCCATTGCGGAGGATGCCAGGTGCAGCTGGCTTGTGGTGGCATGTGACCTCATGGGATTGACAGCTGATGCTGTCACCAGGTTGATTTCGGCCAATGCTCCCGAATATGATATCGTTACCTATCAGCATCCGGAAAGTGGTTTTTATGAGACCACACTTACTATTTATAACCCAGGGGCCTTCATCGTGCTCAAGCGCGCCATCCGAAAGGAAGTGTACAGCCTACAGGATATTTTGAAAAAGTGTCCCACAAAGGCTATCAAAGGAGAAGTCGATTTCTTGGTGAATGTGAACACACGGGAGGACAGAAATACTAGCCGAGGCTCATTTTTGTAAAACCTTCTTTGTTGCCACCGCAAGTAGGGCAGATGTAGTCCGCCCCAATAGTGGTGAAAGGAGTGCCTGGTTTGATTCCAGCTTCCGGATCACCAAATTCACTGTCATAGACCGTTTGGCAGTGTATGCATTGATAGAGTTCCTTTTGGATGTTGTCTATGATGGACTTCACCTTTGGGGAAACCACTTTCTCCTCATCCAGGTTTTCATAATACACCAGACTCAGCTCCAGAATAAGGGACGCCAGTACGGACTTGTGTACATCCCTGGCATAGTAGTGATAGTCTGTGAGGTTAGGGTTGAAGTTTTTGCTGAAGAGAATGTTGTAACTCTCTGATACGCCGTTTTCGGCCTTTTCTATAACCACCGACGTGAAAAGAATGATGTCTGGTGAGGTCTTGATGGTAAAGGTGAGTCCGTACGTGCTGATGTCTTGCTTGTCCAGTTCCCGGATCAGATAAAATTTCAGATCCAGGGCTTCCTGATCCAAAGCTGGCAGGTGCCAGTTGAGCTCCAGGGAACTGTGGCGCAGGTTCATGCCAAATTTACCCATGAGCTTTTCCCATCCGATTCTATCTTTTTCAAAAATCCCTTTGATAACAAAAGATTTCCAGGGTGTGAGGGTCACTTTCCCCACTTCCGTTTCGATACACCGCTCCATGATGGCTTTCAGGGTGGGAATCCGATACTTGTTGTCACGCCAGTAGAGTCCCAGCCAGTATTTTCCATCGGCCAGTCGGTTGATGCCCTCGTAATAAGGAAAATGAGGTTCCGGCAGCACCAGATTTTCTGTTACCGGCTGGGTATTCATTTTCACATTATCTGTGAGGTAGGTGAATATTTCCTGGTACGTGGCTGCCTGTTCCTGCAGGTTTTCATGCTCAATGGCCTGAGCCACTTTCACCAGGTCTTCGGTATATACCAGCAGCGGCATTTGCCAGGGTGTATCCTGTATGTGTTTGAGGCGCAGGTATACATACCAGTAGTTTTCGAGGTTGGAGGCAATGAAGTTGACCTGCCCCGTAAAGAGTGGTACCAGACTTTGCGAGGGGTCTACCACATTTACCCTGAGCCGCGTGCGGTAATCAAATCCGTTGAGGATGTAGTGGTAAATGTGAGAGGCCAGCCATTGTTTTCCGGGCAGAATATCCTGGGAGACATAGGAACTCAGGATGTTCTGGTACTCGAAAGTGTTGATTTCATATTCGGTGTGAATAGATTGGAACGTTTCATCCAAAATGGCCTTGCTTTTCTCCTTGGCAGCAAAGAGAATGTCTTGTCTGGATCCAAAGTGAAGATGGGAGGCACCCAGCTTTTCGGCTACCAGGAGAATTTTCAGGAAGTCTCCCGGCGAGATAATCCCCCCTTTCACAAATATTCTCACTAAGTCTTTTACCTGCATATCTGAAATGCTAATTACCAGAAAAGATGGAACAAAGATACATTTATGTGACCGCCTCCAAAGACCGATCGATTAATCGTTTGACTTCTGATTTGCAGCTACCACAGCCCAGGCCGGCACCTGATGCCTGACAGAGTTTGTTCAGGGTGTCATTCCCCAGAGCGATTGATTCAAGGAGGTTTCCTTCGCCTACGTTGTTGCAGGAGCAAACCAGCTTCCCTTTCACAGGCTCGGGAGTGCCACCGGAGCGGAGAAGTTGCAGGCGCTTGTCAGAGAGCTCTGTGCCGCTCTCTATCAGCTCTTTGTATTCGGCAAATTCAGCCTTATCTCCCATCAGAATTGTGCCCACGAGCTTGTCGTTGTGAATGATGCACTTTTTGTAGTAGAGGGCTTCCCGGTCCAGAAAGGTAATCTCACTGTAGTTTTTCCCATTGACGGGTATCTCCGGGGTGCCCACTGAGCAAAGGTCCAGACTGGGGAATTTCAAAATGTTCATAGGAGTGGTGCCTGAATAATGGTGGGAGGGGTCACCGGCCAGATAGCGCGCGCAAATATCAGCCTGCTGCTCTGCAGCCGCTGTGATGCCGTTCATTCTTTGGTTGTGTTCGGCAATTTCGCCCAGTGCGAAGATGTCGGGATCACTGGACTGCAGGTAGTCATTTACCTTCACGCCACGGCCGCATTTTAGTCCCGCTTCGATGGCCAGCTGTGTATTAGGTCTGGTGCCAATGGCATACACCACGGCATTCATCAGGAGGCTATTGCCACTCTTGAGGGTGACCTGAAGGAGCTGCTCTTCGTTCTCAGTGATGTCCACCACTTCATCGTTGGTAAATATGCGCACACCCAGGTCCTGCACATATTCACGCAGCATCGCGCTGGCCATGGGATCCAGCTGACGTTCCATCAGTCGGGAGCCGAGTTGTACGATGGTACCGCTCACCTGCATTTCAGTAAAGGCCGCTGCCAGTTCCAGCCCCAGGAGGCCACCTCCGATGACCAGTACATTGCTGCCCGGACAGAGTTGTTTTTTGAGGTCATCGGCATTTTCCCTGTCTCGCATGGTGAAGACCCCGGGTAGGTGCATCGGGGCATTGGGCGGGATAAACGCCCGACTACCAGTGGCCATGATCAGGAGGTCATAGCTGTGCGTATCGCCTCGGTCATCCACGAGGGTTTTGTCCTCTCTGTTGATCCTGGTGATGGGATTGGCAGGATGCAGGTACAGGTTAAGTGCTTCCAGCTCTGCCTCCGTGTATTTCACCAGGTCTTCCCATTTTTTGGTTTCGTTCACATAGTCAGGAAGGAGTACCCGGTTGTAAAAGGGCCATTTCTCTTTGGAGAACACGTGGATTTCGTCTTCCTGATTGAAATCCCTGTAAGTATTGACAAAGCGATAGGCGGCTGCTCCGGCTCCTATGACCACTATTTTCCTTCGGGGAATCAGATGACGCAGCACCTCCACAGCCGAAAACTTGAATCCCGGCTGTTTTGATTTTGGATCCACTACCTCACTCGTCAGGTTGTTGGCTCTGGACAGGTCGATGTTTAGTTTTTTACCCCAATGCATGGGCAGGAATACCACACCCTTCTTAATGCTGGAGGTGACTTTGGCGGCCACCTGTACATCGCCCCGGTCGTTGTAGATCCGTACCGGATCCCCATCTTTGATGTCCCGAAAATCAGCATCATCGGGGTGTATTTCCAGAAATGGTCGATCGATGTGTTTTTTGAGTTTAGCTACCTTTCCTGTTTTGGTCATGGTGTGCCATTGGTCTCTGATCCTTCCGGTGGTGAGGATCAGAGGATAGTCTTCAGAGGGTTCCTCATGCTCCGTTTGGGCGCCAGCCCCAAGGATGTTGGCTCTTTGATCCGGCGTGAGGAATTTTCCGTTTTCGAAAAGTCGGGGGGTGCCGGGATGGTCACTGGAAGGTACCGGCCATTGAATGGATCCGGCACTCTTCAGCTTGTGATAAGAAAGTCCTGAAATGTCGATGCTGGTACCTTTGGTCAGGCGGGTATATTCTTCATAGACCTCAGCAGGACTCTGAAAATCAAAGCCATGGAAGTCCATTGCTTTCGCAAAACGAATAAGAATTTCACTGTCAGGAAGGGCCATTCCTGGTGCTTCCACGACTTTTGAAAGGTGAGAGATCCGCCGCTCGGAGTTGGTCATGGTCCCTTCCTTCTCCAGCCAACTGGCCGCAGGCAGGAGCAGGTCTGCATATTGGGTGGTGTCGCTTTTTCTGGAAATGTCCTGCACGATCACAAACTTGGCTGCTTTCAGGGCCTCGTCCACCAGCCGGGCGTTTGGCATGCTCACTGATGGATTGGTACAGATGATCCAGATGGCTTTCATCTTGCCAGATTTCAACGATTCAAACATCTCTGTGGCCGTAAGCCCGGGCTTTTCCTGAATGGTATCCACTCCCCAGAAGTCGGCAACTTCCCTGCGATGTGCCGGGTTAGCCAGGTTGCGGTGTGCTGCCAGCAGGTTCGAGAGCCCGCCTACTTCCCGCCCGCCCATGGCGTTGGGCTGACCGGTGAGTGAGAAGGGCCCACTGCCGGGTTTTCCGATTTTTCCGGTGATCAGACTCAGGTTGATCAGCGCCAGGTTTTGGTTGACCCCTGTGGTGCTTTGGTTGAGCCCCATGGCCCACATGGTGATGAAGCCTTTGGACTGACCGATGATCCTGGCGGCCTCAATGATGGAGTCAATGGGCACCCTGCAAATGGCAGCGTATTCCTGCATGGATCTGGACTTGATCTCATGGGCGTATGATTCGTATCCGTTGGTGTGCTGCTGGATGAAATCCTCATCCACCATATTCTGCTCTATCAGGTACTTGCCTATGGCATGAAACAGAAACATGTCTGTGCCCGGCTGGACCTGCAAATGCAGGTCCGCCAGACCACAGGAATCGGTTACCCGAGGATCTACTACGATTATTTTTACATGGGGATTGTCGGCTTTGTGTTTTTCTATCCTTCTGAAAAGAATGGGATGACACCACGCGGGGTTGGCTCCGGCAATGAAGATGCAATCGGATAATTCTATGTCTTCATAGGAGATGGGCACCGTGTCATCTCCCAGTGTTTCTTTGTACCCCACCACGGCAGAGCTCATGCACAGTCTGCTGTTGGTGTCTATGTTGTTGGTGCCCAGAAATCCCTTCACCAGTTTATTGGCCAGGTAGTATTCTTCTGTGAGGCACTGACCAGATACGTACAGTCCGACGCTATCAGGCCCATGTTCTTTGATGAAAGTTTTGAAAACGGCCGCAGCTCTGCCGATGGCGGTATCCCAGCTCACCTCCGCCATGGGGTGGCGTCTGCTCCAGCGCATCTCCGGCTTCAGGAGGCGGTCACTCTGATCCATCACAGTGTAGTGCAGGTTCATTCCCTTGGAGCAGAGCATGCCTTTGTTCACAGGATGTGATTCGTCCCCTTTCACCTTCAGGCGACCCTTTTTGTCTTTGGAGACCACTATGCCACACCCCACTCCACAGTAGGAGCATACGGTCTTATGTGATTCTTCCCTATTATGTGACATGTGGATATTCTTTAGGTTGATTAAATGGCCTCTGCCAGTTCTGGTTGAAGTTCCTTTTCGATGGTCGCCTGCCTGGATTCCTTTTTGGCAACGACCTCAGCACGTTTGGAAAACCGAACAAGGAATGACGAAAACGAAACCCCCAGGACAATGAAGCCGAGCACATAGAAAGAATCGGTCCATTCCAGACCGGTGAGCTGCTTTTTGAACAAAAGCATCCCGGCCACCGCACCGGCATTGCCACCTGCGCCTACAATACCCGAGACCATGCCCAGTGCTTTTTTATTGATAAATGGCACCACGCTATAGGTGGCGCCTTCACTCATTTGTACAAAGAGGCTGAAGAAAATGAGTGAGCCAATAATCAGGGGAATGGTATCCATTCTGGAAAAGAGTATGAGGGCGAGGCCTTCCATGAAGAGCGCCACGAACAGCCACTTTACCCGGCCATTGAGCCCTCCGATTTTACCAAAGCGATCTCCAAAATAACCACCGAGGGATCGGGCGAAGAGGTTCATCAGTCCAAATAAACCTGCGATCAGACCAGCGGTCTTAATGTCCATGTTAAAGTAATCGGTAAAGTACAAGGCCGCTTTGGAGTTAACGATGAGTTCCACCCCAAAGCAGGCACCATAGATGAGAAAGAGTACCCACACCCTGTGGTCTTTCAGTACTGTCCCGATAGAGGCTTTTGCCTCGCTTTTCTTTTTGGTGATGTTGTGCAGGTCTTTGTAGTTGCCTTCCGGTGTATCCTGAGTAAACCGGTAATAAATAATGCCCATGATAAAAAGGAGTACACCAGGACCAATCATGGCATACCTCCAGGCCAGGTGCTCTGCGCCTACGTAGGCCAGTACCCCGGCGAAGACCATGGGCATGACCTGCTGAGTCACTCCGCCACCCAGGTTTCCCCAGCCTGCCGTGGTGGCATTGGCCGTACCGACCACATTGGGCGCAAACATCACCGAAGTGTGAAACTGCGTAATGACAAACGCAGCGCCAATGGCTCCGATAAACATGCGGGCGATCAGAAATTGCTCATAATTTTGGGCCATTCCGATCATCATGACCGGAATGGAACCCAGGATCAGTAACCATGTATAAGTGATTCGAGGGCCTATACGGTCACATAACCAACCTATAATCAACCGCATGAAGACTGTGGAGGCCACAGCAATCATGTTGGTATTTACAATTTGATCGGTGGTGATGCCCAGGTCATCGCGAACGATTGAGAGCATGGGCGCAATGCCAAACCACCCGAAGAAACAAAGGAAAAACGCCAGCCAGGTAAGGTGAAATACCCGCATATTGATGGTGCTGAGGTTAAAGAGTTCAATGCTTTTGGCTTTTCCTGATTTGGTGAATTCCATACTAAAATAATTACGTAGTTCAGATGTTTTTCAAAACTACGTAATTACCTAGAATAATTAAGTAATAATACGTAAATTATTTACGTAAATTCTTTTCAGCTTACGTGTGAGGGTTTTAGGGAGCTGAGTCGAGGGGAATCCTGACAGGTTTCCACAAACCTGTCAGGACTTTAGATGGGTTCACATTCAATGATTCAAAAAATTCAGCAAATACGCCCGGTAGTCATAGTACTCGGGATGTTCCAGTACAGCCTTGCGGTTTCTGGGTCGCTCAAATGGAATGGTGAGCTCATCACCGATTTTGGCATAGGGGCCGCTGGTCATCATGATCACCCGGTCGGCCAGGAAAATGGACTCATCCACATCGTGTGTGATGGCCACGGCCGTTATTTTTTCTTTTTGCCAGATTTCCAGCAGTACATCCTGCAGCTCTCCACGGGTGAGGGAGTCCAGCATACCGAAGGGCTCGTCGAGGAGGAGTACTTTAGGTTTAAGCGCAAAAGCCCTTGCAATGCCCACCCGCTGCTGCATGCCCTGGGAGAGGTCGGTGGCACGTTTGTGAAAGTCATTGCCCAGACCCACCTTGTCCAGGTAGTACTTGCAGATTTCCTCTTTTTCGGCTCTGGAGGCACCGGGGAATACCTGTTTCACACCGATCATCACGTTTTGCATGGCTGTGAGCCAGGGCAGAAGGCTTGGCGACTGGAACACTACCGCTCGGTCTGGCCCGGCATCCCGCACCTGGTCGTGATCCACATAGATGTTGCCCCCGCTGATGTCGTTGAGTCCGGCGATCATGGTGAGCAGTGTGGACTTACCACAGCCGGAGTGCCCGATGATGGAGACAAACTCCTCCTGCCGGATGGAGAGCTGAAGGTCGTCCAGCACCACATAGTCGCCTTTGGGTGTGGGATAAACTTTTCGGAGGTTTTCGCAGACCAGCATGTTGGGCCTTTCGGCGGTCTCCGGCGCATATTCGATGGTGTCTTTCAGTTGTGCTTGCATGGTGGTGTTTTTTAGAAATATTTGACGGCTTCTTTTTTCTTTTTCTTTCTGAAAATGACCCGGCCGGGCATGGTAGGCTTGAGGTCGGGCAGAATGTATTTCTGATCACTCACCTGCCTCCGGGTGGCACCCACTTCTATGAGGTATTCCAGGATTTCGTTTCTCAGCTTTTTGTATTCAGGATCCTTATTGATCTCGGTGACATCCCGCGGCCTGTCAAAAGGCACGCTAAACTCCGGCCCCAGCGTCGCTTTTGGTCCGGGTGTGAGCGGGATGATCCGGTCAGCCATGAGTATCCCTTCGTCCACATCATTGGTGATGAGGATGGCTGTTTTTTTGTCCTGGTTCCAGATTTTGATGATTTCTTCCTGCAGCGAACCCCGCGTGAGTGCGTCGAGTGCACTGAGTGGCTCATCCATGAGCAGAATCTCAGGGTTCATGGCCAATGCCCGCGCCACAGATACCCGCTGGCGCATGCCACCGGAGAGCTCGGCGGGTTTTTTGTCCCGCGCGGGAGTGAGGTTCACCATGTCGATGTATAGGTCTACATGGGCGGCACGCTCTTTTCTGGAGAGGTGGGTGAACACCTCATCCACGGCCAGTTTCACATTGCTATAGACGGATAGCCATGGCAGGAGGGAGTAGTTCTGAAAGATTACCCCCCTGTCGGGCCCTGGGCCGGTGATGGGTTTTCCATGAAGGAGTACTTCCCCCTTGTCGGGAAAAAGCAGTCCGTTGATCAGGTTGATCAGGGTGGTTTTTCCGCTTCCGGAAAATCCCACGATGGCTACAAATTCGCCTTCATTCACCGAAAGGTTGATGTCGGAAAGAACGTCGATCCGCGAAGGGCCGGTTCCAAACGATTTGGATACATTTTTTAAATCCAGTAGTGCCATGGCTATGCGATTCCTTTGTTGAAACTCATAAGATTTTGAACGCTGAGCATGATTCGATCCAGCAAAAAACCGATCAGGCCGATGATGAACATGGCCACGATGATTTTGGCATTGGAGTCATTGGCACCATTCTGAAACTCTTCCCATACGAAGGACCCGAGCCCCGGGCTCTGGGCCAGCAGTTCGATAGCGATCAGCACCATCCAGGCCACCGATACAGTAATGCGCAGCCCTGTGAATATCAGGGGTAGCGAGGCAGGCAGGATGATTTTGAAGATGTTTTGTGCGATATTGAGCTTCAGTACTTTGGCTACGTTGATGTAGTCTTTATCCACAGTGGCCACGCCCATGCTGGTATTGACGAGGGTTGCCCACATGGCACAGAGGCCCACGCTGATAAACGAGATAATAAAGGACTTGTCCATGCTGGGATCTGTGATGACCGTTTTCACAATCATAAAAACCAACAGCAGCCATACGACCGGAGATACGGGCTTGAATATTTGTATGAGCCAGTTGAATGAAGTCCGGAGGGAATTACTAAGGCCCATAATGATGCCGATGGGCACTGCCACCAGCATGGCGAGCAGGCACCCGGCAGCCACCGTTTTCAGGCTGGTGCCCACCTGGTCAAGGAAAGAGGGCCGTCCCGTGTAGGTGATGGGCGCGAGGCCCTGTGCTTCCCGCTGGGCGTTGGTTTCGGATACACGGGCTTCAAAGTCTGATTTCTTTTCGGCTATGGCCAAATGATCCTGCCACAGTGCCAGGTAGGCCTGGTAGACCTTGGTGGGTGAAGGGAGGGTGTTGGGCTGGCAGGACACATCACCCGAGGCGATGCACTCCTCCATGGCTGTAGCGGCGGCTTCACCCTGCTCTTGGCGGGCTTTTTCTATGCGTACTTCAGCCTCACTATTGTAGAGGGCTGTGGCCCCAATGTGCCAAAGGCCGATGAACAGAACGATTGAAAATAGGGGCAGGAGGGCTTTTTTGGCAAAGAGCTTGCCATTCCTGGCGGGCTCTTCACCACTGAACAGACGGATCAGGGGCTCCAGAAACCCAAGCCCGAGGAATCGGATGGTTTTGATTGATTTATTTTTCATTGCGTTGGTGTAATTCGTGAGATATGAGCGCTGGTGGTGAGGGCCGGACGAACCAAGCCCTCAAGACACCAACGTCTTTGTTTTTATGTTTTGTCACTCAGAGGAGTGATGAATGATGTTGGTTACAGACTTTCGTCTTTGTTACCAATGCCGAAGCTGTTGATGTAGCCTATCGGGTCCTTACCGTCGTAGGTAGTGCCATCAATGAAATCACTGGTAGCTGGCTTATACCCGTCCGTTTCAGGAATGTCCGCAGCGGGAATCTTGCCTTCTTCGGTGAGTAGTTTGGCGGCCTTCGACCAGATGTCAGGGCGGTAAATGTCCCTGATGGTGCTGTGGTACCAGTCGGCAGGTTTGCGCTCCGGTATTTGGCCCCATCTTCGCATCTGGGTCAGGAACCAGATGCCGTCTGAGTAGAATGGATAAGTGGCGTTGTACCGGTAGAATACATTGAAATCCGGCATGCTGCGTTTATCACCTTTTTCATACTCGAAAGTTCCCGTCATGGAGTTGGCAATCACCACTGAATCCGCACCCACGTAGGCGGGCATGGAAAGGATGCCTACCGCCTTAGGTCTGTTTCCCGGTGTATCGAGCCATTTGGCTGCTCTGATGAGGGCTTTGGTGACCGCTACAGCGGTATTGGGGTTCTCTTCCACAAACTTTTTGGTCATCACAAACACCTTCTCGGGGTTGTTTTTCCAGATGTCGTAGTTGGTGACTACCGGTACACCGATGCCCTTGAACACCGCCTGCTGGTTCCATGGTTCACCTACACAATAGCCATAAATGGTGCCGGCTTCCAGTGTAGCAGGCATTTGCGGCGGGGGAGTTACCGAAAGGAGCACATCTGCATCTACTTGCCCCTGAATGTTGTCAGCGGTATAGAGTCCCGGGTGGATGCCCGCAGCAGCCAGCCAGTACCTGATCTCATAGTTGTGTGTGGAAACAGGAAACACCATGCCCATTTTAAAAGGACGACCTGCGGTTTTGAATTCCTTAACCACCGGAGCCAGGGCATCTGCTTTGATCGGATGAATGGGTTTCCCGGCTTCATCTACTGGTACATTGGGTTTCATTTTCGACCATACCTCGTTGGAAACAGTGATCCCGTTGCCGTTGAGGTCCATGGAGAATGGGGTCACCAGCTCCGCCTGACGGCCAAATCCGGCACCCGCAGCTATGGGCTGACCTGCCAGCATGTGAGAGCCATCGAGCTGGCCGTCTATGACCCGATCCAGGACGTTTTTCCAGTTGGATTGCGCCTCAATGGTGACGAAAAGGCCTTCATCTTCGAAGTAGCCCAATTCCTTGGCGATGGCCAATGGTGCCATGTCCGTCAATTTGATGAAGCCGAAAGTGAGCTGTGGCTTCTCAATGAGCAGGGCAGAAGTACCGGATTCTGTACCTGAAACCACGTCAGTACTTTGATTTTTTGCATCACTGCCTGAGCAGGAGGCCAGCACAGCGGCCGCAAGTAAAAGGAGTAGATGATTGGTTAGTTTTTTCATAGTTCTGATTATTTAGAAGTGAAGAGTGTAGGCTTAAAGGTGATCATGGTCCAGGCCCAGCACTGCAGCGCACTTTTGTCGCCGCCTCTGAGCGCCTCCATGGTGTCGGATGCAAACATTTGCGAATAACCGAGGTTCCAGACCACTCCGCCCTTGAGTTTTTTGATGAAAACCAGATCCACCTCGGTGCCCATGGTTTTGGAGAGCTCCTGACCTTCCGTGTCCAGCTGAGTAGACCCGGTCATGAATTGATGAATGTTCGTTTTGAGCGCTCCGCCGCCCACATTGAAACTGGTTTTCAGGTACAGATCCGTGACACCCACGGAGCCATTGGCGGGCCCCACAAAGAAGTAATCCATATAGCCATTGTGCGCGTGGTTGGTGCCAAAGTCCGGGCTGAAGGCCGTGAGGTCTGTAGAGGGATCATCATCGTCCTTGCCGGAGATATACTCCACACCAAAGGTGAGCGGCGTGACCGGAGTGGAGAAGGTGGCGTTGATACCTGCCAGCAGGGCATTCACTTTGTTTTTACCCAGTTCGCCGGTTTGATAGTAGAAGTCTCCGGCCAGACTGATGCCCGCCAGCTTTTTGGAAGCTACTACACCCCAGGTCTGCTTGAAAGAAACCGTGGTATCGGCATTTTGATAACCGGCATTGAATGCCAGCAGGGAGAGTGATCCATTTTCAAATCCTTTATTGAAGTATCCGTATTGGAAGGTTTTGTAATTGCCACCTACGCTATAATATCCTGCTCCGGGCCCCTGTAGGAAGGCCTGCTCCGGCACATCATCATCCTGATTGTAGGCCAGCCCAAAGTGAAGTTTGGTCTTGTTTTGCTCGTACATAAGGAGGAGCGCATCGTGTCTGCGGCCCTGCTGAGCCCACTCCAGCCCACCGATGAACCTTTGATTGTCATAGGAGATGATCTGACGACCCACTTTGACTGAAAGACTATTGGTGAAGTAGTACTGTCCCCAGGCTTCACTCAGAAAGGTTTTGCCATATTCTTCTTTGAAAATCTGGGTGGTTTCTCCCCAGATGCGGACGTCCTGAAAGGAAACTCTGAATTTGAAAGCAGAATCTGCATAGTCCAGGTAAAGACGCGAACGTTGCTCCGTGAAAAATGAAGCGTCTTTTGAATCCTCGGTAAGGGTTTTAAATCCATTTCTGAATTCAGTACGTGGACGCACCTCCGCAGAGATGGTCATTTGCGCAGTTACCTCCATACAGGACAGGGCGACAATTAGCGCGATTAGGTAGGTCGTTTTTTTCATGGTCTTGGTTTGTTTAGCTTTTCAATTGCTACGTAATTAAACTAAGTATTATTACGTATTTATTGCAAACGTAGACCCTGAGGTAATTATAATTGCTGTTGAGCAGGCAGGTTAAATCATTCTTTTATCACATAAAAAAACCTGCGGTTTGGCAGGTTTATATGATTAAGTGTCAGTATTTGTGCGGCTTAGCTGTCAATAAAATAATTGTGTTCCGAAATTTCCTTTCTAAGTAATTCTACGTCTTTTATGTGAATCCTTTTACCCGGCGTTTCTATTAACCCGTCTTTGCGCAGGCCGGAGAGCGTTCTGATGACCTGCTCTTCGGTGGTGCCGGCAAAGTCTGAGATCTCCTTGCGTGACAGCTGTATGTTGATGATGCCTTTCGTATGCCCGAATTTGCGGTTGATGTACAAGAGTGCATCTATTACTTTCTCGCGCACGGTCATCTGGGCGAATTTCTTCACCTTGGCTTCACTGCGGTTGAGCTCCTCGGCATAGAAGGTCATCAGGTCGTAAGTGAGGGTGGGTACTTCCATCAGCATGGCCTTCATGGTTTCAGTAGAGAAGTTGCACAAGGTGGTTTTTTGGAGTGCTACGGCACTTATCTGATAAAAGTGACCCGCACCAAATCCCCGATGGCCGATGGTTTCACCATTCCCGGTAAACCGGACAATCTGCTCTTTGCCATAGAGCCCGGTTTTGGCCACTTTTACCTTGCCTTCACGGATGAAGTAAAGGCCATGAACCGGAGCCCCCTCAATGATAAAATTCTGACCTTTCTTGCATACCAGGGTTGATTTCTTTTCAAGATAGGCATGCATCTTATCGAAGTGATAGTTCTTTTTGATGATGCATTGCGCGTTAGTACAGCTTAAGCAATCCATAACAGGGAGCCTTTAGTGTGTAAGTAATATTAATACGTAAAATTACGTAGAAATACTGAGATGATCTACATAATTCTATCATATTACGTATAATTGCATTGTGGACTATGGCTTGTTATTGATATTGCTAATCGTGTCAGCGCTCTATGCTTCTGTGGGGCATGGGGGAGCCAGCGGGTACCTGGCCATTATGGCGCTGTATGGTTTTTCACCTGATGTGATGAAGCCCACCGCATTGGTACTCAACCTCTTTGTAGCCGGGGTGTCATTTATCCATTTTTATCGAAATGGTTACTTCAAGCCGGGACTGTTTAGCTGGTTTGTGATTACCTCCATTCCTGCAGCTTTCGTAGGGGGCATGATTGACCTGGATCCTTACATCTATAGAAAGGTGCTGGGTGTACTGTTGATATTCGCAGTGCTGCGGATGCTGGGGGTATTTGGCAAGATGCAAAAGGAAACCCAAAGCCCCTCCAGGGTATTGGCCATGTTCGTGGGGCTCTGCATCGGTTTTTTCTCGGGCATCATTGGGATTGGAGGCGGTATTTTGTTGAGCCCGGTGATCTTACTGTTGGGTTGGGCAGATGTGAAACAGACGGCTGCCATTTCAGCGCTTTTCATCTGGATTAATTCCCTCGCCGGATTGGCGGGTGATTATAGCAATGGGCTGGAGCTCTCAACCCAGATCCTACCATTAATAGTTGTCACAATTTGCGGTGGATTTTTGGGAAGTTACCTGGGTAGTTTTAGGTTTAATGAAGTGCGCTTGAGACAGGCCCTTTCGTTTGTACTGGCGCTGGCGTGCCTGAAATTAATACTGATGTGATGGACATGAACCTTAAATATTTTGGTATTCTATCGGAGATCACCGGCAGGCCCGAGGAATGGCTGGAATCTAAATCGGAGACTGTGGGTGATTTGCTGGAAGAATTGAATGAAAAATATCCTGGAATGAAGCTGGTACAGTGTCAGGTTTCTGTGAATCAGCAACTGGCAGAAAGGGTACTGGTACTCAGGAAAGGAGATGAAATAGCTATTTTACCACCATTTTCGGGAGGATGAACGACGAATACTATGCGCGGTATCAACGACACTTTACACTCACCGAAGTAGGTGAGGAGGGGCAGGTACGCCTGGCCCAATCAAAGGTGTTGGTGGTAGGCGCCGGAGGTCTGGGTTGCCCGGTTTTACAGTACCTGGTGGGTGCGGGAGTGGGACATGTGGCGGTGATTGATGGAGATCAGATTTCTCTGAGCAATCTCCATCGTCAAACGCTGTATACCACAGAAGAAACAGGCCGCTTCAAGAGCACCGTGGCCAGAGACAAGCTGGTGAAACTGAATCCAACGGTGCAAATCAGTGCTGTTGCGGAGTTTCTTACTATGGAGTTGGCCTTGAAACTGTTTCCCGATTTTGACCTGATCATTGATGGTACGGATAATTTTGAAGCAAGATACCTCATCAATGATGCGGCCGTGTTCACCGGCAAACCATTCGTTTCAGGTTCGGTGTTCAGGCACGAGGGGCAGGTATCCGTGTTCAATTATCAGGGCGGACCCACCTATAGGTGCCTTTTTCCACAGAGGGATCTTCCTGGCTTTGGCTGCGCTGAAACGGGGGTACTCGGCCCGGTGACGGGAGCCATCGGCTCCATCATGGCCATGGAGGCCATCAAGGTCTTATTGGCGCTTCCCGATGTTTTGTCAGGAAAACTGCTGATTTTAAATGCTTTGAATTGGTCCAGCTCAAACCTTTCCTTTTCCAGAAAGGAAGAGCAAGTGGCCCTGGCCAAAGCCCGAGTTTCTAACAAAGAATCATTATCACATGTCAAATAAACCTCCAAAAGAGCTGCTGGTGGACGGGCCCATACCGCCGGAAAAACTGGCCGCATCTGTGGCCAATCATCAGAGCAAGACCAATATCGGAGCCCATTCGATATTTCTGGGTCAGGTACGCGCGGATGAGGTAGAAGGTAAGCAGGTTGCTGCTATTGAGTTCACGGCATACCGTGACATGGCGAATGCCGTATATACCGAAATCAGAGAGGAAGCTTTTGCGAAATATGAGCTTACCTGCGCACATGTTTATCACAGTACCGGCCTTATTGCAGCTGGAGAGTTATGCTTTTATGTGTTTACCTCCTCTCCACGCCGAAAGGCGGCTATGGAGGCATGCGAATATTTTGTGGAACAGATCAAAGCGAGGGTGCCATTGTTTGGGAAGGAGATTTTTGAAGGTGAGGGGCACCAATGGAAGACTAATACAGGCGGATAAGTCCTGTTCGATCTAAAAATAGATATGGTAGATATTACACATAAATCAAATACACTTAGAGTTGCCACGGCACAGGCCATCGTGAAGGTGAGCACTGAAGAGACCATCCGGATGATCCGCGAGGGGGCCATCCCAAAAGGAAATGTATTTGAAATGTCTAAGGCCGCCGGGCTACTTGGAGTGAAAAAAACACCAGATCTGCTCCCCGATTGCCATCCTTTGCCCATAGAGTTTACTGGTATTGAGTACGAAATTTCCGGATTGGAAATCAAAATACTGATGACCGTCAAGACCATCTACAAAACAGGAGTGGAGGTGGAGGCCATGCACGGTGCGAGCATAGTGGCGCTGAATATGTATGACATGCTGAAGCCGGTGGATAAAGGAGTGGAGATCCATCACATCAAGCTAATATCCAAAAAAGGAGGGAAATCCTCCAATCCTCCAAATACCAAAGGAGTCACTGCACAGGTGATTGTCTGCTCGGATTCCATTTCCGCCGGTGAAAAGGAGGACCGGGCCGGCAAAGCGATCTGCGATAAACTTAAGGGCTTTGGCCTGACAGAAATAGCCTACAGGGTGATTCCTGATGAGCCCGATCAGATCCGGGGGATCTTAGAGGCGAATGAAGCTGGTTTGCTCCTATTTACCGGGGGTACCGGGGCTGGTCCCAGAGACCACACACCCGACACCATCGCTCCGCTGCTGGAGACACGCCTCCATGGCGTGGAGGAAACGATGAGAAGGTATGGTCAGGAGCGCATGCCGTTCGCCATGCTCTCCAGATCCATGGCCGGCATCAGAAAAGGACAGGTCATATTAGCGGTACCCGGTTCCACGGCGGGAGCTACGGAGGCTATGGATGCTGTATTTCCAGGGTTGTTTCATATATTCCATGTATTGAAAGGAGGGGGACACGACTGATGAACATCACTGATACTTTTGGACGAACGCACAATTACCTGCGCATCTCTGTGACAGACCGGTGCAACCTGCGCTGCTTCTATTGCATGCCGGAAGAGGGCATTGAGCTCACAGAGAAGGAACACCTGATGTCTTTGGAGGAGATCATCGCCATCGCCAGGGAGTTTACAAAACTGGGGGTAGACACCATCAGACTCACAGGCGGGGAGCCGCTGGTGCGTAAGAACTTTGCTTACCTTATAGAGGAGCTCTCAAAGCTACCGGTGACGCTGAAGCTGACGACCAATGGGATTTTACTCGATAAGTATTTTGACCTGTTTGAGAAAATAGGGCTCCGAAAGATCAACATCAGCCTGGATTCCCTGGACCAGGCCAAGGCACTTTATATGACCAAGCGTGATTATTTTCCCCGCATCATGGCCAATATTGAAGCAGCTCTGAAGCGCGGGTTTCAGATCAAACTAAACATTGTACTGATCAAAGGAGTGAATGACGCGGAGATCAAGGACTTTGTGGGCCTCACCCGCGACAAAAACATCAATGTTAAGTTCATAGAATTTATGCCTTTTAAAGGCAATCAATGGGACTGGAGCAAGGGTGTGAGCGAAGATGAAATCCTGAAAGAGGTTGGCCATCATTTTGGCGAGCCACAAAAGCAACAAGATCCGGCGCATAGCACGTCCTCCAACTATCAGGTGCCGGGCTTTCAGGGGTCTTTTGGGGTGGTGAGCACCATCACCAAGCCCTTTTGTGAGGGGTGTAACCGTATCCGCCTGACGGCTGATGGCAAGATGAAGAATTGCCTTTTTGCGACAGCAGAAACTGACCTGCTAACCCCATATCGTGCCCAGGCGGCTTTGAAACCGCTCATCCTTGAGGCGATCAAGGGGAAGAAGTTTTCCCGGGATGGGATGGAGGTGATGGAGCAGTCGCATTACGAGGGAAATAGATCTATGATATCAATAGGCGGGTGATGGTAAGTATTGAGGAGGCCTTTGAGTATATAACAGCCCAGCGCCCGGTCAGGGTGAAGCAACATGTTCAAGTATCGGAGGCGGTAGGTTTACACCTGGCTGATGCAATAGTTTCACCAATGGACATCCCTGTTTTTGACAACTCCGCTATGGATGGCTATGCCCTGTGTGGGGCGTCTGATACTTACCAGATCATCGGTGAGGTAGCTGCTGGCAGTCAAAGTGAGCTCACACTGGAGCAAGGACAGGCTGCTCGGATTTTCACGGGAGCCAGGGTGCCGAAAGGTACTACCGCTGTGATCATGCAGGAAAAAACGAATGTGGAGGGCAATGTGCTCTCCCTCTCGGAAATACCCGCTGCAGGCACTAACCTGCGGTTGCGAGGTGAGGAGATCAGGCAGGGACAGGAGGTGTTTCAGGCGGGACATTGCGTCAATGCAGCCACAGTGGGCATGCTGCTTACTTTGGGAATGACCAGTGTGTCCGTTTATGCCAGGCCACGGGTGGGTGTACTGGTCACTGGCAATGAGTTGGTGGAGGCTGGTGAGCCGTTGGGTGAGGGCCAGATCTATGAGAGCAATGGAGGTTCACTTCAGGCGGCCCTGCGGCAGCTGCCGGTTGATATCACTGCAGTAAGGAGCGTAACCGACGATTTTGAAGCAACCAGCCGAGCCATCGGTGATCTACTCGGTGAGGTGGATGTGCTCCTGATCAGCGGTGGCATTTCTGTGGGAGATTATGATTTTGTAAAGGAAGCACTCGCCCAAAACGACGTAGAGGAGATTTTCTATAAAGTGAATCAAAAGCCCGGTAAGCCCTTGTTTTTCGGGCGAAGAGAAACCCAGTTTGTTTATGCCCTTCCGGGAAATCCCGCTTCGTCGCTGACCTGCTTCTATCTTTATGTGACTCCTCTTATCCATCAGTTTTTGGGTAGGTCATCCAGAACCCGGGAGAAAGTGAACCTCGGTCACGATTTTGAAGTTCGCGGGACAAGGCCAACTTTCTATCGCGCGAAGGTAGAGCAGGAGCGCGCATCCATTCTGGATAAGCAGAGTTCTTCCATGTTACATTCTTTTGCAATGGGTAATGCCCTTGTTTTTTTACCTCCCGGCACTCACAATAAGGGAGCTGAAGTTTCCGTTTGGTACTATTAAAGGGTGCGGAAAGAGTCGAAGGGAAGTTTCTTGATTCTCGTTAACGACAGATATTGGTCGTTCATGCAGTTAAAACTGTCACTCAACGAGATGAGACCAATTACATCATTCAAAACCCTCAAATTTGCTTTAAAGGTTTTCAATCAAAGCTCGATAATAAAGCCTTCGATAAAGTGAAGTAACACTTACCGGTATTTTTTGATTGAAAACAGTAAACGAAAAGGACTTATATAACGTTATAGTATCAATAATTCAGAGGTAGATTCAAAACGAACACGTTAGAAAATATTTAAGAACAATCAGTCGCACTCGCGACGTAGATTGGTTAGGCGGTGATTAGGAGGGGCTTCATAAACCCCTCCTTTCTTTTGCCCTAAAACGGATCAAGCAAAGTCAGTGTGGAGCAACTCCGTGAAGTGCCTACGCGGCCAGGGGCAAGCAAAGAAAATGAAGGGTTAACCTCTTATTTTATTTCTAAGCCTATGACAATAAGAACTGTTAAGGTTTATATCAGCCCCGAACTTAAATATTTCTTCAGCGAATTCATCTCGTGCTTGTTTTGCAGTGGGAATAACAGAGTTTGACTTTAAATATTTGATAATTTCATCAGCTTTATCATCGTCATACATGTTACTCTCAGCAATTTTTCTTAATGTTTGGTTGAGCTGTGGATCAATGTTAGCACCTTCAATAAAGTACTGGAGATATTTAGTGAAATGACCATGACTAAATATATCAGATTCACTGTTTACTTTAGCTTCAAATTCCTCAATCCGAGATTTTCGTGAGATTCCGGTTTGAAATTCCTTTTTCGTAAAGTAGTTAATTCGTTGTTCAGGGATGGCCTCTCTATTAAGTAAAGATTCTGCCAATTCCTTCTGTGAGTTTAGTTTAGAAATTCTCAATTCATAATCTTCATCGGGATCAAGGGATAGAACTTGCATATACAGTTCATTTTCTTCCTCAGTTAAATTAATCTTGCTCATTTCTTTTTCGACATTACCACAAACCAGTTAACTACTACCGGCTACCCGCCACGTATCCCTATCAAATCTAGCAGATTTTGAGTTCTGAACAAACCATTATCGGCTATATGGCGCACTGAATACACATATAGAACCGCTTGATGTAATCGGAAATCAGAAGAGTATTGGCGCTAAGGCGGGCGGGGCATCCAAGGCAAGTGTGAATCATTTTGACTTGGGAATTTCCAAAAAGACCTAAGCTTATACAAGTCAAAATGATTTTTTGCGTTGGTGCCCTTTCTTTTGCTTCGTTTTCTTTGGGCAAGCAAAGAAAATGAAGGGTAAGTAGCTTATCCATTAGAATGGACTATACGGAGGGTTAGATCACTAGTGTCAACATCCATTTTCAATACAATTCTCCCATAGGTTTTCTGATCATCCCCTAAAACTGAAACCCAAAGGTGACTGTGGGTAACGTCTCTTCCTCAGAAAATGCCATATTCGCAGTGACCACCAACTGATTCAGGGGAGCCAGCCACAGCCCAAAACCTTTACTTGTGTGCCAGGTGTCAGACTTCTCCCCCTGCAGCCATACCCGTCCCATATCATGAAAGCCGAGAATACCCACACTCGCGGGAAACAGATAGGTTTTGAAACTGAAAAGTTTGGCCCGTACATCAAAATTATGATACAAGGAAGCTTCCCCAATAAACCGGCCTCTTCTGTAGCCACGTAGAGTTTCTTTGCCCAAAACCGCCCCATTGAAGAACTCCAGGTCACCCTCATTGTATTGCGCTCCTATCCGGTTGGCAAAGGTGACTTTGGATGGGATGCGTGTGGACAGATAGAAAATGAACTCTCCTTTCAGCGTACTGAAATTGTGGGACCGTGCATTCAGTCCATAATAGTGGCCATAAACAAGTTGTGCAAATACACCGCCCGTGGGCAGTCCCGGGTGGTTGCGGGTATCCGCGGCTATTTCTGTTTTCGCACCTACATATTGATGGCTTTGGTATAAGGCCTCCGGGTCTGTTCCGCTATTGGGCTGGTGTATGAATCTGTTATTGGCTTTGTCTTCCAACTCGAAAGACAGGTGTTCGGGACCTATCCGGAAACGACCTTTTGCTCCTATACCGTGGGTGAGGTTAAGATAAGTTTGCGAGCGCTCAAACCTGATCCGGTAGAAATCAATTTCATCCTCAAAACCACTGGCATCACCTTGGCCCTTGAAATCATAATTGGATTCATTTCCAAAACCAAAATAATTGGAGACCCCAAACGGCCGCTGAAGTGTAAAGTCAAGGTTCAGATCCCAATGACCAATAATATCACCCAAAGTGCCATTGTAGTAAATGTTAACGGCTCCTGTTTCAAAGGCACCATTGACCTTGAGTTCGTGCCTGGCGGCAAAAGGATCCTTGCGCCAACCTTCTTTGGTCAGGATAAAACCACCACCCAAAAACAAACCGTCATCAAAATTGAACTCCACGCTGGCCAGGGGAATGAGCTTGTTATATTCAAAAGCAGTACGGTTGTAAGCATTGACGTTGATGTTGTTGCTTAGCCTGGATTTGGTTTCTTTCGACGGGTGGAGTCGGGTGTTTTGCTTCAGGTCATAAACGATCGTGTGGTGCTTCAGCCCTTTCACACGGGAATGGTCGGTGATTTCGTCGGTGTCTTCCCCGCCAATGATTCGGATCGGGATGCCGCTTTTCACTTGTCCTTTGATTTCGAATACATCTTCACCTTGCAGACCATAAAGTCGGATCTCCTCAGTTTCGCTACTCAGGAAGGTGCGCTGGTAAATGACTTGCAGCAGCTCACCATCCTTTTTTCGCTTATGCACGGTGACCCGGGTGGTGTCATTACTCATCCGTTCCACCAGGAAATATTCGTGTTTGTTGGTGCCCACCACTTCCACCTCTCGGGAGAGAAACAAGTAATGTATCCGGGCATACCTTCGCATGTCGTCTCTTCGTGCTTTGAGTATCCGGGAGGTTTCTGCGGCAGCCTGGTGCCGGATGGTATCTGGCCAAACGTTAAAAGCACTGTCTATCTTTTCATTGGAGAGCCGGGTATTCAGGAGGTTGATCTGATGCTCCCATTGTGACCAGTCAAGCGCATTCAAAAAGGTACGGTCAAAAAACCGCGCACTGGCATTGAAACCGGGTGGATAATCCATCTTCTCGTCAAACCCCTCAGTGTTGGGAAGGGCAAATTTCCTGGAGGCCGCCCAGCCGATCACCCCTTCGTTGACAAAGAAGGCCTGATCACGGTCCCTGGGGATGGGCCGCCAGTAGTGTCCCTTTTCCGGTTGGTCAAAACGTACCCAGCGCCATTGATCCTCATGTCGGTCCCAGTCGCCTATCAGCATATCGAAGAGCCTGCTCCGCAGAGCAAAATCCTGATCGATTGTTTCATCATTATCACCTTGTATGGTGGCAATCACATCAGGTGTTCCTTCGATCTTCTCTCCATTTCCAAAATAATCCGCTGAAGCTGCTTCATCGTTTGGACGTTCTTCATAGAGCACCGGCATATTAGCAAATAGTGACTGGTAAGCCCCGAACCTCGGATCGTCGGGCACATACATCAGTTGTGGATTGGTGTGGTAGATGCCCGCAGCCTCTGCCAGGGTAGGTATGGCAAACACTCCAAAGGGATTAGCGGCAGAGATCTGATCCTGCACTATGTCCGCTGCCAATGTCTCATAGAGCGGAGCGGGGAGGAGTTTGGTGGTGTACTTATCCAGCGATCGGAGTACGTACTGGCGCCCGTCCTTTGCTTCCAGTCTTAAGGATTTGGTTTGATTGCCACCACCCAGTTTGAGGATTTCCAGTCCCCCATGTTCCTGCCCAATATTGAAAACCGGCATGGTGACCGGTGTAGACCAGAGTTGCCTGTAGTTTTCTCCCAGCCAAAATTCATGCGCATCGGATTTGATGGCATACCTGAGGCTGATCGGGCGTACTACGATGCTGTCGCTGTAATTTGGATTAAACAGCCACTTTGATGCAGGGTGTACTGCTTTGGAGTAGATGGGACTGTCATAAATCTTTTCCTGCAGCGCGCCATCAAAGAACTTCAGATCCACCGCTCCTGCCGGATGATAGGTGAGCTGGGCAAAGCCCCGTGCCTGGCCATGAAACACTGTGCCTTCTCCATCCGTCACGTTGGAGGATTTGGATCCTGATCCGCTGGTGACGTAATGGGCGGAGTCCTTATGGATGTACTGAAGCGAATGCTCATGGCCATTGACATATACCATGTCTTTCACCTGAGCAAATGATTTTACCATGGTATTTCGCACCAGTTTGTACCTTGGGTTGGTGAGGTCTTGCCGGCTTCCCAATACGGACCGGAAGGTGGGGTAAATACTGCCCAGAACTGGCAGCGGAATCCAAAGCTTTCGATTTACATCTGTCAGGGGGAAAATATGTTGTTTCAAGGTGTATTGGCCACCATGAGGACCATAGCTATACATGGGATGATGTCCGGCTACTATCACATGCTTATTCGCATTCTTCTTGAGCAGGTCATCCAGTTCCTCCAGTGCTTCCGCAGTGGATTTTGACTCACAGCCATCTTCACGACCAGGCTTATCCCAGGGATGAAGAAAATACTGAGTATCCACAATCAAAAGCGTGAGGGCATTGGTAAGTGCGATCTCCACGGGCCCGGGACAGGCATCTCTGGGGAGGAAGACTGTTGACGAGCCCATATATTCATCCACATAACGCTGCATGTTGAGTAATTTTTCCCATCCGTCTTTTCCGCCACCAGACCAGTCATGGTTGCCCGGGAGAATAATTGAGCGGCCCTTGAATGCTTTCATGATGTTGAGGGAGGCGTTGAGCTTGTTTTCCATGGCTCTGCGGGCAGGGTCTTCTCTGGATGGAAGACCATCTGGGTAAATATTGTCACCCAGAAAAATGAGTACGTCCGTGGGTTTGGCTGCGCTGGTGATTTTTTGTAAGAACTCCAGGTTGCTGTCAGGGGAGGTGGGAGCGCCTGCGTCTCCGATGAGGTAGACAGAGACTTCCTGTGCCGAGATCAGGGTAGCTGCCGTAAATAGTAGGAGGAAGAAAAGTACTCTCATTTTTTATGTGGCCTGAACTTCATAATGTATCCCTTGTCCCCCTCACCCTCGGAGCTGATGTACAAATCCCCACGGGAAGAAAAGGAAATGCCTTCTGGTTGGCTAAGCACCCTGGGCGCAATGGGGTAGGTGGCCTTGATGGCGCCGTTTTGATCCAAAACCACCAGTAGTTTTCCAACAGAAGCGAGCAGGTAGAAGTAGCCGTCCAGCGGATTATACGCAATGCCTGAGGGTTCAAATTTGATGCGGTCTTTATTGTATTCAAAATCCCTGTGGGCCTCAAAGAAGTCATCCATAAGCGTTGCTGTGATCTCGAAAAGGGGTTTGGGAAAGAGTTTTTTGGTACGAAGGTCAAACTGGTACACGGTTTTGCCTTTGGCATTGGTGCCTTCTATGTCCTCGTCTTCCTTGCAGGCAATCGTGAGATGGCCGGTGTACGGGTTATAGCCCAGCCCCTCCGTGTCATTTTTCCGGCTCAGTTTATTCTCGTGCTTTGTGGCCCGGGTACTGCTGTGTTTTGTGTAAGCAAACTCATAAATATCCCCGTCACTTTCCAGTACATAGATGGTGTCTCCTACAAGCTCAATCCCTTCAAAATCTCCGGGATTACTGAAAGCGATGGTGTTGGTGATCTTTCTTTTGGCCAGGCTATATTCATAAACTTTTCCGCCTTCATCTTCTACACATAGGAGGTGAGTGTCGTTGAGGTGAGTGATTCCCGAAATCTCTGAGAGGGAATAGGGGAGGAAATATTTATCATCAGGTATCTTTAGGTTGTAATACACCGAAACATCGTCGGTAATCAGAAAGAGACTGTCCGCCTGCTCACGAAATGTAGCGGTAGAGCATCCGGATTGAGCAAATGTCAGAAACAGGAAAAGATTAATCATTAAGAATGAAATAAATAACCCCCGGGAATTGTTATTTCTGGACATCTGATAAAAATACATTTAAATTAATCGGAATTTAGAAAATGTGGTATTTTGAGCCACCTAGATAAACTTTGAAATGGCCGGAGAAAGATCCGAACTACTAAAGGAAGCCCAGCAATTTGCCGAACACATCCTCAACAATGAGCTGGCACCTGAGATCAAATACCACTCAGCGGACCATACGCGCGAGGTGGTGCGTGCAGCACTGGAGATTGCCCGGGAGACGGGCGTAAGCCCGGAGGAGCTGGAGGTGGTGGAGCTGGCTGCGTGGTTTCACGACCTGGGCTATAAGCGGACCATTGCGGATCATGAGGAGGTAAGTGCTGAAATTGCATTGGATTTTTTAGCTGAAAAAGGATACGATGATGAACGCGCCGCCCAGGTGGTGGGTTGTATCATGGCGACTAAAATGCCCCAGAACCCCAAAAATGATCTTCAGGCTATACTATGCGATGCAGACCTGGCACATCTGGCGGAGGAAAATTACTGTGACAAAGCGGATCTGCTGCAAGAGGAGCTTCAGCGACTGAATGGCAAGAATATTTCGGACATCGACTGGTACATGTCCAATCAGCGGTTTATCACCGAGCATGAGTTTTTTACCAGCTATGCCAAAAAGAAATTTACGGACAGGGTGAAGAAGAACCTGAAAAAGGTGAATGAGAAATTAATGGAGATGAAAAACACGGAAGACGAAGTTTCTGCTCTGAAGGCACAGGTGGAAAAACTGAAAGGTAAGGTGAAGAAGGCGAAGGAGATCACCCCGACACGCGGGGTGGAGACGATGTTCAGGCTGACTTCCAAAAATCATCTGGAGCTCAGTGCAATGGCAGATACCAAAGCCAATATTATGATTTCGGTGAATTCGATCATCCTGTCTGTACTCGTGTCCGTACTTTTCAGAAAGCTGGAAGAATATCCACACCTGATCATACCGGCTATGCTCATGACCGTGGTCTGTCTTGCCACCATCGTTTTTGCGATTCTCGCTACTTTGCCCAACGTATCAAAGGGTACTTTCACAGAGGAGGACATTCAGAGTAAGCGAACAAACCTTTTGTTTTTTGGTAATTTCCATCGAATGGAGATGGAAAAGTATGAGTGGGGGATGAAGGAAATGATGAAAGATGCTGATTACCTCTACACCAGCCTGATACGGGATATCTATTTTCTGGGCGTGGTGCTGGGTAAAAAATACAGGCTACTGAGGATCTCCTATACCATTTTTATGTTTGGGTTTGTGGTGGCCGTGTTGGCATTTGGAGTGGCAGAAGCGTTCTTTAAGGCGCCTTATCCTTATTAGGATTTAAAAGACTTTCACAATTTCCACTTCTTTGTCCAACCCCTTCATTTTGATCATTCCTTTGGTTTCATACTGATCTATGTGATCCGCCAGCAGGTCAAACAGGGCTTTCGACATCAGTACTGTACTTTCCATTTCCTTATTGAGCTGCTCAATGCGCGAGGCTATGATCACCGGGGTACCGGATATGGAGAGTTGTTTTCGCGATTCTGTGCCGATGTTGCCTACCAACACCTCGCCGCAGTGCATTCCCATCCCTATGTCCAGTGTGCTGTGCTCCGGGTTTTGCTCCCGAAAGGTTTTGAGGAAATCCAGAATCCTGAGGGTGGCATTCCAGGCACTTTTGTAGTGGATCGCGTCTTTGAGGGGAGCCCCAAATGTGGCCATCAGCCCATCACCCATGATCTGATTCACAATGCCATTGTTGGCATTGATGATCTCTATGACTGGCGAAAAGAATTTATTTTGAAAAGCATTCACTTCCTGAGCGGTGAGGTGCTGTACTTTTTGAGTGAAATCCCGGATGTCCAGAAACATAATGGTTACGTCCAGTCGGGCGGTAAAGTCCTGTTTTTCCTTAAGTACTTCTACCATCTCCTTGGATACCTGCTGGCTAAATAGTCCTTCTATCTGCTCTTTGGCCTGTATTTCCTGAAAGGTGAGCGCCAGCCTTTTTCTTAGTTCACTGGCTACCAGTCCGGCACAGATGCCGCTTACCAGAAACATGAAGGATCGGATGTAATAAACGGCCAGCGGAAGGTGAAATTTAACAGGAAAGGTCTCGGTGACCCAATAGGTGTATGAAGCAATGAAGATGGAAACAAGTATCCCCATGCAGGCACTCAACCAGAAGTCCAGGTGGAGGGATGAGACGATGATGAGGATGAAAAAAACAAAGATAATGGGAGAATCCAGCAAGGTAGAGGTCTCCTCTATAAGTGAGGCCACCACCAGCCACAGGGCAGGGATGGAGACTTCCATGAGGACGGTATACCAAAAATAGGTTCTGGGTAATCTGCGATCAGTTCGCTGTAGTTTCAGCACCCATTTCCTGCCGGCGGTAAACAGCACGATCATCAGCGCTGCGGTGAGTAAGATAAGTGGGAAGGAAAATGGGTTGCGAAAAGTATCCTGCATCAGGTTGAAGTGCCGGATCTGCATAAAGAGCGCCAGGGCCACTGCAGCCAATAAAAAACCAATAAAGACCTCTAATCGCTTGATTTCGGATTTAACAATCTCTGTGTTGAGGTAACCTGGTAGAAGTTTTTTCATGAATGGATTCTCAGAATACTGAGGCTACAACATCTTATCCAGCCCTTCGCGTTCTACTTTTTTCAATAGTTCAGTGATATTGTTGACCTCCAGCTTTTTCATGATGTTGAAGCGGTGTGTCTCTATGGTACGGACACTTTTGCCAAGTGTTTCGGCTACATCCTTGTTGGATACCCCCTCATAAATGAGTTTCAGGATTTGTCTTTCACGCTTGGTGAGCTGGTAGTCTTCAGAGTTTGAGCCACTCGGCTCTGGTCCGTTGCCGGGTCGGGGGCCGCCGTTTCTGTAAAAATCCACAATGGTGGTGGAGATGTCTCCGCTGAAATATTTCTGTCCATTGTTCACCATGTGCACAGCCTTGTTAAACTCAGCCTTGTTGGTGTCTTTCAGGAGGTATCCGTCTGCACCGTATTCGAGTGCTTTTACGATGTACTCTGAGTCATCATGCATGGTGAGCACGATGATTTTCACCTCCTGATTGTTCTTTTTAAGCTGCCGGGTTACTTCCAGGCCGGTCATGAGTGGCATACGTATGTCCACTACCAGTACATCGGGAGTGTTGGAGTCCATTTTCTCTACTGCTTCCTGTCCATCCGACGCCTCCCATATGACCTGGATCTCAGGGTCATCTTCCAATACCATTTTGATGCCGTGACGCACTATTTCGTGATCATCGGCCAGGGCTACTCTAATCATTTTTATCTAGGGATAATGTGATAAATATTTTGGTTCCTTTTCCCAGCTCGGTAGTGAGGTTAAAACTACCGCCAATATAGGAAGTTCGCTCTTTCATATTAAAAATTCCATGTCCGGCTTTTTCAAAATGGCCGCTGCTTCCCAGTCGGTCATAGTCAAATCCTTTCCCGTCATCCTCTATCAGAATGTTCAGTGAGTTGATGTTATGTGAAAAGCGCACGGTGATGTGCGTGGCTTTGGCGTACTTCAAGGCATTATTTACGCTTTCCTGGATGATGCGATAAAGGTTGGTTTCAATGGTGCTTTCCAGTCGGTTGATAAACCTCGTTTCGTTCACGAACTCCACCTTCGCTTTGGTCACCGCATTGATCTCATCACAAAATTTCTTGATGGCCGGCACCAGTCCAAAATCATCGAGGCTGCTTGGTGTCAGGTTGAACGAAACACGGCGCACCTCCTGAATGATACTTTTCATCAGGCTTTTGGCATCTTCCAGTCGCATTTTCATCGGGTTGGAGGAAGGAGCGAAAGATTCGAGGAGGAGTTTCATGGCCGATAGCATTTGGCCCACGCCATCGTGCAGTTCTCTGGAGAGCCGCTTTCGTTCTTCTTCCTGACCTTCCAGAATGAGCACAGAGCGGTATTGCTGCTCTTTCACAGATTTTTCGATGCGTTCTCTGTTGAGCTCACGCGAACGAATCTTCGCTTCTTTGAACTCGGTGATGTCGTGAGAAATCATTTTGATCTCTCCCGTGATGGCTATGGGTATGAGAAAAGTCTCCACCCAGCAGAAGTCTCCCGGCTCGGTGATGAGCCTGATTTCTCCGGTCCAGTTTTTATTTTCCTGAAGCAATTGCATCAGGCCTTTGATGAAATCATCCTTATACCCGCTACTTTTCAGCAATTGCTGAAAGGTTTTAGGTGGCTCGGATTCTTCATATTCCATCATGTGAAGGAAGCGGGGAGCCAGGTAGCTAAATTCCCCCCGGGCGCTCATGCTGGCGTAAAGTGAGGGTGATTCCGGCTCCAGATTGACCGCCTCCAGGTCCTGATAAGACTTACCCAGCTCCTCGTAGAGCTTGGAGAGTTCCCGGGTCATCTTTCTGGAGGACTCTTCGGAGGCCATGAGGTCCAGCACGGTGGCACGCACACTTGTGGCCAGCGGACGGAAAATGAAAATGAGTTCTACAATGATGATGAGCAAAGAAATGATGAGCAGGTAATATTCCGTTTCTTTGAGCTCACGCACTTTTTCCTGGGCTTCCTCGTCATACTGGAAGACGATTTTGTCCATGCCTTCCAGAAAGGTGGGTTCATGATCCAAAATGGTGGCTACATAGCCGGCTCTGAGTGATGCGGTGCTGTCATCATGCTGAGCGGGCAGGGTAAGGAGGTCCTGTGCACCCTGGTAGATCGCCTCGTAGTGTGGCGAGATGGTCTCAAACATCTCCATGATGACCTTGGAGTTGGCCCCGGAAAGCCCCAGTTCGGCATCTCCAAACTGGAGTCCTTCATGCGATTGTTTCCAAAGCGCCAGTGCTTCACGCAGTGCTACGGTATTTTGGTGCCTTTCGCCTTTCTGATGCTCTATGATCAGGGCCAGCTTGCTGATTTTCTGACTGAGCATCCGCTGGCGACCAGCCACATTGATCACATGGGCGTCATCCTGCTGTCGGCTGATGGAAGTCTGGATGAGAATTTGGCTAACAACGATGCTCAGTGCAATGCAACCAAGTGCAATGAGGTAAAAAAGTCCTAAACGTTTAAATCTGGGTTTTGCCATGGGTCAACCTGTGCCAGGTCTGGGCATAAAAGTAAGTAATTGCCCTGATTAAACGCGACTGGATACGTAGTATTACGCAAATCCAACCAGGACGGTACCATTTTCCACTTTGACAGGATAGGTAGCCAGCTCACATTCATTGCCATTCAGATTAATCCCTGTTTTCAGTGAAAAGGTCTTTTTGTGAAAGGGACACGCCACTTTTGGTTCATCCCCATCAGAGCCGATCATCCCTCTACTCAGGATCATCTGGTGCTTATGCGGACACAAATTCTGGGTGGCATACCATTCCTTTCTGCGGGTAAAATTGAAAACAGCGATTTGCAGGCCTCTATATGAAATACAAAGGCCCCCGTCTTTTGGAAAATCCTCTACCCTGCATGCCGGGTACCAGGTGGTCACCTGGGCAGCGAGTACGGTTCTGTATTCGAGTATTTCTTCTGTCATTGTATTAGTCTTTTGTTACGGTTTGCCATTCTGCAGGCTTTTTCATTTCCCGCATGGGTACAAATTGCTGGGTAGGGTCGTATTCATCCGAATTGGAGAAATGTCTGAATCGGGCTTTCATTCCTTCGTCCTCAATGGCTTCTTTCCATTCACAATGGTAGGAGGCTATGAGGGCCTGCATGTCTTTTTCCAGTTCTTCACCCAGGCCGAGGCTGTCGTTGACCACCACTTCACGCAGATAGTCTATGCCGCCCTCCAGCTTATTGAGCCAGACCGCAGTACGGTTGAGTGGCTCCGCCGTGCGGATGTAAAACATGAGAAATCTGTCCAGGTATTTGATGGCCGTCTTTTCATCAATATCTCCCGCCAGGAGTTTGGCATGCTGGGGGTTGGCGCCACCATTGCCACAGACATACAGGTTGTAGCCGATTTCTGTGGCTATGAGCCCGAAATCCTTGCTTTGAGCTTCAGCGCATTCCCTTCTGCAACCGGATACCCCACCTTTGAGCTTATGTGGTGAGCGCAATCCCTTGTATCTGTTTTCGATCTCTATGGCGAAGGAGACCGAATCATGTAGTCCGTAGCGACACCAGGTAGAGCCCACGCAGCTTTTCACCGTCCGCAGGGATTTGCCGTAGGCATGACCACTTTCAAATCCCGCATCTATCAGCTCGCGCCAGATGGCCGGGAGATCATTGAGACGGGCACCGAACATATCGATGCGCTGACCACCAGTGATTTTGGTATAGAGATCATATTTTTTGGCTACCTGCCCCATGGCGATGAGCTTGTCGGGGGTGATTTCTCCACCGGCCACTCGCGGTACCACAGAGTAGCTTCCTCCTTTTTGAATGTTGGCTAAAAACCGGTCGTTGGTATCCTGAATGGTATCCTGCTTCAGGATAAGGTCGTTCCAGATACTCGCCATCAGTGAAGCCACGGCAGGTTTGCAGGTTTCGCAGCCATCCCCACTGCCATATTGATCCAGCAGTTCATCAAAGCTTTGGATGCCTTTCACTTTGATCAGACTAAAAAGTTCCTGACGGGTATAATCAAAGTGCGCACAGATGGTTTTTCTGACCACCTGTCCCATGGACTTGAGGGTAGCGGTAAATAGATCTCCCACCATGGGGGAGCATGCCCCACAGCCTGTTCCGGCTTTGGTGCAGGTGCGTACCTGCTGAAGGTCGGTGAGTTCCTGATCTTTGATGGCACACACAATGTCGCCTTTGGTCACATTTTCGCAGGAGCATATCTGGGCAGTGTCCGGCAGGTCCATGAGGCTATTGCCTCCGGATTCTCCACCTCGCGCACCCAGTATCAGGTCTTCGGGGTTAGGAGGGAGGGCCATGCCATTTTGGGTGATCTGCAGGAGCATTCCGTAAGCACTGGTATCGCCTACCATGATTCCGCCCAGTAATTTTTTGCGATCCGGTGAAAGGTTGATTCGCTTGTAAATGCCAGTGTTTTTGTCCTCAAAGACGATGGGGACACTGCCGGTTATTTCGCCGAGTGCGTCCCCGAAACTCCCCACTTCCACGCCGATCAGCTTCAGTTTGGTGGACATGTCGGCTCCCGTGAATTGCTTTTCGCCACTTCCCAAAACCTGATCCACTACCGTGTCGGCCATGTCGTAGCCCGGAGCTACCAGTCCGTAGACCATCTCGTTGTAAGAAGCAGCCTCCCCGATGGCATAGATGTGCGGGTCATTGGTTTGTAGCTGGCTATTGACCTTAAAGCCACCGCGCTTTCCTGTTTCCAGTCCGGCTTGCACGGCCAGTTCATCCCTGGAAATGATTCCACAGGAAATGACGAGCATGTCGGTGTCCAGTCTGCTGCCGTCAGCAAAGAGCAGGCCGTCCAGCTTTCCATTGCCCTGGATTTCGCTGGTGCTTTTGTTGAGGAGGATTTCGATTCCGAGCGATTCGATTTTGCTTTTGAGCATATTGGATCCTGCTTCGTCAAGCTGCCTCGGCATCAATCGTGAGGCAAACTCTACCACCTGAGCATCCAGCTTAAGGTCCATCAGCGCTTTGGCTGCTTCCAGCCCCAGCAGCCCGCCGCCCAGTACAGCGCCACGTTTTACGTTTTTGGCATAAGCGATGATCTGGTCCAGGTCTTCGATGGTTCGGTACACAAAGACTCCTTTTTTGTCCACTCCCTTGATGGGCGGTACCATAGGACGTGAGCCTGTGGCCAGAATCAGGTAGTCATAAGCCTCTGTTTCCCCGGTGTGGGTGCGAACCATTTTATGGTCCCGGTCTATTTCGATCACCAGCTGGCCTGTCTTCAGGGTAATGTTATTTTCTGCATACCATCCGGCAGGAGCCATGAGCAGCTTTTCTTCCGACTGGTTGGTGAAGTACTCGCTGAGATGCACCCGGTCATACGCCGGAATAGATTCTTCACCATAAACAAGGAGTGATACCTCCTGATGGTCGGCTTTGGCACGTAGTTTCTCGCAAAACTTGTAACCAACCATTCCATTACCGATGACGATGACCTTTTTCATAATCGCAGTTTATTTTTACGTAAAACTACGTAATATTACTTGATTTATAACAAATAAATTACGTATTTTTACGAAAAGAATTTAAGTATGTCAAAGCTATTATTAATAGGCGCCGGTCCCGGAGATCCCGAATTAATCACCCTGAAAGCCATCAGAGGACTTCAGAAAGCTGATGTGGTACTGTATGATGCGCTGGTGAATAAGGAACTACTTAAGCATTGCCGGCCAGACTGTGAGTTGGTCTACGTAGGAAAGAAGCCCGGAATTCATCAGTACCAGCAGATCTATATCAATGATATGATCGTGGACAATGCCAAACGCTACCAGACAGTGGTGCGGTTAAAAGGGGGTGATCCGTTTGTTTTTGGCCGTGGGCATGAAGAGCTGGAACATGCCCGGGCGCATGGCATAGATGTGGAAGTCATTCCCGGGATCAGCAGCGCCCTTTCCGTACCGGCATTGAGTGAGATTCCTTTGACCAAACGCGGAGTGAATGAAAGCTTTTGGGTGATTACGGGCACCACTTCCAACCTGGAATTGTCCCGGGATGTTTACCTGGCAGCTCAGTCCTCAGCCACCATTGTTATCCTGATGGGGATGAAGCAATTGCCTCAGATTATAGATGTTTTCCGAAATGCCAGGGGATCAGAGGAAGCCATCGGGATCATACAGAATGGCAGCCGACCCGATGAACGGTCTGTTTTTGGCACCATATCGACCATCGGCCGGCAAGTAGCCGATTCGGGCATCAGTTCTCCGGCCATCATCGTGATCGGTGAGGTGGTGAAATTGGGGCGGGAGTTTGACCTGTGTCTGCATGGCATTGATTCTGATCATACTGGCCTTTAGATTTCCTGGTTAACCCATTTTTGATAATCTTTGGCGCATGAGGTTATTAAAGTTTGGCATGATTTGCCTGTTGGCAGCAGGTTGTTCACAGGGCGATCAAGGTCGTGAAAAAGTAGAGGCTCCGGAAGGCATGGTTTATATCCCTGGCGGGACTTTTAGTATGGGTGCAAAATCCAGTGAGGCTTATCAGGATGAATTTCCGAGTCATGAGGTCTCAGTTTCTGCCTTTTATATCGATGCCACGGAAGTCACCAATGCCCAATTCACGAAATTTGTAGAAGCTACGGGCTATGTGACCATAGCCGAGCGGGACATTGACTGGGAAGAGATGAAAACTCAGGTACCTGAGGGTACCCCCGAGCCTCCGGACTCCGTACTGCAGGCGGGAGCGCTGGTATTTCAGCCAACCAGCAGTGAAGTAGATCTCTCCGATTATTCTCAGTGGTGGGTGTGGACCATTGGTGCCAACTGGCGCCATCCGGAGGGGCCCGAAAGTAGCATCGCAGAGCGAATGAACCATCCTGTGGTGAATGTGGCCTGGGATGACGCAGTGGCTTATGCCCAATGGGCTGGCAAGCGACTGCCCACAGAAGCAGAGTGGGAGTGGGCCTCCATGGGCGGACGCAAGGACATCAAATACCCGTGGGGAAATGAGTCGGCTGAAACTGCCTCAGACAAAGCCAACTTCTGGCAGGGTAAGTTTCCCTATCAAAATTATGTGTTGGATGGCTTTGAGACCACCGCTCCGGTGAAGTCCTTCCCCCCAAATGGGTTTGGGCTGTACGATATGGCGGGGAATGTATGGGAGTGGTGCCAGGACAAATACGATGCCCGTGCCTATGAGAGCTATCAGCGAAAAGGAGTGGTGGATGATCCCACAGGCTCCCCTCAATACTATGACCCACGAGATCCCTATACCCCCAAGCACCTGATCCGTGGTGGATCTTTCTTATGCAACGACAGCTACTGCAGCGGCTATCGGGTGTCCAGAAGGATGAGCTCCAGCAAAGACTCAGGCTTCAATCACACAGGCTTTCGCTGTGTGCAGGATGTGAAATAGGGAATAAAACGTTAAGTCCGGGATTCTCAGACCTGCTTGAGCCAGCCGGCGATACTCAGCCGGTAGCGGTTCAGTGAGGGGTGCACTTCATGCTCTACCTTATCACTCTCAAAGAATACAGCTCTGCCACCAGTAGGAGTAACGTCTTCTTGCGTGCCATCCGGATGGTACAGCGACAGTTTACCACCATCACTATCCAGCCAGTCTTCATTGAGGTACATCACCAGGGAGTATTTACGGCCTTTGTCACTTTTAAACTGGTCCAGATGCCGCTTGTAGAAGCTGCCCTGCTCGTAGTAGGCATAGTGAAACTCAAAGTCATTGATGGAAGTATAGCAGGTGCGGTTCAGGTAGGTGATGAATGCCTGAATCTTGGAGAGCACCAGCAGTTCGAATACGTCGGTGGTGTCATTTTCGATCCACCTGATCACATCGCCACGCACTTCGGCGTTTCGCTGGTAATCAAACTGCCGGGAGACCCCGGCTGGCCGCATGTCACCATTCTGTTTGTGTTGGAGGAGATTGCTCCGGAGGCCGTTTGCGGTGAGGGGATCTATGAAATCAGGGCATGTACCATGACCCTCGGTGAGTAAACCTTGAATAAGCGTTTCAAATCGTGCTTCCTCTTGGGTGAGCACCAGGTCGTTGGTCATGTGCGATATGTAAAGTGCCGCGAAGCTAGCGGAAAGGAAGGAGAGTTGGTGAAGTATTTTTCAGGGGGAAATGCCTTTTCTGGTCAGGTCAGCAAGGCGTGCGGTGACTCAGGAAAGCCCGGGTGCATTAGAGGGACTTCAAGCAATTATATCTCCCTATAGCCGACAATGGTTTGTTCAGGATTTACTACTACATTTGGTAACGTTACAGGCGAGTAAGAGCCAATGGTGGTTGATATTCGGTTGTTGGGAGGCATTGGCTGTTTCAAAATATTAAGCTTAATGAAGGAAAAACAGAAGCTATCAATTCTATCAATTATTGTTATTGGAATTTGTCTTATCGTCATAACAACTCAATTCGTCTATCTTCAAAACATCGAACTCGGCTTTTATGAATCCCTTATGAAATGGCTCATGGGTGAACAGGAGAACTATTTCGCTGAGTCATATTTTTGTCTAACTTTCTTCACGTTAATTATCGGAACGACAACTCTATCTGAAAGAAAACATCACGTTATTTTTTCGCTTATTTTGGCATTTTCAATCAGTGTATTGTTAGTAATTTCTCCTTTCATATTTGACAACCCTATCAACTATGCACTTAGAAAATCTGGAATTTTTTTAATAGTAATTATCATTTTACTTGTACCCTTAAACGATCTTTCTTATTCGAAATTCGAACGGCCTTGTAAATATTACTCTCTTTCAACAATGGACGAGGAAACCTCTATCTATGATGTTGCCTACTCAATTTTACCAATAATTGCGCTTGGAATCTCCTGGATTATATAAAACGACCTCCCAACAAGCGCTAGCTATTATATGCCAACTTAGTATTCTGCCAGTGTCGTGCAACTCGACCGTGAATCAGCCGCTAGGAAATGAAAGTGCATTCTATTGACTTCAGTTCGCAGGTTTTTTCTCTTTCTAAACGCAGTGGTTATCTGATACTTTGGAAGCACCGGCTGATTTCACTATTTTGCTTCCTTTAGCAGCTGGCGGGCATACAATCGCTAGCTAGTCGTTGTAGGGCATTTTCCTAGATAATAGGAACTTATGCTCTAAATTCTATCTTTGCTTAAAGTCTCTGTCAACATTCTTGAAAGTCGAACAAAACATATCACGATTAAAGCATCTAATGCGAATGTATCGCATGACAGGGAGTGAACTGCTCAAACAAATCAATCAAGGCCTAAAAAAGCCAATAGTTGAAACTGATATTTTCTCAAACGAAATCAAGGTCAATTATCTCAAGCGGATTGATAAGCTTTTTGGAAAGGGGCTACACTATTATCTAGATCCGAAATCACCTGAATTAGCAAAGGAAGAGAGCATCTTTTTTAGAAAGTCAAATTTTGCCACAGATGAATTAAGTCTTGGAGCGATTCAGATCGTGAACAAATTTGAAGAACTGAAGATTTCGCTTGAAGCAATTGCAACTTTGTCAGAAATTGAATTCCGAAGAGATATTAAGAAGTTTTCTATCAATGATAATCCAGAGCAATCAGCTACTCAAGTTCGAGAATTATTATATCCAAATTTCACAGACAAAAGGAGAGATTTTCTTAAATCTCTTATCTCAAAGCTTTCAGAACACAATATCCTGGTCTTTGAATTTGTAGAAACTCACAATAAAAAAGAGAAGGCTAATATTGACGGGTTTTATCTTAAGCCTAATGTCATCGTCCTGAAAAGACATCAGTCTTTTAGACGAGAGATTTTTACGCTCGCTCACGAACTTGGTCATTATCTTCTTGATGAAGAAGAAATTGAGAAGATTGACTATCAAGAAATGGCTAATAGAAACATTTCTATTATTGAAAGATGGTGTAATGAATTTGCCTTTTCATTTCTTTCAGGAGAGTATCTTAAGACACTTGATGCTCTTGAACCTTCAAATTCACAGAATGATTATAACATTGAAATCGTAGAAGAAGTATCAAGAAATACTCATTTGAGCGAACTGGCCATCTTCACGAGATTGCTCTATAAAAACCTGATAAGTCGAGGTAATTATGCCAAAGTAAGGGCAGATTACGATGAAAGATACAGGATTAAGCAGCTTGAAAAAGAAAGAGAAAAAGAATTACTAAAAGAGCAAGGAATTAAACAAAGAGGCTCAGTCGCAAAACCAATTTCCTCTCCTCTATTCATATCAACCATACAGACGGCTTTTTATGAGGGAATATTGAGTGAATATGAAGTAAGTAAAAGGTTAAATATCAAACCTGAAAAATTAGAAGAGTACATTCAATGATTGCAGTTATCGATACAAGCTCGCTTTTGGCCTTGGTTCGATACTATGGTCATTTTGACACAAACCAGCGGATGTATTCTTTTTTCAAAGAAAAGATATCGAATGGCGAAATAATTATACTTGATGAAATCTTGAATGAGTGTAAAGGAACGTCAAAGGGTTTGGTAGTTACAGAACTCGACTTTCTAACCGATAAAGAGTTCCTTAAAGAATTTAAATTGCCAGTACGGACAGAAGATATGCTGGCTCCAGCACCAACAAGATTTCTCAATCAAGTTGAGAACAATTTCACCACACCTAGAGCCAAATTGCTAACACCGGCCCAATTTGAAGTTCAAAAATCTGAGTTCCTGAAGTCCGCTGACATGCGTATGATCATCTATACTTTAAATCGTATTCATGAAAATAAAGACTTGGACATTCGCATTATTACTGAGGAATCAGAAGTTAGCAACGACAATAAAGCATTTAAGAAAATTCCAGCAATCTGTAAGCAACTTGGAATACGGCAACAGACACTTCCTGAAATATTAAAAGAATATTCAGGGATCGATCTTAAAATAGAATAATACGCCCTACAACAAGCACTATCATCCATAAGCTCACGGAGCTGCAAAGGCCAGTACGATGAGTTACTTTTATAGTCCCGATAGGATCGGGATGAAAAGTCCGGATTACAGATGATAGTTGGTTAGCGGACATTGAAACCGACACTTTTTACCAAATGATAAATCACCAAAATTTAGTTTTCACCAACTTGTATTGATGAAAGAATTTGTAGAATATATTTTGCAGTTTGGCAACCTGAACAAACAGCAAATTAACCTTGTAGCTAGTAAGGCAAATGAATTAAACCTTAAAAAAGACGAATATTTTTCAGAAGCAGGTAAAATTCCAAGACAAGTCGGATTTGTTATAGAAGGTGTCGTTAGAGGTTGCTACTACAACAATAAGGGTGAGGAAACCACCCGCTGCTTTATCAGCGAGAGTAGCTTAGTGGTTGACTATGTCAATTTTGAGGCGAATACCATTTCTTCTGAATATTTGCAGGCTTGTACCGACTGTAAACTTATTGTGTTTCAGAAACAAAGCTGGGATGAACTATCGCAGATTATTGTGGGATGGGATAACATTAAAAATAAAATGGTGCAATTGTGCATGTACCAGAAATCCAGAAAAGGCCCGGTAGTTTCGCAAGATGCTACAACTCGCTATTTGGAATTTATGGAAAGCTATCCTTCGCTTATTAACCGCATTCCGTTGACCTACATAGCATCTTTTTTGGGAGTTACGCAACAATCCTTAAGCAGAATAAGAAAAAACATTCGCTAATCCGCTTTTTACCATATGGTAAAACAGTTTGTTTTTCATCCAGCGAACTTTGTTTCAGAAATTTAAAAATGAGACAAAAATGAAAAAAGCACTTATTACAGGAGCGAACAAAGGAATAGGTTTTGGAACGGCAAAACTCTTGTTACAAAACGGATTTTACGTCTATATCGGTAGCCGAAATGTACAAAATGGAGTAAATGCTGTTGAAAAATTAAAGGCAGAGGGATTGAACAATGTCGAAGCGATACAGATGGATGTAACGGATGAATCTTCAGTGCAAAAAGGCCGTGAGGATATCGGGAAAAGGACTGATATTTTGGATGTCTTAATCAACAATGCAGGCATCAACGGAGGAAACAATCCTTATACGGCGCTTGAGGCTAAACCTGAAGAATTTCAGCTAGCATTTGATACCAATGTGATAGGAACAGCAAGAGTGACAAATGCATTTATTGATTTACTAAGAAAGTCGGATGAACCAAGGGTTGTAAACTTGAGTACGAGTGTAGCCTCTCTTGCCTTGCAAAGTGATCCCAACTGGCCAGCTTACGATTATGCCAAATATGCAGTCTATGCTGCCTCAAAAGCAGCGCTGAATATGTATACAATTCATTTAGCTTATGAACTTCGTGATACCAATTTCAAAGTCAATGCTGTTTGTCCAGGGTTAACTGCAACTGATTTTACTTTTGGCAATGGTGGCGATGTAGAAACTGCAGCCAAAAGAATAGTTAAATATGCAATGATTGGCGAAGACGGACCAACTGGTAAATTCTTTAGTGAAGAAAGCAATCCTGAAACAGGGGAAATTTCTTGCTAAAAGAAATAACCAACCCTAGCAAACACTCTTGCCCTTGTTGGTCTTGTGACCAACAAGCGAGTTGCGGTTAGCGCGATTTACCCTCTTTGCTCTTAGGAGTCCCGGCAACCATCCGGATAATCAGGAAAGCCGCAGTGCCCGGCTGATATGTGCCTGCCGACAAAGGCAGGCTTGGAATACACTCCTTGACCAGGTGCGGCAGATAAGCTATTTTTAACGCTATTAATACTAATAAGCTCGTGAGGCCACATGGCCATATCTGGGATTTGTGAGGCATCTCTTCTAAGTGCATATTTCAGCACAACCTTGCTAAAATGTATCCAAGTGAATACATTTATTGTATGTATTCTATTGAGAAGACAGGGGTATTTGACAAGTGGCTTAGGAAACTGAAAGACCAACGTGCGAAGGCCAAAATTCTATTCAGAATCCAAAGAATAGAAGAACAATGGAAATTTCGGAGATTGCGAACCAGTTGGAGAAGGGATCAGCGAACTGAGAATCCACTTTGCTAAGGGGTATCGAGTCTATTTGAAGGATATGGAGGCACAATCGTGTTGCTTCTGAACGGTGGCACCAAATCAACGCAACAGAAGGACATTGAAAATGCCAAGGAATTATGGTCTAACTATAAAGATAATTGAAATGACAACTACAGCAACAAAATTTGATATTGCAGAATACCTTGAAGATGATGCAATGATTGCAGAATATCTAAATACAGTTTTGGAAGATGGCGATTCTGAAGATATTATTTCAGCCCTTGGGCACGTAGCAAAAGCTAGAGGAATGTCGAAAATAGCTGAAGAAACAGGCTTGAGCAGACCCAGTTTGTACAAAGCTCTTTCGCAGGGTTCCAAACCACAATTTGACACAATTCTCAAAGTTCTTCGGGCAGTTGGGGGCAGTTTGAACATACCAACAACATAACCGAAAATACGCCTCACAACAAATGCTATGAATGAATGGGGTTCATGGGTAAGGATATTTTCGTGGGATCCCGAAAGCTTTCGGGAGGAAAGTCCTCTTAGGAGTCCCGACAACATCGGGACAATCTGGAAAGCCGCAGTGCCCGGCTGATACCGCCTGCCTACAAATGCAAGCTTAGAATGCACCCCTTGACCAGGTGCGGGAGATAAGCTAATTTCATCACCAGTAATTAAGCTCGGAGGCCACAGCGCCATATCTGGGATTCGTTGCCATTAATGAATTCCCCACTATCCCGGAATTGAATTATCTTTGAATAAGCATGATTCAGCTAATAGAAAATAACAAAACGGAAATAATCAACTTGTGTAAGAAGCATAAGGTTGATCGGCTATTTCTATTCGGTTCGGCTGCTAGAAATCAAATGACTTCAAAAAGTGATTTAGACCTTCTCGTTGAGTTTTCAAACTCAATTGAACTACTGGATTACGCAGACAATTATTTCAATTTAAAGTTTGGGCTTGAAGGTTTGTTGAAAATCGAAATTGACTTGGTTTCTGTTAAATCATTGAAGAATGAAATTCTAATTAACCAAATCAACAATTCGAAAGTTGAATTGTATGCAGCCTAAGCTCCTTAAATACATTCTGGACATCGAAAGTGTAATTGGAGAAATTGAAAACATAGACCGGCGCGTTGAGGGTGATTTCACCAGATTCATTGACGACATTCTGATTCAAAGAGCGGCAGAAAGAGACTTGGAAATAATTGGTGAAGCTGTCCGAAATATCCGAGACCAATTCCCGGAAATTAATATCAGCTCTTCCAGTAAAATCATTGGTCTTAGAAACCTCATTGCACATGCCTATGATAGCGTGGAACCAGAAATGCTATGGGGAATTATTCAAAGAGATATACCTGTATTGAAAAAGGAAATTCAAGAAATGAAGAAAAGCGCTTAACCACCCCTCTAAAAATGGGTCACGCTCATACTGTGGAAAAAGGCCTATTCTTCAGAGCGGAATTACGTCTTCGCTATATATGAATTCCAACAAACTCCTTGCCCTTGTTGGTCTTGTGACCAACAAGCGAGTTGCGGTTAGCGGCGATTTACTCTCTTTGCTCTTAGGAGTCCCGACTCCATCGGGACAATCTGGAAAGCCGCAGTGCCCGTCTGACCTGCCTACCGACAAAGGCAGGCGTTGTGAGTCACAGCAGATTTCACTATTTTGCTACTCCCGATAATTATCGGGATAGCCGGTGCGGGCACACAGTGTCACACATAGGTATATTATGCCAAAGTGTATCTGGCCTCTTAATTGTTAACTCAAGTACTTTAAAATTTCAAGCCTATGTTTGATTATAATTTAGCTCATTGGATTACTTTTTTTACAGCAGCGATACTTCTGAACCTCTCCCCTGGGCCTGATATGATCTTTATCGTATCCCAAACTTCTAAAAGAGGAATTCGATCTGGTTTTGCTTCTGTCTTTGGAATTTGGATTGGAACGTTTGTCCACGTGATTTTTGCAGCCCTTGGGCTTTCTGCAATTCTCATGACCTCAGCACTGGCGTTCTCAATTGTCAAATGGATCGGAGCAATTTATCTCGTCTGGATTGGCATTCAATCGATTCGCTCTAAAGGCAGTAATAACTTCAAAATTGACGATGATGTAGCGACCAAAAACTTATATAAATCATTGAGACAAGGTTTTCTTGTTTCGTTGCTGAATCCCAAAGTAGCTATTTTCTTTCTGGCGTTCTTACCACAATTCGTTGAACCTTTTGCCGGAACTGTTAGCTCCCAACTCTTTCTTCATGGCTCTCTAATCATTGTGGTAGCAGCTTTCATTGAAATCCCAATGATTTTAATCAGCGGTAAACTGATTAACTATCTGAACAAAAACGAAAAAGTATCTCTTTGGCTGGATCGTGGATTAGGGTCTTTGCTGGTTCTGCTGGGTCTCAAATTAGCAACAACGAATAATTGAGATTTGAACGTGAGAACAGGCATATCACAGACTGTATGAAGCGGCGCTTGTACGAGGAGAGCTGGGTACGCAGTAATTTTAAAAAACCGATAAACCTATGACATTAACCAAACTCGCTCAACTCGGGATTTTTACTTTACTCTTTTCGTTTTCAATAATAAGCTGTAATAATGAGGTTGCTGACAGGTCTTCTGCACTAGACGAAATAAGAGAAATGGAACAACTTCAGGTTCAGGGAATTCTGGAAAAAGATTCAACTTTACTTAGAAAAATTCTTGCCAATGATTTAATTGTGAATGCTCCAAGCAATACTGTGGTCGACTTAAAAATGGCTATGGAAGCTTTAAAACTTGGATATATTGATTACACATCCTACGAGCAGGAAATTGACGAAATAAAAATTATTGAAAATATTGGAATAGTAATGGGTTTGGAAACAGTCATGCCAACCGGTTTAACTGGTAAAGCTGGAACTACTGAAAAGAGACGGTTCACCGATATTTGGATGTATAAAAATAATCAATGGGTAATGATTGCAAGACAGGCAACAAATATCTCAATTGAATGATTAAGAATTCCGATTTTCCAGAAGGAAATCCTCTTCTGAATTTCCCTGGTAACAGAAGGTCAAATAATTTTTTCCTGGTGGTATAAAAGCCGTGCAACTAGACAGACTGGCCACAAAAATGATAGAAACAGAGCGACTAATTTTAAAACCTTTGACTTACGCACAATTAATAAAATATATTAAATGTGACAATACTCTGGAAGAAGAACTGAACCTGAAGGAAACCTCAAGAACCATTTCCGATGAGTTAAAGGAAGCGTTTGAGCAGACGATTCTTCCAAATGTGGCTGACGAAGCAAAGAACTATTTATACTCAACCCTATGGACGGCAATTTCCAAAGCTGAGAACAAGATGGTAGGTGATTTATGTATCATCGGCGAACCAAATGCAGATGGAGAAATTGAAATTGGCTATGGAACCTATGAGGAATTTCAGAATAGAGGATTTATGACGGAAATTGTCCAGGGGATTATCAAATGGGCAAAATCGGAACCCAAAGTAAAATCCATTATTGCATCGACGGACAAATCGAACATCGCCTCTTATAAAGTATTAGAAAAGAATCGATTTAGAATGACTGGGGAAACAGGGGTGCTCTTAAATTGGAAATTGGATATGGAAAGTGCCTTTGACGAAGAAGCCATGGAGACGCAATTAATGACCTGAAGATGAACAGAAGAACTTTTGTAGAGAAAACAGCCCTTCTGGGGGTGGCAGCTTTTTTACCCCTGTCTGGGCTTTCAAACCACCGGGCACAGCGCTATAAGATGGGCCTGCAGCTCTACACCATCCACGAAGACATGACCAGAGATGCCCTCTCCACGTTGAAAGCGGCAAAGACTATGGGCTATGAAGATTTTGAGACTTTTGGGTTTGATGGCGAAAAGGGGACATTCTACGGGTATCAATCTTCTGATTTCAAAAAAATGCTGGAAGATCTGGAGATCACTGCTTCCAGTGGGCATTATGGGTTTTCTTCGTATCTCCACAAGCCTGAAGCGGATTTAAGGCGATTTGTCGACCAGTGCATACAAGGTGCTCATGCCTTGGATACGAAGTACATCACCTGGCCATGGATAGCTCCAGAGCAGCGGACGATGGATAATTACAAGCTGATGGCTGAAAAACTCAATGTGATAGGGGAGCAGGTAACAGGCGGAGGTCTTGGGTTTGCCTACCATAACCACGGCTTTGAATTCACAGACCACAATGGCGAAAATGGCTTTGATACCATCTTAAAGGATACCGACCCTTCCCTGGTGAAGCTTCAAATGGACATGTACTGGGTCATGCGTTCTTCGGCATACACCCCTAAGGAGTTGATCAGTCAGCAGCCCGGCAGGTATGTGATGTGGCACATTAAAGACATGGATAAAGTGACCGGTGATTACACAGAGCTTGGCAATGGTGCCATTGACTATGCGGAAATACTTCCCGATCCGGCCAAATCCGGACTGGAATTTTATTTCCTGGAGCAAGGCGGGAACTATGCCCATAGTCCCATGAAAAGCGTGGCTGATAGTGCTGATTACTTCAAAAAGCATTTGCAACAATATATCTGACCATTTGAACGGCCCGCTCCCGGTTAAAATCACCTTAGTTTTTGCAATATTGTTGCAAATGCGTGAAATTGCTACCTCATCTTTATCATGGGCAGCATATGATACATGTTTTTACTACCGACATCCAGTCAGGCAAGCAAACAGAGAAAGCTCTCAAATACCTGAACAGTCATTTTCCTCACTCGATATTTCATTGGGATCTGAATGAAACCCCAAAACCTTATCCCTGTGGGCATACCATTTTAAGGGTGGCAGGAGAATTGGTACCGCCATCAGAAGTGATCACAGCGCTTTCTCAGTTAGGCTTCAGCTGTGAGGTTTTGGAGGACAAGGTTTGTGTTTAAACAGCGGGTAGATGACTGAGTTTTGGGAAGAGGCCTTTAGAGACAAGCGGGAAATGTGGGGCTGGGAACCCGCCAAATCCAGTGTATTGACGAGTGAATTTTTCGTAAGAAATGGCGTGCAAACCGTCCTTATTCCGGGGATTGGGTACGGGCGAAATGCAGGCGTTTTCAGAGAAAAAGGGATGTCAGTCACCGGCATTGAGATTTCTGAAACAGCCATTGACCTGGCTAAACAACACTTCGGGAATGACCTGACAATCCTTTATGGCTCCGTCACAGAAATGCCTCTTGACACCAATCTGTACGATGGAATTTTTTGTTATGCCCTCATTCACCTGTTGGATAAAAATGAACGGCTAAACCTGATCAAAGCCTGTTATGACCAACTGACTGACCATGGTGTGATGGTCTTTACGGCGATTACTAAACAAGCTCAGACCTATGGTGAGGGTACCCGCATCGGCACAGATCGATTTGAGATGTTTGGTGGGGTGAAAATGTTCTTCTACGATGAAGAAACCATAAAAAAGGAATTTGCCGGGTCAGGCTTGTTCGAAATTACGGAAGTAAATGAGAATTATCCGTTTTACCTGATTAAATGTAGGAAAGGTTAATTTAGCTCCATTACGTCTGAGGAGTCTCGGATCAAGCAATATTTGTGTGGGTTAACACTATATAGTTATATTTTATAAAACTGATTAAAACACTTGTGAATTCAGAAAAAGTAAGGACGTAAAGGCGGGCGGGACATCCAAGGCAAGTGTGAATCATTTTGACTCCAACAATTTCTAAAAAAAAACCAAACACTAGGAGTCAAAATGATTTTTTGCGTTGGTGCCCTTTCTTTTGCTTCGTTTTCTTTGGGCAAGCAAAGAAAATGAAGGGTAAGTAGCCAATCAATTAGATTGAGGTATATAAGGTTTCAGATCACTTCCTCACCATCCATCTTTAATTCAATCTCCCCACAGGTTTTCGGATTGATCCATAGTCTCCGCTTACCCGGCGGGGGCTGAAGGGCCTCCTTTTTAAGCCTGTATGGGTGATGGCATTTCCTTCCCGTTACAGGTTCCTTCCCGGGTGATCGCTCCATTTCGGCTTTCTCATCTCTGAGATGGAGGGGGTGGCTTATCCTTCTATTCTGTTTTTAATAATTAATAATTTATTTCGGTATTGAGATACACTAATTATCTTTAGCAAAAATGATTGGACTAATAAATCAAAATTTATCAAAGAATGAGCGACAGACCCTGGTTATCCAGTTACCCTAAAGGAGTTCCCCAATCCATAGATGCGGACAAATACACCTCACTGCCGGAGCTTTTTGTCGAATCGAGAAGTCGGTACGGCAGCAAGCCAGCCTATGAGAATATGGGTAAACAGATCACCTTTGAGGAATTGGGGGTGCTCAGTGATCAGTTTGCATCTTACCTTCAGCATGTACTGAAACTCCAGCCAGGGGATAAGATTGCTATTCAGCTGCCCAATGTGCTGCAAAACCCCATAGCCATGTACGGAGCCCTGAAGGCCGGGCTGACTGTGGTGAATACCAATCCACTTTATACCGCTTCAGAGATGAAGCATCAGTTTACAGACTCAGGTGCAAAGGCCATCGTGATCCTGGCCAATTTTGCCTACAACCTGGAGGCAGTTTTAAAAGACACCCAGATAGAGCATGTCATCGTCACCCAGCTTGGTGATTTACTAGGGGGCCTGAAAGGGATCCTGATCAATTTTGTGGTGAAGCGGATCAAAAAGATGGTGCCCGCTTACCACCTCCCCACTGCGGTCACTTTCAATGAGGCACTCAAACAGGGAAGCAATCATCAGTTCGTAGCTCCACAGATCAAGCCTGAAGACCTGGCTTTTCTGCAATATACCGGCGGTACCACCGGGGTGTCCAAGGGCGCCATGCTTACCCACAGAAACCTGATCGCCAACCTGCAGCAAATCGAGGCCTGGTTGGCCGAAACCAATCTGGTGGAGGGTGAAGAAATTTTCATTGCCGCACTTCCGCTTTATCATATTTTCGCACTCAATGCCCACGCACTGCTACCGGCAAAACTGGGAGCTAAGAACATCCTGATTACGAACCCCCGGGACATGAAGGGTTTTGTGAAGGAACTGAAGAAACATCCGTTTAGTCTCATCACAGGGGTGAATACCCTGTTCAACGGACTCCTGAACACTCCGGGGTTCAGCGAACTGGACCACAGCACCATCAAAGTGGCCCTGGCCGGGGGCATGGCCCTGCAGCGCGCGGTTTTTGACAAGTGGGAGCAGACCACAGGTAAGAAAATCGCCGAGGCCTATGGGCTCACAGAGACTTCACCAGGCTTGTGTATCAACCCTATGGGGGAAGGCAATCGGGTAGGCACCATCGGGTTGCCGTTGCCAGAGACGGACGTGGTGCTGCTGGATGAAGAAGGCCACGAGGTGGGACCGGGAGAGAAAGGCGAGCTGTGTACCAAAGGCCCACAGGTGTTTTTGGGGTACTGGAACAAGCCCGAAGAAACGGAAAAGTGCTTCATCAACGGCTATTTCAAGACCGGAGATATTGCCACTATGGATCCTGATGGTTATTTCCGAATAGTGGACAGAAAGAAAGAAATGATACTGGTATCGGGATTCAATGTGTTTCCCAATGAGGTGGAGGATGCCATCGCCTCACATCCGAAGGTGCTGGAGGTAGGGGTGATCGGGGTGCCTGATGCCAAATCTACCGAGGCTGTAAAGGCTGTGATCGTGAAGAAGGATGCCAGCCTTACCGAGGAGGAAATCAAGACGTTTTGCAAGGAAAACCTCACTGGTTATAAATGTCCGAAGCATGTGTCTTTTACCTCAGAGCTGCCAAAATCGAATGTGGGTAAGATCCTGCGCCGCATCATCAAAGAGGAAGACGCCAAGGTACATACTTACGATTAAGGCATTTTGTGTTTGTACAGCCCGGCCAGTTCTTTGAAGGGAATGGTCAGAAGGGTTGGGCCTTCCGCATCGGAGGAGATCTCATCGGGGTTGTAATAAAACACGATCCCCGATTGGCTGACTCCAAAATCTTCGCTGAGGCTAAATTGATCATTGTCAAACAGAAACCCCCGGTCAGATAATTGCTCATCTGGTGCAATACCGTTAGCTTTCCTGAACTCCTTTTCGGCCAGGTCCTGCAGTTTGGCGGTGCTGTTGACAAAGAAGCCCAGGTCTTCTATTTTCTCTCCGTCGGCGGAGATGTTGAGATAGGAAATGGATGAATTGGGCTGAGCGCCACCTGTGTAGCTTGAATGATTGATGACCAGGGAAATGAAATTGCGATCTGTTTTACCTACCTCCACCTCCAGGCGGATGTACCAGGGGGTAATGCTTTCGGGGAAATTTTCCTTGAAATCCTGATAGCTGGCCATGAACATTTTGCTCAACTCGTCAGTGCTTTCGGTACCCTCTGCCTCCAGGATGTAGTCGCTCAGTGTGCTGTTGATTTCCTGAGTCAATAGGGAGTTAATGGCTGCGTGTGTGTCGTGGCCTGCTGCAAACACAGGATAATTGATCGTGACCTCTGAGCAGGTCTCTGGTACGCAGTTTTCACTCGTCTTCTCCAAGCTCCGTATTTCATAGTCATAGCTGATGGGCTGATATCCTGATGCTTCTGCCGGGGTTTCGGCTTGTTTTTTAGTGGTATCGCAGGCGACCAGGCTCCCCATTAGCAGAGCAACGAGTGAAATTGAACGTGTTTTTAACATCATTGAACCATAAAATTCGGGCAGAAGGTAAAATTTCATTTGTTTTGTAACAGTTAAGTAACAGAATATGCTAAGCTAAGCACTGTTTAAATTTGTTAATACTTTCACTGGTAATAATCGTCTTACAATTTCTTATAAAACGTATGAATTTTAAAATCTTACTTACGGCAGGCATGATCTTCTGCGCTTCACAGCTTTTTGGACAGGTAAAAGACACTACCTACTGGGTTTCCGGCGGGTTTGTGGCGGCCACTTTTTCGCAGGTTTCACTGAGTGACAGCTGGTCTGCCGGAGGAGCTGAGAACGTTGCGCTGAATGGGGCAACAGGACTTTTTGCTGATTATAAGAAGGCTAGGAGCACCTGGGAAAATTCATTGGACCTTGGGTACGGCATGATCAATCAGGACAATCAGGGGTTCGAAAAGTCTGATGACAAAATCAACTTTGTGACCAAATACGGCTATCGGATCAAGGAGGGCAACGCCAATTGGTTTTTTAGCGGATTGCTCGACTTCAGAACTCAGTTTGATCAGGGGTTTACCCAGACCGAAGATGGCAGAGATAGTCTGATCTCTAAATTTATGACTCCAGGATACCTGACTGTTGGTCTTGGGGTGGACTATAAGCCCAATCCTAAATTGTCACTCAATTACATTCCCCTGACTGGGAAGTTCACTTTTGTGAATGATCAGGCCCTGGCGGATAAAGGTGCATATGGCGTGGATCCGGGTAGCAAAACCAGAGCTGAGCTGGGATCGTTTTTGAGGATTAAGTACAAGGATGAGGTATTGAAAAACGTGAACCTTGAAACCAGACTGGAATTGTTTTCTAATTACATAGAGGATTTCGGAACGATAGATGTGAACTGGCAAACCACCGTGGTGATGAAGGTCAATAAAGTGCTTTCGGCCAACCTATTCACTCACCTGCTGTATGATAAAGACATCAAAACCCAGACGGACGAAGGGGAAGAAGCCCGCGTACAATTCAAGAGTGTCTTTGGTGTGGGGCTGGCATACAATTTCGGTGCTCAGAGGGCCAAATAGAATAGATTGAAAATTTCAAAACATCGGTTAAGCGATGTAGTATGAAGAGGGGACCCGCCTGTTGTGATGGCGGGTCTTTTTTTAGCTATTGTGAAGCAATACTCTACATTTGCCACCTGAAATTAAAGGACTACCCGAATATGAAAAATCACCTGTTTTCAATAGTTCTTATCCTGGTGTGTGCACTTCAGGTATCCGCCCAACGTACAGTGGAACATCAAAATTTGTATTGGGTGAAATACCAGGCTGTGATTCCACTTTCGGATCAGTGGCGGCTAAAGCCCAGCATCGAGAATCGCAGATACTTTGAAGGCAACAGGCAGCACATGTGGCTGTTAACACTGGATGCCGATCGTAAACTAAAGAACGGGTGGCACGCAGGGGTGGGCTTCACACGATGGTCTATCCTCCTGCCCTCTGATCCGGCTTCAGAGTTTGAGGTTACTCAGGGTGAGTGGCGACCCTATGAGTACCTGACTCATTCATCCAGGCTTTCTGACCGGTTCACCCTTAGTTCCAGGTATTTAATGGAGGAGCGTATTCGCAAGAATGTGGGAGTGGATCCCGCATCTGGAGCTCCGGTTATTCAGGACGGATATTTTTTTCATTTCAGGTTTCGGATGAAGGCGCAGCTGGAATACCGGCTCACTCCATCTGATGCGGCCATACCAGTGCACATAGCCGTGTTTGATGAACTACTTGTGCAGTTCGGTACTGATAAGATCGACAATATTTTTGATCAAAACCGAATTTCCGGGCTGCTGAAATTTGGGGTAGGCAAGCAGACTGATCTGTCCCTTGGCTACATCAACTGGTACCAGCAGGCAGCTTCCGGCTCTGCTTATGTGCAGCGAAATATTCTTACTTTGTACGCTAACCAGAAGTTTTAGGTGTGGATGTCTCTATCACCATCGGTTGAGTCTTGATGTGGATGTCGCGCTGAGGGAACGGTATTTCTATGTTTTCTTCTTTGAAGCGCTTGAATATTTCAAAATACAATTCACTTTTCAGTACCCTGGGTCGATCCGTATGTGTGGCAGTCCAAACGGCCAGGTAGAAATTGAGTGAGCTGTCGCCATAGGCATCAAAAAGGACGGTGGTCTCCGGCGATTTGAGGACATGAGGATTGGCATTCGCCACGTCGAGCAGAATGCTTTTAATTTTTTCAGGATCTTCCTTGTAGCTCACCCCCACGGGTATTTTGAAACGGATGTTACGATCATTGTGACTCCAGTTGATCACCCGGCTGGAAATAAACTCCGAATTTGGAACAATCACAGAGATGTTATCATTGGTAAGTACCTGTGTGGCTCTGAACGAAATGCTGATGACATTGCCCTGTACATCTCCCACTTCAATACGATCACCTACTTTGATGGGTTTTTCAAACAAAATGATGACTCCAGAAATGAAATTGTCCGTGATGTTTTGCAGGCCAAATCCGATGCCCACACCCAGTGCTCCGGCGATTAGTGTAAGTGCTGTAAGGTCGATACCCGCAGATTGGATAATGACCACCGTACCTATGAGAATAATGGCAAATTTGGTAACGGTTCCCACAGATGCCCGCACACCTGCATCCAGGTTGGCACGGGTCAGGATTTTTTCAACCAGTACTTTTTTTACATATCGGGCCAGGAAAGTGAGCACGATGAAGGAGAAAATGATATACAGGATGGTGGCCAGGCTGATTTCGTTATCGCCAAGCTTGAAAAGCGAGGTTCCAAAAATGTCAATGAGCCTTTTGATGGCTACCCCCAGGTCGGCCCATATTTCATTGAAAGTCTTTTCCATGATTTAAAAATACGCTTTTAAGGCAGAAGTAATGAGCTGTCTCCATAACTTAAAAAACGATACTCGTTGGAAAGGGCCTCCTGATAGATGGTTTTCCAGTCTTTCCCCACGAAAGCAGCGACCAGCAGTATGAGGGTGGATCCCGGAAGGTGAAAGTTGGTGATGAGACCTTTGCAGATCCTGAATGTATAGCCCGGATAAATGAAGATTTCTGTATGTCCAATCAGCACCTCCGCGTTGGTGCGCTCCATCATGGCCAGCACATACTCCAGGCTTTCCTGTTTGGAGATCACATGGTCAAAGGAATATGCCGTCTCTTTGGTAATGTGAAATGCAGCCTCCGGGTTTTCTGAGAGCAGCTGGCCATACCAGAAAAGGCTCTCCAGGGTTCGCATACTCGTGGTGCCTACTGATATGATCAGGTCATTATCCAGCAGATTTTGAACATTTTGTTTCGTGACCAATACCTGCTCCCGGTGCATGGGATGCTCTTCCACACTTTTGGCTTTTATGGGCTGAAAGGTACCCGCTGACACGTGGAGCGTGAGGTAGTCGGTCCGAATGCCTCTGGCTTTGAGCTCGTCCAATATTTCGTCGGTGAAGTGAAGCCCCGCAGTGGGAGCAGCCACGGCACCCTCCGCTTTGGAGTATACCGTCTGATATCTGGGTACGTCCTCCTTAGTGGCCGACCGGCCCAGGTAGGGCGGGAGTGGTATTTCACCTATTTTGGTAAGAATATCCGAAAAAGTATCTCCACTGGTCCAGTGAAAGGTCACCTGATCCTCGCTGAGTCGCTCTGCTGTGAGTACGTGATCGCCTATCGCCAGACTTAGCTGCTGGTCGTTCTTCCATTTTTTAGCATTGCCTATCATCACATGCCAGGTACAGGTGGACTTGCTGGTCATGGCTGCTTCATATACATTGGAGGGGCTCACCGGGTCCAGCAGGAAAATTTCTATTCTGGCACCAGTCTCTTTGTGGAGAATGAGCCTGGCCGGGATCACTTTGGTGTCATTAAAAACCAAAAAACTACTTTTTGGTAGAAGTTGTGGGGTCTTATTAAAAATTTGGTGTGTAATTTCCCCTTTTTGATAAACCAGAAGTTTAGCGTCTGACCGGTTTTCCAGTGGAAATTTGGCAATGTGTTTTTCCGGGAGTTCGTAATGGAAGCTGCTCAGGTCTAAACTTTCTGAAGGCATTTTGATTTTGATGGTATGTTGAAGCTCGAATATAGGGACTACACCTTGGATTTTAAATTTGAAGCTGGTACAAGTAGAGGGATTTTGAAAGATCACCCGATCGTACTGCTGAAAATATATGATGCGGATCATCCGGAGGTGTTTGGGCTGGGGGAAGCCGCGCCGCTGCGCAACCTGAGTCCTGAGAAAGTAGAGGATGTCCGGGAATCGCTGGCTACGCTCGGTTCAAAATTAAAATCCATGTCCATGCCGGATTCTGAGGAGGAGGTTTTTGGGTTGGTGTCTCGTCTGGTGGCCCCCGATCTTCCCAGCTTGAAAATGGCCCTGGAGACGGCCTTTCTGGATTTGATCAACGGTGGCAGGCGGTTGATTTTCAATAATGATTTCTATAGAGGAAAAAGCGCTATTGCCATCAATGGACTCATCTGGATGGGAGCCGGGGAAGCGATGCGGGAACAAATAGCCGACAAATTGTCTGCCGGGTTCAAATGCATCAAGATGAAAATAGGTGCCATAGACTTTGATCAGGAACTTTCACTATTGAGGCTTCTGAGGGCGCATGATCCTGATTTGATCATAAGAGTGGATGCCAATGGTGCTTTCGCTACGGATGTGGTTTTCTCCAGGCTGAGTCAGCTGGAGGAGTTTGGTATTCATTCCATTGAGCAGCCGATAATGGCGGGTCAGCATGAGGCCATGCAGCTCCTGTGCAAACGCACACCGATACCCATTGCACTGGACGAAGAGCTGATCGGGGTGAATGAATTTTCTCAAAAGCAGGAGCTTTTGAAGCTCATCAGGCCACAGTATATTATACTCAAACCTACTTTGCTGGGAGGTTTTGGGTCAACACTTGAGTGGATTTCCATTGCAGAACAGCTCGGAATCGGCTGGTGGCTTACTTCCGCTTTAGAGAGTAATCTTTCGTTGAATGCCATTGCACAGTTTGCCGGGAGGTTTCCATCTTCAGGTTATCAGGGGCTGGGTACCGGTCAGCTTTATCACAATAATATTGATTCACCCCTGGAGGTTACAGGTGCATTTCTCAGTTACAACCATGAAAAAGAATGGATGAATGTATTTTAGCCAGTGCCGGGCCTGCCAGCTATCCTTTACTGCTACCACCAAACATGTTTATCAAACTTTGATTTTTAGTACACGTACTACTCAAACAATTGTCATTATATGATTATTAGAATTTCGTCAGCCTTTCTCATTTTGTTTTCCACCATCATCCTGCCCGGTCAGGGGCGGGGAGACTACTCATCAGGGGCCATCGTTCAGCGCCTGGAGAAACTCAATACACTGGGATCGGTGCTTTACATGGCCGCTCACCCGGATGATGAAAATACTCAGCTCATTGCATACTATGCCAATGGAGCCCATTTTCGGACGGGCTATGTCGCCGCCACCAGGGGTGATGGAGGTCAGAATCTTATTGGCCCTGAAATCAGGGAAAGTTTGGGGGTGATTCGCACCCAGGAACTGCTGGCTGCTCGCTCTGTCGATGGGGGAGAGCAGTTTTTTTCCCGTGCCAATGATTTTGGATACTCAAAAGATCCGGATGAGACCTTCAGGGTGTGGGATCGGGATCAGGTATTGGCCGATTTTGTCTGGGCTATTCGCAAGTTCAGGCCAGACGTAATTATTACACGATTTAGTCAGGAACCTGGCGTCACACACGGTCATCATACCGCTTCCGCCATTTTGGCCATGGAGGCTTTTGAGATCAGTGGAGACTCTACGGTGTATCCGGAGCAGCTCCAATATGTATCTCCATGGGCGCCTGCGAAGATTTTTTATAACATAGGGCTTTGGGCGTACCGAAGAAGTGGTCGTGTTTTCAACGACGAGGGTTACCTGAAGCTGGATGTGGGGCAGTACAACACGCATTTGGGGAAGTCCTATACGGAAATCAGTGCATTGAGTAGAAGTATGCACAAAAGCCAGGGGTTTGGATCTTCTGGCAGCAGGGGTGCCGACTTTGAGTATTTTGAGCAGTGGGGTGGAGCAGCTTCTGAGCAATCCCTTTTTGAAGGCATCAACACCAGTTGGTCGCGGGTGCCGGATTCTGAGGAAGTAGCTTATTTCATGGCCGAGGCCCGGCGCAACTTTGATCCGGCGCAGCCAGCCAATATCCTCGGTGAATTGCTCAATGCCCGAAAAGCCCTTTTGAAAATGCCCGATCAGTTTTGGAAAGAGGTGAAGCTGGCAGAGCTCAAGGAGACCATCTTAGCCATTACCGGCACTTACCTGGAGTTGACGAGTGAAAGGCCCTACTATGTACCGGGAGATTCTATCAAGGTCAATCTGGAAGTAATCAACAGAAGTGAAGCAGACCTGATCCTCTCTTCTGTAACACTGGATCAGAATGATGAACGTTTTATTTATAACCTTCCCCTGGAAAATAATCAGAAGAATCAGTTTTCCTACCAGTTTGCACTTTCACAGCGTACGCCTTATACCCATCCGTACTGGTTGAATACTGAGGCTACCGAAGGCATGTACTCCGTCAGTGATCAGCAATTGATCGGGCTTCCTCAAAATCCCCCGGTATTGAATGCAAGAGTGTCACTGAGTGTGGATGGTCAGTTTCTGGATTACGAAGTGCCTGTAATTTTTAAAACGACAGATCCGGTGAAGGGAGAGGTGCGGAGTCCGTTGGAAATCAGGCCGCCTGTGATGGTTAACCTGGATTCCAGGGCATTAATTTTCGCCGGGAATAAGCCCAAGAAGATGCCTGTGAAGGTCATCGCCGGGAAGGACCGGGTTTCGGGCAGTGTAATGTTGAACTTGCCCGAAGGCTGGAAGTCCTCACCGGGTTCTTATGAGGTGGCCATTGAAGAGGCGGGAGGAGAACAGTCATTTGATTTTCTGCTGACCCCTCCCGTGGCTCCATCTGTGGCTCAGATCTCGGCTGTGGTGGAGCTTTCGGATGGCCAAAAGTATGACCTGGGTAAGGAAGTAATTGCCTACGATCACCTGCCGATGCAGACCCTGTACCCGAAGGCACGGGTGAAAGTGGTGAAGCTGGATGTGGGTGAGCTGACCGGGCGCATTGGATATATCATGGGTGCAGGTGACGAGTTACCGTTTAGCCTGGAGCAGATCGGGTATCAGGTTGACCTTTTGGACAAGGACGATGTGAGTGCGGTGAACCTCGCCAGGTATGATGCCGTGATTTTGGGAATACGGGCTTTCAACACGCTCACATGGTTAAGTTTTAAGAATCAGGAGCTTTTTGACTATGTGAAAAAAGGGGGAAATATGATTGTGCAGTACAATACGAGCCACCAGTTGGTTACCCAGGAGATCGCACCTTTTCCGCTGAGTCTCTCACGTGACCGGGTGACTGTGGAGGAGGCTCCGGTAAAGTTTTTGAAACCTAAGCACCCGGTACTGAACACCCCGATCAAATTGAGTTCTGATGATTTCGATGGGTGGGTCCAGGAGCGGGGTCTTTACTTCCCGGGTGAGTGGTCCAAAGAGTTTGTGCCACTGCTGGGGATGAATGATCCTGGAGAGGAAGAGAAGCAGGGCAGTTTGCTGGTGGCCCCTTATGGAAAGGGCTTTTACTGCTACACCGGTATTTCGTTCTTCAGGGAGCTTCCTGCAGGGGTGCCTGGCGCTTACAGGCTCCTCATCAACATGGTATCACTAGGAAAAGCAGATAAACCCAAATAAATATGGAAGAACCTGAAAATGACCGTGACCTGGCTACCCCGCCGTACTTCAAGAACTGGAGTACCATTTATTGGCTGGTAATCGGCAACCTCGTGCTGATCATCTTTTTGTTATACCTGTTCAGCATTTCCTTCCGATGAATTATTTTGACCTGATTGTACTGTTTGGTACGCTGATTTTTATTGTGGTTTACGGGGTGTGGCGCACCAGAGGTCAGCAGAATATTGATGGCTATTTCCTTGGTGACAAGTCCATGAGCTGGGGGACCATAGGGCTTTCGGTGATGGCGACCCAGGCCAGTGCCATTACATTTATATCCACACCTGGCCAGGGCTATGAGAGCGGAATGGGATTTGTACAGAATTATCTGGGGTTGCCTATCGCCCTCATCATAGTTTCTGCGGTGTTTATCCCTATTTTTTACAGACTGAAAGTATATACGGCCTACGAATATCTGGAGTCCCGGTTTGACCTGAAGACCAGAATGCTGGGAGCGTTGCTTTTTCTCGTCCAGCGGGGGCTGGCAGCAGGGATCACCATTTATGCTCCGGCGATCATTCTGTCCAGTATTCTCGATTGGAACCTTACGGCCACCATACTGGTGACCGGCACGCTCGTGATCATCTATACCGTATCTGGAGGCACCAGGGCTGTGAGCATTACCCAAAAGCATCAGATGGCGGTGATCATGGGTGGGATGTTCGTGGCGTTCTTTATTCTCATTTCATACATCACAGACTATGTGTCGTTTGGGAGTGCGGTGAGTATAGCTGGTAAGCTGGAGAAACTGAATGCCGTAGACCTGGACTTCAATTTTGAAAAGCGCTATACCATCTGGTCGGGGCTGGCCGGGGGCTTGTTTCTGGCCTTGTCTTATTTTGGCACCGATCAGTCGCAGGTACAGCGCTACCTGGGAGGCCGAAATGTGACTGAAAGCCGCATGGGGCTCATGTTCAATGCCATTCTGAAAATCCCGATGCAGTTCTTTATTTTGTTTTTGGGAGTGATGGTCTATGTGTTTTATCTGTTTTATACCCCGCCGGTTCATTTCAAGGAAGTATCAGTGCAGCGACTGAATGATTCGGAATATAGCACTGAGTATCAGGACCTGGAGCGTGCCTATGAGGGTTTGATGAGTGAACGAAAAGCTCTGGCTCTGGATTTTTCAATCGCCCCGGAGGGCCAATCGGAGGCGATTGCTCAGAACCTGCAGAAGATTGACAATGAGTCTGTGGAGGTGAGGCAGCAGGTGAAGGACCTACTCGTGAAAATGGATCCTGAAATTGAGACCAAAGATTCTGATTATGTTTTTCTTACCTTCATTCTCACTTTTCTGCCCCACGGCTTGATTGGCTTGTTGATTGCGGTCATTTTTTCGGCGGCCATGTCTTCCACTTCTTCCGAGCTGAATGCACTCTCATCCACTACCACCATTGATTTCTACAAGCGTCTGATCAATAAGGATGACCGGTACCATTTGCTTATATCCAAAGGCCTCACATTGGTGTGGGGCATAGTGGCCATCTCCTTTGCGGTGCTGGCTAAAAATTCGGAGAACTTACTTGAGGCAGTCAACATTGTGGGATCAATATTCTATGGAACCATTCTAGGTATATTCCTGACCGCTTTTTTTATCAAATATGTGAAGGGAAGTTCCGTGTTTTGGGCGGCCATTATTGCGCAATCCAGCGTGATTGTTTTTCATTTTCTGACCATCTATGGGGTGTTTACACTGGGCTATCTCTGGTACAATGCCATCGGATGTTTTCTCACCATCGGACTGGGAGTGGTTTTTCAGATCTTTCAAAGGAAAGGGTAGTCTCTGAGTAGGGATAAAAAAACGAGGCCCCGTGGATGAAATCCACGGGGCCTCGTTTGTAATGTCAGAGCTTATTACTTCAGAGAAGCAATAAAATCCTGGTTCCTTTTCACATATCCAAAATCTCCGTCAGGATTGGCCTTGGCAATATCAAGTGATTTCTGAGCGGTCGCAATGGCTTCTTTTTTGTTGCCCATAGCTGCCAGAATACGTGCCTTGGTATGTACATGCCAAAACTGCTGACCATTTTCGCCAATTGCCAGGTAAGTATTCATCCATTCCAAGGCCTGGGGAAGGTTTTTGTTTTGAGACAGGTAAAATCCTGCTGCCTGTACATAGTTGGAAGGGTTTACCTTCGTTTTGGCCTCAATGTCAGCCATTACCTGCTCTACAAATGACACCTCTAAAGGCACTTTTACCGATACATCACTCCACGTAAGCTCGATATTGGCTTTAGTGTTGTCTTCGCTGATGTCTGAAATGTTGAATGTCAATGCTTCCACAGGTGAAGAAAGTTTCTCCGCCTTGACAGTGGCCTTTACCACTTCATTTTCGGCATTATAGCCATTCACGTTTCCGCCCAGGCTCAAGTCGCTGTACAGCATGAAAGACCACTCATCTTTACCAGGAATGGTGAAGATCAGGTACTCACCAGCTGGTACTTTTGTTCCGGCTATTGTCGCTTCAGTGCTGAGGGTCAGTTTGGAACCTGAGTTGGCACCCGTTCTCCATAATTGTCCGTAAGGCTGTAGGAAGTCACCACCTTCTCCAAATATTTTACGATCCTTTACTTTAGGCCGGAAGTAGTCAATGCTGACTTCTGTGAGGCCCACTACACTCGATACAGACCCTGCAGGGCTGGCTTGTGGAGTGTTAATTTGTGCCATGGCGGTACCATAAGCACATAAAAAAGCTAATAAGGTTAGTTTTGTGATTTTACTCATCATATTTAAGAATTTGTGTTTGAGATATGTTTGATCTTTCATCTTACGAAAAACTGCCGCAATCGTTCTATAATCATTCAGATGTAGTTCATGTGGCCAAAGAGTTGTTAGGTAAGTATGTTTTCACAAACATAGACGGAATTATCACAGCAGGCAAAATTGTAGAGACAGAGGCCTATTGTGGTAGAAATGATCGGGCGTGCCATGCCTCTGTGGGCGTGACTGAGCGCACAAAGGTGATGTATGAAAGGGGCGGGGTGGCCTATGTCTATTTGTGTTACGGAATTCATCATTTATTTAATGTGGTGTCAAATGTGGAGGGGCTGGCCGATGCGGTGCTGGTGCGTGCGGTGGAGCCCGTAGTGGGTATTGATATCATGCAAATTCGGCGCGGAATTAGGGTGCCGTTCGGGAAACTCACAGCGGGGCCCAGCACACTGAGTAAAGCACTTGGAATTCACAAAGTGCACAACGCGTTGAGCCTGGGCGGAAATACCCTATGGCTGGCTCGCAATATTGAAGCAACGGAAGAGTTGAAGATAGAAGAAGCCACCAGAGTGGGAGTGAACTATGCGGGTGCAGATGCGCTGCGTCCGTGGCGTTTCTACGTCAGGGACAGTTCTTTTGTAAGTGTAAAAAAAAGAAATCCCTGACCTGAGGACGGGGATTCTGCATGCTTTCATACACTTGTTTAACTTTACAGCTGAGGTTAGGGCCTCTTTGTATTGTTCAAAAATATATAAGATTTATACCAAATAAAAATCTTCACAATAAATCATTGAATATTCATATAATGCTCAGAAACATTGTTTTCGTCTTTTTGTTGGTTGTTTCTTTTTTCTGTAGTGCTCAGGTGCAATTTTTTGATAGCCCCAAACCATTGAAGCCTTTGAATACTCCAAGTAGTGAAAACTACATTTTCTTGGATTTTGACAATAGCCGGTTATACTTTTCACGGGCCAATTACAAGAGTAACAGGGGTGGAACAAAGGACAAGGGCGATATCTGGGTGAGTACTTACGACAGTGCCTGGACAACAGCATCCAATATGTCGCTGAATGACGATCAGTTCACAGCGCCTGCGGGATTGACCCCTGATGGGCGTTACTTTCTCTTTCACAAAGTGTGGTTCTCTGTGGGGCTGCATTATGGTGGAGTATTCGCCAAACCACTGGATGGTGGTGAGGTTTTTCAGGTAGACATTCCATTTTTCAAAAACCGTTCACCTATTCAGACCGGAACCATTTCTGCCGATGGCAGGTACCTGCTACTTAGCCTTGAAAACAACCTGGGGTATGGAGTAGATGACTTGTTTGTCTGCCAACTTCAGCCTGACGGTTCATGGTCAGCGCCCAAAAATCTGGGCAGTGTGGTGAATACGCCACTGCAGGAGTTGACCCCATTTCTGGCTGAGGATAACCGGACGCTTTACTTTGCTTCCAATGGCCTTGGTGGCCAGGGGAGTTTTGATATTTTCCAGTCCACCAGACTGGACGATACCTGGCAGAATTGGTCCTCACCCAAGAACCTGGGAACGGCTGTGAACACCTCAGGGTCTGAAACTTCTTTTACTTTCAGAAATGATTCAGATTACGCCTATTTTGTTTCTACCCAGAATAGTGACGGCTATGGGGATATCAAACGAATCAAGATAACATCGGATATTGTGGCGGCAGTAGCAGCCGATACCCTGGTGAGTATGGTGGCCACCTCAGAGGAGGAAGTATTTTTGACACTCTACCTGCTAGATAAAATTTCCGGTGAACCTTTACAGGGCACAGCACATGTAGTGCTGGAGGGAGACACCACCATTTACCCATCAGGTGACCAGGGGGAGGTACAAATACAGGACCTGGGTCAGCCCTTGAATTTCGAATTTAAAGCTGATGGTTATTTGTCCTCCAAGAGGATTTTTTCCAGAGATGACTTTGCTTCGGGGGTGCCTGTGAAAGTGATGCTGGATCCATTGTCTACAGGCAATACCATCACGCTGGAGCATGTACTTTTCTACAGGGGGACGGCCAATTTTGTGGAAGGGTCAGAAGAAGAACTTGATCTGGTCGTAGAAATGATGAATGAAAATCCTGACGTAAAGATTTTCCTCAAAGGGCATACGGATAACGTGGGTAACGAACAGCTCAATGTGTACCTGTCTAAGGAGCGCGTGATCGCTGTGACGGAGTATCTGGTGTCCGGGGGTATTGCTGCGGAAAGGATTAGCGGGGAGGGATATGGAGGATCAAGGCCCATCGCCAGCAATGCCGACGAAGCTTCCAGAAAGTTGAACAGGCGTGTGGAGTTTGAGGTGGTTCGTGATTAAAAGCCCGCAGCTTTGTCGTCACCACGGGGGTCAGCTCCTCCTTCCAGTCGGCCATCATCACGTACCAGGATACAGTCATTGCGACCTATTTTGTCGACAAACTCAAAGGAATGACCGAGCGCCTCCAACTCTTCTATGGTTTTCAGGCTGATGGCGTCAGTCTCGGCTTTGATCTGGTCCGGGAGCCACTGGTGATGAACCTTTTTGGCTGATACAGCCTCCTGCATGGTCATGTCATAGTCCACCACATTGAGTATGGTCTGGAAGACAGACGTGAGGATGGTGGCTCCTCCGGGTGATCCCAGTACCATTTTGAGTGCTCCATCTTTTTCTACAATAGTGGGGGTCATAGAGCTGAGCATTCTTTTCCCCGGGGCAATGGCATTGGCTTCTGCCCCGATCAGCCCGAAAAAATTGGGAACTCCCGGCTTGGAGCTGAAGTCATCCATCTCATTGTTCAGTACAAAGCCCGCGCCTTTTACCCACACTTTACAACCGTAGTTGAGATTCAGGGTGGTCGTGGTGGAGATGGCGTTTCCATCAGCATCTACAATGGAAAAATGGGTGGTCTCAGGGGACTCATAAGGAACGTTACCACCCTGTATACTGGCCGACGGGGTGGTTTGATGAATGGAAATGTCAGAGAATCTGGATGTGTTATAATCCGAACTCAGGAGCTGTTGGATGGGAACCTGGAAATAGTCCGGATCTCCGAGGTGGCTGGCCCTGTCGGCAAATACCCTGCGTTCTATTTCGGCCATGAGATGCACGGCCTTTGTGGAGTTGTGTTCATATTGGCCAACATTCAGTAATTCTGCCCCCTGGAGCATTTGTAATACGGCTACCCCTCCACTGGAGGGCGGAGGCATGCTGATGACTCTGTGCCCTCTGTATGTGCCCACCAGCGGGGTTCTCCAGATGGCCTCATAGTTTTGTAAATCTTCATGTGTCACCAGGCCATCACCCCGTTGCATTTCCTGCACAATTTGTTGGGCCACAATTCCTTTGTAAAAACCATCTCTACCCGAATCCCGGATGAATGAAAGGGTGGCAGCCAGCTGTGGCTGATTCACATAATCATTGGCTTCCCATCCGTTTTCTCTGACCACCCACGGACGATAGTGGTTGGCACGCCTGAAATCATCCTGCTTTTCATTCAAAGCTTCGGCTTCATTTTCGGTAATCAGGAACCCTTCGAAAGCCAGGTCGATAGCTGGTTGTACAAGGTCTGCCCAGGGAAGACTGCCGTATTTTTGGTGTAACTCCCACATGCCAGCCACACTTCCGGGCACACCCGCTGCCAGGTGTCCGATAGTGCTTAGTTCACCCGTCACGTTGCCCAAAGAATCCTGAAACATCTGTCTATCAGCCTGTTCTGGAGCTTTCTCTCTGAAATCGAGTGCGGCTATGCGCCCATCGGCCAGCCTGATCACTGAGAAACCCCCGCCACCGATATTACCTGCCCGTGGGTATACCACAGCCAGTGCAAATTGAGTAGTTACAGCCGCATCAATGGCATTTCCGCCCTGCTTAAGAATATTGAGACCAGCCTCAGTAGATAAAGGATGTGCCGAAACCACCATGGCATGATCACCCAATGCACCCTCCCTGGGTGTGGTGGTCAGGTTACAGGAGGAAAAGGAAAGCGCCAGTACTAACAGTATGTAAATCCTACTGGTCATTGATTTTCTTGGAACGGTTTAGGGATTTATATTTTTTGATGTGGACACGCTTTTTACCACGATCCTTTTTGTCATCATATGGTCGAAAGTGTTTTCTCGATTTGGTGATGGGAATCTTATAGTAAGAAGCATGACATCCCGAAATGACCGATCCACTCACCAGCAAAATGAGCACCAGCACTCCTGTACGCAGGTTCTTGATCCAAATCATTGCGGATAAGCTAGTCAATATTCTGCAGATGAGATTACACCTTTGTCAATTTCGTGTTTTTTGTATTGGGTGCCGGCTTCACTTTAATGGTGATCCCCTCACTGATTGCTGTCTTCTTGAAATCCTCGATGGTCTCCAAAATGTCTTCATCAATGAAAATGGATTCCGTTTCGTCAAAAACGACATGTGACTTGGGTGGAATCGCTCTTAAGGTTTTTCTTAAAAACGCCTTATTGAGAAAGCTTACATCCTTTTCCAGGGTGATCACAAAGTTGTCCGGCCCTAATTCTTTCATGGTAATGGCCTGATGAAGGTTGGCCTTCACTACATAGTACAGGCCTACGACTATACCTATGGTAATACCAATGAGTAGGTCTGTAAAAAGAATGGCCAGTATGGTGATCACGAAGGGTAAAAACTGCGAAGTTCCTTTGGCATATAGGTCTTTGAAAATGCTTGGTTTACTGAGTTTGTAGCCTACCAGCAGGAGCACGGCGGCCAATGCTGATAAAGGGATCATATTAAGAAATTCTGGAAAGAAAATCACCGACATGGCCAGCAAGAGGCCATGGAAAACAGCGGAAACCTTCGTTTGACCACCTGAACTGATATTGGCAGTACTTCGTACGATTACGGCTGTGACGGGTAGTCCTCCCAGGAGACCCGAAACCATATTACCTGTACCCTGAGCTTTGAGTTCCTGATTTGTCCCTGCAATTCTTTTATAGGGATCCAGTTTGTCTACCGCATCCAGGCTCAACAGGGTTTCCAGGCTAGCTACTATGGCAATGGTGAAAGCCGTGATGTAAACGTTCACGTTCAGGAATTGTGAAAAGTCGGGCATGGTGAGAAACCCAAGAAACTCCGAAACAGAGCTACTGATAGGCAAGGTAACCAGGTGCTTGCCCGAAAGTGAAAGGTCAGGGAGAAACTGGCGAAACAGAACGGCATTGGCAAGAACACCCCATGCTACGGCGACCAGCGGACCCGGGATCACATTGGTCCATTTCTGTCGTTTCATAAATGGTCTTTCCCATAAGATCAAAATGCTGATCGCAATCAGGCTGATAATCAATGCCCCTTTGTCAATGTTCTGAATGGCCATGATAATCTCTGTGAATGTGTTTTCACCATCTGGTTGATAAAAACTTTCATCACCTTCATAGTCACGGTCGTCACCCAGAGCATGTGGTATCTGCTTTAGTATCAATATAAGTCCAATGGCAGAAAGCATGCCTTTGATGACCGACGAGGGAAAAAAGTGACCAATAATTCCTGCCTTGAGGATCCCAAGGATGAACTGGATAAGACCGGCAAGAAAAACAGCAAGAAGAAAGGATTCAAAAGTCCCGAGCGATTCTATGGCGTTGAGCACTATCACAGTAAGTCCGGCGGCAGGTCCGCTGACACTTAGCTGGGAACCACTCAGTGAACCCACCACTATACCTCCAACAATGCCTGCAATGATACCTGAGAAAAGTGGCGCTCCTGAAGCCAGAGCAATTCCCAGGCAAAGAGGTAGCGCTACAAGCCACACAACCATTCCTGCAGGAAGATCATTCTTCAAATTTTCGCCAAAATATTTTTTCATACCTTCTTTGATTTCATTTTATACTAAAGGCAAAAATGAAAAATTTGTTTCGATATGAATCATTTTTTGGAAGATATGTAACGTATTACCTGAGAAAAGTTTTTTTCAAAGGATTTCATAGGTGAAGAGATGGTACAAGGATAACTGATTGTTTATCAGTGACAAAAAATGGAGTGCTTAAAGGATTTTAGAAGTATATTCTTTCATTTAATTGTTTGTTTATTTATATTCCCACACTAGAATTTGATCAACCAATCAACAACCTAATCAGCGAATGAAAATTAGTACTGAATCTACTCTCGACCAGAAGATTCCCAAAGGTTATCGTGTTTACCAAATCAAGGGCGTGGATGGCAGCATCCTGGCCAAAAAAGGAGGACCTTCAGCGGAAGACATTAAAAACAAAGCCACATACGAAGAACTGAGAAACAACCAAAAGGAATTTGGAGTTGCCTCCATGATGTCTAAGGTTCTGAGAAATTCCCTGTCCGAAGGAATGTCGGAGATATGTGAAACCTATGTATCCGGTAGGCTGACTGCTCAGTTTAGAAACATTGCTACATTCGAAGAGGGAAAATCAGGTACCCGACCATTGTACCTCAGCAAGCATGGGCACAACCTGAATGGTTTCGAGTTCAACACCACAGCGCCTTACGAGGATATTTTTGGAGCCAAGTATTTTGTAAAGTCCGGCAGCAGAAAAGGACAGGTGATCTTACACTTTCCAGCCTTTATTCCGGAAACCACTTTCAAAAAGCCCAAGGAGGCTACAAATTTCAAGATCAATGCACGTTTGGTGGCTTTGTCAGATTATCAATATGATATGGGTGAGAAGGTATACCGCGCAGTAAATAAGGAATTTCATGGTAAATATGGTTCTTATGAGAGTCCCATGCTTCCCTTACTGAAAATTCCCATTGAGCCGATGACCGCACAGGTTTCACTGGATCTGAAGGAATTGCCTGATCAGATGGCTCTTTTTCTGGTAATGGCCGTGAGCTTTTACCGGTATGAAAATGGTAAATTTCAGCATCTCTCCAAAGAGAGCGGCATGACCATCAAGCAAGTTTATTAATCATTTCTTTCTGACGATAGTTCATACGGTATATCCTATACAGTATGAACAAGCACGCCCATAGATATCAGAGTGATGAAATGGCTGATGAAGCTTTCCTATGGCTCAAGGCTCACCCCGCACAGTACCAACATTTCCTAACGGTGACCCAAAATGCCAGGTTGATCGACTTTGCTGATCACCACGGAGCATTTTCTACACTTGTCCGGCAATTTGATATGCCCGACCCTGATGTTGTGTACCACCTCAATTCCGGAGCGCGGTTTTTCGAGCGATACTGCATGGAAATCCTGACCATTTTGGGCCTCTATTCTTTACCTTATTGCTATGCCGGTGCCAACGGAGTACGGGTTTTGATGCAATCCCGGAAAATTCGGGAAAACCCGGAACTACGCCTGATTGAGACCGCTCAATTCGTTTTTGATGTATGCAGGGTTGATGCTTTTACTCCTCAGGGAGGAGGGCTGGCGTCCATTTTAAAGGTCCGGCTGATGCATGCAGCAGCCAGGTACTATGCAAGTCATTCTATCCGGGATGAAACCCCCATCAATCAGGAGGATATGTTGGCGACAATGCTTTCATTTTCGCTGATCGTGATTCGTGGACTAAGGAAAATAGGCGTGAGCGTGGATAAAATTACCGCTGAGGAGTATTATCAACTTTGGGTATATATTGGCGGACTGATGGGAATAAGGAAAGAATACTTGCCGCAAAACATGCAGTCGGCAAGTGTGCTGGAGCGGGGTATTCGCAGACGGGAATTCAAAAAAAGTGAAGGAGGTGTGGAGTTGACCAAAGTGCTGGTCGCTTACCTGTCTTCAATGGGTGTAAAAGGGATTAGCCCAGAAAGCCTGATGTATTATCTCCTCGGGGAGAATTTGGCTGATATTCTTGACTTAAAGCCTCAATCGATCCTGAAGAGCCAGCTGGTGGCTACTGGACTCAGAACGCAGAATTTCTTCAAAGCATTCAGTGAACGTAATTTTCGGGATGTATTGGTCGACTTTGAAAGGAATTTAAAAAAGGAAAATATAAAACCAGCGTTCAATATTTCGTTTGAGTAAGTATGTTGAGAAATTATGTCCTATGGTTGGGTCTTTTTTTGGTGACGGTTTCGGTCCAGGCTCAGTCAAAATACCAGCGAGCTGAGGAGCTATATGAGCAGGCGCAGCAGGCGTACCGAACCCGAAATTACAATGAAGCACTTGATCTGGTAAACCGGTCCATGCAGCTCACGCCCACGGCAAATGCTGCATATCTGAGTGGCCTGGTTCATGAAGCCATGGGCCGGGACCTGCGGGCGGTCTCCTCCTATGAAGCCACGCTCAAGCTGGATCCGAGGTATGATGAGGCCATTTTTCAGAAGGCTATTATTTATTTGAACTATGGAGATCCTGCACAGGCACATGCTGATCTGAGTGTTTTGATCAATACAGAGGGAGTGACACAAACCCGGGGGGTGTATTTTGAGGTGGACCCAAGTGGTCAGGAACAGAATCAGATTCTATCTGTGAATAACCTGAGGTCAAAGCTTTTTCATTACCGCGGGCAGGCCAGCGAGAAACTGGGCGAGTATGATGCGGCACTGGCTGATTACAATGAGGCACTCCGGATGGATACTCTTACAGCTTATCTGATTAGCAGGGCACTACTTCACGAGAAAATGAATAACCAGGAGGGTGCGTTGGCAGATTTGAAACTGGCCATCGCTATTGATCGGGGAAATCAGCTGGCCTGGTATAACCTGGCACTACTCGATCCGTCTGTAGCGTTGCCTGACGATCTCCTGGGAGAGGAGAGCTTTGGACCCACTTTGAGCCTTTTGGCGTCACGGGCCATGTCTGAAGGGAATTATATTTTGGCTAAAAAGTACTTTGACAGGAGCATTGAAAATGATGATGCCGATGCACTTTCATATATCAACCGGGGGCGGATTTTACTAAAAATGAATCAGTTTGTGCCCGCTCGTGCAGATTTTAATGAGGCAAGTAGACTGGAGCCGGGCAGGATAGAAATCTACTACCTCATAGGCAATTCTTATTTTTATGAAAAGAATTTTGAGCGCGCAGCAGCGTATTACAATCAATACCTGACAGCAGACCCCACCAATGGGATGGTATGGTACAATGGCGCCATGTCTTACCTGGAGATGGACAATGCGGAGGAGGCTTGTCATTACCTGCAAAGAGCGAATACGCTGGGAATGCTACAAGCTGAGAAGGTACTAAAGAAGTATTGCCGATAGGATTTATTATTTTTGAGGAATGACAGCACCCAAGACCCCACTTAAAATAGACATGCATACGCATATCCTGCCGGAGAAGCTCCCCAATTTTGCGGAGAAATTTGGATATGGTGAGTTTATCAGCTTGCTCCATCACCGACAGGGAGCTGCCCTGATGATGAAGGGGGATAAGTTTTTCAGAGAAATAGAAGAGAACTGCTGGGATCCGGAGGTTCGAATCCGGGATTATGAAAAATTCAACACAAAAATACAGGTAGTTTGCACCATCCCGGTGATGTTTAGCTACTGGGCTGAACCAAAGGATTGCCTGGACCTTTCTATGTTTTTGAATGATCACATAGCTGAGGTAGTGGAGAGACACCCTAAGCATTATATAGGTCTGGGTACGGTGCCTATGCAGGATGTGGACATGGCCATTGGGGAGCTGGAGCGAATGAAGGAATTGGGACTCCCCGGGGTGCAGATTGGTTCTAATATCAATCAACATAACCTGAGCAAACCCCGGTTTTTTGAGTTTTTCGAAGCTTGCGAAAAGTTGGATATGGCTGTATTGGTTCATCCCTGGGATATGATGGGTAAAGCCGATATGGAAAAGTACTGGTTACCCTGGCTGGTGGGGATGCCCGCAGAGACTGCCCGAGCCGTCGCTTCTATGATCTTTGGTGGGGTGTTTGCCAGATATCCTAAACTGCGCGTATGCTTTGCACATGCGGGGGGATCTTTTTTGACCACCATTGGCAGGCTGGAGCGAGGATTTGAATGCCGCCCCGATTTGGTGGCAGTACACAATAATGTAAATCCGAGGGAGTACCTTGGTAAATTTTGGGTGGACAGCATTACCCATGACCCTATGCTGCTCGATTATGTCATCAAACTCATAGGGTCGGATAAAGTATGTCTGGGTTCTGATTACCCCTTTCCACTGGGCGATTTAGAGATTGGTAAGTTTATCGAGGAAATGAATTTGCCTGAAGATGACCTGGAAAACATCATGTACCGCTCGACTTTGGACTGGCTGGGACTTGGATCGAAAGAAGAAGATCAGAAAGTACTTAGTTCATTCAAAAAAGAGAATTAAGAGACCCATCAAGGGGTGAAAAGAGCGCGGCGGCCGAGGAATCGGCCGCCGCGCTCTTTTTTTATTTCTTTATCACCCTGAAAGACTTTTTGGAATCTGGCAGTTCGATAATGATGTGATAAACGCCTGCACCAAGTCTGGAAAGATCGAGTTCGACTGCTTTGGACTCAAAACTGATGTGCTGGTTATAGAGCGTTCTGCCGGTCACATCCATGATCATCACCCTGCTGTCAGGGATGACCACCGTAGACCTGATGGACAGATGGTCCTGTGCCGGGTTAGGGTAGAGGGTCCAGCTGATGTTGGAAGCTTCCACCACGACATTGATGATTTCAGTAAATCCTTCAAATCCATCGAGATCTACTTCCCTGATCCTGTAGAAGTTGTATCCGTCAGGTGCATTCTGATGGGTAAACTGATAATCATTGACCAGCTCCTTGATGTTGACGGCCTGTACGGTGCCTAGCACTTTGAAGTCCTGGCCAGCGGTGCTGTGTAGCACTTCGAAGTGGCTGACATTGACTTCATTGGCGGTTGTCCATTTGAGGGTCACATTCTCATTTAGAGCGGTACCTGAGAAGGAGATAAAGTCAAGTGGGAGTGGTACGTCTGAGCCATCCAGGATG